>JBDNIY010000017.1:0-401761 GCA_041688015.1 Parvibaculaceae bacterium
CAAATCCCGCCAAGGCGAACCAGTGCGCGCCATCCAGAACACAGCATCAAGAATACGGCGATGATCCGATGCTGGACGTCCTCCGCGACCTCGAATGGAAATCAAAAAGGGTTCAAAAAATGCCCACTCGGCATCTTCCATCAACAAGCGAGCCACGATAGCCTCCACAAAAGCTATCTTGAATCAGAGTTCAGCTGATTTGGGAATCCAGTTTGTCAACAGAACCTAGAAGTCCAGTAAAACCTGAATGCAATTGCGACCCGCGCCAGACGCGGGCTGTCTCATTCCACGAACACTCCTAGCAAAAATGCGCCAGAAGTCACTGCATCGGCGTGCATCATTGTGCATCGAATATCGCTGAAGAGGTCTTGCTCTGAGGCCTACAGAGAACAAGGGGTGGAAATGCCCGAAGTGGCGGTCTCCAGAGACGCATTCCCCACTAGTGCGATGCACATATGCGCGGCAAGTCCCCGTAACGACGGAAGCTTCCGTGATCGGCCTAGAGGTCTTTATGATGCTGGTGATTAATTGGTGGAGCCAGACGGAATCGAACCGACGACCTCTTGCATGCCATGCAAGCGCTCTCCCAACTGAGCTATGGCCCCACTGATATCAAACGAAGGGGCGGGCCCTTCATGATGGAGGCGGAACTTAGAACAAGCACCGGCAAAGGGAAAGCCGGTTTTCGCTGCAATCATGCTTAAAAGCACAAAATATTCCGCGACCTTTGGTCTGATTGAAGGGCTCCCCTGCTGAGAGGGCCCTTCAAGCCTTATTCGTCGTCTTTGCCGCCGCCGCGCACGATGGAAGAGACATCCTCGTCATCATCATCGTCGTCATCGTCAGGCAGGAAGGCATTGTCATTGGCGTCGTCGTCATCATCCTCGTCGTCATCACCGCCGATGCCTACCAACAGATCTTCCTCGGCATCATCTGCCAATTCTTCGTCGCGCATCGCGTCCAATGACACGTTGCCGTCTTCATCAGGCTCCGTACGGGGCTTGGGGCGCACGGGTGGTTTCGCTTTTGGCTTTTCAACCGGCTTGGCGCGCTTGGTCTTGGCAACCGGCTCTGGCACGAACTCGTGCTTGCACTTGGGGCAAGCAACAGGGTTCTTGTTCAGATCATAAAACTTGGCGGCGCAGCTTGGGCAATCGCGCTTTGTTCCTAACTCAGGTTTCGTCAAGTTTGGCACTCCTAGCGGATTAATCCCGCGACTTGTCTGGACATTCGCAATGGGCTTTTATTTAGATCGAACCGTCAATGCAACGCTATCTTTTACGACACGCCCGCCTCACCGGGCCGACGGATTGTAAAAGGTTTTTTCCATTGCCACGTTCGGTTGCTCCTGTCAAAACCTATTCGCGCGAACGGCCCTTTGTTCCTCATACCGAGCCTCACCTGCCAGCAGGCTCTGGCGTGCTCCAGCCCCCTCTTTAAGACCGCCGCGCAACATGCGCACGCTGGCCCAGATTTGAGTACCCAAGACCCGATTGGAAGTGACCATTGGCCCATTTGCCTGAAAACCCCAGCCAGCCCCTCACTGCCGAGCCCTCCCACGCCCTGAGCGGCAAGCTTCGCGTGCCCGGTGACAAGTCGATTTCGCATCGCGCCCTCATCTTCGGCACGCTGGCCGTGGGCGAAACGGAGATCACCGGATTGCTTGAGGGTGATGACATTCTGGCCACAGCCGAGGCCATGCGCCGCCTGGGAGCCCGTGTGACGCGGAAAGAACGTTCGGACGGCGTAGCGGTCTGGCATGTCCACGGCGTCGGTGTGGGTGGTCTTATGGAGCCTGAGGAGCCTCTTGATTTTGGCAATGCCGGCACAGGCGCACGCCTCGTCATGGGCTTGGTGGCCGGACACCCGATTACGGCAACTTTTATTGGCGATGCCTCGCTGTCGCGCCGCCCCATGGGCCGGGTCATCACGCCGTTGGCCCGCATGGGCGCGACCTTTCAAGCGCGCGAGGGCGGGCGCATGCCGCTGACGCTGACAGGGGCACCGCGCACGCTACCGATCACCTATGAACTCCCGGTGGCCTCAGCCCAAGTCAAATCCGCCGTCCTGCTGGCAGGCCTCAATGCGCCGGGCGTCACCACCGTGATCGAGCCGGTGGCCACCCGCGACCACACAGAGCGCATGCTCAAGGCCTTTGGGGCCAAGGTCGATGTGGTGCCGCATGGACCAAACGGCTTGGCCATTCATCTCACCGGCGAACCGGAGCTGACGCCCTGCCCCATCATCGTGCCGGGCGATCCTTCGTCGGCGGCTTTCCCCGTGGTCGCCGCGCTGGTGGTGCCGGGGTCAGACATCATTATCGAGGGCATCACGCTCAATCCGCATCGCGCGGGCCTCTATACGACGCTCATCGAAATGGGCGGCGATATCGAGGTCATGAACCAGCACGACGAAGGTGGCGAGCCAGTGGCTGATCTGCGTGTTCGCTGGAGCGCACTCAAAGGCGTCGTGGTACCCCCTGAACGCGCTGCCTCCATGATCGACGAATACCCCGTGCTGGCCATCGCGGCAGCCTTTGCGACCGGCAATACCGTCATGGAGGGTATCCATGAAATGCGCGTTAAGGAAAGCGACCGCATTGCGGCGACCGCCGCAGGCCTGCGTGCCAATGGCGTCAAGGTGCACGAAACCGACGACGGCATGACGGTCGAAGGGCGCGGTGGCCCTGTTGATGGCGGCGGTCATGTTGCGACCCACATGGATCATCGCATCGCCATGTCATTTCTGGTGCTGGGGCTTGGGGCGCAAAAGCCCGTCACCGTCGATGACGCCGCCATGATCGCCACCAGCTTTCCAAATTTTCTCGGGCTGATGCGCGGGCTTGGCGCGAGCTTCGTCGGGCATACTCAATGATCATCGCCATTGATGGTCCGGCAGCATCGGGCAAAGGCACGCTCGCCCGAAAACTCGCCACCCATTATGGTTTTGCCTACCTCGATACAGGCTCGCTCTATCGCGCCGTGGGCCAAGCCGTGCGCGATGCAGGCTTTGAGCCCTCCAATGCCGCCGAGGCCATCAAGGCGGCGCAAAACCTTGATGTGACGAAAATCGACGAAAAAGCTATCCGCACCGCCGAGGCCGGTGAAGGGGCCTCACTGGTCGCCGTCATGCAGCCTGTCCGCGACGCCATCCTCCAGTTTCAGCGCGATTTTGCTTCAAATCCGCCCCATGACGCCAAAGGGGCAGTGCTGGATGGGCGCGACATCGGCACGGTGGTTTGTCCTGACGCCGCCGTGAAGATTTATGTCACGGCCAGCGCCACAATCAGGGCCCACCGGCGCTGGTTGGAACTCGAGACCTCGGGGTCTTTAATCTCAGAGGCACAAGTGCTTGAGGACACCCGCGAGAGAGACCGTCGCGACAGTGAACGCGCGACGAGCCCGATGCGGCCCGCCGACGACGCGCACTTGCTCGATACGTCCAATTTGTCTATAGAAGCGGCGTTCGGTGAAGCCGCCGCGATCATAGACAAGTCAATGCGTTAGGCCACTTGAAGCCGTTTTATCGGTCTTTGAGGGTTTTGCCATTGGCATGCTTGTGTTTCCGGCGTGTTTTTCCGTTTTTTGAAACCATTAACCTCTGCCCAACATCCACGTGCCCTCTGGCACTTTACGGCCCCCAAAGGGTCTTATCCACGATCAGAGGGAAGACCGCCGGATACAACCGTCGGCCGGATTAAAAGCACGATCAGGAGACTGAACACATTGGCTATGAATGAAGCTGCGTTGAACCCGACGCGCGACGATTTTGCTGCCATGCTCGAAGCGTCCTTTGGCGCCAACGACATGCAGGAAGGCTCCGTCATCAAAGGCACCGTTGTTGGTATCGAAAACGATCTCGCCATCATCGATGTCGGCCTCAAGACCGAAGGCCGCGTTGCCCTGAAAGAATTTGCGACCCCGGGTCGCCCCGCCGCGCTCGTCGTTGGCGATGAAGTCGAAGTCTATCTCGAACGCATCGAAAACTCGGCTGGTGAAGCTGTTCTGTCGCGCGAAAAAGCCAAGCGCGAAGAAAGCTGGATCCGCCTCGAAGTGGCGTTTGAAAAGCAAGAGCGTGTTGAAGGCCAGATCTTTGGTCGCGTCAAGGGCGGCTTCACGGTCGATCTCGATGGCGCCGTCGCCTTCTTGCCCGGTTCACAGGTCGATATCCGCCCCGTGCGCGATGTCACCCCGTTGATGAACATGCCGCAGCCTTTCCAGATCCTGAAGATGGACAAGCGCCGTGGCAACATCGTCGTGTCGCGTCGTGCCGTGCTCGAAGAGACCCGCGCCGAACAGCGTCAGGAACTCATCGAGAACCTCAAGGAAGGTCAGATCCTCGAAGGCGTCGTTAAGAACATCACCGACTACGGTGCGTTCGTTGATCTCGGCGGCGTTGATGGTCTGCTGCATGTCACCGACATCGCATGGCGTCGCGTCAACCATCCGACCGAAGTTCTGTCCATCGGCCAGACCGTCAAAGTGCAGGTCATCAAGGTCAATCAGGACACGCAGCGCATCTCGCTCGGCATGAAGCAGCTTGAAGCTGATCCGTGGGAAGGTGTTGCGCAGAAATATCCTGTCAGCGCGAAGTTCACGGGCCGCGTCACCAACATCACCGATTACGGTGCATTTGTTGAACTTGAACCCGGCGTTGAAGGCCTCGTCCATGTCTCCGAGATGAGCTGGACAAAGAAGAACGTGCATCCTGGCAAGATCGTTGCGACCTCGCAGGAAGTCGAAGTGATGGTGCTGGAAGTCGATCCGGTGAAGCGTCGCATCTCGCTTGGTCTCAAGCAGTGCCTCGACAATCCGTGGGCGACCTTCGCTGACCGTTTCCCCGTCGGCACATTGGTCGAAGGCGAAATCAAGAACATCACCGAATTCGGTCTGTTCATTGGTCTGGACACTGACGTCGATGGCATGGTCCACATGTCCGACCTCGACTGGAACAGGTCCGGCGAAGAAGCCATGGCCGATTACACCAAAGGCCAGGTCGTCAAAGCGCAGGTGCTCGACGTTGACACCGAGAAAGAACGCATCTCGCTCGGCATCAAACAGCTTGGTGGCGATCCGATGGAAAGCCTCGGCGACACCATCCGCAAGGGCGCTGTCGTCACCGGCACCGTCAGTGCGGTTCAGGAAAACGGCATCGAAGTCACTGTTGGCGAAGAGGGCATGGTTGCCTTCATCCGTCGCGCAGAGCTTTCGCGTGAACGCTCCGAGCAGCGCACTGAGCGTTTCTCGGTCGGCGAAAAAGTCGATGCCCGCGTCACCATGTTTGATCGTGCCGCGCGCAAGATCACGCTGTCGGTGAAGGCGCTGGAAATCGCCGAAGAAAAAGACGCCGTCGCCCAGTTCGGTTCGTCGGACTCAGGCGCCTCACTTGGCGACATTCTCGGTGCCGCATTGAAGCGCGACGCTGACGACAAGAAGTAATCGACGTTTCGCAACGTCTGACAAGTGAGAGAGCGCGTTTGGGCACCCCGAACGCGCTCTTTCTTTTTGACTTGAGGCAATAGTTCTAAGCTAATGCACCAGCCCCACTCGCTTGCGGAGAACACCTTTGACCATCGACGCTGATGCCCTCGCCGACCGCCGCCACCTGAAACGCAACCTGACGTTTTGGCGCTTTGGCGCGATTGCCGCCCTCGGGCTCGCGCTGCTGGTCGTCGTGCTCAACAACGTGCCCGCTTTTCACCGCACTCAAATTGCACGGGTCGAGATCAACGGCATCATCACTGACGACCGCGCCATGCAGGACTTGCTAGAAGACCTGCGCGACGACAACGCGGTCAAAGGCGTCATTCTGGCGATCAATTCGCCCGGTGGCACGACCACAGGTGCTGAGGCGCTTTATGAAAGCGTACGGCATCTGGCCGAGAAAAAACCCGTCGTGGCGGTGCTGGGCACGGTGGCGGCGTCCGGCGGCTATATCGCAGCGCTTTCTGCCGATCATATCGTGGCGCGCGGCAATACGCTGACGGGCTCCATCGGCGTGCTGTTCCAATGGACGCAGTTGGCGGGCTTGATGGACAAGATCGGCATCGAGATGCAGGAAGTGAAATCCGCGCCGCTTAAAGCCGAGCCCAGCCCCTTTCATAAACCCAGCCCTGCCGCCCTTGCCGTGACGCACGATCTCATCACTTCGTCTTATGACTGGTTCCTTGAGCTTGTCGCCGAACGCCGCAAGATGGACCCGGCGCTGGCGCGCAAACTGGGCGATGGCCGCGTCTATACCGGCTTTCAGGCTGCCCAGAACGGGCTAATCGATGAAATCGGCGGCGAAGATCAGGCCATGGCCTGGTTTGCCAAAATCGCCAATCTGTCAGCGGACCTGCCCATCGAAACCTGGCAGCCCAAACGGTTAGATAATCAATTCGGCCTTCTGGGTGCCCGCGCGCTGGGTGAGGGCTTTGCCACCGGGCTTGCGACGCTGGCGGGAAAAACCCTTCAGACAAAGACACTTACGCTTGACGGCTTGACCAGCGTTTGGCAGGCTGAGCCACAATGAACAACATTTGATGCGGTTGGTTCATACGGGTGCCGGGGGGCAACGCGACGGGTCACGGGGGATCAATCCCCATTCTCCTCCTTGTCATCGGCAGGCCGCTTCTCGTATCAGCCGCAAGCAAAAGCCGGTGGACGCCCTAAATGATCAAATCTGAACTCGTCGCCCGGCTGGCCCAAGCCAACCCACATCTTTATCAACGCGACGTCGAGCGCATCGTTTCAACTATTTTCGACGAAATCAGCGGTGCGCTGTCGCGTGGTGATCGCGTCGAATTGCGCGGCTTTGGGGCGTTTTCAGTCAAAAGCCGCCCCGCCCGCACCGGCCGCAACCCGCGCACCGGCGCGCCCGTTCACGTCGAAGAAAAGTTCGTGCCGTTCTTCAAGACCGGCAAGGAATTGCGCGAGCGCCTCAACAATGCCGATATTCCAGCGCATATGCTTGTCGCAGATGACGGCAAAGACGATGACAACGGCAACGACTGAATTTCTTTTGCCTAGCCTTTAAACGCGGCCTGTCATCCCGGCTTTATGCCGGGATCTAGGAGCGCCATACTCCGTGCAAGCGGCATCTGGACCCCGGTACAAGACTTGGGTGACAATTCAACATGGTGCCCTGAGGATCCAAACCTATGAAATTCCTGCGCTGGCTTCTTCTGGTTCCCGTCGCGCTCTTGGCGATCCTGCTTGCCATTGCCAATCGTCAGGCGGTCACCTTTAGCTTTGATCCGTTCGATCCGCTGACCCCTGCCCTTGGCATCACCATGCCGCTAGCGCTGCTACTCATTCTGGCCATGCTGATCGGTATTTTGATCGGTGGCTGGGCAAGCTGGCGTCAGGCGCGCGCTAAGTCTGCGCGTCGCCACGCACCCCTTGTGCCGCCAAGCGCGCCTACATCCACGACCAACACGCTGCCCGTCGCACAGGACCAAAGCCCCCTCTAAGGCTTTCCAGTGGCGCGACGCCAGTGTTATAAGCAGCCAGCCTTATTGCGAAAGGGAGCCCCATGAGCCCCAGAAACCCCATCTTCTGCGCGCTAGACACCACGGACGTTGCCCGTGCCGTCATGCTTGCCCAAAGCCTCAAAGGCACGGTGGGCGGCGTCAAGATCGGCATGGAGTTCTTTAACGCCAATGGCCCCACAGGCTATGCCGAAGTTGCCAAGGCCGGATTGCCGATCTTTCTCGATCTGAAACTCCACGATATCCCAAACACGGTTGCAGGCGGCATCCGCGCCGTGCTGCCGCTCAAGCCCGCCATCGTCAATGTGCATGCCGCAGGCGGCCTCACCATGATGAAGGCCGCCGCTGACGCTGCCGCCGAAGCAGGCTCGGAGCGCCCGCTCGTCATTGCCGTCACCATGCTAACAAGCCTTGATGCGGACGACCTCACCGACACAGGCGTCACCGGCACACCCGCTGACCATGTGCTGCGCCTTGCCCATCTTGCGGCCAAGGCAGGGCTCGACGGCATTGTCTGCAGCGCCCATGAAATCGAACGCTTGCGCGCCGAGCTTGGCCCGGATTTCAAATTGATCGTACCGGGCATCCGTCCCGCAGGGTCAGACGTTGCCGACCAGAAACGCATCATGACGCCGCCTCAGGCGCTGTCGCTTGGCGCAGACGTTCTCGTCATTGGCCGCCCGATCACCAATGCGGTCAATCCGCATGATGCAGCGGCTGCCATTTCTGCCTCGCTGGCGGCCTGACATGACCCACACATCCTCCCCAACACGCGTCAAAATTTGCGGGCTCTCAACGCCTGAGAGCGTGATAGCCTCGGTTGAGGCCGGTGCCGATTATCTCGGCTTTAACTTCTTTGCCCGTTCGCCTCGCTATGTCACGCCGCAAACGGCTGCCACGCTCGCCCGTCTTGTGCCCGATGACGTGCTCAATGTGGCACTCATCGTTGATGCCGATGACGCGACGCTTGATGCCATTGTGGCCGCTTTGAAGCCCGATATTCTTCAATTTCACGGGGCCGAAACGCCTGCCCGACTGGTTGAGCTTAAAACCCGCTACGGCCTCACCGTGATGAAGGCAATCCCCATTTCCGGCGCCGCCGATCTCGAAACAGCAGCCCTTTACCATGACAGTGCCGATTTGTTGCTATTTGACGCTAAACCGCCTAAATCTATGGAAAATGCGCTGCCCGGCGGCAATGGCCTTGCCTTTGATTGGTCGCTCCTTGTCGGGCAGAAGCCCGAAACGCCTTGGATGCTGTCAGGCGGTCTTGATCCCCAAAATGTCCGCGAAGCGATCGGCATCACGGGAACTGAGGCGGTCGATGTCTCCTCAGGTGTCGAAAGCGCACCGGGCGTCAAAGATCCGGCATTGATTGAGGCGTTCATCAGGGCTGCAAAGGCAGGCTGACGTAGTAAGAAAGAGTGACGACGTGAGCGCGAGTTTGAAATTGAATTCCTACCGCACCGGCCCTGACGAACGTGGACGCTTCGGCATTTTTGGCGGACGCTTTGTCGCCGAAACGCTGATGCCGCTGATCCTCGATCTGCAAAAGGCCTATGAGGAGGCGAAGGTTGACCCTGCCTTCCACGCCGAACTGAAAAGCCTCAACACGCATTATGCGGGTCGTCCGAGCCCGCTCTATTTTGCCGAACGTCTAACGGAGCATTTTCGAAGTGTTTCAGAGGCCGCTGGCCTCGGGGGCGGCGCAAAAATTTATCTCAAGCGTGAAGAGCTCAATCACACCGGCTCGCACAAAATCAATAATTGCCTCGGCCAAATCCAACTGGCGCGGCGCATGGGCAAGACGCGCATCATCGCCGAGACAGGCGCTGGCCAGCATGGCGTGGCGTCGGCCACCGTTGCTGCGCGTTTCGGTCTGCCTTGCGTTGTCTATATGGGCGCGACCGACATGGAGCGCCAAAAACCCAACGTCTTCCGCATGAAGCTGCTTGGCGCCGAAGTTATCCCGGTGACATCAGGCTCGGGCACACTCAAAGACGCCATGAACGAAGCCTTGCGCGACTGGGTAACGAATGTGGACGGTACCTATTATCTCATCGGCACGGTGGCAGGCCCGCATCCCTATCCCGCTATGGTGCGTGATTTCCAATCCGTGATCGGCGATGAAGCCAAAGCTCAATTGCAGGAGATGGAAGGCTGCTTGCCTGACACATTGGTCGCTTGCATCGGCGGCGGTTCCAATGCGATGGGCTTGTTCCATCCTTTCCTTGACGATGAAGGCGTTGAAGTGATCGGCGTTGAAGCCGGTGGCCACGGCATTGAGACAGGTCAGCATTCGGCCTCGATCCTTGGCGGCTCACCCGGCGTGCTGCATGGCAACCGCACCAATTTGCTGCAAGACGCTGACGGGCAGATCCTCGAAGGCCATTCGATTTCTGCTGGCCTCGACTATCCCGGTATCGGCCCTGAACATTCATGGCTCGCCGACATCGGCCGCGTCAAATATGTGTCTGCGACTGACAAGGAAGCACTCAACGCGTTCCAGCTTCTCTCCAAGATCGAAGGCATCATCCCCGCGCTCGAACCTTGCCATGCGCTCGCCCATGTCGCCAAGATTGCGCCCACGATGAGCAAGGATCAGATCATTCTCGTCTGCCTGTCAGGTCGCGGCGACAAGGATGTGTTCTCGGTCGCCGAACATCTGGGGGTGACGCTGTGAGTGATCTCTTTCTATTCACCTCCCCCTTGAGGGCGGAGGTCGGATTGCGCAGCAATCCGGGTGGGGGTGCTTCTTCGCAAGACTCTTTCTGCCGCTTCACCCCCTCCCAACCCTCCTCCCTCCCCTCGCGCGTAGGCGCGAAGAAAAGGGCGGGGGAGGGCTATAAGACCATTGGGAGTGCCAGCGCATGACCACACGCCTCGACCAACGCTTCGCTAAACTGAAGACGCAAGGCCGCGCTGCTTTTGTCACTTTCATCACGGCTTGCGATCCAAATTTCGATGCTTGCTTTGACATCCTCAAAGGCTTGCCCGCTGCCGGTGCCGATGTGATCGAGCTGGGCATGCCCTTCACCGATCCAATGGCTGATGGGCCTGCCATTCAGGCGTCATCCCAACGCGCGCTCAAATCCGGCGCGACATTGCACAAGACGCTCGATCTGGTGCGCCGCTTCCGCGAGGGCGATGGCGAGACCCCCATCGTGCTGATGGGCTATTACAACCCGATCTATCACATGGGCGTTGCCGCCTTCCTCACCGCCGCAAAAGACGCTGGCGTTGACGGATTGATCGTTGTCGATCTACCGCCCGAAGAAGACGACGAGCTGTGCAAACCTGCCATGCAAGCGGGCCTCAACTTCATTCGTCTGGCAACACCGACGACCGACGACAAGCGCCTGCCTGCCGTGCTCGCCAATACGTCTGGCTTTGTCTATTACGTTTCGATCAATGGCATCACCGGATCGGCGTCACCAGAAGCACGCGATGTGGCCGCAGCCGTCGCGCGCATCAAGCGCCACACGGGCCTGCCGGTCGCTGTCGGCTTTGGCATCCGCACGCCAGCCCAAGCCGCCGCCATTGCGCAAGCTGCCGACGGGGCCGTTGTTGGCTCAACCATTGTGTCAGCCATCGCCAGCGAGCTTGATGGTCAAGGCAAACTGAAATCCGGAGGCGCTGCAAAAGTGCTCGCCCTCGTTTCCGATCTAGCGCAAAGCGTTCATGACGCCCGTGTTCCGGCGGCTGAATAGGAGAGAATGCGATGAACTGGATCAACAATGTTGTCCGCCCGAAGATTCAGCGCGTCTTCAAGAAGAAGGCCGACACGCCGGACAACCTCTGGCGCAAATGCCCGGCCTGCAATGAGATGATCTTCCACCGTGATCTTGATGCGGCGCTCAATGTCTGCCCGCATTGCAACCATCACATGAAGCTGCTGACAGCCGCGCGTCTCGGTTCGATCTTTGATGCGGGGCAATTTCAGAATGTGCCTGTGCAGGGCGTTCCGCTCGATCCGCTGAAATTTCGCGACCAGAAAAAATACCCAGACCGTCTAAAGGATGCCCGCGCCAAAACCGGCCGCGAAGACAGCGTGACGGTGGCGCATGGGCCGCTCGATGGCATCGAGATCGTCGTCGCCATTCAGGACTTTGCCTTCATGGGCGGCTCGCTCGGCATGGCGGCGGGCGAAGCCATCATCAAGGGGGCAGAAGTCGCGCTTGAAAAACATGCACCTTACGTCCTCTTTGCGGCCTCAGGCGGCGCGCGTATGCAGGAAGGTATCATGTCGCTGATGCAGATGCCGCGCACCACTGTGGCCGTACAAATGCTGCGCGAAGCGGGCCTGCCTTACATCGTCGTGCTGACCGATCCGACCAGCGGCGGCGTGCTCGCCTCTTATGCCATGCTCGGCGACATTCACATTGCCGAGCCCGGCGCGTTGATTGGTTTTTCTGGCCGCCGCGTCATTGAGCAGACGATCCGCGAAAAGCTGCCCGAGGATTTCCAGAAGGCGGAGTTCCAGTTTGATCACGGCATGATCGACATGATCGTGCATCGCCATCAGTTGAAGGAAACACTGGCGCGCACCATCCGCATTCTGACACACAAGCCCAAGCTCGCACCGCTCTCGGGCGTACCTGCGCGGGCGGGCCGCGTCTGAATTGAGCGGTTCAGATTCCAACCCCGACAAAAGCGACGTCATCCTTGAGCGGCTGACCAAGCTGCATCCCAAGCTCATCGACCTGTCGCTTGAGCGTATCGAGCGTTTGCTCGCGAGCCTCGGCGCGCCGCAGCGCCAATTGCCCGCAACCTTTCACATTGCCGGCACCAACGGCAAAGGCTCTGTCTCGGCCTATCTACGCGCTATGCTTGAAGCGGCGGGTTACGGCGTCCATGCCTATACGTCGCCGCATCTGGTGCGTTTCCATGAGCGCATTCGCCTTGCCGCCCATCCCCACAGCATGGAGATCGACGAGATTTATCTCGCTGCGCTGCTGGATGAATGCGAGCGCGTCAACGATGGCCAGCCCATCACCTTTTTTGAGATCACCACCTGCGTTGCCATGCTGGCCTTTGCGCGCGCCGACGCGGATACGTTGATCCTCGAAGTGGGCATGGGCGGGCGCTATGACACGACCAATGTGGTGGAGCGTCCCGCGATCACTATCATCACGCCGATTGATCTCGACCATCAGGCGTTTCTCGGCGACACGATCGAGCTTATCGCCGGCGAGAAGGCGGGCATTCTGAAGCGCGGCGTGCCGGCGGTGGTCGGCTTGCAAAAAGACGAAGCGCGCGGCGTCATTGAAGCGCAGGCAAGCGCGCTTGGCGTACCGCTGTTTTTTGCCGGCCAGGATTTTTCGACACACGAGGAACACGGTCACCTCGTCTATCAAGATGAGTTCGGCTTGCTCGACTTACCGCTTCCCAAGCTGCTCGGCCAACACCAGATCGAGAATGCAGGTATCGCCATTTGCGCGCTGCGCCAGGCTTCCATGCTGCCGCTCGAAACCGACGCCATTGCGCGCGGCTTGCGCGAAGTCGATTGGCCCGCCCGTATGCAGCGGCTGACGCGCGGTCCACTAGTGGAGCGTCTGCCCGCGCATGGTGAGTTGTGGCTGGATGGCGGGCATAACCCGCAGGCCGGGCGCGCCATCGCGCTGTTGATGGCTGATCTGGATACCGCGCGGCCCGCGCCGCTCTATCTCATCACGGCCATGAAAGATACCAAGGATGCGCGTGGGTTCTTTGCACCCTTTGCAGGCCTTGCGACCCATGTCGAAACCATCGCCCTCCCGAACGAGCCCGCCTGCTTGTCACCGCAAACCCTGGCAGACGCCGCCCGCGCGGGCGGGCTCAATGCCGCCACGGCCACCTCGCTCGACGAGGCTTTTTCGCATGTGATGGCGCGGACTGGCCACACCAGCCCGCGCGTTCTCATTTGTGGCTCGCTCTATCTTGCAGGCGCCGTGCTCGCCCGCCACGGATAGCGCATCACTACTCCGCCGCCTCGATATGTTTTTCGGTCAGCGTCGCAGGCTCGCTCGGCTTGACCTTCTTTACACTGGCTTTCTTTGCCTTGGCTTTTTTGGGTGAAGCGTGAGCCACCTCTGCCTTTGCCTGCTGGCCCGTGGTTGCTGCCAGCATTTCGTCAAAGGACTCCTGAATGCATTGCGCATAAAAAGCCGGGTCTGGGATCATTTTGCGGCATGAGGTGAAGGAGATGGTGATCTCACCGCAATAGCTAAACACCGGATGGATGATGCCCATGCCATCAAGGATCGGCCCTAACCCAAACTGCGTGATGAGGCGCGCGCCGGTCATATAGAGCGGCACTTGCGGGCCGGGAATATTGGTGATGACCGTATTGAAGATCGGCATGATGCGGTTTGCCAATCCGAGATTGGTATAAAGCCGCGCCGCCAGCCCCGCCACGGTGGACGGAATGAACTGCGAATAGTCCGTCAGCGTTGAGGCGCCGATCGCGTTGGTCATTTCCTTGGAATTGGTGGTTGATTCATAAACCGCGATCAAGCGCTCCAGCGGATCTTCAATGTCGGAGCGCACGGCCACCACCATGGCGCTGACCTGATTGCCTGCCGTCTTTTGCTGATCTTTTGAACGCACCGAAATCGGCGCCATGGCGATCAGCGACTCCTTGGGTAGTTCATTTTTCGCCGTGAGATATTTGTTCAGCGCCCCGCCGACGACAGCGAGGATGGCGTCATTGACAGTCGCGCCTGCGACCGCGCTCTTGATGGCGCGCACGTCGTTGAGCTTGAACGAACGCCCGTCAAACACACGATGCGGGCCCACCTTGCCGTTAAAACGCGTGCGCGGCACGGTGCCAGTACGCTTCAGTTTACCAGCCGACAAGCCAATGCCAAGCCGCGCCAGAGACGGCATGCTTTCAGCCACCACACGGGCGAGCTTGAAGGGATGGCGCACATTGTTGATCGAGGTGCGCGACAGCAACTCAACCGCATTGGGTATATGTTCAGGCATCCATGGCTTTTCAGGCGGCGTCGGCACGGCGTTTGGGTCCAGATCATGGATCGCCGCCGTCAATTCTGCGCCCGACACGCCGTCAATCGCCGCATGATGGACTTTGGCGACCACCGCAAAACTGCCCTTGGGCAAGCCCTCAACATTGTCGAGACCTTCGATCACCGTAAATTCCCAGAGCGGGCGTGTCGTGTCCATCGCGCGGGCCTGAAGGCGCGCCACCTGAATGCAAAGCTGTCGCCAGTCGCCAGGCTTGGGCAGCGCGATATGACGAACGTGATATTCCAGATCAAAGTCCGGGTCCTCAATCCAGTAAGGATGGTCGAGGCTCAGAGGTACACGGACGACCCGTTGACGAAACGAGCGCGCCATATGCAAGCGCGCCTCATAATTTTTCAAAATTTCCTTGAAGCCCAGCACGCCACCCTTGACCGTCGATTGGTCGTAGATGGCGACGCTACCAATATGCATCGGTGCGTTTGCTGTTTCAAAATACAGAAACGAGGCATCCATCGCGCTTAATTGTTCCATAGACCTTCCTCCCCGAAGGTTTCGGCCTCCCCGAAGGTTTTGGCCTCCCCGAAGGTTTCGGCCTCCCCGCTCGGCCGAGACAAGCCAAGTTCAATCCCGACCTGCCGAAGCTCCAACTCAAGCACATTTGGCCGCACAGAGTCCAAGGGGAATGCGGCCTTTGACGTTGCGTCCGCATAGAAAAAGGGCCGGTTTTGACACCGGCCCTCAAATTCGCGATTTCAGTCTTGATTAGATCGAGGCTTCAATCCACTCGACGATCTTGCCCTTGGGCAGCGCGCCAACCTTGGTCGCCGCCACTTGGCCGTCCTTGAAAATCATCATGGTCGGCACGCCACGCACACCATATTTGGTTGGCGTGTTGGGATTTTCGTCGATGTCGATCTTGGCGACGCGCAGCTTGCCGCCATATTCCTTGGCAATCTCTTCAAGCGACGGGGCGATCTGCTTGCATGGGCCACACCATGTCGCCCAAAAATCGACCAGAACCGGGCCGGTAGCGTCGAGAACGTCGCTCTCGAAGGAGGCGTCAGTGATGTGTTCAGTCATCTCATTCCTTTCCGGGTCGGCTTAAATTCTGCCCACCTGAGCGCTCGATAGCGCTTTGATAAAACGAGCCTTAGGGCTTTTGTGCCCAAAGACCAAGTCAACGTCTGTTGGTTTGAATCTAAGAAGCCGCCCCCTCAAGGTCAAGGTTCACGCGAAGGGCTCGCCAGCGCTAAATCTAGCCGCTCGGCAGGCAGCTCCATCAGGCGGGGGCCGTCCGTCCAAAGGAGCGCGCAGACGACCTCTCGGTCGGGATAAATTTGCCGCAAAACTGCCCTATAGGCCGCCATTTGCGCAAAATAGGCCGACTGCACATCGTCGATTTTCGGCGGTGCCGGACGGTTGGTTTTGTAATCGATCACTAAAACACGTGTCGCTGTGACACAGAGCCTATCGATCTGACCCGACACCAGCACCGGCTGTCCGGCAAAATCGATCTGACCGACGAGGGCCGCCTCAGCGCGACTGCCCTCGCTAAAAATTTCAGCGAAATCTGGATCGCGCAACACGCTCAGCGTCACGCCCACGATCTCATCGCGCGCGGCGGCGTCAAGTTCATGCGCCGGGCTTTCCAGCATGTGACGAGCGGCGGCTTCGCGCGCGTCATCGGGCAGGTTCGGCAGCGTTTGCAACAAGCGATGGATCAGCGTGCCGCGCAGAAAACGTTTGGCTTTGTTGCCCGCCAGTGGCGACAGCGCGGCGGGCTCGTCTTGTCCATCTGGCGGCAGACGCGATGGGGCGAGCGGGCGCGACGGCGAGGGTTCGCTTGCCACCATCGCTTGCGCCCATGCGCCCAAGGCGTCATGGCGCGCGGGTTCGACCACATCTTCGGTTTTGACGAGCCGTGTCTGCTCGCCGTCGAGCCGCCAGACCGTGTGGCCGTCGGCGTCTTTCATCTCCTCGGCCAGCGGCTTGAAAGCGCCTGCAATTAGATTGTACCAACAATCAGGTGCTGGCTCGCGCGCGCCTTGATAGCCACAAACATAAAGCCGGTCGCGGGCGCGCGTCATCGACACATAGAGAAGGCGGCGATATTCCTCCGCTTGCGCTAGACGATGGCGTTCGCGCGCCTCAGCGCTCGCGGCGTCTTCCTCATCCTTGCGTATCGGCCAAACGAGCAGCGGCGGCTCCCCCGTCAGATTCAAAAAAGCCGGGTCGTGCTGCGCGCCTGGCGCACCGCAGGTATCAGGCATGAAAACAATTTCAGCCTCCAGCCCTTTTGCGCCATGCACCGTCATGATGCGCACTTCGTTGCGCCCTTTGTCCATGTCGCGCTTGATCTCGGCCCCGCCCTGCCCGGTCCAATGCAGAAACCCTTGCATCGAGGCGGCATGGTCGCGTTCATAGTCGAGCGCCAGATTGAGAAACTCATCAATCGGGTCGCTGGCATCGCGGCCAAGACGCGCCAGTAATTTGAGACGGCCTCTTTCTTCGCTCAACACATGAGCAAAAAATTCGTACGGCGGTTCAAAGTCGGCGCGCTTCAACATCCGTTCGAGCAAAGCACAAGCCTCTCCAAAGCGCGGCGTCTCGCCTGCGCGCGCCTGTAGGTTTTGCCAGAGCGTGGCCTTCCCGCGCCCATGCGCCAGTTGAAACAGCTCGTCCTCATCAAGCCCAACAAGCGGACTTTTCAGCACGATAGCCAGCGTCAGATCATCGTCGGGCAATAGCGTGAAGTGCCCAAGTGCCATCAAATCCATCACGGCAATTTCGTCGGTCACCACCATGCGGTCAGCACCGGCCACAGCAATGTTGCGCTTCTTTAACAAGCGCACCATCTCCGAGACAAAGGCATTGCGGCGGCGCACAAGGATCAAGATATCGCCCGGCTCAATCGGGCGGCCCTTGCTTGGCAGGATTTCGCCGCGCGCAATCCAGCCGCCAATCGTCTCGGCGATACGGTCGGCGAGTTTCGCCATCGGATCGGCCTGGCTCACATAATTGAGCGGCGCGTCCCACGGCTCGCTCGCATCAGGTTCATCTGGCTGCTCCAACTCCCAAAGTTCGACGCGGCCTGCATCATCGCGGCGCACAGGGTCGTGACCGTCCACATCGCCTGACGCAGTGAGCCCCGCACGCGCCACCTCGCCTGCAAATACCGCATCCACCGCTTGCAAAACCTGCGGCGTCGAGCGGAACGAGCGCACCAGACGCACAGGGTCCCAAGTGAGGTCTGCGCCTTTAACGCGGGCCTCAAAATAATGCTGCATCAGATCAAAACGCTTAGGGTCTGCGCCCTGAAACGAATAGATCGATTGCTTTTCGTCCCCCACTGCAAAAATTGTGCGCGTCAACTCGCGCGCGCCAGAGCCTGACATAAACTCATCGGTCAGAGCGGCCACCACATCCCATTGGTCGGGGCTGGTGTCCTGCGCTTCATCCACCAGAATGTGATCGATGCCGCCATCAAGCTTATAGAGCACCCATGGTGCCATATTGCCCGCCAGCAAAAGCTCGCGTGTATGTGCGATCATGTCTTCATAATCGAGAAAGGCGCGCTGACGTTTGACGCGGGAAAACTCCAACAGAATTTCAATCGCCAATCGCAAGATTGCTTCACTGGCTTCAGCCACATGCACGCTTTTGAGATATTGCACATGCCCGAGAACACGTTGCTGCTCGTCGCCGAGAAACACCTCGACGTCGGGATGCGCCTTGGCGGGCTTTGAGGTGATCAGCTTGGCGCGCGGCGCGCCGGACTGGATCAGAAAGATACCGACATAGTCATCATGCGTCTGGGCGCGCGCTGCTTTGGTCTTCAAGACCCTTTGAAAAACCTCGGCAAATTTTATATCGGTCTTGGTGCCGCTTTGCAGAGCAGCGACCGCCTTCTTCAGTTCGACTTCGTCAAATTGTTCTTTGCCAAAAAATGCCGCCTTGGCGCTTTCTGTCGTATCGCCCGGCAACACACCCAGTTCATCGCGCAAGGCCTCGACGATTTTCTCAACCGATCCATGTTCGGTCAGCAGCCGCCCGAAGGCGGCGCGCTTGCCGGTGATCTCGCCCATTAATTTGTCGAATGTCGTCTCATCAATCCGCCCGACAACAAAGGAAAGCGCACGGCCCAAGGGGCTTTCGGCATCGTCGCGCGCCAGTTCCAGCACATGCTCGCGCACATTTGCCAGAAGCTCCGCCGCGCCGCGATCATCCAGCACATTGAAATTGGGCGGCACTTCCGCCTCTAGCGGAAAGCGTCCCAGCAAGCTTTGGCAGAAGGCATGGATCGTTTGAATTTTCAAACCACCCGGTGTCTCGATGGCGCGCGCAAACAGACGCCGCGCACGCACCAGCTTCGCTTTGTCGGGCAACGGGCCTTCGATATTGGCAATAGCGAGCGCCAGAGTTTCATCCTCCTCCATCGCCCAATCGCCGAGGCGTTGATAGAGGCGTGATGACATTTCAGCCGCCGCCGCTTTCGTATAGGTGAGGCAAAGAATGCGCTCAGGCTCGGTGCCTACCAGCAACAGGCGCGTCACGCGCGTTGTCAGCGCATGGGTTTTGCCAGCGCCAGCGTTGGCCGACACCCAGACAGAGGCTTGCGGGTTCGACGCGCGCAACTGTTGGTCGTCAGCAGGATTGCGCTTTTTGGTTTCGAGGCTCTTACTCATTCGCCACCCTCGCCACTGGTGGACCATTCCTTGACGCGGGCCAGATGATCGAATTCAGCAAAGCGGCCGAGAAATTGCGGACGCGGGTGCGAGAGATAAGGCGTGGCCACATCTTCATATTGCGTGAGGAGCTTGATGAGGCTCGCCCATGTATTTTCAACCAAGCCATCCAACGGAATGTCGCGCTTCTCGCCAGCCTTGGCACCGCCGGTCAAACGCAGAAACATGAGCTTCGACGTTTCCTGTTTCAATTCGTCACCGAAGCCGCCGCGCAGCGCCATCGCCGCTTCAAGCGGCAGCTGCGGCGCAAGGCCGATTTCCACTTCACGCTTGCCGGGCACCTGGCCGGTCTTGTAATCGATAATAGCGAGGCTGCCGTCTGTCATCACGTCGATGCGGTCGGCGCGCCCGCGTAGTTTTACTTTGCGCTTAAGCGTATCGCTCACTTCGATTTCGCCTTGGATTTCGGCGTGTGCCAGCGTCATGTCGAGGCGATGCGTGGTTTCAAACTCAACAATCCATTCCGCGATACGCTCAAAGCGCGGCCACCAGAAGGTGGCCACATCTGGGCGGTCCATCGTGTCGGCAAAAGCTAGGCGGCCATGGCGGATCAATTCATCGTATGCATTGTCGGGCAATCTGTCGGGATAGGCTTTGACGAATTTCTCTAACGCAGCATGGATGATGGTGCCGCGTTCGGCCGCCGCAATGCTCGCGTCAATGTCTTCGAGTGGCTTCAAACCCAGCACATGTTTGGCATAGATCGAATAGGGATCACGGATCAGGGTTTCGATTTCGGTGACGCTGAAACGCGTCGGGCGATCCTCCACCGGTGGGCATGGTGATGGCCGGGCAATGGGTTGCGCTTCGCCCATCTCGTCAAGGCTTGCCGCCCATGCCATCCATTGCGGTGCTTTCAATGCATCTTCGAAGCCCATGCCTTTGACGAGGCCTTGCAAGCGCAACAGCCAGCGCGAGGCGACGGTGGGCGCGCCATCAACTTTCAAGGCGCGCGTGAGGAAAACTTCCGCCGCGCTCGCGCCTTCAACAAAATCATGCGCCGCCAAACCGATGCGGCGTTCGGGCGGCTCAAGCCTCAATGATTTGCGCATCGGGCGATTGAGCCAAGGATCAATGCGCGCTTCGGCAGGCCAGACACCTTCGTTCAAGCCACCAAGGATCATACGGTCAGCATGTTGTAACCGCGCTTCAAGCGGGCCCCAGATAAACAAACGCGGATGCGCCCCAAAGCGCGGGCGCAAAACAAGCGCGCGGGCGAGGTCCGAAAAGACCTGCTTATAGGACGATGTCTTAATCTCACCTAGAACAGGTGCCACATCCATCAAGCTGCTGATGAAACTGGATGCCGCGTCACCCTCTTCCTTGTCCCAAAGGCCCAAGCCTTCGTCCTTGTCGTCACTGGCGGCAATGGCTTCGGCACAAGCAACGTGGGCGCGCAAGACTTCGATAAAGGGCGCGTCGTGTTCGGCTAGCAAAGCGGCGAGCGGGCCGGTGGCTTTTTCCAGCCGGTCGATTAGCTTGCGCAAATCAGCCCAGCGCGCGTTGTGTCGACCTTGCTTTTCAGCTGCGTCAATGGCTTTGCGTAAACCGGCGATCCCTTGGGCCGGACGCGGGCCGCGCAAGATTACCATTTCGAGCGCGCGAATATCATTCCGTAAGCGGACAGATTGGCGACCAAGCGAGGCCAGTGGGTGCTTCAAGCATGCGAGCAATTCAATCGGCGCGAAGTCTCCGGCGACCATCTGGGCGACATGGGCAAGGAAGGCCATGGGCGCGATTTGAGCAAGCGGGCGACCGCCCGAATCATCGATTGCAATGCCCCAGCGGCGCAGGTTCATGGCGACACGACGCGCCAATGCCCGGTCGGGGGTCACCAGTGCTGCGGTTTTCCCCGGGGTTTCGATGACCTCACGCATCATCAGAGAGATCGTCTGAGCCTCGGCATGAATTGTCTCGATTTCTTGCAGGAAAACGCTCGAAAGGCTCGAGCTTTTCCGAGCCTCATGGGTGAGGATTTCGAGTTGTCCCCGCCATTTTTCGGTGGTCTCGGCAGGCCGCATGGCTTCGGATAGGAAGCGGGTGCGGGCGGTCTGCGTGTCTGAAATTTCGCAATTAGGCCAAAGGGTTACGTCTTTTCGTGTAGCGCCCATCAGGGTCAAAAGTTGCTTCATGCCGTATTGGGGATGGGAGTGCGGGGCGGCCAAAAAGCTATCCTCGTCGAGGATAAGATCGAGGCCGGGGAGCACCACCGCGCCGTTGGGGAGGCGCGAAATGGTCGCCAAAAGAGCCGCGGTCGCGGGGATCGAGCCGGTGGAACCTGCTGCAATGATTGGGCTTTTCGGGATATCCCCGGCCAATGATGCGGTTTCAGCGTCGAGCAAAAGATTGCGGTGCTCGGCCGGATCGATGAGCCCGAGGCGGTCTAATTCGGCGGGCCAGCGCGCCGTGATGAGTTTCAAAAACTCGATGGTGAGCTGCCAATTCTCAGCAAACTCGTCGGGCACAATGTCGGAAATTCCTTTAATATCAACGCGTTCGGTCTCAACCATATCAAGGAACCGCGCCAGATCAGAGGCCAGCGACAAGGCGCGCACGATGTCGCCGTCTGCAGGATTACCCTCCAAATCGAGGATCAGCCGGGCCAGTCGAAGCTGGCGTTCCAGGGGCTCGATCGGGCTCGGAATTCGAGCCTTTCCTGCAAGGTTTCGAGCCAATTCATGTCGAGGTGTCGCATTGAGCACAAGCTCGTCTTCATCGACGTCCCCGAGCGGTCGAATAGCGGGGAGAAGCAGCGCGACGCCTCCACCGATTCGCAAAAAAGCATCCCCCAGCGCACGGACAGCGCGCCGGGTGGGGAGAAGAATCGTCAGATCGGCGAGGGGAATATTTGTCCCCAGTTTTCCGCCCAAACTCGGATCAGCCAAAAGAGTGCGGGCCAACGCGTCGAGAAAAGGCGTGCCGGAGGGAATGGTGTAAAGGCGCGGTGGGAGCGAATCCTTGGACATGACGCCAGCTTAGCGCGCCGCGCCGCCAAGGTCGTGGACGAATGCTTCTGCGCGGGCAAGATCTTCCGGCGTGCCGACATGCATCCATGTGCCTTGCATGCAATGACCATAGAGACGACCCTTGGCCAAGAGCTGGTCCCAGATAAGGTTGGTCGAAAAAGCCCCGTCCGGCCCATCGACAAAAAGCGCAGGCTTGATGATCTGGACGCCAGCAAACATGAAAGGCGCGGTGCCTTCGGGCGCGCGACGAATGAGGCGGCCTGCCTCATCTCTGTCAAAATCGCCGCGCCCGACAAAACCGATGGTGCGCTTGACCTCGGCGAGCATCAACAGCGCGTCCATACGGGTAGGATCAAACGAATTCATCAGCGAACGGATTGCATCGCCACCTTGCTCGGCCCAAACGCTATCTGAATTAAAGGTGATGATCGGCTCGTCGCCTAACAACGGTAAGGCGTGTTTGGTGCCGCCGCCGGTGTCGAGCAATTGGGCGCGTTCGTCTGACAAGATGATGCGGGGGAGATGGCGCAGCGCAAGGTGTGCCTCCAACATGTCGGCAAAGTGATGCGTGTTGACAATCACGTCTTCGATGCCTGCTTCGGCAAGGCGGTCCAACACATGATCGATCAAGGGGCGTCCCATGAAAGGGACAAGGGGCTTAGGCATGGTGTCAGTCAAAGGCCGCATCCGCGTGCCCTTGCCCGCCGCCATCACCATTGCCCGTTTGATCTGCATAAGGAGTGCTCCGAAAGTTCAATCGCGGAGAAGCATATGCGCTTCCAGCCATTGTTTGAGAGGATGCATCGCAGGATGAGCGAGATTGCGTTTGAGATAGTCCATGGTGCGCGGCATATGGGCCATATAATGCGGCTTGCCATCGCGCTTTAAAAGGCGCGGCCACAGCCCGATGAGGCGCAGCGCGCGCTCGGCACCAAGGGCGGCATAGGCGGCGCGAAATTCCGGCTCGTCAAAACCTGCCAACTCAACCCGCGCCCGCGCCACATAAAGATCGAGCATCGCCTGTTCGCGTGCCACGGGCACATCCTTGCGAGCGTCCTGCAAGACGGAAACAAGATCATAAG
The DNA here is from genome assembly GCA_041688015.1 of Parvibaculaceae bacterium. Taxonomy (GTDB): domain Bacteria; phylum Pseudomonadota; class Alphaproteobacteria; order Parvibaculales; family Parvibaculaceae; genus Parvibaculum. The sequence goes on from JBDNIY010000017.1 coordinate 23,231, forward strand.
CGCGCGAACCGATCAGCGCGTCCTGAAAATCAATCAGGCCAACGCGGCGCAAGCCTTCATTGGCCGCGAGCCAGAGCATGTTGGGCGAATGGAAATCGCGCAGGAACAGCGTACGGGGACCAGCATCAATCAGGGGGCGGAGATCGCTCCAGATGGCGTGATAGGCGGCGCGCTCGTCCGCTGTCGCTTCGCGGCCGAGCACCACGGGGAAATACCAATCGAGCGGCACGTTAAGCTCGGCGCGAAAAACGCTGTCGTCAAAGAGCGGGACGCGATGCATGGAGCCATCGCCCACCGGCAGTTCGTCGGGGGCTGGCGCATTTTGCAATGTGATCACGACATCGATAGCAGCGCGATACATCTCGTCCAGCGCGACGTCATTGGGTCCGCGGCCTGCGTCGATGGCAGGGCCATAAACCGCGTCGCCCAAATCTTCCAAAAGCAGAAGGCCGTCTTCGAGATTGCGCGCAAAAATTTCAGGCGCAGCGAGACCCCGCGCGGTCAGATAATCACAGACCGCAACAAAAGGACGGCAATCGACGGCGAGATGCGCGATCTGGCTGTAGGAAAGCTGGCCCGACGGCACGGGCGCTTCAGACGCACGGGGCCAATCCATCAAGACGGCGCGCCCACGCGGTCCGCGCAAGCGCTCATAGCGACGCGTCGAGGCATCGCCCGCCAAATCGGCGCGGATGGCATCGCCCCAACCGGCACGGTCGAGAAAGGCGCGGATCGTCTCGTCGCGTGACGTCATGGGCAGAGGCTTATCCATTGAAATGCGAAGCGGGATGGTGGGAGGCAGCATAGCGGTTTGGTGTCATCAGGCCTTTAACGTCAGCGATAGGTTTTGTAGACGCGGCCCCCATGCGCCGCGCCCGGTGAGATGGGCGGTGCGGGCTGTTTCTCCCACAAGGGTGAGCGTGATGTCGAGGCGGGTGGCGGGCAGCGCGCTCCATTTTTCAGGCCATTCCATCAAGATCGCGCCCTCGTCCAAGGCGTCGGTGAGGCCCAGCTCGCGGATGTCTTCAGGCGCGTCCAGCCGATAGAGATCGACATGGGTGATGAGGAGGTCGGGCGTCTCGTAGGTTTGAACCAGCGTGAAGGTGGGGCTTGGCACGTCTTCGTCCTCGCCGCCGGGGCCAAAGCGGGCCTGAATGAGGGCGCGCGCCAAGGCGGTTTTGCCGGCGCCCAGATCGCCGGTCAGCGCCAGAAAATCGCCAGGGCGGAGAGCGCTCGCCAGCGCTGCGCCCAGCGCGCGGGTCGCCGCTTCATCGGGCAGTGGGACTGTGAGCGTCACGAAATCTGAGGTGGCGGTTTTGTTTGTCATGGCAGGTATATGGCGGCAAAGTCCGGAGCAGATGTCAATGAGGCCCTAGGTATAGTGATTAGGGCGCGCTGGGCATCATTTTTCATGCTTTGAGGTTTTGCATGGCTGGACTTGATCGGGCCGCCCACGTCTTTGCGGCACGTATTGTGGGAAGACGTGGTTACGCGGGTCGAGCCCGCGCATGACGGAATTTGGAGTTGGGGCCTCGTCCTTCGAGACGGACCTGCGGTCCTCCTCAGGATGAGGCTTCGAGACGGCGCAAGTGCGCCTCCTTGAGGCATGAGGGTGTTGGGTTTTAGACTGACGCGAGAAGATGGGGCGCGGGGTCAAGCCCCGGGGCGACACTGAGGGTGGTGGGATGTGGGGCTCGACGGGCCGTTCATAAAAAATTTTGTCTTCGCCCGACTTGATCGGGCGATCCAGCTTTAATGCATCAAAGGAAGGTGGATGCCCCGGTCAATAACCTAATCAAGTCAGGGCAGGGGCATGACAGTTTTTAGAGAAGATTAAGTGGGGCTGTTAGGGTTGGCCATGCATTTTCATATTCGAGATTTTGATCTTCAGCGCGACAGGGCGGCGGCGCTTTCGTTTATTCGGGGGTCGCAGGCCTATGAGCATGAGGTGGAGCCTAATCGGCGCTTGGACCCACAGGTGGCCGACAATTATTTGCCGGTGCTGATGAAGGCTGTTGCTGACAAGCAGGGCCGCGTCCTTGTGGCAGAGCAAGACGGGCGCGCGATCGGTTGGGCCATCATACTGGTTGAGGAAAATCCGCTGTTCGTGATCGAGGCGGAGCGTCGGTTTGGCTATATCGGTGAACTCTTTGTTGAGGCGGCGGCGCGCGGCGCGGGCGTGGGTCAGGCATTGATGGCGGCCTGCGAAGATGATGCGCGGCGCAAAGGGCTTGGGCAGGTGATGGTTGGGGTGCTGACACAGAGCAAACGCACAGCTGAGATTTATGCCCGCGCGGGTTACCAACCTTATACATCGGAGCTGCGGAAATACCTCTAAGGTGGAGCCTCGTCCTTCGAGACGGACCTGCGGTCCTCCTCAGGATGAGGCTTCGAGACGGACCTGCGGTCCTCCTCAGGATGAGGCTTCGAGACGGACCTGCGGTCCTCCTCAGGATGAGGCTTCGAGACGGACCTGCGGTCCTCCTCAGGATGAGGCTTCGAGACGGCGCAAGTGCGCCTCCTCAGGATGAGGGTTTCACTTTCTGTTCGCGGTGAGATGGGTCCCGGGATCAAGTCCCGGAACGACACTGAGATTGTTTTGAGGCGTTTGCGGAAACTAATCCGTCATCACCCGGCTTGACCGGGTGATCCAGCTTTGATGCGTCAAAGGTGGACCGGTGATGACGGGTTTCGGGGAGAAGCCGCCGCCTTAAGCGATGTTTAACCACGGAGGGACAGAATACGCGGCGGCGCCGCACCTCTTTGGGGGACGCGCTTTGGGGAGACTTGGGCTTTGGGGAGACTTGGGCTTTGGGGGGGCACGGGTGACAGTTTCAGACAAAAGGATTGAACGGGCTTGGGCGGAGGTTGATCCACAAGAGATCAGCCATCCGACGCTTGGCGCTGTTCACGCCTATTGGCTGGCTCAGCGCGGGGCGCGGAAAATGCCGGCGCGCGATGACATCAACCCAGTGCAGATGCGCGAGCATCTAGGCTGGATCATGATGATCGATGTCCTGCCGGGCTTTGTTGATTTTCGCTATCGGCTGATTGGCACAAAGGTGACGCGCTATTTTGTGGTCAACAGCACCGGCCAGACGGTCACTCAAGCCTTTGCGCCTTATGGCGCGGGCGTGATCAAGGGCGTTCAGGCTGTTTATCGCAAGGTGGCGCGGGCGGGGGTTCCCGTTCGGGCCCATGGCGAGGCGGACTGGCTGCAGGACCGGGGCGCCTTTGAACGCGGACACCCGCATTTTGACAGCCTTTACTTGCCGCTGTCGGACGACGATGTGACCTGCAACATGCTGATGGCGGTGTTCACCTTTGATTATGAGACGGTAGTGGCGGCCAGCGAGAGCGTGTTCGACTGAGCCAACTGGCGAGCCTCGCTGACGACTGCGACGCTCCGTCATTTGCTATTTTTACGCCCTCGAAATAAAAAAGTTGACGCTGGCGTCATGTTTGTGGCGTTGTCTGGGTCAAGCAAGTGGGTTTGGCGGCGGCGCAGGCAAGGCGTGACGGCGGCACGGCGGACCGATAAAAGAGTGGCGCGGACGGGAGGTCTGCGACATTTCCACGAAAGCCGAGATCGCCCGGAAACGGGTCGAGGATCGCGCGAGGGAGGCAGCATGAGTGCGAGCGTCGAACAAGGCGTTGAACTGGGCGTTGAACTGGGCGTTGAACTGGGCGTCGAACTGGACATTGTCATTTTGGGGGCGGGTCAGGCCGCCGCACAGGCAATCGTCAGCCTGCGCATGGAAGGCTATGACGGCCCCATCACGCTGATCGGCGACGAGGCCGAACCGCCTTATCAGCGCCCGCCTCTGAGCAAGAAATTTCTCGCCGGTGAAATTGATTTTGACCGGGTGGAGCTAAAGCCTGCCGAATTTTACAACAAAGCTAAATGCACCTTGATGCTGGAGACGCGCGCCACCGCTGTGGACGCCAAAGCCCATACGGTGACAACGAGCGATGGCCGCGAGATCGGCTATACAAAACTGCTGATTGCAACGGGAAGCCGCGTGCGCGAAATCAACGTGCCGGGCTTTGACCTTGAAGGCGTTCATTATCTGCGCTCGGTCGGCGACGTTAAAAAAATCCAAAGCCACTTTAAAACGGGCGCCAAAATGGTGGTGGTCGGTGGCGGCTATATCGGGCTGGAAGTGGCCGCCGTCGCGCGCAAAAACGGGCTTGATGTGACGGTGCTGGAAACGGCAGACCGGGTGATGGCGCGCGTGGTGGACCCGATTGTTTCGACATTCTATGAACGCGTTCACCGTGAAGAGGGCGTCCACATTCAAACCGGCGTCACGGTGGTTGGGTTTGAAGGCAAAGCCGGCAAGGTGAGCGGCGTCAACATTGGTACAGGCACCTCGGTGCCTTGTGATTTTGTGGTGGTGGGGATCGGCATTCTTCCTAATACGGAGCTTGCTGAAAGCGCTGGATTGAAAATCGAAAACGGCATTGTCGTGGACGAATGCACACGCACATCCGACCCAGATATTTTTGCAGCCGGTGACTGCACCAATCACCCCAGCGGCGTCTATAGCAAACGCTTGCGGCTGGAGAGCGTGCATAACGCCATCGAGCAGGGCAAGAGCGCGGCAGCCGCCATGATGGGCAAAGAGAAGCCTTACAATCAGGTGCCGTGGTTCTGGTCGGACCAATATGATTTGAAGCTGCAGATTGCTGGGCTGTCGGCGGGCTACACGCAAGCGGTAACGCGCGGCAACCCACAGGCAGGGCGCAGTTTTGCGGTGTTCTATCTTAAAGACGGCATGTTGATTGCGGTGGATGCGGTGAACCGCCCGCCGGAATTCATGATGTCGAAAACGCTGATCGCGCAGCACGCCAAACTCGATCCGGTACGGCTCGCCGACGAGAGCATTAGTATGAAAGAAGTGGCGAAGGCGTGAACGCTTCGCGGCGCATGAAAGAAGTGGCGAAGGCGTGAACGAACGCTTCGCGGAAAAAAGTAACAACACGGCTAGAGGAAACTTGGGATGACGAAGGTCACGTTTATCGAACATGACGGCACGGAGCACACGGTGGACGCGGCTGACGGGCTGACGCTGATGGAAGTGGCTGTGCGAGACATGGTGCCCGGCATTGATGGTGATTGCGGCGGGGCCTGCGCGTGCGCGACCTGCATGGTGTTTGTGCCGGAAGACTGGCTGGGCAAACTCAGCCCTAAAGAGCCGATGGAAGATACGATGCTCGATTTCAGCGAGCATGTGGAAGCCAACTCGCGGCTGTCCTGCCAGCTCAAGATTTCGCCCGCGCTGGAAGGTATTCGCGTGACGATGCCGGAATCGCAACACTGACGTGTTGCTGGGGCCTGAAAGCCAGCATTGACGTTTTTTGCTTTGGATTTACCACATAGATAAGCGTCATCACCCGACTTGATCGGGTGATCCAACTTTGATGCATCAAAGGCAGGTGGATGCCCCAATCAAGTCGAGGCATGAAGGGTTTGGAGGCGTGAGTGGCCTCGTCCTTCGAGACGCGGCTTTGCCGCTCCTCAGGATGAGGGTTTATGTTTTAATTTCGTCATTGCGCTCGCAACCTTACTCCGCCGCTTGCGCCATTTTATGGGCGAGCGGGGTGAGGTCGTGGTTTTTCAGTGGCAATTCGCGGACGCGTTTGCCGGTGATGGTGAAGACCGCGTTAGAGACGGCTGCCGCGATGGGGGGTGTGCCGGGTTCGCCCATGCCGCCGAGCGGCGCACCGCTTTCGATGAAATGCACGTCGATGGAAGGCGCATCGGCGAGTTTTATCATGGCGTAGTCGGGGAAGTTCGACTGTTCGACGGCACCATCGGCAATCGAGATCTCGCCATACATGGCAGCGGTCAAGCCAAAGATGATGCCGCTTTCGACCTGGCGTGTGGCAGTGTCGGGATTGATGACGTTGCCGCAATCGACCACCGCCGTGACGTGATGGACTTTCACCTCACCACTGTCGCTCACCGACACTTCGGCGACTTCGGCAACGATGGTTTTAAACGCTTCCTGAATGGCGATGCCGCGGGCACGGCCCTTGGGCAGCGGTTTGCCCCAGCCGGATTTTTCGGCAACCATTTCCAACACGGCGAGGTGGCGCGGCTGGTCTTTTAAAAGCGCGTGGCGAAATTCATAAGGATCGGTGCCCGCGTTATGCGCCAGCTCATCCATGAAGCTTTCAGTAAAGAACGTATGCTGAGAATGTGCGACCGAGCGCCATGGCCCGCGCGGGACAATGGTTTGGCCTTCGAGATAACGGATCGACTGATCGGGCACGCCATAGGGAATATGGGCGGCGCCTGCCGGATCATCTTTCAACATGTAGCGGTTGTGCCAGGCGATGGGCTGGCCCTTGTCGTCGAGGCCGACCTTGAAATTTGACGTCACCGCGATGCGGTAGGTGTCGTGCTGGATGTCGTCTTCGCGCGTGTAGAGAAGCTGCACGGGCGCATCGACTTCTTTGGCGATGAGGGCGGCAAAATCAATCTCGCTGGGGAAATCAAAAAAGCCTGGCCGCACCGGGATACGACGGCCAAAGCCACCGCCAAGCATCAGCGGATGCAGCGTTACGTTTTCAAAGTCGAGGCCGGCGATTTTGGCAAAGCGGGCCCGCGTGCCCAGCGCATCCTGCGTGCCGGTCCAAACTTCGGCCTTGTCGCCCTGAACATACGCGGTGCAATTCATCGGCTCCATGCAGGCATGAGCGAGGAAAGGCACGCGATAGGTCGCCTGCATGATCTTGGCGGCCTTGGCCAACCCGGCATCGATATCGCCGCGTTCGACGTCCTTCTTGCTTTTGCCTTCATCGGCCAGCGCTGCATCCTGCGCGGCATAGAGTGTCGCCATGGAAAGCTTTTCGTGGCCCTTGGTATCGAACTTAACTTCGAGCGCCGCAGCGGCTTGCTTGGCACGCCAGAAATTGTCAGCGATGACGGCGACACCGCCGGGCAGCTTGACGAGCTGCTTGACGCCGCGCCGCTTGAGGATCGGCGCTTCGTCGTAGCTCACCACTTCGCTGCCGAAGGTGGGGGCAAACTTGATGGCGGCGTAGAGCTGGCCGGGGCGGCGCACGTCGATGCCATAGAGCGTGGAGCCATCGACCTTGCCGGGAATGTCAAAGCGCTGGGTGGGCTGGCCTACAATGGTGTAGTCGGCTTTGGCTTTGAGCACGGGATGGGACGGCGGCGAGAGTTCGGCGGCGGTGCTGGCAAGCTCGGCGTAGGTGGCTGATTTGCCCGACGGGTGAGAGACCTTGGAGAGCTTTGCCACGCATTCAGAGGCAGGCACGTTCCAGCGTTTGGCGGCGGCGCGGATCAGCATGTCCTTGGCGGCGGCACCTGCGGGCCGCATACCATGTTCGCCGGTCATGCGGACAGACGACGAGCCACCTGTGATCTGGGCATGCATGAATTGCATGGCTTTGAGGAAGACCGCATCGGTGACGCCTTCAAGCATACGCGGGATGACGACACCGTCGGTGAAATTGAGGGCGAGGGATTCATTGGCAAAGGCCTGCTCGGCGGGCGCTTGTTCGGGGTGCACCAGCGTCCAGTCGGCTTCCATTTCTTCAGCCGCCATCATGGCCAGCGCGGTGATGGCCCCCTGCCCCATTTCGGAATGGGGAACGTAAATCGTTGTGGTGTTGTCAGGTGATATTTTGATCCAGGTGGCCAGCACCTGCTCGCCCTTGCCCGAGACATCGGCTTGCGCCATCTCATTGCGCGAGGGACCCGAGAAAGTATAGCCGAGCAACAAGCCGCCACCGGCAAGGCCGCCTGCAACGATCAACTGGCGACGGCTGGGGTTCATAAGTTTGTCTTTGATGGTCATGGTGTGGCCCTCCCTCAAGCGTTCGACAGCGAATGGATCGCGGCGCGGATGCGCGGATAGGTGCCGCAGCGACAAACATTGGTGATGCTGTCGTCTATTTCGGCGTCACTGGGATTGGGATTCTCTTTCAAGAGCGCAGAGACCGCCATCAACATGCCGGACTGGCAATAGCCGCATTGGGGCACCTGATGTTCGATCCAGGCGGCCTGAATGGGGGCGAGCTTTTCAGCCGCGCCTGAGGCCACCGCCAAGCCTTCGATGGTGATGATCTCGCCATTTTCGGCGGCCACGACCGGCAGCGAGCAGGAGCGCACCGGCTCGCCGTTCAAATGCACTGTGCAGGCGCCACAGGCCGCAACGCCGCAGCCGAATTTGGTGCCCGTCAGGCCGAGTTCATTGCGCAGCACCCAGAGGAGCGGCATTTCCAGTTCGACATCAAGCGTGTGTGACACACCATTGACCTTGAAGGTAACGGACATGAAGGCTTCTCTCCCGTTTGCACTGGAACCTGCCAGCGCATCGATTTATATCGACTGACCCAAATTAGCATTCCGGTCACTTTTAGCATTTAGGGCATTTAATGGGAAGCGCCGAATGTTCAAGGTCTGATGACAGATGTTATTTGACGAGCGGCGGGCCGGTGAACTCACCTTCAAGGATTAACTCCACCTCATCGCTGACGCCCATGGTGGTGCCCGGCGCGGGAATGCCCGCAGACAGGTTGTAGGCGGAGCGTTTCAGCACACCATGGGCAGAAAAGCCAATGCGCGCATTAGGGTCCATGGGATGGCCCGCATAGCCGCCATTGAAGGTGACGGCGAGCACCAGCAGGTTGGTCACGCCATGCATCTTGAATTCGCCGGTGACATTGGCCGTGTTGGAGCCGGTCATTTTGACGGAGACGGAATGGAAGGTCATGGTAGGAAATTCGGCGACATCAAACCATGTCGGGCCGAGCAGTTCAGCAATGAACCCGGCGGGCGGATTGTCCAGCGTCAGCGAGTTGACGTTGACCGTGCCGTCAAAACGCATCGCGGCGGGGTTCTTGGGATCAAAATGCAAAGCCGCGTCATAGGCGGTGAAGCGGCCCGTGAAATTAGAAAAGCCCAGATGACTGACGCGGAAGATGGCGCTCGCATGGGCTTTGTCGAGTGTGTATTCGCCCGCGGGCAGGTCAGTGGCCATGGGCGTGATGGGTTTCGCAGCCTTGATGGATTCACGCGCCTGGGCAGGCGCGACCATGAAAAGGCAGGCCAGCACGAGCATCAATTGTTTCATCAAAATATCCTCATTCGGGGAGCGGTACAAATTCGTCGTGGTCGAGATCAGGGAGTTTCATGCGGCCTGCTTTGTAGTCGGCCTTGGCCTGCGCGAGGCGGTCTTTGGACGAGGAGACGAAATTCCAATCGATGAAGCGCTGGCCGACGGGATCGCCGCCCAGCACCATGACGACGGAGGGCTCTAGCGCCTTGAGGACGGGCGCAGTGCCACTATCAAAGACCGCCATGCGCAGAGCGTCGATGGTCTGGCCGCTGACTTCGATGCGGCCCGAGACGACATAGGCGGCGCGCTCTGGATAGTCGGCGGGAAGCTCAAGCTGCGTTCCGGTGTCGAGCAACGTATGAGCGTAGAACATGGGCGAATGGGTTTTGACGCGCGACGTCTGGCCGAAGGCACGGCCCGCGATGAGGCGCATGGAGAGGCCCTTGTCGGTGAGCATCGGCAGATCGGCGCTGGCGTAATGGGTAAAGGCGGGGACCACTTCTTCCTCGCCATCGGGCAGCGCCACCCATGACTGGATGCCATGGATCATGTCGCCTTGCGCGCGCGCTTTTTCAAAGCGTTCAGAATGGGTGATGCCGCGCCCTGCCGTCATCCAATTGACCTCGCCGGGGCGGATCGCTTCTTCTGAGCCAATGCTGTCGCGGTGCATGATTTCGCCGTCAAAAAGATAGGTGACGGTGGACAGACCAATGTGGGGATGAGGCCGCACGTCGAGGCTTTTGGGAATGCCTGCGGCGAAAGCCATCGGGCCCATGTGATCAAAGAAAATGAAAGGGCCGACCATGCGGCGCTGCGCGACAGGGAGCACGCGGCCAACCGTGAAGCCGCCGCCGAGGTTGCGTTGGCGCTCGTCGATGATGCGTTCGATCATGGGGCTCTCGTTTGGTCAGAATTTGAGGCTTCACCCCCTCCCAACCCTCCCCCCTCAAGAGGGAGGGCTAAGAATGGAGGGAGAGGGCTCAAGTGTAGGGGGCTTTAGCGGGGGCGGAAAGGGGCGCGCCAGTCGACTTGGGCGAGGGAGATGAAGCGGATCGACATGGCGAAGGTGGCGACCGCCAGCGCGACGACGAAGGCAACCCAGACGCCGGCCCCTGCCATGTGGAAATGGAAGGCGAGCAATACCGCCAGCGGGAAGCCGATGAGCCAATAAGAAACGCCGGCAATCCACATAGGCACATTGGCATCTTTCAGGCCGCGCAGGCAGAGCGAAGCGACGACCTGACCGGTGTCGAACAATTGGAACGCCGCACCGATGCGCAGGAACAAAGTGGCAAGCGTGATGACGCCTTGATTTTCAGGCTTGGAGGCATCGAGATAAACGCCGACGATCTGCGGCGCAAAAATCGCCAAGGCGATGCCGCAGAGCCCCATGAAGGTGAGCGAAATGCCCATGGCCGCGAGCCCTGCGCGGCGCACACGCGGCATGTCGCTCGCGCCTGACGCCAGACCGATGCGCACGGTCGCCGCCGTCGCGATGCCGAGCGGCACCATGAACAAGAGCGCGATGACGTTCAATGCGATCTGATGGGCCGCAACGCTATCGGTGCCGAAGTAACCCATGATCATCGTGCCTGCATTGAAGAACATGGCCTCAAAGATGATGGTCATGCTGATCGGCATGCCAAGTCGGATGACTTCCTTGAGCGTTGCCCAATCAAACTGGAAGAAGCGACGGAAGATGCGATAGCGCGCCAGATCGGTGGTGAAGAAAATGACGGCAAGCATGACGGCGAAGCTGAAAAAATAAGAAATGGAACTAGCAATGCCCGCGCCCGTGAGGCCCATACGCGGCGCGCCAAAATGGCCAAAGATCAGCACCCAAGCGAGCACGCCGTTAAAGACAATGGTGAAGCCCATGACAATCAAAGGCGCATTGGGCCGCGACAAGGCGGTGGCATAGCCACGCAAGACATTAAAAAGCGTGGTGAAGACAAAGCCGAAGGCGAGCATACGCACGAAATGACCCGCGTCGGCTGATAGCGCTTCGGGCTGGCCGATGGCCCGCAGCATGGCACCGGTATAATAGAGAAAAATGAGCTGGAAAGGCGTCAGCAGCAAGATAGCCCAGAGCGACATGCGCACGGTGAGGCGCACGCCGCGCCTATCGGCACGGCGCGAGCCAAGAATATGGGCAACCATGGGCTGCACGGCGATGGCAGGCCCCATGGCGAGCACCCACATGGCGTAATAAAGGCTCAGGCCCAGCGCGGAAGCCGCCAGCGCGTCTTTGCTGTAAGCGCCGAGCAGCAACACATCAACCGTGCCGATGCCCATTTGCGTCAGTTGCGTGATGACGACGGGGCCAGCAAGATGCAGTAGCTCGCGTGCCTCAACGGCAAAATCGTGAAACCGATGCGGCGGCGCAACCGGCGGAATAGGCGCGGCGTCGAAAGAGGGATGATTGAATGTGTCAGTCATGGTTCGGGCTTTTCTATTCCGAAACCCAAAACGCTGGCGGCGGGGCAGAGCCAATAAAAAAACCCCGGAGCGTTTCAGAGCCTCGGAGGTCGATCCTTTGGATCAATGCGGACAAGTAGTCAGTCAGCGGTTTCCTCACGAGTGCAGCACAGGCGCGCCATCACGACGCCAAGATCGGCGACGATACCGTCGGGCTTGTGTCCTGAATGGGATGGGGTTGCGCTGCTCATCATTCGTCCGTCTGAAGACTTGAGACCCTTGAATTAGAAATCCCGTAGGCCGAACGGATACGCCTCGCCCGATACGAAGTCAAGTTGAAGACGCGAAGTCAAGCTGAAGGCGCGGCATGTAATATATCAGTTTCAAGGTTTTTGCTGGCTTGTAGGAAAGCTCTGATAAAGATCAATTACAGCTCCCACATATTGAGTAAGCGGGTGTGCTTCACAGTACGAGCGAATGTCGGCCTTCTGAGTTGTCATGTCGCTTCCGGTGATGACCCTGTAAACACTGCCATTGGCAGTGGCCACAAAATTCAGGCCGCTCATAAATCCTTGAGCCCAAGTGAAATAGACGCTTTCTGCAACCTCAGGATTTGCGGTGTATTTTTTTGCAAACACCGCGCACGAATCTATCCCGAGACCATAGCCGTTTGCATGCTCAGAGGAAAATGCAGCGGTGGATGCACCAATAACCGCTAAAATCAAAAGCGGTAACATTGCCCACACAAATCTCCAATTATTCATCTTGCCCTTCCCATTCAGATCAAAGGATCATGCTCGGTACTTCATCGAGCGTCCAGATATGATCTGTAACACCCGCTTGCACGGCAGATAGTGTCTCAGTTTGAATCTGCAGCGCCGAACGGTGATAAAAATTGCGCGACATCCTCATAGCTGACGAAGGCGTCGAAGAGCCTAGCCTCTGGCGCGTAACTGTTCCGAAAAGCCACGGGCGCTAGCAATACCGTCTGAAAATCTGAATGAGAAAGAAACTCTGCTCTGTTGATCATATGGCGCGCTCGCGGTGAACAGGCCGCCGCCTGCCCTAGATTGAATTTATAATTGTTGCGCTTGTTCTCAACATGCAGCGCGAACCGCTTGCCAGTCGATATGGCCTCAAATACCATGAAGATGTCCGTTTCTCGTTGTTCGGATAATTCTGGGATGACGCACCACCAGTGTCGCCACCACCGGCGTCTCGGACAGATTGCCATCTGCTCTTCATGCAAAAGGCGGCAGTTATTTGCCTGATAGGCAAACTTGGTTTTGTTCAGAAGCCAATGACGGAATGGAGGTGCGTCTCGAACTCCTTCAGCGAATATTTCGCAAAGTTCATCCTCCGTGAATTTCACTTCTGCCTCATGGGTCAAAATTGTTCTTGTACGGTCCATGCAGTTTGGGAACGGGCACCATCGCATCTATCTTCGCCGCGATGTCTTCCAATGACTATAGTTGATCGATGATTCGCACTGAGACACTACCGGATGGTGGGGGCGGCTAGGGTGGCCACCGCGCGCACCGGCAGATGGCAGGTGACGCAGGTGCCGACATCGGGGGCGCTTTCGAGCGTGACCCAGCCGCCGTGCAGCTCAACGAAGGAGCGCACAAGGCTGAGGCCGAGGCCTGCGCCACGGCGGCGGTCATGGCCGGAATGGGCTTCAAAGCGGTCAAAGACGTTGCCCTGAAATTCCGGTTTGATGCCGATGCCGGTGTCAGAGACATAAAGCTGCACGGTGTCTTGCGTGCGGCGCGCCCCGATGATGATGGTGTCGCCAGGGCTGGTGAAAGCCAGCGCATTGGACAGAAGATTGATCATGATCTGCTTGATGCGCTTGTCGTCGGCACGGATAGCACCACAATCACCGCCCCCTTCGACCTTGACCACGACTTTGTTTTTCTGAGCCGGGTGATGGGCAAATTGTTCGGCGGCATGGATGACTTCGCCGATTTCAACATCGGAGAAATCAAGCGTCATGGCCCCGGCTTCGATGACGGCGAGGTCGAGAATATCGTTCACCACATCAAGCAATGTGTCTGAACTCTGAAGAATGCCTTGCATATATTCATGCTGCTTGGGGTTCAGATCACCGAACATTTCGGCTTCGAGAATTTCGCCAAAGCCGAGAATATTGGTGAGCGGGGTGCGCAATTGATAGGAGACATGAGAGATGAATTCCGACTTTAATCGGTCGGCGGTTTCCAGCGCGTCATTGCGCTCACGCAACGCCATTTCCATGCGCAAGCTGTCGGTAACATCGACATAGGTAAGCAAAGTCGCGCCATCGGGCAACGGCACGGCGGCAAAGTCGATGATCGTATCGTTCTTGCGCTCAAGGCGCCCCGTCGAGACAACGCGCGTCGCTCCATCGTGCGTCAGGCGTGCCTTGAAGGCGGCGGCTTGCGCCTCATCGGCATAGAGGTCGGCGGTGGCGGCCGCGATATCATTGGCGTGAGGCTCGCCGTCGAGCGTTTTAGCGTCAAGGTTCCAGATGCGCGCATAAGCGGGGTTGGACAGCTTGAGGCGGCCATCGGTGCCGAAGACGGCAACGCCTTCGTAGAGATGGTCGATGGTTTCACGCTGCACGCTTTCGAGCGTCGAATAGGAGCTGGCGAGATTGTGCTGCTCGGTGACGTTTTCATAAACATAAATGACGCCGCCAAAGGGATGGGCTTGGCCCAGCAATTTGATGATGCGGCCATCGGGGAGATGCCAATATTCCTCAATCGGATCGGGCGAGGTGTAGAGGTCCATGCGGGCCTGTTTCCAGGCTTGAAAATTGGCCTGTTCGGGCAGGCGACGCAGGGTGCGCAATTGATTGAGGATTTCGCCGTCGGTCGGCTCACTGTCCAGCCAATCGTGCTCAAGACCCCAAAGCGTTTCAAACGCTCGGTTGTGGAACTTAAGGCGCTTGTCGGGGCCACAAATGGCGACCGCTGTGGCCATGCGATCGAGCGTGGCCGCATGGCTCTCGATGTGGCGGCGCAATTCGGCTTCGGCAGCATCGAGGGCAGAGACATCGACGGCGATACCGACAAAGCCGTCTTCGACGCGCTGTTCGATGACCTCGATGGCACGGCGCTCGCCCGCCATGATGGCGTGGCTGCGCTCAGTGGCGCGTGTCCGATCAAACAGGCGACGGCGCAAGGTGGCCAGCACTTCTTCGTTTAAAAGTTCGATGCCGCGCATGATGGCATCTTCAGGCGAGGTCGCATCGACGGCGCGGGCGTAAGCCTCATTGACCCATTCGAGGCGGCCCTCCTCGCTGCGTCGCCACGCAGGAAAGGGCGCGGACATGATGTGGGTTTCAAAGCGCGCGCGGCCCTGCTCGGCTTGACGCAAGCGGTCTTTGAGGCGGCTCACTTCGGCGCGTTCACCCGTGACGTCGCGCAGCCAGAGGACAGCGAGCGCACCCGCGGGGCGGCCTTCGGCCTCAAAGGTGCGGCCATCGATGGACTGGACATGCAACGAAAAGCGCGCGCCGCGTGTGCGCAGGCGCTGAACGGCGGTGTTGAGGCGGCCGGCACTTTCAGGCTCGAGGCGGGTCAGCAGATAGGCAAAATCAAGATCGCCTGAGGCGGGGTCCACCAGCGTCGCGGTTGAGCCAACAATGCGGGGGCGCGACTGGAAGGTGCCGGGCCCGGCACGTAAGGACTCGGGCGTCCAGATGAAGACGGCGTCTGGCTCGGCGGCGAGGATGCTTTCGGCGGCATGAAGGCGGGCATCAATATGGGCGATGTCGGCTTCGCGCTCCAGCGCCAGCTTGCGGGCCCGGCGCGCGGCGCGCGGCGCGAAAGCCCATGGCGGCCACCCCAAAGCTCAAGAGCGCTAGCCCCAAGGCACCGATTAAATAAAGGCTGACGGCGTTGTCAGAGGCCCCTGTGGACAGGCCCAATGTGGTGAGCGCTTGGGGCAGGGTCGCAGGCAAATGTTCGGGCAAGGTGGGGGCGGCATGGGCGATGGTGCTGGCAAAACCGAGGAGGGCCACAGGCAAGCTATAGCCCAAGCGCGCGCACACGCGGGCCTGGGCACCCGCTCGCTTCAGCTCTAGTGCTCGTTTCAGCATTGGCAGCTTGGTGGTACGCGTCATTATCCCCTCAGACATCTGATACGCAGATGCCTTCACCCCATTGGATGCCAGCGAACCAGCATCAAAGCAAATCAGTACATCGTTTAGCGATACTACATGAAGTCTTAAGGTCACGCGAAAAAGCTAAGGTGAGAAGACGAAAAAGGCCCAGACGATGCCGGGCCTTTTCACATATTTGACGGTGAGCGGTGCTTAGTAGCGGTACTGCTCGGCCTTGAAGGGGCCCGCAGTCGGGACGCCGATATAATCGGCCTGACGCTGGCTGAGCTTGGACAATTTCACGCCGATCTTTTCCAGATGCAGCATGGCGACCTTTTCGTCGAGCGCCTTGGGCAGCACATAGACCTCTTTGCCATAGGCGTCGGGCTTGGTCCAAAGCTCGATTTGGGCGAGCGTCTGGTTGGTGAAGGAGGCCGACATGACGAAAGAGGGATGGCCAGTGCCGCAACCCAGATTGACGAGGCGACCTTCGGCGAGCAGCAGGATGCGCTTGCCGTCGGTGAATTCGATCTCATCGACCTGCGGCTTGACGTTGTGCCACTTGAGGTTTTTGAGCGCGCTGATCTGAATTTCGCTATCGAAGTGACCGATGTTGCAGACGATGGCACGATCTTTCATCGCGCGCATGTGGTCGATGGTGATGACGTCGATATTGCCGGTCGTGGTGACGAAGATGTCACCGCGCGGCGCGGCTTCTTCCATCGTGGTGACTTCATAGCCTTCCATAGCGGCCTGAAGAGCGCAGATGGGGTCGATTTCGGTGACGATGACGCGGGCACCGGCATTGCGGAGCGAGGCGGCGGAGCCTTTGCCGACATCGCCAAAGCCTGCGACGACGCCGACTTTGCCCGACATCATGACGTCAGTGGCGCGGCGGATGCCATCGACCAGCGATTCACGGCAGCCATAGAGATTGTCGAATTTCGACTTGGTGACGCTGTCATTGACGTTGATGGCAGGCCACAGCAGCGTGCCTTTTTTCTGCATGTCATAGAGACGATGGACGCCGGTGGTGGTTTCTTCGGTGACGCCGCGCACGGACTTGGCGATGGCTGAATAGAAACCGGGCTTGGAGGCCAGACGCTTCTTGATGGCGGCGTAGAGGACTTCTTCTTCTTCGTTGGAGGCGGTTTCGAGGAAGGCGACGTCGCCCTCTTCAGCGCGCTTGCCCAGATGAATGAGCAGCGTCGCGTCGCCGCCATCATCGAGGATCATGTTGGGCGCGCCGCCGTCAGACCATTCAAAAATACGGTGGGTGTATTCCCAATAATCTTCGAGGCTCTCGCCTTTGATGGCAAAGACCGGGATGCCGGTCGCGGCGATGGCGGCGGCGGCGTGGTCTTGTGTTGAATAGATGTTGCATGACGCCCAGCGAATATCGGCGCCGAGAGCGGCCAGCGTCTCGATGAGGCAGGCGGTCTGGATCGTCATGTGTAGCGAACCGGCGATGCGCGCGCCTTTCAGCGGCTGCGCCTTGCCAAATTCGGCGCGGGTTGCCATGAGGCCCGGCATTTCGGTTTCGGCAATGTCGAGTTCCTTGCGGCCCCAATCAGCGAGGTTGATGTCTTTGATGACGTAATCATTGCTCATAGGGGTTCCTTCAGGGGAATTGGACATACGAATGCAAAACAAGCGGATGCGAAAGCAAAACAAGCGGATGCGAACGGGGCCTCGCCAGTTTGGGCGGCTTTATAGCAGGGGAGCGGTAGGCTGGCAAGAGCGATATAAAGAAATGTTTATATCGTTGTTTGGGAAGCTAAATCACTACCACTTTGCCTCATTTATTTGTTTAATAATAACGTATATGTTATAAAAATCCATGGCATGGTCGGTCAAATTTGCTGGCAAGCCCGTGGAACGGGAATTCGGCAAACTGAAAGCAAGTCTGAAGGGTGCGTTGATCGAATTGCTCGGCGCGGTCAAGCGCGGCGGACCGCGAAGCCTTGAGGCGCATGAAGCCAAACCACTCAAAGGCAAGATCTGAGAATTCCGGGTCTCGGCTGAGGATGGAATTGCCCGCGCGCTCTATGTTTCAATTTCAGGCCAGAGCGTGGTTGTGTTGCATATTTTTGAAAAGAAAAGCCAAAAGACACCACCACAGGCCATCAAGCTCGCCGAGAAACGATTACGGGAGTATGTCGAATGAGAAAGCAAAAAGACCTTATCGATTTTGACGAAGTGGCCGCGCGAGCCCTCAAAAAGCCCGAGGTGATGGCGGCCTTCACGAAGGCCCGTGCGATGCGGCTTGCAGCCCAGGCTGTGCGGAAAGCGCGTGAACGCGGGAAACTAAGTCAGGCCGAGATGGCCAAGGTAATGGGCAAACCGCAATCGCTGGTGGCGCGCATCGAGAGCGCGCGCGCCAACACCACCGTCGAAACGCTTTATGAGGTCGCGTCGGCGACCGGGACGGAACTTGTGATTTCGTTCAAGAAACCGGGCCACCGCGCCGATTGAAGTTGGCTTGCGGTTGCGACACGCCGGGAAGACGGATGGCCCGCCTCCTTTGACAAAAAGGTGGGTCGAGCCATGACGGCAGAGATAATCGGAGCTGGGGGAAAAATCAGTCGCGTTCACCAAAGCCGTCGGTGACGAGGACTTCAAGCGCGTTGAGGGCGTCTTCGGCTTCGATGCCGGTGGCCTCGATGCGGATGGAACTGCCGCGCCCGGCGGCAAACATCATCAGGCCCATGATTGAGGTGCCCGAAACTGAATTGCCATCCTTGAAGACTTTAACTTCGGCGTTGAACTGCTCGGCGCATTGGACGAACTTGGCCGATGCGCGCGCATGCAGACCGCGTGTGTTGACGATCGTCAGCAATCGACCTTCAGGCATATTGATCACACGCCATCGCCAGCGAGAACACGGCTGGCAATAGAGATATATTTACGACCTGATTCCTGGGCAAGATCGACGGCCTTGCCGAGCGGAACATTGTCGCGCACGGAAGCCAGCTTGATCAGCATGGGCAGGTTGACGCCCGCGATCACTTCGACCTTGGCTTTGTCGAGAACGGAGATGGCGAGGTTTGAGGGCGTGCCGCCGAACATGTCGGTCAGCAAGATGACGCCCTTGCCGGAATCGACGCTGGCGACGGCGTCAAGGATGTCCTTGCGGCGCTGCTCCATGTCGTCGTCAGGGCCAATGCAAATAGCCGCGACCTGCGCTTGCGCGCCCACCACATGTTCCATTGCCGCTACAAACTGGCTGGCCAAGGCACCATGCGTTACAAGTACTAGTCCGATCATCAACTGCCCTTTTGGCCCCATCCGTTCAAACAGTGAACAGGTTGCCTTTCCACGCCCCCGCGAGAAGCGCCGTATGGTGCCTCCAAAGGCGGCTCAATGACAAGCGCGCAAACGCCGCAAATTCAGTCAAGCTGCCCGATAATCCCATCATCGTCCGGAAAGCCACGCTCGGCGATCATGTCAGCGGCGAGACCTACCTTGTCGGGCGTCGTCAGGTCAAACGCGTGAAGCGCGATGCGCGGCAAATCAAGGCCACAAAGGGCGGCAAAGCTGGGTTCTGGTAGGCGCGGCACGTCGTCGCGGGAGACCAGATCAACCACAAGATGCAGAGCCGTGCGCGGGGCAAAGGAAACGCGCAAGAGGCCGAGGCCGCGCAGTTCCATAAGACCGCGAAGGGCGCGCGGCGCACACGCCATCAATTCGCCATCCTCGATCGCCACTTCGGTCTGATCGTCGGCGACGAGCCGCGCTGCCCAGCGACTTTGCATAAGACGCCAAGCAAGGTCGGATTTACCCGACCCCGATGCGCCGCGCAGCAGGACACCGCGCGTGCCGAGCCTGACGCAAGTGGCGTGGATGCTCATGCACCAGCCTCGGCTGGCAGCGTGACGATGAAGCGCGCGCCAAGCGAGGGCGCTTCAACATCGGCATTGGCATCGGCATCGGTATCACTGGCGGGGCGGATACGGTTTTCGGCGCGGATGGTGCCGCCATGGGCTTCAACGATCTGTTTTGAGATCGCTAGGCCAAGGCCAGAATGCTCGCCGAAGCTGTCGGGCCGATCGGTATGGAAACGATCAAAGATGCGCTCGACATTGTCGGCTGAAATGCCCGGCCCTTCGTCTTCGACGGTGACGATGATCTGATCGGCCAAGCGCCCGGCATAGACATTGACGGCGCCATCGGACGGGCTGAACGAAATGGCATTGTCGATCAGATTGCGCACGACCTGACCGAGCCGCATGTCAAAGCCCTTAACGACAAGTTCGTCGCGCCCGTTGGGGCCGTCGGCCATGTGCAGCTTGACGCTTACACCACGCGCGGCACCAGATTCGGTGAAGAAATCGCAGACGGTTTCGAGCAGCGTCGTCACATTGACCAGTTCCATTTCCTCACGCGACAGTTCAGCGTCGAGGCGCGAGGCATTGGAGATGTCGCTGATGAGGCGATCGATGCGTTTGACGTCATCTTGAATGATTGCCATCAGGCGCTGGCGCGCGGCATCGGTCTTGGCGAGCGAAAAGGTTTCGATGGCGCTGCGGAGCGAGGTCAGCGGATTTTTCAATTCATGCGAAACGTCGGCGGCAAAACTTTCAATGGCGTCGAGACGCAGATAAAGCGCGTTGGTCATGTCGCGTAATGCGCCTGACAATTCACCGATCTCGTCGCGCCGTGCCGTGAAATCGGGGATCTGGGCACGGCGCGTCTTGCCACGGCGCACGATCTCGGCGCTTTCAGCCAAACGGCGCACCGGCTCGGCGATGGTCCCTGCGAGCACGACGGACAACAAAATGGTGACGCCCAAGGCCACAAGGAAGACCTGCACGATAGCGCGGCGCTCGGCGCGCACAATGGCGTCAATGTCACCGCCTTGTGTGGACAGCATCAAGACGCCCAGCACAGCGCGATAGCGCTGGATCGGCACGCCAACCGACACGATCAACTCATTGCGGTCATTGACGCGTTCCATGGTGGAGGGCAAGCCAGTGAGCGCGGCGGCCACTTCGCTATAGATGACGCCGTTCTGACTGCCCGCCTCGCGGTAGCGCTCCATGGTGCGACCGGGCAGGAATTGAAGCAGCCTGTCCATCCCGCGTAGAAAAAACCCGCGTGTTTCAACACCGGCAGGCGGCGGCAACTCAAAAGCGACGATCTGGCTTGACGCCATCAACTGACGGCTGTCGAGGATCAGCCAACCATCCTTGTCATAGAGGCGCGCGCGGGTCTGGGTGGGCAGCACCAGACGCCGCAAGATGGGGGCCGCGTCTTCGGGAATGATGGGCGTACTGCGGGCACTGTCGAGGTCATCCTCCATGTCGCCTTTGACAGACGAGGCGCTACCGATGAACGGCGCATGGGGGCGGATATCAAGCGGGGCACCGCGCTTACGGGCCAGAGGGTCGATCAGTTGAGCTTCTTGAACGGAGGTTGCGTTTTCGGCAATGGCACCGGCGATGATTTCGGCTTGCGTCAGCAGGCTTTGGCGGCGCGCATCGATCAGGCCTTCGCGGAATTGATTGAGATAGAGAACGCCGGCGGCCATAACAAAAAGCGCCACGACATTGAAGACAACAATGCGGCGCGTCAGGGTGGAAAAGCGGCCACGCAACAAGAAACTGCGAAAATTGGCGAAGGCGCGGACCAGCAACGCTTCAAGCCTGTCGAACGCCCGGTGTATGCGGTCGGCCTGAGGCTCGGGCAGATGGGTACCGAGTTGCTCAAGACCGGCGCGCGTTGAAGAGGCAAAGCCCGCGACACGACGGCGCGCATAGGCGTCGTCGGATTCAGCTGCCGGTTGGCCCGCGCTATCTGGCGCGCCACCTTGCGGTGCTGGTCGCTTAGAGGCTCGCCCCATTCTCCTCAGCCTTCGCGGTAGCGATAGCCGACGCCATAGAGTGTTTCGATGGCATCGAAATCGTCATCGATTTCTTTGAACTTTTTGCGCAGGCGCTTGATGTGGCTGTCGATGGTGCGGTCATCGACATAGACCTGATCGTCATAGGCCGCGTCCATCAGGCTATCGCGGCTTTTGACATAGCCGGGGCGCTGGGCCAGCGCCTGAAGGATGAGAAATTCCGTGACGGTGAGCACAACAGCCTTGGCATCCCAAGTGCAAGAATGGCGTTCGGGATCGAGCACAAGCAAGCCGCGCTCTAGCACCAGTTTTTCGGCGGCCTCGGCGGCAGCCCCTTCGAGCTTGGGCGCGGCGCGGCGCAGCACAGCCTTGACGCGCTCGACCAACAGGCGCTGGGAGAAAGGTTTGGTGATGTAATCATCAGCCCCCATCTTGAGGCCGAATAATTCGTCGATCTCATCATCCTTGGAGGTAAGGAAGATGACGGGAATGTCCGATTTTTGACGCAAACGACGCAGCAATTCGAGCCCGTCCATGCGCGGCATCTTGATGTCGAAAACCGCCACATCGGGCGGTGTGGCGGCAAGGCCTGCCAAGGCGGCGGCGCCATCTGTGTAGGTTTGAACGTGGTAGCCTTCGGCTTCAAGCGCCATGCTCACCGATGTCAGAATATTACGATCATCATCGACCAGTGCGATGGTTGGCATATGCCCCGAACCCTTCTTTGCAATGTCATCTTTAGCGATGTCGTCCATGAGCCGTCCCTCCAGCATTTTGCCACTCCTCATTGGTTTCAGAGCGGTCAGGCTTAGGGGCGCTTTTGGCCCAAATTGTGGCGACAGTATAAGCACTTGGATGACCCTACGCCATGCCCTGCCCACCCGCTGAGCCCAATGATTTTCCCAAATCTACTTTACAGATAATCAAGAGCCCGCGATGGTCGGGCAGATATTAAGGCCTGAGGATGACGGGCAGAGGCAAAATGGGGACGGGGAAGATGAAACGGACGATATGGCGGATTGTGGCTGGGCTTAGCGCTCTCGTGGCGGTTCTAGCGGTGATTGTGGTTGGGCGCACCCTACTGATGGCCCCCGCGCCGGGTGCCGGGGCGGGCGAGCCGCCTCAGCCGATCTCCGAGGCGGCGGTCGCAGAGGCCGCCCAGCATCTGAGCCAAGCGATCCAGATGCAGACCATCTCATGGCAGCGTGGTGCCAGCGGCCCCAAGGCGGACGCCTCGGCGCGCGCGCTCGTAGCCTTTCGTGATTTCATCAGCGCGACCTATCCCGCTTTTTCGCACGCTGCCTTGCGCGAAATTGTCAGCGATTACAGCTTACTTTTCACATGGAAGGGCTCAGACGCCAGCCTTAAGCCGATCCTGCTGATGTCGCATATGGATGTGGTGCCGGTGGTGCCAGGCACAGAAGGTGACTGGACGCATCCGCCGTTTGCGGGCGTGATTGCCGACGGCACGGTTTGGGGGCGCGGCGCGATTGACTGCAAGGGCTCGCTCATCGCCATGCTGGAAGCGGCCAACGCGCTGGCAGCGAGCGGCTTTCAGCCCCAACGCACGATCATGTTTGCGTTTGGCCATGACGAAGAAATTAGCGGCCTCAACGGCAACCGGAAAATCGCAGCCCTGCTGAAAGAGCGCGGCGTGGAACTGGCTTTCGTGTCTGACGAGGGCGGCTTGGTGACAGAAGGCGCTGTGGGCGGCATCGACGTGCCGGTAGCGCTGATCGGCATTGCTGAA
This sequence comes from Parvibaculaceae bacterium, assembly GCA_041688015.1. GTDB lineage: Bacteria > Pseudomonadota > Alphaproteobacteria > Parvibaculales > Parvibaculaceae > Parvibaculum. The sequence goes on from JBDNIY010000017.1 coordinate 46,423, forward strand.
AAAGGCTATCTGACGCTGCGACTGACGGCTCATGCTAAAGGCGGGCATTCGTCAATGCCACCTGCAGAGGACAAAACCGCGGTTGGCCGCCTGATTGCTGCCATCACGCGGGTAGCAAACGCCCCTTTCACAAGCGGTATCGACAAGCCGACACAAGCCATGCTCGACGCGCTGGCCCCTGCCATGCCGTTTTCGCGGCGGATGATCTTTGCCAATATGTGGCTGTTCAAGCCGCTGGTCATCAACGTGCTCAACAGCAACCCACAGACAGCGGCGCAACTTCACACAACCATTGCCCCCACGATGCTGGAGGCCGGGGTGAAGGAAAACGTGCTGCCGCCGGAAGCCAGCGGCATCGTGAATTTTCGCCTGCATCAGCGCGATACGATCGAAAGCGCCATCGCGCATGTGAGCGCGGCGGTGGATGATGATCAGGTCGATATCGAGCCGCTGGAAGGCGCGCGCAATGCCTCCGCCGTCTCAAATCTCGACGGCGCTGCCTTTGGGCTACTGAGAAAGACGATCCGGGCGCGCTATCCCGACGCGCTGATCACACCCAATCTGACGGTGGCAGGCACAGATTCGCGCTATTACCTGCCGCTGACGGAAAATGTCTTTCGCTTCGTTCCGATCCGGGTTACCGCCAGCGAATTGGCCGGATTTCACGCCACCAATGAGCGGGTACGCGTGAGCGCCCTTGCGGAAGCTGTCGGGTTTTACAAGTTACTAATGGAAAATAGCGGGGGTGACGACTTTTGAGGCAAAATCAGGCGGGTCACCACTTCCACCATAATGGGTGCGACCAAGCGCCCTTCCCTTAACCCAGATGTCATCATGTCGTTGCGCTCATAGGGGCACGCAACTAATGTGCCGCCCATCAACAACGCCCCTCCCGAGCAGCCGGGGCTTGAGATAAGATCGGTCGGGTCGATGCCCCCTTCAAAGACAGGGCGCGTGAGCTGACCGGAAGGACAGAACATTCAGGCATAGACGCTCGGACCATTGGAGGAGCGAGCCACGGACGGCGATTTGAAGAGCGCCGCATGTGGCGGAATATTTTCCGAAATAGAAGCTGTAGTCGGCGGGGGCCGGAACAGATCGTATTTTAAAATACCAGATCAAGGAGAGACGGCGTGAAACAGAGTGGGCCAACAATCAGCAAACATGGCTTGGAAGCCAGCGGCTTGAAAAATCTTGCAGCCGCTTATTGGAACCTGCGTCCCGCTGAGCTTTATGAAGAGGCGATCCGCCGTGGCGAAGGCCATGTGGCCGCCAATGGGCCCTTCGTCGTCAAAACGGGCGTGCATACGGGCCGCTCGGCCAAAGACAAGTTCATCGTCCGCGACGCCAGCACCGAAAGCACCGTCTGGTGGGACAGCAACAAGTCGATGACACCGCAAGCCTTCGACATGCTGCATGCCGATATGCTCAAACACGCAGAAGGCCGCGAGCTGTTCATTCAGGACCTGTTTGGCGGCGCCGACGAAACCCACCGCCTAGCGACCCGTATTTATACCGAATATGCATGGCACTCTCTCTTCATCCAGAACCTGCTGATCGAACCCAAGACAAGCGAACTTGCAGACTTCGATCCGAAATTCACCGTCATCGACCTGCCGAGCTTTGTCGCCGACCCCGCCAAATATGGCGTGCGCACCTCAACCATCGTCGCCTGCAACTTTGCCAAGCGCATCGTCTTGATCGCCAATACGTCGTATGCTGGTGAAATCAAAAAATCCGTCTTCTCGATGCTGAACTATGACCTGCCCGCCAAGCACGTCATGCCGATGCATTGCTCGGCCAATGTCGGGCCTGATGGCGACACGGCGATCTTCTTTGGGCTTTCGGGCACGGGCAAGACAACACTGTCGGCAGTCTCTGACCGCACGCTGATCGGCGATGATGAACATGGCTGGTCCGAAAACGGCGTCTTCAACTTTGAAGGCGGTTGCTACGCCAAGATGATCAAGCTGTCGGCAGAAGCCGAGCCTGAAATCTATGCTGTCACCAAGCGGTTTGGCACGGTGCTGGAGAACGTGGTGATGGACCCGGTGACGCGCGAGCTTGATCTCGACAGCGCAGCCCTGGCTGAAAACAGCCGTGGCGCCTATCCGTTGGCGTTCATCCCCAACGCCAGCGACACGGGCCGCGCGCCGCAGCCTAAGAATGTCATCATGCTGACGGCTGATGCCTTTGGCGTATTGCCGCCGGTTGCCAAGATGACGCCGAGCCAGGCGATGTATCACTTCCTGTCGGGCTATACGGCCAAAGTCGCGGGCACCGAAAAAGGCGTGACGGAGCCTGAAGCGACGTTCTCGACTTGTTTTGGTGGCCCCTTCATGTCGCGCCACCCCACCGAATATGGCAATCTTCTGCGCGATCTCATCGCCGAAAACAAAGTCGATTGCTGGCTTGTCAACACAGGTTGGACAGGCGGGGCCTATGGCACGGGCAAGCGCATGCCGATCAAAGTGACGCGCGCACTGCTCGCCGCCGCTCTTGATGGTTCGCTTGCCACGGTTGAATTCCGCACGGACCCAAATTTCGGGTTCCAAGTGCCGGTCAGCGTGCCGGGCGTGGACACGACGATCCTGCACCCGCGCGACACATGGGCCGACAAAGCAGCCTATGACGCACAGGCGCAGAAGCTGGTGGGCATGTTCATCAACAACTTTGAAAAATTTGTCGACAAAGTGGACCCCGACGTGCGCGATGCCGCGCCTGCTGTCAAACGCGCTGCTAAGTAAATTTCAGCTCATATGAATTGAGAAGGGCCGGTCATGCGTGATCGGCCTTTTTCATGCCGATGACGCGCCAGAGCGCCGCTTGGCGCTTGAAGCTCAGATACGCACGAACCCGGAAGGTGGCTTCCGGGTTCACATCACAGATCAGGACGGCAGCTGATCAGTGCGGCCTGTGTGGGTCGGCGTCCAGCTTGGCGGGTCGCTGGCAGGGAAGCTCTCATCGCCTGCTATATCGACCGCACGCTGATCTTTGTCGTGTTTTTCTTTTCTATCTCGCTCGGCCATTTCTTTTTTTAGATCAGGATTTGACATCACAAACTCCTTTCGCGTGAAAGATGGTTCACCCGTGGGTTCAGAATAGAAGCGCGCTTGGGGAATAGGCGCGTATGCAAATAAACATATAAGCACTTCGAGGCTATTTGATGGCCATCATACTAAGATGCCGCATCAACACCTCAAACATTCGGCCGTCAACGGTCATTTTTTCAATGCGCCTCATCCCAATTGTTGGCGGCACGGGCATCGACTTCGAGCGGTACGGTCAATTCTAGCGCGGGCGCACAGGCATTGACCATGATGTCGGTGACGATTTTTACTGTCTTATCGACTTCTTTTTCTGGCACCTCAAAGATCAATTCGTCATGCACCTGCAACAACATGCGGGCGTTGAGTTTGGCGTTTATCAGCGCGTCGGGCATGCGGATCATGGCGCGGCGGATGATGTCGGCGGCAGACCCCTGAATGGGCGCATTGATGGCGGCGCGTTCCATGAAGCTGCGTTCGGCACCGTTTTTGGAATTGATGGCGGGCACATGCACACGACGGCCGAAGATGGTTTCAACATAACCGTTCTCATGAGCCGATTTTTTAGTCTCGTCCATATAGGCGCGGATGCCGGGGAAGCGCGCGAAATAGCGCTCGATATAATCGGCGGCTTCACCGCGCGAAATGCCAAGTTGATTGGCGAGACCAAAGGCCGAAATGCCATAGATGATACCAAAGTTGATGGCTTTGGCGCGGCGGCGCACAGACGGATCCATGTCTTTCAGCGGCACGTTGAACATTTCAGACGCCGTCATCGCGTGAATATCGAGCCCATCGGCAAAAGCCTGACGCAGCGAACCGATATCGGCGATATGGGCGAGCAAGCGTAATTCGATTTGGCTATAGTCCGCCGACAGAAGTTTGTTGCCCTTGTCGGCAATAAAGGCTGTGCGGATCTTGCGGCCATCCTCGGTGCGGACAGGAATGTTTTGTAAGTTCGGGTCCGACGATGAAAGCCGTCCCGTGGTCGTCGAGGCCAATGAATAAGACGTGTGAACGCGGCCTGTATCGGGGTGGATGAAATTGGGAAGCGCGTCGGTATAGGTGCTCTTAAGTTTGGCGAGACCGCGCCAATCGAGCACGCGCTGAGGGAGCTCGATCCCTTGGACGGCGAGCGCTTCTAGCGCGCCGCTGTCGGTAGACCAAGCGCCCGTTTTGGTTTTGCGGCCGCCTTCGAGGCTCATTTTGTCGAACAGGATTTCGCCAAGTTGCTTGGGCGAGGCAATGTTGAATTTCTCGCCCGCCAGTTCGTAAACTTCGTCTTCATATTGCGCCATCTTCTGGGCAAAGTCGGCAGACAGCCGCGCCAGCACATTGCGATCCACCTTGACGCCCGCACGTTCCATGTCGCGCAGCACGGGCACCAGTGGGCGTTCCAGTGTTTCGTAAACGGTGGTTTTGCGTTCTGCGACAAGGCGGGGTTTCAGCACATGCCAGAGACGCAGCGTGACATCGGCATCTTCAGCGGCATAGCCGACGGCTTTTTCGATCGGCACCTGATCGAAGGTGATACGCGCCTTGCCGGTGCCAGTGATCGCCGAATATGAAATCGGCTTGTGACCGAGATGAAGCTCGGATAATTCGTCCATGCCGTGACCATGCAGGCCAGCGTCCAGCGCATAAGACATGAGCATGGTGTCGTCGAGGGTTGTGAGCGAAAGGCCGTGCTGCGCGAAGACCAGCAAATCATATTTGATGTTCTGGCCGACCTTGATGACGGAGGTATCATCAAACAGTGGCTTTAAGGCGGCCAGCGCATCGCGCAGCGGGATTTGTTCAGCCGCATTGGCATTGTCGAAATCAAGACCGCCACCGCCCACGCTATGTTGCAACGGCACATAGCAGGCTTCGCCTGGCGTAATGCACAGAGAAAAGCCAACGAGGCGGGCCTGCATGGGATCGAGACTATCGGTCTCGGTGTCAACGGCGACGATGCCCGCCTCGCGCGCGCGGGCGACCCAGTCGTTGAGGTCGGCGAGTTTCGTCACCGCGAAATGTTTAGCATCCACCATCGGCGGATTAACGTCGGCGCGCGTCGCGCCGGGCGCGCCGCCGATGGCGCTGCTGCCCGATGTAGCGGTCGCAGCGGCGTTAGATGGGATCGCGTCGGCAGCGGCCATATGAATGGCGTCGGGTGCAACGGCGTCCCCATCAATGCCAGCCTTGGTCGCAACGCGCTTGGTGAGTGTGCTGAACTCCATCGCGCGCAAAAAAGCGATGAGGCGCTCGGGGTCGGGCGTGCCGATGCCGAACTCTTCGACGCCGACCTCGATGGGCACATTGTCATCCAAGGTGACGAGGCGTTTGGAAATGCGGGCCTGATCGGCGAACTCAATCAAGTTTTCGCGGCGTTTGTTCTGTTTGATCTCGCCTGCGTGCGCCAACAGCGTTTCAAGGTCCCCATATTCCTCGATCAATAGCGCTGCCGTCTTGATGCCGATGCCGGGGACGCCGGGGACATTATCCACGCTGTCACCTGCCAGCGCCTGCACCTCGATAACCTTGGAGGGGGGCACACCGAATTTCTCGACGACCTCGGCATGTTTGATCGTCTTCATCTTCATCGTGTCGAGCATGTCCACTTCATCGGTGACAAGCTGCATCAAGTCTTTGTCCGACGAGACGATGGTGACACGCGCACCGGCCTCGCGCGCAAGGCGCGCATAGGTGGCAATGAGATCGTCGGCTTCAAAGCCCAGCATCTCAATGGAGGGCACAGTGAAAGCGCGCACGGCATCGCGCACCAGCGCAAACTGGGGGCGCAGGTCTTCGGGCGGCTCGGGCCGCTGGGCCTTATATTGGGGATAGATGTCGTTGCGGAAGGTTTTGGACGAAGCATCAAAGATGACAGCAAGATGGGTCGGCTCGAACTCGTCCTTGGTGTCCTCGATGAGCTTGTAGAGCATGTTGCAAAAGCCCGAGACCGCGCCCACCGGCAGACCATCGGACTTGCGCGTCAAGGGCGGCAGCGCATGATAGGCGCGGAAAATATAGCCCGATCCATCGACGAGGAAGAGATGATCGCCCTTCTTGAGGGGGCGGTTCGTGGGGGCCTTATCCATATTTTTTTCCGTTTTACTCTTCGCCAAGCCGCTCGGTCCTCCTATATAGAGGCGGTGACCCCTTGGGATTAACGAGGGGCCGGGGGGTTTGACCCCATTCTCCGCATAATGTTATGCGTTCTGCCACATCAAGTGTCTGGTCCTTGCGGCTTTGCACTCTACATAAGAGCCGCCCAATGGCCCATACGCTAGAGCCCCTTGAAGCTTCAAATTCCAAACAATCTGGCCTCAATGCGATTGAAGCCAATGGATTGGGCAAAACTTATCGCGCAAGCGGCGGGCAACCGGAAAAGGAAGCGCTGAAGGGAATTGATCTGGCGGTGCCGCAAGGCTCGATCTTTGGGCTGCTGGGCCCTAATGGCGCGGGCAAATCGACCTTTATCAATATTTTAGCTGGCATGGTGATGAAGACCGCTGGCGATGTTTCGGTTTGGGGCTTTGACATTGACGCCAACCCGCGGCAAGTGCGCGCCTCCATTGGCATCGTGCCGCAGGAGTTGAGCGTGGACCCCTTCTTCACGCCCGCCGAAGTGCTGGACTTGCAGGCCGGGCTCTATGGCGTGCCCAAAGCTGAACGCCGGACCATGGAAATCCTCGCCGCAATGGGGCTTGAGGATAAAGCAAACGCTTACGCACGCACGCTGTCAGGCGGCATGAAGCGGCGGCTGCTGGTGGCCAAGGCGATGGTGCATAACCCGCCGGTGCTGGTGCTCGACGAGCCGACAGCGGGCGTGGACATCGAATTGCGCAAGCAGCTCTGGGACTATGTGAAGGGGCTGAACGACCTTGGCACGACGATTGTGCTGACGACGCATTATCTGGAAGAAGCCGAAGCGCTGTGCGACCGGATCGCCATTATTGATGAAGGCGTGGTGGTGGCCTGCGAGCCAACGCAGAAGCTGATCGCGCGGATCACCGACAAGAGGCTCATTATACGAACGACAACGCCCGTCACGGCTGAGAGCGCCGCCATCGAAGGGCTGCGCACCGAGATGACACGGCTAGGGGCGCTGTTAGTGCAGTATAATCCAACCGAAGTTGGCGTGATGGACATTCTCGACCGGGTGCAGCGCGCGGGCCATGAAATTGTCGATATCACGACGGAAGAATCCGACCTAGAGGATGTCTTCCTGCAACTGACCTCGCATAAGGTCTGACGTCAGGCGGAAGCGCGCTTGATCAGCTCACCCATGGTCATTTCGACTTCGCTGCCATTGACTGACAGCGGCAGGAAGATCGCCTCGATCTCGAAGGGCTCTTTGCCTTGCTTATAGGGTAAGATGCCATGCAGCCTTAGCGGGCGGTGCAACTGGCAGACGATGCCGAGCACCTTGGCCAGCATCGAGGCATTTTTTTCTGAAAAACCCTGATCAAGTGTCTGGCCGGTATAATCGGCGGCAAACATGTCGTTGAGCGCGGTGCCCATGAGGCGCACTTGAAAATGCGCCGGTTGAACGGCAGGTGGCGTCACGTCGATCAGAAAGACAGTTGGCAGATGGCTCACGATTTCGCCAGGGCTGACATCGGCGCGCGTCGGCATGGTGCGTCCAGCGCGCTTGCCGGTCCAATAGGCGAGCAGCGCACGCAGCCGAGCATCCTGAAGATTGAGCAGCGGATCCACGAATAGATCGAAAGGCGAGAGCCTCAAAGTTTCGGACATGGACGGCTTACACTCATAATAGGGCTTGTTTGGGGCGGACTGAAGCGCGTGCGCCGCGAAATTCCTTGCTCTGCTATAGGCGAAATTAGCCGCGACGCCAAGGTTGCCTCCGGTCGGCGGCACGACGGCATCAATGGATTTTGCCATATTAGAATGCCATTCCATTGTCGGGGCCTTCGCAGATTGTCCGGCCTGAGGCTTTGGCCTACCTTGCAGCAACGTCTGTGGGGCCTATGTCGTTGTTGATCGATCCATATTTCAGGCGGAATATGAAAAGGTTATCTGGCCATGGAAACACGCGTTGCCGAGATCGCGCCTCGCCTTTAATCAGTTCTTCATTGATGCCGACGAACCCCTGCTCTATCATTGCGGGCCGCGCGCCATGTTTCCGGCGGTCTCCGCAACCCTACAAAAGATCATGCCTGTTGATCGGCTGCGCTGGATCAGCTTCAGCCATGTCGAGGCGGATGAATGTGGGGCAATGAACCTCTGGCTGGCAGCGGCCCCCGGCGCACAGGTCGTCCATGGGGCGACCGCCTGCAACGTCTCGCTGGATGATCTGGCCGACCGACCCCCGCGCGTGCTGGGCGACGGTGAGGTGATCGATCTCGGTGGCCTCCGAGTTCGCTATCTCGACACGCCTCATGTGCCTCACGGCTGGGACGCAGGCATGATGTTTGAAGAAGAGACGAAGACCCTCTTCTGCAGCGATCTTTTCACGCATCTGGGTGATCCCGCGCCGGTGACGCATGAGGATATTGTTGGACTGGCCATAACGGCTGAGGAGGCCTTTCAATCAACCTCGCTCACACCGGCGATCCGGCCAACGCTGGCGCGGCTGGCTGCCTTGAAACCCGCGACGCTCGCCATCATGCACGGGCTCGTCTTACAGCGGCGATTGCGCCGCCGCGCTTGAGGCGCTGGGGCAGTTCTACGACAGGCGTCTGGCGGCATCACGGTCCTCATCCGAACTCGGATAAATTTTAAGCGGAAATTAAACTATCAGGCGAGAATAACCGGGCGGCCATCGTCTCGGGTGACAATTTCAACAGACACATCAAAACAGGCGGAGAGATTTTCCGGCGTCAGCACCTGATCAACCGGCCCTTGGCTCAGCACGTGGCCGTCGCGCAGCAACACCACATCATCGGCAAAATCGACCGCCAGATTGAGGTCATGCAGAACGACGAGAACACCGACGCCCTGCAACGCCAAGGCGCGCATGGATGTCAGCACGGCGCGGCGGTGACGCAGATCAAGCGCGGACGTTGGCTCATCCAAGAACAAATAACGCTGCGGCGCGTCGGGTGTCCGTCGCCAAATTTGCGCCAGCGCGCGGGCAAATTGCACGCGCTGCCGTTCGCCACCTGACAGCGTATGGTAGGTCTGATCCCACAGCGCCTCGATGCCCGCCACATGGCGCACTGTCGCCAACGCCCCATCATCATCCAGCGCGTCGCGTGTCATCGCAAAAGGCAACCGTCCAAGGCCGACCACTTCGCCAACCGTGAAGGCAAAATCAAGCGACGAGTTTTGCAGCAGCACCGCGCGCCGCCGCGCTAGTTCCACTGCTGTCATCTGCGTCATCACTTGGCCATCGATTGTCATATGGCCACCGTCGGGCTTGCGCTCACCAGACAAAACCGAAATCGCCGTGGACTTGCCCGCACCGTTCGGTCCCAGCAACGCTGTCACGCGCCCCGGCACAATGCACAACGAACAATCAACTAGCAGAAAGCGCTTGTTAGCGCGCACAGAGATGTCATGTGCTTCGATCATGCCCGCAAGCCTTTCTTGCGCACCAGCAACCACAAGAAGAACGGGCTGCCGACCAGACTTGTCACCAAGCCGATCGGCAACTCCGCGGGAATGACGACAACCCGCGCCATACTGTCTGCAAATAACAACAAGGTGGCACCGAGCAACGCCGAACCCGGCAGCACAATGCGGTGGTCCGGCCCCACCGCCATCCGCACCAGATGCGGCACCACAATGCCAACAAAGGCGATGATGCCCGACACCGCCACCGACGCACCGACGGCCAGCGCAGTCGCCACCATCAATATCTGCTTGAGCCGCTCAACTGGCACCCCCAGATGCATCGCTTCACGCTCACCCAGCAGCATGGCGTTGAGTGCCCGGCCAGAACGAAGAATTAAAAAACAGGCAAGCCCCACAAAAGGCCCCGCCATGATGACGCCCGACCATCCGCCCTTGGCGAGGCTCCCCATGGTCCAAAAGGTGATGTCGCGCAATTGCCGGTCGTCGCTCATGAAAATCAAAATGCCCATCGCCGCGCCTGCCATCGCGTTCATCGCGATCCCGGCCAGCAGCAACATGGCGGTGGAGACCGCGCCGCGCTGACGCGCAATGCGCTCGGTCGCAAATGTCGCCACAAGGCCACCAGCAAAAGCCGCTACCGGCAAAAGATGCTGATAGATCGCATCGGGCACCCAGGCCAACAACAAATGCCCGAACATGATAATCAACACAGCGCCCAGCGCCGCCCCGCCCGAAATGCCAATCAAGCCGGGGTCGGCCAATGGGTTACGAAACAACCCTTGCAGGGCCGCGCCGGAAAGCCCGAGCCCCGCACCGACGATAATCGCCAGCACGGCGCGCGGCAGCCGCAAGCCCAGCACAATAGCGCGCGATTGGCTGTCAGCGTCTTGCCCAAACAAGATTTTCAGAACATCGCCGAATGGAATAGGCATCGCGCCGATGGCCAGCGCACCGACAAAAGCGATGGCGAGCAAAACGCCAAGCCCCGCCAACACCAATGTGCGCGGAGCGAGCTGCAAGGGCGACCCAATGGAGCGTGGGCGGGCCACATCGCTCATGGTGAGGTCGTCCAGGGCCGCGTCGGCAGAGCGGGGAAGGTTTGCTCTGGATGAAACGCAACAGCCAGATCATGCACGGCGTGAGCAAGCCGCGGTCCAAAGCCCAAGCCAAAAAGCCCATCGACTACCACAAGCCGCTTGTTCTGGGCGGCCAAGGTGTGCGCGATATTAGGCTCTGCCAAAACAGCAGCTTCGCCCCCGATGGCCTCAACCGATTGGGTCATCATCATCAAGAGGTCGGGTCTGGCCGCAATGGCCGCCTCCGGCGACAGCGGCTTATAGCCCTGCACATCGCTGACTGCATTGACGCCGCCCGCCAATTCGATCATCGCATCAGCAGCGGTCCCTTGGCCCGCCTTTTCCCGTTGCCAGCAAAAAGAGCACGCGCGGCTGCGAGCTTGCTTTCCTCACCTCAGCTTTGACAGTGGCGAGGTCTTCGGTCAATGCATCGACAAGCGCACGCGCTTGCGCTTGGCGGCCTAGCACATCACCGATCATCTCAATCCGATCAATGTCACTTTGCTGCGTGAAGCCGTCATGCAAACGAACAACCTTCATCCCCGCGTTCGCAAGCTGATCGAGAATTTCAGGCGGGCCCGCCTCAGGCCCTGCCAACAGCACATCGGCCTTGAGCGACAGCAGGCCTTCCGCCGCCAGCGACCGGACATAACCAACATTAGGAAGGCTATGAGTGGCGGCTGGATAATAGCTTGTCTGATCGACCCCAACCAAAGCGTTGCCCGCGCCAAGCGCATAGACCGTTTCCGTCACCGCGCCGCCAACCGACAAGGCACGCAGCGGTGCGTCAGCTCGCGCGCCACCTGCCGCCATCACGACAGCGATGGCGGCAAGGAAGCCAAACCGAACAATCATGCGGCTTCCTTCTCAAACAGATCGGCCACCAACGCGCGCCAGGCTTCGTCTTCGGGTTGACCCGGCTTGCGCTTGCCAAACAAATTACCGATCAACTCGCCACCGGGATTAAACAGTTCAAGTGATGTGACCACGCCTTCATCTGCGGGCTTCCACACGACCCAGGCTGACGCGATCATGTCTTCACGCAAATGCAGGTTGAAACTTTCGTCCAGCACGTTGAACCACGGGCCCATGGTTTTTAGGTTCTCAATCGCGCCGGTATGAATCTGGATCATCCCCGGATTGCCGACAAACACCATGATGGACGTCTTGCGCGCCACAGCCGTCGTCATAAGGTTGCGCAACGAGGACGTGGGCACCGCGCGTGCGCGTAGCTCACCTGCCAGTCTAAAGGCTTGCGCCCGATCAACCTTGAATGTGCTGATGAGCCCATGAAAATCATGCGTATCTGTCATCGCATCCCAAGCGGCCCGAAAGCCCGCCACGTCAACCTCAGCGTCAGGCAGCGATGCACGCGGGCGGTGGCTTGGTTTGATCTCAAGTGGCGTTGCCGCCACGCTCCAGCGCGCCACCAATCCATCAAAGGCGGCGACGTCAGAACTTTCCGTGAGATAAATTTTGTGGATGGCGATACCTGCACGATCAAAGAATTGCAGGCTACGGCGCTCGCCTTGCGTCACGGCAAAGCCGAACCGCCAATGATTAAAGAAAATACGCAGATCAATATCGTCACCCACGATCAACCCGACATGGCCACCCCCTTCGAGCGTGCCATAAACACCTTTGCGCTCATGCACGCAGTCCTCATTGCGCGTCAGCGCCATCACACGCCCCAACGTCGACACCTCGGCAATGATACCTGTCCAGTCCGGCTTCAACCGCGCCACTGTCGTTCCTTCAGAGCCAAGTGCCACCAGCTCTATTTCACTGATGCCAAGGCGAGCGGCAATGTCTCGCGCGCGCAACGTAGGTTCTTTTTCGGCGAGCGCCTGACGGCGGGCGTTAAGATCGGTCAGATATGCAGTCATGATGACTTTCCTTCGAGTGAATTTAGTTAAGTGAGAAGTGAACGGGAATTTGAACCCAGGCGATGGTTGGCAACCCGTTGCGTCGTTCTGGTTCAAATTGCCAACGCCGCACAGCAACAAGTGCGGCATTGTCGAGCAGTGCAAAGCCTGAACTTTTCCAAATTAAAATTTCATCCGCATTGCCGTTATTATCAAGGCGAACGCGGATGAGCGCTTCACCCTCCTGCCCCAGATTGCGGGCGCGTTTGGGATAGTTCGGCGGGCGCGGGGGCGTGCGAAAACGCGGCTTCGTAATGAGGTTAAGGTCGACGTCACGCGCCATCTCTCCACCAGCGCTTGAATACGATTCCTCTTGCACAGGAGCAGTCATCGATTGCGACGACAGCGTCCTTTCTAGCGCGGCATCATGCACCTCGCGCTTCACGGCCTTTGACGCGGGCGCGGGGGAATGCGCAACAGGTGTAATCGGTATGATTGGGTTAGGTATCTCCTGAGACAGTTCTACCGCGCGCTGCAGTGGCGCTGGGGGCGCCTTCTCAATTAGAGGAGGCACCTCGTCGTTTATTTTTTCCATCGGCGTTTCCAACGGCGCTATGACCGAAGGGCTGACGAGGCTAATCTCAAACGCATCAGGCCCTCTGGCCGGAATGGCCTCTATCTCCGGTGCCAGAACCGAAAACAACGCAACGGCAATCGCAACGTGAGCGGTGAGGGAAATCGCTATCGATAAACGCAGATTTTGCACGCACATGGGTAGGACCGAGGAACAAATATCCGGCCCATGCAAATCTGGTTTATCGATGGCGACTTGACCCATTCGAGCCTCCCAATCAGAACCAGCCCGATCAGAATCGGAAGGTGGCGTTCAAGCCAGCATTGCGACCAGCCTGTGCATAGCGCCCGATAATGGCGCTGCCAGCGGCAAGACCCGTCACATCCTGTGCGTTGTAATATTCCTCATCGGTAATGTTGAAGACGCCGGCATTGATCGTGAGATTGTCGGACACCTCAACGTAGGCGCTGAGGTCAAGCACGGTATAGGAGGGTGCTTGGAAGCCGGTGGCGGAGGAAACGCGGTCGTGACGCCAAGCGTGTGTCGCCGTGAGCTGCGTGCCCCAGACATCGGCTTCATAGGCCACCCCTAAGATCGCCTTCACCGGATCGACACTATCGATGGCCGCTCCCGTCTGGTCATCTTCGCCACGCGCATAGGCGATGGCACCGCGTAGCGCCCAGTTCGGCGTTATACGATATTCGCCTTTGGCTTCCGCGCCGTAGATCGTGACGTTCGACAGGTTTTGATACTGGAACTGCATGAGGCCACCGGATATGCCGATGAGCTGGGTATCGATGAAGTCCTCATATTCATTGTAGAAGACCGATGTCGAGAAGCTGCTGCCATCGGCGAACTTGCCGCGCAGCCCGCCTTCGATGCCGTCACTCGTTTCCGGCTTCAGATTGCCGTTGGGCAAAACCTCATAGCCATAGCCCGGATTGCTGAAGGCGAAATTGGCGTTGTCATAGGGCGGTGCGCGGAAGCCATGCGCATATTGTGCGTAGATCCTATATTCTTGTGTCAGATCAAATGTCGCGCCGAGCTTGGGCGACACTTCCGTCTCCGTCACCGCATGAACGGCGATCACGCCTGCGCTGGCGTTGGCGAAAAGAGCGTCTTGCTTCGGTTCAAGATGATAGTAGTCGAAGCGAACGGCGGGAATGACGGAGAAACGCCCGAAGGTCATATTGTCCTGAACATAGACACCCACAGACGTCGTGTTCGTGTCGGGGAAATTCTTGTTCGGGAATGTTTCGTCATTAAAGGGGAAATAGCCCGAGCTTACGCCCGTGGTGAGGTTCGTCTCTGTGCGATAACGCGGCCGCGAGGTCTGCGTATAACTTGCCGTCACACCATAAGTAAAATCATGTTTGACCGCGCCCCAGTTTCTCGTGAGACCAAACTGCAAATCAGCACCCCAAATTTCCTGCAAAAACTTGAGATCAGAATTGCGGTAAAAATTGTCGATCGTGTCGGTCAGGATTTGCTCATTATGCTCATTGCGGTCGAGCTTGGTGTAAAAGACCTTCACACCAACATTGTCGGCGATAACAAGCGGCGCTTGATGGCTGTAAGCCGCGCTGATCATGCTGCGCTTCGTCTTGTCTGTGGCCGCAGAGGACAGAACGGTGCCAAAGATGAAGGGGGCGGGAATGGAAGACGCATCCGAACCCGGCACCGCACCGCCGACGTCGGTTAGAAGCTCTGTGTCGATATTGCCTTCTTCAAACTGGCCGGTGATCTTCAGCGTGTTATTGTCGTTGCCCTTGAAGACGAGCTTGCCGAAAAAAGCGTTCGACCAATAATCTTGCGGATTATAGATGGCGTCGCTATTCGGTTTTGTTTCGTGACCGTCGCGGCGCGTATAAATGCCGAGCACTTCGACATTGCCCGCGCGCACCGCCCCCGTTGCTGACTCCATGAAGCTCTTGTCGGCGCTAGCGTAGCCGCCCTTGAGGCTCGCATACCAATTCCGGCCGACGCTATCGAGATAATCCGACGGGTCCTTGGTCTGATAGGCGACAACGCCCCCGATGCCGTCACTGCCGTAAAGAGCAGAGGCGGGTCCGCGCACAATCTCGATCTGCTTCATGGCGTCCAGATCGATGAAGTCGCGCGTATAGGTGCCCGATCCTTCGTTACTGGTGGGAAAGTCTGGTGTCCGCAAGCCATCGATCAAGGTCAAAACACGATTGCCGCCGATACCACGGATGGTGAAGTTCGTCGCTCCTGTCCGCGTGTGCGACGTGCCCACCGAAACGCCCGGCTCATAACGCACGATGTCCTGCATCGTATGAGCGTTCTGGCGTTCAAGCTCTTCAGTTGTGATGACTGAAACCGTACCCGCCACATCGTTGATGATGGTCGGCGTGCGTGTTGCCGTTGAGGTCACCATATCAAGCTGCGTGGCGACCGCAGGCTTCGCCTCTTTCGCTGTCGATGTCGCGGGCGTCACGTCAGCAGCCTGTGCTGCCGAAATCGCAACAATCGATGTTGCCGCCAGTAGAGCCGATAAAAAATGTGAAGATGTGTGTCGTGCCATATCTCAGTCCCAGTCCCAGATGCGTTGAAATGCAGTCCTGGCTGGCTACTGCGTCGGCGCGTGAAGCGCTCTGCGAGATGGCTGGCTTGGTTGCTCGTTGAAGAGTTGTCGTCAGGCTTTACGTCTATTTCGTAAGGATCAGCTTTTTGCTGGCCGTAATGCAGAGCCGATAGCGCTCTGCCCCATGTTCGATGATGATCTCGCGCCGTCCTGCGAACAGGCTTTGACTTGTCACCACCGCTTGATCACTGGCCATCGGATCACTGGCCGCCGATCCCTTGGTTTCGGCCACCCGTGCATCACATGTCATCCACAATACGTCCTTTGCATTAAACGCCCTCGATTGCCATTTTAACAATAAGAATGACTCTCATTAGCACTAATTCAATGGCCTTGACAAGGGCAAATCTACGCCGTCGCCTAAACGCCTGTGACCTCAGCCTAACGAGGCGGCGCCAGCTCCACCTAAGCCGTTTGGGCGGATTGTCAGACTGGCTTGTTTCGACTAGGTTGCGGCTTGTCGGGAGGCACATTCCGCCCCCGACCCGGCACCCGTAGCTCAGCTGGATAGAGCGCTGCCCTCCGAAGGCAGAGGTCGCAGATTCGAATTCTGCCGGGTGCACCAATTTTTCATGAAAATGAGCCTCGACGCGGCTAGCCTTGGGGCCTGCGCGGTGGCAAGGTTTGGCTTGTCACAGATCAGGGAGTGGGCAGATAGCAACCAATGAAGAGATCATACGCGCGTTCATAGCGGCTTGGCCGCGGCTTGACGGGGACGAACTCGTCACATTCTTCACGCCAGATGGCGTCTATCACAATATGCCGATCGGGCCGATTGCGGGCGAAGCCAACCTCAAAGAATTCATCGGTGCCTTTCTGGCCGACTGGACAGAGACCAACTGGGACGTGCTGAACCTTGTGTCCAAGGGCGACATCGTGATGGCCGAACGGGTGGACCACATCAAGGTCGGTGAGATCATGGTTGACCTGCCATGCTGCGGCGTCTTTGAGATGCGGGACGGCAAGATAAAGGTCTGGCGAGACTATTTTGACATGGCGACTTATACCGCCCAACTGAAACCAAAATAGGCTTTCGCCGCAGCCAGAATTTTTGCGCGAGCGCTCTTTGTAAAGACCGCTCCTGCGCCACATTTTCCGACTTCATGGCTGATAGACAGCGCACGGCAGGTATCG
Source organism: Parvibaculaceae bacterium (assembly GCA_041688015.1). Classification (GTDB taxonomy): domain Bacteria; phylum Pseudomonadota; class Alphaproteobacteria; order Parvibaculales; family Parvibaculaceae; genus Parvibaculum. The sequence goes on from JBDNIY010000017.1 coordinate 63,249, forward strand.
CTGCGCCGCCTTGTACGGGCGTTGATGCCTGTCTTGAAAGGCGCGCCGGGTCCAATGTGGCGTTGCAATTAAGTCACAGCCAGTGGCCGTCATATCGTTGTCATAGAACTTCAGTCGAACCGTCATTTAGCTCTGTTACTTCGCTCCCTAGGGGGGCGCTCGTGGGTACGGCTCGCGGCTCGCAATCCTGTACAGGAACAACAGACAAAGATGGAGACGTCGCATGACGTTGAGAAAATTTCTGCTCGCGAGCACCACGCTTGGTGCCGCAGCGATGCTCGCAGGGCCGGCATTTGCTGGCTCGGCAGCGGCCACACAAAATGAGATCGACACGCTGAAGACGCAGATGGAAATGCTGCAGCAGAAGCTGAACGATCTTCAGATCCAGACAGCCAGCGACATCAAGACGCTGAAGACTTCAGCCCCGGAGTCTGACGCTCATGTCACACTGAAGGGGCATCCTGCTATCGTCGCTAACGACGGCAGTTTTTCTGCCGAGTTCACGGGGCGGGCGCATTTCGATGTTGCTTCCGCCAGCACGGACAAAGGTTTGGATAAGTACAACAACGGCGCGAACTTCCGCCGGGCTGAATTCGGCGTTTATGGCAATATCCTGAAGGACTGGAAATATGGCGTTGCCTTCCAGTTCGGCGGCAGCGGGTCGGAAGGTTCGGGCACGCTCAAGGAAGCCTTTGTGTCTTACAACGGCTTCAAGGACTTGAGCCTGCAGATCGGTGCGCTCATCATTCCCCAAACACTTGATTATGCAACCAGCTCCAACGACATCACGTTCATCGAACGGGCGTCGGCCGCCAATATGATGATCAGCCTCGGCTCCGACGATGGTCGTGCGGGCGCGGGCGCAACCTACAGCAACGGCACCGTCTTCGGCATGCTCTACTACATGAAGAGCCCGGTTGGCACAGATGCCACCGCCGCTGCTGAAGCTGACAGTTTTGCCGGTCGTTTCGCTGTCGCCCTTCATCCCTTCGAAGGTTCGGTCCTGCACCTCGGCGCTTCGGGCACCTATGCCACGCACGTCATCAATAGCAAGCTGAGCCTCGGTGACCGCCCCGGCATCCGCGTTGACAACATCAAGTACATCAACACAGGCAACATCGCTAACGTCGAAAGCGCCAAATACTATGGCCCTGAAGTGGCGTTCGCTTATGGTCCGTTCCGCACACAGGGCGAGTTCTACAAGTATGACCTCAGCCGTGGCGCCGGCCTTTCCGACGTCAGCCTCCAATCCTGGTACGTGCAGGCTTCCTATGTGTTGACGGGCGAGTCCTACAAGTACAAGTCATCCAGTGCCGCCTTTGGCGGCATCAAGCCGGCGAACCCGGTTGGTCAGGGCGGCTTCGGCGCTTGGGAAATCGCGGCCCGCTACGGCGACAGCGATCTCAATGATCTCGGCGCAGGCGTCAATGGTGGCAAAGAAAAGCTCACCACGGTTGGCCTGAACTGGTACCCGAACGACAACATCCGCTTCATGCTGAACTACATCCACGGCAATGAGGGCGCCAACACTAGCTCAGTCACAGCCGACGGCAACGTCGACATCGTAGCGCTGCGTACGCAGTTCGCGTTCTGATCTAAATCCTCGCAGGTTAATCAGGCGAAAAACCCCGGCACGCAAGTGCCGGGGGTTTTTGTTTGTCGATTGCGCTGACGCTACAAGTTGCCTCGAATGCCTCGGCTGGCCGGCCTATTTCAAACCATGCTGTCTGGCGCGTTCGATATCGGCCTTCAAGGTGCGCCCGCCGATGACAAAATGCACAGCCGCCCAGAGCGAAACCAGCGAAATAGTCAGCAGCGCATAACGCAATGATTCCTGTCCGTATGCTGGCTCATAGAGGTCGCTCAGAATGCCAGCCAGTTGCGGACCCAATCCCATACCGATCAAGTTCAAAATAAGAAACAGGATAGCTGAGGCCTGAGCGCGCATGCGCACAGTGACGAGAGCCTGCGTCATCGCAAGCACGGGTGCGATATAGCAAGAGCCAACGAAGGCGGGGAGGATGAACAGCCAAAGCACTTCGTTCTGATTGCCGGAGAGATACATGGCGACGGTCACGGGAAAGGCCACCACCATCCAGATCGTGACGATCCAGAAATTCCAGCGCACGTCGCGCTTACCCATACGGTCGGCGATATAGCCTGTAAGAAATGTGCCCGCGCCACCCGCTATGCCGATGATCAGCGCCAACCAAGTGCCAATGGCCCCCGGCGACATATCGAAAGAACGCATGAGAAAGGCGGGAAGCCAGGTCACAGCTGCATAGCCGTTAAGCGCGACCAGGCCGGCGCCAACTGAAAGGTGACGGAATGATTTCTGCGACCAGAGAAGCTTGAAGACCTCTGCGACCTTGGGGGCCGCGGCGGAACCTTGGGCGGTGAGCCCATCGGCGTGGCCACGGGCAGGTTCCTTGAGCGTAAAGCGCACAAGGAAGGCAACGATGAGACCCGGCGCGCCGACGATGAAGAAGGCCGCGCGCCAGCCATACCATTGGCTGACCCAACCGCCGACCAGAAAGCCGACGAGAATGCCAAGATTGATACCCATCGAATAGATGCCCATAGCGGAGGCGCGCTTTTCGGGTGGGAACATATCCGCAATCATCGAATGAGAGGGCGGGCTCGACCCGGCCTCACCGATGCCGACACCAATGCGCGCCATGGCCAGATGAGCAAAGCTCGTGACAAAGCCGCACACGACTGTCATGCCGGAGAAGATCGTCAAGGCCAGCGAAACGATGTTACGGCGACTTGAACGATCCGCCCACATGGCGATGGGTATGCCAAGCGTGGCATAAAAAATGGCGAAGGTGAGGCCCGAAAGAAAACCGAGCTGGGTATCGGACAGGTGAAGCTCAAGCTTGATCGGCTGCAAAAGGATCGACAGGATCTGGCGATCTACGAAATTCATCGTATAGGCCAACATCAAGATAAAAAGCGCGTAGTTGCGATAGGCCACCGAAAATTCAGCTGGTGGCGCAACGGCACCGGGGTTGGTGCGTATGGCACCCACCTGATCGGTCATATAGTCTCCTCCCTCAATCTTCTATTTTTGTCGGTGATGATCGACCTCTCCCCAGAGGCCTCTCACCTTTGAGGGAAAGCCTAACAGCGGCCGATCCATAAGCAAGGCGAACCAGTGATTTGGGCGCTCTAATTTGCGACTCTATGGCACCGAGGGAGATGTCCGTTTTTGGCGAGCACCTGTTGGCAAGACGGGCTAAACTACACACCATGATGACCACACTCGATCAGGACCATTACTATCGTGCCTTTCAGGCCAAGGACGCCCGTTTTGATGGCCGCGTGTTTGTTTGCGTCACGTCAACGGGGATTTATTGCCGTCCGGTCTGCCCGGCCCGCGTGCCGAAAAAGACTAATTGCATTTTTGTGGCGAGCGCGGCGGCGGCAGAAGCCAATGGCTATCGCTCTTGTCTGCGCTGCCGCCCCGAGACCGCACCGGGCACACCGGCTTGGGCTGGCACGGAGGCAAGCGTGGCGCGCGCCATGCGTCTGATCGAAGAAGGTGCGTTGGACGAAGGCTCGGTGGATGATCTGGCCGCCCGCGTCGGGCTCGGCGAGCGGCAATTGCGGCGGCTGTTCCTCACGCATATTGGCGCGACGCCGCAAGTGGTGGCGGGCAACAGGCGCTTGCTCGCGGCCAAACAACTGATCAGCGAAACCGACATGCGCATGTCGGACATTGCTGCAGCGTCGGGCTATCAAAGTCTGCGTCGGTTCAATGATGCGGTGAGGGCGAGCTATGGCGTGGCCCCGAGCGCGCTTCGACGCGGCGCGGCGCGCGCCACGAGCCACGACGCCATCCATTTGCGGCTTGGCCTACGGCCTCCGTTCAACTGGCAGCAAATCCTCGCCTATCTTCAATTCCGGGCGATGCCGGGGGTGGAAGATATTTCGGACGATACCTACCGGCGGAGTTTCACATTGCAGCAAGCGCGCGGCACCCTCACTGTGACGCAAGGGACCAAGGCCAATACGCTGGATGTTGGCATCCGTATTGACCCATCGGGGCGCGCCAACGCATCGGCACCCATCCGCCAGATCGCGGCGCGGACAAGGCGCATCTTTGATCTCGATGCTGACCCCTGCGCCATTGCAGCCGCGCTTGGCACAGACCCGATGCTGGCGGCACGGCTGGAGCAAGCTGGCGGCATTCGCGTGCCCGGCGCCTTTGATGGGTTTGAGCTGGGCGTTCGCGCCATTATCGGCCAACAGGTGTCGGTCAAAGGCGCGACGACACTGGCAGGGCGCGTGGTGGCGCGCTGCGGTGAGACTTTGGCCGAGCCAGACGGCGCGATCAGTCATTATTGCCCGTCAGCCCAAGCCTTAGCAGACGCCGACCTCTCGGGCCTGGGGCTAACGGGTGGACGCATCAAGACGCTGCATGGATTTGCCCGCGCTGTGGCAAGCGGTGAAGTGACGTTCTCGCCCAGCGCCACATTGAATGAAAAAATTGCTGAGCTTTGCGCGGTGCCCGGTATTGGTCCGTGGACAGCGCATTACATTGCCTTGCGAGCGGTGGGCGAACCAGACGCCTTCCCTGCGGCCGATCTGGGCTTGCGCAAGGCAGCAAGCGACGGCCCGACGCTCATCACCACCAAGGCGCTTGAAGCTATGTCGGAGCGCTGGCATCCATGGCGCGGCTATGCGGCGCTACTTTTGTGGATGGTGCCGGAAATAAAAACACAAACGGAGGCAGCGAAATGAGCGCGAAGGCGAAAGCAAAGACAACAAAAATTGCAAGCGAGTTGGCCGTTACGCATCTTAAGACGCCGATCGGTGTGTTGCAGGTCGCCGCCAGCGAAGACGGGCTGGTGGCTGTGGTTTTTCCCAGTGAGATCAAACGCAGCTACGCCAAGGCGCAAGGCCCGGTGGCAGCGCAGATGCACCTCGATCAGGCGGTGGCGGCCCTCAACGAGTATTTTGTGGGCAAGCGAACAGAATTTACCGATCTGACGCTCGCCCCGCAGGGCACAGACTTTCAACTCAGCGTCTGGCGCGCCCTCTTGGAAATCCCATTTGGGCACACGCGATCCTATGGCGATATTGCGCGCACCATCAACAACCCCAAAGGCGTGCGCGCGGTGGGGCTGGCCAATGGCAAAAATCCTATCCCGGTCATTGTGCCGTGCCATCGCGTCATCGGTACAAATGGGTCACTGACGGGTTTTGGTGGCGGCTTGCCAACCAAGAAGTGGTTGTTGCAACATGAAGGCGTTGAAACGCCTGCCCTGCTTTAGTCTAATTTCGATGACTAAATTATCGTACCCATAACGAACACGGAGCAAATAGATGATGTTTGGACACGGCTACGGCGGCATCCTTGGACTGATTATTTTGGTTCTGGATATTTATGCGATCATCAAAATCGTACAGAGTTCGGCCGAACCCATTTGGAAAGCCATCTGGGTTGTCGTCGTTCTGGCACTGCCGGTGCTGGGACTTATTCTTTGGTGGTTGTTCGGCCCTAAATAAACAATCCAGCCAGATCCGCTTCACCATGGCGCGGCACCGGGACAATCGGTGTCGCGCCGGTGAAGCGCGATAGGACCTCAACCGTTTCGGCAAGCGGCACGGGGTTTGACAAAGATTCACTCACCACAATGGCGCGAGGCTCCAGATCGTTGCGACGCATCACATCGAGCGTCGTCAGCGTGTGGCTGATCGTGCCGAGATAAGAGCCAACGACGAGGAGCGGCGCGAAGGCGGGGCCGTTCAAGGCCTGCATCCAGTCGAGCACCGTCTTGTCAGCGTTCAATGGCACTAACAAACCGCCGACACCTTCGATGACGAGGGGGTCGTGAAGACGCTCACGCGCTTTGCAATGGTTGACGAGTTCGTCAAAGTCGATGGTGACGCCAGCACGCGCCGCGGCCATGTCGGGCGAGAGCGCGGGCTCAAATACCCAGCGCGATAACAAATCAATATTGTCGAATAAAACCTCTTCGCCCAAAGCCGCGAGAAGCATTGCCGGATCGCTGTCGGGGAAAGTTGTTTCATCAATGCCGCTGACAACGGGCTTCAAGGCCTGAACGGGCAGGCCTAGGCCACGCAGTTGGCGGATGATCATGGCCGAGACATAGGTCTTGCCGATGTCAGTGCCTGAAGATGTGACGAAGATGGTGGTCATGTTAACTCAACGATTATTGGGCAGCCTTGCCGGGCAGGATGCGGCGGCTCACAAGGGCGGCAAGGCGCGCGATGTCTTTGTCGCTGTGGCACGCAGTGAACGTGAAGCGCAGCCGCGCCGTGCCTGCGGGCACGGTGGGCGGGCGAATGGCGGTGACGAGGAAACCTTCGGCTTCAAGCAGCGCTGACGCGGCCAGCGTTTCGTCGGTATCGCTCAGAATGAGCGGCACGATGGGGCTGGTGGCGGGCGCAAGGTTGAGCGCGCGGGTGAAGCTCTGCGCTTTGGCAACCGGCAGCGCGGCGTAATCTGCATCGCCTTCGATCACATCAATGGCGGCGATGGCGGCGGCGGCCTGCGCGGGCGCAAGGCCGGTTGAATAGATCAAGGTGCGCGCGCGGGTACGCAGAAAATCGCAGACCGCTTTCGACGCACAGATATAGCCGCCGTAAGAGCCGATGGCTTTGGAGAGCGTGCCCATCTGTAGTGGCACATGGACTTTGACGCCATTGATGAAACTGGAGCCGCGCCCGCCGCCTAGAACGCCAATGCCATGCGCGTCGTCGGTCATCAGCCATGCGTCGTATTTGTCGGCAAGCGCTGCAAGCTCTGCAACAGGCGCGAGATCGCCGTCCATGCTGAAGACGCCGTCCGTCAAAATGAGGCAATGGCGGGCCGCGCTACGATGCGCTTTGAGCAAAGTTTCGACGTGGACCAGATCATTGTGGCGGAAAATATGCGCGCTGGCACCCGACAGCTTTGTGCCGGTGAGCAAGCAAGAGTGAGACAGCTCATCAGCTAGGATCATGTCAGGCTCGCTCACCAGCGTCGGCACGATGCCAAGATTGGCGAGATAGCCCGAACCAAAGACAACGCAGTCTTCGGCCTGTTTCAGCTTTGCCAGCCGTGCTTCCAATGTGGCAAAGAGCGGATGATTGCCGGTGACGAGACGCGACGCGCCCGACCCTGTGCCATAGCGCGTTGTTGCGGCATTGGCCGCTGCGATGACAGCGGGGTGATGCGAGAGGTTGAGGTAGTCGTTGCAGCAGAAGGATATGAGCGTGCGGCCATTGCGATGCACTTCAACATCGTTGAAGCGATCCGTTTCGATGAGGCGACGGCGCAGGCTTTGCGCTTCAAGAGCGTCGAGCTTGGCGGTGACGAATGTATCGAGCGAGTCCATCACGCGTTCACTCGGATGACGGGCTTGCCGATCATGTTGCGCGTGAGTAAGCGTTGCAGCACGTCACCTGCTTGCGCCAGCGGAAAACTTGCCGTGGGTTCGGGATGGATTTTACCGGCCACCACCCAGTCGATGAGTTGATGCAGCAGCGGGCCGTTCACTTGCGGGTTCGCGCGAATCTCGCCGCCCCAATCGACGCCGACCAACGAAGCGCGTTTTAACAATGCGAGATTCAAGGGCAATTTAGGGATTTCGCCATTGGCAAAACCAACCACAAGGTGGCGGCCACCCGGCACGAGACAGCGAAAGGCGGTTTCGGAATAGGCCCCACCGACCGGATCATAGACGACATTGACGCCACGCTTTTCGACAAGCGCATCGAGCGCCTTGCGCCATTCGGGCTGAGAATAATCAACTACCATGTCGGCCCCATGCGCTTTGGCGGCGGCGCGTTTTTCTGCCGTGGAGGCGGCAGCAATGACGCGCGCGCCCATGGCCTTGGCGACATCAATGGCGGCCATGCCGACACCGCCTGCCGCGCCGAGGATAAGGATCGTCTCGCCCGCCTGCAAATGGCCGCAGGTCTGAAGGCCATAGAGTGCCGTGCAATAGGAGACGAGAAAACCCGCAGCGGCTTCTGCGCTCATATCGTCGGGAATGGTGGTGCAGAGGGTGGCAGGCAGTACGACTTTTTCGGCCAAGGCCCCGCGATTGGAGAGCGCCATGACGCGCGCGCCGATGAGATCACCAGAAATGCCCTCGCCCACCGCTTCAATAGTGCCGGCAACCTCAGAGCCCGGCACGAAAGGAAGCGGCATCTTGACCTGATAGGTGCCGCGCACCAGCAGCGCATCGACAAAACCAAGGCCCGCCGCTTCGACCGCCAGCAGCACCTGGCCGGGACCGGGCACGGGTTCATCGAGATTTTCAACATGGAGGCCTGACGGCTCCCCATAGTTGACGCAGCGTATTGCCCGCATGGCAGCTAACCTTTGATGGCGTATGGGATTTCGATGGGGAGCCTACCGCGCCTTGCATTGCGATGAAAGCTGCCTATGCTTCGGCAAAACTCACCTTTCCACCCCATTTTCATCAGGGGAATGACCCGTCCATGAGCATCCAGACCCAAATCGATGAGAGCACCAAGACCCCGAAATCGTCGGTTGTCGCCCGCACCAATCCCAATGATGTGCGCCACGACTGGGCGCAGGACGAACTACAGGCGCTGTGGGATCTGCCGTTCAACGATTTGATGTTTGAGGCGCAGCTTGTGCATCGCCGCTGGTTCAAGGCGCATGAAGTGCAGATGTCCACGCTGCTCTCGATCAAGACGGGTGGCTGCCCGGAAGATTGTGGCTATTGCGCACAAAGCTCAAAGTTCGACACCGGCCTTAAGGCGTCGAAACTGATGGAAGTGGAAAAGGTGCTGAGCGAGGCGCGGCGCGCCAAGGACGCAGGTGCGACACGCTATTGCATGGGAGCCGCCTGGCGCGAGCCTAAAGACCGCGACATGGACGCGGTCTGCGCCATGGTCGAAGGCATCAAAGACATGGGCATGGAAACCTGCATGACGCTCGGCATGTTGTCGGGCCAGCAGGTGCACCGCCTCTCGCAATCCGGTCTCGACTATTACAACCACAATATCGACACGTCGGAAGAATATTACCCTAACGTCATCACGACACGAACGTTTCAAGATCGCCTCGATACGCTGGAACGCGTGCGCAACGCGGGCATCAATGTTTGCTCTGGCGGCATTGTCGGCATGGGCGAGAGCCAGGCAGATCGTCTGGGCATGTTGAAGGCTCTGGCCAATTTGCCCGAGCATCCCCAAAGCGTGCCGATTAACATGCTAATGCCAATGGAAGGCACGCCGCTGGGCATGAGTGAAAAAGTCGATCCCATCGATTTCGTGCGCATGATCGCGGTGGCGCGCATCATCATGCCGCAATCGATTGTGCGCCTCGCCGCTGGGCGCGAGTTGATGTCAGACGAACAACAGGCGCTGTGCTTCATGGCGGGAGCCAATTCGATTTTTGTCGGTGATAAACTCTTGACCGCCAAGAACCCGGAAGCCGACAAGGATCAAGTGCTGTTCAAAAAACTCGGCATCGCTTCCATGCCTGCCCATAGCTGCCCTTCGGAGAAGGACGTTTCAGCCAATCGCAAGGTCGGCTGAAAGTTCTTCGCGCCAAAAGACCAGACGTTCCTTGAGCAGCGATTGCAGAAGATAGGGCGTCAGGTCTTCGTCTTCGATGCTATCCACAATCTCATAGACAAGATTGTCCGGCCCGTGCGTGTTCCACGCGGCTTGTAGCGCCGTGACGCGATGGGACCCCATGCGCAGTTGAAACCAAATGCCATTTTGTTGCGCTTCGAGGTTTCGGCTTGGGCCAATCCAGCGCTCGTCCGTGACAAGGCAGCGCACAGCGAAGACGCCGGGCGTTGGTTTCTTTTCCTTATAGGCGCTCACAAGCTGGCGTCTTTTTTCCTTATCCATCGGTCAGGCCTTCGAGGGGCGTTTGCGTTCTGCCACGGGAGGAACGATGCGCACAAGTTTCTGGTTCAGGCGATAATGCGCTGATGCGTCGAGCGGCTTTGCCCAATCGCGCCCGATGGCGTCCCAATCGGGATCCTTCACGTCGATGCCAAGCCCGACCAAAAGCCCCGCTTCGCAGACCACGAATTGATGGCGATAGGGAAAGAGGAAACGGCCCTTTTGCGTGAGCGCCGCCTTGGCTTCATCATAAGTGACGAACCACGAATTGAGATAGAAGCCGCTGCGGGCAGAAAAAAGCCGGGCGGTATCAAAGGCAGGCAATTCGATATGGGCCTCTTCGGTCAGATGCTGCCAGTCACGGAAGCCCATTTCGCGCGCGATGACGGCCAGCGCATGCTTGCGCTGCACGCGCGATTTATCGGCCAGTAGTTCGTTGGCATTGCCATCAGGCCAAAGGCTCGCCAGACGATAGGCCGCGCCAAAGGCCCGGCGCTTGTCGGCGCTAGCAAAATCCTTCAGCAATTTGCCCGCGCGAATTTTGTATTCGGCCAGCGCGTCGATTTCAGTTTCGGGGGTCGTTGATGGGTCCGTCGCCACGGAATCCTCCTGTTGTCTGAGCGTCGTTGGTCCGAAGCAACGGCAAACAAGTGAGGGGGTCGCAAAGGCGCAGCGTCATCTCAGATCATTGGCGAAGGTGAGTTCCTCTTTCTCGGACGGCGGCACCCTTCGCGGCACCGAGGCCTTGTTTAGCTGATCGGGGCGACCTTGCCAAGCGGGGCTAAAATCCGCCTATATGCAGGTCGATTGATGAAAGGTCTGCCCCATGTCCCTGCCCCCCGCCAATCCGCTTGTGCCCCATCCGCCCAAATGGCTGGCAGACGGCGCAAAACACCTCTGGTTGCCCTATACGCAGATGCAGACCACGCCGATGGCGCTGCCTGTGGTGAAGACCAAGGGTGTGCGGCTAACGCTGGATGATGGGCGCGAGTTGATCGACGGCACGTCGTCGTGGTGGACGGCGGCGCATGGCTACAATCATCCTCATATTGCGCAGGCGGTGACGGCACAGCTTGAAAAAATGCCGCATGTGATGCTGGGTGGCCTCGCGCATGAGCCTGCGGTAACGCTGGCCACGCGGCTCGCCGAACTGTTGCCCGGCGATCTGGGGCATACGTTCTTTTCAGAGTCGGGCTCGGTGTCCGTTGAAATCGCCATGAAGATGGCGGTGCAATATTGGATCAACAAGGGCGAGACAGGCCGCACGCGGTTTGTCGCTTTTCGCGGCGGCTATCACGGCGACACGCTGGCGACCATGTCGGTCTGCGATCCCGATGAAGGCATGCATACGCTCTTCAAAGGCACGCTGGCAGAACAATTCATCACTGACCTACCGACAACACCGGAACGTGTCACCGCCTTTGATGATTTTCTGAAAACGCACAAAGACCAAGTGGCCGCCGTCATCACCGAGCCGCTGGTGCAGGGCGCAGGCGGTATGATCTTTCATGATACGCAAACGCTGAAAGCCATGCGCGAGGCCTGCGACCGGCATGGCGTGTTGCTGATCCTTGACGAAATTTTTGTCGGCTTCGGGCGCACGGGCACCATGTTTGCCTGCGAGGCAGCAGGCATCGTGCCCGACATTGTGACGCTCTCCAAAGCGCTGACCGGCGGCACGATGGCGCTGGCGGCCACCGTCGCGCGGGCGCATGTGTTTGAGGCGTTTCTGGGCGATAGCGCCGCCAACTGTCTGATGCACGGGCCAACCTATACGGGCAATCCGCTGGCCTGCGCGGCAGCCAATGCCTCGCTTGATCTATTCGAGCGCGAACCCCGCATCGCGCAAGTCGCCGCCATCGAAGCGCAGCTCAAACGCGAGCTGGAACCGGCGCGAAAACTCCCCGGCGTGGTTGACGTGCGCGTTAAGGGGGCCATTGGCGTCATCGAATGTGAGGCCATCAAAGATCCTGAAGCGCTGAAACGGCAATTTATCGAGCAAGGCGTCTTCATTCGGCCGTTTGGACGCGTCGTCTATCTGACGCCGCCGCTCATCATCGAAAGCGCCGACATAAGCCGCCTGACGACGGCCATGGTGCAAACCGTTGGCGCGATGCCGCGTTGAGGGCCCTTTGTGGGTGTGACTCGTTAGACACTCTTGCTAGGGGTAGTTATCCACACTCATCCTAAATGTTGAGCCAAAATGGGTCAGCTACTAGTGTGCGTATTGTCTCCGGGGGGAGCTGATTCGCGTGTTCCGCTTTCTGCCGTAACCTCTCAAGAGTCTCACTGCCTGTCAGGCGTCGGGCGCGCCTTACGGGATGCTTGTTGTCTTCGATCTTACATCACGCCTGCAACGGACTGGGAGGTTCAAAGAATGCACGTCATCGCGTTTGCATCACAAAAAGGTGGTTCGGGCAAAACAACGCTAGCGGGACATATTGCTGTGGAAGCAGAACGCCGCGAGGCCGGACCCGTGGCGCTGGTCGATACCGATCCGCAAGGTAGCCTATCGCAATGGTGGAATGCGCGCGAAGCCGAACGCCCCTTTTTTGTCAGAGCCTCGATTGATGGTCTGAAAAATGACCTCGCGCGGCTGAAAGACGGTGGCGTGCGGCTCGTCATCATTGATACGCCACCAGCCATTACCTCGACCATTGGCCAGGTCATTGGCATGTCAGACCTCGTGGTCATCCCGACGCGCCCAAGCCCGCATGACCTCAGGGCGGCGGGTGCTACGGTGCGTCTGTGCGAAGAACTCAATAAACCACTGGTTTTTGCGGTGAACGGGGCCGCTCCGCGCGCGCGCATCACCACCGAGGCCGTGATTGCCCTGTCCCATCACGGCCCCGTCGCGCCGTCGATCATTCACCAGAGAATCGACTTCGCTTCCAGCATGATTGATGGGCGAACGGTCATGGAAATCGCTTCGCAGACCAAATCACCCCACGAAATTGGTGAATTATGGGGCTTTTTGTCAGATCGGCTCATGGGGCGGGAGACATCTCCGCTTGTGTCGGGTAATTTCGCCGACACGTCGCTCCGCGGAGCCGCCTGAGCGCGATCCAGAAAGATAGCCTATGTCTAAAAAGCCCGCCTCTTTGACCAGTGACCTGCTTGCCCGCAAGGGAGAGGCCGAACCATCGACCATCGACCCGTCGGCGCGCATGACGCTTTCAGCAGGGTCGGGCTTTTCAGATTCGGGCGGTGGCCATCCAGATGGCCAACATCATGGTGATCATGAAACGGGTGGGCGCGACAGCGACATCCGCCCCATGCCGCCGGAGCCTGAAATCATCTACACGGCGGAAGAAACGCGTGCGGGTGGCAGCCATGCGCGGCTCATCATCGTCGCGGTGCTGGGCCTGATCATCGCGGGCGGTATCTTTTTGGCCCTGACCAGCAACCAGCAAGGCGGCGTCGCCCCTGTGTCGCCCGATGTGGTGGCCCAAGCGCCCGCCCCGCAACGCGAGCTATCGCCGAGCGAGCAATTGATTGCCGCTGCTCCAAGCGCACCAATGACGGCTGACACCGTTGCCCCGACCACAGACGAAACACCTGCGCCTCAAGACGAAGTGAGCGAAGCCGCGCCAAGTGAAGCTGCACAAACCCCGGCACCAGCCGCCGAAGCAGCCCCAGAAGCTGTCGCACCCGTTGAAGCCGCCAAACCGGCCACCCTAGCCAAAGCAGCCGTCGTGCCACAAGCAGGCGGCGCCTATGTCGTGCAGCTTCTCGCTTTGCGCGATGACGCCTCTGCAAAGGCGGCGTGGAAAAAGATTTCAGCCAAGCATCACAGCATTCTTGAAGCCCATGCGCTGGATATTGAAAAGGCCGACCTTGGTAGCAAGGGCGTCTGGTACCGCGTGCGAGCGGCGGGCTTTGCCAGCAAGGCGGTGGCCAATAGGGCATGCGCAAGCCTCAAGGCCGCAGGCCAGGACTGCCTCGTCAAAAAACGTTAAAGCCTTCTCTCAGGGCAACTGAAGCCATGTGATCAGGAGCCAAGGATAGGCAACCGTGAGGGTGCAAACGAGGCGAAGGTGACAAGCGACACCGCGCGATGCTTCATATAGCCCTTCTCTGACATGGCGTGGACGAGGAATATCTGGGCATTGACCCATGAGCCAATGATGAGAAGCCAACCTGCCCCTACCGGGATCACTGGAAGGACGGTGGCGATGGCAAATTGCAGCAAGCTCATCATGATATTGTCGATGTGACATTGCAGGACGCGTTTGGAATTTTTCAACGGCCCAAAGGGTGTCATGCCGCTGTACATGGCCGTAATGATCCAGCCTTGCATCACCCCACGGTGATTTGAATGAGGCCTGATGTGATGAGAATAGATTTCATGGCGAGCGTTTCTTTCTTGTTGGTCTTAGTGCCTTTTGGCCGCTTTTGCTGATGCTTATGCCAGTGTAGGGTCCGGCCAGCAAAATTGAGAAGAGGCGTTCGGGGAAGATAATGATTGAAGCAGTGATCTGGGATTTTGGTGGCGTGCTCACGTCGAGCCCGTTTGAAGCCTTCGCGCGCTATGAAGAAGCGCGTGGTTTGCCCAAGGATTTTATTCGCGGCCTCAACGCGACCAATCCCGATACCAATGCCTGGGCGCTGTTTGAGCGCTCGGAAGTGACGCTGGAGCAATTCGACGAATTATTTGCGCAAGAGGCGCTCGCCAAAGGCCATGAGGTGCGTGGGCGCGCCGTCGTCGAGCTCCTTTCAGGCGATATTCGACCCGCCGTCGTCGCCGCGCTCAAAGCGTGCAAGGCGCGCGTTAAAGTCGGCTGCATCACCAATAATGTGCCCGCAGGCAAAGGGGCGGGCATGGCGCGCAGCGCCGACAAGGCCGCACAGGTGGCAGAGGTGATGGCGCTGTTTGATCATGTGATCGAAAGCTCCAAGCTCGGCATTCGCAAGCCCGATCCACGCATCTATGAACTGGCCTGCGAGACGCTGAAGGTGTCGCCTGCTCATTGCGTTTATCTCGACGATCTGGGGATCAACCTCAAACCGGCCAAGGCGCTTGGTATGACCACGATCAAGGTCGGCGATCCCGCGGTGGCCCTTGCAGAGCTTGAAGCTGCCGTCGGGTTTTCGGTCGGTTAGGCGTCTGACGTTCACAGCCGCTTGAGCGGATCGAGAGTTGCGGCCTATCCTCCTCGTCAGGGAGACGAGGGAGAATAAAATGCTCAGGCCTAAAGCTGAAAAATTGACACTTGATGGTGGCCCGGACCTGAAAGATCCAGACCTCTATATGCAAAACGCGCATCAAGCTGTGTTCACAAAATTACGCAGCGAATGCCCCGTCTATTGGAACCCGGAAGTCGACGCGGCCGGGTTTTGGGCGATCACGCGCTATGATGACATTGAAGCGATTTCAAAAAACCCCAAGCTGTTCTCGTCGGCCAAGGACATGGGCGGGCATCGGATTTTTAATGAAAACGAAATCGATGAGAACAATACCGAAGCGAGCATGATCTCGCTTGATCCGCCCGAACATGGCGCTTATCGGCGCATGGTAACGCCGGGCTTTGTGCCTAAACGCATTTCCGGCATGGAGGAGCGCATCCGTACCCGCGTGACGCGGCTGCTTGACCAACTGGCGACACGCGGCGCCAATGGCACTGAGGTTGAGTTCGTCGATGCGGTGTCCGCTGCCTTGCCGATCGAAGTGCTGGCTGAGCTTTTTGGCGTGCCTGACAGCGACGGGCCGAAGCTATTTGAATGGTCGAACGCCACAGTGGGTGAAGACGATCCAGAGCTGCGCGTCTCAGACGATTATATGCGCCAATGCATCATGGAGATGGCGACCTATGCGGCCGGCCTCTGGCAAGCGCGGTTGGAAAAGCCCGGCGAAGATCTGATCTCAATGCTGGCGCATTCCAATATTCCCAATGCAGAGGGCAAAGCTGAACCGATGAGTTTTGCTTCCTATATCGGCACGTTTATTTTGCTGGTGGTGGCAGGCAATGAAACAACGCGCAATTCGATCTCAGGCGGATTGCTCGCATTGAGCGAGAACCCCGGCGAACGCGCCAAACTTCTGGCCGATCCCTCGCTCACGCCAAGCGCCGTGCAGGAAATCATCCGCTGGGTGAGTCCGGTGCTGCATATGCGGCGCACGGCGACCCAGGATACCGAAATCGGCGGCCAAAAGATCGCCAAGGGCGACAAGGTGGTGATGTGGTATGCGTCGGCCAATCGTGACGAGACAAAATGGGCTGACCCGTTTCGCTTCGATGTGGCGCGCTACATCCACAAAGACGCTGCCACACAGCTTGGCTTTGGTGTGGGCCAGCATTTCTGCCTTGGGTCGCGGCTGGCGGAATTACAGTTGCGCGTCTTGTTTGAAGAACTGCTGAAGCGCTTTCCCGATATTCATGTGTCGGGGCCGGTGCGGCGTCTGCGCTCAAACTTCATCGCAGGCATCAAGGAAATGCCGGTCAAGCTGACAGCCTAAGACCCGCTCTTCGGAGATCCCTCATACACAGATACGAAGAGACCCGCGCTGAATAACCAGCGCGGGTCTTTTTATTGAGTGCCGCAATCAGATCAATGCGACATGAAGTTTGAACGACGCTTCACAGGTGCGCCGCGCGGGAAGACCATGTCGAGGATCACCGCAACAGCTGGCAGCACCGTCACAGCCATGACCATGTTGACCATGAACATGAAGGTCAGCAACAGCCCCATATCGGCCTGGAACTTCAAGGCAGAGAAGGCCCATGTCGAGACGCCGATGGCCAGCGTGATGGCGGTGAAGAATGTCGCCATACCGGTTTCTTCCAAAGCCAACTGCAGGGACTCAGTGATGTTCTTGCCTTCGACCAGATGGAACTGCACGCGGTTGTAGATATAGAAGGCGTAGTCAACGCCGATGCCGACCGCCAGCACCATCACAGGCAGGGTGGCAATGGTGAGGCCGATCTGCAGCACCTCCATGAACCAATAACCAAAGAAGGTGGCAAAGGTGAGCGGCAAGCAACAGGCAATGACCGCACGCCAGTCACGATAAGTGATCGTGACAAGCGCGATGATGACGACATAGACCCAGAGCATCATCGGCAGTTCTGATTTCGAGATTTCCTCGTTTACGGCCGCCTGAACGCCCATATTGCCCGACGCAAGACGAATATTGACGTCTTTCATGGGATGAGCGGCACGGAAGTCTTTCACCGCCTGCACAACCGGCTTGATGGTTGTCGCTTTTGCGTCGGTCAAGAAAATCTGTACCGGCAAAATGGTGCAGGATTGGTTCATCAAGGCTGCCGACCCTGGCACAGTCGCCACCGCTTGGGCGAGCGCATCCTTGTTACGTGGAATGTCGTTCCATTTCAGATTGCCTTCGTTCCAGCCCGCCGATGAGCCTTTGACGGCGAAAGGTAGAGAGACAACGAGCGCGACGCCCGCCTGATTTTCCATGTACCAGGAGAAACGATTGAGATATTCGAGCGTCGGGTAATTGACGCAAGCATCCGGCGGGGTTTCAACGACAACGGTCAACAGGTTGAGACCCAGCGAATAATTCGCCGCGATATATCGGCTGTCGACATTGTAGCGCGCGTCTTCACGCAGTTCCGGTGTGCCCGCATGGAGCGCACCGACATGGCGATAGCGGCTTTCATTGACCGCAAAACCAAACAGCGTAAAGGAGATAAGAAGCGTGACAACGGCGATGCGCGGCTCGGCCACGCGGCCCAATAGGCGCATAATTTTGAGGCGGAAGTGACGCGAGCGATTGACGCGAGCGACGAAGCCAGCGTCAAACCTCATGTAGCTGACGACGAGTGGCAGCATAATGAGGTTGGTAATGATCTTGAGAGCGACACCGATCGAGGCGGTGACGGAGAGCTCACGGATCATGCCAACGGGAATGAGGTAGAGCGTCCCAAAGCCGACCAGAGCGGTGATGAGCGCCATCGTGCCAGGAACGAGCAAGCCGGAGAAGCTGACGCGTGCCGCTTCTTCCGCCGACTTACCTTCACCCAGCTCGGTGGTAATGAGGTTGATCTGCTGCACCCCGTGACTAACACCGATGGCAAAAACCAAGAAGGGCACAAGAATGGCCAAGGGATCGAGGCCGTAACCTAATAGATTAAGTAGGGCGAATTGCCAGACTACCGACGTCACCGACGAAAAGAGCGTGGCGAAGGTGAGCAATACGGAACTCGAATAGAGATAGACCGCTATGGCTGTGAGCGCGAAGGCGGCAAGGAAAAACACCATCACACCATTGGCCCCATCCGCGATATCGCCGACCGACTTTGCAAAGCCGATGATGCGAACCGTGTAGTGGTCATTTTCGTATTTTTGGCGAATTTGTTTTTCGAGCTTAGAGGCGAGATCGAAATAATCGAGCTTCTTGCCGGTGGACGGGTCGAAATCCTGCAATTCGGCAGTCACCATAGCCGACGTAAAATCATTGGAAACGAGACGGCCCACGAAGCCGCCGCGAATAACGTTGCTTTGGATTTTTTGCAAAGCCTCCGGCGTCATCGTATTGGCGGTGACCTTGCCGGAAATTACGTCGTCGGCGCTGATACCATCCTCCGTGATTTCACGGTAACGGGTATTGGGTGTCCACAGCGAGGTCACAGTCTGACGCGATACACCGGGCAGGAAGAAGACGTCGTCGGTCAGGTTCTTGTAAGTCTTGAAAAAATCCTTGGTCCAGATATCACCGGACTTGGGCTCCAGAACCACGATGATGCGGTTCGAGCCAAACAGTTGGTCGCGGTATTGCTGGAAGGTTTTCACATATTCGTGACCGATCGGTAGCTGTTTATCAAAGCCAGCGGTCATATGCAGATTGAACGCGAAGTAAAGGCCAAAGGCCGTTGCCACGGCTAGCGTTATCAAAATGATAGCACGCAACCGAAACACTAAATTTTCAAGAAACTTAATCATTGATACTTGTCTCCCTCACCGCCGACCGGTTTACGGACGGCAGACACATTACGATTTCCAGTTCTCTTCCACCGGCAAACTATCTGCATGCGGAACATCACACAGATCATTTACCGGCATAAACTCGGCCGGACCTCGGAGGTTTCTGACAGGCATATCCGCGGGCTCGCGATGATGGAGCACGCGCAACACATGTAATCCGTCAAGATTACCCCTCCCCTTTGGCGCGCCACTCTCTATCTCTTGCCGGTGGTCCCCACCATCTGCAAACGAAGCGGTCACGTCCCTTATGTTGCCTACGATGGCACAAAATGGCGGAACTGCAACGACTTCCGTAGAAAATTCAACAACTTACAATCGTGAAACTAACGACCCATTCACCAATAATCTGAAAAATCGGCTCAAAAATGACGGAACCGTCACTTTTATCTTGACCCTAGCCAACCTTTGCTTATGTAATTGTAAGTAAGAGTTTGTCCTTTCCCCAGCGTAAGGCTTGCGTTCAGCGGGGAATGTGACGACACGATCATTCAGGATATTGGGAGAGAAGCCAGATGAGCGACGTTCGCCAGATTACCAAAGACGAAGCCTATGACGCCGTCGCCCCGGACGATTTTCCGGCGATGATGAATGTGGATCGCTATAACGCGCGCTCCACAGCTTTTGATAAGATCATCTCGGCCACGCATGACCATTTCTGGGATCCGCTGGATACGAAATATATCGATTACAGCGAAGCCTTCGACATCGAAAACGAATTCATCATGCCCGAAGAATTCTTCATCGAGCTGAACTTGCCGAGCTTTCAGGCGCTGACACAAAAGCAACGCGTTCGCTTTGCCAATGAAAGCGTGCGCTGGATGCTTTCCTCCATTCTGCATGGTGAGCAAGGCGCGCTGAACCTGTCATCGAGCCTCTGCCATGTGCTGCGCGATCCCGGCGCACAGGAGTATGCTGCCAACCAGACGCGCGAAGAAGCCCGCCACGTCACTGGCTTTTCCAAATACATTCAGGCGCGTTGGGGTAAGCCCCTCCCCGTCGGCCAGACACTTGGCGACCTGCTCACCGACATCGTTGGCGCGCGCGAAGTTTATAAGAAGATCGTCGGTATGCAGATGCTGGTCGAAGGCCTCGCGATGGGCGCTTTCGCCACGTTCTACAGCAAGGCGCGCGATCCGCTGCTGGTCAAGCTGATGCAACTCGTCATGACGGACGAAGCCTTCCATCACAAGTTCGGTAAGATCTGGGCCGACCGCACCATTCCCAAGCTGTCAGCAGAAGAACAGGATATCATCGAAGATTGGGCAGCCGAGTGCTTCCAGACGCTGCTGTTCAATCTGGTGAACCCGGAACAGAAGCAGATCCTCTACAAGGAATTCGGCATTGAGTGGCAGCAGGTAACGGCTGAGATGGTTGACGCCATTTCTGACGAGAAGCGTCGCGAAGACATGAAGGAAGCCACCAACATCTTCCGCGTTCTCATCAAGACGCTGCTGAAGGCTGGCATCATTACCGACCGTACCCGCGCTTTCTATTCGACTTATGTCGATATGGATGAGTTGAAGCTGGAAGGCGACCGCATGATTGGTGACGACATTGCCGAAGACGGCATTCGTTATCTCCAGAAGATCAACTTCGGTGGCAATGTGGATGCATTGAAGAACGTCACGATTGCCGCTGCCGAGTAATTTGTAGCGTCCTCCAAAACTATGATCCTTTAAAGGGCGGCTCTCATTGAGCCGCCCTTCTTTTATGCTGGGGTTCGGGTTCGACGAATTGAGGATTTCGCACTATCCTCGCGGCCATGTTCGATACAGCCACACTTCAAGCGCTCCACAAGGAGGTCGCCCCTTTCACCTCGACGTTGCCCGCGTTCAGCCAATGGCGTCTTGCCGGTGAAGGCATCTGGGGCTCGGTTTATGATCTGGGCGACGACACGATGCTCAAACTCGTGCGCCGCCATGGCGGCCTTGGCAATGGCGAAGCCCTGCATCACCGCGAAGTGGCCGCGCTGACATTACTCGACGGGTTGGCGAGCGACTATGTGCGTGTGCCGCGTCTGGTGTCATCCAACGTCTTTGCCAATGCCTATATCGGCTCGGCACCGCCGCTGGCGGGCTGGCTGCGCCTAGAAGCGCTGAACGGCTTGCGTCTTTCGAGCGACCGCGTGATGTCGAGCCCTGCGCGCGACCGCGACAGGCTGGGCGAACGCATCGGGGCAGCGATTGCCGATTTCACTGTCGCGGCGACCAAGCGCGCGACAGTGGCGAGCAGTAAACTTGCCGACACCATCACCCGCAGCCTGACGCTGGCGCGCCATCAATTGGGCAATGCCGAATTGCACCGTGCCGCAGACGCTATCTTGCACGCTTGGGAGACACGGCGCGCGCAAGGGCCTCTTGTCTTTGTGCATGGCGATCTCAATCCCGGCAATCTCATCGATATGGCAGAGGGAAAGAAAGACGGGCCGCTTGGCTTTGTCGATTTTGCCGAGAGCGGCTGGAGCCTCATTGAAACGGAGTTTCGCCACTTTGAGCCCTTGGGCGCATTACGCGACATGGCCTTTCGCGGGCTGACGGCGCGGCGCGGTGAAGGCCCCAATTTACAATCATACTATCTGGCGTCGGCGGCTGACGCCTTGGTGACCATTGCCATTCAAGGGGCAGCGGGCCATCCACGTGACCAAATGCGGCGCAACGGGTTGCTGCGGCATTGCCTGAGCGAGGCGGGGCTTGTGGCATGACGGAGCTGGGCAACACGCCAGATGACGGCGAGCCTGAAGACAGCTTTCAGGCCTTCGACGGGCGGCAATCGCCGAGCGCAGCTGCTGTGCAGCGTGGCTGCACGAGACTGTTTGGCACCATGAATTTTGCGCCCGTGACCGAACTAACGCTGGCAAGCGGTCGGCGCGCCGACATGATGGCGCTGGGCGCGAAAGGCGATATCGTCATTATAGAGATCAAATCATCGGTTGCCGATTATATGGCCGATCATAAATGGGAAGACTATCTCGACTATTGCGACCGCTTTTTCTTTGCCGTGCCACCAGAATTTCCAGCCGAGCTTCTGCCTGACGATGTTGGCTATATTGTTGCTGATAAATATGGCGCAGAGATTTTGCGCGAAGGCACGCATGATGGGCACTTGGCCCCGGCACGGCGCAAGGCGGTGACGCTGTTGTTTGCGCGCATGGCCGCGCGCCGCGTGATGCGGCTTCTCGACCCGGAGTGATATGAACCAACCTTAACATTATACGTATAACGTACTAATTTTTACTATGATCCGAAGTTTCGCCGATAAGGACACAGAAAGCGTTTGGCAGCGAAAGCCGGTCAGGCAATTTCGAGCGTTTGAACGCGCCGCACTACGCAAGCTGGTGCAGATCAATGCGGGCCTCACCTTGGAAGACTTGCGTTTTCCACCAGGCAATCGGTTGGAAGCGTTGAAAGGCGCGCGCCGTGGGCAGATGTCTTTACGCATCAACGATCAGTGGCGCATTTGCTTTCGTTGGAAAAATGGCGGCGCAGAAGACGTCGAGATTGTTGATATCACTGACCCATCAAGGGTTTTCATTCTCTCGTCCATGAAGGACAGGCATATGGCACTCATTACACCTATTCACCCGGGCGAGGTTCTGGCCGAAGATTTCATGAAGCCGCTGGAACTGAGCGCCAATGCGTTGGCCAAGAGACTTGGCGTGCCTGCCAACCGCATCAGTTCGATTGTCGGCGGCAAGCGTGATATTTTGCCTGATACAGCCTTGCGGCTGGAGCGTGCCTTCGGTTCATCAGCAGAATTCTGGTTGAACCTTCAAGCTCATTACGATCTTGAAATAACGCGCGATCAATTGGACAAGAAAACGCTTTCTTCGATCAAGTTAATCGAAGCTGCCTGATTAATGGCGTGCAATTAGCGCGGGGCGCGTTTGGCGAGGATACGTTGCAGAGTGCGGCGATGCATGTTGAGGCGGCGCGCGGTTTCCGAGACGTTGCGATCACAAAGCTCATAGATGCGCTGGATATGTTCCCAACGCACGCGGTCGGCCGACATTGGATTTTCCGGCGGATCGGCCTTATCGCCATCTTTGGCCAGAAGAGCCGCCTCGATAGCGTCGGCGTCTGAGGGTTTGGCGAGATAATCAACCGCGCCAAGTTTCACGGCGGCGACCGCGGTTGCGATATTGCCGTAACCGGTAAGGACGACAATGCGTGTGTCGGTGCGCACGTCCTGAATGGCAGCCACGACATCCAGACCATTGCCATCTTCGAGGCGAAGATCGACGACAGCGAAAGCGGGCTTCTTAGCGCGGGCCTGTTCTTTGCCATCCTTGACGGTATTGGCAATCGTCACTTCAAAGCCGCGCGATTCCATGGCGCGCGCGAGACGCGTCAAAAACGGCGCGTCGTCGTCAACGAGAAGCAACGTCCTGTCTTCAGGAATGAAGGGGCGGGCGATGTCCTCGGCTTTGTCGTTCATTTTTTGCACTTCTTGGCCTGTCGCGTGATTGCCTTGTCGGGGCATGGGGATCTTGGTGTGAAAAGATTTTAGGCTGAAAAATCCGCGAAGGCCAACATATTGAAATACATGGTAAATCAACAAAACCTTAAATGCATCAGGCCTTCAGCGGAAAGGCTGAGTCGGCCTCAATGGCCTCGCGCGGCCAGATCACCGTGACTTGAGCACCGATATTGCCATCCTGCCGATTGTTGATTTCGACGCGCGCCTTGGTGCGCTCCAACAGCGTCTTAGCGATGAAAAACCCAAGCCCCATGCCCTCATGCTCGCCATCGGGATCGGCCGACCGGCCCTGATTACGCGGCCTTGTCGTGACATAGGGCTCGCCGAGCCTCTCGATCACTTCAGGCGCAAAGCCGGGACCGTCGTCGATGATCGACAACATGATTTTGTGAGCGCTGTAAACCACGATCAACGACACTTCGGAACGAGCAAAGTCGGCGGCATTCTCGATGAAATTGCCAAGTCCGTAGAGAATTTCAGGTCGCCGCCAGATTTCAGGCTCGGTGGCTTCGGGTTCGCCTGCGAGGATCGACACGGCAAAATTGACGTCGAGATCGCGATGCGGATTAATGATTTCGTCAAGCAGCACATGCAGCGGCAAGCGCGAATAAAGCGCGTCCTCGCCCACCGGCTCGCGCGACAGGCGCCCGAGAATTTCCTTGCAGCGTTCAGCCTGACTGGCGAGAAGATCGAGATCATCCCTCATCTCCTCAGGCGTTAGGCCACCGCGCAGTAATTCCTTGGCGACAAGAGCGATGGTGCCGAGCGGCGTGCCAAGTTCATGGGCAGCGGCAGCGGCAAGACCATCCAGCGCAGACAAGCGTTGGGCGCGGGCCAAGACAAATTGCGTCGCCGAGAGCGCCGCCGACATACGCTTTGATTCCTGCGAAATCCGCCACGCATAGGCCGCCATGAAAGCCAGCCCCAGACTGATCGCCGCCCAGTTTCCAACAAGGTAGAGATCGGGCACCGCGAATGCCTCGTTGGGCCACCACGGCAAAGGCATATGAAAGAAGGCAAGCAAGCTCACATAGATGAGCGACAAAACGAGCAGCGCGATCGTGCTGCGCAGCGACAAGGTGGTCGCCGAAATCGTCACGGGGGCCATGAAGAGAAGCGCGAAAGGATTTTGCAGCCCGCCGGTGAGAAACAAAAGAACGGCAAGTTGCGCAAGATCGATGGCGAAATAGACCGCCGCCTGCCAATCGGGCAAGCGTACCGGGGTGCGATAACGCAACGTCAGGAAGATATTAAGGCCTGCCGAGGCCAAAATGGCGAGCAGACACATCCCCAATGGCAGCGGAAAGTTAAGGCCAACGCTAACAAGCAGCACCGCCACAAGCTGACCGGCAATGGCCAGCCAGCGCAACAGCACAAGGGTCTGCAGACGAACCCGACCGGACTCGACTTCGCCCAAGCGCATTTCAGGATTGAGGATGCGGCGGCGCACCCAGCGCATGCCCCCCTGATCGTCGTCAAAAACCGCCATATCCGCGCCCCGCTCGCTGCTTTTGATTGCGGCCAGAGTGTAGCCCGGATTGCAGATGAATTAAGCGATTGATTGGTCGTTATTGGTTCGACGGCCAACCCCTAAGGGGGCGCGTTTCGCCGATTGACATGATCCAAACATCGTCGTGGGCAAAACCTTGGGCGTCGCCTGCCGCGCGGAACCGTGCGGGTGGCTCAAATGGTGGCTCAACAGTCAGCAGCACCGTGCCCCAATGCATACCGACAACGCGGCGCGCTTTGAGATCAAGCGCCATCTGCACGGCTTCTTCGGGCGTCGCATGCGATGCCTTCATCATTTGGCGCGGCTCATAGGCACCGATGCCGAGCAGGGCGGTATCAAACGGCCCATATTGCGCGCCGATCTCTTCAAACACTGGGCCATAGCCGCTGTCGCCGCCAAAGAACAGGTTGTGATCCTTGGTGGTCAGTTTGAAACCGGCCCAGAGCGTCTTGTTGGTGTCAAAGCCCGAGCGGCGCGACCAATGCACCACCGGCAAGGCGGTCACAGACACGCCCTTGATGTCATGGCTCTCATGCCAATCCAGTTCAACGACATTGGTAAAGCCGCGCTCGCGAAAAAAGCTCCCAAGCTTCAGTGGTACGATCACCGTCATGTGTGACTTATGTGGCAGCAGCGCCAGTGCCTTCTCGTCGAGATGGTCATAGTGATTATGGCTGACCACCAGCACATCAATGCGCGGCAGGTCAGACATTGGCACGCCGCATTTGACAAAGCGCTTGGGGCCAAGACCAGCAGGGCCGGCATTGGAGGTGAGATAGGGATCGGTTAAAACCGTGAGGCCGCCAATGCGAATGAGAAAGGCGGCATGGCCAAGCCAGGTCAGAAAGTCATCAGGCATGGCCATATGCGATTGCAGCGCGCGCGTCGCCAGATCGCGTGGCACGACATGGCCGTCGGGTATCTCGACCTTGCGTGCCCCGCGCTTGAGCATTTCAAAAAAGAAGGGCCCTGCATGTTTCATGCGCCCCAGCGATCGCTTGGGGCTACCGCGCGGGTTGCAGAACGTGCCATCATCCATGTGGTGCCAAGGCGGCGTGCCATCATCACCGAAAGCCGTGCCTGCCATGATGTGCGTCAGCACATCGGCACGGGTGTGGCGCTGCGCCTCAGAGCCCGGCGCATCGGCCCCGGCGATTTTCGCGCTGGCCTTATGCAAACGATCTTTCAACCCGGAGACTTTGTCACGCGCTACCTTCGAGTGCGTTTTTACGTGCGCGGGGTCCGAACTTGTCGGCTTTTCAGATTTTTCCATTATCCCATGAACATAGGGATGAGCGCGTCGTGCGAAAAGGGCATGGAGGCAATGTAACTATTCTTAGGCCCCTGCGGCCTTCAGCATTTGTGCAATATCGTCAAAATGACGCTCATCGGCCAGATCAAGCACGGTGCGGCCCGTAAGGTCGGTGTCGCCAATATCGGCTTTATGTTCCAGCAATATCTGAACGATGGCTGTTCGATGCGCTCGCACAGCGATGAACAGAGCCGTGTCGCCATGGTCGGCGACACGATCGGGATTGGCCCCGTGAGCGAGCAAAACCGAGGCAAAGGTGGTGCGGCCAGCTTGGGCGGCAACAGAGAGTGCCGTGCGACCGTCCCGCGCCTTGCGATCAGGATTGGCGCCCTTGTCCAAGAGTAATTTTACAATGGCGAGATGGTTGCCTTCCGTCGCCACTATAATAGCTGGCACATGACTTATGCCGTCATCGTCAGGTGGTATGCCCTGTCGCAGCGCGGCTTTAACGCGGTCCATGTCGCCGTCACGGGCGGCCTCAATCAGATCATTGTCGGGGAGCCTGATATTCTGGCCTGGCCCCAAATTAGAGTCGGCGGCTAGGGCCGACGAGGTTGTCATATCGACGCAAAATCCGACACCGGCCAGAGCGACCACCAGCGCGAGCGCACGAAACAGCGAGCGGCCACCTCTGGAGCCGGCGCGCGGATCCCGTGTCATTTGGTCACCCATGAACATATGTCCTGCCTCTATAGTATAACGCATAAGCCTTTCCTCTATCATCGTGGAGGGTGAGGCGCAAAACAAGCTACCTGATCAAGAGGCCTGCCAAAACATGCCGAGGACAACATGAAACGCAACCCGTCCCTTTTTTCCGTGATCGGCCTTGTTGTCGTATTGATCGTCGCCTTGGGCGCGGCATTCTGGATTTGGCAGGCGGGCAACGGCACGGCCGCACGCGGCGAAGCGGGCCAATCAGGCCAGAGCAGCGGCAGCGGCAAGATCACTATCGGCGGGCCGTTCTCCCTTACCGACCAAACCGGCAAACACGTCACCCAAGCCGATTACGCGGGCAAATACATGCTGATCTATTTCGGCTTTACCTTTTGCCCCGACGTCTGCCCGACGGAATTGCAGGTCATGTCGGGTGCCTTGTCGGCGTTGGGCGCAGAGGGCGCCAGGGTTCAGCCAATTTTCATCACCATTGACCCAGAGCGCGACACGACCGAGGTCATGGCCAACTACGTCAAACAATTTGATCCCCGCCTCATCGGTCTTTCGGGGACGGCGGCCCAAACGGCGGCCATCGCCAAGGAATACCGGGTTTACTATGAGAAGGTCAAAGACGACGATTCCAGCGCGGACTACACGATGGATCATTCCTCGATTGTCTATCTGATGGGCCCAGACGGCGGATTTCTGACCTTCTTTCCGCCGGGCACCAGCCCGGAAAAGATGGCCGCCAAGATCAAGGGCTTGATGTAAGCCCTTGGGCGCTGCCACGCGCTCGCCGCTTGACGCTTGGGTCCACCGGGCATAGTTTTGACTTTATGGATCAGAAAGCCACATTTCTTGTGCTAACAGGCAAGCTCAAACTTGAGCTTAGGCTTCTCTGCGCCTGAGCGCAGAACATTGATCACTCTTACCCAAAGCCACCTGTTCCTGTTAGACGCACGCCGCGAAGTCCGGCCTTCTTGGCCATTCGCGACAGTATGAAATGACGCTATTATGACCACAGAATTTGATCAGAGCCTGCCTTGCCCACCGGACCATCTGTTCGGCTCGCTGCGACTTAAACCCGACTGCCGGACCTCGCGCCCGTGGCAGTCCGGCCGTCGCGTGTTTGGAAAGCACGTCTCCGCCACATTGCTTTAATTTCCGGCCCGAATTTCTGGAGACAATTTTCATGTTGAAGACACCCTCGACTAAATATCGCGCCTTTCCGCCCATTGATCTGCCCAACCGGCAATGGCCCAACAAGGTGCTGACCCAACCGCCGATCTGGATGAGTACCGATTTGCGCGACGGTAACCAATCGCTGTTTGAACCGATGAATGCAGATCGCAAGCTGCGCATGTGGGAGCTGCTGGTCAAAATCGGCTTTAAGGAAATCGAAGCCGGTTTCCCGTCCGCCTCACAAACCGATTTTGATTTTATCCGCAAGTTGATCGAAGAAAACCGTGTGCCCGACGACGTCAAACTCGAAGTGCTAACGCAGGCGCGCGATACGCTGATTGAGCGCACCATGGAGAGCCTCGTCGGGGCCAAGAATGCCATCGTGCATCTCTACAACGCCACCGCCCCCAACTTCCGCGAAACCGTGTTCGGCCTTGGCAAGCAGGGCGTGAAAAACATTGCAACCGAAAGCGCAACGCTCATCAAAGAGATCGCGGCACGCCAACCCGAGACCAACTGGACCTTCCAATACAGCCCGGAGGTTTTTTCCGGTACTGAACTGGAATTTGCCAAGGAGGTTGTCGATGCGGTGAGCGAGATCTGGGATGCGCGACCTGACCACAAGATGATCGTCAATCTGCCCGCGACCGTCGAAATGGCAACGCCCAACATCTACGCCGATCAGATCGAATGGATGCACCGCAATCTGGCCCGCCGCGACGGCATCCTCATCAGTCTGCACCCACATAATGACCGGGGCACGGCGGTGGCCGCCGCCGAGCTTGGCTTCATGGCGGGGGCCGACCGGATCGAAGGCTGCCTGCTGTCCAATGGCGAGCGGACCGGCAACGTCGACTTGGTGACGTTGGCGCTCAACCTCTATTCACAGGGTGTCGATCCCGGTCTCGATTTTTCTGAGATCAACGAGATGGCGCGCACGGTCGAATATTGCACGCAGATGCCGACCCATCCTCGCCATCCTTATGTGGGCGACCTGGTCTTCACGGCCTTCGCGGGCTCGCACCAAGACGCGATCAAGAAGGGACTGGCCGCGCGCGACAAACGTGAATTCTGGGACGTGCCCTATCTGCCGGTCGATCCCGCTGATCTGGGGCGGACCTATGAATCAATCATTCGCGTTAACAGCCAATCAGGCAAGGGCGGCATTTCCTATCTGCTGGAAACTGAATATGGGCTCGTCCTGCCACGCCGTCTGCAAGTTGAGTTCTCGTCTGCCGTTCAGAAGGTCACGGACGACACAGGTAAAGAAGTGACGGCGGCCGAAATCTGGTCGATTTTTGAAGGCGAGTATCTCAAGGCCACGATGCCACTCGAATATGTCAGCCACACGCTGTTTGATGAGGGTGGCAAGCAAGGCGTTAAGCTCCGCATACGACGCTTTGGCAAGGACGAAGAGCTGAGTGGGCTTGGCAATGGACCGATTGACGCCTTTATGAAGGCGCTCAACGTACCCGTGCAGGTGCGCCACTATGGCGAGCATTCGCTGGGTTCAGGGGCGGACGCACGGGCTGTCGCCTTTGTGGAAGTAAGTGAAACGGGTCAACCCGGCGACATCTACGGTGTCGGTATCGACCCCAATATCATCACAGCCTCCTTCAAGGCCGTCATAAGCGCTGCCAATCGCACGGCACTGCGTCACAGCGCCCCTGAGCAAACCGCCCTTTTTGGCGGTGCATAGCTCAAGGCGGGTGCAACGATTGTGTGGGGGCCGGTGCGCGAATGCGCTGGCCCTTTACATATCACCGCCATTGCGACGGCATGCGAGGCCCGGCGGCCCGGCGGTCATCGCGAAAAAATCTTGAGAGTGCGACATCATCAGGCGCGTCGCATTCGACATTTCATGTCATGCTGTCCGCGATTCGGACCTGAGGCAGGGCAATCTTGAGTTTGCCTTCGATCAAGTCGGGTCCATTCGGCGAGCGCCATTTTGGGGGTACGCCGTTTTGCATATTAGATCGGTGAAGCCGAGTTCAATTTCGGTCAGAAAGTTCGCCATCCCATGCCACGACGCGCGACGCCCACAACAACCAAGCCCGGCCAAACAAAGCCTGTTTCGCTGCATATCGACTATCTGGACATAGGTGGGCGGCAGGTCCCTGTGATCGCCATGCACAACCCGCGCGCGCGGCGCATCATCGTGCGCGTTGATCTGGCCGCAGGTTCGGTGCAGGTCACCTCGCCATCAAAACGCGGCATGGAAAAGGCACTGGCCTTTGCGCGCGAGCAACGCGCCTGGATTGCTGAACGGCTGGAACATGTGCCACCGCCCGTGCCCTTCAAACATGGCCAGATCATCCCCTACCGAGGTCGGGAGCATTTGATTCGCCATCTGGCCCGTCCCCGTGCCGACGAAGGTCCGCAAGGGCCGGTCTGGCGGCGGCGCGCGTCCTACACGCAAGGCCTGCCGGAAATCTGCGTCACAGGCCACGCCTCATTCGTGCAGCGTCGGATCACCGATTGGTTGAAGACACAGGCACGCCAAGCGCTCAATGACAGCGCCCTTGCTTATGCAGAAGAGTTCCACGTGCGACCGGCCCGCATTACGTTGCGCGACCAGACCAGCCGCTGGGGCTCCTGCTCGACGGCGCGCGCTCTGTCCTTTTCTTGGCGCCTCATCATGGCGCCGCCTCATGTGCTCGACTATGTGGCGGGCCACGAAGTCGCGCATCTTCGGCACATGAACCACGGCCCCCGCTTCTGGGGACTGGTCGGGTCAGCCATCCCGAATTACGAGACGGCCAAATATTGGCTGGAAGTGAACGGTCCGGGCTTGCATCGCTATGGCGCAGACCCGTTTGGCACGACAGACGACGACGCCTAATCGAGAGCCAACCTCTTAGCGGCTATTGTCGTGGCCGGTACGTAAATTTGACGGGCGCGCCTCCGACGAGCCGGCGCCAAACAGCCGCTCAAAGAACCCCGGCTCCTCCCACTCGCGCTGACGATCTTCATCTGTTTTTTGGCTCGGGACGTCTTCGCCGACGCCATCGCGCATTGCGGCAACGGAGGGCTCAGCGTCAAACGGGTATTGACCCGGCAAGGCAGCTACCGCTTGATTAATCTGTGTACGTTCC
Organism: Parvibaculaceae bacterium; assembly: GCA_041688015.1. GTDB lineage: Bacteria > Pseudomonadota > Alphaproteobacteria > Parvibaculales > Parvibaculaceae > Parvibaculum. The sequence continues at coordinate 94,270 of JBDNIY010000017.1, forward strand.
ATAAAATCATGCCAGATTTCGGCAGGCATGCCACCACCAGTGACTTTTTTCATCGGCGCGCGGTCGTCGTTGCCGACCCAGACACCGACCACAAGATCGGCGCTATAGCCGACGAACCAAGCATCACGAAAGTCCTGACTAGTACCTGTCTTACCTGCCGTCTGGCGACCGGCGATGGCGGCCTTGCGCCCCGTGCCGTTGGTCATCACCGCCTGCAGCATATAATTCATTTCGCTCATTGAACGTTCATCCATGACGCGACCAAGACCGGACCCTTGCCGACGATAGACTTCATCACCTTGGCGGGTATGCACCTCTTCGATGCCATGCGGCAGCACGCCATAGCCGCCGTTGGCAAAGGCGGCATAGGCCGCCGTCAGCTCCAGCAGATTAACGTCGCAGGTCCCAAGCGCCAACGTCAGATTGGCAGGCAGGGTTTCTTGAATGCCGAGACGCTGAGCGGTGCGCACGACATTGCGGATGCCGACCTCTTGCGCCACTTGAACCGCGACGGTGTTGATCGATTTAGATAGCGCTGTCGTCAGCGTCATCGAGCCACTGAAACGGTCAGAATAGTTTGACGGCGACCAGTTTCCATAAGTGACGGGCTTGTCCACCCGCACAGTGTCGGGCGTCAGGCCCTTTTCCATGGCGGTGAGATAGACAAAAGGCTTGAAGGCAGAGCCGGGCTGGCGCAGCGCCTGCACAGCACGATTGAACTGGCTTTGCGCATAGGATTTGCCGCCGACCATGGCGCGCACGGCCCCATCCGGCGTCATCGCCACAAGGGCGGCTTGAGTGACATTGGAACTCTTGCCTTCAGCTGTGAGCACGCGCGCAACAATTTCTTCGGCGGCGCGTTGCATGGCCGGATCGATAGTGGTGCGCACGGTGAGATCGGTATTGGGCTCGCCGGTATAGGCGGGCAACACATCGGCCACCCAATCGACAAAATAGTTGATCGATCCCGAGGCGGAATAGCCCTCAAGCGAAGCCGGATGGGTCAAGGCATATTGCTCGTCGCCATCCGTGATGAAGCCTTGGCGCAGCATATTGTCGAGCACGATGGAAGCGCGGTCGCGCGCACGCTCAAGATTATTGGTCGGCGAATAATGCGACGGTGCTTTCAGCAAGCCCGCTAACATGGCCGCTTCAGGCAGCGTCAGGTCACGCGCTGATTTTTTGAAAAAACGTTCCGACGCACCTTCGATGCCATAAGCCCCGCCGCCGAAATAAACGCGATTGAGATAGAGCGTCAAGATCTGCGCTTTGGAGTAACGCGCCTCCAGCCAGATGGCGAGCAGCATTTCCTGAATCTTGCGGCTCATCGTCCGCTCAGATGTCAGGAAGACGTTTTTGGCCAATTGCTGAGTGATGGTCGAGCCGCCCTGCACAATATAGCCGGCGCGATAATTCTGCCAGGCGGCGCGGACAAGGCCGATGGGATCGACGCCGAAATGCCAATAGAAGCGTTGGTCCTCGGTGGCGATCACGGCTTGCGCCACATAGCTTGGCATGTCGGAGATCAGCACCATGCCGCCGCGCATATCGCCGCGATGGCTCAGTGTTTCACCATCGTCAGCAAGGATTGAGAGCGAGGGGGCATGCGCCACGTTCCACAGGCCCGATGTGTCAGGCAACGACATGGCGTAATAGAAAAGCAAGCCGCCAATGCCGATGGCAAACCACAGGCACATGACAGCGCCCCAATAAAAGGCGCTGCGTAGAAAGCCGCCGCCTCTGCGTTGTGCCATGGGGCGACGGGGCCGAGCGGGTCCACGGCCGCGCCCGCCGCCGCCATTGCCGCCGCCACGCTTGGCAGGAGGCCGCGTCCGTTTGGAGACGAATTTGCCGGTGGGTTCGATCCGCTTGCCGAGTTTTGCGCTTTTAGGACGGTTGCGATAACGGCGTTCTTTGTTGGCGCGCGTCTCGTCTGCCGCGTCATCATCGTCTAGCGACGAGAGGGGCGGCACGGAACGGTTCGCCGCGTCAGCGCGCAGCACCATGCCTTTGGTTGATTTTTTGGATTTGGCAGATTTCGCTTTTCCCGAAGCGGTCTTTCTTTTGTGATCGCCGCCGCGCGAGAACCAAGAGGTTCGCGTCTCATCGCGTTCGAGCGGTGGTTTTTCTTCTTCATCGCCGCCATTTGCCCCCACGCCAATGCGCACAGGGGCCAGACCGTTGAGGCGACGGGTCATCCAGTCAGCACCATCGGCTCCGTCCGAATGACGGCCACGCCTACCGCGATTACCCGTGCCTCTGGGGGATGCCATGTTAGCCTTGCGCCAATCTTGACGGGTGAGAACAAAATCAAACTAGCCCCCCGGCAAACGTCGTTTTTGGGGGATCGAGTTCATGCAAATTGGCGCTTTTTTGAGCCCAAACTACCCGCGCGCGCCCACGTCCGCACGCTAGTCAGACATAGTTAACAAAATTTAAACACACGGCTCAATCCGCCGATGCAGACAACAGGCCGCACCGGCGGATGAAGGCTTCAGGCGCCCATCAAATGTCAAGGTTCGCCACACTTAAGGCATTGTCGCGGATGAAGTCGCGGCGCGGCTCCACCACGTCGCCCATCAGTTTGACGAAAATTTCGTCAGCCTCGTCCAGCTCGCGCACCTTTACCTGCAGCAGTGAGCGCACTTCGCGGTCGAGTGTTGTTTCCCAAAGCTGTTCGGGGTTCATTTCGCCAAGGCCCTTGTAGCGCTGCATGGTGACGCCCTTGGAACCAGCGGCAAAAACCGCATCGAGAAGCTGCGAGGGCGAGCGGATTTCATGCACGTCATCCTTGCGGCGCAGCGTGGCGGCATAGCGATAGATTTCGCGCAGATGATCAGCATGCGTGCCCAGACGGCGCGCATCAGCGCTATCGATCAGCGGCGCGTCAATGGAGACCTCTTCCCTGACGCCACGCAACTCGCGCTCAAAGCGAAAACCGCCTTCACTCGTCATCACGCCCACCCAGCCGCGTTCTGTTTCGTCCGACAGCATGTCGAGACGCTGGGCAATGCGATGGACGGCCTCATTGGCCTGCGCCTCATCGGCCAACGCACCGGGCGACAGGGCGCGCGCGATGGCCGCTTGTTCGACCACAAAATGAGGGTATTTGGGCGGCAGGCCACGCAGGATGGTGCGAATGGTGCGGGCCTTCTCGACAATTTCGGCAAGGTCAGGCCCAGACCGCTGCGTGCCGTCGCTCAGCGTCAGCACCATCTCCTCAAGGCCGGTGGCGACGAGGTAATTTTCCAGCGCCTGTTCGTCCTTAAGATAGGTTTCTGATGACCCGCGCCGCACCTTGTAGAGCGGCGGCTGAGCGATATAGAGATGACCGCGCTCGATCACTTCAGGCATCTGACGGTAGAAAAAGGTGAGGAGCAGCGTGCGAATATGCGCACCGTCCACGTCGGCGTCGGTCATGATGATGATCTTGTGATAGCGCAGCTTGTCCACATTGAAATCATCACGCCCAATGCCTGTGCCGAGCGCCGTGATGAGTGTACCGATTTCGGCGGAGCCCAGCATCTTGTCAAAGCGCGCGCGCTCGACGTTGAGAATTTTACCGCGTAGCGGCAGCACCGCCTGATTGGAACGATCACGCGCTTGTTTGGCCGAGCCACCAGCGCTGTCACCTTCGACGATGAAGATTTCTGATTTCGACGGATCGCGTTCCTGGCAATCGGCGAGCTTGCCGGGCAGGCTTGAAATATCGAGAGCGCCTTTGCGGCGTGTCAGCTCGCGCGCCTTGCGGGCGGCTTCACGCGCGGCGGCCGCTTCAACAACCTTGCCCACCACGGTCCTGGCGTCACTTGGGTGTTCTTCAAACCATGTGGACAGCGTTTCGTTGACGAGGCTTTCCACCACGGGGCGCACCTCTGAGGAGACGAGCTTGTCCTTGGTCTGCGAAGAAAATTTTGGATCGGGCACTTTGACCGACAAGACGCAAGTCAAGCCTTCACGCGCATCATCGCCCGTCAGCGTCACCTTCTCGCGTTTGGCAATGCCCGAGCTGCTCGCATAATTATTGACGACGCGTGTCAATGCGGCGCGAAAGCCCGCCAGATGTGTGCCGCCATCGCGCTGGGGAATGTTGTTAGTAAAACACAGCATATTTTCGTGATAGCTGTCGTTCCACCATGTTGCCAGTTCAACTGTGATGCCGTCGCGTTCGGCTTTGAGGTAGATCGGCGCGGCGATGAGCGGCGATTTGTTGCGGTCGAGAAAACGAATAAACTCAGCAAGCCCGCCTTCATACATCATGTTAACGACCTTGGGCTCGACGCCACGCGCATCGGTCAACGCAATGTGAGCACCTGAATTGAGGAAGGCAAGCTCACGCAGACGATGCTCCAGCGTGCCGAAATCGAATTCGGTATTGGTGAATGTTTCCGTCGAGGGATGAAAAGTAATCTCGGTGCCCGTCCGCAGCTTGCCATCGGCCATTTCACCTGCCGCGCCAACGGTCGCAAGCGGTGCGACCGGCACACCATCGGCAAAGCGCATGATGTGTTCTTGACCATGACGCCAGATACGCATTTCCAGCCAATCAGACAGCGCGTTCACCACCGAGACGCCCACCCCATGCAGGCCGCCCGACACCTTGTAGGAATTTTGATCAAACTTTCCGCCGGCATGAAGCTGGGTCATGATGACTTCGGCCGCCGAGACGCCTTCGCCTTTGTGGATGCCCACCGGGATGCCACGGCCATTGTCATTGACCGTCACCGAGCCATCGGGATTAAGACGCACATTGACGATGTCGGCGTGGCCTGCCAGCGCCTCGTCGATCGCATTGTCCACGACTTCATAGACCATGTGATGCAGGCCCGAGCCGTCGTCGGTGTCACCGATATACATGCCGGGGCGTTTACGCACGGCATCAAGGCCTTTGAGCACCTTGATTGAATCTGCGCCGTAGTCTTCCGGTTGTTGTTCAGCCATATCGGGTCTTCCTAAATCACGTCAATCCAAAAGCGGGGTCGCATCAGAATCGAAAGCTCATTTCATCTCATCAGACGATTTGATGATCTTGCCAGCAACGCCGTAGTCGATGGCTTCCTTGGCGCTCATCCAATGGTCGCGATGTGTGTCGGCGACGATCTTTTCGTAGGTCTGGCCAGTGGCTTCGGCAAAAATACGATTAAGGCGTTCGCGCATCTTCAGGACTTCCTTGGCCTGAATGTCGATTTCACTGGCTGACCCACCAATGCCGCCGCGCGGTTCATGCAGCAGAAAGCGCGTGTTGGGCAGGCAGTAGCGATCTTCCTTGGCCGCCGTCACATAGACCAGGGCGCCCGCAGATGCGACCCAGCCTGTACCAAGTACACGCACGCGCGGCTTCACGAATTTTGCCACGTCATGGATCATGTCGCCGCTTTCGACATGGCCGCCGGGCGAGGAGATGATCAAAGTGATCGTCTCATCGTTTTCTGCCGCCATGGCGAGCAGACGTTCGGTGACCCCGCGCGCAAGGCGATCATTGATTTCGCCGGTGATCAAAATGGTGCGCGATTTGAAGAGATTTGCCTCGACCATCGGATTGAAATCGATCTTTGGCATCTTCGGTTCGTCGTTTTCATTACGCATGTCAGCGATCCTTATAGGGTTTGCAGCACCGCGCCTTGCGCGATGCGAAATGTTTGAGCGCGTGTGCCCAGACCTTCAAAGAGGCTGGGCTCGGTGCCGGTCATAAAGGCCTGAAGATTGAGGCCCAGAATATCATCGAACAGGGCGCGACGACGGTCTTCGTCGAGATGCGCTGCGATTTCGTCTAGCAACAGCAAGGGCGCTGCCCCGCGCGCGGCCAGTAGGCGCGCATTAGCCAGCATGATGCCGATGAGCAGCGCCTTTTGTTCGCCGGTCGAACAGGCGCGTGCTTCGCGGTCCTTGGCGACATGGCGCACCCGCAGGTCAATGCGGTGAGGCCCGTCCAATGTGCGGCCGGCGGCGGCGTCGCGGCCTCGCATAGCCGCGAGGCGATTGCGGAAGTCTTCCTCGACATCGACAGCAGCAGCGTTCAGCAAAGCCGTTTCAAGCTCACCATCGATAGCAATATCGGCACGCGGAAAATGCGTATCGTTGCCCGCGTCAATGGCGCTGCGCATGCGACCCAATGTTTCGTTGCGCGCGGCGGCCACCGCCACACCATGCGTCGCCATCTGATCTTCCAGCGCGCCAAGCCAGCTTGCGTCGCGTGTTTCGTCGACCAGCAGGCGGTTGCGTTCGCGCAGCGCACGGTCATAGGCGTTGACGCGTGTGCCATGCGCAGGATCAAAGCCCATGACGAGGCGGTCAAAAAACCGCCGACGTTCCGACGCGCCTTCAACGAACAGACGATCCATCGCCGGGGTCAACCAGACAACCCGCACATGCCGCGCCAGCGCGCCCGCGCCCGACGCTGGCTCGCCATCAATGCGCACGGCTCGTGTGCGTGCCTTGGCGTTGTCGCCGGGCTCAAGCCCCGTGCCGATGCGGGTCTGGCCATGGGCTGTTTCAATGGTGGCGGCAACGGCCCAGCCGCCCTGCCCGACATCGCGCGCAACTTCAGCAAAAGGCACACCGCGCAGGCCGCGACCAGGCGAGAGAAGCGACACCGCCTCAAGCAAGTTGGTCTTACCCGCACCATTGTCGCCAACAAAGACCACCGGGCGTCCGTCCAGCGAGAGTTCGGCACGCGCATAGGAACGGAAATCCGTGACGACGAGGCGCGAGAGGTGACAGGCTGGGCGCACAAATGCTGCCCCTGACGGAACCTCACTCCCCATTGCCAGCATTTCACCCGTTCGGGCCAAATTTTGTGCCTTTTTCAATTGATCTTGCGCGCGTCGATTTTGGCGCGCCTCCATAGCGGAGATTTTCATTCAGGCATCGCAGCGCGAAGATTTTTGCCTGCGCCTACACGCAAACTTTCTTGTTTTGCGCATCTACACGCGCGATCGCCCTTTGCGCATCTACACGCGCGCTCACTCTTTGCGCGTTACACGCGCATTGGCATCAGCACATAGATCGCCTTGTCATCGTCAGCATCGCGCACAAGCGTCGGCGAGCCGCTGTCAGCCAAAGCAAATGTTGCCTCCGCGCCGTCAAGCTGACCCGTGATGTCGAGCAGATAGCGCGCGTTAAAACCGATCTCGATGGGCGTGCTGCTATAAGACACCGACAGTTCTTCGGTGGCGCTACCAGAATCGGGATTGGTGACGGAGAGCGTCAGCTTGCCCTCGTCAAGATTGAGCTTCACGGCACGCGACTTTTCCGTCGAGATGGTCGAAACGCGATCCACCGCTTCAGCAAAGCGTTTGCCATCAACCTGCAAGATCTTGTCATTGCCTTCAGGAATGACGCGGCCATAGTCAGGGAAAGTACCGTCGATCAATTTGGACGTCAGCACGACGCCGCCAAACTCAAAGCGGATCTTGGTTTCCGAGACGCCAACCGAAATCATGCCCGCATCGCCTTCCAGCAGCTTCTGCAATTCGACCACGGTCTTCCTTGGCACAATGACACCGGGCATGCCGGCCGCGCCTTCGGGCAGATCGTGATCGACCTGAGCGAGGCGGTGTCCGTCGGTGGCAACCGCGCGCAGCGCCTTTGTCTTGCCGTCGTCCACCGCGTGCAAGTAGATGCCGTTGAGATAATAACGCGTCTCTTCCGTCGAGATCGCAAAACGAGTTTTGTCGATCAGACGGCGCATGGCTTCGGCAGACATCTCGAAATGATATGCCAATTGGCCTGCCGCCATCGCTGGGAAATCTTCCTGCGGCAGCACCTGAAGGGCAAAGTGCGAGCGCCCCGCCGTCAGTTGCAACCGGCCCTCGTCGGGGCCAGTGGAAAGCTCCACCTGCGCACCGTCAGGCAATTTGCGAACAATATCATACAGCGTATGGGCCGAAGCTGTGGTGCCGCCCGCTTGGGCCACGTCAGCGTCGATCGCCTCCACGACCTCAATGTCGAGATCGGTGGCCGTCAGGCTCAACTGACCGTCTGCCGCCCGGATCAACACATTGGAGAGGATCGGAATGGTGTTGCGGCGTTCAACGACTGATTGCACATGATTGAGAGACTTGAGGAGTGCGCCCCGTTCGATCGTGATCTTCATGCTCTCTTCTCAGTCCCCCGTTTGGACGTTTTGGCTGCCCCTAAGGACATTTTGAATGCAGGCCTAGGCCTGCGGATTGTAACCCCCTGCATTTCAGTCGGTTTTTGAAGGATCGCGCTCGACCCGCATGGGCATTCGAGCGACCGACCCTCGTTCAACCCGCGAAACGAGGAGGGCGGAAACGGCCCCTGACAACCCCCCAAAAACACAATTGGGCACCCTGCCGGGAGACGACCCGGCGCGCGCCGGATTTCCGAAGAAAATCTTGGAACTAAGTATAGCAGATTGCCCGCGCGATGCACGTTTTTCAACAAGGGAAAAGATCGCTAAATCGAGCGATAACGGCCTGATTCGTTTGGTCTTTACAGACCCTCAGGCGAGCGCCTGGGCGGGCTTTTGAACACCACCAGGGGTGTAAATTACGACCCACCTCAGAGCGCGCCGTTGCCCCCTTCGAGCATCCGCTTCAGCAAATCGACATCCTCGTCCATGCCGCTATCGGCTTGACGCAATTCGTCGATCTTGCGGACCGCATGAATGACGGTGGTGTGGTCGCGCCCGCCAAACTTGCGCCCGATCTCAGGCAGCGAGCGCGTGGTGAGCTGTTTGGACAACCACATCGCCACTTGGCGCGGGCGGGCGACGGCGCGGGCGCGGCGCGCCGACAGCATGTCAGCGAGGCGCACATTGTAATATTCGGCGACGCGACGCTGAATCTCTTCAATCGTCACCTTGCGATCATTGCAACGCAGTAGATCGCGCAGCACGTCTTGGCTCATATCGAGAGTGATGGGGCGCCCCACGAGTGAGGCGTAGGCAACCACACGCCTCAACGCGCCTTCAAGCTCACGCACATTAGAGACGATGCGATGAGCGAGAAATTCAAGCACGCCCGGCGGCATGACGATGGTGCTATTGCGGCCCAGCATTTCGTCACATTTGGACTGAAGAATGCCGAGGCGCAATTCATAATCGGTGGGATGAATGTCAGCGGCAAGCCCGTGGCCAAGACGCGAGCGAATGCGTTCCTCAATGCCTTCAAGGTCTGACGGCGAACGGTCAGCCGAGATGATCACCTGCCGATTGTGGTCAATCAAGGCATTAAAGGTATGGAAGAATTCTTCCTGCGTCGATTCCTTGCCGGAGATGAACTGCACATCGTCGATCATCAGCACGTCAACCGTACGGAACTGTTGCTTGAAGGCCATCGTGTCCTTAAAACGCAGGGCACGGACGAATTGATACATGAATTTTTCAGCCGAGAGATAAAGCACTTTACGCTCAGGCTGACGACGACGGATTTCCCATGCCATAGCATGCATGAGATGGGTTTTGCCAAGGCCAACGCCGCCATAGAGAAAGAGCGGATTGAAGGTGACGTCGGTAGCTTCGGCCACGCGATGGGCGGCGGCATGGGCCAACTCATTGGATTTGCCGACAATGAAATTCTCAAACGTAAAGCGCGGATCAAGCGGCGCGCCAACGCCCGCATCTTCAAAACCTTGCGGCGTGGTGTCGCGCGCGGGCTGAGCGCTAACGGATCTGGATGGTGTCAGAGTGGGCGCCACGACACGGCGCATCTGTTGCGGATTTTCGGTTCGCGCGCTTTCGCTGCGCGGGGCAGCCGCCCTAGCAACCGCATTCTGAACGCCTTGCGACACATGCGCCTGCACCAGAATTTCGACGCGGACGAGGGCTGGGTCTTCTTCGTTCCAGAGCGTCGTCAGGCGTTCGGCATAATGCGACTGCAGCCAATTGCGGATGAAGCGCGTCGGCACCGCAAGAATGACGCGGCCATCACCAAGGCCGATCAGCGAAATCTGTTTGAACCAGCTGTTGAATGTCGCTTCGCCCAGCTCAGCCAGAAGGCGCGCGCGCACGCGGCGCCACTGCGCGCCAAGGCCCGGCTCGCTCGCAAGGTCGCTTTGTGCCTGCTCACCTTGGATGGATGTGCGCACTGCCATACGTTCTTGTGTTTTCTCAAGCTGGCTGCGCACGGAGCCGTCGCGCTCACCTTGTGCCGCGTCCACGCCGGGGTGAACATCCCCATCGACTCGATAGGCAGGTTTTGACGGCAAACCCATCTTGTTCTCGTTCACGACTTCTGACCCCTTTTTTTGAATTCCGGCCCCGCTCCGGAAAGTTGGACCCGTGCATTCCGCAAAAACGCACCGACCCTCGCCTCTCTACCGCCATTTGGAACACCTGCGGATTAGTTTCCGCAACGCCTCCCTTTATTCCACGCAGGCCCCGCACGGGCTTGCGCGTCTCACTCAACACGCTTTTGAATTATCCTTGGGCCCAAGGCAGCCCAGCCGCTTTCCAGCCCGTGCGCTGGCCACGATGGCGCGTCTCGTCGAGATCGCCTTCAAAGCCACCCGTGATATTATAGGCCCGCGAAAACCCTTGAGCGGTCAAAGCCACAGCCGCCGCACGGCTGCGCGCCCCAGAACGACACAGAAACAAAATCGGTGCCGCCTTGTCGCTAACCGCCGCCGTCACTTCGGTGGCAAAGCCTGCATTGACATTCATCGTTGGAAAACTTTGCCACTCGGCAAGCGTCGGTTGCTTGGAGATCGCCGACAGATCGGCGACACCAACAAACGACCACTCCGCGCGGGTGCGCACGTCAACGAGAACGGCGCTCGGGTTTTCAGAAAGGACACGCCAAGCTTCTTGAACGGAAATGTCACCTGCATAGTCATCAGGTTGAGCCCCTAGAATTTCGGGCACCGTCGTCTCGTTCATCTTACCCGGCATTCTCGTGGCCCTTTCTCATCTCTCAATTCTCCAGCTCCACCGACATCCACAGACAGGCGACAAGCCTGCTCACATTGGAAAAGCATCTTCGGGCTTTCCCGTTCTGAAATCGACAACTGTTTGGGTACTTTTAACCGATCAACGCAATGCTATCGAATACTGTATTTAGTGGTTTGGTTAATTAAAAATAGCAGTAATCGAAGGCCTCATTGATGAAAATATACATACCGGCTGGACCCTGAGGAAGCAAGTGAGAAGAATCAGGAACGCCGAAAAATTTGATCTTGACGACCTGTTGCGACATCAAAACCACGGCTCACAAAATATAAAATCCCGCACATGTCGCATCGCACCCAGGCATTGCAAAAAATAAATGGCGCAATTGCACAAGCTTTCCGCCGACGCAAACGCAAACGCAAAATTTTTAAGCGCTAACGCATGAACAACATCGCAGAGGTCGCAAAAATTTCAGACGGTTGCGAAATTTTATGGCTTGTTTTTTTCAAAACGCCGCAAAGCCCACAAAAAAGCCCGCGGCTAAAATGCACGCGGGCTTGAACTTTTTTGATTTCTGCGGCAGCGCCTCAACGGCACACCTGCAGTATATACGCTGTAAGCGAAGATCAGGCGGCGATCAACTTCACGCGAGCCGACAGACGCGAAACTTTGCGCGACGCCGTGTTCTTGTGGGCAACGCCCTTCTGCGCGGCGCGCATAATTTCCGGCTCGGCTGCCTTCAGCGCGAGCGTTGCCGCATCCTTATTGCCCGCCGCGATGGCCTCTTCAACCTTGCGGATGAAGCCGCGCATGCGCGAACGACGATCCTTGTTGACGGCCGTGCGCGTCTCGATCTTGCGGACTGCCTTTTTTGCGGACTGTGTATTCGCCATTCTCTTCGACCCTTGCCTTCAAACCTGTCTTGCTCACGCGCGCCTCGCGCGCGCAGCGAAATTCTCAATCTTCGCAAATCCACCCTGCCGACAGCCCGTCCTTACGGGTTAAGCGACGACGCAATGGCGTTGCGGCCTCAAAAAAGTGGCCCCGGACATAGCGGGGGCCTCATTTAGTTTGAGGCGCGCGTTATACGCGGCGAGCGCGCGCCCGTCAACCAAGCGAAATGCGCCCAAAAGCCGTGGCCAGAGCCGCAGAATTCCGCCGTTTATCTGTGTAATATCAACGGTTCTTGAAGCTGGCTTTGCGTTTTTCGACAAAGGCGGACATGCCTTCCTTCTTGTCTTCGGTCGCAAACATCGAATGAAACAGCCGTCTCTCGAAGCGCACACCCTCAGACAAGGTGGTCTCATAGGCCCGATTGACGGTTTCCTTGGTCATCATGGCGATGGGCAAAGATTTGGCGGCAATGGTGGCTGCGACCTTCAGCGCCTCATCCAATAGTTCGGCCAGCGGCACTATACGGCTCACTAAGCCTGAGCGTTCAGCCTCGTCAGCATCCATCATGCGGCCCGTCAGGCACATTTCCATCGCTTTTGATTTGCCGACAAAACGCGTCAGGCGCTGCGTGCCGCCAGCACCGGGCATCACGCCGAGATTGATTTCAGGCTGACCGAACTTGGCATTGTCAGCGCAAATGATGAGATCACACATCATGGCGAGCTCGCAGCCGCCGCCCAGCGCATAGCCTGCAACGGCGGCAACCACAGGTTTGCGGCAGCGCGTGACGCGCTCCCAATTGGCGGTAATGAAGTCTTCGCGGTAAACGTCCATATAGGATTTGGGCTGCATCTCCTTGATGTCGGCGCCCGCGGCAAAGGCTTTCTGCGAACCCGTCAGCACGATGCAATGAATGGCATCGTCGGCCTCAAAAGCATCCAGCGCCTGCGTCAGCTCATCCATCAAAGCCTTGTTGAGCGCGTTCAAGGCGTCAGGCCGGTTGAGGGTGATGAGGCCCACAGCGGCTTTTGTTTCAACAAGAATGTTTTGATAGGCCATGGCCGTTTTCCTCATGTCATCTCATCCGCTCATCGTGCAGACGTTTGCACCATGCAGGCAAGACAGATTTACAAATTCAATTGGGTTCGATGGAGAAGCGCACTTCGGTAATGCCTTTTTGCTCTGACACGATCTCGATTTCGAGACGCTCTTTTTCGCGATTAAAAATCAGAAGATCATCAATCAATTCAAGTTTCTTCAGGCGTTTCCAGCCAAGCTGCGGCAAGGTATCGGCGTAAAAATGGCGTACCGACGTCTCCGTCACGCGGCCTTCAGCGATGGAGCGCACGATGCGGCCATTGGGCTTGTCAAAGACAATGCCGCCTTCGCCCGTTTCATGCAGCCCTTCCATCAAAGGCATGTCTTCGACGGCATCGAGATAGCCCGCTGCTTTTTCTTCGGCCTGTGCGCTGGCAACAAATGTCGCGCTGCCCAAGCAAAGGATCGCCCCCAAAACTACTATGCGTCCGATCATTGCCGCCCTATTCCGATCTCTATCTATCGCTAATAATTCTATCTCAGGTTTTTCAAGCGTTACTTCTGACACCGCGGACAAAAGAAAGTTGAGCGCCCCGCTTGTGCAATCCGCTTCACCGTACCGCCGCAATCAGGCTTTGAACAGACTTCCCCTTCCCGATCATAGACAGAGAAGCTGTGTTGAAAATAACCAAGCTCGCCGTCGGCTTGTGCGTAGTCGCGCAACGTGGACCCTCCCGCCTCAATCGCCTCGGTGAGAACGTCGCGGATGGCGCGCGTTAGGTGCTCGGCGCGCGCCGCACCGATATTGGCAGCCGCGCGTTTTGGCGAGATGCCCGCGCGAAAAAGCGCCTCACAGACATAAATATTACCAAGGCCCGCCACCGTGCTCTGATCAAGCAGTGCCGATTTGATCGGCGTCTTGCGGCCTTTGAGGCGCACCAGCAGCGTCTCGGCGGAGAAAGCGTTGCCTAAAGGTTCTGGGCCGAGGCGCGCGAGATGAGCGTTTGTCTCCAGTCCGTCTTCGGCGATCAGGTCCATAAAGCCAAAGCGGCGGTGGTCTGAATAGACGATGCGGGTACCGTCCTCCATGTCGAACACAATATGATCGTGCTTGCCTTCGCCCGCGTCCGCTGCCTCATAGTGAAAGAGGCCGGGGCGCTTTGCGATGGCGCTCCCCTGATGGATCAGAAAGCGGCCCGACATGCCCAGATGAATGAGCAGCACCTCGCCGCCTTCGAGAGTGGCGAGAATATATTTAGCGCGCCGCACCAAACGCAGTACCAGACGCCCCGTCAACCGCTCAGCAAAGTGTGCCGGCAGCATATAGCGCAGGTTAGGGCGGCGCTGGGTCACCAGACGAATGCGGCGGCCTTCAAGCGAAGGGGCAAGGCCACGGCGGACGGTCTCAACTTCGGGTAGTTCGGGCATATTGTCGCCATATCCTCAGGCAAACTTAATTCAGAGCGGCAGAAAGTAGCGCCCTTCGGGGGCCTGCGCTATGGTCGCGCGCATGAGCGCAACAGACCCAAAAAATGCCCAAAATCCGCCCGCCCCTTCCGGCGAGGGCGTCACAACGCATTTTGGCTTCAAGACAGTGGCCGAGAGCGACAAAGTCAAGCTCGTCCATGACGTGTTCGAGCAGGTCGCCTCGCGCTACGATCTGATGAACGATCTCATGTCGGGCGGTTTGCATCGTGCCTGGAAGCTGGCGCTGATCGACTGGCTGAACCCGCCGCGTGGCGCGCGGCCCTTTGCCCATATCGATGTGGCAGGTGGCACGGGTGACATTGCCTTTCGCGTGCTTGACCGCGCTGGGCCCAACGCCCATGTCACCGTCTGCGACATCAATCGGCACATGCTGGGCGTCGGCAAGACGCGCGCCGAGGCGCAGCAATATGAGGCACAGGTTGAGTTTGCCTGTGGTGACGCCGAAACGCTGCCGTTCCCTGATCGCTCGTTTGATGCCTATACGATTGCCTTTGGCATTCGCAATGTCACCCATATCGAAAAGGCGCTGGCCGACGCTTACCGCGTCTTGAAACCCGGCGGACGTTTTCTCTGCCTTGAGTTCTCGCACGTAGCCGTGCCGGGGCTTGATGCGATCTACGACACATATTCTTTCAGCGCCATTCCCCAGATCGGCAAATGGGTGACAGGCGACGGCGACCCCTATCAATATCTGGTGGAAAGCATTCGCCGCTTCCCGAACCAAGAGCGCTTCAAGGCCATGATCGAGGCGGCGGGTTTTGCGCGCGCCTCCTATCGCAATCTCACCGGCGGTATTGCAGCGATGCATTCCGGCTGGCGGCTTTAAGAGCGGGGGCGTCTAAGTGTTGTTCCGCTCGTTTGCTCATATGACGCGATTGGTGAAAGCGGGCCGCACGCTGGCGCGCCACGATGCACTGTTCCCGCTGGAATTGCGCGGCGAAATGCCCGCGCCTTTGCTGGCGCTTCTCGCCTTGGCCAAGCTGCGTCTGCCTTGGGAGCCAAAGCCCAACGACCAAAACGACATACCGCCGCCTGCGCGCCTTGCCGCTGCGATGGCGGATCTCGGTCCTTCCTACATCAAACTCGGGCAATTCCTTTCAACCCGCCCCGATATTGTCGGCGCGGAGCTTGCCGCTGGCATGACGCAATTGCAGGATCGCCTGCCACCCTTCCCGACAGACGAAGCGCGCGCCATTGTGGCCGCTGAGCTTGGTCGTCCGCTCGAAGACATCTATTCATCCTTTAGCGAGCCGGTGGCAGCCGCCTCCATTGCGCAGGTCCATCGCGCCCATACCATCGCCGACGACACCGATGCCGAAGGCCGCGACGTCGCCGTCAAAGTCTTGCGCCCCGGCGTTGAGGCGCGCTTTGCCACGGACCTCGATAGCTTTTTCTGGATGGCGCGTCTGGTGGAGCGCTACAACACCGCCTCGCGTCGGTTGCGCCCCATCGAAATTGTGCAGACGCTGGCCGATAGCGTTGAAATCGAAATGGATTTCCGTCTGGAAGCCGCCGCCATTTCCGAGATGGCGGAAAATGTGGCCCATGACAAAGGCTTTCGCGTACCCCGTGTCGATTGGGAGCGCACGGCGCGCCATGTGCTGACGCTGGAATGGGTCAATGGCATTGCCGCGTCTGATCGCGCCGCGCTGATCGCAGCAGGCCACGACATGAAGGCGCTGGGCACTCGCATCATTCAGGCTTTTCTCACCCATGCGCTGCGCGATGGGTTTTTCCATGCCGACATGCATCAGGGCAATTTATTCGTTGATGCCGACGGCACGCTGGTCGCCGTTGATTTCGGCATCATGGGTCGCCTTGATGCCGACCAACGCCGGATGCTGGCGGAAATTCTCTATGGCTTTGTCAAACGCGACTATCGCCGCGTCGCCGAAATGCATTTCATCGCGGGCTATGTGCCACCATCGAAAAACATCGACGCCTTTGCGCAAGCGCTGCGCTCGGTTGGCGAGCCGATTTTCGGACGGCCCGCGCGCGATGTTTCGATGGGCCGTTTGCTAGCGCAATTGTTTCAGGTCACCGAGCAATTTGAGATGAAGACCCGGCCTGAATTGATCCTGCTGCAAAAAACCATGGTGGTGATCGAAGGCGTGGCACGTCATTTCGATCCCGATCACAATATCTGGGACAGCGCCGAACCCGTGCTGAAATCCTGGATGAGCGAGCAATTCGCGCCCGAAGCCCGCCTTGGCGACGTCGCCGAAGGGGCCGCCCAGCTTGGCCGCCTCGCAGGCAACCTGCCGGAGTTTCTGGCGCGCGCTGAACGCACGGCGCGGCTGCTGTCTGACAGCGTGGACGAACAGGGCATCAGGCTTCACCCAGACTCACAGGCCCGCCCCTCGTCATGGACGCAGCCCGCTCTCTGGGCCGCTGTCGGCGCGTTGGTGGTGCTGGTGCTGCTGAAGGTGTTTTGACCTCACGGGCCTCTGATCCTTCGAGAAGGCGCAAGTGCGCCTCCTCAGGATGAGGGGTAAGGTACATTCTAAAAATAACCCTCATCCTGAGGAGGGCCACTTTGGCCCGTCTCGAAGGATAGAGACCCCAGAAGCGCCAACCCGCCTCATTTTCACTCAGCCTAAGAGGTAAAACTTTTTATCTCCACATTTGGCGCGTAGAACCTTATATTCCCGGTTCCACCCGCGTCCAATGGAGATCGGACTTGAGTGACGTCCTGAACAATCGCCGTATCCTGCTCATCATTGCCGGTGGCATCGCCGCCTACAAGAGCCTTGAATTGATCCGCCGCTTGCGTGATCACGGGGCCAGTGTGCGCGCTGTTCTCACGGACGCAGGGGCGCATTTTATCACACCGCTCACCGTCAGTACGTTGACGGGCGACAAAGTCTATCAAGACCTCTTTGATCTCACCGACACAGCCGCCATTGGCCATATCGAATTGTCGCGCGATGCAGACCTGCTCGTCGTGGTGCCTGCGACTTCTAATATTTTGGCCAAGATGGCCGCGGGCCTCGCCGATGATCTCGCCACCACCTTGCTGCTGGCCACCGACAAGCCGGTTCTCGTTGCGCCCTCCATGAACGTGCGCATGTGGAGCCATCGCGCCACCCAGCGCAACATCGCGCAACTGATGGCCGACGGCGTGCATTTTGTTGGCCCCAATGACGGCGACATGGCCTGCGGTGAGTTTGGCCCCGGCCGTATGGCAGAACCCGCTGAAATTCTTTCCGCCATCCAAGACCATTTCTCCGAGAACGCATTTTCCGGTGAGCCACCGCTTAAAGGCCGCCGTGTGCTTGTGACCTCTGGGCCAACGCATGAGCCAATTGATCCGGTGCGCTATCTCGCCAATCGCTCGTCGGGCAAGCAGGGCCATGCTATCGCCACGGCACTGGCGCGCATGGGTGCCGATGTGACGCTTGTCTCCGGCCCGACCAATTTGTCAGCGCCTGCAGGCGTCACGCTGAAACGCGTCGAGACAGCGCGCGAAATGCTGGCGGCCTGCGAAGCCTCGCTGCCGGTCGATGTGGCGATTTGTGCGGCCGCCGTCGCCGATTGGCGCGTCGATGTGGACGCCACACAGAAGATCAAGAAAGGCGCGGGCACGGGGACGCCCTCGCTGACGCTGGTTGAAAACCCCGACATTTTGGCAACGCTGTCAAAGCTCACCAAGGGCCGCCCCGCACTTGTCATCGGCTTTGCCGCCGAAACCGAAAAGGTCATCGAACACGCCCTTGCCAAACGCCAACGCAAGGGCTGCGACTGGATTGTCGCCAATGACGTCTCGCCCGAAACCGGCGTGATGGGCGGCGACCTCAACACGGTGCATCTCATTTCCGCTGATGGGACCGAGGACTGGCCGCTGCTGCCCAAGCAAGCGGTCGGCGAACGTCTGGCGCGCAGCGTGCTTGCCTATTTTCAAACCAAGAAGACCAAAGCATGAGCAATACAATATCAGTGGCGGTGCAACGCTTGCCCCATGGGGCCGACCTGCCTTTGCCGCGCTATGAAACCGAAGGGGCCGCGGGCATGGACTTGGTCGCAGCCATCGCTGCCGACGCACCATTGGTGCTGGCACCCGGCGCGCGCGTGCTGGTGCCCACAGGGCTTGCCATCGCTTTGCCGCAGGGCTTTGAAGCGCAGGTGCGGCCACGGTCGGGCTTGGCGGCCAAAAATGGCGTGACGGTGCTCAATGCGCCGGGCACCATCGACAGCGATTATCGCGGCGAGGTCAAAGTCATTCTCATCAATCACGGCAGCGAGGCCTTCACCATCACGCGCGGCACCCGCATCGCGCAGATGGTTCTGGCCCCTGTGACGCGCGGCACGCTTAGCGAGGTGGCAAACCTTGACGAGACAACGCGCGGCGCGGGCGGCTTTGGTTCGACCGGCACGGGGGGCCACTGACAGATGCTTCGTCTATCCAAAAAAACATGGCTGGCCCTTGAAGCCGTTGTCGATGTCGCGATCAATGCGCGCCCCGATCCGGTGCAGTCCAAAGAAATCACCAAACGCCAAGGCATTCCGCAGCGCTATCTGGAACAAGTGATGCAGCAGCTTGTGCGTGCGGGCATCCTCAAAGGGGTGCGTGGGCCCCGTGGCGGCTACCGGTTGGCGCGCGAGAGGCGGCGCATTTCGGTCGGTGAAGTCGTACGCATTGTCGGCGCGATGGAAGCCGCTGACGATCCAGTGAGCACCGGCCCATCTGACCTTGGCGAGCGCGTCATTGCGCCGCTCTGGCAGGAAGTGCAAACCGAATTAATGGAACGGCTTGAAAAAATCACCATCGACGATCTTTGCAACCGTGCTGAAAGTGCCGGGGTTAACAATGGTTCGACGCCACCCGACTTCACAATCTAGGCTTATTGGCCAGACTTTAACGACCCTTACCGTCTGAGACTTCACAATTGACATCGGAGACAAAAATGAGTGGATCGACACAAAAGCCGGGGCTCGGGCGCATCTATGATGACATCACGCAGACCGTCGGCAATACGCCGCTGGTGCGCCTCAACCGCATGGCAAAAGAGGCAGGCGCTGTTGCCGACATCTTGCTGAAGCTCGAATTTTTCAATCCCATCGCCAGCGTCAAAGATCGTATCGGCGTCGCCATGATCGATGCCGCCGAGCGCGAAGGCAAATTGCTGCCCGATACGATCATCATTGAGGCAACGTCGGGCAATACCGGCATCGCGCTTGCCTTTGTCTGCGCAGCGCGCGGCTACAAGCTCATTCTCTGCATGCCTGAGAGCATGTCGATGGAACGCCGCAAGATGCTCGCCATTCTGGGCGCCACCATCGAGCTGACGCCTGCCGAAAAAGGCATGAAGGGCGCGATTGCGCGCGGCGAGGAATTGCTTGCGGAGATTCCAAACTCCATCACCATGCTCCAGTTCGACAATCGCGCTAATCCTGAGATCCACAAAAATACAACGGCGGAAGAAATCTGGAACGACACCAATGGCGCGGTCGATGTGGTGATTTCAGGCATCGGCACAGGCGGCACCTTTACTGGCATTGGCGAAGCGCTGAAGCCACGCAAGCCCAGCCTGAAAATGATCGCGCTTGAACCTGAAGACAGCGCAATCTTGTCAGGTGGCCAGCCGGGTCCGCACAAGATTCAGGGCCTTGGCGCAGGTTTCGTGCCAGGCAATCTCGACAAGTCGTTGATCGACGAAGTGATCACTATCGGCAATGAGACAGCCTTCGAGACGGCCCGCAAAGTGGCACGGCTTGAAGGCATCCCGGTTGGTATTTCATCAGGGGCGGCGGTCGCTGCCGCGCTCGAAGTCGCCACGCGCCCAGCCATGAAGGGCAAGACTATCGTCGTCATCATCCCCTCGTTTGCCGAACGCTATCTTTCAACGCCCTTGTTTGACGGCCTTTGAGGCGCAAGTAAGTTCTGCTGTCACCTCGGCCTTGTGTCGGGGTGACATTTATTTTTTAGCAATACTGCACTAGAAATCCCCCATGCTCGCTAAATTGAATATCGACCGCTTTCTTCTCTCGATCATTGGCGTCGTGGTTGCAGCTATCCTTTGGCCGACGCCGGGGATGAGCGGTGGTTTTTTGCATGTTGAATGGGTTGCTAGCTACGGCATCTCGATTGTCTTTTTTCTTTATGGGCTGACGCTCGCGCCTGAAAAAATGCGCGCCGGTCTCGTCAAATGGAAAGTGCATATCGTCGTGCAGGTGGCGACCTTTGTGTTTTTTCCGCTCATCATGTTGGGGTTCATTCTGGCTTTCGGGGCGTATTTTCCGCCCGAATTGTCGCTTGGGTTTTTCTATCTCGCCGCCCTTCCCGGCACGGTCTCCTCATCTGTCGCCATGACGTCGCTGGCACGCGGCAATGTGCCGGTCGCCATTTTCAATGCAACGCTGTCAGCTTTTCTTGGCGTCTTCCTGACGCCTATACTGATGGCTTGGTACATGCAGTCCACGGGCCACGCCCTACCGCTTGAATCTGTCATTACCAAGATCATGTTGCTGGTCTTGTTGCCGACAGCGCTCGGCCAAATCGCACATCGTTGGCTGGCGGGCTGGGCCAGCGCCAATAGCGCCTGGTTGAAGCTCGTTGATCGCGGCGTCATCCTCGCCATCGTCTATAATTCGTTTTGCGATTCCATCCATGGAGGCGTCTGGAGCGCGCATGACGTGTCGTTGCTCGGCTTCATGATTGCCAGTGTGATCATTATCTTCTTTGTCGTCTATGAATTGATGAAAATACCCTGTCGCGTTTTGGGCTTTAATCGCGAAGACACAATTGCCTGTATCTTCTGCTCATCGAAAAAGTCTCTGGCCACCGGGATACCGCTTTCCAAAGTGATGTTTGGCGCAACGCCGATGCTCGGCCTTATCATCGCGCCGCTGATGCTCTTTCACTTCTTCCAGCTTGTCATCGTCAGCGTCATCGCTAACCGCCATGCGCGAGACCCGCATATTGCTGTCGCTTAAAACTCAGGCCTTATTGCGCTGAACGTCGGGCAGCGTGGCAGCGCCTGCGCCCGGCCCTAGCTTCACTGTCACATCAACGGGCGCCACAGGCTCACCGCAATCCTCACACGTCAAATGCGTTGTCATGATATGGCCGCAAGTGTTGTGGATGCGCAAAAGTGGGGCGCCATCGGGTGCCATATATTTGTCGCCCCATTGCGCCAGCGTCACCATCACGGGATAGAGGTCGCGACCAATATCGGTCAGGCGATACTCTTCGCGACGTGGCCGGTCCTGATAGGCGACCTTGGCCAGCACGTTGGCCTCATGCAATTTCTTCAGCCGGTCGGCCAGCACATGACGCGCAATGCCAAGGCGCTGTTCAAACGCCTCAAACCGCCGCGTGCCCAAAAAACATTCGCGCAGGATCATCAGTGTCCAACGGTCGCCGACCACCGACAGCGCGCGCGCCACCGAACAGGCTTCACGGTCCAACTCTTCCCAACGCATGCTTGCCTCCGCTCCGTTTTCGCGCCCGCGCGGCCCCTAAAGACCCACCGAGCCGATCCTCAATCGCCAATCTAGCTTGACAGGTTCTCTTATGGAACCCATATCTCAGAATGTGGCCGATCAATGCCGGGGTTCGCCGTTGTGGTGAAGTCTGGTAAAAAACGCCCTGATCGCGTGTTCCCGCCGATCCAATCAGATGTACCAGCGATGTCGCAGAACATTTACGATGATAAAGACTTCTTTGCAGGCTACGCCACCCTACCGCGCTCGGCGCGGGGTCTGGATGGCGCGCCCGAATGGCCGCACCTGCGCCGCCTGCTCCCCAATCTCGACGCCGCCGATGTGATCGATCTTGGCTGCGGCTATGGCTGGTTTTCAGCCTATGCCGCTGGCATGAGGGCGGCACATATTTCTGCCTTCGATATTTCTGAAAAAATGTTGGCCCATGCTGCCAAGGTCAATGCCGCGCCCACCATCAGCTATGGCCGCGCCGATCTCGAAACCCTGACACTCACCGCCGACAGTGCCGATCTCGTCTATAGCGCGCTCGCCTTCCACTATATCGTCGATCTGAAACGCCTGTTTGGTGAGATTGCCCGCGCGCTACGCCCCAGCGGCGCGTTTGTGTTTTCGGTTGAGCATCCGATGTTCACAGCGCCCTCCGCGCCGCAATGGATGACGGATGCCAATGGCAACACCTGCTGGCCCATCAACAGCTACCTCGATGAAGGCCCGCGCGTCACCAACTGGTTTGCTAAGGGGATCGTCAAGCAGCACCGCACGCTTTCAACCTATGTGAACCTCCTGATCTCACACGGCTTGACGCCGACCCATCTTGAAGAATGGGGCCCGAGTGACGCTCAGCTTGCTGCCATGCCGGAACTTGGCGATGAACGCCATCGGCCCACCTTCCTGCTGATGGCGGCACAAAAAAATCTGTAACCGATGAAAGACGTTTGTGATGAATGCCGTAACGACCGCATCCGCACCCATTTTCACGCCCGACAATGCTGAAGGCACGCTCTGGACCCCGGCACAAGGCCGGGGTGACATGTGATATTTGAAGATGAGCCGACCCTCGACATTCCCGCACCCTCGCGCCACATATAGGGCTGAAGGAGGCCACCCATGTTCCTCACCGACACCCAGCTTGAGCGATACGCCCGCCACATCGTGCTGAAAGAGATCGGCGGGCCGGGGCAGAAGAAGTTGTTGAAGGCCCGCGTGCTGGTGATCGGGGCGGGCGGGCTTGGCGCGCCTTGCCTCATGTATTTGGCTGCCGCTGGCATCGGCACGCTTGGCGTGATTGATGCCGACACGGTGTCGCTGTCCAATCTGCAACGCCAGATCGTGCATGACACGGCGAGCATCGGCGAACTAAAGGTCGAGAGCGCCGCGCGCACGCTCAACCGCATCAACCCCGACGTGCATGTCATCGCGCATCGCGAACGCCTGACGGCGGAGAACGCTGAAACCATCATCCGCGACTATGACATCGTCGCCGACGGTTGCGATAATTTCGAAACGCGCTTTCTCGTCAACGATGCCTGCTTTGCCACCCAGCGCACGCTCGTCTCCGGCGCGGTCGGCGCGTTTGAAGGGCAGCTTTCCACCTTCAAATCCCATGAGCGCGACGAGGACGGTGTGCCTTATCCCAACTACCGCGATCTTGTGCCCGAAGCGCCGCCTGCGGGCATGCTGCCAGCTTGCGAAGAATCTGGCATTCTGGGTGCGCTGCCCGGCGTTATCGGCTCCATGATGGCGCTCGAAGTCATCAAGGAAATCGTCGAAGCCGGCGAAGGCCTCGTCGGCCGCCTCCTCATCTATGACGCGCTCGACATGCGTATGCGCACGATCAAGCTGCGCCACGATCCGGCCAATCCGCTGACAGGCGAAAAGGCAATCGCCTGACGCAGCTTGTCGCTTAGCTGTCGAGGCATGCCAACAGTTCCACCTCCAGCATCGCGCCGGGCAAGAAGAGGCCTGCGATCTGGATCATGGTGGAGGCCGGCACATAGGCACCAGCGGCATCATAGGCCGCCTTGCGGGGGCCGAGCGCGCCACCCAAGGCGGCAAGGTCAGTGGCAAATACCGTTTCTTTCACCACCTCTTTAAAGCTCACGCCATTGGCCGCGAGTACGCGCGCGAGGTTAGCGTAAACCTGCGCCACCTGCGCTTCCATATCGCCTGCCCCCACAAGATGCATATGCTCGTCCACCGCCAGCACGCCAGAAAAATAGAGCGTATTGCCCGCTTTCACGCATTGCGAAAAGCCAAGCGCCTTTTCCGTGCGTTCAAAAAAATGACTGCAATTTTTTTCCTGCGCCATGTGGCTCTCCCGTTTGTAATTAGGTCTGAATGCAGCGGCCTCAATCCTTCGAGACGCGCTTCTACGAAGCCCTCCTCAGGATGAGGATTTATGTTTTGGACATTTTAAGACCCTCATCCTGAGGAGGCGCGAAGCGCCATCTCGAAGGATCGAGGCCCCAATGCCTCACATGATCGCAGGAATAACCCGGCCTTGATCTGGTCTGACCGACGTTCTTCCCTCGATCACTACATGATCGCAGGAATAACCCGGTCGGGTGGGCGATGGCCGTCCATGAAAGTCTTGATGTTGACGATCACCTTGCCGCCCATTTCAACGCGCCCTTCGATGGTCGCCGAACTCATATGGGGCAATGACACAACATTGTGCAGCTTGATAAGACGTGGGCTGACGATTGGTTCGTTTTCAAACACATCAAGGCCCGCGCCTGCCAGTTCGCCTTTTTCAAGCGCCCGCGTCAGCGCGTTCTCGTCGATGATCTCGCCGCGCGCGGTGTTGACGATATAGGCATCAGAGCGCATCAGTTTCAGGCGAGCGGGATTGATCAGATGATAGGTCGCAGGCGTATGGGGGCAATTGACAGAAACAATATCGACCTTGGGCAGCATGTCGTCGAGATTTTCCCAATAGGTCGCTTCCAGTTCTTTTTCCATGACAGCATTGGTCGGCTTGCGGTTGTGATAATGGATTTCCAGCCCGAAGGCACGCGCCCGTTTGGCAACCGCTTGGCCAATCCGGCCCATGCCGATAATGCCGAGGCGTTTGCCGTAAATGCGCCGCCCCAGCATCCATGTCGGCGACCAACCCGGCCATTCGCCATCATGGTCGCGCAAAAAACGCGCCCCTTCTGCAAGGCGGCGCGGCACGGCGAGGATCAGAGCGAGTGTCATATCGGCGGTGTCTTCGGTGAGTACGCCGGGCGTGTTCGTCACGGTAATGCCGCGCCGCCGCGCTGTTTCGACATCCACATTGT
Organism: Parvibaculaceae bacterium; assembly: GCA_041688015.1. GTDB lineage: Bacteria > Pseudomonadota > Alphaproteobacteria > Parvibaculales > Parvibaculaceae > Parvibaculum. The sequence goes on from JBDNIY010000017.1 coordinate 119,266, forward strand.
CAACGCCGGTGCCAAATTGCGCGATGAGGCGAAGCTGCGGCCCAACCTGGGCCAAAAGTTTAGCGTCGATCTTATCGGTCACGGTGGGGACCAGCACATCGGCCTCTTTTACCGCGGCCACAAGTTCACCATGGGTCATGGCGTGGTCGTCGGCGTTCAGCCGCACGTCGAATAATTCGCCCATTCGCGCTTCGATGACGTCGGGGAGCTTGCGGGTAACAACGACGAGCGGCTTTTTGGGAGATGGCATGACAAACGCAGCTTTTCATTCAGAGGGATGTTTGGGCAGAGGGATGTTTGGGCAGAGGGATGTTTGGGCAGAGAAATATTCGGGTAGAAAATTATAAAGACTACAAAACGCGTATTCCTCGCATTTGTGCCCCCCTTGTCTAGCAGAGCACGCGGGTAGCGACAAAGTGCGATCTATGAACATTTGATCATATACTGCCGCACGCTTGACCCAAAAGGTCAGCCCTTGCGATAAAGGGACCCGGAGATAAGAAGCTCCAGATCGGGCACCCGTGGGGGCGGCACCCTGGGAACAATGTGAGTTACACGATCATCGACAAATTCCAGGACATTTTCGGGGCCCTACCCACACTCACAATCACCGTGAAGGGCCAGCGGACCGCTATGGTTCTTGCCGCCGCGACGGCATGGCTGTGGTTGGCGACGCCCCTGGCTGCCAAGGAAGCCAGCACGCCCCCTGCTCCCCCTACCCAATCGCCTGCCCAAGCGGCCCTCCCGTCTGGCCAAAGCGCGCTCAACCCGCCCGAAACCAGAGAGGGCACAACCTCAGGCTTGCCCGTGCCTCGCTTTGTCAGCCTCAAGTCATCGCGCATCAATGTGCGGCGCGGACCGGGGCCGGACAATCAGATCCTCTGGGTTTTCAAGAAAAAGGGATTGCCGGTCGAAATAACGGCAGAGTCCGGGCGCTGGCGGCGTATCCGCGACCACGATGGCGATGTCGGCTGGGTTTGGCATTCGATGCTGGATGGCCGTCGCGGCGCGCTGGTGACCGGCCGCAAAGGCAACAATAACCCGATCGCGCTTTTCACCGAGCCATCAGAAAAATCGCCCGTCGTCGCCTATGTCGAAATCGGCGTTGTCGCCCGCATGCCCTTCTGTCAGGACAAATGGTGCGAATTGCAGGTCAATGGTTATGAGGGCTGGGTCCAGCGCCGCGACGTCTGGGGCACCTATCCGGGCGAGAATTTCGAGTAGGCGGGCTTCTGGGTGAGGCTATCCTTCGAGACGCGGCTTTGCCGCTCCTCAGGATGAGGATTTTATTTTGAATATAAAATGGTACCAACCTAAATCCTCATGCCTCAAGGAGGCGCACTTGCGCCGTCTCGAAGGATCGAGGCCCGAGCCGCTCACCAAGCCTCAGTCGAAGTCCGCCGCCAGCGATGCTCTCGACGTCCCATCAATCACAGCCAGATGATTGTAGTGCTCATGGCCAATGCCGATCATCACGCGCACTTTGGGGTCACGAAATTTTGTGATCTGTCCTGCCGTGAATGGGAAATGCAGAAAATGCACTGACGAGGTTTTGCCATCGGCCTTGGTGCGTTCGATCTCGCCTTCGGGCACCACGGCCATCACCTTGTCGCCATCAAGCTCGATGTGAATTTTTGTCTCCACGCCCGTTAGGCGGCGCAGCTCGCGGTTACGGCGTATCTCATCGTCGATCTCAAACATGAGCGTCGCCACAAGTTCTGAACCATTGGGCACCAGCGGATTATAGGCCTCCAACTCATCGACCAATTGCGCCGCACCCCCTTGTTCGATGTGCAACATCTCATGCACTTGATGGAGCATGGTGGCGTAATTTTCAAAATAGAACGTGGCGTCAGGCCCAACCGCGATACGGCGCGGATGCTTCAGCTTGGTGATTTCGCTGCGGCGCTCTTTGCGCTCGCTCGCATAGGTCTCATAGGGGAGAATGTCTGCAGGCGTAATGGCATGCGCGGCCATGGTCATATTCCTTCCAACTCAGAGCTCAGTCGATCAGGCGCCAGGCGCGCGCCATGATCTCGATAGGGTGCTGCATCTGGGGCGGCGTTTTCTCGCCCATGATGTCAATTTCTTGCACCAGATGTTTGGCTGCCAGCGGGCAATCAGACGTGACATATTTATTGCCTGTCTTGGCGACGTTCTTTGAGGCGATCTTGCCAACCTTCATCGCCACGTCGAAGGTTTCTTTCATCACGCCAAAGGTTCCTCCGTGGCCAGAACACCGCTCCACCACATCGACCTTCATCTCAGGGATCAGCCGCATCATCTCAGCTGATTTTGGGCCTATGTTTTGGGCGCGCGCGTGGCAGGCCAGATGCGCGGTGACGCCGCCCTCAACCACTTCGAGGCCCGGTGCAAGGCCTTCCTTCTTGGCAATGTCCACGACATATTCGTCGATGTCGTAGGTGGCCTTGGCGAGTTTGGCGACATTTGCATTATCAGGCAGGACGAGCGGCCATTCAAATTTGAACATCAAGCCGCACGAAGCCGTCAGCGTAATGATGTCATAGCCCTGATCGATCAGCGCGCACATCTCGGCTGAAACTTTTTCGGCTTGCTCGGCCACTTTCGCCAGATTGCCTTGCTCCAGAAACGGCATACCGCAGCAACCGGGATAAGCAACCGTCGTCTCAACGCCATTATGCGCCAGCACCAGTCTGGCGGCTTCGCCCACTTGCGGGTTGTTGTAATTGACAAAGCAGGTGGCAAAGAGCGCCGCCTTGCGGCCCTTGGCGGGTGCCTCCTGCGCACGCGCGATGCCCGCTTTGTCCTGCGCTTTGGCGCGCATCATGAAGGTCTTGCCGTAGAATTTCGGTAGTTCAGCGCGCGCGTCAATACCGGCAATTTTTTCCAGCACCGGCCGCGTCAGCTTGTTGCGGCTCAACGAACCCCAGTTAGCCAGCGGCGCGATGGGACCAGCCAGCTTGCCATTGCGATCTGTTTTGCCCAGCTCGCTCGGCACAAAGGCAAAGCCTTGCGTCTTTGCGGCGGCGGCGCGGGAGCGCAACATCAAATGGGGGAAGTCGAGATTGAATTCATGCGGCGGCACATAGGGGCACTTCGTCATGAAGCACATGTCGCACAATGTGCAGGCATCAACGATGGGGCCAAAGTCAGCTGAGCTCACTGTGTCGAGTTCTTCGCTGGGGGCCGCGTCGATCAGATCGAATAGGCGGGGAAAACTATCGCAGAGATTGAAGCAACGGCGGCAGCCGTGGCAGATGTCGAAAACGCGGCGCATTTCCTCATCGAGTTTTTCCGTATCGTAAAAATCAGGGTCTTGCCATGCAATAGGATGACGTGTCGGTGCGCCGGTGCTGCCTTCTTTCAACTCTCTCTCCCCAATTTCATTGTTTAAAGGTGATAAGGGGAGACGGTTTCCCATCTCCCCTCATCTACAATTCTTGTGATTAGCCGTTCAGGCTGTCGAGCGCCTTTTGGAAACGACCGGCGTGGCTTTTTTCGGCCTTGGCGAGCGTTTCAAACCATTCGGCGATTTCATCAAAGCCTTCGTCACGCGCGGTGCGCGCCATGCCCGGATACATGTCGGTGTATTCGTGGGTTTCGCCAGCAATGGCGGCTTTGAGGTTCAAGTCGGTGGCACCGATGGGCTCGCCCGTGGCCGGGTCGCCCACCTCTTCCAAGAATTCAAGATGACCGTGCGCATGGCCCGTTTCACCTTCGGCGGTGGAGCGGAACACGGCGGCAACGTCGTTATAGCCTTCGACGTCGGCCTTCTGCGCGAAATAGAGGTAACGGCGGTTGGCTTGGCTTTCACCCGAAAAGGCTTCTTTCAGATTCTCAACGGTTTTGGATTTTACGAGCGATGGCATGATTGGAACTCCTCATCCTGTCTGCGCTGGTCTAAGGCCCGGTCTCTGGGCCTTGGCCGTCGCGTTGAAATGGTCGGCTGGCGGAAACATCCAGCTTCCGCTCGGGCCGAGCGGTTAACCAAATTATACAGCTTTGCCATGTGTTTGGTCAACACATTAGAATTGTTCTAACTAAGAGTGAATTGCAACTGGCAGCGTCTTTGAACGCCCTACAAAGCGCTCAGGCACCCCGCGCAGATCCGGTAAGATCAGGACCGTAGGTCGCCTTGCAAACGCACGATCACATCAACGCGGGCAATGCCGGTGCCTTCGGGCGCATCGGGCAAGCCGGAAATGGCGATCTTGTCGCCGTCGATGTCCATCAGCTTGCCAGAGTTTTCGACGAAGAAATGATGGTGATCGGAAGTATTTGTGTCGAAATAAGTGCGCGCACTATCGACCACCACTTCACGCAGCAACTGCACGTCGGTGAATTGGTGCAAAGTGTTGTAAACCGTGGCCAGAGAGACGCTGACGCCGGCCTTCTGGGCCTCTTCGTGCAGGGCTTCTGCGGTCACATGACGGTCGCCACCATCAAACAACAGGCGTCCCAGCGCCAAGCGCTGACGCGTCGGGCGCAGGCCTGCAGCTCGCAGCCGCGTCAATGTCTGGGCAAAGGGCCGATCCTGATCCAACGCATTAGTCCTTTCGCGGGGCACGCCTCATGGGGCCATGCGCAATGGTAGTTTTGAACGATTACAATCTTCAACATGGTATATTACCCATACCATTGTCAAGGTATCTCTATCGGCGCAGGCAGCGCAACAGGCCACTAGTGGTTCAATATTATGGATATCTTTAGTTTTTGAACAAGGCTGAGCGCGCCTTTGCCGGCCTGATGCGCAAAGGCGGGCAATGACAAGCTAGTTTCCGCGCAAGCGCCAATATGTTAGGAAGCGCACAAGAGAAAATAAGCGGATGGGGCCTTGGCTCGCATCTATCAAACAAGATAAGCCTGCCGCCTGCCCCATCGGGGTCTGGCGCAAGGGCGAGTGAGCGGACGGGAATGGCGGAGCAGAAACCGAGTTACTCGTATGAAGAGCTTTTAGAGTGCAGCCACGGCCGCATGTTCGGCCCCGGCAATGCGCAATTGCCGTTGCCCCCCATGCTGATGATCGACCGGATCACGCATATCTCGGAGACGGGCGGCGAGCACGGCAAGGGCGAGATCAAGGCTGAATACGACATTCATGCCGACCGCTGGTTCTTTCTCTGCCATTTTGAAGGCGACCCCGTCATGCCGGGTTGCTTGGGCCTCGATGGCGCTTGGCAGTTGCTTGGCTTCTTCCTTGGCTGGATCGGTGGCAAGGGCAAGGGCCGCGCCGTCGGTGTCGGCGAAGTGAAGTTTTCGGCCATGGTGACGCCTGCCAACAAGAAGATCACCTACAACATCCAATTGAAGCGCGTCGTCAATCGTCGCCTCGTCGTTGGCGTTGCCGATTGCACCATTTGGGCAGACGACGAACTGGCCTATACAATCACCGACATGAAAGTCGGGCTCCAGGCGGCGGCCCAGCCTGCGTGAAGATAGGTATGGTTTTTAGAATAGGCGTGGATTTTTGCAACACACTAAGAATGATGAGGCAACCATGAGGCGAGTGGTCGTGACCGGTATGGGGATCGTCTCCTCAATCGGCAACAATGCGCAGGAAGTTGAAGCGAGCTTGCGCGAAGGCAAATCTGGCATCGTCAAAGCGGATGTCTATGCCGAGATGGGCTTTCGCAGCCAAGTACATGGCAGCCTGAAGATCGATCTTAATGAAGCCGTTGATCGCCGGGCGCGCCGTTTCATGGGTGACGGCGCGGCCTATGCCGCCGTCGCTATGCAACAGGCGATCACGGATGCGGGCCTCACTGATGATCTCGTCTCGAACCCGCGCACCGGGCTGATTGTCGGCTCGGGCGGTCCTTCGACCAAAGCGATTGTGGCCGCCGCCGACATGGCGCGCAGCGAACCCGTCAAAGGCCCCAAGAAGGTCGGCCCCTTTGCCGTGCCCAAAGCCATGTCGTCCACTTGTTCAGCAAACCTTTCGACATGGTTCAAGACCAAGGGCGTCAATTATTCCATCAGCTCGGCTTGCTCGACGTCTGCCAATTGCATCGGCAATGCCGCTGAGATGATCCAATGGGGCAAGCAAGACATCATGTTTGCCGGTGGCGGCGAAGAACTCGACTGGACGCTGTCTGTCCTGTTCGACGCCATGGGCGCGATGTCAGCCAAGCGCAATGACACGCCCGACAAGGCCAGCCGCGCCTATGACATTGACCGCGACGGTTTCGTCATCTCCGGCGGCGGCGGTATTTTGGTGCTTGAAGAACTCGAACACGCCAAGGCACGCGGCGCCAAAATCTATGCCGAAATCGTCGGCTATGGCGCAACCGCTGACGGGGCCGACATGGTGGCCCCTTCGGGCGAGGGTGCTGTGCGCTGCATGCAGATGGCGCTGCAAAACCTCAAAGGCCAGACGGTTGATTATATCAACCCCCATGCCACCTCGACGCCAGTGGGCGACATCCCCGAAATCAAGGCGATCCTTGAAGTGTTCGGCGCAAAAACACCTGCGATCAGCGCCACCAAATCGCTGACCGGCCACGCCCAAGGCGCGGCAGGTGTGCATGAATCGATCTATACGATTTTGATGATGCAGGGCGGCTTCATTGCAGCCTCCGCCAATATCGATGAAATCGACCCAGAAGTCGCCGCTGCCAATATCGTGCGTGAGCGGATCGATGGGGCTACTATCAATCTGGCGCTCTCCAACAGCTTCGGCTTTGGCGGCACCAACGCTACATTAGCTTTTCAGCGCTATAACGGCTGAAGCTTCAAAGTCAAAAATGGCGGTCGCAAAAATGCACGGGTCAGACGAAAAAACACAAAAGCGACCGCAGGTCTTGAGCGGGCCCCTCATGCAAGGAAAGCGCGGCCTCATCATGGGCGTCGCCAACGATCATTCGATCGCTTGGGGCATCGCCAAGATGCTCGCTGAACATGGGGCAGAGCTTGCCTTCACCTATCAAGGCGAAGCCTTTGGCCGCCGCGTCAAGCCGCTGGCAGACAGCGTCGGCTCCAAAATCCTGCTGCCTTGTGATGTCACAGACAGCACGAGCTTGGACGCGGTGTTTCGTACCCTGAAAGATAAATGGGGCACGATTGATTTCGTCGTTCATGCCATTGCCTATTCTGACAAAAGCGAACTCAAAGGCCGCTATGCCGATACGAGCCGCGAAAACTTTTTGCGCTCGATGGATATTTCCTGCTTTTCCTTTGTCGAGGTGGCGCGCCGCGCCGCCGAGCTAATGCCCAATGGCGGCTCGCTGGTGACGCTAACTTATGAAGGCGCACAGCGCGTCATGCCCAACTACAACGTGATGGGCGTTGCCAAAGCCGCGCTTGAAGCCAGCGTGCGCTATCTGGCCTCTGATCTCGGCCGCGAGGGTATCCGCGTCAATGCCATCTCGGCTGGCCCCATGCGCACACTCGCGGGTTCAGCCATTGGCGACGCGCGTTTCGTTCACAAGTGGAACAAAACCCACTCGGCCTTGAAAGAAACCATCGAGCTTGAGCATATCGGCGGCGCAGGGCTTTACCTACTGTCAGACCTCAGCGCCCGCGTCACCGGCGAAATCCACTATGTCGATGGCGGCTACAACATCATTGGCCTACCGCGCTCCGAAGAAATGAAGGCCAGCGACGAGGCGTAGGACGCCTGCCCCCAACTGTCTTTTCCTCCCCCCTTGAGGGGGAGGAAGGAGCGCCCACTTTGGCGCGGAAGGTGGGGGGTACATCTTCATGAGACTCGTCATTTGCGGCGTCACCCCCTCCCAACCCTCCCCCCTCAAGGGGGAAGGCTTTTAGCCAAAACAAAAAGGGCGCCGGATTTCCCGACGCCCTGATCATTAATGCCTCGCCCGCTCAGTAGAACATCGAAAAGACAATCTGCGAGATGAAGCCATTATTGGCATTCACCAAAAACACGTTATTGCTCACCCGCACCCACTGATAACCATAGGCCGGGCGCATCAAGCCATAAGCGCGATAATCGATCACATAAGCGCGATCACGATAGGCGTAGGGCAGACGGTCGCCACGGTTCCAAACGTGATGCGCGTTGTGACCGCGCGGTGCCCGCCATGCGGGGCCACGCACCGCCTGATGACGGTGGCCGTTATAGACATAGTGATGCGACGACCCGCGATCGTTGTTGCCGTAGTGACGGTCGTTGCCACGGCGTTCATCACCACGGCGGTTGTCGCCTCGGTGGTCACCACGCTGATTGTCCCAATGCCGGTTGTCTGCGCGATCATGACGGTCACGATCATTGTCGGCCTGCTGGGAACCATTGCCACGATGCTGGTTGTTGGCCTGGTCGTTATTCTGGCCCCGATTGTTCTGGCCCTGCTGGTCGCTACGGTCCTGACGCGACTGACTTTGGTCAGAACGCGTGTCATGGGGTGCGGCCATAGCCGTGCCGGCCATGAGGCTCAATGCAAGGGCGGCTGCAAATGCGGTTTTCATGCTTGTCTCCATGAGGCCCACCCGAAATCGGACGCTTTGCCTCGTTGAAACAAATCTAGGCCGTGGGGCCTGAACGGTGTCTGGGGCCACTGTTGTCTGGCGTTCATGTTGGGAGGGGGCGGCGCTCCATCCTTCGAGACGGGCCAAGCGCCCTCCTTGAGGCATGAGGCAGAATGGGATGAAATAGACTCTCATCCTGAGGAGGCGTACTTGCGGCGTCTCGAAGGACGAGGCCAGAGGCCTCACACCACTCTATGGCATCACTCCCACTACCTTTTTCGTCATGGCCCGGCCCACCTTTAATCAAAGGAGGTGGGCCATCCACCTCCCTCCCCCGCGCTTAAAGCTGGATCCCCCGGTCAAGCCGGGGGATGACGGTATTGATGGGATCAAACAAAACAAAAAAGGGCGCCGGATTTCTCCGACGCCCTATTCAATTCTCAAGTCGCAGAAAATTAGTCGCGACGGGGCCGACGGTTGCCGCCGCCGCTGCGTTCACGCGGCTGCTCGGCGGGCTCGTTTTCGTAAACGATTTCTTCGCCGGTCTCCTGGTTCACATGCTTCATCGACAGGCGCACCTTGCCACGATCATCAAAGCCCAAGAGTTTGACTTTGACCTTGTCGCCTTCCTTGACGACATCGGACACCTTTTCGACACGCGTCGGGGCCATCTGCGAGATATGCACGAGGCCGTCACGGGGCCCGAAGAAGTTGACGAAAGCGCCGAAGTCGACGGCCTTAACGACCGTACCTTCGTAGATCACGCCCACTTCAGGTTCGGCGACGATGCCACGGATCCATTCCAGCGCCTTGCGGATCGATTCACCGTCCGACGATGCCACTTTGATCGTGCCGTCATCCTGAATGTCGATCTTTGCGCCGGTCTTTTCGACGATCTCACGAACGACCTTGCCGCCCGTGCCGATGACTTCGCGGATTTTGTCGGTCGGCACCTGAATGACTTCAATGCGCGGTGCATGTTCGCCCATTTCAGGCCGCGCCGTGTCGAGCGCCTTGGCCATTTCGCCGAGGATGTGAATGCGCCCACCCTTGGCCTGTTCCAAAGCGATCTTCATGATGTCTTCGGTGATGCCCGTGATCTTGATGTCCATCTGGAGTGATGTCACACCTTCGGTCGTCCCGGCGACCTTGAAGTCCATGTCGCCGAGGTGATCTTCGTCACCAAGGATGTCCGACAGAACCGCATGGCGGTCGCCTTCGAGGATCAAGCCCATCGCGATACCCGCGACAGCGCGCTTGAGTGGCACACCGGCATCCATCATCGCCAGCGATCCACCGCAGACGGTTGCCATCGAAGACGAACCGTTGGATTCCGTGATTTCAGACACCAGACGCAGCGTGTAAGGGAACTCCGTCTTGGGGGGCAGCACTGCACGCAGGGCGCGCCAAGCGAGCTTGCCGTGACCGACTTCGCGACGACCGGTAAAGCCGACGCGGCCTGTTTCACCGACCGAGAAGGGCGGGAAGTTGTAATGCAGCAGGAAGCTTTCCTTGTAGGTGCCCTGCAGCGCATCGACGAACTGTTCGTCTTCGCCGGTGCCCAGTGTGGCCACCACGAGGGCTTGCGTTTCGCCGCGCGTGAAGAGCGCCGAACCATGGGTGCGCGGCAGAATGCCGACTTCCGACACGATGGGGCGAACGGTTGAGAGATCGCGGCCATCGATGCGGAGTTTGGTATCGAGGATCGAGTTGCGCACGACGTCGCTTTCGATTGCCTTGAAGACGCCGCTGACGTCATTTTCAGACAGGGCCTTGTCATCGTCTGCATTGCAGAGCGCGGCTTTGGCTTTGTCTTTGGCTTTCGTGATGGCGGTGTGGCGTTCGCCCTTGTCCTTCAGGCTGTAAGCCGCGCGGACATCGGCTTCGACGAGGCCACGGACCTTGCCTTCCAGTTCCGACTGATCGGGGGCTGTGAAGGGGCGGGGTTCCTTGGCGCATTTTTCGGCCATGCGGATGATCATGTCGATCACGGGCTGGAAGCCCTTGTGGCCGTGCATGACGGCGCCGAGCATGATGTCTTCTGAAAGCTCTTTGGCTTCCGATTCCACCATCATCACGGCGTCGGTTGTGCCCGCGACCACGAGGTCAAGGGCGCTATCGGCCATGTCGTCGATCAGCGGGTTCAGCACATATTCGCCGTTGATATAGCCAACGCGAGCGGCCCCAATGGGGCCCATGAACGGCAGGCCCGAAATCGTCAGGGCAGCGGAAACCGCGACCAGCGCAACGATGTCAGGATCGTTTTCCATGTCGTGGCTCAGCACCGTGACGATAACCTGCGTCTCGTTCTTGAAGCCTTTGGCAAACAGCGGGCGAATCGGGCGGTCGATCAGGCGCGAGACGAGCGTTTCTTTTTCGCTCGGGCGGCCTTCACGTTTGAAAAAACCACCGGGGATCTTGCCCGCGGCATATGTCTTTTCTTGGTAGTTGACGGTCAGCGGGAAAAAGTCGAGGCCGACCTTGGGCTTGCGCTCGCCAACCACGGTGGCGATGACGGTTGTCTCGCCATAGGTTGCGATCACGGCACCATCGGCCTGACGGGCCACTTTGCCCGTTTCAAGGGTGAGCGTGCGGCCCGCCCATTCGATTTCTTCGCGTGTTACTTCAAACATCTAAATTTCCTTCATGCATGCGCCGATGCTTTTCATTGCAACTCATGCCCCATATCAATGTTTTTGAGGGGCGGCGCATTTTCTGCCGCTGACGTCGCGGCCGGACAAAATGGATTTGGCTTGCGAGAGCCTCGTTCGCTAAGGCCTTTGAACCTGGGGATCACTTGCCCACCGAGACAAGGGGCAAGCGGTCCTCCCGCAAACATCAATCCGTTAACGGACGAATGTCTCTTTTGTGATCGGCAAGCACGAAATGTCGGCTGGGCATGAAACCCGGCCGACCATTTCGCTTAACTTATCCGAACCATCGGGGAAAAAAGCACCCCGAAATTACCGACGGATGCCCAAACGGGCGATCAAGTCTTCATAACGCTTCTGGTCGTTCCTCTTGACGTAATCAAGCAGCGAACGACGCAGGCTGACCATCTTCAGCAGACCACGGCGCGAATGGTTGTCTTTCGCGTGTGTTTTGAAATGTTCAGTCAGGTTGACGATGCGCTCGGTCAAGATCGCGACCTGCACTTCAGATGAGCCTGTGTCGCCAACTTTGGCGGCAAAATCTTTGATGATCTGAGCTTTGCGCTCCGGTGTCACCGACATCATGTTCTCCTATGAACCGAGATTAAAAACCCGCAACGGACGCAACCCTCCTTGGCCATATTCGGTCAAGGCCACCGGGTCGCCCCGATGGGTTGCCAGAACCGGCCCCGAAAAAATCGGCGCATCACGTCCGCGCAATAAAACCGCCTGGCCCTGTCTTAAACGGGATGCATCATCACTGCTCAGGGCCAATGCCGGGATGTCGTCCAGCGCGGTCTCAAGCGGCCATAAATGCGTCCTCAGGACGTCGGAAGCGGGCGGAATATGACTGAAGCCCATCAGTTTATCCAGCGGAATTGCTTGGCTTTCGCTAAATGGCCCATGGGCAATGCGCCGCAGGGCTGTGACATGGCCGACCGTGCCCAGCGTCCGCGCCAGATCGCGCGCCAGTGAGCGGACATAAGTGCCCTTGCTGCAAGAGATTTCGATCTCCGCATGGGCGTCGTCTGCCATCCCTAACAACGTTGCATTATGGATAATAACAGACCGAGCTTTGAGTTCGACCGTCTCGCCGGCGCGCGCCAGATCATAGGCGCGCTGACCGTCCACCTTGATGGCAGAAAAAGCAGGCGGCACCTGCAGGATCTCGCCGGTGAATTGGTGCAAGCCCTCAGCCACTTCCGACGCACTGGGCCGATGGTCGCTTGTCGCCATCACCTCGCCTTCCAGATCGTCGGTCGTCGTCTGCGCGCCAAAACACACCGTAAAGCGGTAGCTTTTGGAGGCGTCGAGGATATAGGGCACGGTTTTGGTCGCCTCGCCCAAAGCGATCGGCAGAATGCCGCTGGCCAGCGGATCAAGCGTCCCGGCGTGGCCAGCCTTTTGGGCATTATAGAGGCGGCGGATCATGGCGACGACATTGGTCGAGCCGGGGCCCACGGGTTTGTCCACGATCACCCAGCCCGACACGGCATCGCCCTTTTTGCGACGCCCCATCAGACCTCGTCGCCCGTGGCGTCTTCATCCTCTTCGCCGACCAGATCCTCTTCGCCGATTAGATCTTGAGCAACTTTGGGCGAATGCAGGAGCTTGTCCACGGCTTCCGCCTCGTCAAAAGACGTATCGGCAGAAAAAGCCAGATCAGGCAAATATTTGAAGGAGACTTCCTTGGCGAGTTGCCCGCGCAGAAAACTTTTCACCCGCGTCAGCGCTTTCACCAGCTTGTCGCTGTCTTCGCCCGTCAGGCTGCCACCCAGCGGCGCGACAAAGCAGGTCGCATAGCGCATATCGGAGCTGATGCGCACCTCAGAAATGGTGATGGCAATATCCAGCAGGTCGGGGTCCTGAATGGTGCCGCGGCCGACAATTTCGGCCAGCGCCCGACGCACCAGTTCGCCCGCGCGCAACTGGCGCTGGCTGGGGCCACGCGCTACGCGGCGATCTTTTTTGCTGTCTTTACGCATGAGGTTCTATCGGTGCCACAAAGAAAGCCATCACCCCGGCACAAGGCCGGGATGATAGCGGTATTTTGGGGTCGTCCTTCTTAAGCCAGTGAACGCTTGACCACTTCGACATCGAAACATTCGATGACGTCGCCGGGGCGCATGTCCTGATAGGCTTCAAACGCCATGCCACATTCCTGACCGGACTGCACGTCTTTCACTTCGTCCTTGAAACGCTTCAAGGTCGAGAGCTTGCCTTCGTGCACCACAACATCGTCGCGGATGAGGCGGACCGTCGAGCCACGGCGCATCACGCCTTCGGTGACGCGGCAACCAGCGATCTTGCCGACCTTGGAGATGTTGAAAATCTCAAGAATCTGCGCATTGCCCAAGAACGTCTCGCGCAGTTCCGGTGACAACATGCCCGACATGGCCGCTTTGATGTCGTCCACAAGGTCGTAGATGACCGAGTAATAGCGGATTTCAATACCGGCATTGCGGGCCGCTTCGCGCGCTTGCACATTGGCCCGCACGTTGAAACCGATGACCGGCGCGCCCGACGCTGAGGCCAGCGTGATGTCGCTTTCGGTCACGCCGCCCACACCTGCATGCAGCACGCGGGCTTTGACTTCGTCGGTGCCCAGCTTTTCGAGCGCCTGCACGATAGCTTCGGCAGAGCCTTGCACGTCGGCTTTGATGATGATCGGCAGTTCGGAGATATTTTTCTCTTTCAACTGCGACAACATCTGATCGAGCGAAGTACGCCCGCCATCGCCAACCCGCTTGTCGCGGTTCATGCGCCAACGATAATCGGTGACTTCACGCGCCCGCGCTTCTGATTCAACAACCGCCAGTGTGTCGCCCGCTTCGGGTGCGCCGCCAAGGCCGAGCACTTCAACAGGCTCAGACGGGCCCGCCGATGGCACGTTCTCGCCACGGTCATTGGTGAGGGCGCGCACGCGTCCCCATTCAGCGCCCGCCACGATGATGTCGCCGACTTTCAGCGTACCGCGCTCAATGAGCACGGTGCCAACAGGACCACGACCACGATCAAGTTTCGCTTCCACGATAATGCCTTCGGCAGCACGATCAGGATTGGCCTTGAGGTCCAAAAATTCAGCCACAAGCAAAATAGTTTCTTCGAGCTTGTCGAGCCCCATGCCGGTCTTGGCCGAAATCGGCACGGCGATCACTTCACCGCCGAAATCTTCGACCACCACTTCATGCTGCAACAGTTCGTTTTTCACGCGCGTCGCATCGGCTTCGGGCTTGTCCATCTTGTTGATGGCCACAATGATCGGCACGCCGGCGGCCTTGGCATGATTGATGGCTTCAATCGTTTGCGGCATGACGCCATCGTCAGACGCCACCACAAGAACAACAATATCGGTGACGCGTGCGCCACGCGCCCGCATCGCGGTAAAGGCGGCGTGACCGGGCGTGTCGAGGAAGGTGATCTTTGCCCCTGTGCTCACCACCACCTGATAGGCACCGATATGCTGCGTGATGCCACCGGCTTCACCCGAGACAACAGATGTCTTGCGCATCGCATCCAAGAGCGATGTCTTGCCATGGTCAACGTGACCCATGACGGTGACAACAGGAGCGCGCGGCTTTTTGGTTTCTGCCGCGTCGTCGTCACCGACCAGACCTGTTTCCACGTCGCTTTCAGCCACGCGCAGCACGGTATGGCCAAGCTCTTCGGCAACAAGCTGGGCGGTGTCACTGTCGATCACGTCGGTGATCTTCAGCATGATGCCCTGCTTCATCAAAATTTTGATGACGTCCACAGCGCGTTCGGTCATGCGGTTGGACAGTTCCTGAATGGTGATAACTTCAGGAATAATCACTTCGCGCATGACTTTGGTCGGCGCTTCGTGGATGCCGGCCAGTTTCTTTTTCTCGCGTTCAACGCGACGGCGCATCGAGGCGAGCGAGCGCTGGCGGTCGCCACCTTCTTCAAACGCTTTGGTGATCGTGAGCTTGCCGGTGCGGCGCTTGTGCTCAACGCGGCCTGATGGCGCTTTCTTGGGCGCGGCATTGCCCGGCGCACCACCACCACCACCATGGGCGCGCTTGGGCTTGCCATCATCGTCGGCCAGATCTTCTTGCAACATGGCCGCGCCACGCGGCGTTGCCCCTGTGCGAGCTTCGTCTTCGAGACGCCGCTTGGCATCGTCAGCAGAGCGACGACGCGCCAGTTCTTCGGCCTCACGGCGCGCCAACTCGCCAGCTTCGCGGGCGGTCGCTTCAAGGCGTTCGCGCTCACGACGCGCGTCAATTTCAGCAAAACGCTGGGCTTCTTCTTCGGCGCGCTTGCGATCATCGTCTTCACGCGAACGAGCGTGATCAAGGGCTGCGGCGCGCGCTGTCTTTTCTTCCTCGGTCAACGTGCGCAGCACGACACCCGACCGTCCGGCGCGCGGCACAGGCTTTGCGCCACGGGTAACCGCTCCCCGCGCGGCAGGGCGCGCAGGCGCTCCGGCCTTGGCGGCAGGTGCGGGTTTCTCAGCCTTGGGCTTTGCTTTGGCCTCAACGGGGGCCTCGACGGGCGCGGCTTCAGGAGCCTTGGTCGCTGGGGCAGCTTCGGGCCCAGAGGCCTTGGCAACAGAGGCCTTGGCAACAGGGGCTTCAATGGGGGCGGGCGCAGGCGCGCTTGCCGCGTCGGCCACAACTGGCGCGGTCTCTGCGGGCGCAGGGGCCGCAGCCGTCTCGGGCGCGACCGTCGCCTTGGGCGCGGTCGCCTTGGGCGTAGCTGTCTCTGGCACTGGCGCCGCGGCTTGCGGCGCAGGCGTGGGCTCAGCTGCAGCGCCACCTAGATTAATGGTGCGCTTTTTCTTCTTCTCAACGACAACCGTTTTTGAACGGCCATGGGAGAAATTCTGGCGCACATGGCCAGACTCTACCGTTCGCTTCAGGCTCAGCGTTTTGCCGCCCGAGGCTTTCAGTTTGCGTTCGCTCGAATCTGTCGAGTCGTTCATACCGATCCTAACATTCAGGCCAATCCGAAATTCTGGCCAATTCTTGTACTCGCCAATTCTTGTACTCAGAGGCGTGCCAATCTTGTACTCAAAGACGTGTTTGACGCCCATAGCTCTCGAGTCTGGCGAGGTCGCCAAAGACTTTCGTTTCCATGCTGCCCTTGGTCAGGGCAGCATGTACCACATTTGCGCGACCCAATGCCAAACCCATTTCGTCCCCCCAAAGGGGCCGCAGGATTGGCGCTTGCGCCTTTTGCAGCGCGGCATAGCGGGATTTCAAGGCTCCCGCCATTTTGCGCATACCATCTTCAGAGCCGTCCCGCGCCTCTATGAGGATCGCTAGACGGCCGGCGGAAATCTCCGCCATAACCTTTTCAAAGCCCGTGACAAGCACACCAGCTTTGCGAGCCAGGCCCAGCGCGCTTGCCGCACGTTTGGCCAGCAGCGCCTCAACCTCATCGGCAAGTGTCTCACTTGCCGCCGCTTTTGCCCGCGCCGCCTTGGCAAAAAGGCCTTTGCGGACGGCGGTTTCCACCGCCTCGCGGCTTGCGCTCACCCATAACCCGCGGCCGGGAAGACGCTCAGCCACATCGGCGACGACTTGATCGTCGGGACCGACGACGAAGCGGATCAAGGCTTCGCGGGGGCCCACTTCACCGCTGACGATGCAGCGGCGTTCTTCTTTGGACGCCCCTGATTTCAAACCTTCAGGGTCTTTGACCATCAGTCTGCGTGAGCCTCTTCACCCTCTTCGCCTTCAGCCTCTGGGGCATTCATGGCGTCAAGATCAGCTTGCGTAATCCAGCCGACGCTCAAACGTGCTGCCATAATCAGCGCATTGGCTTCATCAGGCGTCAGGTCAAAGCCTTCCAGCGCGCCCTTTTGATGGGTGCGCTCGCCGTTGACTTGCTCGTTCCAACCGAGCAGATCGTCGGTGGCACAACCGGCCAGGTCTTCAATCGACTTGATGGCGTCTTCGCCCAGCGCCACCATCATCTTCGGCGTCACACCTTCAATTTCGCTCAGCGCATCCTCAACGCCCAATTCAACACGCCGCTCGTCAAATTCGGCATTCTGACGGTCGATATAATCGAGCGCACGGTTTTGAATTTCATGCGCTGTGTCTTCGTCAAAGCCTTCGATTTCGGCAATTTCATCAAGCTGGACATAGGCCACTTCCTCGATGGAGGCAAAACCTTCCGACGCCAGCAATTGCGCGATGACTTCATCCACATCAAGTGCTTCGGCAAAGATGGTGCTGCGCGAAGCAAACTCAGCCTGACGGCGTTCGCTTTCTTCGGCTTCCGTCAGAATATCAATATCCCAACCGGTCAGCTGTGACGCCAAACGCACGTTCTGGCCGCGCCGACCGATGGCCAATGAGAGTTGGTCATCAGGCACGACAACTTCAATGCGCTGCGTGTCTTCGTCGAGCACAACTTTGACAACTTCGGCAGGTGCCAGGCCATTGACGATGAAGGTGGCCGCGTCAGGTGACCACTGAATGATGTCGATTTTTTCGCCCTGTAACTCGTTCACCACGGCCTGCACGCGGCTCCCTCGCATACCCACGCAGGCACCGACGGGGTCGATCGAGCTATCGTTAGACAATACGGCGATCTTGGCGCGCGAGCCCGGATCACGGGCCACGGCCTTGATCTCGATGATGCTGTCGTAGATTTCTGGCACTTCTTGGGCAAACAGTTTTGCCATGAACTGGGGATGCGTGCGCGAAAGGAAAATCTGGGGGCCACGCTGTTCGCGACGCACATCATAAATGTAAGCGCGCACGCGGTCGCCGTTGCGGAAGGTTTCGCGCGGCAGCAGCTCGTCGCGGCGCACGATGGCTTCGCCACGGCCCAGATCGGTGATGACGTTGCCATATTCAACGCGTTTGACGATACCGTGAACGATCTCGCCGATGCGGTTTTTATATTCGTCATATTGGCGTTCGCGCTCAGCGTCGCGCACCTTCTGGACGATGACCTGCTTGGCGGTCTGGGCGGCGATGCGGCCAAAATCCACCGGCGGCAATTCATCTTCGATCATGTCGCCAAGCTGGGCTGCCGGATTGCGGCGCTGGGCTTCTTTCAGTTCAACCTGAACGGCGTCGTTCTCGATCTCTTCGACCACTTCAAGCAGACGCACCAGACGAATTTCGCCGGTCGTCGGATTGATCCGGGCACGGATTTCATTTTCAGCGCCGTAGCGCGAGCGCGCGGCTTTCTGAATGGCTTCCGCCATCGCCTCGATGACGACCTCGCGTTCAATAGATTTTTCCCGCGCAACCGCATCTGCGATTTGCAACAGTTCAAGGCGATTGGCGCTAACTGCCGTGGCCATATTCTATTCTCCGTCGGATGAGGCCGGTTCGTCCCGGTCTCTTCGCTTCAAGCTTTCGGTGATGAGGTCATCGCTCATGGTGAGCTTGGCCTCGCTTATCTGGCGAAAATCCAAACCGATGGTCTGGGGTTCGCTAAGTCCTTCGACGTCATGCAGCATCAGCACTTCGCCGTCTTCAAAACCTTGAAGGAGGCCGCGAAAACGCTTGCGTCCTTCAATCGCTTCATTGAGTTCAAGTTTGGCTTCAAAGCCCACCCAACGTTCAAAATCTTTGGGCCGCGTCAACGGCCGGTCAATCCCCGGCGAAGACACTTCCAAATTATACTCGCCCGAGATCGGATCTTCGACATCAAGAATGGCCGATATAATCCCCGACAGGTTTTCACACCCCGCAACATTCATCTGCCCATTGGGGCGCTCGGCCATGATCTGGAGTGTGTGGCCATCATGCAGTCCATAACGCACACGCACAATTTCAAAATTGGCGGCTTCTGCACTGGGGCGGATAAGGTCGAAGATGCGACGCGGCTGACCTGAACCCGCAACAAGATGCGTGTCGAGCAGGCTCGACATGGAATGGCTCGTTTCCGTGCAGGAAAGGCTCGGATTTCGAGCATCGCTCGTGCTGTCTTCTGGGTCGATCAAGGCGTCCAAATATCCCCGGCTTTCGCGTTTTGAGGCCCCCAAGAAACAAAAAAAGCGGGCCCCCGTTTCCGGAGACAACCCACTCGCCTTATCCAAAGATCACTCTTTGTTATGTGAGACCGTCATTTAGTGAGCCGTATATAGCGCCGAACAGGGGGTCACTGCAAGGCCCTCACGCTTTATGCTCAAAGCGCAGATAGGCAGGCACGCGGCCTTCGCGCAGCGCTTTTTGTTCATAACGCGTCTGGGGCCAATCAGCGGGGCGCGAACGACATTCCGATAAGTCTTTGTTTTTCCAAACAAATTCACCTTTTCCGAGGGCATTATGGGCGGCGATATGCTTGAAGGTCCAGGTCACATAGTCGGGAATATCACTGGCAAATCGAAGCTCGCCGCCGGGCTGCAAAACCTTTGAAATCAGGGCCAAAGTTTCATCATTGAGGAAGCGGCGCTTGTTTTGGCGCAATTTTGGCCAAGGATCGGGATAAAGAATAAAAACCCGCGAAAATGAGCGGGGCTTCAGCCTATCCAGCAAAAAACGCGCGTCGTCGGCATGAAGACGCACGTTGGGCAGGCCGCGTTCGTCGATTTCAGAGATCAGTTTGGCGACGCCATTAATGTAAGGTTCGCAGCCAATAACGCCGATTTGCGGGTTTTTTTCAGCCTGCCAAACCAAATGCTCGCCCGCGCCAAAGCCGATTTCGAGCCACAGGTCTGCGGGCGGCGTTGCAAAAAGCGTGGCCGGATCAATCAGGGGATTTTCAAGCGAAATGGAGACCTTGGGAAACAAGGTCTCCATCAAATGCGCCTGCCGGGATTTCAGCGTCTTGCCTTTGGTCCGTCCATAAACATGGCGGAAAGTCGGCGCTTCTTCCCGGATTTGCTCAGCGGATTTCCGCTTTGAGTTTGTCGGCAAGGTCAGTTTTTTCCCAGGAAAAACCGCCGTCCGCGTCCGGCGCCCGACCAAAATGGCCATAGGACGAGGTGCGCGCATAGATCGGGCGGTTGAGTTTCAGATGTTCGCGAATGCCACGGGGCGAGAGGTCGATAGCGCGCGGAATGGCCGCTTCGATGGCCGCTTCGTCGACCTTGCCAGTGCCGTGGAGATCGACATAAATCGACAGGGGCTTGGAGACACCGATCGCGTAAGCCACTTGAATCGTTGCACGATCTGCCAAACCGGCGGCAACGATATTCTTGGCAACGTAACGCGCGGCATAGGCAGCCGAGCGGTCGACCTTAGTCGGGTCCTTGCCCGAGAAAGCGCCGCCGCCATGCGGGGCCGAGCCGCCGTAAGTGTCCACGATGATCTTGCGACCCGTCAGGCCCGCATCACCATCGGGACCGCCGATGACGAAATTACCCGTGGGGTTCACATAGAATTCTTCTTCCGGCGGGAACCAACCGGCAGGCAGCACGCCTTGCACATGGCCTCGCACCAGCTCGCGCAGCTCCTTTTGTGAGACGCCTTCCTTGTGCTGGGTCGAGACGACCACCGAAGAAACGCCCACAGGCCTGCCGTTTTCATAGCGCAAGGTCACCTGGCTTTTGGCGTCCGGCTCAAATTGCGGGCACTTGCCGGAATGGCGGTCAGCGGCCATGGCTTGCAGGATACGGTGGGAATAAACGATCGGGGCCGGCATCAACACATCGGTTTCGGTGCAGGCATAGCCAAACATAATGCCTTGGTCGCCCGCGCCTTCGTCCTTGTTGCCAGCCGAGTCCACACCCTGCGCAATGTCAGCCGACTGGGCATGAAGAAGCACATCAACAGAGGCGTTTTTCCAATGAAAACCGGCCTGTTCGTAGCCGATTTCCCGGACAGCCTGACGTGCTGTTTCTTCGATCAATTCCGGCGTGATCGAGGCAGGGCCCCGGACTTCGCCAGCCAACACGATCTTGTTGGTGGTGGTCAGCGTCTCGCATGCCACACGGGCCACCGGGTCGGCGGCAAGATAGAGATCGAGCACGGCGTCTGAAATGCGGTCACACACCTTGTCGGGGTGACCTTCAGAAACAGACTCGCTCGTGAACAGATAGTTTGACCGTACCAATGTCGTGTCCCTTATGCATGTATAAAGACGGCTGCCCGGCAGCGCGGGCGTCAGACCCGATGCCCCCGATGCTTTGTGGAGGCTTGTTTTTGCAAGGATCAGGAGGCGGGTCAACTGCCACGTCAGATCAAGCTAATCGGCCGCATCGTCAGGGCCCTCGCCATCGATGCCGTCCACATGACCAGACAAGTCAGTGAGGTCATCGTCGGCTATGGAGCTCAAGCTAGCCGCATCGCCAAGCGTCTTGACGAGTTCGAGGATTTTTTTGCGGATTTTGGGGTCGCGGATCGAAAAAAAAGCACTGTTGAGCTGGATACCCTCAGACGAGGATAGCATATCAAGCTCAAAGGCACTTTGATCCGCTTCGGCCTGATCGGCCCCACTGCCGTCACCCTCAAAACTCAAGCCCTCGTAAAAGAACTCAATCGGCACGCCCAGCACACGGGCAATGTTGAAGAGACGGCTTGCCCCGATCCGGTTTGCGCCCTTCTCGTATTTCTGAACCTGCTGAAAGGTTAACCCGAGGCTGTCGCCCAGCTTTTCCTGGCTCATAGAGACCAACATTCGTCGCATCCGCACGCGGCTGCCGACATGAATATCGATGGGATTTGGTAGTTTTTTTGGCAATCAAGCCCTCGTTCTTGTCCTTGATCGATCCGTTCGGGGCGATCAAGTAGACCACCACCGCCTCATGCAACCTTAGACTTCTTATGAAGGGAAAAACACAACCCAAAGGCGACGTGGGCGCAAGGGGAAGCTTATTCAGGAAGGATGGAGTTCACCTCAACGCCTTTGAGTAAGGCCAAGCCCCACGCCTGCGAGAGCGAGCAAACCCAACAAAATCCAGTCGCCAAAGCGGGCATAGGGTGTCGCTGTCAGAGCAGGTGGCAGCGCCACATCGAGCACGCCTTCGGTGTTGAGCGGTTGTTCGGCGATAATGCGGCCATAGGCGTCGATCACGGCGGAAATGCCCGTATTGGCCGCCCGCGCCACGGGCAGGCCCTGCTCAACGGCCCGGAGCCGCACCTGCGATAAATGCTGATAGGGGCCGCTTGAGGTGCCAAACCAGGCGTCGTTCGTCACATTGACGATCCAGGCCGGACGAGAGGTCGGCGAGACAACCGCTTCAGGAAAGATGATCTCGTAGCAAATCAGCGGGCTGAAGGGGGGGATGTCGGGCAGCGACATGGTCACCGGCCCCGACCCCTCATCGAAGCTTCCTTGCAACTGGGTCAGTTTTTTCAAGCCGATCCGCGACAGCCAGCGGTGATAGGGCAGGTATTCACCAAAGGGTACGAGATGAGATTTGTCATAGGTCGCGACAATGCGTCCTTCATCGTTCACGGCATAAAGACTGTTGTAGAAATATTGCAGATGGTCGGGGAGGCCATCGGGACCGGGTTCGCCGCGCACACTGCCGGTCAGCAGCATCGCGCCTTTGGGCAGGATGCGCGAAATGGCCGACAAGACAAACGGCTCGCGCGCCAGAAAAATAGCCAGCGCTGATTCCGGCCAGATGACGACCGAATGCGCGGTGAGGCCCGCTGGTGCAGCAGCGGTTGGCTGCGCACTGACACGCAGAAATTCGCCAAGCACCGCCATACGGCCTTCCGGTTTCCATTTGGTGGTCTGAGGAATATTGGGCTGAACAAGGCGCAGCATGACCGTCTCCGCGTTCGGTACGGGCTCTGGCGCTGCAAAGGCGAGCCGTGCCATGCCACCAAGCCAGAGCAACGCAAGCGCGCTCAAGGCCGTCAGGGGGACGGCCCATAACCGCCAATGCATCGCCCTGTGACGCCAATGCAGGGTTCTGTCCACGGCTTCGCGCGCATCGTCCTGACGCGGATCAAGGGCGGCGGGCGCGGCTACGATTAAAATCACGATGAGGCTCAAGCCATAGGCACCGACAAGGGCGGCCCATTGGATAAGGCCGATGGAGCTGGTGAAACTTTCCCCGATCAAGTTCCAGGGAAAGCCTGTCAGGATGTTTCCGCGCAACCACTCGGCCACCGTCCAAGCCACGGCCAACACAACCACGCGCCCATAACCGACCGGCCAATAGAGACGGGCCGCCATGGTCGCCGCGCCGACAAAGAGCGCCAAGCCCGCTGGTAAGGCGACCACAGCAAACGGCATGAAGATGGCAAATTTGTCGGCATCCACCATAAAGGCAAAGCCGATCCAGTAGAGACCGAGGAGAAAATAGCCAAAGCCAAACCACCAGCCGATAGCAAAGCTGGCACGCATCAACTCAGCTCTCGTCAGGTGATGACCGGCACGCTCTAGCCCGTCAAGCAGCCAAACAAGAATGGGGAAGGTGACAAAGAGGATTGGCAGCACATGGACAGGCGGCAGCGCCAACACACTCAGAGTGCCCGCAGAAAAAGCACAGAGCCAACGCTGCCAACCGTTGAGCAGGCCAAGATCAAGCGCCAGATGGCGCAGCGTGTCGCGCAAGAGGCCGAGGCCGCGTTCGAATGTCATGTTTTTTAGCCCGCCGCTCGATCTGTTTGCTTTTTTAGTTGGGGTAATGGCTCACCGTGAACGGTAATTGCCTTGTCAGGCTTTGCCGCCAGACGTATGCGCAGTTTTTTGATGCGACGGGGATCAGCATCACGTACTTCAAATTCCAACCCTTGCGGATGCTTTATCAATTCGCCACGCACAGGAATGCGCCCGACCAGCGAAAACACCAATCCCCCCAAGGTGTCAATGTCGTCTTCGCTCTCTTCATCGAGCAACCGCAGACCGAGCATGTCTTCAAGCTCTTCGATAGGCGCACGGGCATCGGCGTCAATCGTGCCGTCGCCGCGTGTCTCAATTGTTGGCCCATTATCGGTGTCATGTTCGTCTTCAATATCGCCGACGATTTCCTCGACAAGGTCTTCAATCGAAACGAGCCCGTCCGTCCCACCATATTCGTCAATGACCAGCGCCAAGTGAATGCGCGTCGCCTGCATTTTTAACAATAAATCTAGAGCGGGCATCGAGGGCGGCACAAAGAGGACGTCACGGCGGACATCCTTCATCGCAAAGTGACGGTTGGACAATAGGCGCACACCATCGTTATCGACGTCAGGCGGCGTCAGATATTCGACCAGGTCCTTGATATGGACCATGCCGATGGGATCATCGAGCGTCTCGCGATAGATCGGCATGCGGGAGTGATTGTCTTCATTGTAAAGACGCAAAAGCTCAGCAAGCGACGTGCTCTCTTCGACAGCGACCACATCGGCACGCGGCACCATCACGTCATCCACGCGCAGTTCACCGAAGCTCAAAATATTGCCGAGCATGTGGCGCTCTTCAGGCGTCAGCGTCCGGCCGTTATCGTCATGGCCCTCCAGCGCCTCTTCCAGACTTTCGCGCAAGGTCGGATCAGAGGCCGATGGAATACCGAGGAGCTTGCGCCAAAGGGTGCGCAAAAAACCTTGCGGGCGTGCCGCTACCGCATTGGATGCGTCAGCAGGGACCGGCAATTTGGGATCAGTGGATGATCGAGAAAAACTGTCAGACATCGCTATCGCGCGAGTTCGGCCCGGCCTCTGCCGCGTAGGGGTCTGCAATGTTGAGGTCTTCGAGAATGTCGCGCTCCATGGCTTCCATCTCTTCAGCCTCACCATCATCCTCATGGTCCTGCCCGAGAAGATGCAACACCCCATGGACGACGAGATGCGCCAGGTGATGGGAAAAGCTCTTGGATTGTTCCGCCGCTTCGCGTTCGATGGTTTCAAGCGCCAGTACCACGTCGCCAAGCAGATGCGGCCCGACGTCAACCAGAGGCTCTGCGCCGACCGCCACCGGAATGGCACCGGTCGGGAAGGAGAGAACATTGGTCGGCTTGTCCTTGCCGCGATAGGTCTTGTTCAGCACCTGAACAAAATCATCATTGCCGAGCACAATGCATAGTTCTGCATCACGCGAAGGCCCGGCCACGACATAGGCATGTTCGGCGGCGCGACGCACAGTTTCCTCGGCGCCGCTCGGCCATTTGCCCGCTTCGCACATCACATCAATATCGAGACCGCCGACAGGACTGGCACCATCCAGCGCCTGCCTGACGGCGTTAAGTTGTCGTCCGGTCACGAGCGACCACCATATATCTCAGCGTCATGTTTAGTTTCGCGTTCGGTTCTGGGCATCGTCTCTTGTTTCGTTCACAGTTTTTCGGTCACACGTGGCCTAATCGCGTCCACGCGGATCAAGCAAACCCCGGTCGCGCGCATTATAGGCCTTTACCACCCGCGTCACGAGGGGATGTCTTACCACATCTGCGTCGGTAAATTGCACTGTGGCGATGCCGGGCACGACACCCAGCACGCCCAGCGCGTCCGCCAGCCCGGATTTGGCCCCCAAGGGCAAATCAACCTGGCTCGGGTCGCCGGTAATCGCCATGCGGCTGTTCTCGCCAAGTCGAGTCAGAAACATCTTCATTTGCACCGGCGTGGTGTTCTGGGCTTCATCGAGAATGACGTAGGAATTGGCCAAAGTCCGGCCACGCATGAAGGCCAGAGGGGCGACTTCAATGACGCCGCTCTCGATTTCCTTGGCCACCTGTTCGCCGGGCAAAGTGTCGTAAAGCGCATCATAAAGGGGGCGCAAATAGGGGTCAATTTTCTCTTTCAAATCGCCCGGCAGAAAACCCAACCGTTCGCCGGCTTCGACGGCAGGCCGCGACAGAATGATGCGATCCACCCGCTTTTGCAGGAGCATCTGGACAGCGACGGCGACGGCAAGATAGGTCTTGCCCGTGCCGGCCGGACCGACACCAAAGACCAGTTCGTTGGTCATCAGCGCGTCGATATATTCTCTCTGCGTATGCGAGCGCGGCCCGATCGACCGCTTCTTGGTCTGGATCTGACGACCCACCGACCCATCGCTGCCCTCGCCTTGCGGCGTTTTGGACATGCGAACCGCACCGTCAACATCACCTGCTGTCACATCAAGCCCCGCCTTCAAACGCTGATAGAGTTCCTTGAACACTCGGTCGGCCTGATCGCGCGCCTTGGGCTTGCCGGAGATGACGAGCTTATTGCCACGCGAGCTGGCCAGAACATCCAAGCCCTCCTCGATACGCGCGAGATGCTGATCATGTTCACCAAAGAGTTCGCCGAGTAATCGGTTGTCATCAAAGGCGATGACGAGATTTTTGCCTTCACTCATGGTCGCCGTTCCGTCATCTGATGCGTTGACATGATGTGATCCGCCCAACTGCAACCTGCCCTTTCAAAAACGTCCCCCCGAGCATTCGGGATGCGTGTAAAAGAAACGTGGTACTTCAGAAATTTGGTCATCAGGCGGAGATCATTTCATCCTCTGCCAAACGGCCACGCAAACTCATCGCAAATCCTTCTTCGATGTCGATTTCGACGATCTGACCGAAAAGCGCCGCAGGCGCGTCGTCAAGATGCACCGACTGGAGATAGGGGCTGCGCCCGACAAGCTGCGTCGGCGTGCGCCCGCGCCGATCAAACAAGACCGGCAATCGCCGTCCTGCGCAAGCGCGGTTGAAGTTCAACTGCTGTTCGGCCACCAGTGCCTGCAAGCGATGTAAGCGTTCGACCTTGACCTCTTCAGCAATCTGTTCGTCGCGGGTGGCGGCAGGTGTGCCGGGGCGCGGGCTGTATTTGAAGGAATAGGCCTGCACAAAGCCAACATCGCGAATGAGCGACAGCGTCGCCTCGAAATCACTTTCCGTCTCGCCGGGAAAGCCAACGATAAAATCAGACGACAGCGCGATGTCGGGGCGCGCCGCGCGGATGCGCTCGATAATACGCTTGTAGTGGTCTGTCGTATGCTGACGGTTCATGGCATCGAGCACACGGTCAGAGCCCGACTGCACCGGCAAATGCAGATAGGGCATCAGCTTTTTGACCTCGCCATGGGCGGCGATCAACTCATCATCCATGTCGCGAGGATGACTGGTCGTGTAGCGCAGACGCTCCAGCCCATCAATGTCGGCCAGGGCGCGAATAAGGCCGCCCAGCGTCGCAGCGCGACCGCGAGCGTCTTCGCCATGAAAGGCATTGACGTTTTGGCCAAGCAGCGTGATTTCGCGCACACCCGCATCGACCAACGAACGGGCTTCATCGACGATGCGGTCAACCGGCCTAGAGTATTCAGAGCCACGCGTATAAGGCACCACACAGAAGGTGCAAAATTTATCGCAACCTTCCTGAATGGTGAGAAAGGCGGTGGGCCCGCGCGCCAGTGTCTTGCGCCGTTCGGGCACGGGCAGGCTGGCAAATTTATCTTCGAGCGGAAATTCCGTTTCGATCTGCGCAGGCCCGCCATTGTCAGCACGCGCTACAAGTTCGGGCAGGCGATGATAGGTCTGCGGGCCGACAATCATATCCACATAGGGCGCGCGGCGCTGCATCTCTTCGCCTTCGGCTTGCGCCACACAACCGGCCACACCGATGATGAGCTTGCCGCCCTTGCCTTCGCGCGCCGTCTTCATGTCACGCAAACGGCCAAGCTCGGAATAGACCTTCTCGGCGGCGCGTTCACGAATATGGCAAGTGTTCAGCAGGACAATATCGGCGTCATCAGGTGTCATCGTCTCAACATAGCCGCCCGGTGCCATGACATCGACCATGCGGGCGGAGTCATAGACATTCATCTGGCAACCATAGGTTTTGACGAAAATCTTTTTCTGTTGAGGGGCCGTATTCAATTGTGACGGGCTCAATGCCGTCGCGTCGCCTTGGGTCATCAGGCCGTCGTGGTCCTTTTCACTCATGAGGCTGGCCTATTGAGGTCTGGGCCATTGAGATCTGGGCTCATAGCGCCACGCACAGTTATATCGGGGCCACGGCCCAACCTCCGCAAGGACACGAGATGGGGTAACTGTTCACACAAGGCTTGCGCTTGTCTCCTTCGCAGGCTCAACAAATCATCTCCACTCTAACACGATGGGCGTCTGAAACACTCAATATTCAACATATGGTGTCCAAAACGATCCGACACCTCTTCAATGATAGCGCCTCGGCAATGACAGCCGCTAGACGCGCTCAACTTGCCTTGCGCGCCACGATCACGTCCGCGTCGCTGGTCACATTGTCGCCAATTGCATCAACCTCAGGAGCCTGACGCCCCGACAGCGCCGCCACAACCCCTTCGCGGCAGCGCTTTTCGCAATAGGCCGCCAAGGCTTTGCGATTGCCGACTTCGCGGATGGTAACGGGCTTATGATATTCGACCTGAATTTCGATAGGGCCCAGTGAAAAAGCCTCCCACAGATGAGGGAAGAGTTCCATGTCACCATACCAAGCGAAATAGGGGCGGAACTGGCGCCCCATTGGCAAGCCGCAAAGCCGCAGATAAGCGACCGATACGGGCTGCACCACAAGATCGTCTTCACGGTCAGCCTCGCTGTTAACGATGGCGAGTTGGGCAACGCTCATCAGCGCGCTTTTGAACGGCAGCACACGGTTACCGTCGCTTGATGTGCCTTCGGGAAACAGAACCAACTTGTCGCCATGGGCGATGCGCGCATGGATTTCGTTGCGTTTTTCCACGGTGCGGGTGCGCCGCTCACGCTCGACAAAGACCGTCTTTTGCAGCTTGGCCAGCCAGCCGAAAAAGGGCCAGCCTGCCACCTCGCTCTTGGCGACAAAGGAGGAGGGCTGCAACGATCCCATGATCGGAATATCCAGCCAAGATGTGTGATTGGCCGCGATCAGGCAGGGCCCGCCATAGGGTGTGCCGCGCGTGACAACGTGAATGCCGATCAACCAGCACAGAAAGCGATGATAAGTATTGGGCAGCTTTTTGGCATAGGGCAGGTTCAGCTTCAGGCCGAGCGCTTGCACCGGCATCAACAAAAATGCCGACAGTACGAAGCCGACGAGAAGCACGCCTGCACGCAATTGACCCATCAGCTTCTCCTCACTCTCGACACAACCTACGGCATCAGCGCTGCCGCTAGCCCTTCTTGCGGGGATCGCCCGCCTTCTTGTCGCGGTCGAGCGGCAAGCCATAAAGTTCTAGACGATGATCGACCAGCTCAAAACCAAGTTCGCGGGCGATTATCTCTTGCAGCCGCTCAATTTCTTCATTGTGAAACTCTATGACGCGGCCAGACTGTAAATCGATCAGATGGTCGTGGTGTTCTTCGGGCACCTGCTCATAGCGCGAGCGCCCGTCGCGGAAGTCGTGGCGCTCCAGAATGCCGGCCTCTTCAAACAGACGCACAGTGCGATAAACGGTGGCGATCGAAATCTTGGCATCGACGATGGAGGCACGGTGATAAACCTCCTCGACATCGGGGTGGTCATGGGCGAGCGACAGCACACGCGCGATCACGCGACGTTGCTCGGTCATCCGCATGTTTTTTTCGATGCATAGGTTTTCTATACGAAGCTCGTCTGCTGGCTCAACAGGGCTGGTGGCCACATGCACATTGTCGGTCGCAGAATTGATTTTTGTCATCGCCTTCATGTTTGTTCGGGTGAGATCTCGCGTCACAGCCGCACGCTGGATGCGATAACCTCTTTTAACACACTAAGCACCTGAATTATAACCGTTTTAAGACTCAAGGTTTGGCGAGCGCTAGACGCATGACGCGCGCGTCAACGGTTCCAGTTGGTCGCGCGTAATAGGCCGTGCGACACCCGACCTCCCTAAAGCCAAGCCGGGCATAGAGTTTGAGCGCCGGTTCATTGTCTTCGGCGACCTCCAAAAAGAGCGTAGCGGCTCCTCCCGCCTCCGCCTGAACGGCAACTGCTTCCATAAGACGCTGGCCGATATGGCCACGACGATGCGCCAGACCCACCGCAATGGTCAGGATTTCACCTTCATCGGCCGCCACCCGCGCCAGAACAAATCCCATAATGTCATTGTTGGAGGCTCTGGCGCACAAAAGAAAAGTGCCCGGCAGGCCGAAAAGCCCCTGCAGGGCCTCGCCCGTCCAAGGTTCATCGAAAGATGCTGCGTGGAGGCGCTCAAGAGCGTCAAGATCGCCCGTTTCAATTTCAGGGCCGAGGAGCGCGGCGATGGCGCACATCAGCCGACAGCCATTGGATCAATGCCACTAGGATCAATGCCGCCAGGAAGTTTGGCGTCCGGCGCGCGCAGATAGAGCGGGGCGGGGGCCACGCGAAAATGGTCCGGTCCATGGGCGCGAAGCTCGGCTTGCGCAAGGCGCGCCACGGTGAGCGCGTCGGGCTGAGCGTGGGCGTCGGCCAAACGACAGGTAACACCGGCCGCCTCAAGACGTTCGTTCAACAGGCCCGCGCCCGTGCCGACAGCAACGATGCGCGTGCCCGGCAGATGTGCCACCGCCTTGTCGAGCGGCAGGATCATCGGTATCGACAGCGGGTTATGGGCGGCATCGAAGGCTTGCAGATAGACCTCGTCGCGGCGCGCATCAAACACCGCGGCGATGATCTCACCCTCGTCGGCGGCAACGGGTGCTGCCACTGCTTCGAGCGTCGTCACGCCCACCAACGGTAAGGCGCGCGCCAGCGCCATGCCACGCGCAGCCGCAAGGCCAACGCGCAAGCCCGTGAATGTGCCCGGCCCGATGGTGACGGCAAGGGCCTCAAGATCGCTAGGTGAGAGACGGGCCGCTTTGAGAACTATCTCAATCACGCCCATCAATTCTTCGGCATGGCCACGCGTGCGCAGCTCAAAATGATGCGCAAGGACGCGCTCACCGCTGACGATTGCGGCCGAGAGCGCGCCTTGCGCGGTATCGAATGCGAGAAGCGGCAGAGGCTTTGCTCCCTTGTCAGATGATCGTGGCGACGTCATCGAAAGTGAAGCGCGGCAGGCGTTCAAGCACGCCCTTGGGATCGCCGTGGCCAATGTTGCAAAGGAAATTGACCTTCACATTCTTGGCGGGGAAAAACGCGTCTTCGACCTTGGCGATGTCAAAGCCCGACATCGGGCCGCAGTCGAGGCCGAGCGCACGCGCCGCAATCATAAAATAAGCACCCTGCAAAGAACCATTGCGAAAGGCATGGGCGGCGGCCCAGTCTGCCGACCAGTTGAACCAAGTCTTGGCGTCGGGTGCATGGGGAAAGAGCTTTGGCAGATGCTCATAAAATTCAACATCATGCCCGATGATGACGGTGGCAGGCGCCGCCATCGTTTTGGCTTTGTTGCCTTCGGTCAGCGCATTGGCGAGCTTTTCCTTGGCCTCTTTTGATCTTACGATGACGAAACGCGCCGGGCTCATATTGGCGCTGGTCGGGCCCCATTTCATCAGGTCATAGACAGCACGCAATTCATCATCGGTGACAGGCTGATCCGTCCATGCATTCTGCGTGCGGGCTTTGCGAAAGATGGTGTCGAGAGCTTCGTCGGACAGTTTGCCGCTCATGGGGCCAGAACTCCGTATCAGGTTTTATGGGATGCCAACCATAGCGGCTGCGCCGAGATGTGCCAGCACCTCAGGTGCAACAATGACTGCCGGTAAGCGCAACAATCTTAGATGATTGATGCGCCATTTGGATTTTTTAGATGTCGGTCCGAGCTCAGGTGGCACGCACTTCAAGCACTTCAGGGACATAGTGCTTCAGCGTATTCTCAACACCGCGCTTGAGCGTGATGGTCGAAGAGGGACACCCAGCGCAGGAGCCTTGCATGTTCAAGAACACAACGCCTGCCTCAAACCCCTGAAAGGTGATGTCGCCGCCATCCTGCGCCACGGCAGGGCGAATGCGCGTGTCGAGTATTTCCTTGATCTGAGCGACGATCTCAGCGTCTTCGTCGTCTTCATGGGCAGCGTGGGCGGGTGCTTGGCTGCTCACATCGCCATGAAGGAGCGGCGCGCCACCGGTGAAATGCTCCATGATCGCGCCAAGCAGCGCGGGCTTAAGATGCTGCCATTCGCCGTCTGCCTTGGTGACCGTGACAAAGTCAGAGCCGAAAAAGACGCCGGTGACGCCATCGACGCTGAAAAGCTGCATGGCAAGTGGCGAGCGCTTGGCGGCATCGGCATTGGGAAAGTCGGCCACATGCCCCTCCCCCATAACCTCACGGCCAGGCAAGAACTTCAAGGTCGCCGGGTTCGGCGTTGCCTCGGTCTGGATGAACATGTTGGTCCTCGATATTTCTAGGTCTCTGGGCTTGGGCCCTAAACCCTTTATTCAGCAGGGGTTAGCAGCTCAAAATACAGCCTATAGATGGACCCGGCGGGTGGTGGAATCAAGCCAAGCGCAAAATGAGCCGTTTTGGCCAGAGAATCCGCAGAGAATCCAAGCTATTAGCCCGATCACGCCAAGGCGCGGATCGCGTCTTCGGTAAGGACGCCCGGGACCAGCGTGACGGGAATACGAAAATCGCCGCCGGTCGTCAGGGTGACCAACGGGCCCGGGCCTTCCTTGCCGGTTCTTGCGGCGAGCACCAGAATGGCGATGTCGGGGTCCTCGTCGATGAATTTCAGCAATTCATCTGCCAGACGGCCCTCGCGGATCACCAGTTCGGGAATGATGTCAGCATATTCATTGACGTGAGCGGCGAGTTTATGAAGCACGGCTTCAGCTTCCGAGCGGGCTTCCTCACGCATGATGTTTTGCACACCAAGCCAATGGCCTGCCGTATCAGGCGGGCCGAGAATGGCCAGCAGCGTGACGACGCCATTTGTGTGCTTGGCGCGCAGGCTGGCAAAGTGAATGGCGATTTCGGATTCGGCGGTGCCATCAGCCACCACTAAAAACTTTCGGCGTTTGGGGGCGGCGCTCGCGCTTTCGCTCTCTGTCATGTCGCAGCCTCAGTCTTCTATGCGCCAATGACGCATTGTTCGGGGTCGCGCATTCCGGGGCGTGATGGTGTCATTTGCGCAAGATTGCAGCAAGGGGGTGCGCAAGATTGCAGCAAGAGGGCTTATTTGAGCAAGACATTGGCAATTTCACGCGCCTGCGTGCGAGCACGTAGCAAGTAAAAACCTTGAGCTGCCAGATGGCTTGGCTGGAAGGTGGCGTCCGGGGCACCATTGACGACGACCAAAGGTGACAATTCCGCGGCCTCGCGGAACGTCTCAAGCATGCGCTCCCAATTGGCCGCCAGGTTCTTTTCCTTGATGACCGGCGCGAAATCTTCACCGAGAGCCTTCAGGATCAGATAGTAGCCATAGAGCTTGCCCTTGGTGTTGTAGAAAACATCGTCGGCATTCATGTCGATGAAATCGCCTGAATGTTCGCGCACCTCATCATCGAGCACGGCTGATTGCGAGCCCAGATCGCTGGCAATGCGTTCAATGGTGGCCATCAGATTGTCGGCGCGGCGCTCAAAGGTGGCATCACCCGTGGCGAGCCGCCCATTATATCTGAGGAGAGCCTTTCGGGCGGCGCGATATTGCGATTCCGAACTGGCGCGCGGGGCAAGCGAGACGGACGGGTTCCACAACCAGACGTCGCCTGGATATTGCAGCAGGCCCGCCGCTTTTTGCAGGTCGGGGTCAGCTTCGCTGGAACCGCGCGAGCGGCCCACCTGATCGGTCATCTCGAAGGAGAACCGTGCCAGCGCCGACATGATGCCGGTCTGAAAATTCGGCATATTGTCGAGCATGACGCCAGGCTGGAAGAAGGGGTCATTGGCCACCCAGGAATGATCGTTCACTTCGCGGTCGATCAGCGCTGCCATCATGGCGACCGCCTGCGAACTGTTCGGTTTGGCCGCATCTATACCGGTCGGCGTGAAATTGGGATCGTCATCGACATTGTTCACCATCAACATGCCAATGGGATAATAGAGTAGTACGATGATGGCGATCGCGATGACGGCACGTTTGGCCACGCCTCCCGCACCCGGACGATCATTGATATTGCGCCACGAGCGGCCCAATCGGCCACGCGGCGCGGCGTCGGCGTCAACCGCCCCATCGGCGGCCGCGTCAACGGAAGCGGCCACACGTTCCTTGCGATAGGCCCATTTTTCCTGCACGCCTTCTACGCCATCGCGAAACCAGCCGCGGATTTTGGCCCAGATATTGGCACTCATTCGCAGGGCACTTTCAGGCAAAGCCATCGGGCAGGTCACTCCTCGCAGATGTAAAGGCTAGGGTTGAGATAGGGACGATGGATGTCAAATTAAAGTCTCAGATAAATCCGACGATCTCGCGGACGCGAGCATAGATAGGGTCGGCAATGGCGCGCGCGCGTTCGGCACCTTTTTCCAGCACGGTGTCGATATAGCCCTGATCGTTTTCCATCATGCGCTTCATTTCAGAGGTAATGGGCGACAGTTTGGCGACCGCCAGATCGGCCAACGCGGGCTTGAAGACGCCAAATTGCTGGCCGCCAAATTCCGCCAGCACCTGCGCTTTTGTCATATCGGCAAGGGCTGCATAGATGCCCACAAGATTATCCGCACCGGCACGACCGGCCAATCCTTCTACGCTCTGCGGCAGAGGATCGGGATCGGTTTCAGCTTTGCGGATCTTCTTGGCGATGGCGTCGGCATCATCCTTCAGCGTGATGCGCGACAGGTCGGACGGATCTGACTTCGACATTTTCTTGGTGCCGTCGCGCAAGCTCATGACACGGGTTGCCTCACCCATGATCAAAGGCTCGGGCAGCGGAAAGAAATCCGGCACGCTGAAATCATTGTTGAACTTCTGGGCAACGTCGCGCGCCAGCTCCAGATGCTGCTTTTGGTCTTCGCCGACAGGCACATGCGTCGCCTGATAGGCCAGAATGTCAGCAGCCATCAGCACCGGATAGCTGTAGAGGCCAACGGAGACCTTCTCGGTGTTCTTGCCCGCTTTGTCCTTGAACTGCGTCATGCGATTGAGCCAGCCGATGCGGGCGACGCAATTTAAGATCCAGGCCAGCTCGGCGTGCGCGGCCACTTTGGACTGATTGAAGATGATGTGCTTTTCAGGATCGATGCCCGCTGCAATATAGGCAGCCGCCACTTCGCGCGTATTGGCGGCGAGCTCCTTGGGGTCCTGCCAGACGGTGATGGCATGTAGATCGACCACGCAATAGATGCATTCATGCGTGGTCTGAAGCCCGACGAAATTGCGGATGGCGCCGAGATAATTCCCCAAATGCAGATTGCCGGTCGGCTGCACACCGGAGAAAACACGATTATGGGGCTTATTCATGCAAAAGAGTCCGTCACTTGAGCTGTGGAATGAGACAGTCGGAGGTTATGCGGCGGCAAGCGCTTCTTGGCAATGCCAGAGCGCCCAGACTGGACGCCAAGACCGGGCATTTGAACCTCTCATTGGGGCGGATGAATTCTCAGGCACAACCAAGCCTGTTTAGAATAATTATAAATTAATTTGGTTGCGCCGTCACCACCCCCATATATTAGAACTATTCTTATCTTGGTCTTGAGAGCCATTTGCGGCGCAGCGGTGTATCTATCTCCACCTCCGCGCGACGCGGCCCCCGGCGGCGGAACTGCCGGGGGTCATTTTCGTTCAGCCCCGCGAAATCGCGCGGCGCAAGTCGCCGAGACGGGCGGCCCCTGTGAACTGACAGAAACCGGCATAGACCAGCATGCCGCCCGCAATGAGCCCCGCCAGCACCGAGACACTGGCGATGAAATGCATGGCGAAAGCGGGGGCCAACAACATCGAGCCCACCCAGAGCACCGAGCCCATGCCAACGGACGCCAGCCCGATCAGCGGTAGCCGCGCGATGAGTTGGGCATCGGGCGCGAAATGTCCATGCCGCCAGAGCCTGACGGCTAGCAGCAGCGCATTGGTCCAAGCTGCCAGCGTGGTGCCCGCGGCAATACCGGGAAAGCCAATGAACTGAAACAGCACAAAGCTCGTGGTCACATTGACGGCCACGCTGACGCCCGCATATTTGAGCGGCGTCCATGTGTTTTCGCGCGCAAAAAACGCTGGTGAGAAAACCTTGTTCATGACAAAGGCGGGCAGACCGAGCGCATAGATCGCCAGCGCCAGCGCGGTGGCCTGCGTATCAGCGACATGAAAATGGCCGCGCTCAAACAACACCTTGATGATGTCATGCGGGATGATCGCCAGCGCCACGGCGGCGGGTAGCGTCAGCAGCATGGCAAATTCAAGCGCGCGATTGAGGCTGCGATGGGCGCCCGCATCATCTTCAGCGCGCAACAGCCGCGACAGATCGGGCAAGAGCACCACGCCAATAGCGATACCGACAACGCCCAACGGCAATTGATAAATGCGGTCGGCATAGTAAAGCCACGAGACGGCACCCGCCTGCAGCGTAGCGATCATCGTGCCGATGGTGAGGTTCACTTGGCCGATGCCGCCTGCAATGATGCCGGGCACACCCAAGGTGAGCAGACGCTTGACGTCGGGCGTCAAACGCGGCCGACGCAGATGCAGCGTCATGCCCGCGCGCTGGCACGAAATCGCTAGCCAGATGAATTGCACGACACCGGCGGCCGCCACGCCATAGGACAGAACGAGACCGGGATTGGCGGCAAGTGGCACGACAAAAAAGAGCGCCGCGATCATCGTTACATTGAGCATGACGGGGGCAGCCGCTCCGGCAAAAAACTTACCCAGCGAATTTAGGATCGCGGCCTGCACGGCGGTCAGCGATATGAACAGCAGGTAGGGGAAAGTCACGCGGGAAAACTGCACCGCCCAGATGCGCTTTTGCGGATCGTCGCCAAAGCCCGGCGCAAAGACATGCATGAGCGCAGGCATAAAGATCATCGCCAGCACGGTCAGCACAAGCAGAACAAAGAGCAGCGCCGAGGTGGCTTCTTCGGCAAAATGCCGAGCCGAAGCCTCGCCCTCGCCTTCAAGCCGTTTGGCAAAGAGCGGTACAAAGGCGGAATTGAATGCGCCTTCGGCAAAAATCGAGCGAAACATATTGGGAAAGCGGAAGGCAACAAAGAACGCGTCCGCTATCGGCCCCGTGCCGATGGCCGATGCCACCATCATGTCGCGCACAAACCCCAATATGCGGCTGGCGAAAGTCGTGCCGCCAACGGTGGCCGCAGATCGGATCAAACTCATTCAGCCGCTGCCACTTCGGTTTTGCGGCGCGAGCGGGCGGGCCGTGCGTTTTGGGTGGGATCAGCCAATGCTTCGAGCAGATGGCGTTCGACCGCTTTCTTCTTGTTGGCGTTCGTCACCTTATGCCCGATCACGTCTTTCACATAGAAAACATCAACGGCGCGCTCGCCATAGGTCGTGATATGGGCCGAGCCGATGGTGAGGCCAAGATGAAAGAGTGCCTTGGTCAGCGCATGGACAAGTCCCGGACGGTCCAGCCCGTTCACCTCGATGACGGTGTAGGTGTCGGACGCATCATTGTCGATATAGACCTGTGGTGCGATGGAAAAGGCGCTGACCTTGCTCTCGCCCTTGAAGCGTTGATCGATCAGTTCAGGTGGCATCACTTCACCGGCCAGCACTTTGCGGATCGTCTCTTCAAGGCGCTGGATGCGACGCGGTTCGGCGACAACGCCGCCAGTC
This sequence comes from Parvibaculaceae bacterium, assembly GCA_041688015.1. Lineage (GTDB taxonomy): Bacteria > Pseudomonadota > Alphaproteobacteria > Parvibaculales > Parvibaculaceae > Parvibaculum. The sequence continues at coordinate 156,691 of JBDNIY010000017.1, forward strand.
TCGTCCTGCACCCACAGCATGTCGAGCGCCATACCGTCACGCGTGGTGAAAATTTTTGCGTCGACGATGCTCATGCCAAGGATCGCACAAGCCCCCGCAAAGCGTGAAAAGAGACCCGGATGATCCTGCGCATAGAGCGTCAAGACGGTGACATCACGGCTCGGCTCGGGCAAAGCCGACAAGGTGAGATCATTACTCTGCGCATTGGCAATCAGGCGCGCATGGCGCTCCTGCGTTGCCGCGTCAAACGACAACCAATAGCCATCGGTGTGGCGCGCGGTATAGACCGCTCGGTCGGCGTCTGACCAATCAGACAGGTGCTCGTCGAGCGCCACTTTGGCTTCGGCCACGCGGCCTGCGCGATTGAGCACGGCCTCGCCGCCCTGCAACAACGCCATGGTTTCAAAATAAAGTTCGTGCAGAAGCTGCGCCTTCCAGCCGTTCCAGACGCCGGGACCAACCGCTGCAATATCAACAACTGTCAAGATAAGAAGCAATTTTAGACGCCCAGGGCTTTGCACCAAATCGGCAAAGTCGCGGACCGTACGAGGATCGGAAATATCGCGCCGCTGGGCCACGTCGGACATCACCAAATGGTTTTTAACGAGCCAAGCGACCGTTTCGGTTTCAGCTGCACTCATGCCGAGGCGCGGGCAAAGTTGCCGCGCGATGCTTTCACCGGCGTCGGAATGATCTTCGTCGCGGCCCTTGGCAATATCGTGCAGAAAGACCGACATATAGAGCGCCGAACGTGATTGCAGCGTTGCCATAATTTCGGTGGCCAGCGGGTGCTCGTTCTTGCCGCCGCCCTTTTCAACTTCTGACAGAATACCAATGGCGCGCAGCAAATGTTCGTCCGCCGTGTAGTGGTGATACATGTTGAATTGCATCAGCGCCACAATGCGCCCGAAGTCGCGCACAAAACGACCAAGCACACCGGCTTCATTCATCAGCCGCAACGTGCGCTCAGGCTCCTTGCGCGAGGTCAGAATTTCAAGAAAGAGACGATTGGCTTCCGGATCAGCGCGCAATTCAGCGCCGATATATTTCAGTGACCGCGTTACAAGCTTCAAGGCGTTGGGATGGATTTCCAGTTCATTGGCATCAGCGACATGAAAGATGCGAATAAGATTGATTGGGTCTTTTGCAATCGCCTGATCGGATGTGAAATCAAGCCGCCCGCTTTCGAGCGTAAAACCCTTGATGACCTTCTTGCGACGCAGCTTCTGCATGAAGCGCCCGATGCTTGGCTTCTTCTTGCGCTCTTGATCTTCCAGCACCGCGCAAAAGATACGCGTCAGATCGCCGACATCCTTGGCGACCAGAAAATAATGCTTCATGAAACGTTCAACCGCCTTCAAGCCACCATGACCGTGATAGCCCAGACGATTGGCCATCTCGGTTTGTAGATCAAAGGTAATGCGCTCTTCCGCGCGCCCAGTGAGAAAGTGCAACTCGCAACGCACCGCCCAGAGAAAATCTTCTGCCTTGCGGAAGGTCGCATATTCGCCGCGCGTGAACACACCCGCCTTGATGAGGTCAGAACTTTGGGCAACGCGGTAAATATATTTGGCGATCCAGAACAGCGTGTTTAGATCACGCAAACCGCCTTTGCCATCTTTCACATTGGGTTCGACGAGATAGCGGCTCTCGCCTGCGCGGGCATGGCGCGTGTCGCGCTCTGCAAGTTTGGCCTCAACGAATTCATTGCCAGTGCCCTTGACCAGATCTTCATCGAAATGTTTTTCCAGATCGGCAAACAGCGCTCGATCACCATCGAGATAACGCGCTTCGAGAATGGCCGTGCGGATGGTGAAGTCTTCGCGCGCAAGCCGGATACAATCTGAGACGGTGCGTGTTGAATGGCCGACCTTGAGGCCGAGATCCCAGAGAACATAGAGCATATACTCGACGACGCTCTCGCCCCAAGGCGTCTGCTTGTAGGGCAGCAGAAACAACAGATCGATATCGGAGCCAGGCGCAAGCGTGCCACGACCGTAGCCGCCGACCGCCGCAATCGACAGCATTTCCGCCGTGCTTGGATTGGGCCGTGGAAAGACATGCGTGATGGTGAAGTCGTGCAGCGCCCTGAGAATCGTGTCCTGCAGATAGCACAGGCTCTGCGCACAGACACGTCCGCGGTGGGCACCCTGCTCCAGCCTGTCGCGCGCCTTGGCCCGGCCCGCTGTCAGTACCGTTTTCAGATATTCGACAAGCGCGCGCTTACATGCTTCGCCGTCATCCTTGTGGCGACCGGCCAGTACCTCGATCTCCTTCTTGAGGACAGCGGGATCAACAATTTCGAGCTGGCTGGGCAGCGTGCGGCCCATGGGGCGATCTCCGAATTTGCAGCGCGATCAAGAATGGCGGCCGCAGCGCGGGTACGACCTGTTGAAACACACTATACAACATGCTGCCTAATTTGGCCTTCATGGGCGTCAAATCCAATCCATTGACGCATCCAGGATGCCTGAAATCTATCGCGTGAGGCCAAGCGCCCCGAAAATTGATTTCTGAATTCTGTCTGAATGATGACGAAAATTTCATCCGCGCTCACGATTTGGCCACAATCTTGACTGAAAGCCGCCTCGAGATAAGAGCGACATCCAGCCGGGGGTAATCCACCCTTGACCCAAGGTGATCGATCTATTGCGACGCGGGCACAAGCCCCGAGCAACCCTCGATCAGCCTTTCTGGAGAGACTGGAATGTTTAAGAAATTTGCTTTGGCAGCCGTCGCCGCCACCCTGATCGCAAGCCCCGCCTTCGCTGCAGGTCAGATGGCCGCGCCCTCGACCACAACGACCGCGGCAGCAAGCAATACAACGGCAAAACCCGCTGCCCATAAGAAACACAAAAAGAACCTGCATCACAAAAAGATGAAGAAGGCGACGACCTCAACCTCCACCTCCACCACAGCGCCGTAACCCCAACGGTGCTTTGTTTCCTCTACGGGTGAAACTTGCGGCACGTCCGGCGAAGACGTGCCGCTTCTTTTTGTGCATTTGGTGAACCAGACCTGTCCATTCGGTTGCTTCGAATTCACGCTAAATCACAGTCTGGTCACATTCTTGTCCCTTTTCCTGCGCCTCCCCTTCCTAGCCTTTACGTGACGCACAATCGTGAGCGTTCGCCTCTTTTTCGAGCTTTCAGCGATTGCGCGCACTGCCCCTCCGGCTCGTGGAGGAGCCGTTAGGCAAACAAATGAAAATGAAATCAGAAGAGGAGAAAACCATGCGTAAGACCGCGATTTCCATGGCCGCCGCCGGGGCCGTCGCCGGCGCCCTACTGATGGGTACTGTCCCAGCCTTCGCCAGCACCGACAGCATGTCATCGAGCACTGCCACAGACCTCTGCACCAAGCTGTCCACCCAGTACCAGTTCCTGAAGCCTTTCAAGGACGGCCTGCCCTATTGGCAGAAGGCTAAGGCGGATTTCACCACCGGCAAAACCGATTGCGCCCAGAACAAGCCTGTGGATGGAGCCCATGCGATGCAGGCGGCCATTTCCGACCTCTACGTCAAGCCGGATACGCTCTGAACCGACCACAATCATGGATCAAGGCTCCCGCAACGCGCGGGGGCCTTGCCAATAGCGCCGTCTGCCCTCTATGTCTAAAGCGGTTCTTAATCTTCGCCCGCCATAGACGAGGCCCCGCGCTTTGCCACAAAACACCGAAATCGATAGCCGCAAGATCTTCAGCCGCCTTTTGCAAGGCTGGTGGAAGGACCGGGCACAATTTTCACGCAAGAAGATCGCGCGGGACTGCCCGATCTGTGGCTATCACGGCACATTCTTGTCGGTGGGGCGCCCATCGCGCTGGGACACGCGCTGCCCCAATTGCGGGAGCCGCGAGCGCCATCGCTTGATCCAGCTCTGGCTCAACGACCAAGGCATCGACCTTGGCGACAAATCCATCCTGCAATTTGGCCCAGAAAAATGGCTGATGCGGGCGATGAAGAACAATCCGCACTATGAGCCCGCCGACCTCTATTCACCGATTGCCAAGTTCCGTCTCGACATCACCAAGATCGACCGCCCCGACAATCATTTCGATGTCGTGATCGCCAATCATGTGTTTGAGCATGTTGATGAGGACGCGCAGGCCATGTCGGAAATGTTCCGCATTCTAAAGCCCGGCGGCATCGGCTTTTTCTCTGTGCCGATCAACCTATCGCGCGAAGAAACCTACGAGAACCCCGCGATCACTGACCCTGACCTGCGCATGGTACATTTTGGTGGCACCGACCATCGCCGCTTCTATGGCCGCGACTTCAAAACGAAACTGGAGGCGGCGGGCTTCAAGGTAGAGGCCTATCGCCGGGCACCCGACGAAGAGATCAAATGGGGCCTATTGCGCGACGAATGCATTTACGTCGGGCATAAGTAAGCAAGTCCCTCACCCAACCCTCTCCCAGAGGGAGAGGGCTTTAAGAATGCCACCTATCTCCTTCTCCCTCCGGGAGAGGGAGGGACCCGCCGAAGGCGGGAGGATGAGGGTCTTCCTATTTTTCCCCCAACATGCCTTTCAGCCGATAGAGCGCGTCCAGCGCCTCCCTCGGCGTCAATTCGTCGGGGTTGATCATCTTCAACTCGACTTCCGCTGCACTTTCACGCGGCCCCAAGGCTGCAGGCTTTGCGCTCACTGAGAACAACGGTAAATCATCGATCAACGTCACGGCATTGCGCCCCTGATCGCCTTTTTCCAAGGCGGTCAGAACGGATTGCGCCCGTGCAATGACGGCCGGCGGCAAGCCCGCCAGTTTGGCCACCTGAATGCCATAGGAGCGATCAGCGGCCCCTGGCCCCACTTCATGCAGGAAGATCACATCGCCCTCCCATTCCTTGACGCGCATGGTGGCGTTCGTCAGCCGGTCAAGCTTCTCGGCCAGCGCGGTCAGCTCATGGTAATGCGTGGCAAAAAGCGCGCGGGACTTATTAGCCTCATGCAAGTGTTCAACGGCGGCCCATGCAATCGACAGCCCATCAAAAGTCGCCGTGCCGCGTCCGATCTCGTCGAGAATAACAAGCGAGCGGGCGCTAGCCTGATTGAGGATAGCCGCCGTCTCAACCATCTCGACCATGAAGGTTGAGCGCCCCCGCGCCAGATCGTCGGCCGCCCCGACGCGCGAAAACAGGCGGTCCACTGTACCGATATGCGCCTCTTCGGCGGGCACGAAACTGCCCATCTGCGCCATGATGGCAATGAGGGCGTTCTGCCTGAGAAAAGTTGATTTACCGGCCATGTTGGGGCCGGTCAGCAGCCAGAGATTTTTTGTGGTCAAATCGCAGTCGTTCGGCACAAAGGCGTTTGATGAGCCGTCGCGCACAAGCGCGGCTTCGACCACAGGATGCCGCCCACCTTTGATCATAAAGGCGAGGCTTTGATCAACGTGAGGCCGACTATAGCGCTGCTCGCTGGCGAGTTCACCAAGGCCAAGCATCACATCAGCTTCAGCCAAAGCCTGGGCGGCCCGCGCAATCACATCGCTTGCCGCCAAAGTCTCATCCACGAGATCCGCAAAGAGCGCGAGTTCCAGTTCCAGCACTTGCGCCGCCGCATTGGCAATGCGGCTGGCAAGATCAGCCAGTTCCGGTGTCGTAAAACGCACGGCATTGGCCAAGGTCTGGCGATGAATGTAAGCCTCACTTGCCATTAGCGCGTCAGCGTTTTTGGGGCTCACTTCGATATAGAAACCCAGCACATTGTTGTGGCGCACCTTAAGCGCAGAAACGCTAGTATCATTGACATATTTGGATTGCAACCCGGCGATCAAGCGACGGCTTTCATCACGCAAGACCCGACATTCATCAAGCGGTGCGGAGACATCGCGCGCAATAAAACCACCGTCGCGCGCCAGTAGCGGCAGATTTTCAGACAGCGACTGCGTGAGCTTTGCGCGCAGCTCCGCACCTGCGCCGCACAATGCGCCAGCAATGTCGGCCACGATCTGCGGCAACGGCAACAGAGTTTGCGGCGCGTGATCCAAAGCAGCGGCAAGGGCGTGCGAGGCGGCAAGGCCGTCGCGGATTGAGGCCAGGTCGCGAGGCCCGCCACGTTGCAGCGACAGCCGCGACAGGGCGCGCGCCATGTCAGGGGCGGCTTTCAGCATCTGGCGCAATTCAGTTCGCAAGCCTCGGGCGTCCAAAGCCCATTCGACCGCATCGAGCCGTGCATTGATCACGTCAGCATCGGTCAGTGGCGCGGCCAGCCGTGCGGCCAAGGCGCGCGCGCCTGCGCCTGTCACCGTACGGTCAATGACGTCTAGCAGGCTGCCCTTGGTCTCGCCTTTCAGCGTTTTCACCAGTTCGAGATTGGCACGGGTCGGTGCGTCGATCTGCATGGCGGCATCGACGCTGACGCGGGTCGGTGCGGCAAGCGCGGGCATGCGGCCCACCTGCGTCAGCTCTACATAGTCGAGTAGCGCGCCCATGGCGGCCACTTCGGGCTTGGTGAACGCGCCGAATGCATCAAGCGCGCCGACGCCCAGATGATCTTTGAGGCGGCGCTCACCCGACGTTGAATCAAAACGCGAGGCGGGCAGCGCGGTCAGCGCCGCGCGGTAGGCCTCAAAGACGGGTGACAAGGTTTCATCCATCAGCAGGCTGTCTGCCAGCACGATCTCACCGGGATCAAGCCGCGCCAATTCTGCGCCGAGCGCTGCGGGTTCGATCAGCGTGACGGCAAAATCACCCGTCGAGACATCCGTCCAAGCTAACCCCAAAGCCGAGGCCGAGGCTGTGCGGGCAAGGCTCGCCAAATAATTGTGAGCGCGCGCCTTCAAGAGCGTGTCTTCGGTCAGCGTGCCCGGCGTCACTAGCCGAATGACAGCCCGGTTGACGACGGATTTGGCGCCGCGCTTCTTGGCTTCTGCCGGATTTTCGGTCTGTTCGCAGACGGCCACCTTGAAGCCCGCCCGGATCAGACGTTCGAGATAATTTTCATGGGAATGCACCGGCACACCGCACATGGCGATGTCTTGGCCTAGATGCTTGCCCCGCTTAGTCAGCGCAATTGACAGGGTTTCAGCCGCTTTCACAGCGTCATCGAAGAACATTTCGTAGAAATCGCCCATCCGATAGAACAGAATGGCATCGGGGTGAGCGTGCTTGATCTCCAGATATTGCGCCATCATGGGGGTGGCGTCCGGGGGGATGACCGGTGTCATATTTTCGGTAGTGTCAGGCATGGAGGAGCGATCCAACCGGGTTTTGAGGACGTGGCGCGCAGCCTAACAGATCGCCAGAGCGCGACTAGAGGCGGAAAAGGGTCACAGAATGGCATCAGATAGGCCAAAATCCCCCTTGGCCGCTTGTACTTGAGAGGGGAGCGGCCTAAAAAGCGGCTCCGCCCGCTGTGGGCAACTTCGGACCTCCGTTCGAGGCCCGTTCGGACCAGTGGCCCTTCATAGACCGTCAACCACGTCTTTTTTTGAATTCAAGAGAACATGAGCAAGAAGCGCCGCCAAATCACCGACGAAGAGGCCCTCCTTTTCCATTCCCAGGGAAAGCCCGGCAAACTCGAAATCAACGCCACCAAGCCAATGGCCACCCAGCACGATCTGGCGTTGGCCTATAGCCCCGGTGTTGCGGTGCCTGTGCGCGCCATCGCAGAAAATCCTGACGCGGCCTATGACTACACGGCCAAGGGCAACATGATCGCCGTGATCTCCAACGGCACGGCCATCTTGGGGATGGGCAATCTTGGCGCGCTCGCTTCCAAACCCGTGATGGAAGGCAAGGCTGTCCTCTTCAAACGGTTTGCCGACGTTGATTGCATCGATCTTGAGGTCGATACCACAGATGTTGACGAATTCATCGGCGCGGTGCGCTATCTCGGGCCCTCTTTCGGCGGCATCAATCTAGAAGACATCTCAGCGCCCGATTGTTTCATCATCGAAAGCCGTCTGCGCGAGTTGATGGACATCCCGGTGTTCCACGACGACCAGCACGGCACCGCGATCATCACGGCGGCCAGCCTCATCAATGCGCTCTATCTCACGGGCCGTGACATCAAGGACGTGAAACTGGTGGTCAATGGTGCGGGCTCGGCGGGCATCGCCTGCCTTGAGCTTGTGATGGCCATGGGGCTGCCGTTTGAAAACGCCATTCTCTGCGACACCAAGGGCGTCATCTATCAGGGCCGTGCAGAGGGCATGAACCAGTGGAAGTCGGCCCACGCTGTCGCCACCTCTTTGCGCACGCTAGAAGAAGCGATGGATGGTGCGGACGTTGTGTTTGGCCTTTCGGCCAAAGGGGCGCTCACGCCCAAAATGATCAAATCGATGGCCCCCAAACCCATCATCTTTGCCATGGCAAACCCGGACCCTGAGATCACACCGGAAGAAGTCGCACTGATCCGCGACGATGCCATTGTCGCGACAGGCCGGTCTGACTATTCCAATCAGGTCAATAATGTTCTCGGTTTTCCTTACATCTTCCGTGGCGCTCTTGATGTGCGCGCCACCTCGATCAACGAAGAAATGAAAATCGCCTGTGCCGAAGCGCTGGCCAAGCTCGCGCGCGAAGACGTACCAGACGAGGTTGCCGCCGCCTATCAAGGTGAGCGCCCGCGCTTTGGCCCGCATTACATCATTCCCGTGCCGTTCGATCCGCGTCTGATCCGTGAAATTCCACCCGCCGTTGCCAAGGCAGCGATGGACTCAGGCGTCGCGCGTCATCCGATCGTTGACATGGAAGCCTATAAGAACCAGCTCTCAGCGCGTTTGTCGCCGACAGCTGGCATGATGCAAGTCATCACCGACAAAGTGCGCCGTGATCCCAAGCGCGTCGTCTTTGCCGAAGGTGAAGAAGAACGTGTGATCCGTGCCGCCATCACGTTTCGCGATTCCGGCCTCGGCCATCCAATCCTTGTCGGCCGCGAAGCCCAAGTGCGCGAGACGCTGAGCGAGATCGGTCTTGATCCCAACACCGATCTCGACATCCGCAATGCCGCCAATTCGGCACATGCCACGATCTATGCCGACTTCCTCTACAAGCGCCTGCAACGTCAGGGCTATCTCTCGCGCGATTGCGCCCGTCTTGTGAACAATGACCGCAACGTCTTCTCCGCCTGCATGGTCGAGATGGGGGATGCCGACGCCATGGTCACCGGCACCACGCGCAGCTATGCCGTCGCGCTTGACGATGTGCTGAAAGTGATCGACCCAATCGAGGGCCGCCGCATCATCGGTGTGACGCTAGTCGTCTCGCGCAGCCAGACGGTGCTCGTCGCCGACACCAATGTGCATGAAATGCCAACGGCCGAAGAGCTCGCAGACATTGCCGTGTCGGCTGCCGACGTGGCGCGACGTCTGGGCTATGAACCGCGCGTTGCCATGCTGTCGTCGTCCACCTTCGGCAATCCGATGCATGAACGCTCCGTGCGTCTGCGCGAAGCGGTTGCTATTCTCGATTCCCGCCACGTCGATTTTGAATTCGATGGTGAAATGGCCGCCGACGTGGCGCTGTCGCGCGATGCGATGGCGCTCTATCCGTTCTGCCGCCTGAGCGACACGGCCAATGTGTTGATCATGCCAGCCATTCATTCCGCCGCGATCTCAACCAAGCTGCTAAAGGAACTGGGCCAGTCCACGTTGGTCGGTCCGCTGCTGGTCGGGCTCAAGCGGTCGGTACAAATCGCACCCATCGGCGCCAATGTGTCAGAACTCGTCAACATCGCCGCTATCGCGGCCTATAATCTCGACCGCTAAGGCTTGCCCGGTACAGGCTCACGAGCAATGATGGCCTTTCTTTAATAGGAGGGATCATCATGGCGCTCATAAAATCAACATTGCTGGCCGCATCCTTACTGGTTGCAGGCTTTGCCTTTTCAGCTTCAGCCGACGAGACGGCACACTCTTGGCCGGTCGGTGCTGAGCCCTACATCATTTCGCCTACCGATGGCGCAACTGTCAAAAGTCCGTTCACCGTTGTCTTTGGTTTGAAGGGCATGGGCGTCGCCCCTGCGGGCATCGAAAAAGCCAAGACCGGTCATCATCATTTGCTGATCGACACGGCGGCCCCTAGCGGCGAAGACCTCGACTATGCCATTGCGGCAGACGCGCAGCATGTTCATTTCGGCGGCGGCCAAACCGAGACTACCATCGAACTCGCACCCGGCAAGCACACGCTGCAACTCATGATGGGCGATGCCCATCATGTGCCGCACAATCCGCCACTGCTATCGAAGATCATAACGGTAACGGTTGAATAAGATCAGCTGTTGGGCGTCGCGCCGAATTTGATTCAGCTGTTCGGTGTAGAACCGAACTTCGCCGCATAGCGTTCTGAAATCTGGGCGACGGGAAAGAGGATCAGCACATCGGTCGTGCCGAATTGACGGTCGATCACCGCACCATCGCCGATATAACAACCCGCGCGCAGATAGCCCTTAATCATTGGCGGCAACATCCGCCAAGCTTGCCGCCGATTGATGTCCTCTTTGGGGATGAGGTTCATCTCGACGAAAAGATGCGGCAAGGCGCGCACATGCCAGTCGGTGGGCGTCATGTGGAAATGATAGAGATAGGAAAGCGGCATCGCGAGGTCAGAGGGGTCCGTGCCCTCAAAGCTCGCGCAGCCAAACATCACATCGAGATTACGGCTTGCCACATAATTGGCAATGCCGTGCCAAAGTAGTTCGACCGTTGGGCGGTTACGATAGGGCGGCAAGACGCAAGAACGTCCGAGTTCAAGAAACTGCATGTCGGGTCCGGCACGCTTGAGCAGCGGCTCGATCTCAAATTCGCTGGCTGTGTAAAAGCCGCCATTCTGATTGGCCACCTCTTGGCGTAGCAGACGATAGCAGCCCACCACTGCTTCGGGGTGGAACTCGCCACTTTCCTCATCGCCTGCCAATTTGTGATCGACCACAAGCAGGTGATCACAAAAACTGTCGAAGCGATCCACGTCGCGGCGTGAGGCACGCGTGATGGCGTCGGGCGTTGCCGACATTTCATCATAGAAGACGCGGTAACGCAGCGCCTGAGCAGCATCGATCTCGGCGGCAGAACGCGCAATACGCACTTCCAACGACCCCTTGCGGCCAAAGCTCATTGGCACCGCAACATCGGTTGCAGGGTCGGTCTTATCTGCGTGAATATGCGCGACGCTGGCATCAATGCCGGGCACCGTCATCAAATCGCTCCCAGTTCGCACGCACGTTTCGGAAATGGACGCCCGAAACGGCACTCCGCCAAAACCGCCGCGCAGGCGGTTTTGTGCGACTTTGGCCATCAAAGTCTGGCCCATCATGGCACTATCCTTTCATTATCACACGCCAATGCCAACCGGTGCGGCATCGTGCTTTCACTTAACTGTCGCGCGTTTGTGCGGCAACCGTGTGACGGCCTTAAATGTTTGAAAGGACTTGGGTTTTCTGGCCGGAAGCCGGGTTTTGTTAGGCGTGACCCACAGATCATGACAGCGAATTAACGGATGATGGCAGGCTCGTCGTCAATCTCGATGGCGTTGGAGCGCCCAAGCCACCAGAGGAGGAGGAGGCCGGGGATCGCCACAAAAGTACTAATGACAAAGAAAGGTGCCCAGCCCACAAGCTGTGCAACCTGGCCCCCGCTTGCCGACAAGAAGGTGCGGCCAAATGACGACAAGGCAGAGAGGAGAGCGAACTGCGTTGCTGTGAAGGATCGAGCGCGGCAGAGGCTTGATATCCAACCCACAAAGATCACTGTACCGATGCCGCCTGTAAAATTTTCCGTTGCTATGGCCACGGCAAGCGCCGCAGGCACCGGACCCACAAGGGCCAGCCAGCAGAAGACTAGGTTGGAAAGCGCTTGTAAGATGCCGCCGATCCAGAGGCCGCGCGTCTGGCCCACCGCATTGACCAACCAGCCGCCAAAATAGCCACCACATAGCGCAGCAACGAGGCCAACCGAGGATGAGATGCCCGCATAGACCCCTTTATCAAATCCTAGATCAATCGCAAATGGCCCAAGGAGGTGACCCGCATATGCGTCACCAAGCTTGAAAAAAATTATAAAAATCAGAATAACAAACCACTGACGACGACGTGAGAACTCGACGAAAGGATCAACGACCGCATGCCGGAACCGCGTCAAAGCGCTTTCTGTTTCGACCGCGTCCACCGCCACAGTCTCGGGTTCCTTTGCCAAGAAAGTTGCGATGAGACCGATACTAACCATTGCCGCCACCGCCGCGTACCCATAAGACCACGCCGTCTCGGCTGGAGTTCCGTTCATCTGCGCCCATGACACCAGACCGACCGCGCCTCCTGTCGCCACCAGCATCGCGACCCGATAGGCAGCGACGAAATTTGCCATTGCCGCTGCCTGCTCGTCTTCCGGTAGGCTTTCGATGCGGAAGGCGTCGATCACAATGTCTTGCGTTGCTGAAATGAACGCCACAGCCACTGCGGCCAGCGCCATCAAGAAGGGTGTATTTTTTGGATCGACCTGCCCCATCAAAAAAACAGCGAGCATAAGAGCAAGCTGAGTCGCGACAAGCCACGACCGGCGGCGCCCAAGAGCAGCCGTTAGGAAGGGCAGTCGAACATGATCAATAAATGGCGCCCAAAGAAACTTGATCGAATAGGGAAGACCCACCAGCGCAAAAATACCGATGGTCTTGAGGTCAACGCCTTGATCGCGCATCCAGAGCGCCAACGTCGATCCCGTGAGGGCAAGCGGCAGACCTGAAGAAAAGCCCAACAGTAAAATGATAACAAGGCGACGTTCGGTATAGACGGTCCAGGCGACCGCAAGACGCGATCCCCATGATGCTCGTTCTTTTCTATCCGACAATCTTCCCTCCAGCGGCCTCGAATCAAGTGGGGGTCACTCTAGGCGAGATTGGCCCTGCTATGCGAGATGCGCTTTGACGGCGTCTGAAGGCGCGACGCCCATATCACTGCGCCGACCGGTCCATGTCACCAGCATCCGCGCCAGCTCGTCTGGCGCCACGGGCTTGGACAGATAGTCGTCCATGCCGGCCGCCAAACATGTCTGGCGATCGTCCGCCATCGCATTGGCCGTCAGCGCGATCACGGGCAGGCTGGAGCGGATATCGGGCAGAGCGCGGATATGGCGCGTGGCTTCAAAGCCGTCCATGTCCGGCATATGCAGATCCATCAACACCAAGTCATAGGCGCTTGCGCCTGGCTCATCGAGCGCGGCCAGCACTTCGCGGCCATTGCCCGCGATGCGCACGCTATGGCCGTCGCGTTCCAGCAAGGTGCGGGTTAGCAAGGCATTGATGTCATTGTCTTCGGCCACCAAAATGTTGAGCTGCGCAGCCCATTCATTGGATGGTGCATGGGGGCTCGATGGCGCGAGGGGACGTGTGGCGCTCTCTGTCGTCTTGTACCCGACAGGCATCGATCCATCGAACAGATCAGCATTGGCGACGATCTCGCTATAGGCCATCGCTTCGCCGATAGCGGGGTCAAAGTCAAAGGGCGGATCGGCTTGCGTCGAGCGCCGTTGACCAAGGCCCGTCAGGGCTTCAAGACGCGCCAACAACGAAGAAGCACGCACGGGGCGCACTAGATAGCCGTCAAACAGACGCTGGAACATGGTTGGATTGCCTTCGCGTCCGATCAATGCCGGCAAACGGTCGCGGTCTTGAGGGCGCAGCAAAACCAGCGCATTAATGCCGGGCGCAAATCCACGCGCGCGCGCCACAAGATCGCTGCCAGGGCCTTCGGGCGTATCGACTGGCACAATCAGCACGTCGAAGGCTTGCGTATTGAGGGCGTCCAACATCGCCTCTTCATTGGCAGCAAGAACGACGTCAGCGCCTGATAGCGTCGCACAACGCGCCAGCGAGGCGGCCAGAATGGGGCGATCTTCGAGAATGAGAATGCGTTGATCTGACAGTATGGCGCGGCGCGGGCTCGCTGTTTCGATGGCCGCTAGTGGCAAGCGTACACGGAAGATCGAGCCGTTGGCGACATTGCTCTCGACTTCGATCGTGCCGTTCATGGCGGTGACAATGTGGCGCGAAATAGCAAGCCCAAGCCCGGTGCCTTCAAAGCGGCGCGCCAGCGTTTGGTCGGCCTGCGCAAATTCATTGAAGATCATTTCAATAGATTCTGGCGCAATGCCGATGCCGGTATCTTCAACTTCTATGATGATATTTGCCTGATCGTCTGTATACAAATAAGAATCTAATACAGCGCGCAAAATGACGCCACCCTTGTCGGTGAACTTGATGGCATTGCCCGCCAAATTAATCAGCACTTGGCGAATGCGTGTGTCGTCACCCATCAGGCGCAAGGGCACTTGTGGATCGATCTCGGCGGTGATTTCGAGGTCTTTTTCAAACGCCTTGGACGAGAGCAACTCGCAGACGCTTTCCAGCGTGCCACGCAGGTCGAGCGGCTCAGACGAGATGTCCACCTTGCCCGCTTCGATCTTTGAATAGTCGAGAATGTCGTTGATGATCGAGAGCAGCGCCTGACCGGAACTCTTGACAGCCTCGGCATAGGTGCGTTGGGCGGGCGTCAGTTTGGTGTCGAGCAGTAAAGTTGCCATGCCGAGCACGCCGTTCATGGGCGTGCGGATTTCGTGGCTCATGGCGGCGAGAAACTGCCCTTTGGCGCGATTGGCGGTCTGCGCCTCATCAAGCGTTTCGGCGAGCCGTTCCTCCACCGCTTTGCGGTCGGTGATATCATTGCCGACAACGTGAATTTCTTTCACCTCGCCCACCTCATCGCGAATGACGAATTCTTCCCAGGCAAACCAGCGTGGGCCATTGGTGGTCATCACACGTTGGTCAAAGCGCACACGCTTTGGCAAAATCGTGTCCGATAGTGCGCCAAGATAGCGTGGTTTTTCGTCTTGCGGCAGGTCCGGCACGAAGGGGCGGCCGATGGTCTCGGCACGTGTGCGCCCGAAGGTCGTGCAGAAGACATCGTTTACATAGGTGACGCGGCGGCTCAAGTCCTGACGCAAAATGACATCGCCCTGAGTGCGCACCAGATCGCGGTAATGTTCTTCGCGCTCGGCCAGCTCCCAGGTCTTGTCGCGCAGGGTTTCAAGCGCGGCTTCGGCGTCGGCCGCTTCGACCTGATGCGCGCGCGCGCGCGCGGCAGCCCGCCGCCAGGCTTCGACGCCAAGCAGAAGAACTGTGGCCAGCGCCAACAAGACAAGCGGCGCGGTGTCATCAACAAACAGGGGCATATGCAAAACGCCTTAAGGTCCGGGGTCTCAGAGTGCGCTATACATAGTTTCTGGATGATTACCGAGGGGGCGATTTTGCGCCGATTTGCCTCGTTATTCAGGCCTTGGAGGCACATAAGTCGCCACTTTGGATATGGCTTATGGGCAGGCCATGCCCCACCATTAGAGGGCAGTATTTATGTACCAGACGCCGTCTGTGCGGGTCAGTGAGGTCTTGAGTTTCTTTTTCTGGCCATCGGCATAGATGAGCGTCACATCATAAAGCGCCAGTTCATTAAAGGTGATGACGCCACCGCTAACGGAAATATCCTTGAGGCCGCCATGGGCTGCCATGTCCTGCGACCAATGGGCCAGTGCATTGCGCAACGTTTCGTCTTTGAATTTTTCATGCAGCGAAGGCGAAAAGCGCGCGGCGGCAGCGGCCTGATGGCCCTGCGCAATGTCATTGAAAAAATCATAAACCTGATCGTCGCTACCGCGACCACAAGCCGCCAGCGTCAAGACCAAGGCAATGCATAAAAGCCGCGCAGAGCTCAACATCTCGATTTGACCTTCCCCATCGACCCAATTCCCGGTGGGATTCCTAGGCCTTCATGGTGGCGTGCAAATATTGAAAGAGTGTTACCGCCGCGCCGCCGCCTAGGTAATCCGCACTCAGGCGACCGCGCCGAGACGACCAGCGACAGGCTCACGGTAGGCGAGCGCCTCAGCAATATGAATGCGGCGCACGCTGTCAGCGCGATCAAGATCGGCCAGCGTGCGCGCGACGCGCAATACACGATGATAGCCGCGCGCGGTCAGGTGCATACGTTCAGCGGCGTCGCGCAGCAGGCGAAGCCCCACCTCATCGGGCGCGGCAACCTTTTCCAGCAACTCGCCCTCGATCTGTGAATTAAGATAGGGCATTGCCGCCCCTAGATGACCCGCCAGCGCCTCAAAACGGGCGGTTTGGATGTCACGGGCGGCGGCGACACGCGCCCCAATTTCGGCGGAGCCTTCGGCGGGCGGTGGCAGCGCGAGGTCGGCGGGTGAAACCGGCGGCACTTCCACATGGATGTCGATGCGATCAAGCAGCGGCCCTGAGAGTTTCGACTGATAGTCACCGACGCAGCGCGGCACGCGCGGGCAAGCGCGCGCCATGTCGCCAGCATGGCCACAGCGGCAGGGGTTCATGGCGGCGACCAATTGGAAGCGCGCGGGGTATGTCACATGCGCATTAGCGCGTGCCACCACCGCCTCGCCTGTCTCGATGGGTTGGCGCAAGCTATCGAGCACCTGTCGGGGGAACTCCGGCAATTCATCCAAAAACAACACGCCGCGATGGGCGAGCGAGACCTCGCCCGGTTTGGCGCGCAGGCCTCCGCCGACCAGTGCGGCCATGGAGGCTGAATGATGCGGCGTGCGGAAGGCGCGCGCGCGACCCATGCCGGTCGCCTGAAGCATACCAGCGATGGAGGCGATCATCGAAACCTCAAGCATTTCCGGTATTAGGTAGCAAACACACCTAATGCCTTTTTGCCCAAAGTGGCAGAGAGCAGAGAGTTATGGGTGACATTCCCAATTTCCCCACATACGCTCAGCTAATGGGGGAAGGCAGATCATTTATAGAAGTGAAGTTAGAGACTTCAGAAGCGATAGAGATATCGGACTTCATTGGAGCCTTTGCTTCTATTGGCTCGCAATATGACCGCTTTATGCGGGATGAGCATCCTGATCTTGCGGCTGACGCAAAGATTTATGTAAAGCAAGTTAGGCACGGTTCGATCATTGCCGAACTGCTACCAATTATTATGCAGACTGTTCAGGTCGTCGATAATGCGATGATTATTGACAGCTTTTTACGACGTATTAGCGGCATTATTAGCGCTTACAAACTTCCAAACGGGCGCGTTGAAAACATCCAAAAGAGTGAATTAAGGGATGTTATGGATGGTCTAACAGCCATTGCAAACGACCGCGACGGGCGCGCTAATATTCGATCAATCGTCATTGAAGGCGGGCAAACAAACGTAAGGGCTGCAATCCAATTCGATACATCTGAATCGCGCGTCATGTTGGAAAACATGCGCGAACATTTGCGCATGATTGAACATCATGAGGATACACCCCGTCCGATGGTGCTCATGAAGTTTTTTCAATCTAATCTGAAAAGTGCCGATTTAGAGAAACGCTCAGGCGAGCAAGTTATTGTCCCATCAGTCAGCGATAAACCGCGTCCACTAGTTTATGCGTCAGAAAACGCAAGAGCGCGGATCAAGCATGAAATAGCTGATAGCGTAGGTAATATTTACAAAAAGGGTTTCTACGTTGACGTTCTCGTAGATATGGATGGCTCTAGGATTGCCGCCTATAAGGTCACAAACTTTCACGATGTAATTGATCTGCCAGAAGATTAGGCGTCTAGCCTAACCGTCTGCACTCCAATAGCCACCAGGCATTGAACAAAGAACGCGGCGGTAAACCCGCCTCGACTGATCTTATTCTTGATGTTCAATTCAGAATCCTTGACCCCGATAGCATCCAGCTTTTCGGCTAAGTCTCTGTAACTTAAGCCTTTTCGTTTCAATTCTGACTTCAGTATGCCCTTAACGCGGGCTTGCCAGTCTGTATCTGCCATGCTCTAGCCTCCGATTTAATGTCTAAAGTCATCATATATGATGCTTTTGGCATTGACAACAGGGCTATATGTACTCATATTCAATGCTTAAGCATCGTATATGGATACCTTGAACATGGCACAGCATTTCCTTCTCAGCGCAGCGGCACGGACCCTCTCACTGGTCAAAGTCATGCGTATGTCAGACACGGAAGCCCTTGAGATGTTCAAGGCAATCCGTTGGGCTGACAATGACGGTGAAGCCTATTGCCCCAAGTGTGGCTGCACGGCGGTCTATGCCTATGCGTCGCGTCCGATCTTCAAGTGCAAGGGCTGTGAGGCCCAATTCTCCGTCACGTCCGGCACCATCTTTGCGAGCCGTAAAATGGCTGTGCGCGATATTCTCGCGGCAATCGCAATCTTCGTGAACGGCGCTAAAGGCGTCTCTGCCTTGCAGTTGAGCCGTGATCTTGATTGCCAGTACAAAACCGCCTTCGTCATGGCTCACAAGCTGCGTGAAGCAATGGGCGCAAAGGTTCAGGCCGAAGAAATCAGCGGCGAAGTCGAGATTGATGGCGCGTATTTTGGCGGCTATGTGAAGCCCGCGAACCAGAAGGCAAACCGCCGTGACCGTCGCCTGCTTGAGAACCGCACCGGCAAGCGCCGCGTCGTCGTCATCATGCGCGAACGCAATGGCACAACGCTTCCTTTCGTTACAAAGACGGAAGCCGAAGGCGTGAAGCGCATTGCCGCAACGGTCAAAGCTGGCAGCGTGATCTTCGCAGACGAAGCCTCTCATTGGGATGCTCTGCATGGTCGCTTTGAAACCAAGCGCATCAATCATTCTGAGGTTTATTCTACCAATGAAGCCAATACGAACATGGCGGAAAGTTTCTTCTCCCGCTTACGCCGTGCGGAAATCGGCACACACCACCACATCAGCGGCCGTCATCTTCACGCCTACGCGAACGAAATGGCTTGGCGCGAAGACAACCGCCGCGTCAGCAACGGCGAACAATTTGCAATGGTTGTGAGCGCGTCACTTGCGCACCCCGTCAGCCGTGAGTGGAAAGGCTATTGGCAACGTCGCGCAGATTAATTCAATGGTTTAACCCATATGGATCATAGTTGTTATTATGGGAGTTTTGCTGCTGATAGCCGTAGCCGCTAGAGCCGGAACCGTAGCTATCTGGGTTCTTAGTGCCCGCCTGCCCTGTGTAGGGGTTAACATTCCCCTTGGTCGAATAGTTGTTGTAGGGATTGCTGTCGGGCGCGCTTCTATAATATGGCTGAACATAGGTGCCATCGGAACGCGTGTAGCCGTGGACATAAACATCGGCTGCAAATGCGACGCTTGAGAGAAGTAGGAACGTTACGATACTGAGCGCAGCAAGGATTTTGGTCATGGCAGTCTCCGTTGTGCGTGAAGCCCGATGCTATTCCTTTGAACGTTCCTTTGGCAAATCTTCGTCTGGACCCGGATTGATTGGAGCGGCAATCATCGGTTTTGGCACTTGTAGGTTGTGATAGCCGGACTTCAAAAGTTCATCCACGCGTTCCACCAATATATGGCTCGCCACGTCTGCCTCGGTCGCACCCAACCGCCCTCGCCATGCAAGATAGGTTAGATATTCGTAGGTCTCCTTTGGAAGCGACACCGTGACAGATTCGGTGTCGCTCAAATTTCTTGCCCGCGCCACGATATTTCCAACTTAATTAAGCAGTATATATCGCATAAATAACCTTGCTTTGGGAGTCCGATTCAGTAATGATTCGACTCAGACGTTGTCGATTCGGTAAAAGAAAAGGGCGACCATCTTGCGATGATCGCCCATGAGTTGATGGCGGAGACGGTGGGATTTGAACCCACGGAGGCTACTACCCTTCTTCACTTTGCACGGCGATTGGGGGATTTGCCTCTCCGGGTTATAAACCCGGCGCATTAAACCACTCTGCCACGTCTCCATAGAAGGTCCCTTCGAAAGTTGGGGCCTTTTCGATTCCTGAACCCAAAATAGATTCAGCACAACTAGATTCTGTGGCTCACATGTGGAAAACCTCTAATGGTGGGGTAATCCGGCTTAAAGAGGTCATATGATGTCATTGGGGATAGTCTTGGTAGGCGGCGGGTTTCTTCTGGGAGCCGTTGGAGCTTTTTTGATGATCCGGCCTGCGATGTTCGCCGGTGCGGCCATATGCTTTGTCGGTGTTGCCCTAGCGACCGTCGCGGGTTTCTTCTAAGCCATGCTCCACGTCATATAGAGGCCGTGGGCTTGATCTGACCGCACAGCCCCATTGTCCCGCTGGAGCCTGAGCGCCACGCCCACGCGCTTTGTCATAAGCCTGAGCAGCTTGTCCGTTGGCTCCAAAGCCCTCTCAGCGACAAGCTGTGTGGCTATATCGCGGCTCGTAAGTGGCTCTGATGCCTGTCTGAGAATGTTGAGGATGATGCGGGTCATTTCACCACGCTTTGACCAGTCGTCGGGAGGCCGGAATGCCTTGGGCTTGATGGTCTCTACACGATAGTCGGGATCAAATAGCCGAATGGTGGCGTCAACGCTCTCCAGTTCGGCAATCATCCTAATGACCGCCTTCTGTCCATTCTCAATATCGCCTGCTAGTTCAGCACGTTTCCGCACCAAAGCACTAATCACATGGGTTTCTGTCATCCCAAATTTTTATGGGAACCCGCTAAAGAAGGGTAGTAAGATTAAGGTGTGTTTGCTACCTAATACCGAGCATTTCGCGCGCCGACAAGGGCGGCAGGATGCCCGGCAACCGTGAGGCCAACATCGACTTGCCGGAACCTGGCGGGCCAACCATCAGCATATTGTGGCCCCCGGCGGCGGCGACTTCGAGGGCGCGTTTGGCGGTTTCTTGGCCCTTGATGTCACGCATGTCAGGCAGGCCGCGCGCCGCAACTGCCTTCATCGGTTCGGGCTCGGCCAGCACCTGCGTGCCCTTGAAATGATTGACGAGCTGGATGATCGACCGCGGCGCGAGAATACCGCCGGGATTGTCTTGACCCATGCCGGCCCAGGCCGCTTCGGGCCCACAAGCCGCTGGACAAATCAGCCCTCGGCCTCGTCCGTTGGCCGCCATCGCGGCAGGTAGCGCACCGGCGACGGCATTGATCTGGCCATCAAGCGAGAGTTCGCCTATCACGACAAAATGATCGAGGTCTGATTGCGACATCACCCCCATGACAACGAGGAGCCCCAGTGCAATCGGCAAATCATAGTGGCTACCTTCCTTGGGCAGATCAGCAGGAGCCAGATTGATGGTGATACGTTTGGGCGGCAGGCCAAGGCCAATGGCGTTCAGTGCGGCGCGCACCCGCTCACGGCTTTCAGCAACCGCCTTATCGGCCAGCCCGACGATGGTGAAGCTCGGCAGGCCCCCGGCCATATGCACTTGCACATCGACAGGTCTTGCCTCCACGCCTTGAAATGCAACTGTCTCGACCCGCGCAACCATGCTCCTGCCCCCCGACCATTGCCCACTCGACAATGCCAACACGGGAAGTCTGAGTGAAGTCATGGTTTCCGTCAAGAACAAAAAGAGAACTTATCCAGTGAAACTGCCGCCCACCAGCGCCCCTACACCATAGGTGACGCCCGCAGCGACATTTTGTTTCCACAATGTTATGTTCCGTTGGCAGATGGCCACATCGCGATCCATTGGGGGGCCCAACTGGAGACAGACGATGACAAAAAACCTCAGCCACCCCCACGCCATCCTCCCGCTTGCTCTAGCAGGCGCGTTAGCCTTGATGCTTCAAGCCTGTTCATCGGGCATTGGACCGGCGCAGGAAGCGCCCGGACCGATGGGCTCGACTGCTACTGGCAGCCAAGCGGATTTGCCTGATAGCAATTCCCAATCCCTGCCCATCGATAAGCCGCTTGGCAAACACTGACAAATAGACCCCGTAATATCTAGCGACGGCCTGCGGCAACCTCATCCATCACCCGCATGAGGTTACCGCCCCATATTTTGGCGATGTTGGTATCAGAGTAGCCGCGGCGTTTGAGCTCAACGGTGACGTTGTGCGTTTCGCCCGCATTCGCCCAGCCTTCGATGCCGCCGCCGCCTTGAAAGTCTGACGCGATGCCGACGTGATCGACACCGATCAGTTTCACCGCATAGTCGATGTGATCGACGAGATCATGCACATTGGCGCGCGGCCACTTTTTGTCGAGTTCGGCGGCGCCATCAAAAAACTTCTGCTTCACCTCCGCGCTCGCATCGAAAAACCCATCAAGGCTCGTCAGCCCCAATGACTTTGCGAGCTTGCCGCGCGCGATCTTCTTTTCCTTCGGCATGGGTTTAAGATATTCATCAAACGCGACGATCTGGATGACGCCCCCTTTGGCCGCCAGCGCTTTCATCTCTTCGTCGCTCATATTGCGCGGATGAGGATTGAGCGCGAAGACAGCCGAATGCGAGGCGATGATCGGCACGCGCGACGATTTAATCGCCTGCAAAGTAGTTGATTTTGCTGCATGGCTCACGTCCACCATCAGCCCCAGATCATTGCAGCGTTCGATCACCTTGCGGCCAAAATCCGACAGACCGCCATGCTCGCCACCTTCATCGTTCGGCTTGTCACCGAGGTCGGCGCGCGGCTGGGCACTGTCGGTAATGTCATTATGGCCGTTATGCACAAGACCGAAATAACGCGCGCCGAGATTATAATAAATATTGATGAGATCGAGGTTCTTACCGATCACATAACCGTTTTCGATGCCGATCAGCGCGACGCTTTTGCCGCTCGCATGAATGCGACGAATGTCAGTGGCCGTCAGCGCCAAGCTCACCTGATCGGCATCAAGCTCATCGGTCATGCGGTGGATGGCGGCAAATTTGGCGAAGGCCTCGGACGCGGCTTCAGCATATCCCGTCGCATCGCGCTTGGTCTGATCAACATAGACAATGAAGAACACTGCATCGAGCCCGCCCGCTTTCATGCGCGGCAGATCAACGAGGATCGGCGGGGCATTGGATTTTGACGTATCGTATTTGTCAGACGCAAAGAAGGTTGGGATATCTGTATGCGTATCAATGGTGATGAGCGTCGGGGCGCTGCGCGCTCGCGCCAGATCGCCCGCCTCGGTCGCAGCCCATGCCGCCCCGATAAGGGCCAGTACCAGCGCCACCGCAAATGTCAGTCGTTCCATTAGCTTCAGCCCCCACAAATTTCTAGCTGCGTCGTGCCTCAATCGCATCCCAGACTAGGGCCGACAAATCAGTTCCGTCAAAACGGTCAATCTCCTGAATGCCGGTTGGTGAGGTCACGTTGATCTCGGTTAGATAGTCGCCGATCACGTCGATACCGACAAAGATCAGTCCACGGCTCTTCAGCTCTGGCCCGATCATTTCACAAATTTCCTGCTCGCGTTTGGTGAGCATGGATTTTTCAGCCCGCCCGCCGACATGCATATTGGAGCGTGCCTCGCCTTCGGCGGGCACGCGATTGAGCGCGCCAACCGCCACGCCATCGACCAAAATAATGCGCTTGTCACCTTTTCGCACATCAGCCAGATATTTCTGCACGATCACCGGCTCGCGGTTCATCTGACCAAACATCTCCAGCAGTGAGGCGAGGTTTTCGTCGCCCGGCCGCAGCCGAAAGACGCCCGCGCCGCCATTGCCAAACAGTGGCTTTACAATGATGTCGCCGAACTCAACACGAAAGGCCTTGATCTCGTCTGGGTCGCGACTGATCAGCGTCGGCGGCAGCAGCCCCTCAAAATGCGTAGCGAAAAGTTTTTCGGGCGCATTGCGCACTTCCGCCGGGTCGTTAACGACCAGCGTCTTGGGGTGGATCACGTCGAGCAGATGCGTCGTCGTGATATAGCTCATGTCGAAAGGTGGATCTTGGCGCAGCAGCACCACGTCGAACTCGCCCAGATTGATAACTTCGCTGGCCCCAAGGCTCGCATGGTTGCCGCGCTCACGCCGGAAAGTCAGCGCATGGCCGCGGGCATAGACACGCCCGTCGCGCATGGAAAGGTTTTGGGGTTCATAGTAGAACAGTGTATGGCCGCGTTTTTGGGCTTCGAGGCCCAGCGCGAAGGTTGAATCGCCATCAATATTGATGCTCTGGACCGGGTCCATTTGGATTGCGACTTTGAGGCTCATGGGGACTCCGGCTTGATGGTGTAATCTCGATCTGGTGAAGATGGGGGAGGTGACGCCAAAAGACCAGAGGCGCATGCACTTTCCCACCAATCGAGCCTCCTCGCGCGGGGAGCGGGTTGTCTAGTGGTCAGGAGACAAGATGGACAATGATCTCATCACTTTCGGCCTGACGGCGCTGGCTGGCTATTTTGCCATTGCCAACCCGATTTCCGCCACGCCCATCTTCATCGCGTTGACCA
Source organism: Parvibaculaceae bacterium (assembly GCA_041688015.1). Lineage (GTDB taxonomy): Bacteria > Pseudomonadota > Alphaproteobacteria > Parvibaculales > Parvibaculaceae > Parvibaculum. Next base: position 180,827 of record JBDNIY010000017.1, read on the forward strand.
CGGGCGACGATGCGGTGATCAAGCGGCGCATTGCGCTGCATGCGGTGCTCACGGCGATTTTCGTCGTGGTGCTCTTTTCAGTTGCTGGCAAGCTCATTTTTGAACTGTTCGGCATCACCATGTCGGCGCTACGCATCGCGGGTGGTATATTGGTGTCGATCGTCGGCTATCAGATGTTGCAGGGCCATTCGTCCGCCGTGCAGGTGCCCCATCAGGTCGAAGGCGAGGAGGCCCCACCCGACATCATTAGGGCGCAGCTTTCGGTCGCCATTTCGCCGCTCGGCATGCCAATGATTGCAGGCCCCGGCACCATCGCCACGGCTGTCGGCTTTGCCGCCCATCCGGGCTTTCTCTATACGCTCGTCTCGATTACCGCCTTTCTCGTCATCGCCGCGCTCACCTATGCGATGTTCATGCAGGCCCAGCGCATTGTGCGTTTTCTGGGCGAGACCAACCTCACGGTTGTGACCCGGCTCATGGGATTGATCGTCGCCACCATTGGCGTCGGCATGGTGGTGACGGGCTTGAGCGATGCGGCGCGCGAATTTTTACAGACGATCCACGCGCTGCCGCTACCACGGCCCATATGAAAAAACGACCTAGTTGAGTTTTGTTTTCAGGCGACGCAATGCCTCGTCAGCCATATCAGCGATGCGCAACTCGCCTTCACCGCGCGCCATGCTGGCGCATATCTCGAAGGCCGAAGCCGCCGCGCCCATGTGACCGGCATGGACTTCGAGCCGCCCCAATTCAAACCGCAATCCGGCACGGGTCGGCGCGAGCCAAATCATGCGCGTGACGACGGTGCGGGCACGATCATGGTCGCCCGCGCGCAGCGCCCGGCTCAAAATGTTGTTTTGCAATCGCAGCAAAATATCGCGCGGAGAGACGGGCGCATAAACCTCCAGCGAGAGTTTGGCGTCAGGCCCTTCAATATTGCGCAGCAAATTCAGCAGATCAGCAGGCGACAGCGTTTCACCGCGATTGAAAGGGTCGATGATCGTCGCCTCCGCCCCAATGCGAAGATGCAACACGAAATGGCCGGGGAAATTCAGCCCCGCAATATCCAGCCCCAGCGCGCGCCCAAGATGCATATAGAGCACGCCAAGCGTAACGGGTAAGCCCTTCTTGCGATCTATCACATGCATCAGGTCGGCGTTTTTCAGATCGTCGTAATTGTCATCATCGCCGCGATAGCCAAAGCGCCCTGAGACGATATTGGCAAGAACGCTCGCCACCATGCCGGCGTCGTTCATTTGGGCTGGGGCCGCCTTGGTAAAACTTGACCGCGCCGCATCAACCATATCAGCCAAATGCGCCTCATAAGGGGCACGGGATTTGTCTGGCTGATCGGCTTGCGCAAAGCTGAGCGCCACCCGCGCGACATCAAGCGTCTCATCGGGTTCGTAACCGGCAGCGCGAATTTCCGCTTCGATTTCGCTGATCGGCGCCTCAGCCGGTTTGTTGTTCTTACTGCCCATGCCCGATCATCGCGCGTTCAGGCGTCATGCGGCAAGTCTCTACTTTTGTGATTGGGGCTTCACATCGACATTGGAGACAACATTGCGCACGCCGCTGGTGTCGCGTGCATGACCGACGACGCGGTTAAGCTCGGCCTGGTTGGCCGCGATACCGCTCAGATAGACCGTGCCGCGCACCGTCTTGATCGAATAGTTGATGCTAGAGATGGCACTATCGGTGGTGAGGGCCGCGCGTATCTTGGTGGTGATAATGGTGTCGTCAGCTTTTTCGGCAAAACTTGTGGGCTTGCCGGTCTGCAACTCATTGTCCACCTGATTAACGCCATCGACACCCCAAGCGATCTTGGAGACCACCGCACTGTCGGCCTCATTGCGCACGGTGCCCGTCAGGACCACGCGGCCATGGCGCACCTGCGTCGAGACGCGCTTGAACAGCTCGCCATCTTTGGCCGCCAACCGCCGATTAATTTCAAAGGAGATCTCGTTGTCATCGATCCCTTGCTCAAGCCCACGATCCTGCGAGGCCATCACGGCACCGGTCGCGCCTGCCCCCAGCACAATGGGCACGCAGCCTGCGATCAAGGACACCGCGCCGAGGCAGCACAGGCCGAAGGTGAAGCGTGCGATAGACCGCATGGAGATTTCCTGACGTGACGACGTGAGCAACTTGGAGAGAGACTACCATTTGATGGGGCGAGATTATGGCGGCAGACAGACAGTTCACCCCTGCCAGGCATCCGTTATGTGACGTGGCCAGCGGCGCGGGCTCACCAGCACCACATCAAAGCGCATATCGAGCGCCTGTAGCGCAGGCCGCGCCGCCACATAAAGCGAGGCCGCCCGCAACAGCCGTTCGCGTTGAGGCGCGCCCAGCGCTTCGGCAGCACCATCCGCCGTGGCGCGCGCCTTGACCTCGACAAAGGCAATGGTGCGCCCACGCCGCACCACGAGGTCGATCTCGCCCACCCGCGTTTTTACGCGCCAGCCGATGACCCGATAGGCCTTGAGCATCAACCAGAGGGCAGCCAAAGTCTCGGCCCGCATGCCACTGGCATAGGCCGCCCGCCCGCGCTCGACACGTTCAGGGCCCACCGGGCGAAGAGGGCTTTTTCGACCCATCAGCCGCCTGCCTCTTTCAGCGCCAACGCGCGAGCATAGACCTCACGGCGCGCCAAGCCGGTCATCGCCATCACCTCGGCCACGGCATCCTTGAGGCTCTCGCGGCCCAGTGCGTTTTTTAGCATGGCGTCAATCTCATCATCGCCGAGCGGGGCTTGGCTCGGCGGCGGGCCGACCACCACCACGATCTCGCCCTTGGGTGGGCCTGCCTTGGTATAATGCGCGGCAAGCTCGGCCAAGGTACCGCGCCGCACCTCCTCAAACCGTTTGGTCAGCTCACGCGCCACCGCCGCGGCGCGCGGCCCCAGTTGGGCGCCCATGTCGGTGAGCGAGGCAGCAAGACGCGGCGCGCTTTCTAAAAACACCAGTGTCGCAGGCACGGCCACCAGTTCGGTCAGCTCGCGGCGACGCGCTTCATGTTTGGCCGACAGAAAGCCATTAAACAAAAACCGGTCTGTTGGCAGGCCCGCCAGTGTCAGTGCCGCCATGACAGACGAGGCACCGGGCAGTGTCGTCACATAATGGCCTTCGGCGACCGCTTCACGCACCAGCTTGTAGCCGGGGTCGGAAATCAACGGTGTACCTGCGTCCGAAACCAACGCGATGCGGCCGCCTGCGGCCAGCCGGTCGAGGATGCGGGGCCGCATCTCGGCGGCATTATGGTCATGATAGGGCATCAGCCGCGTCGCCAATCCGTAGATGGCAAAGAGCTTGGCGGTGACGCGGGTATCCTCACACAAAACAATATCGGCCCCGCGCAACACATCGAGCGCTCGCAGCGTCAGGTCGCTTGCGTTGCCAATGGGCGTCGCGGTGACATAAAGGCCGGGGTTGAGCGGTGCTGGCGGGCGGCGTAGATGCGGCTCGTCGGGGCGCGCCACGGGCTCGCTTTCGCTTTCGGCGTCGATTGTACCGTCTTTGTCTGGATCGGACATAGGTCTCTTTAATCAGCTTTGCCCGCAGGCGTTAACTTTTGGGGCCCCGTCTCGCCATCTTCGCATGATTTTGCACCCCTTGTGGGCGTTTACTTGCGCCCCGGCCCCCTTTAGGTTTGGCCTCATGGCAGGAGGGGATCGCCCACCGCCCATTTTACCTCTGCCCTTTCTCTTTAAATGGAAGTGTTGCGCCTTGAGTTTGCATTCAGTGACTGGCCCCCAATACCGCATCTTCAAACGACCGAGGGCACATGGATTTCGCGGGCTTGCGCTGGCGCTCATGCTGCCCTTGCTCGCTGCCTGTGGCAGTTTTGGCAACACACCGTCTGCGCCGCCCAAGACCATCGTCCAGACACCGCAGATCAACACGCAGCCCCGACCCGCCGCCATTGAAGGCATTACCCGCAATCCGGCGCGCTTTTACACACCCAAAGGCATGGAAGGCCGTGCGCTCATCCGCGTCGCCATCTTGCTGCCGTTCAATTCGCCCCGCGCTGACATTCGCGATCTCTCTGCCTCGCTCTACAACGCCGCCCAACTGGCGCTGTTTGAATTCAACAACCCCGACATCGTCTTGATGCCCAAGGCGACGGGCAGCACCGCTTCTGCAAAGCAGGCAGCCGTTGACGCCATCACCCAAGGGGCCGATCTCATTCTCGGGCCGCTTTTTGCTGAGGAAGTCAACGCCATCGCGCCGATCGCGCGCGCCTCCAACGTGCCGGTCGTTGCTTTCTCATCCGACATTACTGTCGCGGGCCGGGACGTCTATCTGCTCTCCTTCCCGCCCGACGAAGACGCCGCGCGCATCGTCGATTTCGCCGTGCTGAGCGGCATGACAAAATTTGCCGCCCTGATCCCGCAGAACGACTATGGCAATCGCGTCGCCGTCGCCTTCCGCAAAGCGGTCACCGATCATGGCTCAACCATCACCGACTACGTAACTTATCCAACCTCTGTCGAAGCGATGAACAATCCAGTGCAGCGCGTTGCCCATTACGGCTCGCGTCATCAGGCGCTGGTGTCCAAGCGCAATGCGCTGCAAAAAGCAGGCGACGCGGCAGGGGCCAAGGCGCTTGAGAAAGTGGATACCATCGGCGACCTGCCCTATCAGGCGATCTTCCTGCCCGAAGGCGGCCAAAGTCTGAAGGCGCTGGCGCCACTCCTGCCCTATTACGACATCGATCCGCGCAAGATCAAATTTCTCGGCACCGGCCTTTGGGACGATCCGACGCTGACGCGCGAACCCTCGCTTGACGGTAGCTGGTTCACCGCGCCGCCGCCCGAAGCGCATCGTCAATTCGTGCTGCGTTACGCGCGCGTCTATCACGCAACGCCGCCGCGCATCGCCAGCCTCGCCTATGACGGCGTCAGCCTTGCCGTCGCCTTGTCGGCCCATTCCGCCGAAGGCCGCTTCAGTGCCGCAACGCTGACCCATCCCGACGGCTTTGCCGGCGTCGATGGCATCTTCCGCTTCATGCCGGATGGGCGCACCGAGCGCGGTTTGGCGGTCATGGAAATCCATCCCGGCGGCGCGGTCGTGGTTGATCCCGCACCGGTCAGCTTTCCTCCATCGTTCGATGGCAGCGGGCCCGCGATCAACTAAAGCAGCGCGCGAAGCGCAGCCGGATTATGTTGAGAGGCAATAGTTTCGACAGCGCCGCCGATCTAGGAAATACTGGATCGGTACTCACCTCTGGACCCCGCACCTCTGCATAATGTCTGGTAAAGCCGTCGTGGAAAATGCCGAAATAGCGACGAGGCGACGCCGCCTTGCGCGACGATGGATCGCCAGCGCGGTGGTGCTTCTTGTCGTGGCTTGCGTGGCGCTCTTTGTCCTGTGGCAATCGCGTCTAGGTCTTGCCGAGCGCATCGTCGCGGACGCTTTGACGACACGCGGCATCTCAAACGCCAGCTTTCGTGTCTCCGCGCTTGGCTTTAAAAGCATCGAGGTTCGCGATCTCACCATTACCAAGAACGACGGCGAAAACGATGGCGAGGCGACACCACCCGATCTCGCGGCCAAGCAGATCAGCGTTAATTACAAACTCGGTGAATTGCTCTCAGGCCGGGTGCAGTCGATTGAAGTTGATGGCTTGCGCGTCAACGCCCGTTTGAATGACCAGGGCCTGTCGCTGGGGGCCGCCGACCCTCTGTTGCATCTGGGCGGTGGCACGTCGTCGGGTGCGGCTCTGCCCGCCGTGCATATTGTCGATGCCGCGATCCATCTGGTGACGCCGCAAGGCGCGTTCGATGCCACGGGCAACGCCGATGTGACGCAAGCCGATGCGACCGCACCAATTATGGTCGCACTTCCGGCCCTTCGTCTCAGCGAGCAAGCCTCGCCTGCCCGCTTCGAGCCGGTCATGCTCACGGGCCAATTGCTCTATGACAGCAATCGCCTCACCTTTGACGCCGTGGGCACAACCGCGCTGTCTGATGGCCCCGGCACCCTGCTGACAAAGATCACCGGCCACTATGACGTCGAGACGGCTTCTGCCTCAGCCAAGGCAAACGGGCATCTCACTTTCGCACCCGGCGCGTTTGAGCCGAAAGATATTTCTTCCGCGCTCAAAGAACTGACAAGCGATCTGCGCGGCACCCTCACCTATCAGGCCGATCTTTCATTCGCTGAAGGAACGTTCTCCGCATTAGGCGATCTTGATGTCTCACACGCCAGCACGTCTTCGGTTCCCCTCCAGCCCGTTGCGCTCACGGCGCATCTACAGTTTGACGGCAAGCGCCTCACCTTCAATGCCAATGGGCGTACCTCGCCTGCAAGTGGCGCAGGCGTCGCGCTTGGCAAAATCACTGGCCACTATAATGTCGAAACGGCCCGCGCCTCGGCCAAGGCAAGTGGTCAGCTTGATTTCGTCCCCGGCAAGCTCGCTCCCAAAGACCTGTCGCCTGCCTTGAAAAACATCGTGAGCGAGTTGCAGGGGCGCGTTGCCTATCAAGGTGATTTTTCTCTCGCCGCCAACAAGCTCAACAGTTCGGGCAAAGTCTCCCTGTCCAACATCGGCTTTCGCGTCGACTCCACCACAGTGGCGGGCGTCGCAGGCACCGTGAAACTTTCAAGCCTGATGCCGCCGCGCACCAGCAGCGTGCAGGTGCTTACTGTTGCCCATGTCGAAACCGTGGTGCCGCTCGACAAGGGCACAGTGAAGTTCAACGTCGGTGCGGGCATGAACGCGCAGCTGGTCGAAGCAAAATGGCCTTTCAACGGCGGACATCTGACGCTGACGTCGCCGGAAAATGTAACCAACAAATACAAGCTGGCCGTCGATAAGGTCGATATCGCCAAATTGCTTCAAATGGCCGATCTGCCGGGCCTGAGTGGCACGGGCACCTTGAGCGGCACCTTCCCTCTGAAAATCGTGAACGGCGACCCGATCATCACCAATGGCGCGATTTCATCCAGCGGCAATGGCGTCATCATTTATAACAATGACGCCGCCGACGCCGCCGCCAATACCGAGCAGACCCAGCTTTTGGCGCAGGCGCTGAAAGATTTTCACTATACGGAACTCTCCGGCGCGGTGGACGGCAACATAAACGGGAACCTTCAATTCAAAATTGGATTGCATGGTGCCAATCCCGCGCTCTATGACGGCTATCCGATCCATCTCAACGTCAATCTTCAAGGCTCACTTGCGGACCTCATTCGACGTGGTACGGTTGGCCTGAGGCCGCTGGAACTGATCCAAAGCGGGGTCGGTCGAGAAAAAGAGGCAAATCCTGAATGACGCAACGTGCAACCAAACCGATGACGCGCCGCCTGCTCACTATCGCGGGCGCGATCAGCGCGATGCTCGCGCTTGGCGCCTGCAATCCGACGGTAAAAATTCAGGCGCCCGACAAGCCGATCGAAATCAATCTCAATATCAAGATCGACCAGCAGGTGCGCGTCAAAGTTGATCGCGAGCTTGAAGACGTGCTGGCCAATAACCCTGATCTTTTTTGAGTCTGATTTTTCTGGGCCTAATTTTTTTGGGCCCGATCTTTTCGAAGAAAGACCCATCATGCGCCCGTTCAAATCACTCCTCGTCGCCCTCGTCTTTATGCTCGGCCTCACGTCTGCCGCCTTCGCGATGGATCTCGACAGCGCCAAAGCGCAAGGCCTCATCGGCGAACAGCAGAACGGCTATATCGGATTGGTGACCACCAGCCCGTCAACTGATCTCCAGAGACTTGTTGATGACATCAACGCGCGCCGCCGCGACGCCTATAAAACTGTCGCGGCCCAAACGCCGGGCGCAAAACTGAACGATGTCGAAAAACTCGCCGCCGCTAAACTCATCACCCGCACCTCGTCAGGCCAAATGGTCCAGGACGCCAGCGGCAAATGGGTGAAGAAGCCCTGAGGCGGGGCGGATGAAGATTTCTTGGTGAATGAATTGATCGGTCTAGCTACTTGTATCTTATGGTAGCCGTTATCTTATGGTAGCCGTTGAGGCCACGGGATTGGCATCAAGTAGCCCCCGTGGCCTCTAGTCTGTTTAGTAGCCGGGCAACGGCCTCGGCACAGCATTTGCGAAACGCTCACAACGGACAATGTGACTAACGGTGCCAACATTGAGGCCAATTGCGATTGCCGCTTGAGTCTGGGTCCAGCCCTTGATCCGGACCGCCCAGTGGACCTAACACGCTTTTTCGAACGTGCAGGGATAACGATTGCGCATGATTGCCTCCATAGCTTAGCGCGCTCAATGGACGCTCCCGGCTTGAAGGAGAAGGCATTACGTGCAAGAATCTTGTTGCTGGTACTTGCAATTAGCCTTGCTCCCGCCGGGAGTTAGCTTGTTGTATGTCCGATTTAAAGGGCCGGACGTGTCTCACCACGTTCCGGCTCTTCTACTTTCTAGGGTCGGACTATCCCCTAGAAAGCTATGCTCTTCTGGCAATACGCATACCCTTTTTGCCTCTAATTTCAGTCATCGTCCAACGAGTCCAATTCAACTGCCTCGAACTCGATGATTGGGAAACAGAAGTCCATGACGGATTCAAAAGTGGTCATAAACTTGTCGCGCCTTGCTTTCGTCCATCCGTCGCCCTCTTGCGGCAGTTTCGCCAACATCCCAGCAAGCGGGGCAGGAATGCCGGCACTGTCTATTACCAGTGGAGGTTTTTTTTGGCTGGAGATGGAGGAGTTTGTCCGCTGTGGAACCGATCTGGGTCGTACGGATTGCTTGATTTTCAGCATGCGCGGCTGAGAGGATTTTTCAGGTGCAACTCCTGCCTCCCTGTATAGCCCGAGAAAGAGCGTAACCATCCGCGCCTGCTGCCCAACAGGTTTGTAACTGCGAAACGCGTCTCGTACTTTAATTTCATCGTCCGTTGCTGGATCCACGAATGCGATCACATCGGCATATGCCTGATTAAGCCATTCAGCCATTCGTTGCTTAAATTCTGACTCTGGCGCAAGACGCAGCCCTTCAAATATTGAGGTTGGCTGACCTTGTTCGTCAAGCAAGTCCAATGATTGCAGGGCTTGAAGCGTTCGTGGAATTAGACTGTCAGAAACGCCAGACCGTGCAAGCACGTCTGCATTCACCGGCGAAGGCAACCCACGAGTTCTATGCCGAGTGATGACATCAATCACTGTAGAGGGAGGGGCATAGGGTCCCGAATTATCCTGTGTAACAGCCATCACGGCCTCCTGAATCATGCATTCAGAATAGTATCACGCCCAAAATTTTGTGCAATATATAATTTGATATAAATTAGACTCCGCTAAATGCCGTTAATACGTTGATTTAAAAGGATTTTTTATCTACCCGTCGGGGTTGAAGCATAACAACAAAAAATTCCGCAGGAATTCAATTTCTTCGGTTAAACATTGAGGTGTTTCAGAGGCAGCGCTTAAGGCGTAACTGGATATTGTGGTGGGGAAGTTGCCACTCAAGCCAGCAGCCTTCCCAACACCCCGTTCAGCACCAACCGCCCGTCCGCCGTCGCCGCGATCACATCGCCGGTGCGGGTCAGAAGCCCCTGCCCGATCAGGCCTTCAAGCCGCGTGGCTTCCAGTGCCTTGCCGCTCAGGCGTTCAAAGCGTTTGAGCGAGACGCCTTCTGAAAGGCGCAATCCCATCAGCATCATTTCGTCGCCCTGCTCGCTTGGCAAAACCGGCTCGCAGGTTTCAAGGCCATGAGTTTTGGCTTCGACGGAGGCGAGCCAAGCGCCCGGCGCTTTCAGCGCGGCGGTGGCGATGCGACCGTCGCTCGTCGTGAGGCGTCCATGCGCGCCGGGGCCGACGCCGACATAGTCGCCATAGCGCCAATAGACGAGATTATGCTGGCACTCGGCTTGGGGCTTGGCATAATTAGATACTTCGTAGGCGGACAGTCCTGCCTCGCCGCAGATTTCGCCCGTGATATTATAGAGCGCCACGGCGGCGTCTTCGTCGGGGAGCTTAAAACTTCCCTTCTCGTAGAGCCGCGCGAAAGCCGTGCCTTCTTCAATCGTCAATTGATAGAGCGAGAGATGATCGACGGCATGGGTCAGCGCCATACGCAACTCGCGCGCCCAGGCTTCGACCGTCTGGCCGGGTCGTGCATAGATCAGATCGAACGAGAGGCGCGGAAAAATGTCGCTCGCAAGGTCGATGGCTTTCAATGCTTCATCGGCGGTGTGCAGACGACCGAGGAATTTTAGTTCCTTATCATCGAGCGATTGCACGCCGAGCGATAGACGATTGACGCCCGCCGCGCGATAGCCGCGAAAGCGCGTGGCCTCGACGCTTGTTGGGTTGGCTTCGAGCGAAATTTCAATGTCGGGCGCCACGCTCCAGAGTTTTGCGATTGTCTGAAAAACAATCTCAACCGTCGAGACATCCATCAGCGAGGGTGTGCCGCCGCCAAAGAAAATTGACGAGACGTGGCGCGGGCCGGTCAGCGCGCGCATGTATGCCAACTCGCGTGCCAGTGCTTTGGCCCATTGGCTCTGATCAACATTGGCAACAACATGGGAATTGAAGTCGCAATAGGGGCATTTGGACAAGCAGAAAGGCCAATGGACATAAATGCCAAAGCCACCTTCGGTCTCGGTGAGGCGAGGGGAGGCGTCAGCCTTTGAAGCAGGCATCGACGAGTTTGCGGAAAGCGTCGGCACGGTGCGACATCCCATGTTTTTTGGCGGGGTCCATTTCGCCGAAGGTCATCTCATGGCCATCGGGCTTGAACATCGGATCATAGCCGAAGCCTTTTAATCCCCGTGGTGGCCAGACCAGATCGCCATCAACGCGGCCTTCAAAATATTCCATGTGTCCATCGGGCCAAGCGAGCGCCAGACCGGCGATAAACCAGGCGCGCGTATTGAGCGTGCCTTCCTCGACAAGGCCGAGACGAACCTTCTCCATAGCAAAGTCGAAGTTCTTTTGCGGCCCGGCCCAGCGGGCAGAATATATCCCCGGTTGGCCGTTCAGCACTTCGACGCAGAGGCCACTATCATCGGCCAAAGCGGGTAGGCCCGAGGCGTCAGATGCGGCTCTTGCCTTAAGCTCGGCATTGGCTTGAAAGCTCGAGCCTGTTTCCTCGGGTTCTTGCAGGAAAAGCTCGGAAGCCGAGCGTAGCTCGAGCCCAAATGGCGAGAGTAGGGCGCGGATTTCACTGACCTTGCCCTCGTTATGGGAAGCGACGAGCAGTACTTTATCCTCGAATTTCCGACTCATCCAGTGATTGCCTTCTTCTGTAAGATGACTAATTCGGCGATCGAGGTTTTGGCAAGACCCATCAGCTTCATCAGCTCGTCCTCGCTAAAAGGCTCTGCTTCCGCTGTACCCTGAATTTCACAGATGCCGCCTGAGCCCGTCATGACGAAATTGGCATCCGTATCGGCTTCTGAATCTTCAGCATAATCAAGGTCGGCGACCGGCTGGCCTTTGTAAATACCGCAGGAAATGGCGGCCACATGGTCTTTGATCGGCGATTGCGTCAGGATATTACGGGCAATCATCCATTCAATGCATTGGTGCAGCGCCACCCAAGCGCCGGTGATCGAGGCGGTGCGAGTGCCGCCATCGGCTTGGAGGACGTCGCAATCGAGCGAGATTTGGCGCTCGCCAAGCAGCTTCATGTCCACGACCGAGCGCAGGCTGCGCCCGATAAGGCGTTGAATTTCCTGCGTTCTTCCCGATTGCTTGCCTTGGGCGGCTTCACGGCGCATGCGTTCATGGGTGGAGCGGGGCAACATGCCATATTCCGCCGTCACCCAGCCCGCGCCCTTGCCTTTGAGGAAGGGCGGCACGCGCTCTTCAAGGCTCGCGGTGCAGAGCACATGGGTATCGCCAAATTTGATCAAGCAGGAGCCTTCGGCATGTTTGGTGACGCCGCGCTCGATGCTGACGGCCCGAATTTCGTGGAGTTGGCGGCCGGAAGGGCGCATGAAGTGCCTGCTTTCTATGATGTTCGTCCGGGAAGTTCGTGTGGGATGTTCGTCTGAATTCAGGCGCCTTAGTAGCGCGGGAAGCGCCAATAGGAAAGCCAAGAGCGTGTCATTCGTTTGACACGAGTGCGTATGGGGTTTGACGCGGGGCGCGGGGCTTCCTAAATTTGTTTTCACTTTCAGGAATTTAGCGCAGGAGACGTGCAAAACCGATGGTCGCCGTCAAGGATCTGAACGAGCGTTCGCGTGAGATATTGCGCCGTGTCGTTGAGACCTATCTGGAAACCGGTGATCCGGTCGGCTCGCGTTTTCTATCGCGACATTTGCCGATGGCGCTCAGTGCTGCCTCGATCCGCAATGTGATGTCCGATCTTGAGGCCCTGGGTCTCATTTTTTCGCCCCATACCAGTGCCGGACGGATGCCGACCGAAGCCGGATTGCGTATGTTTGTCGATGGGTTACTGGAAATCGGCGATTTGTCAGAGGATGAGCGCCACCAGATCGAGCGGCAAGTGGCAGGCTCGCACAAGAGCGTCGAGGATGCGCTGGATGAAGCCTCCAAGATGATGTCTGGCCTCAGCCAAGCGGCCGGTTTCGTCCTCGCGCCGAAGTTTGAAGCCGCGCTCAAACATATCGAATTTGTCGCCATGGACCCCGGTCGCGCGCTTGTTGTGATCGTGACGGAAGGTGGTGACGTTGAAAATCGCGTCATCGAAGTGCCGATGGGGCTGACGCCGTCCGCGCTGACAGAAGCCACCAATTATCTCAATCAGCGTTTGCGCGGCAAAACCTTTGACGAAGCCAAGACGATCCTTGCCCATGAGGTCGAGAGCCAGAAGGTTGAACTAAACGACCTCACTGCCCGCGTCATATCGTCAGGTCTGGCGACGTGGTCGGGTTCAAAACCCGCCGCCGACCGCGACGATCCGCTGTCTAAATCACTCATCGTGCGGGGGCGCTCGCGGCTTTTGGACGACGTGCATGCGATGGAAGACCTTGAGCGCATTCGCCTTTTGTTTGACGATCTGGAAAACAAACTCGATCTGGTGCAGCTTTTGGGTTTGGCGGAAAACGCCGAAGGCGTGCGGATTTTCATTGGTTCTGAAAACAAGCTCTTTTCCATGTCGGGTTCATCTTTGGTGATTTCACCCTATATGGACAGCCATCAACATGTGGTCGGCGTGTTGGGCGTCATCGGGCCGACACGGCTCAATTATGCCCGCATCATTCCGATGGTCGATTACACGGCTAAGCTGGTTGGCCGCCTGATGAACTGACGGTTTGGGGTCAAACCGGAGACGCGCGGATGGCCAGTTGACTTTGGGCGTCGGGTCACGCAAATCGAGATCGGCATGACCCACCCCCCAGCCCCTCAGCAGCCATGGGCAACCCATGCAATATCAATGGATTTGAAGTGATGAGCGACCAAGACAACGAAAACGGCAACCCCACAGGCACAGACGCCAAATCGCTGAAAGAGGCCGCCGACGCCATTCTGGCCGCAGATGCCGCTGCCCCGCAGGACGAGGTGGGCGATGACGCTGGCGAAGGCGAGCCCGATCCCTTCGCCGTCCTGATGGCACTGCAGAAAGAAAATGAAGAGCTAAAGGACAAACTCCTGCGCGCGGTTGCCGAAACCGAAAACACGCGCCGCCGCGCTATGCGCGAAAAGGAAGATGCACAGCGTTATGGTGCGCAGAGGTTTGGCAGCGACATGGTGCAGGTGTCCGACAATCTGCGGCGCGCCATCGCCGCGCTGAAGCCCGAAGACCGCGACGCATCGCCCGAAACCGTTCAATCACTGATCGATGGCGTCGAAGCAACCGAACGCCAGCTTCTGGCCGCTTTTGAGCGCCACGGCATCAAGGAAATCACGCCTAAGCCGGGCGACAAGTTCGATGCGCATCTGCACGAGGCGATGTTTGAAGTGCCCGGCAGCGGCCAGCCTGCTGGCACGGTCGTGCATGTGATCGAGGCTGGCTACACGATCGGCGAGCGGTTGTTGCGTGCGGCCCGTGTTGGCATTGCCAAAGCAGAGGTGGGCGCGCCGACGGGTGGTCCGGCCGGAAGCCCAGGAAGCGAAGGCATCGACATCAAGGCTTAGGTTCAGCGCCACATTTTCTCTATTGTTCTCCTTGCAAGCGCGGCTCGCCCCCAAACTATAACAGTGTTATAATTTGACATGGGCGCAAGCTGATCGCGCCATCCTTGGAGGGGGACAAAACATGATGATCAATCTTTGGGCGGCAGCTGCAGCCTTTCTGGCCCTGCACCTGCTTGTATCGGGGACGAGGCTGCGGGCGCGCGCCATCGGGGTAATCGGCGAAACGCCCTATCTGGGGTTCTTTTCGCTCGCCTCCATTGGCGGCATTGTCTGGCTCTGCATGGCCTATAACGCCACTGATGATATGCCGAACCGGCTCTATTGGGTCGCGCCCGCTTGGCTCAGCCATTCCGCACCGCTGGTCATGATGGTCGCCTTCCTTTTTGCGCTGATCGGTCTGACGACGCCCAATCCGACCGCGGTCAAAGCCGAGGCGCTCATCGACAAGCCCGACACGGTCAAAGGCATGTTGCGGATCACCCGTCATCCATTTCTCTGGGCGGTGATGATATGGGCAGCACTTCATGTCGGGCTGAACGGTGATCGCGCCTCGATCATCTTTTTCGGGACATACCTGTTGCTGGCCGCTCTGGGCACGCTTTCCATCGATGAAAAGCGCAAAAAATCGCTTGGCGAACGCTGGACAGGCTTTGCTTCACAGACCTCAAACCTGCCTTTTGCCGCCATCATCGCTGGCCGCAACAGACTAGCGATTTCAGAACTTGGCTGGTGGCGAATCATGCTCGGGCTCGTTTTCTTCGGAGGCATCTTCTACGCGCATCTCTGGCTTTTCGGCGTCTCGCCAGTGCCGGGATGGGCGCCTTACTAAGTTAGGCTGACAGGCGGCGTCGTCACGCGACGGAGGGTAAGGTTCAATCTTCCGCCGCCGTCCAGCAGTTGTGACGAGCCCAGTGCGATCCGATCCACGCCATGAAAGCGCAGGCGCGAGGCCCCGCCCATCACCAACACGTCGCCTGAAGCCAATTTGAAACTTTTCGTTTTGTCGCTGCGAGCGAATCCACCAACACGAAATGTGCAGGTGTCGCCGAGCGAAATGGACACGACGGGTGCGTCAAGCGCTTGCTCGTCACGGTCCTGATGCAGCCCCATGCGCGCTTTGGGTCCTTGGTAGAAATTGACGAGGCAACACTCAGGCGGGGCGTCATAGCGCGCCAGATCTGACCAAATATCGAGTAGGGCCGGGGGTAGGGCTGGCCATGGCGCTTGCGTTAACGGATGGCGTTCACCATAAAAGTAGGCCTGCTCGCCCGACAGCCAGCCAAGCGGTCCAAGGTTGGTTTGGCGGATCGACCATGGCTTGCCGGTCTTGGGCATGTGGGGCTGATAGAAGGGCGCGACGGCCACGGCTTGCCGCAGGACAGCGACAAGGGTGCGTTGATCAACGGATGCGAGATAGGCGGGATAGAGGGCCACGCCCTCAAATCCCGTCTCAAGCGCCTGTGCCATTTGTTTGACCATTCCGGTAAAGCCTTCACGCTGGTTTAAATTTTTCATGCCAAATCGTGACACGACTTGTGCCACTTTCTTTAAAGTGGCTAAATACCAATCCAGCGCGTGGCAACCATGCGCATCACGGGGATGGGGAAATAGAATGACACGGATAATGGCGCTGATGGCCATGTTGGTCATGTTGAACGGATGTGCCGCAGTGGCGATCCAGGGTGCATCGCGGGCCAAGGATCAGGCGGTCATTGCCACGCATGAGAGCGCGGCGGAAGCCGGAGACGCAACGGCGCAGTATGAAGTCGGCAAGGCACATTGCTGCACCATCGCGGGTGCCGTAGGTGTGCTCAACAATCAGACCGCCACACATTGGTTTTGTCTGGCTGCCGCACAGGACAACGCCAATGCACAATATGAGCTTGGGCGCATCTATTCCGGCGACCTTGTGCGCGGCATGAACGGCCCAGCAAAGGTGGCAGCTCTGTTGACGACACAAGCCGAGAACAAGCCTCTGGCCTTGATGTGGTTCAATCTGGCAGCCGCGAACGGCCATTCAGAAGCGGCCGACAAGGCAAAGGATATACGCGACGACATGACGCCGCGCGAAATCGCAGATGCCATGCTGCGGGCCAAGTCGCCAGGGGCTCAACCCTGCGAGTGGAATGCTGTCTATCCGGATCATCAGATCTGAGTCGGCTGATTTTTTAGGGTTTTCAGGGGCTTAAGATGGGCGAGGGGCGATTTGGCAGTGCGGGGGGGTTCACCTCCGGCGCGAGGGCTGCGCTTGTCTTGAAGCCTTCCAGCCCAGCATTTCGAATCGCTGTGGCCCAAATGCCGCATGACCGCTTGCGGCCAAGGACGCCCAAACCTATATAGAGGCCAACACGTTCAACCCCAACGGACCCCTATGGGGGCCGGATCTGGCCTGGGTGGCATTCCCAACACCTTGAGCCGACGCATGGGTGCCCTGAGTGAAGGGGCCCATCCGGCCTGCCGCAGAGAAAGAGGACCATAAATATGGGCAAAGTAATCGGCATCGACCTTGGCACAACCAATTCCTGCGTTGCAGTGATGGATGGCGCCACGCCGAAAGTTATCGAAAATTCTGAAGGCTTGCGTACCACGCCTTCGATTGTCGCCTTTACCAACGACAGCGAACGCCTGATCGGCCAATCGGCCAAGCGTCAGGCCGTGACCAACCCGACCAATACGCTGTTTGCCATCAAACGCCTGATTGGCCGCGCCTATTCCGATCCGACGACACAGAAAGACAAGGGCATGGTGCCCTATGACATTGTCAAAGCTGACAATGGAGATGCTTGGGTTCAAGCGCAGGGCGACAAATATTCTCCATCACAAGTTTCCGCTTTCATCCTGCAAAAGATGAAAGAAACCGCCGAAGGCTATCTCGGCGAAAAAGTGACGCAGGCCGTCATCACCGTTCCTGCCTATTTCAATGACGCCCAGCGTCAGGCCACAAAAGATGCCGGCAAGATTGCCGGTCTTGAAGTGCTGCGCATCATCAACGAGCCGACGGCCGCGGCCCTTGCCTATGGCCTCGACAAGAAAGACGGCCAGATCATCGCGGTCTACGACCTTGGTGGCGGCACATTCGATATTTCGATCCTCGAAATCGGCGACGGCGTCTTTGAAGTAAAGGCGACCAACGGTGATACATTCCTTGGCGGTGAAGACTTTGACATGCGTCTGGTCAGCTATCTGGCCGATGAATTCAAAAAGGAAACCGGCATCGACCTGAAGGGCGATAAGCTCGCGCTGCAGCGCCTGAAAGAAGCCGCCGAAAAAGCCAAGATCGAACTCTCGTCCGCACAGCAAACCGAAGTGAACCTGCCTTTCATCACGGCAGACGCCTCGGGCCCGAAGCATCTGACGATGAAGCTTACACGCGCCAAACTGGAGGCGCTTGTCGAAGACTTAATCCAGCGCACCATCGAGCCTTGCAAGAAAGCCTTGAAGGACGCGGGCTTGACGGCAGCCCAGATCGACGAAGTCGTGCTCGTCGGTGGCCAGATCCGCATGCCGAAAATTCAGGAAGTCGTAAAGCAGTTCTTCGGCAAGGAACCCAACAAGTCGGTGAACCCGGACGAAGTGGTGGCCATGGGCGCAGCCATTCAGGCCGGCGTGTTGCAGGGCGACGTCAAGGACGTGTTGCTGCTTGACGTGACGCCGCTGTCGCTCGGCATCGAAACGCTAGGCGGTGTGTTCACACGTCTGATCGATCGCAACACCACGATCCCGACCAAGAAGAGCCAGACCTTCTCGACCGCTGACGACAACCAGAACGCCGTGACGATCCGCGTCTTCCAGGGCGAACGCGAGATGGCCGCCGACAACAAGGTGTTGGGCCAGTTCGACCTTGTCGGCATTCCGCCGGCACCGCGCGGCGTGCCGCAGATCGAAGTGACCTTCGACATTGACGCCAACGGCATCGTCAATGTGGCCGCTAAGGACAAGGCGACCAACAAGGAACAGACGATCCGCATCGAGGCATCGGGTGGCTTGTCAGAAGCTGATATCGACCAGATGGTGAAAGACGCCGAAGCCCATGCGGCAGAAGACAAGCAGAAGCGCGAAGAGGTCGAGAACCGCAATCACGCCGAAGCTCTGATCAACTCGACCGAAAAGTCGTTGGCTGAACATGCCGATGCCGTGTCTGCCGATGTCAAAGCCGAGATTGAAACCGGCGTTGAAGAGCTAAAGACGGCACTCAAGGACGGCACGCCTGAAGACGTGGCAACCAAGACGGCAGCGCTGACACAGACCGCGATGAAGCTCGGTGAAGCCATCTATAAGGCGACGCAGGAAGCGGCCGCTAGTGCCGATGCCAGCGCGGACGCAAATTCTGAAAAAGCAGACGACGATGTAGTCGATGCTGACTTTGAGGAAGTTGACGAAGCCGACCGCGACAAGGGTGCCAAGGCCGAATAGGTTCACTGGCGCGCGACCATGCCGTTCAACTCAAAACACGCATGACAGCGCCCCGGTGAGGCCTTCCTCGCCGGGGCGCTGGTTCATGCAGAGACGAAAAGCTCTATGTCCAAACGTGATTTTTATGATGTGCTAGGCGTCGCCCGCGGGGCGAGCCCAGAAGAAATGAAAAAGGCCTATCGCCAACAGGCCAAGCAACTTCATCCTGATCGCAATCCCGGCGACGATGCCGCCGAACAAAAATTCAAAGAACTCAACGAGGCCTATGACGTTCTGAAAGACGAACAGTCACGCGCGGCCTATGATCAGTTTGGCCACGCCGCCTTTGAAGGTGGCGGCCCACGCGGCGGCCACCCCGGTTTCAGCGGCGATTTCGGCGCGTCCATGTCCGGCATCTTCGACGATCTGTTCGGCGAATTTATGGGCGGGCGCGGTGGGCGGCGTTCCGACGGCGGGCGCTCGCGCGGCCAAGACTTGCGCTACAATATGGAGATCACGCTCGAAGAGGCGTTCGAGGGCAAGAAAGCGCAGGTGCGTGTGCCTTCATCCATTGCTTGCGACACTTGCCATGGCGATGGCGCGGAACTCGGCTCCAAGCCCATCACCTGCACCACCTGTGGCGGCGCAGGCAAGGTGCGCGCGAGCCAAGGCTTTTTCACCGTGGAGCGGACTTGTCCGACTTGCCATGGCCGTGGCCAGATCATCGAAAAGCCCTGCAAGGTCTGCCACGGCGCGGGTCGGGTGCAGAAGGAACGCACGCTAAGCGTCAATATTCCTGCAGGCGTCGAAGACGGCACGCGGATTCGTCTGTCGGGCGAGGGCGACGCGGGCATGCATGGCGGCCCAGCGGGCGATCTCTATATTTTCTTGTCACTACGCCCGCATCAGATTTTTCAGCGCGACGGGGCAGACCTCTTCTGCCGTGTGCCGATTTCGATGACGAGCGCGTCGCTTGGCGGCGAAATCGAAGTGCCGACGCTGAACGGCAAGCGCGTAAAACTCAAAATTCCCGAAGGCACGCAAACGGGCCGTCAGTTCCGCCTCAAGGACAAGGGCATGCCGGTGCTCAATTCGCGCGAGATGGGCGATCTCTATATCCAGACCACCGTCGAGACACCGATCAAGCTTACCAAGAAGCAAAAAGAACTGCTGCGCGAGTTTGACGGCATGTCGAATACGGATACGAACCCGGAAAGCTCTGGTTTCTTTGCCAAGGTCAAAGACTTTTGGGACGGATTTCAGCCCTGAGCCGGATTTGAATTTGCGCTAGATTGAATAGGCCTGCGTCCAACATGCAGGTCTTTTTCATTTGGGTGCGCTCATGACCGCTTATCTCCAACCGCTGGGCCTGCTTGTTCTGTCCAACCTGTTCATGACGACGGCGTGGTATTGGCATCTCAAATTCAAGGGCGTACCCATTGCGACCGTCATCGCGATCAGTTGGGGCTTGGCATTTTTTGAATATTGTCTAGCGGTGCCAGCCAACCGGATCGGCAGCGCGGTCTATTCCGCAGCCCAACTCAAAACGGCCCAAGAGGTCATTACGCTCATTGTTTTTGCAGGCTTTTCGGCCTTTTATCTGGGCCAACCGCTCACCTGGAATACGGCTATTGGCTTTGGCCTGATTGCGGCAGGTGCCTTTTTCATTTTTCGGGGGTGAGACCAAGTCGCATTTACCTAACCTGAACCCCCTGCTATACCCCCCAGCAGCCAAGCGGTATTGGAACCGCCACCCGCCAACAAATGGGACCGGGACATGAGTGCAGAGGTGAAAATCGCAGTGACGGGTGCGGGCGGCCGGATGGGCCGCGCACTGTTGCGCCTCATTCACGAAACGCCGGGTGCCGTCATTGCCGGTGGCATCGAGGCCAAAGGCTCGCCGCATGTCGGGGTTGATCTTGGCTCATTGGCGGGGCTTGCCGAGCCGATTGGCATTGCGGCAAGCGAGGATGCACTGGCGATCGTCAAGGACGCCGATGCCCTGATCGACTTTTCAGTGCCTGTTGCGTCTGTTGAATTTGCCGGATTGGCCGCGCAGGCTCGGATCGTTCATGTGATTGGGACCACGGGGTTTTCAGAGGCCGACGAGAGCCGCATTGCCGCGGCCGCGCGCCACGCGACGATCATCAAGGCTGGCAATATGAGCCTTGGCGTCAACCTGCTGGCGAGCCTTGTGCGCCAAGCCGCGCGCGCGCTCGACCCGTCATGGGATATTGAGATCGTCGAGATGCATCATCGCCACAAGGTCGATGCGCCGTCGGGCACGGCACTTTTGCTGGGCGAAGCCGCTGCCGAAGGGCGCGGCATTTCACTTAAAGATCATTCCGAACGCGGACGCGACGGCCAGACCGGCGCACGCGCCGACGGGGCCATTGGCTTTGCAGCCCTGCGTGGCGGCAGCGTGGTGGGCGACCATCAGGTTATTTTTGCGACGGCGTCAGAACGCATCACGCTTGGACATATTGCCGAAGACCGCGCGATCTTTGCGCGCGGTGCCTTGCGCGCCGCCGTCTGGGGGCAGGACAAGGGTCCGGGGCTTTTCAATATGGCCGATGTACTTAACCTCCATTCATCTGCCGACTGAGTAAAGGAAATAGTCTTGTCAAATTTACTTGTTCTCGTCCGTCACGGCCAAAGCGAATGGAACGAGAAAAATCTTTTCACAGGCTGGCGCGATCCGGCGCTGACCGAGAAAGGAGTTGCCGAAGGCCGCGAAGCGGGACAAGCGCTCAAAGCAGCGGGCTATCATTTCGATGTGGCCTACACATCGGCATTGACGCGAGCGCAAGAAACCAACCGGCTGCTGCTTGAGGAGCTTGGCCAGTCGGATCTGCCCATCATCCGCGATCAGGCATTAAACGAACGCGACTATGGCGATCTCTCTGGCCTTAACAAGGATGACGCTCGCGCTAAATGGGGCGAAGAGCAAGTGCATATTTGGCGGCGCTCTTTTGATATTCCCCCTCCCGGCGGCGAGAGCCTGAAAGATACGGCCGCGCGCGTGTTGCCTTACTTTGAGCGCGAGATCATGCCGCGCGTGCTCAAGGGCGAGCGGGTGTTGGTCGCGGCACATGGCAACAGCCTGCGAGCCCTTGTGATGGTGCTCGACAAGCTGTCGGAAACTGAAATCCTTGACGTCAATATCGCGACCGGCGCGCCCATCGTTTACAAGCTGGACGACAAGGGCAATGTGTTGTCCAAAGACATGCTAATCGAGCGCGAAGCTCACTAAGACGCGCGCACCGAAATCAGGCGAAAGGGTGGGATTTCATAGCATCGAGCGCTGTCTGCAAAGCGCGCGCAAAACCAGCACGCTCGCCCGGCGACAACATATGGGCCAGCTCATAGCCGCGCCCATGTGAGCGCACAAAGAGATGTGTTGCGCCATCGGGCTCCTCCACCATTTCAAGCCGCGCCCAATAGGGCTGAAGGCTGACCCGTCTAACGCGCCCGCGCTGATCGACGCGGCAGATCACCAATTCATCGTCGGAAAGCTGTACAGTTTCATGGGCGCGCGCAGCGCGATAGTTGGCTTGAAAGGCCCAATAGACCAACGCCACATCCATGCCGCAAAAACCAAAGATCGGCCAAGCACCTCGACTGAGGAAAAGAATACCGGCAGAAAAATTCACGATCATCAAAATCGACATGACAATGATGAAGCCCTTGCGGCTCAGCGAACGATGAGGCGTCACGACGGCATTAAAATGCAGCGGTCCTTTGAGGGCCATGTCGGTTGGTTTTTCCATACAACCAGATTAAATCCAAACCCACCGCCGCGCCAAGAGGTCTTGCCTGCCGAGACGAAGCCGCGCATCTTTAACACCATGAAAAAAGCCGATATAGAAACCTTCTTTCAACGCCTTTCAGCGGCGGATCCTGCGCCCCAAACGGAACTCAACTATAGCAATGTGTTCACGCTATTGGTGGCCGTGGTGCTGTCGGCGCAGGCGACCGACAAAGGTGTCAACAAGGCGACCGAGGAACTATTCAAGGCTGCTGATACACCACAAAAGATGTTGAAACTGGGGCTGGGGCGCCTAACCGATTACATCAAGACCATCGGTCTTTTCCGTAACAAGGCCAAAAACGTCATTGCCCTTTCACAGCTCCTGATCGAACGCCATAGCGGCGAAGTGCCGCGGACGCAAGTCGAGCTGGAAGCTCTGCCGGGTGTCGGGCGCAAGACCGCCAATGTGGTGCGTAATGTCGCATTCGGCGAACCGACCATTGCGGTCGATACGCATATTTTCCGGGTCAGCAACCGGACGGGCCTCGCGCCGGGAAAGAACGTCGTGGAGGTCGAGGAAAAACTGCTGAAGGTGGTGCCCAAGACCTATCGGATGCATGCCCATCACTGGCTGATCCTGCATGGGCGCTATATCTGTGTCGCTCGCAAGCCGTTATGCTTCAATTGCAATGTCATCGACCTTTGCGCCTTCAAGGGGAAGACCACGGCAGCTTAGGAAATCGGGGCTTCAATGCGGCTCACGACATCGGCAAGACAAGCTGATGTGTCGGTGGGGCCGCCTAGTGTCTTGCGCGCATCCACATAGGTCGAGGCAAGAGCACCGTTGGTTGCCTTGTAAAAATAGACAAAGAGCGCGCAATTGCCGCCAGCATATTGCCAGACTTCAGCGTCCGGCTCCGTGCGTTTAAAGGCCGGCGGACCTAGCCGCATTGACAGGGCGGCAGGTGCCACATCCAATAATGAATTGGGCGTCAACGGCCCCTTATTGATCTGTTGGGAGGGGTTGATGGAGGCAAGGTGCGTGGGGTCGATGCTCCGGCCAGAACTGTTGCCTGCGCACCCGACCAGCGCGGCACTGACACATACAAGACCCAACATACGCAACTTCATTTCAGTCCAATCCGTTTCGACGTGTGTACCATAAAGGCGGTGGCAAAAAGCGGTGCCAGCAAATTGAGAAAGGGGGTCGTTGCAAAGGCGGCGATCACAACACCCGTCATGAAAATCCGAAGGCGGTGGCGGGTCCGCAGCGCGCGGGCCGCCGCGATATCGAGATGACGCAGCGCGACAAGCTCAAAATATTCCCGCCCCAACAGATAACCGTTCACGATCCAGAAGAGCACTAGATTGACGCCCGGCAACAGATAGAAAGGCAGTGCAACCACGTTGACGACGACGAGCAACACGGTGAAGCGGATCGACACGATGATCGATTGCATGAAAGGCTGATCGCGCCCTGCAGGGTCTGCGGGATAATCGCGGCCTTCGACGGTGGCGGCGATCCGCTCCAGAAAGAGACTGGCGACTAGTGCAACCACAGGATGGACAAGCGGGATCAGCACAATGACGGCAAAGAAGCGCGCGATCCATTCAAGCGCCGTGTTGAGCCATTGCGCACCGAAAACCGGCAAGGCATCAAGCGCCCATTGCAATCCGGCACCCGCCAGCAGGAGCACCAGCAATGTGCTGCCAAGCGACAACCACAAGACGGTACGAAACGGCTTTGAAAAGACTTGCAAAAGCGCATGCAACGCGTCGGACAGCATCGGCTAACTCCGGCATCTGGAGGACAGAACCTCCGCAAGGTAGTGCTCATGGGCTAAAATCTCAACAAAGCGGGATGACAGAATTCCCTGCAGCACTCAATATCTCCCCATACTCAATATGATGGGCATAAAGAGGGAGGGGATCATGCAGCAAAAACTGTTGCCGCCGCGTCTATTTCAGTTCGGCCTCGTTTTGATGGTGGCGCTTGACGTGGTCTTTGGGCCTCGTCCGTTAGCCGCCAGAGGGCTGGAGCTTTTTGCCGGGATCGCGCTTGCTCTCATTGGCACGGCGCTGACGATTGGCGCTGCGGGACAATTCAGCCGCCGTAAAACCAATATCAATACCTTTCTCAAGCCGGACCAGTTGGTGACCGATGGGCTGTTCCAATATTCGCGCAATCCGATGTATCTGGGCTTTACCTGTGTTTGGTGGGTGTGGCGCTGGCGTTGGATAATTTCGTCGGCATGGCCATTGCGGTGGCGTTCATCATCATCGCTGATCGTTGGTACATACGATTTGAAGAAGCGGTGATGGCCGAAACATTCGGCAAGACCTATGCCACCTATCGCAAATCGACGCGGCGATGGCTTTGAAGCTTTGGAGATAGCGCGCGGCTTGCCTATACTCCGGCACAAATTATTCGCCGTAAAAGCTCAGAGCCGAAAACATGACCTCATTGAAATACGACGTTGCTGGTATCGGCAATGCGCTGGTTGACGTGATTGCCAATGCTGACGACGCCTTTCTGGCGGCGGAAAATATACAAAAAGGCGGCATGACACTGATCGATGCGGCTCGCGCGGATGCGCTCTATGCCCAAATGGGCGAAGCGGTCGAGAGCTCAGGCGGCTCTTGCGCCAATACGATTGCCGGTCTTGCCTCGCTTGGTGGTAAGGGTGCGTTCTTCGGCAAGGTGAAGAACGATCAACTTGGTCAGGTCTTTGTGCATGACATCAAGACGCTGGGCGCGGCCTTCCCGGCAGACATTGCGACGAACGGCCTGCCAACCGGACGTTGCCTCATTCTTGTGACGCCGGACGCCCAGCGCAGCATGAGCACGTTTTTAGGGGCGGCCCAACAACTAACACCTGCTGACATTAACGAGGATATCGTCAAGGCTTCTGCCATTACTTATATGGAGGGTTATCTGTGGGATCAGCCGAGCGCCAAAGACGCTTTTCTCAAAGCTGCCAAAGTGGCGCATGGAGCTGATCGCATTGTGTCGCTGACGTTGTCAGATAGTTTTTGCGTTGACCGCTTTCGGCCTGAATTTCAAAATCTCGTCAAAGACGAAGTTGACCTGCTGTTTGCCAATGAGGCTGAAATTTTGTCGCTTTATGAAATCGATACATTTGATGAAGCCCTTGTCCGTGTACGGCGTGATTGCAAGTTTGCAGCCGTGACGCGATCAGAGAAAGGCGCTGTCATCGTTGCCGATGGCGACGTTTACACGGTTGCGGCCGACAAGGTGGACAAGTTGGTTGACACGACGGGAGCGGGCGATCTTTTTGCCGCAGGGTTTCTCTATGGTCTGGCGCGTGGCTATAAGCCCGCCCATTGCGGCAAGCTGGGCGCTATGGCGGCGGCCGAAATCATCAGCCACTACGGGCCGCGCCCGCTGGTTTCGCTCAAAGTACTGGCGGCTGAAAAAGGCCTCTAGAGCTTGCGCAGCTGAACTTCACGGATGCGATGGTCTGCGCCTTTGCGCAAGATAGCCTGGGCGCGTTGACGCGTCGGCAAGATGTTCTTGCGCAAGTTGGCCAAATTGATCGACGTCCAGATGCCATCTGCAGTTGCGACCGCTTCTTCATCGGTCAATTTGGCAAAGCGATGAAAGAAAGCATCGGGGTCTTTGAAGGATGTCAAACGCAAGCTAAGAAAGCGGTCGATGTACCAGCGACGGATCGCGGCTTCATCGGCGTCGAGATAAATCGAAAAGTCGAAGAAGTCCGACACGAAAGGTTGTGGCTCCTCACCTTCGGCAGGCTTCCACGGCTGTAGAACGTTCAGGCCTTCGACAATCAAAATGTCGGGCTGATCGACGACGATCACTTCGCCAGGAATGATGTCATAGGAAAAATGCGAATAGACCGGCGCTTCGACATTGCGCAAACCGGCTTTGACATCTGACAGAAATTGTATGAGACGGCGGGCGTCGAAACTTTCAGGAAAACCCTTACGCTCCATCAGGCCACGCTCGTCCAGCACGCGGTTAGGAAACAAAAATCCGTCGGTCGTAACGAGATCAACCTTGGGATGGTTCGGCCAGCGGGCCAGCAGCGTACGCATGATACGCGCAGACGTGCTTTTGCCGACAGCGACCGATCCAGCGATACCGATAATATAAGGGACCTTGGCTTGCGCATGCCCGAGGAAGTCAGAGGTGACGCGGTAAAGATCCTGCATCTCGCCCACATAGAGGTTGATGAGGCGCGAGAGCGGTAGATAGATTTCGCTGACTTCATCAAGCGAAACACGCTCGCCAAAACCCTTGAGTTCTTCTAGGTCGGCTTCACTCAAGGGGAGCGGCGTATCCTTGCGCAGCTTGCCCCATTCGGCCGCGGTGAATTGGCGGTATGGTGAAGGGGGGCTCTCGTCGGGAGCCTCACCCGTCTTGATGTCGCTCACCAAAGTCATGCCTTCGTTCCGTTTGTCCGCGAGGCTTTCTCGTCGATGCCGGAGCGCCCTTCGCGGCGCGCCAGCTCGGCATAGACATCGGCAGGGCTCACATCAACCGCTGCTAGTGTCACAAGCCAATGATACAGAAGATCGGCGCTCTCTGCGATGATAGCCTGCTTGTCTGTCCCAAGGGCCGCGATGACGGTCTCAATGGCTTCTTCACCCAGCTTCCGCGCGCAAAGCGTGGCACCACCAGCCATCAGCTTGGCAGAGTAGGAGGTTGAGGCATCTGCGCCCTTGCGCGAGGCGATGACGCCAAAAAGCCGGTCTAATTCGGTCGCATCGACTGCCATGCGGGCATCCTCGTCGAAGAAAAGCCGCCCACTTGGACCCTCGACAAAGGGCCGATACGGCGGCTCTGACTAACAGATTTGAGGTGGCGACGCCAGAAAAGCATCGTCGCGGGCCGGTTCTACAAACCGGAAAGGGGTATTTTCCCGATTGTTCAGGTTCGCGTTGAAAGTTTCAAGCCGGTCATTTCACCCATCTTGGTGCCAGTTTTGACGGCATCACGCAAGGTAGCGCCGCGTAAATCTGCACCTCGCAGATCGGCATTGGTCAAATTGGCGCGCAGCAGAATGGCGTCTCGGAAATCTGCAGCGGCGAGAATGGCGTGCTCAAAATTTATGTCAGCCAGGATTGCACCTTTGAACAGGGCGCTCGCCAACACCGACCCACTAAAATCAACCCGGCTCAGATCCATGTGAGAGAAATTGGCGCTGAACAAATTGGTGCCAATGAAGCGCGCATCTTCGAGATCGGCGTTTTCAAATGAGCAAGCGATGAAATGCGCATGGCTGAAATTGAGACCACGGAAATCAAGCCCCGACAGATCGCAATCCTTCATCACCACGCACCAGCCATTAGGCACGCCCTTAAGATAGCGATTATTCAACTCACAGAGTTTGGCGAGCGCTTCCTGACCGATACGACGGCCAATGATGGGCTGCGGATCACGGACGACATCCGATCTCTTTTTTGGCGGGTTCGGACGCGCGGGTCCTGCATTTGCAGTCATAGGGCCACCTTTCGAGGGGGATGCCCCCCTCGCTTCACAATTCCGTTCCGCCAATCCTTTGAATAGAGGTCTTCAAAACTCATTAAGACCTTGGCGAAAATCGTTAATTTATTTGATTTGTTTTAAGGATTTGGGGCAATGAACTGTGCTCCCAAAAGCTAGAACGACGACTCCTCACAAACTGCCCGCCAAAGGTGTCAGAGACGCATTGGGATTCCGGCGGCCGCCATATGGGCTTTTGCTTCACCTATGGAAAATGTTCCAAAATGAAAAATAGAGGCAGCCAGCACCGCGCTGGCGTGACCATCCTTGACGCCGGCGACAAGGTCTTCGAGCGTGCCCACGCCACCTGACGCGATCACTGGAATGGTGACAGCATCGGCCACGGCGCGGGTAAGCGGAATATTGTAGCCAATCTTCGAGCCATCGCGGTCCATTGAGGTCAACAAGATTTCGCCAGCCCCCAGACTTGTCACCTGACGGGCAAAGTCAACAGCGTCAATGCCGGTGCGGTTGCGACCTCCATGGGTAAATATTTCCCATTTTTCCGGTCCAACTTCCTTGGCGTCGATGGCAACGACGATGCATTGATTGCCGAACTTCTCTGCTGCTTCGCGCACAAAGTCAGGGCGCTCCACAGCAGCGGTATTGATCGACACCTTGTCGGCACCCGCAAGCAGCAATTTGCGCACATCATCAACGGAACGCACGCCGCCGCCCACCGTCAGCGGCATGAAACATTGCTCAGCGGTTTTTGCGACAACGTCAAAGATGATGGCGCGTTCTTCGTGGCTTGCCGTGATGTCGAGAAAGCAAAGCTCGTCAGCACCGGCGGCATCATAAGCGCGCGCCGCTGCGACGGGATCGCCCGCATCCACCAGATCGACAAAATTCACGCCTTTGACGACGCGACCGTCCTTGACGTCGAGGCAGGGAATGACACGCGCCTTGAGCATCAGCTGGCATCCTTTAGAAGGCGCAGCGCAGCGCCGGTATCAATGCGACCATCATAAAGCGCGCGACCAGAAATCGCGCCTTCCAGACCTTGGCAATGGGCAGCGATCAACTGGTGGATGTCATCAATGGATGACAGGCCGCCAGACGCAATCACGGGAATGTCGATAGCATTGGCCAGCGCCACGGTGGCGTCGATGTTCAAGCCTTGCAGCACGCCGTCGCGCGCGATGTCAGTGTAAATGATGGCGGCAACACCTGCGTCTTCAAATCGTGTGGCCATGTCGAGGACGGTGAGGTCGGAAACTTCCGCCCAGCCTTCGACGGCGACCATGCCGTCTTTGGCATCGAGGCCGACAGCAATGCGGCCGGGAAATTTCTTGCAAGCCTCGATAACGAGCCCGGGGTTCTTGACCGCCGCCGTGCCGATGATGACACGAGTGACGCCTTTGGTGAGCCACGTCTCGATAGTCGCCAGATCGCGGATACCGCCACCCAATTGAACGGGAATGGTGATGGCCTTGAGGATGGCATCCACGGCGTCGGCATTGACAGGGCGGCCTTCAAACGCACCGTTCAGATCAACCAGATGGAGATATTCAAAGCCCTGTTTGACAAAGTCGCGTGCCTGCGCTGCTGGATCATCATTGAAGACGGTTGCCTGGTCCATCAGGCCGCGCACAAGGCGGACACATTTGCCGTCTTTGAGATCGATTGCAGGAAAAAGGATCATCTTAGGGACGCCACTTCAAAAAATTGCCGATAAGCTTCAGGCCGAGAGCCTGGCTCTTTTCTGGATGAAATTGTGTGCCCGCCATATTGTCCCGCGCGACCATGGCCGTGATCGGTCCACCATAATCTGCGCGCGCCACAACATCGGCCTCAGATTTCGGCTGCATGGCATAGGAATGAACGAAATAGGCATGCTGGCCCTTGCTGCCCAATTCAATACCATCGAGCAAGGCATGGGGATGCAGCAGATTAAGTGTGTTCCAACCCATGTGAGGAATTTTGAGTGCCGGTTCAAACGGTTTGATGGCCGTGACATCACCTTCGATCCAGCCAAGCCCGTTATGCACGCCATATTCGATGCCGCGCGTTGCCATCAGTTGCATGCCGACGCAGATGCCAAGGAAAGGTTTTGCATTGCCTCGCACGGCTTCGTTGAGCGTATCAACCATGCCGTCGATTGCATCCAATCCAGCGCGGCAGTCGCCGAACGCACCGACGCCCGGCAAGACGATACGGTCGGCACCGCGCACCTCCTTGGGTGAGCCCGTCACAGACACGCGCACATTCGTCTCGGTCTCGCGCGCTGCCCGTTCAAATGCTTTGGCAGCGGAGCGGAGATTTCCCGATCCGTAATCGACAATCGTCACAAGTTGCATCACTCACATCCCCACATGCGGAAAGAGGCCAAGCGCGCCATGGGCATCAGGCTCTTCCTTATGCGGCCATACGGGCGCACTGAGCGGGCGGGGCGGTGTTGGCTTTGCAGCGGCAATCGAGCCCTGCCAGTGGCGAAAAAAATCACGCTCGGCGTCCGCGAGGCTGCTGCCCGCCGCGATACCGATTTCGCGATAGCCGTTGCGGGCAAGCGTCCAGCGCTGAAGATCATGGGCGGCTGCCCCCAGAAATCCTTGCAAGATAATGGATAGAACCGATGCAACCGCTTCGCTCAGACCGACAGCCTGAGCGCCCATCATCATCGCCACAGTGAGAGCAAAATAAAATGCAGCTACAATCCACAGGCGATGAAAGAGCAACCAGAAAAGACTGAAGACGACCGCGGCCCAGGAGAAGCCCTCGCGCACGAACACGATACCTTTGCCGTCAGCAGGGGCGCCGGCCAGTTCATGCACTGTATAGGTGCGCATCGGCAGTTCCTTCGGCTCTTATCGTCACGCCCTTTGGAGGCTTTTGGGCTGAGACCCGATATCTAAGGGAACGCAGCCAAAAATGCCAGCGTCAGCCAAATGACGGGGATCGCAAAAATGCCCTCGGTCAGCTTCCGAGTTTGCCTTTGGTCGAAGGGATGCGATCAGCGGTGCGGGGATCGATTTCAATGGCATCACGCAAAGCGCGCGCGAGACCCTTGAAGCAGGATTCCACGATATGGTGATTGTTCTCGCCGTACATGTTTTCGATGTGCAGCGTGATGCCGGCATTCTGCGCAAAGGCCTGAAACCATTCCTTGAAAAGCTCTGTATCCATATCGCCAAGCTTCGGCTTGGTGAAATTCACTTTCCAGATCAGATAAGGGCGTTGCGAGACGTCGATCGAGACGCGGGTGCAGGTTTCGTCCATCGGGATGATGGCGGTGGCATAGCGCCGGATGCCCTTGAAGTCGCCAAGAGCTTGGCGAACCGCTTCGCCAATGACGATGCCGCTGTCTTCGGTGGTGTGGTGAAAATCGATGTGCAAATCGCCAACGGCGCGCACCTTGAGGTCGATCAGCGAATGACGCGACAATTGCTCAAGCATGTGGTCGAGAAAACCAATGCCGGTATCGACGTCATATTCACCACTGCCATCGAGATCGAGCGAGACGAAAATTTCCGTCTCCTTCGTTTTGCGCTCGATTGTGGCGACGCGGCCTTCACTGTCATGGATCATCGTATTCACTCTTGGCAGCTCTGCCCATCTGGGCAACTTAGCGGGTTCTAGCAGCGTCCCGCCTGAACGACCAGCATCTTTGGGCCTGAACCACCGGGGCAAGGACGCGCCGATCAAATTTTATGACATTCCAAGACCTTACAGGGCGTTAACCAATTGTCTTAACGAATGCTCATATTTTACTTCAACACGCCGAAGTCTTAAATCAATGTTCGACCATAAGTCGCTGTAATCACGCTGCTGATACATAAAATTCTATGTATTTGTAGCATAGGAGCCACCAAATGACGTTTGGACATAATAGGCAAACCTAAAGGTCTAACTTGGGCAGAGGCAACCGAATGAGCCGGTTTCAACGACATGCGCCCAGCAGGCGCGGCGCGATCGCTCACTTGACCCTGACCACAAAAATCGCCACATGAGGGATGACATCCTTCCCCTCCTTTGTGCGCTGGACCCCATCAAATGTCTCAATTTCCGTCCAACGGATCAAACTCCGACGCGGGTTCACATGGGCTTGCGCCTTGGCACGGCACAACCATCCTGACCGTTCGCAAGGGCGGCAAGGTGGTGATTGCCGGGGATGGACAAGTGTCGATGGGCGACACCATCATGAAGGGCAATGCACGCAAGGTGCGCCCGCTTGGCTCGGGTCAGGTGATCGCCGGATTTGCTGGCGCGACAGCGGACGCTATGACCCTGTTTGAGCGTCTGGAGGCCAAACTGGAGCAATATCCGGGGCAACTCACGCGCGCCTGCGTGGAGCTTGCCAAGGACTGGCGGACCGACCGTTATCTGCGCCGCCTCGAAGCCTTGATGATCGTGGCTGATGCCACCACCAGTCTGGTACTGACGGGCAACGGCGATGTGTTGGAGCCCGAAGGCGGCATTGTTGCCATTGGGTCTGGTGGAAACTACGCCCTAGCGGCGGCGCGCGCACTGGCCGATACAGACCTCACAGCGGAAGAAATTGCCCGGAAATCCATGAAAATCGCCGCCGAAATCTGCGTCTATACCAACGGCAACATTACCGTTGAAACACTCGACGCTGCCTGAAACCCGTCCTTGCCCCGGAGTGCTTACAAAACACCATGACCAGCTTCTCGCCGCGCGAAATCGTATCTGAACTTGACCGCTATATTATTGGCCAGCACGACGCCAAACGCGCGGTGGCCATTGCGCTGCGCAATCGTTGGCGTCGCCAGCAGTTGCCCGAAGCCCTGCGCGATGAGGTTCTGCCCAAGAACATCCTGATGATCGGGCCGACAGGTGTCGGCAAGACAGAGATTTCGCGGCGTCTGGCGCGGCTCGCCGAAGCGCCGTTCATCAAAATCGAAGCCACAAAATTTACCGAAGTGGGTTATGTCGGCCGCGACGTTGAACAGATCATCCGCGATTTGGTCGAAATCAGCATCGGGCTGCTGCGCGAGAAGAAGCGCAAGGATGTAGAGGCCAAAGCCCATCTGGGTGCTGAAAACCGGGTTCTCGACGCGCTTGTCGGCAAAGGCTCATCTGAGGCGACGCGCGAGAGTTTCCGCCGCAAACTGCGCGAAGGCGACCTTAACGACAAAGAAGTTGAGATCGAAGTCGCCGATCAAAGCGGTGGCATGGGCAATCTGGATATTCCCGGAATGCCCGGCGGGCAGATCGGCATGGTCAATTTGAGCGAGATGTTCGGCAAGGCCTTTGGCGGCGGGCGTATGAAGTCTCGTAAGATGGCTGTCAGCGATAGCTACACGCTGCTGATCGCCGAGGAATCCGACAAATTGCTGGATCAGGAGCAATTGACGCAGGAAGCTATTCGGCTCGTTGAGCAGTCGGGCATCGTTTTTCTCGACGAGATCGACAAGATCTGCGCCCGCTCAGACCGGCAAGGCGGCGATGTCAGCCGCGAAGGCGTGCAGCGCGACCTTCTACCATTAATCGAAGGCACCACGGTTGCAACCAAACATGGCTCGGTCAAGACCGATCACATTCTGTTTATTGCGTCTGGCGCATTCCATATCGCCAAGCCGTCGGACCTCCTGCCGGAATTGCAAGGCCGTCTGCCAATCCGGGTCGAACTCAAGGCGCTGACACGCGACGATTTTGTGCGCATTCTCACTGAGCCGGAAGCGAGCCTCATCCAGCAATATGTGGCATTGTTGGATACTGAAGGCGTCGGCCTCGATTTTACCCCCGAGGGTATCGAAGCCATTGCCACTATCGCGGCAGATGTGAACGCCAGCGTCGAGAATATCGGCGCGCGGCGTCTGCATACTGTGATGGAGCGGGTGCTGGACGAGATCTCCTTTGCGGCGACGGATAGGGCAGGCCAAGTCGTGGTGATTGATGCCGATTACGTCACATCGCGCCTAGGTGATCTGTCGAGAAACACAGACTTGTCGAAATTCATTCTTTAAGGCCGAATTGTCACCTCAAGTGAATCATTTACAGAGAAAAATTCGCATATCGCGAGTCTGTGGAATTCATCCAAAATGGAGGAAATTCGAATATTTGCTGGATGTGAATCTGCTTTTGTCTCATTTGTTTGGGGACGGCGAGTCTGAACCCCACCCATCATCGCCAAGCATCAACGCGCTTTGCGCCGCTTCTGAGCGGTCAGTATGCCCCGACGCGGTCGTGAGGGGAGCGCCTCTGCAAGCCGGTCAAGCTCCGCATTGGTCAAATGCGCAATATCTTCGGCCAATCGATTGGCAAAGGCGGTCGCGCGGGGATCGAGACCTGATGTATCGATCACGACGCGGGGGTGGGACTGGCGTGCCAGTTGTTCGATTTCCTCGGCCTCATCCCAGATCACATTCAAGTAGCCGATGATCGCCTGAACCTGCGCGAAGCTCGGACGACCTCGCCGGCCATGCTCAAGCGCCGACAGATATGCCGGCGTCACGCGCAGCGCTACCGCCATCTCCTTCATGGTGACGCCGCGCTCAGCACGGAGTTCGCGGATTTTTGCACCAAACGGGGTCATTTGCGCTTTCGCAGCCAGATATAAAAGGCACCACCGCCGCCGTGACGAGGATGGGCCGGCTGGAAGCCCGCGATTTCGGTGCGAAACTGCGGCTCTGACAACCATTGCGGCAGAGCGGAGCGAAGAACGCCCGAATGGTCGCTGGCCTCATGATAGCGCGTGCTGTGAAGCGTGTGACGGGCAAACGGACTTTCGCCTTTGCCCGTAATCACCAGAACGCAACGTAAACCCCCATCACGCGAACGGCTCAGAAAACGCTGGAGGGCGGCATGAGCCTCGTCTTGATGCAGCCCATGGAGATCAAGGCGTGCATCAGCGGCAATCTGCCCCCGCGCAAGTTTCTGGCTGGTACGGCGATCAAGCCCCGTTAATGGAGGGGGCGAAGCTGGAAGTCGGGCGGCTTTTGGCCTCGACTGAACAATTGTCGCCAAGGGTTTTGGGCGTATTGCGGGCCGAGCGCTATCGTCAGACTTAGAATTAGAGAAAGACAAAACAGATTGTTCTGGTTCCGGTATGATTTGGCCACTGGAAAGCGGGCGGGCATCCTTGACGACGGCGCGCCAAAGACGGTGCTCATCCTCGCTCAAAAGACGCGTTCTGCCTTGACGATGCTTTGAGGATTCAAACCGGGATTTGAATTCATCGTCCATGCTAATCAGAACCCCGCATTGGAGGCGATACGGCGCGGCAAAAGAGCGATGAGACGCCCCGGTTGCTTCATGCGACCGGCGATTTCGGCGGCATCGGCGCCCAGCCCCCAGAAGACATCGCCGCGCTGCTCACCGCGAATGGCAGTGCCGGTATCTTGCGCTACCATGAGATGGCGAAAAGGCTGCACGCCATCGCGATGGGGGATCGGCGCGGTCGTATCGAGCCAGAAAAGGCTCCCCAAGGGATGCGCCGCGCGATCGATCGCCAATGAGTGTTCCGGGGTCAGGCTGACGCCTTCCGCACCGGGTGGGCCCATTTCGATATCCGTTCCCAAGGCTTTGAAGAATATATAAGAATCATTCTGGCGGAGGAGTGGGTTGACGGCGTTAGGATGGGCCGCCAACCAAGCACGGATGGTCTGCATCGACACGTCGTCGCGCGGAATGGCGCCTTGTTCGATCAGCAATTTGCCAATGGACGTATAAGTCCGCTGATTTTTTGCCGCAAAGGCGATGCGAAGCGTGCGGCCGTCTGGCAGGCTTACCCGACCGGAGCCTTGGACGTGTAAAAAGAACGCATCGACCGGGTCTGCCAACCAAGCAATGGCCAAACGATCAGCGTCCAGTGCGCCGCTGGCGATCATGTCTTGGATTTCACCGCGTGTTGGCATTTGTCGTCCTGCGGCGCGGTCCGCGGCAAAGACGGACGGAAAAGACAGGATCGGCGTCTGATAAGGCCCACCGCGCTTCAACGCGCCCTTCATTTCGGGTTCGTAGTAGCCGGTAAACAGCCCCTTGCTGGCAGAGGGGGCGGTTTGCACGGGCGTGAAATAAGCCTCGAAATAAATCCGCGCGGCATCGTCACCCGGTACCACGTGAGGGGCGGCCTGACAGGCTTCAAACCAGTCTCCGGCTTTGCCATAGGCCGTATTGGTGGTTTTTTGATCCAGAGGATCGCTCGGGCCGAGTTTGATAATCCGGGTGCAGGAGCGCCGAAATGCTTCCAGCGCTAAGGCCTGACCACCTTCAGCCCAGCCGTTCAAACTCTTGAAACTCAACACTGTTTCTGGCCCTACCATGCTGGCTTGACCCTTTGAACCGGGGCCGCCATTGCCTACACAAGCTGCCAGCAAAAGACCAAGAACCACCGCCATTCCGCCGATCAGGCAGCCCTTAGATGGCTCGAACTTCGATTGCCCGAACCCCGATTGCAAAGCGTGGAGGGCGAGCCTCAATCTTCTGAACCGGTCGCGACCAGACGCCAGTTCGGGTCGCTGGCCTTAACATCACGCTCAAAGGTCCAGATGTCCGTCACCTTGCGAATTGTAACCGGATCACCCTCAATGACGATGCCATCGCTGTTCTTTGTACAAGCCGTCAATTCGCTCACGAAACGAATAGTTAGGCGGGCGCGATGATCAGCGAGGTCGGCCTGATGCAGGTCTGCCTTAGAGATGCCGATAAAGGTCTGATCAATCGTTTCACCGCGCTCTTCACGCCCAGCGATCACGCCTTCAAAGCCTTGGTAGACATGGTCGGCCAAGAGCGGCTTCAGGGTCGCGCGTTCGCCATTGGCGAAGGCGGTGACGATCATCTCATAGGCAGCGCGAGCGCCGGACATGAAGTCGGGGAGGTCGAAATGACGGTCAAGCTGCGCAATATTGCTCAGGGTCTGGGCCATGGGCGAGCCATTGGGCACAAGACCACCCCAGCGGTCTTTGGCCACATGAGGGAGCCTTTGGGAAGAGGCCCCAAAGGTCGCGTTGTCGTCTGCTTCCACAGTGTCGTCTTTTGCCGCTGCACCGCGCTGGGGAAGGCGCACAACCTTGTCGCTAGGAGGCGATGGCTTGTCGTCCCTGGAAAAAGGGTCATAGGGCGGGCGTTCTTCGCCCGTCCGGCGACCCAGAATACTGCGCAGCTTGAGGAAAATGCCAACCGCAATGGCCAACAAAATCAAATTGATGAGTGAGGATGCTTCGCCCATGAGGGCCACCTTTCAACGAAACCGGGGCCTCAGGTCGTAAGTCGCATCGAGATTGCAGATCAGACACCAAAGACTTAGGTCCTAAGTTAAGCCAATCACTGGTTTATTGCTACAAGCAGGCGCAGATTGGCCCCGTACAAATTGGCCCAGTGCAAATTGGCGATGTGAAGTTCGCTTGTTCTTGGCCCGCAGAAAGGAGCCGTTTTGTTTCCTGTCGTCTTTCTTGCCTTTATTCTGATCCCGATTGCCGAAATTGCCGTTTTTATCAAAGTCGGCGGGCTGATCGGCGTCCTGCCGACGCTGGCACTAGTGATCGGCATTGCCATATTCGGCACCTGGCTGCTTCGCCAACAGGGTTTACAGACCTTCACCAAGGCGCAAAGCGCTTTGAACCGTGGCGAGGTCCCGGTCGGTGAAATGCTCGACGGCTTCTTTCTTGTGCTTGCCGCACTCCTGATGGTCACGCCGGGGCTGCTGACGGACGCCGTCGGCTTTGCCTTGCTGGTGCCAATGGTCCGAAAGGCGTTGGGGGCCATGGCTAAGAAATGGGCATTGTCGCGCACAGTATCCACTCAATTCTATCATACGCCGTCCGGCGGTGCGGAAGATCCGCGTTGGCACACAGGGCAGGATGGACAGATCATTGAAGGCGAAGCCCAAGAGGTCGATCCTGACACCACGTCTAAAGACCATACAAACAGGCAATAACGCCGTGCGACAGCTTGTGGCTTCATCTGATCCATGTTAGCCAGCAAGCACGAAAACGCGCGGCGCATGTGAGGCAAAATGGCTGACGAAAACGCGGGCAGTGATGTGTCCGAACCGGAATTCAGAATTCTCACCCAATATGTGAGCGACCTTTCATTTGAAAACCCTAATGCGCCGCAATCGCTCGGCTCACTGACCGAACAGCCACACATTGATGTGCGTGTCGATGTCGGCGTCAAGGGCGTCACCGATACCGATTTTGAGGTGAAACTCACCATAGGCATTGATGCCAAGGTCAAAGAGGGCGTGCTGTTCCTCGTCGAACTGCAATATAATGGGCTATTCCGGCTGGTTCATATCCCCGCCGATAGCGTCGAGCCGATGTTGCTGATCGAATGCCCGCGTCAGCTCTTTCCCTTCGCGCGCCGCATCATTGCCGACGTGACCCGTGATGGCGGCTTCCCGCCGCTGATGATCGATCCGATTGATTTTGTTGGCCTCTTTCAGCAGCACCAGGCGTCTGCAATGCCCGAAGGCACAGTCCCCAACTAAGCACTGGTCTGGTGCCAACGAGCACCGACCTATTTAGGCCAAAGACCTCCGGCGGCCAAAGTGGCAACAAACGCTTCATGGGCGGCGCGCTCTTGCGCCGTCAACCGCTCGGGCAAGGCCGTCACGCGGGGGACGCGCTGCACCACGGGGCCAGCTTCGTTTTGCTTGCGGTCAAGGCTTGCATCCAACACAAGGCCCGGCTGACGCCCAC
Organism: Parvibaculaceae bacterium; assembly: GCA_041688015.1. GTDB lineage: Bacteria > Pseudomonadota > Alphaproteobacteria > Parvibaculales > Parvibaculaceae > Parvibaculum. The sequence continues at coordinate 219,119 of JBDNIY010000017.1, forward strand.
CCATTAATTCCAGATAGACCTCGGCCAGCAATTCCGCGTCGAGTAGCGCGCCGTGTTTGACGCGATTTGAATTGTCGATGCCAAAGCGGCGACACAATGCATCGAGGCTATTTTGCGCGCCGGGAAAGCGTTTGCGCGCGATCAGCAGCGTATCGATGGCACGGGCAAATTCGAGCACCGGACGGCTCACCATCTTCAGCTCATGATTGATGAAGCCCATGTCGAACGAAGCATTGTGGATGACGAGCGGATCATCCCCAATAAAGCTGATGAATTCTTCCGCCACGTCGGCAAATTTTGGTTTATCGCTGAGGAATTCGGCCGACAGCCCATGCACCTTGAAAGCGCCTTCGGGCACGTCACGTTCGGGATTGACGTAGCAATGGAAATTGACGCCGGTCGCGACTTGATTAACGATCTCAAGGCAGCCGATTTCAACCAGCCGGTCTCCATCCTTAGGTGACAGGCCGGTGGTTTCGGTATCGAGAACGATCTGGCGCATCTTTGTGTTTGTGACTTTCGCAGGCTCAGCCCAAGCGGACTTTGAGCACTTTACCTTCACGGTGTTTCAGGGCTTCGACCACAGACTTGACTGCGTCGAAGGCATGATCAAGTCCCTTGTCGGTTTCGATGACAAAATCTGCGCGTGCGCGCTTTTCAGCGTCGGGCACCTGCTTGGCGTGAATAGCGGCAAATTTCGCCATATCCATGTCGGGGCGCGCCAGCACACGTTGTTCTTGAAGATGATAGGGCGCGCTGACCACGACCACGACATCAACGCGCGCCTCGCCACCGGTCTCATAGAGCAGCGGAATATCGAGCAGCACCGAATGATGGCCTTGGGCTTTTGCTTCTTTCAGAAAAGCGATTTGCGCTTGTCCCACCAGCGGATGGACGATGGCTTCCAGTTTCTTCATCTCATCGGGCAGGCCGATGACGGCGCGCGACAAGGCGGCGCGATCGACCGCGCCATCGACAACGACATGCGGGAAGGCGTCGGTCAGCGGCGCGATGGCAGCACCGCCTTTGGCATAGAGACTGTGGACGGCGGCATCGGCGTCGTACACAGGCACGCCGAGCTTGCCAAACATCTTGGCGGTTTCAGATTTTCCCATACCTATGGACCCGGTCAGACCGATTAAAAGCATCAGGGTTTGCCCTCCACAATTCCCATATCCGCGAGCACCCGCGCCCGCAATTCTGCACTCACCTGCGGGCGGCGTCCAAACCAGGCTTCAAAACCCGGTACCGCCTGATGCAACAACATGCCTAAGCCGTCAACGACGTCGAGGCCACGTGCGCGCGCCGCTTTCAATAAACCCGTTTCAAGCGGCGTATAAACAATGTCGGTGACGAGCGCACTGGGCGACAGGGGTTTCAGATCAATCTCCAGATCACGTTCACCGGCCATGCCCAGCGTCGTTGTATTGACGAGCAGTTCAGCACTGGCAAGCGCCTCATGCATTTGCTCCCAAGTGAAAATCTGCACGCGCTTCAGGCCTAGGTCGGCGACCAGCGCGGCGGCGCGTGCGCGTGTCCGATTGACGATACGAATCTGCGTGACGCCAGCATCGTCGAGCGCGGCAGCCACGGCGCGCGCGGCACCACCCGCTCCCAGCATAACGGCAGGCCCACGGTCTGCACGCCAGTTTGGTGCGCGATCACGCAGATTGGTGATGAAGCCATAGGCGTCAGTGTTTCGGCCCTCAAGTCCATCATCCGTCATCACGATAGTGTTGACCGCGCGCAGACGTCGCGCCATGGCATCATGGCGCATCAAGGCGGCAAACACGGTCTCCTTATGCGGCACGGTGACATTGGCACCGATGTAACCGAGATCGCCCAATCGCTTCAAAGTGTCTTGCATTTCGTTAGGCGGGACGGGAAGGCGCTCATAAAGGGCGTCCTTGATACCCAATTGCCGGATCCAGAAATTATGGATCAAAGGTGAGCGCGAATGAGTAATCGGCCACCCCATCACGCACACTTTGGCAATCGCTGGGGCTCTTCTGATCATGCAGGCACGACCTGACGTTGGCGCAGCTCGGCCAGCAGCGCCAACAAGGGGAGGCCCAATATCGTAAAATAGTCGCCTTCAATCTTTTCAAAAAGCTGGATGCCGGGCCCTTCGAGCTGATAGCAGCCGACACTTGTCAGCACCTTGTCGCCAACTTCAGCAAGATAGCGATCAAGAAAGACATCGGAGAAATTTCGCATTGTGAGATCCGCATGGTCAGAATGTCGCCAGACAATTGCACCCGACTTGGCCAAAACGATGGCGCTGTGAAGACGATGCGGCCGCCCTCGAAACATTGTCAGATTGGTGCGGGCCTCACTCATATCGCGCGGCTTGTCATAGCACTTGGCCTGACACGACAAGATCTGATCCGCGCCAATGACAAGCGCGTCGGGCCTTTCAGCGCTCACGGCAATGGCTTTGGCTTCGGCCAGCTTGATCGTCAGTGCATCAGTATCGCTGTTAGCGAATTTTTCTTTAATTATATCTTCGTCTACGCGGGAATTTTGAACCTCAAACGCAAGGCCCGCCTGCCGCAACAGCGTGGCGCGCACCGCGCTGCCGGAGGCGAGAACCAAAGGTGATGAGGGGGACGTGGGCACAGACATGAGGCTCGGTTCTCAATTTACTTTCTGGCGTTCGCTATACAAATTGAGTACGGCGGCGGCGGTTTCTTCGATCGAACGCCGCGTGACGTCGATCACCGGCCAACCGTTGCGCGCACAAAGTTTGCGCGCGATGGTGACTTCTTCTTCCACGGATTCGCGGTCAACATAGCTGGTCTGCGTATTTTCATGGAGCGACAACAAACGGTTTTTGCGGATTTGAATCAAGCGATCCGGGCTGGTGGTCAAACCGACAATCAAGGGGTGCTGTGCCGTTTCTAGATCGGATGGCAACACCACACCCGGCACGATGGGAATATTGGCCGCCTTGATGCCGCGATTGGCCAGATAGATGCAGGTTGGTGTTTTCGACGTGCGGCTAACGCCGACAAGAATGATGTCGGCATCATTGAGATCGCCAGCCGATTGCCCGTCATCATGCGCCATTGTGTAGTTCAGGGCTTCGATACGGCCAAAATATTCGGCGTTCATCGTGTGCTGGGAACCGGGCTTGTGCGAACTTTTCTTGCCGAGGTAATTACCCAGCGCGCCCATGACTGGATCAAGCACCGAGATGCAGGGCGTCTGAAATTCAAGACAGCGCGCTTCGAGGCGCTGGCGCAATTCTTCATTGACCATCGTGAACATGACGATGCCCGGCGCGCTTTCGATCTCACCCAGCACGCGCTCAAGCTGTTTGGGGCCACGCACCAGCGCATAGACGTGTTCGATGGACTGGGCGTCTTCATATTGGGCGCACGCCGCCCGCGCGACCGCGTTCAGGGTTTCACCGGTCGCGTCGGAGACAAGATGAAGATGGAAGACACGTTTAGTTGCCATTTAGTCCTTGGTGATGGTCTGCCGCTTCCGGCGATCTATTGATTGTTGGCCGCCAAGCTATCGACCGCACCGGCAGCTTGCCAGTCTTTTTAGTGGGATGAGGGCGGACCACCTGCGACGCCGGAACATATGGACTTGGCTGTGGAAAGCTGTGATTAACGGGGGGAAGTCAGTGATTTTCGGAAAGCCATACTTAGTCATACCCGCATTTCTTTTTCCCTCCACCGGATTGTAAGACGGTGCAGAAAGACAACGGGTTTATTTGAAATGTGGGGATCATTTGAAAAAACAATTCGGCCCTACCAACTATCCCCATTGTTCAATTTTCCCACAGGCGAATGATCCACATGGAAAGGTAAGGCCGTAGAAGAACTTGTTGTATTTTGTCCCAACTCTTGCTGATTTTTTGCACAAGCCATGTGGTAGAAAGACAGCGTAACGAGCGAGTTTGAGCACTGACATCAGATGTGGATGGATCTGCGGATAGGTTTTAATCCCCGAGACGCACAGGCATCCTCAACTACCACCACCTAGATTCTAAGTTTTATTGAAGAGAAGATATCTGTGAGCAAAGTGAGCGGAGCACCGCAGAAAAAGCTCCTTCAGGTCCTCAACGGAGAAACCTGCGAGCAAACACCGATCTGGCTGATGCGTCAGGCAGGACGCTATTTGCCGGAATACCGAAAGGTGCGGGCGGAGGCGGGAGGGTTTCTTGATCTTTGTTATACGCCAGAGTTTGCTGAAGAAGTGACCTTGCAGCCGATCCGGCGCTACGGCTTTGATGCCTCGATCCTTTTTTCGGATATTTTGGTGGTGCCCGATGGTCTGGGGCAGACAGTGGCTTTCAAGGAGGGTGAGGGCCCTGTGCTTGAGCCTATTACAAGTTTAGATGGATTGGCCCAGCTTGATCTGGCGCGCGTGGTGCCCCATCTGGCGCCCGTTTATGAGGCCGTGAGGCGGCTTACCAAAAGTCTGCCCGCAGAGACGACGCTGATCGGCTTTGCCGGTGCGCCGTGGACGGTGGCGACTTATATGGTGGGTGGGCGCGGATCACCTGATCAGGGGGCGACAAAAGCGTGGGCTTATCGGGCACCTGACGAATTTCAAAAGCTAATTGATCTGCTGGTTAAGGCGACGATCCAACATTTAAGCGCGCAGGTTGAGGCCGGCGTTGAGGTTTTGCAGATTTTTGATACTTGGGCGGGAAGTTTGCCGGAACCAAGTTTTCGGCGATTTGCAATTGAGCCGGTGAAGCAAATTGTGGCGGCGTTGCGCTATAAATACCCGCATGTGCCGATTATTGCCTTTCCGCGCGGCGCCGGGCCGCTGATCGTTGATTATGTGCGCGAAACGGGCATTCAGGCGGTTAGTTTGGACACGGGGCTGGCGGCAAGTTGGGCGCGTGACGCGGTACAACCTTTGACCTGCGTGCAAGGAAATCTTGATCCGTTGTTGCTGGTGGCGGGTGGCAATGAGATGCGCGCGGGCGTTCATCACATTATGGAAACGCTAGGAAACCAGCCATTTATTTTCAATTTGGGGCATGGCATTGTGCCGCAGACGCCGCCGGAACATGTGGCTGAACTGGTTGAGATGGTACGGGGATACAAACGGTAATGCGGGCGCGTAAATTGGCGGTGGTGCTGTTTAATCTGGGCGGGCCTGATGGGCCTGAGGCGGTCGAACCGTTCTTGTTCAATCTCTTTATTGACCCGGCGATTATTCGCGTACCCCAGCCGTTTCGTTGGCTGATTGCAAAAATTATATCGCGACGGCGTGCGCCCATTGCGAAGGAAATTTACGCCCAAATCGGCGGCGCATCGCCGCTTTTGCCGCTCACCGAGGCACAGGCGAGGGCGCTCGAGGTTGAGCTCGGAAATGGCTCGAAAAACCTCGAAATCCGAGCCTTTCCTGCAATGCGTTACTGGAAGCCTTTTGCCAGCGAGACAGCGCGCGCAGTGAAAGCTTGGGGGCCGGATGAAGTGGTGCTGCTGTCGCTTTATCCCCAGTATTCGACGACGACGACGGGGTCATCGCTCAAGGATTGGGATCAGGCGGCCAAGAAGGTGGGCCTCCATACGCGGGCAAAAACGGTTTGTTGTTATCCCCTAGACGAAAAGTTCATCGCGGCGCATGTCGGATTGCTGCGTGACGCCATCGGACAGTTTCGGACCCGAGATGAATTTCGGATTTTGTTCTCCGCCCATGGTCTTCCCAAGAAGATCATTGAGGCGGGCGACCCCTATCAGACCCAGATCGAAATGACCTGCGCGGCGGTGATGGCAGGCGTCGGCGGGGGCCCGTTTGACTGGGCGACTTGTTTTCAGAGCCGGGTCGGGCCGATGGAATGGATCGGGCCGGCGACGGATAAAGAAATCGAGCGGGCGGGCGCGGAGGGCAAAAGCCTGATCGTGGTGCCGATTGCTTTTGTCTCGGAACATTCTGAAACGCTGGTCGAGCTTGATCTGGAATATGGCAAACTTGCTAAGGATCATGGTGTGCCGCGCTATCTGCGGGTGGCAGCGCTCGGGACGTCGCCGCTTTATATTGAAAGTCTGGCGGGCCTGGTCAATGCGGCGCGCTCGGGAGATAGATTGCTGTGCCCTGAAGAAGCGGCGGGACGGGTTTGCTGTGAAGAGGTGAGACGGTGAGTGATTTTCTAGCGGCGCAATATATGTGGATTAAGGCATTTCACGTCATTTCAGTGATCTTCTGGATGGCGGGCATGGCCTATTTGCCCCGGTTGTTCGTCTATCACGCGGAATCAGCGGTTGGTTCGGACAAGTCGGAAACCTTCAAGGTGATGGAACGCCGCTTACTGCGAGGCATCATCAATCCGGCGATGATCGCAACATTCGTCTTTGGCGGGCTGATGATCTGGGCCAATCCCGATCTCATGCATCAGCATTGGTTCCATGCAAAATTGGCGCTGGTGGTCTTGATGACCGCGATCCACGGGTTTTTTGCCCGTTGGCGTAAGGCTTTTGACCGCGACCAGAACCTTCATACGCCGCGGTTCTACCGGATCATCAACGAGACGCCGCCGGTGCTGGTGGTGCTCATTGTGATTTTGGTGATTGTGAAGCCGTTTTGAGGGTAGGTGCGGCTCCTTCGGATTTGGTATGACCCTCCCATAAAGTCATGCATCACCCCGCGACTTGATCGCGGGGTCCATTGGCTTTGAAACATGTTGAGACGGTAATTGGATCCCGGGGTCAAGCCCCGGGACGACACAGTATATTTGTTGATATGCTTGATATTTGTTGATGTGCTTGCCAATGCGGTCGGGGCGGTAGGTAGGGCCATCCTTCGAGGCGGGCCTTTGGCCCTCCTCGAGGCATGAGGTTTGTTTTTGTCCCTCATCGTGAAGACGGCTTTGAGTTTTCCATTGCCCTTCGGGACGCCAAGGCTTATATGCTTGGGCAACGCCGGAGTTCTTCCGGTGGTTTTGCTGTTGCCATCCGAGCGAACCGCTGTCCGTGATCTGGACGTAAAATGCGGGAGACGGGCGACACCCGATACGGGTTTGAACGTATCGAGGCAGGCAAGGCCTAAGCGCTTTTCCCCAGTTATCTCCCAAGACTGTTTATTTTCTAAGACTGATTTTTTCGACCCCAGTCCCATCCAATCAAGTTTCCAGAATGTGCTCCGGACCATTGGCGTTTTGGGGTCATGCTCTCCACAGAAAGACTATTCCACCCATGCCGCAGATCAAACTGCAGGACCTCAAGGCCAAGGGCCCGACCGAACTCCTGAACATCGCTGAAGAGCTTGAAGTCGAAAACGCATCGACGTTGCGCACGCAAGACATGATGTTTGCGATCCTCAAACAATATGCTGAACAGGGGATCGATATTATCGGCGAAGGCGTCGTCGAGGTTCTCTCTGACGGGTTTGGCTTCTTGCGCTCGCCGGAAGCCAACTATCTTCCCGGTCCCGATGATATCTATATCTCGCCATCGCAGATCCGGCGGTTTTCGCTGCGCACAGGCGACACGGTTGAGGGCGAAATTCGCTCTCCCAAAGATGGCGAACGCTATTTTGCGCTGCTGAAAGTCTCGACGGTCAATTTTGAAAGCCCCGACAAAGCGCGCCATAAGGTTCACTTCGACAATCTGACGCCGCTTTATCCTGACGAAAAACTCGAAATGGAAGTGGCCGATCCGACCTTGAAGGATCGTTCATCGCGCCTCATCGACATTGTTGCCCCGCTCGGCAAAGGCCAGCGTGGCTTGATCGTTGCGCCACCGCGCACGGGTAAGACGGTTCTTCTCCAGAATATCGCCCATTCGATTACGACCAATCACCCGGAATGCTATTTGATTGTGTTGTTGATCGACGAACGGCCTGAAGAAGTGACCGATATGCAACGCTCAGTGAAGGGCGAAGTGATTTCATCGACCTTTGACGAGCCCGCCGTGCGCCACGTGCAGGTTGCTGAAATGGTGATCGAGAAAGCCAAGCGGCTGGTTGAACATGGCCGCGATGTGGTGATCTTGCTTGACTCGATCACGCGTCTCGGGCGCGCTTACAACACCGTCGTGCCGTCTTCGGGCAAGGTGCTGACGGGTGGTGTGGACGCCAACGCCTTGCAGCGGCCCAAGCGCTTCTTTGGTGCAGCGCGTAACATCGAAGAGGGTGGCTCGCTGACCATTATTGCGACTGCGCTGATCGACACCGGCTCGCGCATGGATGAAGTGATCTTTGAAGAATTCAAGGGCACGGGTAACTCTGAAATCGTGCTTGATCGCAAGATCGCCGACAAGCGCGTCTTCCCCGCCATGGACATTTTGAAGTCTGGCACGCGTAAGGAAGAGCTGCTGGTCGATAAGGCAACGTTGCAGAAGATGTATGTGCTGCGGCGTATCCTCAATCCGATGGGCACGATCGATGCGGTTGAATTTTTGCTCGATAAGCTCAAGCAGACCAAGAGCAACGGCGAGTTCTTTGACTCGATGAACACGTAAAGTGTTCGGGGATTTTGATTTTGGGAAGGGCGGTTCTGATGGGACCGCCCTTTTTGTTTGGGGGTGAGGGAAGATGGGTCCCGGGGTCAAGCCCCGGGACGACACGGAGTTTGTTTTGAGGGCTTTAGGTCAAAACTCTGGCGTCATCGCCCGCCTTGATCGGGCGATCCAGCTTTTACAATCTCTGCTGCAAAGGTGGATGCCCGGCTCCTTTTGCTCGAGGTGGGCCGGGGCATGACGGAATTTAGGGTTGGGGCCTCGTCCTTCGAGACGCCGCAAGGGCGGCTCCTCAGGATGAGGCTTCGAGACGCCGCAAGGGCGGCTCCTTGAGGCATGAGGCTTTTATTTCGATTTTGGCGTTGCGACATACTCCGCTGTCATCCCGGGACTTGATCCCGGGATCCAGAGCGGCAAGTTCTGTGGTTGTGGCTCCTGGACCCCGGCCCACCTTTGATGCGAGGAGGGCCGGGGCGGCAGCCGGGATTGCGGTCAAAAGAGGTGGAAGAAAGTGGTGGGCGTTAACACTTATTAATGGTGGGGCTCTAGACTAGGATCGATCTTGGGCGTTGAGTTGGGTGGATCAGGTGTATGGCAGCTGAGGTAACAGAAAAATCGCGGGCGGCATGGGTTCGGCCGATGTTGGACTGGGCCACGATCAAAAAGGTCAAGGCCCGTCTGGTTGGCACGGTCGAACAAGCCCCCTCGCATGTCGGCGATGTTGAGCTGATGGCCATGAGCCGTGAGTTTTTTGCTTGGTGGCTGGAAGCGCGGGGGCCGCGCGCCATGCCGGGGGCGGATGATATGAGCCCGCGCGGGCTGGTGGAATTGCTGCCCTATTTTCGGATGCTGCGCTGGGAGGGCGAAGACTGTTTGGTCTTTCGCATCTTTGGTTCGGCACTGGCCGAGGCGACGGGATTTGATCTCACCGGGATGTGTACATTCGGCGAGGCCGACTATCCCGGCAAGGCAGACGACAAGGCGCGGTTGAAGCTGATGCATACGCATCCTTGCGGCTTGTTGATGCATCGCGATCTGGTGGGGCCGGACGGCACACCCTATAGCTGCGAGCTGATTAATCTGCCGGTGGCCGCGGGACCAGACGGCGGCAACCGGGTTGTCGGCACGGTGGTGACGCGCATGGCGGTGCCTGAACATGAAGTTGATTTCAAACTGGCCCCGCCTCTGACGCTGAGGCGCGCTAGATTTATTGATGTTGGCTTTGGTTTGCCAGACGCGGCGCGGACCTTGAGCGTTTGAGCTTGCCAGCGCTGGTCGAGGCGATCGGATCGTTGGTACCATCGTGCCTTGTCAGACGTTTGATGAAACCGAACTTGATGTCACGCTGCGCGTGCCGCTGACTTTGCGACGCGCTGTGTTCATCGACATTGGACAAGGCATTGCCGCAGAAGCAAAGGCGTTGAGCTTCTAGTTTTTCTTACGGGATCAACACCGTTGCACCAGTGGTCTTGCGCGATTCCAAATCGATATGCGCTTGAGCGGCGTCGGCGAGTTTGTAGCGCTGGCCGATCTCGACCTTGATGTGGCCACCGGCGACAACATCAAAGAGGTCTTTGGCGACGGCGCGAAAATCAGCGTCAGTGATGGCGTAGTGGAACATGGTGGGGCGCGTCACATAGAGCGAGCCTTTGAGCGCCAGAATACCAAGATTAACATCGGTGACGGGGCCGGACGCATTGCCGAAGCTGGCGAGAAGCCCGCGTGGTGCCAAACAATCTAGCGACATGACAAATGTATCTTTGCCAACGCCGTCATAGACGACGGGAAGTTTTTTGCCCTTTGTGATTTCGCCAACGCGGGCAGGCACATCTTCATTGCGGTAGTTGAGGACATGATCGCAGCCATTGGCGCGCGCGATGGCGGCCTTGCCGTCAGAGCCGACCGTGCCGATGACAGTGGCGCCGAGGTGCTTTGCCCATTGCGTGGCGATCTGGCCGACGCCACCGGCCGCCGCGTGCCAGAGGATGGTATCGCCCGGCTTCACGACATAGGTTTGACGCAACAGGAATTGTGCCGTCATGCCTTTGAGCATCATGGCGGCGGCCACCTCATCGGGCACGCCGTCGGGGAGTTTGACGGCGCGGGCGGCGGCAACGTTGGCGGCTTCAGCATAAGCGCCGATGGGGCCAGAGCCGTAAGCGACGCGGTCGCCGATTTTAAAACTGCTGACGCCTTCGCCGATCGCTTCAACGATGCCGGCGGCTTCCATGCCGAGGCCGGAGGGAAGCTTGACGGGATAGAGGCCCGAGCGGTGATAGGTGTCGATGTAATTGACGCCAATGGCGGTGTGACGCAGCGTGATCTCGCCTGCATTCGGTGCGCGCAAGTCGACATCGCGGTACTGCATGACTTCGGGCCCGCCCTGCGTGTCGATCTGAATGGCTTTGATTTTCATTTTTTGATCCTTTGATTCTGGGCATAGGGCAGCGAGGGTTTTCAGGAAGCCAGTTTGTTGACGCCGGGATGGGAGCCCGCGCGCTGAGGGAGCAGGAAGATGCATCCGACAATGAATATTCCAAGCACCAGTGAGGCGAGCGGACGGCTCAGGGCGAGGCCGCCATCAGCCAGCGGTTTGTCGAGAAAATCGCCGACTGTGGCCCCCAGCGGACGCGTGAGAATGAAGGCCGCCCAGAAAAGGGTCACATGTGAAACCTTGGTCCGATAATAGAGCAGGGCGACGATGGCCAGCGCAGCCCCGAAGACGAGAGCGCTGCCGCTATACCCAAGGCCGGTGTCGTTGGCCACCCAGTCGCCCAGAGCGGTGCCGAGGGTCTGGGAAAAAGTGATCGCCGCCCAGTAAAAGGCTTCGGCTTTTGGGGTCGAGATCGTGTTGACCGAGATGGTACCCAGCGAGCGGTACCAGAGCCAGAGAGTGACCGCGAGGCAGGCGACCAGGAGGGTTGTGCCGCCGAGATAACCGATACCAAGGGAGCGGTCGGCGAAGTCGGCAAGTGTCGTTCCGGCGGTTGTTGAGGCGACGATGGTGGCCCAGTAGATGACCGGGTGAAATTTTTTCGCGCGGATCTGGACGATGACGAGAGCGATGAGAAGCGTCGCGAAGATCGCTGTGCCGATGAGATAGCCAAGGTTCATCGTCATGGTGACGGTATCGCCGCCGGTCTCGCCAAGTGTTGTGGCAGCGATCTTGATGACCCAGAAAATGAGAGTGACTTCCGGCACCTTGCTCATGATTTTGTCGGCTGTGTCGTTCATTTTGACTTTCGAGGGAATAACTCTCTGGTGAGCGGGCCTGAGCGGGTCCATCTGGCGGCGGCGAGGCGAGATCAGTTAGGCCAGATGCTTTTTGAGGAAGGCGAGCGTGCGCTCATTGGCATCGGTGGCGGCCTGCTTGTCGTAATGCGCGCCTCCGAGGCGGGCGAAGGCATGGTCGCAGTCTGGATATTGATGCAGCGTGACGTGCGAATTTTCGTTGAGACCGGCGACCATCTGGGCTTGGGCCTCGGGGTTGACGAATTCGTCTTTGCCCGCGATGTGCAGCATGAGGGGTTTTTTGATGCCCTTGGCGTCATCGAGTTTGGTGTTGATGGAGACCCCATAAAAGCCAACCGTGGCATCGACTGAGGTGTGGCAGGCAGTGAGATAGGCCATCAACCCGCCAAGGCAATAGCCGACCGCGCCGACCTTGCCGTTGGTCATGGGGCGAAGCGTGTCGATGGTCGCCTTGATGTCGATGACGCCGGTGTCCGCGTTGAACTTGCCAAACAGGTCAAAGGCCTTGGCCCAGTCGGCTTCGGATTGGTCGGTGATATCGACGCCGGGCTCCAAACGCCAGAACAGGTCAGGCGCAAGTGCGACGAAACCCTTGGCGGCCAAGTCGTCGGCGATGTCGCGCATCACCTTGTTGACGCCGAAAATTTCTTGGATGACGACCACGCCGGGGCCTGTGCCCGAAGCGGGTTTGGCCAGATAGCCTGAAAAATCGCCGTCGGGGCCTTTGATCGTGATGGTTGTGCCGGTCATGGGGGGTCACTCCTTGCAGCTGAATGGATGCTGGGAAGGACTTTAGCGGCGCGATCAGCACGATGCGAGGGTGGCGTCGTGTTATTTCAGAGGAAAGAGCCGATGCGAGGATTTAGGCCGCGTGGGGGAGATGGTCGTTTGCGGCCCGAGTGCTGCGGGCCAATTTAGTGGCGCGGGCGGCCTTGCGGTTGCTGTGGTCGTCAAGCGAGAGCGGGGCGAGAGCTACGTTCAGAGCATCAAAGTAAGTACGGGCATAGAAGCCGAGGGAGTTCATTTTAATCACCAGTTGTAAGCGTGACTGTGAGATAGAGTGTCAAGATTGGCTTTGCAATTGGTGACTTGTAACCACAGTTGTGAGAATATCTAACATATGAGCCTTCGTCGATTACCTCCGCTGAACGCCCTTAGGGCCTTTGAAGCCGCAGCGCGCCACGGAAATTTCACCCGCGCGGCCGACGAACTGCATGTGACGCATGCTGCGATTAGCCATCAGGTGCGGGCTTTGGAGGAGGAGGCGGGGGTTGCGCTATTTCATCGCACTGGGCGTGCTGTGGTGCTGACGGACGTGGGGCGCGCCCTTTTGCCATCGCTGACGGCCGGGTTTGACCAGATGGCGGAGGGCTGGGCGCTGACACGGGGCGAGGTGGGCGGGCCGGTGACGGTGTCGGTGGAGCCAAGCTTTGCGGCAAGGTGGTTGGTGCTGCGGCTGGGGCGGTTCAGCCGGGCCTATAGCGACATCGAATTGCGCCTGGTGCCTTCGTCTGAGGTGACGGACTTTGACCGTCAGGATGTGGACATTGCCATCCGCTATGGGTTGGGTGGCTGGGACGGCGTGACCAGCGAGCGGTTGTTTGAGGCGACCGTCTATCCCGTCTGTTCGCCGGATTTTTTACAATGGGCGACCGACATAGGCCGACCGCTGACGACGCCTGCTGACCTGCGCTATCACACGCTGTTGCATGAAGAGACGGTGAGCCATTGGCAGGACTGGCTCCGGGCAGCGGGCGTGGCGCTGGAACCTTGGACAGCGCGCGGGCCGCTGTTTGTCGAAGCCTCGCTCGCCTTGCAGGCGGCAGCCGCCGCGCAAGGGGTGGCGCTGGGTAATGATCCGCTGGCGATGTCTGATCTGACGGACGGGCGGTTGGTGCGGCTATTCGATCTCGAAACGCCTGACGATGAAGGCTATTGGTTGGTCTATCCTGAACGCAGTGCGCGCAAGGCCAAGGTGCAGGCCTTTCGCAACTGGATCCGCGAGGAAGCTGGATTGCCCTTGGCTGAGATCGAGGGTTTGAAAGAGATCGGGCGGGGCAAGGCCAAGAAGCCGCCGACGCTTGAGACGTGACGGTGTGACGGGGACGGAGAGCAAGATGGTTGGGGAGAAAGTGCGTGGACTTACGCATGTCCGTATTGCGCGGCGCGATGATGCGAAAGCGATTGCCGATATCTATCGTCCCTTTGTGCGCGACACGGTGATCTCGTTTGAAACGGTGCCGCCGGACGAGGCGGAGATGGCGGCGCGGATTGAAAAAATTCTGAGCCGCTTTCCTTGGCTTGTTTTTGAGCAAGCGGGTGAGGTGTTGGGCTATGCCTATGGCAGTCCGCATCGTGATCGCGCGGCTTATCAATGGGCGGCGGAAGCCGGGATTTATATTGCGCCCACAGCGCATCGGCGCGGGGTGGGTGCGGCACTTTATACGATGCTGTTTGAAGCGTTGCGGCTGCAGGGGTTTCACCGCGTCTATGGCGGCATCACGCTGCCGAATGCGGCGAGCATTGGTTTGCATGAAGCACATGGGTTCAAGCCCATTGGGACTTACGGTGAGGTTGGTTTTAAATTCGATGCTTGGCACAGCGTCGGTTGGTGGGCGCTTGAACTTGGCGCGTCGTCTGCGCCGACACCGCCTGCGGTTTTCACGCCGGAGATTTTTGACAAAGCCATGACAAACGTATCGGCAGTCTGATCAAGCCTCGCTGCGTGTGTTTGTGAGTGTGAAGGTGAGCGCTTTGACATCGGTGATCGGCAGCGAGCAGGTCTCGCCACGGCAGACATAGGCTGTGGGCAATCCGTCGCGTTTGGTCTTGCCATGCGCAGGATGAGACGTGGGGAGGCGCGCGCCGTCGGGCACGCGCATGAGGACGCGGGTGGGCAGTGCAAGCGCGAGCACGGCTTTGGCCATGGCGGCGGTTTCGGTGGCCGTGCCGACCAGCACGATTTGAAGCGGGGCGAGCCGCATGGCAAAGCTCGCAAGGTAGGAGCCGAGCGGAAAGATGTTGTGGCTGAGCTCGCCGGCAAAGCTGCGAATGAGCTCGTCGGCGCGGGTCTGCCAATGGGGGTTGCCGGTGAGGAGCGCGAGTTTGGTCAAAAGGCCCGGCAGCGTTCCGTTGGCGGCAGGCGTTGCATTATCCGATACGCTACGTGTACGGACGATCAAGGCTTCGGCGTCATCAGCGGTGAAAAAGTAGCCGCCTAACGTGTCGTCATGGTAATGCGCATCGAGGTCTTGGGCGAAGCGTTCGGCGGTGACGATGTAGGTGGTTTTGCCGGTGACTTCGGCGAGCATTAAGCCCGCATCCATCATATTGGCAAGATCATCTGACATAGCGCGATGCTGGAGGCGGCCAGCGCGATAGGCGTGGTGGAGGCGGCCAGCTTTCATCATTTTGGTGGCGACGAAATTCCATGCGCGTTCGGCAGCGGCGATCCAATCGGGTTCGCTAAGGGCGGCCCCTGCTTCGGCAAGTGCGGCGATCATCAAACCATTCCAGTCGGCGAGAATTTTATCATCGAACCCGGGACGAATGCGGGGCGCGCGGGCGGCAAAGAGTTTGGCGCGCAGTGGTATGAGCGTTTCTTCTTCGGCCTCGCTGAAAGGCTCGTCGGCGCGGGCGAGGCGATTGAGGATATTTGTTTCCTCCCAATTGCCGTGGGCGCTGACGTCATAAGTGGATTTGAAGAGCAGGGCATCTGCACCGAGCAGCGCGTCGACTTGGGCCTCGCTCCAGACATAGAATTTGCCTTCGACGCCTTCGCTATCGGCATCAAGCGAGGCGGCAAATGCACCATCCACCATCATTTCACGCAAGAGCCAGCCAATGGTTTCGCGGATGCGGCGGGCATAGAGCGGCTTTTTCGTTTCCGCCCAAGCAGAAGTGAGAAGACGGACAAGCTGGGCGTTGTCGTAGAGCATTTTTTCAAAATGCGGAGCGAGCCAGCGGTCGTCGACGGAATAGCGGGCAAAGCCGCCGCCGAGGTGGTCGTAGATGCCGCCCTCGCAGATATGGTCGAGGGTCTTTTGGACCGCTGCGCCGAGATCGGCACGGGCGCCACGCAGATGCATATGCCAGAGGAACTGGATCAAAGGCGTCTGGGGGAATTTGGGCGCGCCCTTGATGCCGCCGTGGGTGGGGTCCATGAGACCCAGAAAGTTATCGGCGACCGTGTCGAGCATCTGGGCGGTGGGCTCGCCGGGATGGGCATGGGCAGCTTGCGCGGCCAAGGCCTCGATGATACCCGCCCGGTTTTGTTCGATTTTGTCAGGCTCATTGTGAAACAGGCGAGCGATTTCCTGCATCAGCGGCACGAAGCCGGGCCGACCATAGTTTGGTTCTTTGGGGAAATAGGTGCCGCCCCAGAAGGGTTCACCATCGGGGGTGAGAAACATGGTGAGCGGCCAGCCGCCTTGCTCGCCCAGCAGATGCAGCGCGTTCATATAGATCGTGTCGATGTCGGGGCGTTCTTCGCGGTCAACCTTGATGGGGATGAAGAGGTCGTTCATGACGGCGGCGACGCCTTCGTCTTCAAAACTCTCATGCGCCATGACATGGCACCAATGGCAAGCGGCATAGCCGATGGAAAGCAGGATGGGTTTGTTTTGGGCTTTGGCTTGCGCTAAGGCGTCGGGCCCCCAGGGTCGCCAATGCACCGGGTTGTCTTTGTGCTGGAGCAGATAGGGGCTGGTTTCGGCGTCGAGAAAATTACGTGACATGAGGGCGTCCGGCGATTCATTTTGGAGGCGTTAGGTGAGGGTGTCACTCTGGTCTAACATATGTGGGGACTAACATATGTGGTTATGTAGCAGGGTTTGAGAAAGAGATCGGACGATGAAAGTCAGCATTGATGTGGATCTGTCGCCAGAAGAAGCGCGACGCCTGATGGGACTGCCGGACCTTGAGCCGATGCAGCAACGGCTGTTGGGCCAACTTGAAAAACAGGTGGCCTCGAACCTGTCCTTTATGGACCCAGAGTCGCTGGTAAAATCGGTATTGCCGATGGGCGCACAGGGGCTGGAGCAAGTGCAAAACTTGCTCTGGGGTTTGGCGCGCTCTGCAACCGGCGGAAAAGGTGCGGCTAAAGGCACGAAGAAGACTGACAAGTCTGAGTGACTTTTTGAGCGCTCAGTTTGTGCGGTCAGTTTATGCGGTCCGTTGGGCGTTCAGTGCGAAAAGAGTTCAACTGCCGCAGACACTCTTTTAATTTGTAGTTTTAGGGATCGATTCGGTTTGGAAACGATTTACGCTCTTTCCAGTGCGGGTGGACGCGCGGGCGTTGCGGTCATTCGCGTGTCAGGGCCTCAAGTGATTTCGGTAATCGAAGCGATGACGGGGTGCGGCGCGCCTGAGCCGCGCCGGGCCGTGCTGCGCACGCTTGTCGATCCGTCACCGGGCTCTGGGCGCGGGGTGGTGCTTGATCGGGCGTTGGTTCTTTTTTTTGTGGGCCCGGAAAGTTTCACGGGCGAAGACGTGGTGGAATTTCATGTCCATGGCGGGCGCGCTGTAGTGGCCGGGGTGCTGAGCGCTTTGGCGTCGATGGAGGGTGTGCGCTCGGCACTAGCAGGCGAGTTCACGCGGCGGGCATTTGAGAACGGCAAGCTCGACTTGACGGAGGCCGAGGGGTTGGCCGATTTGATCGACGCGGAGACGGAAGGCCAGAGGCGGCAAGCGCTGCGGCAGATGGAGGGCGCGCTTGGGCAAATCTATGAAGGGTGGCGGGGGCGGCTTTTGAATTTGCTCGCCTATGGCGAGGCCTCGATTGATTTTGCTGATGAAGACCTGCCTGACGATTTGCTGACGCGGTTGGGCCCCAAGATTGCAGATCTTGCGAGTGAGATTCAAAGCCATCTGAATGATGGGCATCGTGGTGAGCGGTTGCGCGACGGGGTGGAGGTGGCGATTGTTGGGCCGCCCAATGTTGGCAAGTCGAGTTTGCTCAATCGGCTGGCGGGGCGCGAGGCGGCGATTGTGTCGGATGAAGCTGGGACAACGCGGGATGTATTGGAGGTTCGTTTGGACCTTGGCGGGGTGCCGGTGACGCTGGCGGACACCGCCGGGCTTCGTGAAGCCGAAGGTTTGATCGAGAAAGAGGGCATTCGGCGGGGACTCGCCAGAGCTTCAAGTGCCGACCTGAGACTCGTCATGGTTGCAGCGGCCTCGGAGGGGGGGCTGGAGGGCGATTTCGCTTTGGCCCGGGACGGTGACCTCAAGATTTTGAACAAGGTTGATAGGGGCGCTGATAGAGACGCTGGGGGGGCTTCCTTGGAAGGGGTTTTGGCGATTTCGGCTTTGACCGGGGAGGGGATTGAGGCGCTGTTGGCGGTTCTTCGGACGCGGGTGGAGGCGCTGTTTGGCGCGAGCGAACATCCGGTGATCACACGAGCGCGACATCGTGAGGGCTTGGTTGATTGCGCTGAGGCTCTGGAGCGTGCGCAGGCGGGGCTGGCGGCGGGTTTGGATGCAGCTTTGGTGGCGGAAGATTTGCGGCTTGCGATGCGGGCTCTGGGGCGGATTACGGGGCGAGTGGATGTTGAAGATCTGCTAGATGTTGTGTTCCGGGACTTCTGCATCGGCAAATAATGTTTCACGTGAAACAGAGTCCGTTCAACAGAGGGGCGACTCTGGGTTGCAAAATTGTGATGCTTTCGAAAGTCTTTGACGGTGGGGGCGAAGGCGGCTTAAAGCATCGATAAATGCTGGGGCGCTTCCGCCCTGATGGATGTGAGGCGAGACGTGGCTACTCCAGAATTTGATGTGATCGTGATCGGCGGTGGCCATGCCGGTTGCGAAGCCGCGTCTGCTGCCGTTCGAGCGGGGGCATGCACGCTTCTTCTGACGCACCGGTTTGATACCATTGGCGAGATGTCCTGCAATCCGGCGATTGGCGGATTGGGCAAGGGGCATCTAGTTCGTGAGATTGATGCGATGGACGGTTTGATGGGCCGGGTGGCTGATGCGGCGGGCATTCAGTTTCGGGTGCTCAATCGGCGCAAGGGACCGGCGGTTCGTGGTCCACGAGCTCAAGCGGACCGGAAGCTCTATCGCCGCGCGATGCAAGCGGCCATCGAGGCTCAATCTGGGCTCACCGTGGTTGAGGGTGGGGTCAATGATCTGATCGTTGAAGGCGGGGCCGTGGCGGGCGTTGTGACAGAGGACGGACGGCGGTTCAAGACGCGGCGCGTGGTTCTGACGAGCGGGACTTTTCTCCGAGGCATGATTCATATTGGCACAGAACGCATTCCGGCAGGGCGCGTGGGCGAGGCCCCGGCTTTGGGCCTGTCGGATCGGCTGTACGCCCTGGGGTTCCAGCTTGGGCGATTGAAGACCGGGACACCGGCGCGCTTGGCGGGCGACAGCATCGATTGGCGTAACCTTGGCGTTCAACCGGGCGATACGCCGCCGGTGCCATTCTCTTTTTTGACACGCGAGATCACGACGCCGCAGATCAATTGCCACATCACGCGGACGACGCAAGCGACGCATGAAATCATCGAGGCGAACCTCAAATATTCGCCGGTCTATTCAGGCCAGATTAAGGGGGTGGGACCACGCTATTGTCCGTCGATTGAGGACAAGGTGGTGCGGTTTAAAGAACGCGACAGTCATCAAATCTTCCTAGAGCCAGAAGGATTAGATGATGACACGATCTATCCTAATGGCATTTCGACGGCGCTGCCGGAGGCTGTTCAGCTGGCCTTTATGAAGACCATTCCAGGGCTTGAGAATGTGGTGATGCGGCGAGCTGGCTATGCCATCGAATATGACTATATCGATCCGCGCGAGCTGCGCCCGACGCTGGAGACACGGCGATTGCCGGGGCTCTATTTAGCCGGCCAAATTAACGGCACGACAGGATACGAAGAAGCGGCGGCACAGGGACTGATGGCGGGGCTGAATGCGGCGCTGGCCGAGCGCGGGGCAGAGCCGGTGGTTCTGGATCGGGCACAGGCCTACATCGGCGTGCTGGTTGACGATCTGATTACGCGCGGTGTGAGTGAGCCTTATCGGATGTTTACGTCGCGGGCCGAATATCGATTGACGTTACGGTCTGACAATGCCGATCAGCGATTGACGCCGCTGGGGTTGGCGCTTGGTGTGGTGGGGCCGGAAAGGGCAGAGGTCTTTGGGGCGAAGGCTGTGGCGCTGGAGGCGGCCAAACAAATGGCGCGGGAAAGCCGGCTGTCGCCCAACGAGCTTATGAAGAGGGGCTTCAGGGTCAATCAAGACGGCGTGGCGCGCAGCATTAGCGATCTGCTGGGGCACCCTGAGATTGATCTGGCGGCGCTGGGCGCGGTGTGGCCCGCGCTTTTGGAGCTTGAGCCAGAGATCGCTGAGCAGCTTGAGATTGAAGCTCAATATGCGGGTTATTTGACGCGCCAGCAGTCCGATATTTCATCATTCCGTAAGGACGAGGGATTGCGTATCCCTGATGGGTTGGATTTTGATGTGGTGGCGGGGTTGTCGAGTGAGGCCCGGTTGAAACTCGGACGGGCACGACCGGCCACATTGGGGCAGGCGGCGCGGGTGGATGGCGTGACCCCGGCGGCCTTGACGTCGCTGATGGTTCACATCAAACAAAGAGCGCGGCGGACGGCGTGAAGATTGCGCCTCTCTTGCGTGGTATGACTCGGTCTTCCCCTATATATAGTGTCGGTAACCATGCAAGTCATTGATGCGGAATCTTTTTTTGTCGTTTCTGGTGTTTCACGTGAAACAATGGAGCGGCTCAAGGCCTATGAAGTCCTGCTTTTGAAATGGCAGAAGAGCATTAATCTGGTTTCGTCAGCGACGCTGACTCATCTTTGGGATCGCCATATGTGGGATTCTGCCCAACTTGTGGCTATGGTGCCCGAGGCGGCAAGGCGCTGGCTCGATATTGGGAGCGGGGCGGGGTTTCCAGGGCTGGTGGTGGCGGCGATGCTGCGAGAGCGGGCCGGCTTTCAGATGGATTTGATCGAGAGCGACCAGCGCAAGGGTATTTTTATGCGTGAGGCGGCACGGGTGATGGATCTCTCCGTAGTGGTTCACAGCGTCCGGGTTGAGGATTGGAAGCCGGAGGAGGGGGCTCTGCCGGACGTTATTAGTGCACGGGCGCTGGCCCCATTAGGGCAAATATTGCGTTGGACATCACCTTTTTGGGGAAAAACAACGATTGGGCTGTTTCCTAAGGGTCAGATGGCCAAGGAAGAATTGACGCAAACGCGGAAAGATTGGATATTTGAAGCTGAAGCCATTGCCAGCCAATCGGACAGTTCCGGTACGGTGTTGAAGCTTTGGGGGCTCAAAGATGCAAATCACGGACGCGACGCCTGACCTTGCCCATGCACCTGCTTCGGCCCCTGTGCCACCGCAGCGCATTGAGCCTTCGGTGCCTAAGCCACGCATTCTAGTGCTGGCCAACCAGAAGGGCGGCGTTGGCAAGACCACCACGGCGATTAATCTGGGTACGGCACTTGCAGCTGTTGGCGAGCGCGTGCTGATTATCGATCTTGATCCGCAAGGCAATGCCAGCACGGGCCTCGGCATCGGGCGGATGGATCGTAAGGTATCGGCTTATGATGTGCTGATCGGTTCGGCGTTGATTGAAGACGCTGTGGTGCCAACCAAAGTGCCGGGGCTTGATATCGTTCCCTCCACCATGGACCTGCTCGGCGCAGAGCTGGAGTTGGCCTCGGTGCCGCGTCGCTCGCATCGCTTGCGTGATGCGCTGGCGCGGATGCCGCGCAGTGGGCATGTGCGTCATGACAGCGACAAAGAGCGCGAAATGACAAAGCGCCCTTACACTTATCTTTTGATCGATTGCCCGCCGTCGCTGAACCTGCTGACCATCAACGCAATGACGGCCGCCGACGCGATCCTGGTGCCGTTGCAATGCGAGTTCTTTGCGCTGGAAGGTTTGAGCCAGTTGCTGCGCACCGTTGAGCGCGTCAAGACGAGCCTCAATCCGCGGTTGGAAATTCAAGGCGTGGTGCTGACCATGTTCGACCAGCGCAATAAGCTGTCGGATCAAGTGGCGAGCGACGTGCGTCAACATCTGGGCGATAAAGTTTATCGCACGGTCATTCCGCGCAATGTGCGTCTGTCGGAAGCGCCATCCTATGGCAAACCGGCACTGGTCTATGATCACCGTTGTGCGGGCAGCAAGGCCTATATGAAGCTGGCGTCGGAACTGATCCGGCGCGAACGTGAATTGCGTAAGTCAGCGGCTTGAGGTTTGGTGCTTGAGATGGGGCGCTGAAAGGCACTTTAAGAACGCCGGTTAATGCGCTGTAAAGCCTTTTGAATTTGGTCATACGCCAAGCCCTACTTTCAATGCGCGTGAAAAAGCGCTGGGAAAGATTGACGAAAGCAGGTGCGGCACTGGCCATACCTGTAAGATAGACGGGGGAGAGGATGGCTTGATCCTTATCACTCCGTTAACGGACGAGCCAAACGGGTGGCGCGTTTGGTGAATGATGTAAGCGTTTCGCGACGCATAAGACAATGACCTGACGAAGATATGGGGACTAGAATGATGGCAGAGGAAAGCCCAAGCCGCCTCGGACGTGGCCTTGCCGCCTTGATCGGAGATGACGCGGCCTTTGCGTTGGGCGACGAACGGGCGCCAAGCCCTCGCGGCGTGCGCGAAGTGCCGATTGAATTTCTCCGACCCAATCCGTTCCAGCCGCGTCATATTTTTCGCGAGGAAGAACTAGCCGACCTGTCGAATTCGATCCGCGAGCAGGGCATCTTGCAGCCCATCGTGGTGCGCCCGGTAAAGGGCGAGGTTGACGCTTTTGAAATCGTGGCGGGCGAACGCCGCTGGCGTGCCGCCCAACAAGCGCAGCTCCATCAAGTGCCGATCCTCGTCAAGGATCTGACCGACGCGCAGTCGCTCGAAATCGCCATCATCGAAAATGTGCAGCGCGCCGATCTGAACGCGGTCGAAGAAGCGGCAGGCTACGACAGGTTGATGCAGCAGTTCGACTATACGCAAGACAAGGTGTCCAAGCTCATCGGCAAGAGCCGCAGCCATGTCGCCAATACGATGCGGCTGCTGAGCCTACCCGCCTCGGTGCGTAATCTGATCGAGGATGGATCGCTGACGGCAGGCCATGCCCGGCCGCTGATCGGCAATGATGATGCAGAAAAACTGGCGCGTGAAATCGTCGCCAAGAAAATGAGCGTGCGTGAAGCCGAGGCGTTGGTGAAAAAGCCAAGCAGCGGAACGACGGCGGCGCGCAAGAGCGGCACGTCATCTTCCAAGGGAGCCAAGGACGCTGACACTGAGGCATTGGAGCGCAATATTTCCGAGCAACTCGGCCTCAAGGTCGAAGTCAATCATGCGGGCGAGGAGGGCGGCGAGGTGCGCGTCACCTATAAATCGCTTGAGCAGCTTGATGAAATTTGCCGCCGTTTGGCGGGGCGGACGGCTCAGAAAATGAACTAACCCAGTAATGGCGCTCCAGAATGCGCCGTTGGGAAATTTCTGAACAAATTTTATTCGCCACTGGCGTAAAATTTAGCCAGATTTGCGCATGGTGATGGCGATCCAGGGCATCTGCATGCCGCCAAAGCTGTCGCCGCTATATTCCTGCACGGATTCGGTTTTCCAGCTTGCGGATCGCCGGTAGAGTTCAAGAAGCTCATCGCGCGATGGAAAATTGAAATAGCGGCCATGCTCGTCTCTGCCCGCCCCATTGCCCGTCTTGTAGCTGGCAAAATGTAGCCCGCCGGGTTTGAGCGCCTTGAAGATGAGCGCGAGAACATCGCTCAGTCCTCCGCGCGGTACGTGCAATAGGCTGGCGCTGGCCCATATCCCATCATAGACCTCCACGGCATCAAGTTCATCAAACGGCATGATGCGCACAGGTCGATTTAGTCGTGCCTGCGCCGCGCGAGCGATTTCGGCGACGCCGTCGGTTGGCTCGACTTTGAAACCGGCGGCAATCATCGCTTCGGCATCCCGGCCGCTACCGCAGCCAAGTTCAAGAATTCGAGATCCCGGTTTTAGCTTTTCAAGAAATCCCGCGAGATTGCGGTTCGCACCGCTCGCACCACTCGCGCTATAGGTCTGTGCCGTCTCCGCGTAGAAACGAAGCGTCGCGCGGTCGAGCATCGGTGATTGCCTGTCGGACCTTGGGGGTTTTGCCATATCCAGACTCTCACCCATTTTTCTGCCCTCATGTGGTTCTTTTATCGCCGCGCCGCATTGGCGGCTTGAGCGATGCGCATGATAGTTTGGCCGCAGATGGCGCGGTCGGGCAGGCCGGTTGTTTTCAACTGGCCGTCGGCTTCGGCGATGATGGCTAGGGCGCGATCAATGCGCCGTCTTGTCCATAGGGTGAGATGGCGTTGTATTTTTGGGCGGCGGCTGAAATGAACCATGGGACGCATCGCACTGACGATGCTTTCCGGGGTCTGGCCATTTTCAATGCTGACCATGGCGAGATGAAGCTGGATCAGATGCCGCGCCAGTGCATTCAGCATAACGACCGGGCTGACATCGCCGTTGCGGGC
The DNA here is from genome assembly GCA_041688015.1 of Parvibaculaceae bacterium. Classification (GTDB taxonomy): domain Bacteria; phylum Pseudomonadota; class Alphaproteobacteria; order Parvibaculales; family Parvibaculaceae; genus Parvibaculum. The sequence goes on from JBDNIY010000017.1 coordinate 243,316, forward strand.
GCGCGCAAGCGCGACATCGAGCGCGGCCAGCTCACCGCCGGTGGCCGCATCAACGACGGCATCAAGGCCGCTTTCGGCATTGTCGCCAACGCAAGCGCGCACATCGTCGAGCGTGACTTGAATGTTCTCACCCGATTTGTTGGCTCCCATATAGAGCGAGAGTTTTTCTAACTCGTTCAGGGTGACGCCGCGATCGCTGCCGAGATGCGAGGTTAGATAGTGGAGCGCGGCGGGTTCGGCATTGAGGCCATTGTCGGCGAGCGTCTTGCGGATGGTGGTGGCTAGATCAGCGGCGGTATCGGCATAGCAGGCGATAGCGGCCGCGTTGGGGCGATCTTCAAACAGTTTGCGCAAGCTCGATTTGCCGGTGAGTTCACCGCCCTCGACCACCAGAAGTGCGTCACCCTTGGGGTCTGACAGATGCGCCTCGAATAATTTACTCATGCTGTCGCCAACATTGCGAATTCGGATGACACGCCGTCCGCCCAACATGGAGATGGCGGCGGCTTCATCGGCGAGCCGTGCTGGGTCTTGACGAAGATCGCTATCGGAGAGGTCAGCAATGCGAAAAGGGTCGGAAGGGTCTTCGACGATACTAAGCGTTAGATATTTTATCCGTTCACGGACTAAGCCTGAATCAGGCCCATATACCAGCACCGCACAGACTTTGGGGTCAGGTTGCGTGGCGAAGCGATCTGCTTCTCTGGGGCTAATCTTCATAAATTGATGATGCTATTTCAGTACCGTTTCGCCGCCCTTGGGCGCTGTGGTGCTGCTGGCGGCATTGCCGGTTGGCATGGCGCCGCCGGGATGGCGATCAAAATAAATGCTGAGCTGCAGCTTGATGTCGGCAGCGACCGCTTCCGCGGTGCGCTTTTCAGCGTCCTGCCTGGCCGTGATATTAGCAAATTCAGATTCACTGCGATTGTAAGAGGTGCGCCTACGGGCGGTGGACTTGAACAAAGTCTTGCCCGTGTCGGTTGAGACAAGCGTGAAGGGGACGACGAGCACAAAATTAGCGCGCGTGACCGAGGCGTCTTCCTGAATGGCAACATTTTGCGAATAGCTGTAGGCGCGTAGGTTCAACTTGTAGAGCGGGCTTACTGGCTGGTTGCCGTCTGAGTTCAACGTGTCCAGCAAATTGAACTTGAGGCTGCGGCCGATGGCGGTGTCAGGCGTGTTGATGGTGACGCTCGACAAGTCGCCGACAATGCTCGTCTCGACGCCGGTGCTGCCGTAAAGCGGGTGAAAGCCACAGGCTCCTAGCGGGGCGGCGAGGGCAAAGAGTAGAACGAGGCCAAGCGCAGATCGCAGCGGCGCTGCGACGCTAGCCGCTGCGCTGATCTGTCCGGCCTTAGACCACAATGTTGATGATCTTGCCCGGAACCACGATGACCTTGCGGATGGCTTTCCCATCGATCGCCTTCTCCACTTTTTCGAGGGCGAGAGCTGCCTGCTCGATTGTCTTGTTATCCGCGTCCCGTGCGATGACGAGTTCGTCCCGGCGCTTGCCGTTCACTTGGACCGCGATTGTGGCTGTATCTTCTACGAGGAGAGCGGCGACGGCAACCGGCCATGGCGTATCGACCACCAGCGTGGTGTGGCCAAGCTCCACCCAGCACTCCTCGGCCAGATGCGGCATCATCGGGGCGGTGACCAAAACCATGGTCTCCAGCGCCTCGCGGTGGGCCCAGGCGGCAGCCTTGAGATCGCGGCCCGGCTCGAAGATTGAAATGGCATTGGCAAGCTCATAAACGCGAGCAACCGCGCGATTGAGCCGCAGATTGTCGAGATCATCAGTGAGGGCGGCAAGCGCGCGATGGCTGGCGCGATGGAGCGCCATGGCGGGTGCATCGAGTGTTGCAGGCTCGGGGGTGCCGGGCGGGCAGAGCAGTTCAAGATCAGTTGTGATCAGACGCCATAGGCGTTGGGTGAAGCGCCAAGCCCCTTCGGCACCGGCTTCTGACCACTGAACATCACGTTCGGGCGGGGAGTCCGATAGAATGAACCAGCGCGCTGTGTCGGCGCCATATTGGCCAATGATGGCGGTCGGATTGATGACGTTGCGCTTGGACTTCGACATGGACTCGATGGGTCCAACGGTAACGCGTTCGCCCGTTTCGACGTGAACCGGCTCGCCATTGGTCTGCTTGACTTCTTCGGGAAAGAGCCAGCGCCCGTCTTCGCCCTTATAGGTTTCATGCGTTACCATGCCTTGGGTGAAAAGCCCAGCGAAGGGTTCTTTCAGGCCGAGATGCCCGGTGGCCGACATGGCGCGCGAGAAATAGCGCGAATAGAGCAGGTGCAAGATCGCGTGTTCGACACCGCCGATATATTGGTCCACCGGTAGCCAATAATCGACCGCAGCGCGTTCGGTCGGCTTGGCTGATTTGGGCGAACAGAAACGGGCGAAATACCAGCTGGAATCGACAAAGGTATCAAACGTGTCGGTCTCGCGGGTGGCGGGCTTGGCGCAAGTCGGGCAGGCGACGTGTTTCCAGGTCGGGTGACGATCGAGCGGATTGCCGGGTGTATCGAAGGTGACATCCTCGGGCAGGCGCACAGGCAGATCCTTGGCTGGCACCGGCACGACACCGCAGGCCTCGCAATGGATCACCGGGATCGGGCAGCCCCAATAGCGCTGGCGCGAGATGCCCCAATCGCGCAGGCGGAAATTGACGGTGCCTTCGCCGAGCTTAAGGCTTTCGAGCTTTGCGATGGCGGCGCGTTTGGCGGCAGTGACATCGAGGCCGTCGAGAAAGCGCGAATTGACGGCAATGCCGTCGCCGGTGAAAGCGTCTTTACCAGTTGAGAGCGTATCAAGGAAGGCGCACTGAGCGTCGGCATCGAGGTCTTTGGGGGCCACCACCGGAATGACAGGCAGACTATATTTGCGGGCAAAGTCGATGTCGCGCTGGTCATGGGCGGGGCAGCCGAAAATCGCGCCGGTGCCATAGTCCATCAGCACAAAATTGGCGACATAAACCGGCAGATCATGGCCGTCGATAAAGGGGTGGCGGGCTTTGAGGCCGGTATCGACGCCCTTCTTTTCGACTTTTTCGAGCGCCGCTTCGGTTGTGCCGGTGAGGGCTGATTCCTTGAGAAAGGCGGCGATGGCGGGATTGCTCGCAGCCAGTTCAATGGCAAGCGGATGGCCGGGTGAAATAGCGCAGAAGGATGCGCCGAACAAAGTGTCGGGGCGCGTCGTAAAAACTTCGAGACTGGCTGCGTTGTCTTTTGCGCCAGTGAGCGGGAAGAAAACACGCGCGCCTTCTGAACGCCCGATCCAGTTTTTCTGCATCAGCCGAACTTTTTCGGGCCAGCGGTCCAGCGTGTCGAGGCCAGCGAGGAGCTCGTCGGCCATGTCCGTGATCTTGAGGAACCATTGGGTCAGCTCACGGCGCTCAACCAATGCGCCTGAACGCCAGCCTCGGCCGTCGATCACTTGCTCGTTGGCGAGCACGGTGTTGTCCACCGGGTCCCAGTTCACATAGGCTTTTTTGCGCGTGACGAAGCCTGCTTTGAGGAAGTCGAGAAACAGTTCCTGTTCGTGCCAGTAATAGTCTGGGTCGCAGGTGGCAAATTCGCGGTTCCAGTCAATCGCCAGCCCCATGCCCTTCAACTGGGCACGCATGGTGGCGATGTTTTCGTAGGTCCATTTGGCGGGATGGGTGTTGTGTTCAATAGCTGCGTTTTCGGCCGGCATGCCGAAAGCGTCCCAGCCCATCGGGTGGAGCACGTTATGGCCACGGGCGCGCTTGTAGCGTGCGATGACGTCGCCGATCGTGTAGTTGCGGACATGGCCCATGTGGATTTTCCCCGATGGATAGGGGAACATCTCCAGGACGTAATATTTGGGCTTGCCTTCGGCGTCGGCCCCTTCGCGCGTCAGGAAGCTGCCGCGATCTGTCCAGACCTTTTGCCATTTCGGTTCACTGGCGAGGGCGTTGTAGCGTGTGGACATGATTTGGGGCTCTGAAGAGAAGAGATGTGGAGGCGATCCGGGCGGGCCGAGGTTTGTGCTTGTGTCAAACCCCGGCTGCCGCGTCTCGATGCAAGGCCCTCATAGGAGGTCCGTTGGGCTTAATCAATTGACGTATTTGATCAGTTAACGGCGGTATCGCCAGCCTCGGTGGAGTTGATGTGCAACTGGCGGGCGCGCACCAGAATGGCGTTTTCGATTTTGGTACTGGTGGTGGTGTCAGTCTCACTGTCAATCCAGCCGAGCTTGGGGTCCATCTTCTGGCGGAATACGGCGACCTTGACGCCATCGGCACGCAGGCGGCGGTCGAGAATATAGACCGTCAGCTTGAAGCGTTCGCCCAGTGCCTTGGGGTCTTGATACCAGTCGGTAATGATGACGCCGCCGAACGGATCGGCAGAGGCCAGCGGCATGAAAGAGATCGTGTCGAGCGAGGCGCGCCACAAGAAGCTGTTGACGCCGATGCCCTGACCGGCAGATGCCTTGTCGCTGCCACCGCCAAACAATGTGATGCCATCTTCGCCAAAGATCGTCTGGCGCTCACCTTGCGGATTAGGATTGGTTGGGCCTGTCCCTTGCGTGGAGGGGTAATTGGCCTCGGAACTGATGCTGCCACAACCGCCCAGCGCGAGCGTGCCAAGCAGCAGCCCAATTCCAACCATGGAACCAGCTAAGCGCCCACGATAGCCAGAACGCCCACAATAGCCTGAGCTCTCTGGGCGCACGAAAAATTCATTCTTCATCGCTTACGGCAGTCCTCTTGCGTTTAAGCCCCGATTGTCCCCACTCCCAGGCCGGCGGATTGCCTCCGAACCTGCTCCCGACGGGCCGATTTGTGCCGAAAACCCCGATCCAAAATCGCCCCCTGCTGGTTCTTGCGCACCTCAATGGTCTGAGCAAGTTAAATTCGGCAAATTCCGCCAAATAAAGCCATTTTCAAAGCGCTGAACTCCAAGCCTGACGCTTATAGCCGAGGTGGGTCACTGGCTGCAATCGCGCGCGTTGGTCGGTCAGTAGGAAAGTGCATCATCTGACGCAATGAGGAGCGGGGGTTCGCTGTGGCAATTTCGACACAAAGTGTCCCAAATGTCGGGTCTCTTTTGGCCTGATATGCTTGGTTCACGTCTCGATGCGCTCGTATATGGCTTTGGACGCGCGCCATAACGCCTTGCTGCGGCTTGGTTAATCACTTGTGCCCTTTACGCAACATGTGACGACTTTCAGGCTTTTTGGGGGTTCGGTTGACTTGACGCGACAGCCTTATCACCTGATTAATCAACACACGCGCTCGGGGGGCACTTACCACGATATTCGTCAGCCCGGCGATGAACGCGACCAGGATCATGAGTTTGATTGTTGGGTCGTTTAATTGAACAGCTAACGCTGACCACTGCGAGGAACATATGAAAAAGATACTCCTTGGCACGACCGCCCTTGTCGCAGTCGGCCTTCTTGCCGGCCCTGCGCTCGCGAGCGACCCGCTGAAGGTTACCGTCGGCGGTAACGTCGTCACAGGCTTCTACGTTGTCGACGCCGATAACGTTGGCCCCGTGGCTACTCAGGACACGAAGGTTGCTGTCGTTGCCCGTAACATCGACATCATTGCCGAAGGCACACTCGACAACGGCATGACAGCCGGTGTGGACGCCAAGCTCATGCTCGGTTCGGATTTTTCGAACTCCACGAGCGCGGCCAACAGCAATGGCTTTGCGACATTCCGCCAGCTCTTTGCTTACCTCGAAGGCGGCTTTGGTCGTTTCGAAATCGGTGGCACAGATGGCGCCGCCTACAAGATGCACTACACCTCGCCTTGGTTCGTTCCGGGCAACGGTGTTGACTCGCCGAACATCTACAACGCCTCTGCTTCGGCGCCGGGCTTTGTTCGTGCTTCAACATTCTCGCTGATGGCCACAAATGCGAACAAGGTGAGCTACTTCACACCGCGTCTCGCCGGCTTCCAGCTCGGCGCGTCCTACACGCCGGATGCCACGCAGAACAACGTGACGGCCAACGGTTTGAACAACAAGATTGATCCGACTGCTGGTAGCACCATCCAGCAGGTCTTCGAAATTGCCGCCAACTATGCCGGTACTTTCGGTGGCGTTGACGTCGGTGTTGATGGTTTTTACACCTCTGGCCAGACGGCCCGGGCTGGTTCCGACCCTGAAGAATATGGCTTTGGTGCCAACCTTGGTTACGCCGGCTTCACGCTCGGTGGTGCATGGTACCAGAACAATGACATGCTCCCGACCAACGCTCCTTCGCAGGCACGTAACAATCGTAACGCCCAAGTTTGGACCGTTGGTCTGAGCTATGCCACAGGCCCGTGGACAGTTGGCGCTGCCTATCTTGATAGCCAGGACGATTCGGGTGCACCGGTTCCATCCGTCAACTTCGACAACTCCAACACCTCATACCAGGTTGGTGGCGGCTACAGCCTCGGTTCCGGCGTTGATCTCGGTCTCGACCTGCAGTTGAACCAGATCGACAATGGCACCGTCAGCTATGACGCAAAGTCAGCCGGTCTTGTGCTCGCGGTTTCGTTCTAATCGCAGCGACACGATTTGATTTGAGAGAGCGGGCCTTGTGCCCGCTCTCTTTTTTTGTGCTCCAATTTATGTCTTGATTTCTAGGGCTAATCCTCAGTGCATCTAGAACAGGGTAGCTCATGAACCCTCTTGTCATTTCGCTCTGTCCTCGGATTTGCTAGAAAGGTTCATTCGAAATTTTGTGAGAGATGATAAATGGGTGCGATTATCTGGCTTGCCTCCTACCCCAAATCTGGCAACACATGGATGCGCTCGTTCCTGCACAATCTTTTGATGAATGCGCAAGAGCCTGTCGCGATCAATAAACTAACCACTTTTTGCTTGGGTGAATCCGGCGGCGCACCCTATGCCGCTAGGGCGAAAAAACCATACGATCAAATTTCATCGGAAGAAGTTGCCCGGCTCAGACCGTTGGTACATCGCGACTTTACGACAGCGTCTCCGGATTCTGTTTTTGTCAAAACCCATAATTTTTTGGGAAGCTGGCTTGACTATCCGCTGCACAATATGGAAGTCACAGCGGGTGGTATCTATATCCTCCGCAACCCGCTTGATGTGGTTCTGTCCGTCCGACACCATTATGCCGTGCCTATCGATGAGGCCATCGTTCAAATGGCGACTGTCGGTGCCGGTACGAAAACCGGTAATGGGCATGTACCCGAAATCCATTCCTCTTGGTCGCATCATGTTGAAAGCTGGACCGGTCACCCCAACCCCAGCCTTCTCATTTTACGATACGAGGATATGCTGGCCGACTCGCAAGCCGCCTTCAAGAAGGCCACGCAATTTCTTGGCCTTCAGCCGCCGTCGGAGCGGCTTGATCGGGCAATCCTGTTTTCATCCTTCAAGGCATTGAAAGCGCAGGAAGAAGCTGAGGGCTTCAAGGAACGTCCAAGGAATGCGCAAGCGGCATTTTTCCGCGAAGGCCGCGCCGATCAATGGCGGGACGAACTGACGCCCGATCAAGTGCGCCAGATTATTTCCGATCATCGCGAGCAGATGGAACGCTTTAACTATATTCCCGCCGACTACGCCTGATCCCTGCCGGTGAAAAAATCGATCCCGGCCATGCCTGTCGCGCCGCTCTGGCCAAGACGCCGGATTTTGTCGGGGCCTGTGATGCCGCCGAGGGCGTAGACATCAAGCCCTAGTGAGCGGGCAAAATGGGCCAGTGCGGCAAAGCGTATGACGCCGAGCGCACCGCCGCCCGGATGGGAGCGGGTTGAAAAGATCGGCGAAATCAATACGGCGTCAACACCGGCGCGGGCAGCCGCGATGACGGCGCGTTTGGAATGGGCCGCCGCTGTGACACGGCATTGCCGCGTGCGGCGACGGGGCTTTGCATAAACGCCATCCGTCAACGGCGTTTTCAATGCATGTTCAGGCAGATGAATATTGATGCCGACCATTTGCCATCGGTGCCGATCCTCATGCGCGAGCCAAAGCATGACATGGGCGGCACGGGCGGCCGCCTTCAAGGTGCCCAATTTTTTGCGTGTGATAGTCTGGCCATAGGCACGCCAGACAAGGCCGCTGCCGGGCGGCAGGACGGCCAGGAGGGTGAAGGGATCAGGCGCACGTGAGGCATCGGTCAGGGCGAGACGGTCTGGCAGGCCTCTGTCCGACATCCGCGCGATAGCAGATGTCGAGCATATCTTGCGCTTCGACTTGTCACTCCGCCTCCGGCCCACTAGTTTCATCCCTTCACAGTCATGACGAAAGACAGCATAAATATGTCCGGGCCGAACCCCAAGGACGCAAAGGACGCTGCCGACCGATTGGCAGCTATCACTGCGCGTATGGTAGCTGCTGCGCACGCGGCGGGGCGTTCGGATGCGCCGAAACTGATTGCCGTGACCAAGACTTTTGATGGCGAGGCCATAGCGCCACTGATCGCGGCAGGTCAGCGGTTGTTCGGTGAGAACCGGGTGCAGGAAGCCGCGCAGAAATGGCCAACGCTCAAAGCGACAGCGCCCGGCATCGAATTGCATCTGATCGGGCCGTTACAGACCAACAAACTCAAACAAGCCCTTTCGCTGTTTGATGTGTTTCACACGCTGGACCGGCTGCGGTTGGCTGAGGCGCTCGTCAAGGCACGCGATGCCGGCGCGAGGATGCCGCGTCTTTTCATTCAGGTGAATACCGGGGCCGAACCGCAAAAGGCGGGTATTCTGCCCGAAGACGCCGACGCCTTTATTGTGACTTGTCGCGACGACCTAGATCTCCCTGTAGAAGGGCTGATGTGTATTCCGCCTGCGGGTGATGACCCCGAAGTGCATTTTAAGATGTTGGCCTCGATGGCCAAGCACCACGCCTTGCCACATTTGTCGATGGGCATGAGTGCCGATTTTGAGCGCGCGGTGCATGGCGGTGCCACCCATGTGCGCGTGGGCAGCGCCTTGTTTGGAACGCGCGCGACGCTCAATCGATAAGACGGATGGTCATATGCGTTGCCGGTGTCACGGCTTTGAGGACACGCATCATATCGTCTAGTTGAAGGGCGACGCAGCCTTCGGTCGCTTGCAGCAGGCCGTCTTTCTGTTTGGCGAGATGAAAGAAGATAGCGCTGCCTTTGCCCGCGACGACGGGGGCGTCGTTGTAACCTAGTATGATGACAATGTCGTAGAGGAGATCGGCGCGCCACAGGGTCTCGCTACTCGCTGGGTAGGGTCGTGCGACGGCGTGGTTATAGGCCGGATCGCTCGGGGCGTCGCACCAGCCGTCATGCAACGCGAGGGGATGTGTCTTGAGCACCGTTTGCGGGCGCGACAGGCGGTCAGCGCGAAAGCGCAATTCGCGCAAAGGGAAAGTGCCGATGGGTGTGCCGCCATCGCCTTCGCATTTGTCGGCAATGATGCCGCTGCGCCCGAGCGCGCATGGAAAGCGCGTGCCTGCAAAATGAAGGCGGCCGCGCGTCGCGCCGGTTGGGGCTTCAACGAGAATGGTATCGGGAGGAATTTGGCTCTGGTTCATGGCGTGAGTTTAGATGGCTCAGTATCCGCCGCTCAAGGCCCCGGTTTGGGCCACAGCGCTCAACGACAGGCTTTTCGCGTTTGCTGTCTTCAGGGCTTCGAGCTGGTCGAGACCGGATTGCATTCTGCCAGCCAGATTTTGTGTGGCGGCGGCCGGTTGGGCAGTCCTTGCCGGTTCATCGCTGATGGGGCTTTGGTCGGCTGATTTGGCTACATCAGCGGCAAGGCCCGCGTTGGCTTTCTTGGCGGCGTCAGGATCAGCGAAGGAGCCGATCAGGGCGTTGAAGGCTTCCGTGCTCAATTGCGGCAAAGGCTGAGGCGGCATGGTCGGGCCGGTCGCCTTGGTTGATCCAGCCGAATTGATGGTGGCGGTGACCTGCGCCTTTGTAGCTGCGGCGGGTTGGGTAGCTGCGGCGGGTTGGGCGACGGCATCCATGGGCCTTGCGGGTATGCTGGCGGCGATGGAGCCAGTGATGAGCGGGGCGGCCTGGACCGCGGTCGTGGCCGTCGCGACCTTAGTGGCCTGCGCTGTGGGCTCAGGCTTATCGTCATCGAACAGGCTGGCCATCAGATGCCCGCCAAGATCCTCACCGGTAACCTGATTGATGGCGCTGTCAATCATGGAGGAGACAAAGCCGATCGGGCCACCATAGAGAGCGCCACCAGCAATGCGCGCCTGATTGGAAATCGTATCGCCGGTTATTTCACGATAGATGCTGGAGACGAGCGGAATGTGCTGGAGCGGGTTGATCGTGTCGATGAGATCGCCAAAGCTCATGCTGTTCTTAGGCGCGCTGCCATCGGCCTGCGCAGAACGCAGTTTTTGAAAGGCGTCAGAGGCCATGTTGTGCTTGCCGGGAAGGGCGGGCGCACCGATGTGAGCGAAATTCGTCATAGGCCAACAAGAGCAAGGGGCGGGCCAGTTTGAAAAGGGGAGTGGGCCGCCGATTTTCTATGCCTGCCGTCTGGTTGACTCGGCAATAACTGCCTCGGCGGCAAATCTCGCGCCATGCGAGCCTGTGGTTGGGCGCTGGCCATTGGTCGTGGGCATGAGCTATGGCAAACTCCGCGCACGGCGAAGTCCTGGCTGATTGCCGCGATTGCCACCCCATGCAGGTTTATTTTCTTATGGTAAAACACCCCAATCGGCCCAAAGCGACCCCGAGTGCCCCGACCCCGCCGATTGCGCGTCCGGGCTTTGCCCCTGTGGGGGGTGGTACGGTCGGCCTGCCGGGGAGGGCGGTGCGGGCAACCGTGCAAATTCTAGGGCAGGTGCCGTTCAACGCCCAGTCACGTGCGCTTGCACCAAAAGCTGCGCCGCCGCCGCCTGCCGAAGTCAATCAGGCGCTGCATCGCGGTGGGGCGCTGTTCAGCGCTAAGAAGTTTGATGAGGCCGAGGAGGTGGCGCGTCTTATCTTGAAGTTTCTGCCGCGCCAACCCGACGCGCTACATCTGCTGGGGCTCGTGACGCTCGCCAAGGGCAATGCTCAAGAGGCAGAGCGCTTGATGGCCAAGGCCCTGAAGTTGTCGGGCAATCATCCTGTGTTGCTGGTTAATCTGGGCAATGCAGCGCGCGCCCAGGGCGACACAGCCAAGGCGCTCAAATATTATGAGCGCGCCCAAAAACTCTATCCATTGCATGAAGATATTTATCTTGAGCGCGGCATTCTTTTTACCGATTCACGTCGCTTTAAAGACGCGCTTGGTGAATTCGAGGCCCTTCTGGAACTGAAACCGGAAAGTCTTGAGGGCTATTCCGGCGCGGCGCATGCCGCATCGGTGCTTGGCCGGTTTCGTCTTGCCATAGACTATTGCGAACAGGCGTTGACGCATCTTTCCGAGCCACCGATTGAACTGCTGGCGATGATAGCGGTGTCGCTCGAGCGCCTGAGCGAATTGCCAGAAGCGATTATAGCGGCAGAGCGCGTGCTGGCGATCAAACCAGATCATGGGGCCGTCTTGCGCGTCTGGGCCAAGGCGCAGCGGCGATTGGCTAAACACGACCTTTCGCTACTGGCGACATTGCGGGCACGGCTGGAGGCAGTCGACATCGAGGCGTTGAGTGTTGATGATGCGCGAGTGATTTATTCCGAGCTGGCACAGATTTGCGACGAGAGCAGCGAAACTGATGCGGCGTTTGGATATTTCAAGAAGCAGAACGACAAGACTTTTCAAAGCGCCGTTGATCTGGGGCTTGATCGCACGAGCTATCTGAACGACATCAACGGCCTTGTCGAAACCAATCAGCCGGTCCTGCTTGATCGCATTCGCGCGTCGAGCGAAAAGGCGAGCAAGGCAAGCGGGCGCGAGGCGGATCGCGTGCCGGTTTTTCTGGTGGGGTTTCCGCGCTCGGGCACAACATTGCTCGACCAGATATTGGACGCGCATCCCGATGTGCAGGTGATCGAAGAACAACCGATGGTGCGCAAGTTGTGCGACGGGGTGGCGGACCTTTCGGGTGGGCATCCTAAAGCGTTGGCGAATTTGCGCGATGATCAGAGACGCAAGTTGCGTGATCTCTATTGGGCGGCCGTTGAAGAATATGGTGGGGATTTTGGAAAGCGCGTCATCGTAGACAAGATGCCGCTGAGCATTGTGCACGTCCCGGCGATCTCGGCGGTCTTTCCTGATGCGCGGATCATTCTGGCCTTGCGCCATCCCGCTGATTGCAGCCTCTCCTGCTTCATGCAGGATTTTGAAATGAACGGTGCGATGTTGAACTTCACGTCGCTGGAGGGTGTCGTGCATATCTATAATCAAGTGATGACGCTGTGGCAGCGCTATGAAGCGCATTTGCCGCTCAATGTGCAGCGCGTTCATTATGAACGTCTGGTGGCCAACCTGCGTGGTGAGGTTGAGCCTGCGTTGAGTTTTCTGGGGCTTGAATGGGATGACGCAATGAGCGATCCAGCGGCGCATGCTAAGGCGCGCGGTACCATTCGCACGCCGTCCTATGCACAGGTGACGCAGCCGATATATGGCAGTGCGACTGATCGCTGGCGGCGCTATGAAAAATTCATGGCGCCAGTGTTGCCGACGTTAGAAAAGCATATTCGGTATTTCGGCTATTCGCTTTAGGCTGAGGCGAGGACAGGAATGAACGCTAAGACGATCCTGCTGGTTGATGGGGATAGCGCCTTTTCTCAGACGCTGGGCGAGCAGCTTACGCTCGGTGGTGAATATACCTGTTTGTATGCTGATGATATGGTGTCGAGCTTTGCTGTGCTGCGCGAGCAGACGGTTGATCTTGCCCTGGTAGATGCGGTGGCACTGCTGCGGCAGGTGCGGGCAGATGGTTTTGCCCTTCCCGTCATTGTGATGTCTGGGGCCGACGATGTGGAGAGTGATCCCGACAACGAACTGGACCCGGTTGACTATGTGAGCAAACCGTTTCGTATTGGCGATCTCTTGACGCGGATACGCGCATTGCTGCGCGCACAAGAGCAAAGCGAAGACGTGTTTTTGCGGCTCGGGCCTTATCGGTTTTACGCCGGTACTAAGATGCTGGTGATCGATGACGCGGCGGTAGATCGCAAGGTGCGTTTGACGGAAAAGGAAACCGATATCCTAAAATATCTCTATGGCGTGGGCGCGCAAGTGGTCAGCCGCGAGGTGTTGCTGACGGAGGTATGGGGGTACAATTCCGGGGTGACAACACACACGCTTGAGACGCATATCTACCGGTTGCGACAAAAGATCGAAGCCGATCCGTCACATGCCCAGTTGTTGGTGACGGATGCGGGCGGCTATCGGCTGGTCCCGTGAGCGCTCAGACGTCCCCCTCAGGGAAAGCGGTTAGCTTGTAGGCGGCGACAAAGTCTTGCGGCATACGGGTGGGCTTGCCTGTCTCGATATTGATGCAGACGAAATCGCTCAAACCTCGCAAAAGCGTCACGCCGGTGGAGGCCTTGACGAACTGAAAGTGCCGACTCAGGCGCAAGCGTCCGTCATTGCGGGTGATCCATGTGGCACAATGCACCTCGTCGCCAAGATGAGAGGGGGCGAGATAGTCGAGTGCGTGGTGGTGCACGACCATGCCTCGGTTGAGCCTCGCGTAAGCCGCAAAATCGAGCCCCAACGCTTTGGAATGTTCCCAGGCTGTTTTGGCCATCCAGCTTAGATAGACAACATTGTTTGTATGCTGAAAATCATCGATATGCGGACCTTCAACCGTGACGGTGTGGACGAAGGGGGCGGGATGGTCCCAGATGATGTCGGTCATGGTTATGTCTCGGCGCAAGCGGGCAAGGTTGTTTGTTTGTCTTAGCGGCTGGACACGATGGCTGCAATGGCGGAGCGGCTGCGCCTCCGCTATGCTGGTGGCATGAGCCTTCGGACCACCATATCGCTGTTGCGGCGCCATGACCTCTTTGCACGGCTTGAGCCTGCGCGCCTCGAAGTCATTGCCTTTACCGCCGAACGCTCGAGTTTCGAGCCGGGGGAAATGATGTTTGAGGAAGGCGAGGAAGCCTATGAGGCGCTGCTTGTGCTTGAAGGGCAAGCCGTGATGTCGGCAGGTGAAGGGCCTGACGCGCCGGTTGACGTTGGGGACCTGCTGGGTGAGAGGGTTCTTTTGCAAGAGGGGTTTCGCCGTGCGACGGTGCGCGCGGTCAGTCGGGTTGAGACATTGAACATCAGCCGCTATTTGTTTCAGCGGTTGATGCAGGAATTTCCCGAAATGGCGGGCACTGTGGCGCAGGCGCTGGCGCATCGGCTTAACGTCACGGGCCGTGAAATGACGCAGCTTGCGGCCGGGCTGGCGACGACGAAGAAAACCGATCAAGGGGTGAAATGAGGTTATGAGTGAGAGTGAAGCGCCCAAGGCGGTACCTGAGGGAAACTGGCCGCCGAATATTCAGGCCGTCTTCAAGCGGATGGCCCCTGCCAGTCGCTATTTGGGGCTTGAGATCATTGCTGCTGATGCAGCGGCGCGCAGCGTGGAAGTGGCGTTCAATGCAGGGCCTGAGCTCTGCAACATGTGGGGTGGCATTCAGGGCGGTATGGTCGCTGCCATGCTCGACGATGTGATGGCGTTGGCCGTGGGGCTTGATCTGGAATGGGGTCAGATCAGCCCGACGCTCGAACTCAAAGTATCGATGCTGGCACCGGCGCGGCCGGGCCGGATTACAGGGCGCGGCCGCGTCATCAAGCGTGGCAAGTCGGTGGGGTTTATCGAAGGCGAGTTGCTGGACGCCGACGGCACGCTGCTGGCGGCAGCCAGTTCAACGGCGACATTCGTGACGCTGAAGCGCAAGGAAAAGCCCGTCAGCGCGTGACGGGCACGCGACCGCTGTATGAACTATCAGGCATAGGCATTTTCAGCGAAATAGTGACGCGCTTTAGCTGAGAGATGGGTTTCGAACAACGCGAAATGATGGCGGATGCCAGCGTTGAGGGCCATGCGGTCGAGTTTCATGACCTGGCGTGTCTCGCGCAGAAAGCTCGGCCAATAGCGGATCACCATCCAGACATTGTCAGCAAGTGGCGCAATTTCGTCGTCAGGCATGGTGAGGTGGCCTGCCTCGACCATGTGACGAAACATTTTTTGGAGCATGGCCGTCGTCTGCTCATAGACGCGAAGGACCTTGCCTTCAAATTCGGCATCGGTACGGCCAAACTCAGCCTGATCGCGATAGAGAAATTGATACTCCCAGACTTCCTCAAAGACGCGCCGGTTGAACTGGGTATAGGCGTCGAGCACGGTCTGGGGCGTTGACTTGATGGCGAGCCGACTGTCGATCAGGCGAATAAGCGCAAGCTGATGGGTTTTGACCAGATCCTTCTTGGTACGAAAATGGTACCAGAGGTTGCCCTCGGAAATGCCCACCTCCTGGGAAATGCGCGCTGTGGTGACCGTGTCATAGCCGTTCTCGTTGAACAGGCGCAGACTGGCGATAAGGATGCGGTCCTTGGTCTTGGAAGCCATAAGCCGGGTCGTTTCTCTCAACTGACATTGAGGCCAAACCTCATTCAAAGGTCGGCTTTTCGTCGCGTTCCTGCCGGTTTCCGGCGAGGCGATGGTCAGGGGAGAGTGGGCTCTTGCCGATATAGGGTCAATACCCTAGATTTGGTTTGTTGCCCATCGTGAGAAACTGCGGATGAGCCTCTTTCAAACCGCAGGCAAGGGCGTTGAGGAAACTTGAAAGTGAGCGGGTCACGGCGGTGCTGTGCCCCCCCTGAGCCCACCCCCGGCTCAAAGTGCCAAGGTGACGATCACAGGCGCGTGGTCGGATGCCCGCTCCCATCCCCTCGCTTCTTTTAGAACCTTCATGGATTTGGCTGCCGCCTTGAGCGCAGGCGTCACCCAGACATGATCGAGGCGACGGCCCTTGTTGGCGCCTTCCCAATCCTTGGCGCGGTAGCTCCACCACGAATAGAGTTTCTCGTCGGCGGGCACAAACTGGCGCATGACATCGACCCAGTCATGCGACGCAATGATCTCATTCATCAACTCCACCTCGATGGGTGTGTGGCTGACGATTTTGAGAAGTTTTTTGTGGTCCCAGACGTCATGCTTAAGGGGCGCGACATTGAGATCGCCAACGAGCACCATGCGCGCTTCGGCCTTTTTCTTGTGGCTTTTGTACCAGTCGGCCATCTCGCGCATGAAAGCGAGCTTGTGAGCGAACTTCTCGTTGATCACCGGATCGGGCTCGTCGCCGCCTGCGGGCACATAGAAATTGTGGACCGTCAAACCGTCGGGAATATCGAGATCGACGGAGACGTGGCGCGCGTCACCCATGTTGCAAAATTCGCGCTTGTTGGTTTTCGCAAATGGAATGCGGCTGGCAATGGCGACGCCGTGATAGCCCTTCTGGCCGTTGATGGCCACATGCTCATAGCCTGCTTTTTGAAACTCCTTCAGCGGAAAGGCGTCATTGATACACTTGATCTCTTGAAGGCAGAGTACGTCGAGGCTCTCATTTTTCAGCAAATTTTTGACGTGTTCAATCCGTAGACGGACGGAATTAATATTCCAAGTGGCGAGTTTCACATTCCGTTTGGGCATAAGAGTTCTCTCGGTGGAAAGCGGGGATCAGAAAAGGTTGAAGCTCATGCCGGCAAGACCGATGGGCCAACGCCCATGGGTGAAAAGCGCGAACTTGCAATGAAAAGGGTGGTCAGGTTCTGCTTCGGCGATGACAGCGAGAACGGCATTATGTGCGGCTTGGATGGCGGCACCAGCGGCTGCGTCCATCAGGGCTTCATCGTTGATTTCTGAAAAAGCGGCCGCCTCGCGCACCGCAGAACCGATGCCTTTGCCAAGGAGGGCGGAAACATGCGTCAACGCGATGGTGAGGCCATTTTCGGATAGACGCTCCAAGGCTTCGGTCGCAAGGCCCGCGCGTAGGCTTTCTTCGATTTCCCATTGGTCGGTGTCAAAGTCGAGACCGCTGGCAGCATCGAGCGCGTCTTCCCACTGGGTAATGCGGGCCACTTCGGCATCAGGAAAGCCGAGACTGTCGAGATAGGCGCGCGCCAGAGCTTTGACCTCGCGGTCGAGCGGGCGACCTAGATTGGCAAACCACGGCATCTGCATGGCTTCTTCTGCGAAGGCGCGGACGCCACGCAGAAGGGGGATCTCTTCTTCTAGCTCATCAAGATCTTCGTCGCTTAACACGATCTGATCTGGGTCTTCGTCATCATTGTGCATGGGGATGCTTATACGCGGGGAAAGCAGTTGGGTGCGCGGAAATCTTTGGCGGATGATGTGGCCCTGCAAAAGCCAGCGCCCCGCCATTGTTGCATCTTGACGCGGCGCTGCAAAAGCCAGCGCCCCGTCGGGGGGGACGACGGGGCGTGACCGCGCTTTTGCGCTGGCATCGGGAGGGGACTTCCGACGCCCTTTAAGGTTTGAACACCGGCGAACGAGCGGGGGGCAGATCGTTCTGTCGGCTTTACGCGCTCAAGCCTCATACAAGAGAGATAGTCGTCTGCGAGCCGGGGTTCAATGGGTGAGCGTTAGGATATTTGGTAGGGATCAAGGGTCGCTGATTCGTCTTGATACTTCATATATATCAATGGCTTATGAGCCGAATAGTGCCCCGAGGGTTCAACAGACCTGCCATTAATATGTAGTAATATTGGCAGGTCTGTTAAGGTTTTAGGGGCCGATCAGAGGACGCCGAGATCCTTGGCGGCGAGGTCGATGCAGGTCTTGGCGAGGCCGAAAAGCTCATCCATTTCGCTCTCGGTGATGACCAGTGGTGGACTCAGAACCATGGTGTCGCCAATGGCGCGCATAATGAGCCCATTGGCAAAGCAATGAACGCGGCAGCGATAGCCAACATTCATGCTTTCGTCGAAACGCTCGCGGGTCTTCTTGTTTTTCACAAGCTCGATCGCCCCCAGAAGACCAACGCCGCGTGTTTCGCCAACCAAGGGGTGGTCTGACAATTCGGCCAGTTTCTTTTGGAAGTAAGCGCCGGTGGCCCCGCCGACCTTCTCGACGAGTTTTTCCTTCTGCATTACTTCAAGATTGGCGAGCGCTACGGCGGTGGCGACCGGGTGGCCGGAATAGGTAAAGCCGTGTGACCATTCTTCGGGCGAGTTGAACAGCACTTCACCGATCTTGAAGCCTAGGCCGACGGCGGCGATGGGCTGATAGCCTGACGACAGACCCTTGGCCATGTTGATCATGTCAGGTTCGATGCCGAATGTGTCAGAGCCAAACCACTTGCCGGTGCGCCCGAAGCCGCAGATCACTTCATCGATGTGAAGCAGGATGTCGTATTTCTGGCAGATACGATTGATCTCGCCCCAATAGGTGGCAGGCGGAATGATCAGACCACCGGCCCCTTGTATGGGTTCGGCGACAAAGGCGGCGACATTGTCGGCACCGAGTTCGAGAATTTTGTCTTCCAGTGCGCGCGCTGTCTTGAGGCCGAAATCGTCCGGCGTCATGTCGCCGCCATCGCCATACCAATAGGGACAGGCGATATGGACAAAGCCCGGCAGCGGCAGGTCGGCCTGAGGGTGCATGGAGGTGAGGCCAGACAGCGAGGCTGCCGCCATGGTGACGCCGTGATAGGCCTTCTCGCGCGCGATGATGATTTTCTTCTTGGGCTGCTTTTTCAGATTCCAATAGTAGCGGATGATCTTGACCGCACTGTCATTGCCTTCCGAGCCTGAATTGGCAAAGAAGAAACGTTCAATGCCTTTGGGTGTCACTTCGGCGAGTTTTTGCGACAGCTCGGCGGCGTAAGGGTGCGTCGTTTGAAAAAACGTGTTGTAGAAGGGCAATTCCTGCAAGGCCTTGTAGCCTGCTTCTGCCAACTCCTCGCGGCCATAGCCCACCTGTACACACCACAGGCCTGCCATGCCGTCGATCAGGCGGTGGCCTTCGGAATCATAAATGTAAACGCCCTTGGCTTTGGTGATGACGCGAGCGCCGATGTCGGCGAGTTCTTTGTGATTGGTGAAGGGATGAAGATGATGGGCGGCATCCATCTCCTGCCAGCGTTTCGTCTGATTTGATTTGGCCGGTGCTTGTGACATGCGAGGTCTCCGTGCGTCCGAGTGAAATTCAATGCGGAACTTGCGCGACGTGTTGAGTCGCGCCGACAGGCCTCTAGGGGTTGTAGCCGATGCGAGCGCAGAGGATCAGAAGCTCATGCTTCAGCAACTGGGCGATATGGGGTGCGAGATCGAACATGGGGTTGATGCTAGCCAAGTGTGGTCTCAGTGGCCACAGGATTGTCGTTGGGCCTTTGCAAGCTCGGCCAGCACGACGTCGCAATGGGTCACTTGTTCGAGTGCCTTGATCGACAGGTATAGGTCACGGCATGTTTGCGCCGATTTTTGCGCCACGCCATAGGCCTTCGCAGCCATCTTCTTATTGGCATCAAATTGGAAAAGGACAGCCCGGATCGCTGCTTTTCCTGACCTTTCTGCCGCCTCTTGCGCTCCTTCGAAAGCTGCAGCATTGGCGTATTCGGCAAGGAACAGCACCATTGCTGACCGGGCTGTTCCCTCCGTGTCGTCTATTTCGCGATAGAGCTCGGCGGCCTTTGTCAGTTGGTCGTGTTTTGAAAGGGGCGAATCTGCGCGTGTGAAACTTTCAATTCCGACCAAGTGGCGTGCTCGTGCCTCAAGCGGTATTGATTTTGCCCAGAGCGTTTTCAGCCTTTGCGGCGGCTTCAAAATCTTTTCGCTTAAGGGCTTTTGCTTCTGCCTGCCGCGCTATGGCTTCTGGACCACCGCGATCGCCAAATTCCAGGTTCTGTTCAATCTGATCTGCCATACTCGTCGATAGTCGCAGATAGTTAATTTCTGTCAGATAGGCGTGAGCCTGGGCAAAGTCTCGCGCTGCCTGATCGAACTGGCCACTATGTTTATGCAATCCGCCGCGGTAATAGAGAGCCATGCTGGCGCTCTTTTTATTTCCAATATGTTTTGCCAGAGCGACCCATTGGTCGATGTTTGCCAACATAGCCTTTCGCTTTGCGAGATCATCAAATGCACGATCAAAATGGCTAATGGTAAACTGCACTTTTGTCTGGATCACTCCCATCTCCCGATCCGCTATTAACGGATCGAGTGTCGCTATTGGAAGCAACTTATTCAGGAAGTCTTGCAGTGATGCTGATTGGGCGGGCCGTAGATATCCGATTGCCGACAGAATGTGATCCATGTTGCTGAGAAGTTTGAAATCCTTTGCTGCCACAATTCTGTGCGTTGCCTCTACACAATAGTGGACGGCATCATCATAGAGATCGGAGTCGGCGGTGTTTTTTTGCGTTCAACATAGTCGGCGAGCAAAACGCAGAGCTTGAATTCTGACAGAGCTTCGTCCGTTGGCGTTTCCGCTCTTGTGAAGATTTCATAAGCATATCCAATGCCCATTTTTGCACCACCAAGTACGAAGGGGGATCGGTCCACAGCTTTTTGGAGATCATCAGTTGGCTGCCGCCTTGCCTGTTTGTCTAGTTAGCGAAGTTGTTTCTCCGCTTTTCCAATTCATCAACTTTATCTTGGAGAGCTTTGGAATATTGGTCGCGTTGACTGGACTGCTCAGGATGAGTGATCCGGCTAGGCTGTCGAGGTGTCTATCGCGCGCGGACTCGGAAAATTTTGCATCTGCCCACGTCGGTTGGCACATGGACAAAAAGAAAACCGCGAGCGCCAGCAAGGTGGGCCGCTGAAATCTATGATGAAACCAGTTCAATAGACGCTCCCCAAAAAGTTGGGGGCGAACCCAATATTCATCAGTTTATGTGAGCGACCTGTCTTTCACACATTCAGTAAGAGATGCTCGCGCTCCCAGGCCGAGATGACCTGCTGATAGGCGTCGTGTTCGACGTTTTTGACATCGAGATAAACGGACACAAAATCGGCGCCTAATATTTCCTTCAATTCGGTGGCGGTGCGCAGATTGTCCAGCGCGTCGAGAAGATGACGCGGTAGGGCGTGGCGCTTGCTCTCATAGGCATTGCCCTTCATCTCCTTGGTGGGGACAAGGCCGTTGATCATGCCGATATAGCCACACGCCAATGAGGCGGCAAAGGCGAGATAAGGATTGCAGTCTGCGCCCGGTACGCGGTTTTCGATACGGCGGGCGGCACGTTTGGATTCGGGCACACGCAAGCCAACGGTGCGGTTTTCGTGGCCCCAATGGGTGTTGATGGGGGCGGCGAGGTCGCGCACGATGCGGCGATAGGAATTGACGTTGGGGGCAATGATCGCCATGGCGTTGCCCAGATGTTTTTGCAGGCCTGCGATATAGGACAGGAAGAGTTTGGTGTCGCGGCCCTGTTTGGTCGAGAACAGATTGTCGCCGGTATTCACATCGACCAGTGATTGGTGAATATGCATGGCGCTGCCTGGCTCGCCTTCATAGGGCTTGGCCATGAAGGTGGCATAGACGCCGTGTTTCATCGCTGCCTGACGCATCGTCCGTTTAAAGAGGAAGGCCTGATCGGCCACCTCAAGCGGATCGCCGTGGTCGAAATTGATCTCGACCTGAGCTGCCCCTGATTCATGGATTAGCGTGTCGATGTCAAGATCTTGGGCCTCGCAGAAATCATACATGTCTTCAAAGATCGGATCGAACTCGTTGACCGCATCGATGCCATAGGATTGGCGCGCGTTTTCGCGCCGCCCATTGATGCCGATTGGCGGCTGCAGGGGATAGTCGGGGTCGATGTTCTTGTCGGCGAGGAAAAACTCAACTTCCGGCGCGACCACGGGCTGCCAGCCTTTTTCCTCGTAAAGAGCGAGCACACGGCGCAAGACGTTGCGCGGCGCGATCTGGACGGGGCTGCCGTCACGATAGTTGGCGTGGCAGATGATCTGGGCGGTGGGTTCGTCATACCAGGGCACGATGCGCACGGTGGAGGGATCGGGGTCGAGAACAAAATCGGGTTCGGTATCGGGGAGAACATCGCTGTCGATAAAGTCGCCCGTCACGGTTTGGCCGAAAATCGACTCCGGCATCCGAAGGGTACGTTCATTGAGGCCGGTGATGAATTTTCGTGTGGGCACGATCTTGCCGCGGGCGATACCAGCCATATCCGTGATCATCACTTCGACTTCGGTGATGTGGTGATCTTTCAGCCATTTGACCAGATCGTCTTTGTTTTTAACCTGGCCGCTTTTGCTCTTGTTCTCATTGTTGCCCGTCATGGGGCACCATCTCTTTGTTCAGATGCGGGGGAGGCCCACACGGGTTGTTGTGCGCGTCATTGCACAGGGAGCAAGGCGGCTTCACGCACCGCATCGCCAAAGGCCCGGTAGAGTTTTTGAGAGACCGGGTTCTCCCAGTATTTCCATTCTGGATGCCATTGGACCCCAAAGGCAAATCCTTGGGCATCCTTGATGCTGGCGGCTTCAACCGTGCCGTCGGCGGCGCGGCCTTCGATGGTGAAACGGGTAGCGGGCCGCGCGATGCCCTGACCATGGAGCGAATTGACGCGAATGGTTGGTGCGCCGATCAGCTTTTCAAAATAGCCGCCCGGTGTGAGCGTTACGTCATGGGCGGCGGCATATTGTGCCTCTAGCAGCGCCTCTTTGTCTTCGCGATGGTCAAAACGCGGCGCAAAGTCCGGTTCGCCGGGCATTTCGTGGATATGCTGATGCAGGCTGCCGCCAAAGGCGACATTTAGCTCCTGAAAACCACGACAGACACAAAAGAGCGGCACGGCACGCTCAACGCAGGCGCGGATGAGATCAAGCGTTAGGGCGTCGCGCTGTTCGTCCAGCAGGGTGCCGTCGCGCGGGATCGGGCCATCATAATGTCTTGGATGGACGTTGGAATGCGATCCGGGCAGGAAAATGCCGTCGCAAAGCTCCAAGATTTCGTCGATTTCGGCCTGAACGTCAAAAAGGCCTGCCTCTGCGGCAAAGCGGGGCACTGGCAGCAGGATAGGTTTGGCGTCTGCCCCGCCTTCGACGGCAGCGATGTATTTTTCGCCGACAGCATGAAAGGGATGGGGTCCCAACATCTTGACGTCGCAGGGCACACCGACCACGGGTCGTTTGAGTGACTTATGTTTCATGCCGTTCAGAGGTAGCACGACCCCCCCGGTGATGGTCAAGCGGGGCCGCGCGTTTGGGACGGTTGAAGTGATGATTTAGGTGGTTCTAGCGTGCGCCACCGATGGTGGGGCGTTGTTCGCCCTTCATGACAAATAAGGCGTTGTCGGCATGGATGCCGGTCTGAACGTTGCGCAGCGCAACGGTCGTTTGCAAGCCTTGCGCGTCCGTCACGATCCATTGACGCAATTGCAGGGCGGGCTCGTCGAAGATCAAGGTAAGATCGCCAGGCGCATTGCCAGATTTATCGGCCAGCTTGATGCGCAGGGCACCGGGCTGGTGTTCGACGGCCAGAATGCGGACGTCCTTGGCAAGGTTTGGATGGTCTTCGAGCAGGATGCCAAGCGGGGTTGCGCCAAGGGGATAGCGCTGGGTCGCCGAAAATCCATCTTTCACCGCCACCCAAATGCCGTCGGCGACCACTAGCATCTTTTCAGGCGGGGTATATTCAAAGCGCATACGGCCGGGACGGCGCAGGTAGAAGCGACCTTCGGCCAACGACCCATCGGGGCCGACCTGAAGGAAATTGCCTTGCATGTCTTTGAGGTGCGAGAGGTAGGTATTGACGCGGGTAATGTCGGCCTGATCGTCGGCAGAGAGCTGTGGCGTTGCTTCAGCCGCATGAACGCTGGCGGAAGCCACGGCCACGGCCAGAATAGCCAAGCCCACCAATGCGGCAAAAGTCAGCACCAGATGGCGGAGGCGGCTTCTTTGTTCAAGGTCTCTCATGAGGGCTAGCATGGGTAACCTTTGTGGCAAAAAAGTGAGGCTGGGAAGGCGGCGCAGCGATCATTTGGCGGCGTGACAGGCGATTTAAAGACATGGTTAGCAAAGTGTAACGCTTCGGTTTCAGTGTTCGCCGATCAAAATCTCACGTTTGCCTTGATGATTGGGCGCGCTGATGACGCCTTGTTCTTCCATCATTTCCATCAAGCGAGCGGCTCGATTATAGCCGATTTGCAGGCGGCGCTGGATGTAGCTGGTGGACGCGCGCTTGTCGCGCGCGACGATGGCGACGGCCTTGTCATAGAGTTCATCGCTCGACCCGCTCCCTCCACCAAGGCCAGACATTTCACCGTTTTCTTCGGGCTCGGCGGTGATCGCTTCAAGATATTCCGGCACGCCTTGTTTTTTCAGGAAGGTCACGACCTTCTCGACTTCCTCGTCGGAGACGAAGGGGCCATGAACGCGGCGAATACGCCCGCCGCCTGCCATGTAGAGCATGTCGCCTTGGCCGAGTAATTGTTCAGCACCTTGTTCGCCCAAAATCGTGCGGCTGTCGATCTTGGAGGTGACCTGAAACGAAATGCGCGTCGGGAAGTTTGCCTTGATCGTGCCGGTGATGACGTCGACCGACGGACGCTGGGTTGCTGTGATAATGTGGATGCCTGCGGCGCGCGCCATCTGGGCGAGACGCTGGACGGCGGCTTCAATTTCTTTGCCTGCGACCATCATCAGGTCGGCCATTTCATCGACGATGACGACGATGAAGGGGAGTGGCGACAAGTCCATCTCTTCTTCTTCGTAGATCGCCTTGCCGGTTTCGCGGTCAAATCCTGTCTGCACGGTGCGGATCAGCACTTCGCCTTTATCATTGGCATCGACGACGCGGGTGTTATAGCCCTCAATATTCCGCACACCGACTTTTGACATTTTGCGATAGCGATCCTCCATCTCTTTCACCACCCATTTTAAGGCCACGACAGCCCTTTTGGGTTCGGTGACGACGGGGGCGAGCAAATGGGGAATGCCATCATAGACAGACAGTTCGAGCATCTTGGGATCGATCATGATGAGCTTGCATTGCTCCGGGCTCAGGCGATAGAGGATCGACAGGATCATCGTGTTGATGCCGACCGATTTGCCAGAGCCGGTGGTGCCTGCGATCAAGAGATGCGGCATGCGCGACAGATCAGTGACGACGGGTTCACCACCAATATTTTTGCCGAGCGCCAGTGCTAGTTTTTGTGATGAGTTTTCGTAGTCGCTGGTTTCGAGTAGCTCACGTAGATAAACCATTTCGCGACGTGCGTTGGGAAGCTCGATGCCAATGACATTGCGGCCCGGCACGACGGCGACGCGGGCAGAGACTGCGCTCATGGAACGCGCGATATCGTCGGCGAGCGAGATGACGCGAGAGGATTTGATACCGGCGGCGGGCTCGAGTTCATATAGCGTGACAACGGGACCGGGACGGACATTGATGATCTCGCCACGAATGCCAAAATCATCGAGTACGGTTTCGAGTAAGCGGGCATTTTGCTCAAAGCTCTCGTCGTCTATTTTTTCAATTACGGGGGCTTTGGGTTTGGCGAGCAGGCTTAAGGGCGGCAGTTGATAGTCGGCAGCCGCCTCTAGTGCAAGGCGCGGCTGGGCTTCACGCGCGGCGCGTTTTGAGGCCTTCGACTTGGGGCTGACGCGTGAAACGCGCGGGCCTGAGCGTCCATCAAGACGCGGCTCAAGGCGCGCCTTGCGCATAGCCTCCCGCAGATCATCATCGTCTTCTGCGGCGTCTTCGTCATCGTAATTATCGTCGCTGTCATCGTCATAAAGATCGTCGTCGTCGCTCGATGCGCGTCTGCCAAAATTGCCGCCGAGACGCGCGGCAGCGATTTCCTCGCCGCTCAATGCACCATATTCACCACGGCGCAATAGGCGGTCACGCCAGTCGGTGAGTGTATCGGTGATGGCCCAGATGCCGACGTGAAAACGACTTGGTTCGACATCGCGGCGGCGCGGGTGCTTTTTGGAGCGCCGCCGGGAAGGGGCCTTTGCGGGTTCTGGCTCTTCGAGCGCACCGCGACGGCGCGAGCGCAACGGATAGCTGAGGCGTTCTTCTTCGGGCTCATCTTCTTGAGCAGGTTGACGCCATGTCCGCAGGCTGTGGAGGGCGTCTTTGATTTGCGCCAATGTCAGGTCGGCTGCAAAAAGCGTTAGCCAGCTTGCGATCGGGGCGGTGATAAGGGCGGTGAGCGCAAAGGCAAAGCCGCGCCCGGTGGCATTGGTGAGTGCGGCTTGTCCAAAGCCCGCCAGAATGTCACCTAAGACGCCACCAAAGCCTGCGCGTGGTGCCAGCGCCCAGAATTTTGCCATCGGAAACGTCGCTAATAGCGTGGCGGCAAACAGAGTGGCAAAGAGCCAGGCGGCAACGCGGCGCACCATCCAGCTCGGTGGTTCATGCATGAAGAGACGCACGCCCCAGACGATGGGGGTGATGATCAGGACGAGGCTGGCAAGACCAAGTGTCTGGAAGAGGATGTCGGAGAGAAAAGCGCCGGGCAGGCCCGCCCAGTTTTCAGCGACAGCGGCACCGGTTGAATTGTTCCAGCTTGGGTCCGTGCGATGCCAACTCACCAGTGCGATGAGGCTGAACAGGCCGAGCGCAATGAGGCTGACGCCGAAGCCTTCTTCAAGACGACGGCCTACAAACTCGCGGACGTTCATCGGCAGCCAATCGAGCGGATTGGGTATCCTCACAGGGAACCTCCAACTCATCCGTTGTAGCGGAGCCTTGGACTTCGCCTTCTTGCGCGTTGAATTGCTGCGTGTTGACCTGCTGATCACAGAATGTCCGCCATACGCTTCAACGCTTCTTCCGTCTTTGCTTCGTTCTCGACCAAGGCGACACGAATATAGGCTGTGCCCGGATTGCCTTGGCCCGGATTGCCCTGGCCCAGATTGCCTAGATTGTGCAAATCACCTTCCAGACCTGAATCTTCGCGCGATAGATAGGCGCCGGGCAAGACTTTCACGCCCCCCTTCTGCCACAGATCGCGGGCAGCGCGCTCGCCGTCGCCGACATCAAGCCAGAGAAAGAAGCCGCCAGCGGGCCTATAGAAGCCGAAGCGATTGCCAATGATGCGTTCGGCCATGTCGATCTTGCGGCGATAAAGGGCGCGGTTGTCGGCGGCGTGGCTGTCTTCTGACCAAGCGGCGGTGGAGGCGGCCAGCAGTGGCAGTGGCACCTGCGGCGCGGCGATGTTGCGGAAGGCGCGAAAGCGCGCCATGAATTTTTTGTCACCCGTGCAAAAACCAGAACGCAGTCCCGGCAGGCTGGAACGTTTGGACAGGGAGTGGAAAACTAAAAGATTGTCGAGCGTGCCGTCGATCTCGAGCGCGGCCTGCAAAGCGCCTGCGGGGGTCTCCTTGTCGTAGATATCGGCGTAGCATTCATCGACAGCGAGTAGGATGTTGTGCCGCCGCGCGATGCGCAGGAGATCCTTGAGGGCATCAAGGCTTGCCACCGAGCCTTGGGGATTGGCGGGGCTGCACAGATAAATCATGGCGGTGCGGGCGAGCAACGCGTCGGGCAGGCTCGCGAACTCCGGCATGAAGCCATTGTCGCGGGTGGCGGCGATATAGATGGGCTCGGCACCGGCAGCGAGCGCGGCGGCGGCATAGCATTGGTAAAAGGGGTTCGGCATTACGATCGCGGGCCGCACGCCTGCCTTCATTGTCGGCGTGGCGACAAGGGCGGCGTTGAAGAGCGCCTCGCGGGTGCCGTTGAGCGGTAAAATCTGATGGTCGGGGTCAAGCGGTTTGCCTGCGCCAATGGCGTCAGCGATGCCATAGCGACGGCCGAGCCATCCAGCGACGGCGGCGCGGAATTCGGGCGTGCCGATGATCGGCGGGTATTTGCCGAATTCGGCGGCGTGTTCGACGATGGTGCGGGTGATAAAATCGGGAAAGGGATGCTGTGGCTCGCCCAGCGACATGATGAGCGGTGGTTTGCCCGGCGCGATCCCCTCAATCAGCGCGTTGAGGCGCGGAAACGGACTGTCGGGCAGCGCGTCGAGCGCGTAATGCGGGGGTTGGGCGGCGGACAAAGTGGCGGACTTCCTGTGGAGTTGCCCTGCATGGGTGCAAGCGGGCCTAGTTGAACTGGCGCGATAGTACGCACAGGCTCGCCACCGGTCTAGTTGGCTGATCTGCCTGACCGGTGGAAAAACCTGTGGAGTCTCCGCGTCTTATCCACACAATTGGAAGTAATTCGTTAAACTCTGGTTAACCATGTCCGCATGATGGCGGCCGGGTGATCAACGCGTCGGGATGTCGGCCTCGGGATTGGCCCCGACTCTATGGATTGAGAGGTCGGCACCACGGCGTTCCTCATCGGGCGTGAGGCGAATGCCGACGCTGCGGGCTAAGCCACCATAGACGGCAAGGCCTGCCACCAGCGCGAAGGCTGCGCCCGCCAGCGAGCCTGTGAGCTGGCTGAGGAAGCTGACACCACCAATGCCGCCTAGGGCGCTTTGGCCAAAGATACCGCAGGCGAGGCCACCCCAGAGGCCGCATAGGCCATGCAGCGCCCAGACGCCCAGAACATCGTCGAGTTTGGCTTTGGACTGGGTCCATTCAAACATAGTGACGAAGAGGCCGCCTGCAATGACGCCGGTGGTCAGGGCGCCTAGCGGGTGCATGAGGTCGGAGCCAGCGCAAACCGCGACAAGACCCGCCAGCGCGCCGTTGTGGGTGAAGCCGGGGTCGTTGCGACCGATCAGCAAGGCAGAGAGGATGCCGCCGACCATGGCCATCAACGAATTGAGGGCGACGAGACCTGAAATGGCTTCAAGCGAGCCTGCCGACATGACGTTGAAGCCGAACCAGCCAATGCAGAGCAGCCATGAGCCGAGCGCTAGCCACGGGATGGAGGAGGGCGGAAAGGCAACAAGCTTGCCAGATTTGGTGTAACGGCCAAGACGTGCGCCCAGCATGATCACAGCGCCCAGCGCCAGCCAGCCGCCGACGGCATGGACAACGATCGACCCTGCAAAATCGTGGAAAGGCGCACCGAATGTTGTGGTGAGCCAGTTTTGGACGCCGAAATTGCCGTTCCAGACGAGGCCTTCAAAGAAGGGATAGATGAGGCCGACGATGATGGCGGTGGCAGCGGCCTGTGGCCAGAAGCGGGCACGCTCGGCGATGCCGCCGGAAATGATGGCGGGTATGGCAGCGGCAAAGGTGAGCAGGAAGAAGAATTTGACCAGATCGCGGCCCTGCGGCGCAAAAAGAGCGCCGATATTGCCATTGAGGGTGGCGGCACTGACGAAGAAATGGACGCCATAAGCGACGCCATAGCCGACGAAAAAATAGGCAATAGTCGAGATGGCAAAATCGACCAGGATTTTAACCAGCGCATTGACCTGATTTTTGTGGCGGACCGTGCCGACTTCCAGAAAGGCAAAGCCTGAATGCATGGCAAAGACGAGGATGGCCCCCATCAGAATGAAGAAAACATCGGCCCCATTGCTGGCACCGGCTATGGCCGAATTCATTCGCGTATTCCCTGTCGAGATGCAGCGCTTTGGCGGAGACTGCTATTTTGATTGGCAGTTTGCACAATCAAGCGTCATGCCAACATTTTGCTCAACAAATGGGCGGAAAAAACCGGCGGCATTCGGCCATTTTCTCTATTCCACGGGAGAAAGCGCGTTTGGCGAAGCGCGTTTCGCCTAAAAATAGGTCACAAAATTTGTGCAAACGTCGTGAAAATAGGCAACCTCAGCGACGCTGAACCGGTGAAGGAGCCTCTTTCGTGAAAGAGGCGGCGGCAGCACGTCTGTGACCGCCGCCGCACAATCAAGCAACGCCTGATCTGACCAACTCCGATCAGATCGCGCCGTCGTTGGTTTCACCCGTGCGAATGCGCAGGGCCTGTTCCACAGGGACAACGAAGATTTTGCCGTCGCCGATATTGCCAGTCTTGGCAGCGTTGGAGATGGCGACAACGGTTTTGTCCACAAGGCCAGCGGCTACGACCACTTCAATCTTGAGCTTGGGCAGGAAATTCACGGCGTATTCTGCGCCGCGATAGATTTCCGTCTGACCCTTTTGACGGCCATAGCCTTTGACTTCGGAGACGGTGAGACCTTCGATGCCGAGCGATGTCAACGCTTCACGAACGTCATCCAGTTTGAACGGCTTCACGATTGCCATAACAAGTTTCATTTCAATTGCCTTATTTGCTTGATGATTGTGCATGACATGGGCTGCAACCTGAGTTGCAAAAAAGGGCGCTCATTCGAGAAGGAAGTGAGCGCCCTTTCAAGTCAGCGTGAGGGCGACTTAGTGAACGACTTCGCCGTGGAGGCTGATGTCGAGACCTTCGACTTCTTCCTGCGGAGAGACGCGCAGGCCAAAGAAGATCTTGGTGACCATCAGTAGAACGAAAGTGCCGATGCCCGACCAGACTAGGGTGTAGGCGATGCCCTCGATCTGGACGCCGACCTGGCCCCAGTTGCCGTCGACGCCGCCAACCGGGTCAGCCGAACCAGTGACTGCCATCGTGGCAAAGACACCGGTCAGCACGGCACCAACGATACCGCCGACACAGTGGACGCCGAAGACGTCGAGCGCATCATCGTAGCCAAGCGCGCGTTTGACGCTGGTCGAGGCGATGAAGCAGATCACACCGGCAGCGATGCCGATCCAGAGAGCGCCCATCGGGTCAACGAAGCCTGACGCCGGTGTGATGGCGACGAGGCCAGCCACTGCACCTGAGCACATGCCCAGAAGTGTCGGCTTCTTGTGGACGATCCATTCAGCAAACATCCATGCTAGCGCGGCCGCCCCCGCGGCAATCTGGGTGGCAACCATCGCAAAGGATGCGCGCCCATCAGCGGCGAGTTCAGAGCCTGCGTTGAAGCCGAACCAACCGACCCAAAGCAGTGCGGCCCCGATCATGGTGAGCACGACGTTATGGGGGGCCATGTTTTCAGCGCCGTAGCCTTTGCGCGGGCCAAGCACCAAGCAAGCAACCAGACCAGCAATACCGGCATTGATGTGAACGACCGTACCACCGGCAAAGTCGAGTACGCCGGCTGTGCTCAAGAAGCCGCCGCCCCAGACCCAATGGGCGATCGGCGCGTAGATGAAGACGAGCCAAAGGGACATGAAAACGAGCAGCGATGAGAACTTCATGCGGTCAGCAAAGGCACCTGTGATGAGCGCCGGTGTGATGATCGCAAAGGTCATCTGGAAGACCATGAAGAGGCTTTCGGGGATCGTGCCCGACATTGCATTGACACTGAGGCCCGACAGGAACAGGCGATCAAAGCCGCCAATATAGGCGTTCATGCCTGCGCTCGGGTTGGGGGTGAAGGCCAGCGAATAGCCGATGACCATCCACAGCACAGTCATCAAGGCGACGATGGCGAAGTTCTGGGAGCTGATGGCTACCACGTTCTTTTTGCGGACCATACCGCCATAGAACAGGGCCAAGCCCGGGATCGTCATCAACAACACCAGTGCTGTCGAGGTCAGCATCCAGGCTGTGTCGCCTGAATTTAGTGTGGCTGCATCATCGGCAAATGCACTGCCCATGGTTGCGAGCAACCCCAGCGTTACTGCTGAGGCCCCCAACGACAGCCTAGACCAGGCCCTCGTTCCATTTTCTTTGTCAGTCATCCGTCTCTCCATTGACTGCCGGGTCATTGCCCCCCGGCTTGAAGTGCTAGCGCCTTGTCACATACGCCCAGGGGAGGGCGCATACCGGCACTTGAGGGACAGCTGTCTCAAGAACCGTGCCGGACGGCCAAAAATCAACTAAACTATTGATATTTAAGCGGGTTTACAGATGCGAGATTTATGTAGAGTAGGCAGAGTATGACTATTTCGCCTAAAAATTAGGCATTACTAATCAACCGCTCAATTTATAGGCTACATTTTCTGAAGGTCCGTCAAATCGGTGAAAGACGACATGTTTTAGCCATCTTTCATGGAAGCGTCGCTTCCGCTAAGATTCCCGTTAAGCACGAAGCCGCAAGAGCTTCAGACTGCGGGTCACGTCACGCGTGTCTCGGAGGGAACAGGGAACAGGGAATTTCATGGCTCAATCAGTAAACAGCATCTGGCCGCGCGCGGTCAGTCTGGCGGCTTGTGCTGTCCTCGTCATCGGGGTTGGCATTGCCGTCATAAAATCAGGTGGCGGTGGCAGTGACGCCGACCATACCAAAGCAATCAACATGGCCGATGATGCGGCTGGCAATATGGCCAAGGAGATGGCGCAAGGCGGTGGCGCTGAAGAGACTTCGCCAAATGCTCAAACAACAGAACAAACGGCCGCGCGTCCGCTGGCCGATATCGATGCCGCGCGCATTGAAAATGCCGATAGTGAACCCGGCAACTGGATGGAGCACGGTCGTACCTATAGCGAGCAGCGCTTTTCGCCACTCACTGACATCAACGACAAGAATGTGAGCCAGCTCGGCCTTGCATGGGCGCTGGACACTGATACGCATCGCGGGCTTGAGGCCTCTCCCATCGTGGTGGACGGCATCATGTATATGACGCTGACATGGGGCGCGACCATTGCGGTCGATGGGCGCACGGGTAAAGAGCTATGGCGCTTTGATCCTGAAGTGCCCGGCGAATGGGGTCGTTATGGTTGTTGCGACGTTGTCAATCGTGGCGTGGCGGTCTGGAAGGGTCGCGTCTATGTCGCGAGCTTTGACGGCAATCTCTTTGCGCTTGATGCCAAGGATGGTTCGGTTGTCTGGAAAGTCAAAACTGTTCCCGGTGCGCCTTATACATCGACAGGCGCGCCGCGCATCGTTAATGGCAAGGTGCTGATCGGCAATGGCGGCGCGGAATATGGCGTGCGTGGTTATGTGACCGCCTATGACACAGAGACCGGCAAGCAGGTCTGGCGCTTCTATACGGTGCCGGGCGATCCGTCTTTGCCGGTTGAGAACCCTGAACTCACCAAAGCCATTCCGACATGGAAGGGCGGCGAGTGGTGGAAACTCGGTGGTGGCGGTACGGCATGGGACTCAATGGTCTATGACGTCAAGACGAACACGATCTTGATCGGCACGGGCAATGGTTCGCCTTGGACGCGTGCTATTCGTTCTCCGGGCGGCGGCGACAATCTTTATCTGTCGTCGATCATCGCGCTCGATCCCGATACCGGCAAGATGAAGTGGTACTATCAGGAAACGCCGGGCGACAATTGGGACTATACCTCGACCCAGCCGATGATCCTTGCCGATCTGAAAATTGATGGCAAAGAACGTCACGTTGTTATGCATGCGCCTAAGAACGGCTTCTTCTATGTTCTTGACGTGGCCACCGGCGAGCTTCTGTCAGCCAAACCCTATGCGGTTGTGACCTGGGCCAAAGGCGTCGACATGCAGACGGGGCGTCCCATCGAAGACCCGGCGCTTAATTATGATAAAAAGGCAGAATGGGTCATGCCGTCAGCCAATGGGGCACATAACTGGCACCCCATGGCTTTCAATCCGCAAACGGAGCTTGTCTATATTCCGGGACAGGACATTCCTTTTCCTTATTCGCTCGACAAGGAGTGGCAAAAGACACACCACTACACGCCAGAAAAAAACTGGTGGAACCTCGGTATTTCTTATGAAGAGCTTGTCGATATCGTGAAGTCGATGGGCGAAGTGCCGCCTGCAAAGGGTTTTCTGAAAGCATGGGACCCGGTGACGAGCACCGTCAAATGGCAGGTTGAATATCCTACGGCTTTGAACGGTGGCGTATTGACGACAGCCGGCAATTTGGTTTTCCAAGGCACGGCTGATGGTCATATCTATGCCTATAAAGCCGACACGGGCGAAAAGGTCTGGGAACAGGACGTCCAGATCGGCATCGTTGCACCGCCGATCAGCTATAAGATCGATGGTGTGCAGTATGTTGCGGTGCTTGCAGGCTGGGGTGGTGTCAACATCACGTCAGGTGATGCGCGCACCTCTGCGGCGGCCAAATACGGCAATGAAGGCAAGTTGCTCGTCTTCAAGGTTGGGGGCACAGCCGAGTTGCAAAAACTCGCCTTGCGCGATCAATCCATTCCGGCATGGCCTGCCCTGACAGCGGATGCGGCAACGGTGCGCAAGGGTGAGATCTCCTACGCGCGTCATTGCGGCTTCTGCCATGGTTCGGAAGTCGTCAGCCCCGGTGTGATCCCGGACCTGCGACGTCTTGATGAAAACATGCGCGCGCATTTTCAGGACGTCGTGCGCGGTGGCATGTTGAAGGATAACGGGATGGCGAGTTTCGCCGATCTGCTTTCGGAAGATGATGTGGAGGCGATCAAATCCTATATCCAGAAGCGCGCTATTGAAGACAGGGCGCGTCAGGCTCCCGTGCGGTAACGCATTTCATATGAGAACAGAGAAGGGCGGGCCTTATGGGTCCGCCCTTTTTCTTTGTGAAGAGCTGTGTTAGCGCAGCGCTTTCTCGATGGCGGCGCCGATGCGTAGAAGTTTTTCTTCCGTATTGGGATGGCTTTGCAACATCAGCCCAACGGGCAGGCCCAGCGCATCGGTGCCGATGGGCAAGCTCAAGGCGCAGAGACCGAGTTGATTGCCGATGGTGGTATTGCGCAACGCCATGCGATTGGCCTTGAAATAGGCGGGCCCGCCCGCTGCTAGTGAGGTAATCGGTGGTGGCGAAATGGCAACGGTCGGCAAGACGACCGCATCAACGCCAGCGGTAGCGGCGAGATAGGATCGCGCGAGGCGTTGGCGCTCGCGGTCTGTGATCAGCAGGTCGCTCGCCCTAATGGTGGCTCCGGCCATAAAGCGGTCATAGACGGGTGGGAAAATGTCATACCTATTTTGCTCCAGCGTGTAGGCCCAATGGGCATGAGCTTCGGCGACAAGACGGCTTGCTCCGCCGCTCCAAGCCAGTGCGTCAATGGCATCAAGTTCGGGGATCGGATGCTCCACAATGCGAACGCCAGCGTGAAGAAGTTTGCGTAATGCGCTATCGATCGCGTCGCTGATGCCTGCATCAAGTTCACTCCAGCCGACACCACCGGGCAACCAGAGTGTCAGGTCGTTCAGGCTTGTGCCCGCGAGATCGGTCGGGCGCTCGCCCGTGAGCAGTGAGAAGAGAGTGGCAGCGTCGGCCACATTGCGCGCCAGCGGGCCGATGGTATCGAAAGTTGGTGATAGCGGCAGAGTGCCCTTGAGAGGGATGCGTCCGGCAGTGGTCTTGAGGCCGACAAGGCCGTTCCAAGCGGCGGGAATGCGTACCGAACCGCCGGTATCCGTACCGATGGAGCCCGCGCAAAGACCGCGGGCAAGCGCCACGGCGGCCCCCGATGACGAGCCGCCCGGTACGCGTTCAGTGGCGGCATCAAAGGGGTTAGTTGGCGTGCCGCAGGTTGGGTTGATGCCGAGGCCCGAAAAGGCAAATTCCGTCATCGCCGTTTTGCCGAGACAGACGCTGCCTGTACGCGTGGCTTGCGTGAGGACGTCGGCATCGGTCTGTGGCACCCGCGATTTAAGCGCCAGCGAGCCTGCCGCCGTCACAGTGCCTGCGCTATCGAAAAGGTCCTTCCATGAAAGGGGCACCCCATCGAGTGGGTGGCGACGCATCCCATGTTTCGCGCGCGCGGTGGCGGCGTCAGCCTCGGCACGGGCGCGGGCCTCTGTCAGGCGCATATAGATGCGGTGGTCAGGATCGAGATCGCGGATGCGGGCGAGGTAGAATTCGGTCGCTTCGCGAGGTGTCGTTTGCCCGCTTTCAAACAGGTGGCCCAACTCAAGCGCTGGCATTTGGGCATCTATTTTTGACATGTCCGACCTCTCGAATGGTGGGGCAGAGACTAGGATTGTCATGCGCCTGCGTCCATATGATCGCGCGCGAGGTGCTGGACAATCGGCCCCATCCGTTGGACCCTGCATGCCATGAACACAGCAGAATATCACAGCGATGTGCTGATTGTCGGTGGCGGGCTTGCGGGCATGCCTCTGGCGCTGGCTTTGGCGCAGGGCGGGCTCAGCGTCACGTTGGTTGATGCGCTCGATCCGGCGACGGCGACGGGCGCCGGGTTTGACGGCCGGGTCTCGGCGGTGGCGTTTTCGTCCTGCCGGATGCTGCGCCAATTGGGCGTGACGCCGCATCTGGAAGGTCAGATGCAGCCGATCAATGACATTATCGTGTCGGACGGTCGGGTGCGCAGCGCCAGCTCATCATTTTTTCTGCATTTCGATCACACGGAAATCGGCGATGAGCCGCTCGGCAACCTGATTGAGAACCGGCATTTGCGCATTGCCTTGCAAAAGGCGATTGCGGCCGAAGAGGGCGTGCGGCTCATTGCACCCAATGCGGTGACGCATGTCGCTTATGGAGCCGACGTTGTGGCAACGCTTAAAGACGGCGCGCGCGTGACAGCGCGGGTTTGTTTTGCCGCCGATGGGCGCAACTCGCCAACACGCGTGGCTGCGGGCATCAAGACCATTGGCTGGGATTACGGTCAGACGGGTATTGTCACAACCGTTGAGCATGAGCGCGCCCATGAAGGCGTGGCGCAAGAATATTTTTTGCCCGGCGGGCCTTTTGCCATTCTACCGATGGTGGGCAACCGCGCTTCACTCGTGTGGACGGAACGGCATGACAGTGCCAAGACCATATTGGCGCTGGATGATGTGGACTTTGCTGACGAGATGCGGGCGCGCTTTGGTGATTATTTAGGTGCGTGCAAACCGGTCGGGCCGCGCTGGTCCTATCCTTTGTCGCTGCAATTGGCGCGCGACTATGTGCGCCCGCGCCTCGCGTTGGTGGGCGACGCGGCGCATGCGATCCATCCGATTGCGGGCCAGGGGCTTAATCTGGGTTGGCGCGATGTGGCGGCTGCCGCTCAGGTCATCGTTGAGGCGGCACGTTTGGGCCAAGACATTGGCGCGTTTGATGTGCTGGAGCGCTATCAGCAATGGCGACGGTTCGACAATGTATCGTTGTCGCTGCTGATGGATGGGATGAACCGATTGTTCTCCAATGACATCGGGCCGCTCAGGTTGGCGCGCGACGTCGGGCTCGGTCTCGTTAATCTGATGGGACCTGCACGGCGGCTCTTCATGCGCCATGCAGGCGGTTCGGTTGGCGACCTACCACGCCTGCTGCGCGGCGAAGAGATCTAGGTCAGTCTCGACTGAGGCCTTTGTCGGTCAGGCCGGCGATATAGTCGGCCCAGATCTGGTCTTGCTCATGGCCGAGGCGATAGAGCGTATCCCATGTGAACAGGCCAGTGTCATGGCCATCGCCGAAGATGATGCGCAAAGCGTAATTGCCAACAGGTTCGAGAGATTCAATCGTCACGTTGCGTTTCCCGGGAACGATGGTCTTCTGGCCGGTGCCGTGGCCTTGCACTTCGGCGGACGGGCTTTCGACGCGCAGCAGTTCGGCGGGCAACGCATAGTGTGTACCGTCCTCGAATGTGACTTCGAGAATGCGTTCTGATTTTTTCAACTTGAGTTCGCTCGGCCAGGGCCGCGCGGCGTCCGCGTGGTTACTCATCGTCAAGGACGCGGGCTTCCTCGGCCAGCATGATCGGAATGCCGTCGCGGATCGGATAGGCCAGGCGCGCCTTGTCGGAGATCAGCTCTTGGCGGTCGCGGTCATAGCGCAGGGTGGTTTTGGTAACAGGGCAGACGAGGATTTCAAGTAGCTTGGGATCGACATCGGTGCGCGTGGTCTGATGGGTTTCGGGCATGGCTCTGTCCTTTGAGGCTTTATTGAACTCTACTTATTGAACTAGATTTTCGTTCGATGCGCCTTGCTGGAGCGCTACTTCGGTCAGCGCAATCAGCATTTGGTTGCGATCTTCGAGCGTTTTGGCTTCCAGCAGCGCTTGCTTTTCGCGCGGGCCATAGGGGCTGATGATCGAGAGCGAATTCACCAGCGTTTCATTGGTGGATAGCTTGATGGCGCGCCAATCCGCTTGTAGGCCATTGGTGTCGAGATATTCCTTCAGCACGTTGAGCAAGTTCTCACGCTTCACATTCTCGGTGCCGAGCTCTGGTGTGAGGTCGTCGCTAAATTCCTCAAAACTCACCGCACATTGTCGGTAGGGCGTCATGGTTTCAAGTTCGTCGGTGATGCGGAAGCGGGCGATGCCAGTGAGTGTGATGATGAGACGGCCATCTGGCGTTTCGGTATAAGAGGTGAGGCGGCCGGCGCAACCGACGTTCATCAGCGCGGGTTGATCGGCTTGTGTCGGCAAAGTGCCGTCTTCGTCGGGCTGGATCAAACCAATGATCCGTGTACCACGCAAACAATCATCGATCATTTGCAGGTAGCACGGCTCAAAGATATTCAGCGGCAATTGTGTGCGCGGCAGGAGCAATACGCCCGGCAGCGGAAATACCGCAATGGAGGCGGGAAGGTCCGCGACGCTGATATAGCGATCCGTCGATCCCATAATGCTTTTACCTTCTCCTCAATGTGTGGCTGGACAGGGGCTTAGCTGAACAGGATGGATGATAGACGACGACGGCCAGACAGGGTGACGTCATCCTTAGGGCCATAAGCGTCGAAGAATTCGACTAACTGCTTGCGGGCGGCTTGATCGTTCCAGTTGCGGTCATATTCAAAGCTGATGAGCAATTGATCGACCGCGCCTTCCTTGTCGCCCTTGGCGTTGAGAACGAGCGCAAGATCAAAGCGCGCCTCATGATCCTTAGGGTTCTTTTCAATGCGGGTGAGCAATTCGCTTGTGTCGCCCAGATCAGTTGATTTTTCGGCGAGCGACAGAGCAGCTTCGGCAGCCTTGATCTCGGCGTCATTGCGCGCGTCGGGGCGGACCAACCCAAGCGTTTGGCGAGCACGTTCCAGATCGCCACTTTCGACGTAGCAGCGTGCAAGGCCCGCGACGGCGGCGGGGTTGCCGGGCTCATGCTGAATGGCGGCACCGAAGGCCTGAGCGGCGCTGGCAAGATCATCTGCCTCGAGCGCGGTGCGGCCTGCTGTGACCAATTCTTCGGCGGGTGTCGGCCCGACATCGCCGACTAGTTTTTCGACAAAGGCACGAACCTGACTTTCAGGCAGAGCGCCTGTGAAGGTATCGACCGGCTGGCCATTCTTGAAGGCAAAGACCGCGGGGATCGACTGCACGCGCAGTTGCTGGGCGACTTCGGGATGCTCATCAATGTTCATCTTGACGAGATGGACAGCACCTTTGGCGGCGAGCACGACTTTTTCGAGCGTCGGCGTCAGCTGCTTGCAGGGGCCGCACCACGGTGCCCAGAAATCGACAATGACTGGCACCTTGGCGTCCAGAACGTCGGCAGTAAATGTCTGAGTGGTGGTGTCAAAAATGACGTCTGCAGGCGCGACAGCGCCTGCGGCGGCGTCAGATTGTCCGATGATCTGTTCCATAGTGTCAGGCCTTGTTTAGCGGGTTCCACTCTTATGTGGGCACGCTCTCTTTTGGAAACAATGGTTTAGCGGCAGAGCGCAGGGGCCTGCAAGGTTTCCCTGCGGGCGAGCTAGCCCGGCTGAGGCTGGGTTGCCTGTTCGAGATCGAGAATGAGCGGTTTGTGGCCCGTAGCCGCCAGTAATGTCAGGAGACCTTCGCGCGAAACCGCCGTTGTGGAGCGATTGTCGAGCGGATGATAGTGGAGCCGGTCGTGCTCCAGCATGGGTGCATCGAGCACAGCGGTGACGCGGGCTGGTTGGTCGTTGATCAGCGCAAAAGGCGTCACTGAACCGGGGCGGACGCCCAAGACCTCCCAGAGGAGGTCGCTATTGGCAAAGGAGAGCCGTGCGGCTCCCAGCGGGCCACCCAGTTGATTGAGCCGGATGGCGCGTGCCTCAAGCGTGACGACCAGAAAGAGCGCGCCTTTCTTGTCTTTCAGGAAGAGGTTCTTGCAATGGCCTCCCAGATCCCAAGGCGGCCCCCACAACGCGCGCGCTGCCTGCGCCTCCTCGACGGTGTGTAGCGCGTCGTGGTCGCGGGTTTCATGAGCGATGTCATGGGCGGTGAGCCATTCTAGGCAAGCCTCGCGTGACGTGATGCGTTGATTTTGCATAAGACCTTTGGGGGCTGTAATGACATGATGAGGTCAGGCTAGCGGGTTTCGCCTTTCGGGGTCCAGTCCGGGTTGCTTTAGGGAAGCGGCGGCGCGCCACAGCGTTTGTTTGACAGGTGGCCGCCGGTCATCGGCGTTTCTTTGCATGCGCCCCCTTGCAATGGCTCTGGCTATAGGCCATAAAACGCGCCTTCGGATGCGGGTGTAGCTCAGGGGTAGAGCACAACCTTGCCAAGGTTGGGGTCGAGGGTTCGAATCCCTTCGCCCGCTCCAAAGTCTCGGTTTCGACAGAGATGGTACCCACCGGGATAGGCCGCCCCAGAGGCGGTTTTTCTTTGCCCAGATGGGAAATTACCCCAACGAGGCCTCCATGACCCAAGTCCAATCCTGCCCCTGCGCGTCCGGCAAAAGCCTTGCCGATTGCTGCGGTCTCTATCTTTCTGGTGCGGCTTTGCCGCCGACGGCCGAAGCGTTGATGCGCTCGCGCTATTCGGCCTTTGCCACGGGCGCCATTGATTATCTTGAAGCCTCGTTGATGCCGGGCACACGGGATGATTTTGATCGGGCTAATGCCAGTGAATGGGCGTCATCGAGTGAATGGACCGGATTGCAGGTGCGCCAAGTTGAAAACGGCGGCGTGGACGATGAGGAGGGATTTGTCGAATTTGTTGCCCAGTTTCGTCAGGAAGGCGCTGATCGTGTGCATCACGAAACGGGGCATTTTGGGAGCCACGATGGCCGTTGGTACTATATCGATGGCGTGATGGGCACGCGGCCGCGCACGGTTGCCAAGATTGGTCGCAATGACCCCTGTAGCTGCGGCTCGGGCAAGAAATTCAAGAAATGCTGCGGAGCGGCGGCCTGAGCGTGTTTCCGCCTCGTTCCATGAACTAATACAATCGTAAGCCTGCTTGCCTAATCTGGCCGAGGTTTGAACCTTTGTAAGCATGGCGAACGATGACGCGCCCTCTATCTCAACTTTTTGATCCTGAGCGCCTGCGCGTTTATCCGCGCATGGCGTTGGCGGTCTATGTGCTGGCTGGGCTCGCGGTGGTGGCAAGCGCGACGGCCATGATCGATATATTCGGCAAGCCGCTTGGCTATGACTTCATCACGTTTTGGGGTGCTTCACATCTGACGCTGGCGGGCGATGCGGTCGGGGCATTCGATTTTCATCGCATTTTTGGTGCCGAGCAATTGGCGGTGCCCGCTAATGCTCAAGTGTTTCTTTGGCACTATCCGCCGATTTATCAAATGATGGTGACGCCGCTGGCGCTGTTGCCTTATGGGGTGTCGTGGCTCGTTTTTGTTGGGCTTGGTCTTTGCCTTTACATCGCGACGCTGAGGCCCCTGTTTGATGAGCGGCTGGCGGCGGGTGCTGATGCGATCTATCTGGCGCTTGCCTTTCCCGGCGCGTTCATCTGCGTCTTTCACGGGCAGAACTCCCTCTATTCGGCGGCGATTTTTGCCGGGGGGCTTTTGCTGCTGGAACGGGGGCGGCCTTATCTGGCAGGCCTTGCGCTCGGCACGCTGATCTACAAACCGCAATTTGGCGTGTTGTTGCCGCTGGCTTTTCTGGCGGCGGGACAATGGCGTGTCTTTGTGGCAACGGGGGCAAGCGCGCTTGCCATTACGGGGCTTGCAACGTTGCTGCTGGGGCCGGACCTTTGGCTTGCGTTTTTTGCTAACGCGCCGATTGTGCGCGAGGTCATGGAGCAGGGCATGTTGCCTTGGGCGAAAATGCCGAGCGCGTTTATTTTCTTGCGCGATCTGGGTGTGCCCCAAACGATTGCCTATGGGGCGCAGGTGCTGACGGCGTTGGGGGCTGCGGGCGCGGTTTGTCTTGTCTGGTGGCGCCTTGGGGCAACGCGGCTTGCGTGGGCGGTGCTGATTGCCGCAACGCTGCTCGTCTCGCCTTACACATTTGACTATGAGTTTGCCATTCTCGCCCCAGTGCTTGTCATTGTGGGCAGCGACATGGCGGCGCATGGGGCAAGTCTGCGCGAAAAGGTCTTGCTGGTCATGCTTTATGTGACACCATTGTTGGTGGTGCCTTTCGCCCAAGCAATACATCTCCAGATCGGATTCCCGTTTTTGCTGCTTGCTCTTGGTCTGGCGTTGCGGCGCGCTCTTGTTGGTCTGCCCTTGGGTGCGGCGAGCCTTTCCACACCCGGCTCTTTGTGATCCAATTCACTCCACAGTGACATAGACGTCCGTTTAAGGGCGCTGCATTCATGGTGGGGGAACTGAATTTGGACGGGCTCAAAGAACTTGGCGATGTGCGCGAGGCGATAGAAAACGATCCCCGCCCCGGTTCAGCCGATCCTTCACACCTGCCGCCTGGGACTGTGCTCTCGGCGACCGGTGCCCCTGCTGCCGACGCCAAAGGCCAGTTCAGTTGGGCGATGTTTCAATGGGCGCGTGACCCTTATGTCATCGTTGTCACGATCTATATTTTTGCACCCTATTTTTCTAATGCCGTGGTTGGCGATCCGGTGAGAGGCCAAGCGATCTGGGGCAATATCAATTCCGTTGCCGGTTTTTTTATCGCCTGCTTTGGCCCCATTCTGGGTGCTATCGCCGATACGGGCGGACGACGCAAGCCATGGCTGATTGCCTTTGTCGGCATTATGGTGCCCGCCATCTTCGCGCTGTGGTGGGCACTGCCAGGCGGGGTGGGCCTTGGCATCTATCAGATCGCTTTTTTGTTCATCGTGGTCTCGGTGGCTTTCTCATTTACCGAAGTCTTTCACAATTCGATGTTGCCGGCCGTCGCGCCGCATTCACGCATCGGCTTCCTGTCGGGGCTGGCGCTTGCCATGTCGAATGCCGGCGCGCTGCTCATTTTGTGCTTCATGCTTTATGCCTTCATGTTGCCCGGCCATGTAACCTGGAGTTTCATCCCCGACAAGGCACTCTTCGGGCTTGATGTGGCGATGCATGAGAACAGCCGCATCTCTGCACCGCTGACGGCGATCTGGCTGTTGATCTTCACCATACCCTTGTTGCTCTTCACGCCGGACGTGAAGCCGACGGCTAAGATCAACAAGGTGAAGGCGGTCAAAGACGGCATCTCGCGCGTCATCAAAACGGTGAAACAAGTCCGGCATTATCGCAACGTGGCGACCTATCTCATTGCCCGCATGTTTTTCAATGACGGGCAGACGGCGGTGCTTATTTTCGGCGGTGTTTATGCGGCGGGCGTTTTCAAATGGGATGCGCTGACATTGACGATCTACGGCATCGTGCTGTCGATCTTTGCCGTTGGCGGCGGCTTCTTCGGTGGCTGGCTTGATGACCGCTTCGGTTCCAAACGCGCCATCATGACTTCGATTGGCGGCACTTCCATCGGCATCGTGCTGGCCGTGTCGATGACGCCGACCAGCATCCTCTTTTTCATTCCTTATGATCCGGCCAGCGCACCGATCTGGGGCTTGCCGTTCTTTCGCACGCTGCCTGAATTGATGTATCTCTTGGTCGTGCTGGTTGTTGCAATCTGCATTACGGCGGCCTATGCAAACAGTCGCACGATGCTGGCGCGGATTGCGCCACCGTCGAAGATGTCGGAATTTTTTGGTCTCTACGCGCTTTCTGGCACAGCAACCGCCTTTATGGGCCCTTTGCTTGTCGGGCAGGTCACATGGTTCTTTGCAAGCCAGCGTGCGGGCTTTGCGTCAATTCTGGTTTTGATGGTGATCGGGCTAGTGGTGATGAGCTTTGTGGATGAGACGCGCGTGGAGGCAGTTGATTGACGCAGATAAGGACGAGTGGTGAACCGGCCGGCACTCTCGCGCAGGCCTCATGGGTTTGCTACGAGTGGGCCAATCAGCCGTATTTTTCGCTCGTCACCATCTTTCTCTTTGCGCCCTATTTCAGCGCTACCTTTGTCGGTGATCCTGTTCATGGCCAGACTATGTGGGGCTATGTACAGGCGTCGGCCGGGATCATCATTGCGATGGTCAGTCCTTTTCTTGGCGCGATGGCGGATGCGGCAGGACGGCGCAAGCCCTGGATCGTGACCTTCATGGGCATCTGTGCGCTGGGCTGCCTTGGCATGTGGTGGGCCATTCCGGGTTCGCCGATT
The DNA here is from genome assembly GCA_041688015.1 of Parvibaculaceae bacterium. Taxonomy (GTDB): domain Bacteria; phylum Pseudomonadota; class Alphaproteobacteria; order Parvibaculales; family Parvibaculaceae; genus Parvibaculum. Next base: position 287,208 of record JBDNIY010000017.1, read on the forward strand.
TTGCCCATCATGATTTCGTTGATTGTCGCCTCGGTGGGTATGGAATTTGCCATTATCTTTGCCAACGCCATGCTGCCGACGATTGCGTCCGAACAGCGCATTGGCCTCTTGTCGGGCATCGGCATTGGCGCGGGCCAGCTTGCGGGCATTTTCGCTTTGGTGATCGTGCTGTGGTTTTTGCAATTGCCCGGCGTCGTGCATGCCTCGTTCATTCCAGACGCGCCGGTCTTTGGCCTGTCCAAGGCCTTGCATGAAACCGACCGTATCGTCGGGCCGATTTCCGGCCTGTGGTTTGTCGTCTTCATGTTACCGCTGCTGCTCTTTGTGCCTGATCAACTTTCGCGTGGGCTTTCGCGCCGAGCGGCCATCAAGGAAGGCGTGGTGCGGCTTGGCCATACGGTCATGCGGGCGCGGCATTTTCGTAATGTTGGCCTCTATCTTATTTCCCGTATGGCGTTTTACGACGGCATGAATGCGATTTTTGTCTTTGGCGGTATTCTCGCAGCCTCGACGTTCCATTGGCGCGCGCTGGAGATGGCGATCTATGGCATCTGGGCGACCTTCTTTGCCGCTTTTGGGGCGTTTGCGGGTGGCTGGATCGATCAACGATATGGCTCAAAGATAACATTACTGGTGTCGCTTGCGCTGGCGCTTGTGTCATTCGTCGCGCTTGTCTCGATTGATCAAGATCACATTTTTTTTGTCGTCCACGTGGATGTTGCTGACGGGGCCAAAGCTTTTTCAACTGTGCCGCAGCAGACATTTCTCGGCGTCATCGCTTTTTTTGCGCTGATGGCGGGGCCGACCATTGCTTCAAGTCGCACCATGCTCGCGCGCATCGCGCCGGTTGAAATGATGACGGAATTTTTTGGGCTCTATTCGCTGGCGGGCAAGGCGACGACATTTGTTGCGCCACTGCTTATCGGTATCGTGACAGAGCTTACCGGCAGTCAGCGCATTGGTCTTTCGGTGGTGGTACCACTCATCATTGTCGGCATCATCATGCTTATCTTCGTCAAGGAAGAGCGTGCGACGTCGATCAGCTACTAGCGCAGTTTGACGGCGGTGCCAGAGGCGATGGCGATCAACATCGAGCTTGTTCTTGCCCGCTGTCTCATAGTCGAGATCGACGCCGACCACAGCGTCTGCGCCCACAGCCAGCGCTTCGGCGATCATGTCATCAAGGGCAGCGTCGCGGGCTTTCTTCAGGACTTTTTCGTAAGCGCCCGCGCGGCCACCGACAAAGTCACGCACAGAGGCAAACATGTCGCGAAAGACATTGGCCCCGATCGCCGCCTCGCCTGCGACGACGCCGCGATACTCGATGATATCGCGGCCTTCCACGCTATTGGTCGTGGTGACGATGATCATGGCGCTCCGATCTTTGATGGTGATTAGTGCCTGAAGTGGCGCATGCCGGTCATCACCATGGCAAGGCCTTTTTCGTCTGCCGCCGCGATCACTTCAGCGTCGCGCATGGAGCCGCCGGGCTGGATGACGGCGGTGGCGCCTGCTTCGGCAGCCGACAGTAATCCATCAGCAAAGGGGAAGAAGGCGTCAGACGCGACGACCGAGCCAACGGTTGCGGGCACTTTGAGGCCCGCGGCGTCGGCGGCGTCGCGCGCCTTGCGTGCCGCGATGCGGGCGCTATCAACGCGGCTCATCTGGCCTGCGCCGATGCCGACCGTCGCGCCGTTCTTTACATAGATGATGGCGTTTGATTTCACGTGCTTACAGACGCGAAATGCAAAGAGCAGGTCTTTCAATTCCTGTTCGGTCGGCTGGCGTTTGGTCACGACCTTGAGGTCAGAAAGTTCAATATGGCCATTGTCGCGCGACTGGACGAGCATGCCGCCCGACACGGATTTGACGGTGAGGCCGGGGCTCAAGGCGTTAGGCAGGCCGCCGGTGATCAAAAGGCGAAGATTTTTCTTCGCGCCAATGATGCGGCGCGCGTCTTCGTCGGCGTCGGGCGCGATGATGACTTCGGTGAAGATTTTTGAAATTTCTTCTGCCGTTGCGCCATCGAGTTTGATGTTGGAAGCAATGATGCCGCCAAAGGCTGAAACCGTGTCGCAGGCAAAGGCCGCGCGATAGGCCTCGACCAGCGTATTGCCGGTGGCGACGCCGCAAGGGTTGGCGTGTTTGATGATGGCGATGGCGGGGCGCTTGGGGTCAAATTCGGCGGCGAGTTCGAAGGCGGCATCGGTGTCATTGATGTTGTTGTAGGAGAGCTCCTTGCCCTGCAATTGAACGGCTGTGGCAACGCCGGGGCGGTTGTCGCCATTGACATAGAAGCTCGCAAGCTGATGCGGGTTTTCGCCATAGCGCAGTGTTTGCTTGAGGTGCCCGCCGAAGGCGCGATAGTCGGGCGCGGTGTCGCCCAGCGTGGCGGCAAACCAATTGGAGATGGCGGCGTCATAAGCCGCGGTGCGAGCATAGGCTTTGTGGGCGAGGTGCTGGCGCAGCGCTTTGGTCGTGCCGCCCTTGGCTTTGATTTCTTCGATGACCGACGCGTAGTCGCTGCCTTCGACGATGACGGTGACATAGGCGTGGTTCTTGGCACCTGCGCGGATCATGGCTGGGCCGCCGATGTCGATATTCTCAACGCATTCATCGTAAGGCGCGCCTTTGGCGACGGTCGCTTCAAAGGGGTAAAGGTTGACGCAGAGAAGATCGATTGCGCCGATCCCGTGGGCTTCCATCGCCGCTTTGTGGTCTGCATCGTCGCGCACTGCCAGAAGCCCGCCATGGACTTTAGGGTGCAGCGTTTTCACCCGCCCATCCATCATCTCAGGAAAGCCTGTCAGGGCGGAGACGTCTTTGACCGGCAGGCCCGCGTCGGCAATCGCCTTGGAGGTGCCGCCGGTTGAAACGAGTTCGACACCCGCCTCATGCAGCGCTCGAGCAAAGTCGATCAGCCCGGTCTTGTCTGAGACCGATAGGAGGGCGCGGCGAACCGGCTGGAGGTCGGCGGCTTGGGGCAGGACTTTGGTGGAAACGGACATGGGTGGCTCTTTTGCTGATGCGGATGCAGGCGGTGTGGGGGTGGCACGGCGATAGCACGAACAGGCCTTCCGACCAAGCGATGGCGGCTGAAATCTCGGTCGTGCGGCAAATAGCTCTGGGCCTTCTTATCGCCTAGGCTAGTGCGGTTAAATAGGGGCTGACGGCTTGGCGCCATCAGGCATCGAGATCAGGCAAATTGGGCAATTCGACGGCGTCAGGTTTGGGGTGGCCCGCATGGCGGCTCGACAGGCGACGCCAGGCCCAGTTGACCTTGGCCTCGCCGCGAAAAACCGTGCTTGAGACAACGATCTGCTCAGACCGGCGGGTCGGTTCGCCCGCGCCCAGATAGACGCTTTCTTCCAGTGAAATGGCGGCGGGCCCCCCTGCGCTGCGGGCAAGAAACTGCCAGCCGTCACCGTTTGGCAGCAGCACCAAGACATTGGTGCCGTCATGGGCGAGCGAAGCGCGAGCGTCGGGATGCAGGTGAAAGCGGATGGTAAAGGGCAGGTCATCGGCGGTTTTACGCGGGCGCAGACGCTGCCAAAGGGTTCGCGGGGCTTCGGTTTCAAACAGTGTGTCTTCGCCGCGTAACTCCTCGCCTGTGGCCTCGAGGAAGAGGCGACGGCGATGGGTCATGCCGAAGAGTTTTTCATAGCCGTTATGGGCGGCCTCAAGCCAGATGCCTGCATCGTTCTCGTTGCGACGGCTTTCGACCCGGCGTGGGCCTTCCATCAGGCGAGTGCCGAGAAGGGCGCGGCCAATGCGAGCGCGCAGGATACGGGCCGACGATGTATCGGCCAACACCAGCGTTGATTGCGCGGCGGTGGCGCGGCTGGCGGCTTCCCAATCGGGGCCGAGCACACGCGTCGAGCCGCAATTGACGACGAGGCGGGCGCGGCCTGCGCTCATTTCAAAGGAGAGGCAGCCTGCATGGGCGGCGTGGTTGTAGCGACCGGGCGGTGGCGGACCGGTGTCGGCAATGACGTAGGTGGGGCCTGCCTCCATCCGCTGATAGCCCGAATGAGGCGCAAAACCAAAGGGGCGGCCCTTGGTGTCATCGGCGGAGAGCGCTGCGTCGATGGCCCCGTCGATGCCTTCATTGGCGCCATTGAAGAGCGCGAGCTTGCCGTCGCCATGGCGGAAAAACCGCAGCATCGGCATCATCCGGTCGATGGCATCGAGGATGGGTTTGGGCACGGTGAGGCGGCGCTGCGTCAAGGCTTCGCGCAAGGAAATGAGATCAAACAGGATCGAGAGCATGGCCGTTGGGTTGCGGCTGACATGGCCACCATCGGGCAGGATCTGGTGATCGAGTTCGCGGCAGACGAGGGCGAGGCCCTTGTCGAGACGCTTCTGGCCTTCCGATAGACATAGACCTGAAAAGGCAAGGCCGACAGCGGCGGTAAAGCGCGGTTCGCCTGCAGGGGCCAGCGAGGCCGTGCGGGCCAGATGGCGGGCTTGGCGGGCCATGTTGCGCAGCAAGGTTGAGCGATAGATGAGATCTGAGCCGTCGATGATCAACGCCCCATTGGAGACCCATGAGGTGAGGCGGCGGCCCACCACATGAGGTCGCCACGCAATGTCGTTCCAGGTGCCAGCCTCAACGATCCAGCCTGCGACCAGTGTTTGCGCATAGGTGCGCGCAGCGTCGCCACCGGCAGCTGAAAAATGGCGCAACCAAGAAAAGCCATGCAGTTCCTCGCTCCAGACGTCGGAGGGGGCGGTGGCTTCAAAGGGGGAGCTGCCGTCTGTTTGGATCTGTCCGCCGGGCAGCGACCAGCGGCCTTGAAAAAGTGTATCGGCAATAGCGGCGCGACCGGGGCGAAAGTCGTGAGGATAGTGAACCATGTGATCGGGCATCGGCCCGCGCAGCGATTTGCCATAGGCCCAGCTTGCATAGGTGCGGGCCAGCAGCTTGTCGCGGGCGCGCACGAGCGCGGCGGCCATGAGGTCGGCGGCACGATTGCCCGGTGGCATGGCCAGATGGGCAGGCGCGGGCGGGCTCATGGAAGCAGAGCGGGTGTCCTGCGTCGGCACCGCGATCGGCAGCGCTTCAAGGGGCGCGTCTTCGTCGGCTTCGCTCTTTGCTTCTCTCATAGGCGGCTACCTCCGGGCAGCGGCTTGGGGGACTCAGGCGTTTCCGCGAAGTTTTGAGATGTTACCAGCATAAGCGGCTTGGCCACCCTTGAAGGTTGCGGTACCTGCGACAAGCACGCTCGCGCCAGCGGCGATGGCGCGCGGCGCGGTATCGAAATTGATGCCGCCATCGACTTCTAGCTCGATGGCGCGGCCGCTGGCGTCAATGGCCTTACGGATCGCCTCGATGCGCGGCAATTGGCTTTCGATGAAGCTCTGGCCACCAAAGCCCGGATTGACGCTCATGACCAGCACGAGGTCGAGGTCGTTCAAAAGCGGCCACAGGACTTCCAGCGGGGTGGCCGGGTTGAGGACCAGTCCGGGCTTTACCCCAGCGGCGCGGATCGCCTGCACGGTGCGGTGCGAATGCGCACCTGCTTCGGGGTGAAACGAGATGATGTCGGCCCCTGCTTTGGCGAAAGCGTCGATATAGAGATCGACCGGCGAGATCATCAGATGCACGTCGAATGTCTTGGTTGTATGCGGGCGCAGTGCCTTCACGACATCGGGACCGATGGTGATGTTGGGTACAAAATGACCGTCCATCACGTCGACATGGATGTAGTCCGCGCCGGCCTTGTCGATGGCGCGCACTTCTTCGCCTAGTCTGGCGAAGTCAGAGGCGAGGATGGAGGGGGCGATTTTAACGGCGGACGACATGCGTATTGAATCCTCAAGGGCTGATTCAGGATACCCGAAATCCACGGCAGATGCCGCTTCAAACCACTATATCTTTTTGAAATCAGTGCTTAACAGGTCGAATCTTTGGGTGCAAGGAGAGACGCGGGCGCCGCAGGATGGTTGTCTGTGGGCGCGCTCAGTGCTTCCAGCAGGGCGGCTTCGACGGCCTCGTAGGGGATGAGATTGAGCGCCCGGCCACCGTAATTTTCCGCCCAGAGAGGGCAAAGCATCGGCGTGTTGGGTGCGTATTTTGCTGGTGAGTGACGACCGAACAGGAGAACCAGCGGAATTTGCGGCAGCGCCAACATGTGACCAAAGCCGGAATCATTGGCGACAGCGGCTTTCAGGTGATGGCCAAGGGCACTGACCAGCAAGGGGCCGTCGGGCGCGCCTTCGGGCAAACCTTCTTCGGGAAAAATGGCGTTGGGCAAGGCTTGGCGCGTGCGTTCGATCAAGTCCCGTTCGTTGGGGCCAATGAAAAACACAGGCACGGCACCGCTCGTCGCCACGCGTGCGGCCAATGTCAGGAAGCGCTCACGCGGTCAGCGCCAAAAGAACCATCAGATGTTCAACGAGATGCTTAGGTTTTGTATTCTTGAAGAGGGTGTAAGCCGGTGGACGAACACTGGACAAGGCGTAGTTAGTGGAGGCGCGCAGAAAAATTTTGGCGGGCAGGGCGCGGCGAATGGCGAGCGTGCGCGAGACAACTGTCTGCGTGTCGATGGCAATATCAATCGGGCCTAAAGAGACACAGATGGGACCTGACGGCGCCCCATGCCGATTCCGTAATGCCGGTCTTGGAAACGATCTTGTCGATATAGGGAGCGACGAGTTCAGCCAACGCGCCGGTATATGCGCTAAGGCGGGCGGTCACCCAACAGATTTCGGCGTTGGGAAACGTCGCGCGCAAGCTCTGGAGAAACGGCATTTTGAAAAGGCCATCGCCGCGCGAAAAAACCGCAATGCGTTTGATGTTTGAATTATCTATGCGTGTCTTTCTTAACAGCCCCTCGTCCTCCAAATTGCATCTCGATGCGCCCGTGCACGCTGTCTTTCGCGGGTCATCATGTCTCTGACTTAACCGGCTTTGTGCGGGCCTTTCAAGCGCGCATCAGGCGCGCGGCATAGAACCCGTCGAGGCCACCTATATCGGCAAGCTGGCTGGGGAAGGTGCGCAGATCGCCTTGGAGCGTGATGGCGTTCGTCAAGCCGCCGATCTCGTCTGGACTAATTGGTTTGCGCATAAAATCTGGGTGCGCACTTAAAAAGGTGTCGATTTGTTTTGGGCCTTCTTCGGGTTCGAGCGAACAGGTGCAATAGACAAGCGTGCCGCCGGGTGCGAGGAGTTCGGCGCTGTGATTGAGAAGGCGCGCCTGAAGGCCCACTAGACGGTCGCGGTCGGCGGCTGATTTCAATTGCAGGACGTCGGGATGACGGCGCGCGGTGCCTGTGGCGGTACAAGGCGCATCGAGCAAGATCAAATCCCATTTGCGCTCAGTGGCAAAAGTGGCGGCGTCGCCGGTGATGATTTCTGCCGTGAGCGCCGTGCGTTGCAAGTTTTGTTGAAGCCGTTCAAGGCGCGGGGCGGAGCGATCAAGCGCTGTGACGTTGGCACCGCGCGCGGCCAGCGCCATGGTTTTGCCGCCGGGGGCCGCGCAGAGATCAAGCACGTCGCGGCCATGGACGTCACCGAGTAACCGCACAGGCAAAGCGGCGGCGGCGTCTTGCACCCACCATGCGCCTTGGGCAAAGCCGTCGAGATTTTCGATGCGCCCTGTTTGGTGTAAACGCAGCGAGCCGGTGGGCAGAACTTCAGCGTTGAGGCGCGTTGCCCAGCTTTCGAGTTGGGTCTCATCCTTCACCGAAATGTCGAGTGGCGGTTCATTGAACTGTGCACGGATGATTTCACGCGTCTTGATTTCGCCGTAAGTGCCGATCCAGCTTCGCCACATCCAAGGTTGAAGCGCGGCGCGCTCGCCGTCGATGCCTTGGCGCAATGTCTCGGGTTCGCGCAGCAGACGTCGCAGGACAGCGTTGACGAGTGACTTGAAATGTTGCGCGTTGTCGTCGCGATTGGCGGCTTCGACGGCAAGGTCAACGGCGGCATGCGGTTTGACATTGAGGAACAGAATTTCGGCGATGGCGGCGCGCAGAATTGACTGCGTGATGCCGGCGCGCGGCGGCAATTTACGCTCAAGCAGACGCTTGATGATGAGGTCAATCTCGCCGATGTGGCGCAGCGCTGTGGTGGCAATGGCGCGGGCAAAACCACGGTCTGATGGGTCGAGCGTGGACAGGCCGCCGTGCGTTGCTTCTTGCGCAAACGTATCGTCCAGCGCGCGCTTTTGGGTCAGCACGGCGGCGATCAGGCGATGGGCACCTTGGCGGGCGGCGAGGCCTGCGTCGGGGGTTCGGGGTTCGGGTGTGATGGTCGGTTCGCTCATGGATGGAGGTTAGACCACAGGCGGCGGCGGGAAGGAAGGAAGGGGTGGACGGCCTCGCGAAGTTGGCAATCGGGGATAAGCTGGCCTATATCTAGGCTCGAAACACATGCTTAAAGCGAGCTTTTCATGCAAGAAAACGAGCCTATTCATGCCAAGCCTCTGAGCGAGCCTGCCAAGCGCGCGCTGGCCGAGGCTGAGACGCGTCGACAGCTGGCCGATGAGGCGGAAAAAAATAATCCCCGCCCAACCGAGATCAATGGCCGCAAGAGCAAACGCGAACCGACGCGTTATGGTGATTGGGAAATAAAAGGCATCCTTTCCGACTTCTGACAAAAAGCGGGGATTGGCAATATTTTGCTGCCATGGCTCAAAAATCGTCTTGCGCCCTATCTGATGCATCTGTCGGTACTGGCGCGGGCGATGATTTTGCTCGTCATGGCGGCGCTCGCCTGGTTTGGCCTTCATGCGCTGCCCGATGCGATCAATCCCTTTTCACCGATTGAACTGACTGACCCTGTGGGGCCGCTGACCAATGTGAAGCTGCGCCTGTTGCAGCCGCGCTATGAGGCATGTCTGGCGACCATCAAGCGGCGCGGCAATGGGCTCGAACGCGACACCATCGTGTCCGATGACCCCAGTTGCGGCATGGCCAAGGGGGTGCGGCTCACACAATCCACTTTGTCGCACGGCGGCGACATTGAAGCGACCTGCGGGCTGGCGGCAGCCTTGCTGATCTGGGAAGGCGAGGTGGTGGTGCCCCAGTCGATCGCGCTGCTGGGCAGTCCCGTGGTGCGGGTGCGCCACTACGGCACCTACTCATGCCGCAATGTGAACCACGCCAGGGCCGGCAAGCGCAGCGCGCATGCGGCGGGCAAAGCGATTGATGTGGCCGGGTTTGATTTGGCGGATGGACGCAAGATCAGTGTGCTGAAGGATTGGGGCAAGGACACGCCGGAGGGGCGGTTTTTGACCTCGGTGCATGATGATGCGTGCCGCGTGTTCAATGTGGTGCTGGGGCCGGAGTATAACGCGCTGCACGCGAACCATTTTCATTTTGATATGTCGGTTTGGAGTGCGTGTAAGTGAGGGTGGGGTGAATGGTGGGGCCTCGTCCTTCGAGATGGCGCTATGCGCCTCCTCAGGATGAGGCTTCGAGATGGCGCTATGCGCCTCCTCAGGATGAGGCTTCGAGATGGCGCTATGCGCCTCCTCAGGATGAGGCTTCGAGACGGCGCTATGCGCCTCCTCAGGATGAGGCTTCGAGACGGCGCTATGCGCCTCCTCAGGATGAGGCTTCGAGACGGCGCTATGCGCCTCCTCAGGATGAGGGTTTGGTTTTAGTCGTCATCCCCGGGTTAAGACCGGTCATGACAGATGTTGGGGATGGGGTTTGTGGCTTCACCCCCACCCAACCCTCCCCTCTCACATTGCGCGTAGGCGCAATGGAAAAGGAGGGGGAGGGCTTTAGGGAAGTGGGCGTGGGCTTAGGCTTTGTTTTGGCGGTTTTCGATGAGGCCGTTAACGACGCCGGGGTCGGCCAAGGTGGAGGTGTCGCCGAGGTTTGAGAAATCGTCTTCGGCGATTTTGCGCAGGATGCGGCGCATGATTTTGCCCGAGCGGGTTTTGGGCAGGCCGGGGGAGAATTGGATCAAGTCAGGGATGGCGATGGGGCCGATTTCTTTGCGGACCCATTGCGCCAGTTCCTTGCGTAGAGCGTCAGACTCCACCTCACCTGTGATCAACGTGACATAGGCGTAGATGCCTTGGCCCTTGATGTCATGGGGGTAGCCGACGACGGCGGCTTCGGCGACTTTGTTGTGGGCGACGAGCGCGCTTTCAACTTCGGCGGTGCCCATGCGGTGGCCGGAGACGTTCAAGACATCATCGACGCGCCCGGTGATCCAATAGTAGCCGTCTTCATCGCGGCGGCAGCCATCGCCGGTGAAATATTTGCCGGGGTACTGGATGAAATAGGTGTCGATGAAACGCTGGTGGTCGCCATAGACGGTGCGCATCTGGCCGGGCCATGACTCGGTGAGGCAGAGATTACCAGAGGCGACGCCTTCAAGCACTTGGCCTTCGGCGTCTACAAGTTCGGGCGCGACACCGAAGAAAGGTTTGGTGGCCGAGCCGGGTTTTTGGGCGATAGCGCCAGGCAGCGGCGAGATCATGATGCCGCCGGTTTCGGTCTGCCACCATGTATCGACAATTGGGCAACGACCATCGCCGACAACGCGGTGATACCAGAGCCAGGCTTCGGGGTTGATGGGTTCGCCGACCGAGCCGAGCAGGCGCAAAGATTTGCGGCTGGTTTTTTTAACCGGTTCGTCACCATCGCGCATGAGTGCGCGCAGCGCCGTGGGCGCGGTGTAGAAGATGTTGACCTTGTGTTTGTCGATCACTTCCCAGAAACGCGAGACGGTTGGGTAGTTGGGCACACCTTCAAACATCAGCGTTGTCGCGCCATTGGCCAATGGTCCGTACACGATGTATGAGTGCCCGGTGACCCAACCAACGTCTGCGGTGCACCAATAAACATCGCCGTCTTGATAGTCGAAGACATATTGATGCGTCATGGCGACATAGAGGAGATAGCCGCCAGTGGTGTGCAGCACGCCTTTGGGTTTGCCGGTGGAGCCCGATGTGTAGAGGACAAAGAGCGGGTCTTCGGCGTTCATCACTTCGATGTCGCAATCAGCCGACACTTTGGCGGCCTCTTCGTCGTACCAAACGTCACGGCCTGCCTTCATGGCGACGTCGCCCTTGGTGTGGCGCACAGTGATGACGGAGGTGACGTCAGGGCATTTTTTCAGCGCTTCATCGGTATTGGCTTTAAGCGGGATTTTTTTGCCGCCGCGCAGGCCTTCGTCTGCCGTGATGATAATGTTGGAGGTGCAATCGATAATGCGGCCTGCCAACGCGTCGGGCGAGAAGCCGCCGAAGACAACAGAATGGATTGCGCCGATGCGCGTGCAGGCGAGCATGGCGATGGCGGCTTCCGGGATCATCGGCATATAGAGGGTGATGCGGTCGCCTTTTTTGGCCCCTTGCGCTTTCAGCACATTGGCAAAGCGGCAGACCTCGGCATGGAGTTCTTTGTAGGTGATGTTTCTTGAGTGTCGCGGGTCGTCGCCTTCCCAGATGATGGCGACCTGATCGGCGCGGTCTTTCAAGTGGCGATCAAGACAATTGGCGCTGACATTAAGCTCGCCATCTTCAAACCATTTGATGTGCAAGTCCTTGGGGTCAAAAGAGGTGTTTTTGACCTTGGTGAAGGGCTTGATCCAATCAAGGCGCGAGGCTTCTTCGCGCCAGAAGGTGTCAGGGTCACGCAAGCTCGCTTCGTAAAGCGCGGCGTAACGCTCATCATTGATGATGGCGCGCGCCGCCCAGTCGGCGGAAACGGGAAAAACGTCGTTCGACATGGGGCAATATCCTCCGTGATAGATCGATTATTCTTTTTCTATTATGGCCGCAGCAGCGCAGCGGTCAAATTATGGCTTTAAGTGTCTTGTCTTATGCGTCTTGGGCGGCCCCTTCGCCTTCGATGGCGGCGATGGCCTCGGCGCTCAAGCCGATCTCGGCGAGCACTTCGCGCGTCTGCTCGCCCAGACGCGGCGGGTGGAGGCGAATATTGGCGGGCGTGCCGGTAAAACGCACAGGCGGGCGCAGCGCGAAATAGGGACCGGCATGGGGGTGGTCAAGATGTTGAAAGAAGCCGACGGCTTTCAAGTGCGGGTCGTCCTGCAGATCATCCAGCCGGTTCATTTTTACAATTGGGATCGACAGCGGCAGCAGCGCGTCGAGCCATTCTTGGGTTGTCTTCTGTTCGGTCAGCTCTTCGATCATGGCGTAAAGCGCGCGGATATTCTGTGTACGGGCTTTGTAGGTGGTAAAGCGCGGATCATCGAAGGCGTCGGGGCGGCCTGCCACTTCAAAAAACTGGTTCCATTGTTTGTCTGAATAAGGAAGCAGGCCGATGTAGCCGTCTTTAGTTTTATAGGGGCGGCGATCAGGATTGGTGATGCGGCCATAGGACCAAGGGCCGGTGGCCGGATCGTAAGCATGGCCGAAGAAATGTTCAGCCAGCACGAAGCTGGTGACGGCTTCAAACATCGGCACTTCGACGAACTGACCTTGGCCGGTGCGTTCACGATGGAACAAGGCGGCAGTGATGGCATTGGCCATGAAGAGGCCGGAGACTTTGTCGGCAACGATGGTGGGCATGTAGCGCGGTGCGGGGTTGCCATCGGTGCGGCAGAGAAGATCAGCCGCGCCTGAGCCAGCCTGAATGAGATCATCGTAAGCGGGCAGGCCTGCATAAGGCCCGTCCGAGCCATAGCCAGCGGCATGGACAAAGACGATGTCGGGTTTGATTTTTTTTACGTCTTCATAGCCAAGACCCAGACGCTTCATGCCTTCATAGCGGATGTTGGACGCCAACACGTCGGCCGACGCAATCAATTGTTTTAGCGCATCGACGGCGGATTTTTTGCGCAGGTCGAGAAGGATCGAGCGCTTGTTGCGGTTGATGGTGAGGAAGATCGGGCCCAGATCTGGTGAGGCGCCTTCAGGCACCTTGCCCGCCCAGCGTATGATGTCGCCGCCCTGGCCGCCGCCGCCGGTGGGTGAGGGGGCCTCGACCTTGATGACGTCGGCACCGTAGTCGCCGAGCATCTGAGTGGCGTAAGCGCCGAAGACGACGGAGGTGAGGTCCACGATGCGCACGCCCGCAAGCGGGCCTGTGGCTTTGGTCGCCAGTTTATTTGTCTCACTCACAATATTGGTCCTTCCCGGTCGTCTTATTCGTCTGCGTTTTTTGTGACCCTCGCCAAACATACAGGCAGTCGGGCAGCTTTTCTTCGTTATCGCGCCCGTCGGTGGTTTGCGCAAGCGTGAGGCCGTGGCGCTGGTAGAAGCGCCGCGCGGCCATGTTTTGCTGGAAGGTGTGAAGCGAGAAGCCTTGAGGACGTTGCGTTTTCACGACGTCGAGAAGGGCTTTTCCGGCCCCTTGACCTTGCGTCTGCGGCGCGACGTAGAGGTGATCGAGCCAAATTTCATTGGGTAAATCATGGATTGCGGCAAAACCTATCACGCGGTCCTGTTTCGTTTCGGGCGCGAGGGCGAGCCAGACCTCTTGCGTGGCAACGACATGGGCGATGAAGGCGCGGGTTTCAGCGTCGCTGTAGAGCGCGGGCAGATAGACCATGCGCGCGCGGGCCGCCATGAAGATGGCGGCGAGGTGGGGGGCATCGGTGGCGTGGGCGCGGCGGAGAGAAAACGACATTGGGGCTTTTGCTTTATGGGGGGCGTTTTTCTTTGGGGCTGACGGCTACGGTGCCTATGTTCAGACAAGCATTAGGAAATAGCGAGCCGAAAGGGCTGGCAAACCGAAAGGAAAAGCCATGCGCCTGCAACTGACAAGCTGGCCGGAGGTCGATGATTATCTGACGCGCTCGAAAGGCATTGTCGTGCCGATTGGCTCGACCGAACAGCATGGGCCGACGGGCCTCATTGGGACGGATGCCATTTGTCCTGAGGTGATTGCGTTGAAGGCAGCAGAGAGCGCGGGTTTTTTGATCGCACCGACATTCAGCGTGGGGATTGCGCAGCATCATATGGGTTTTTCAGGCTCGATGACGCTCCGACCCTCCACCATGATTGCGGTGATGCATGACTGGGTCGCATCACTGGCGCGGCACGGGTTTGAGCGGATTTATTTTTTCAACGGGCATGGCGGCAATATTGCGACGATCAACGCGGGCTTTGCTGAGATTTATGCTGATCGCTCGTTGAGCGTGGAGGCCAGCAATCGCGGGCCGGTGAAGCTGAAACTCGCCAATTGGTGGGACTTTAAGCCAGTGATGGATTTTTGCCGCTCGACTTACGGCGCTGGCCACGGGGCGCATGCGACGCCGAGCGAGATTGCGGTGACGCAGTTTGCTTACCCTGAGGCTGTGAAGTCGATGGCGGGGGTGTCGCCCAAGATTGCGCCGATGGCGCGCTACACCGACGCTGAGGATTATCGCGCCAAGTTTCCAGACGGGCGGATGGGGTCTGACCCGACGCTGGCCAAGCCTGAGGACGGCGAGACGCTGATTGGGTTGTCGGCCAAGGGGCTGGTTGAGGACTATCGGGTGTTTTTGGAAAGCTGAGGTTTTCGGGGGGTTTTTGGCGGGTTAGGGTTGTATTTCCAAATTGTTGTTATAACATATGTTATAACTTCGGGAGGTAAGAGTCATGATCGGCGTCAAGATTACCCAGATCGGCAATTCGGTTGGCTTTGCATTGCCCAAGGCCGCGCTTGAGCGTCTGCGGGTGGCTAAGGGCGACCAGCTTTATCTGGTGGAGACGCCCGAGGGCTATCTGCTGACGCCCTATGACCCGGAATTGGCGCGTCAGATGGAGGCCGCTGAGGCCGTGATGCGCGAGGACCGTGACGTTCTCAAAGCGCTCTCGAAATAAGCCAGAGCCATGACCAAAAAATCTGAACCCATCTGGGTTATGAAAGCGGCGGTGCTTGCTTTTCATCTTCGTCAGTTGACGGAGCATGGCGGCGGCGAGGGCGTGCGCGACGAGGGCTTGCTCGACTTCGCGCTCGACCGACCGCAGAACAAGTTTGCCTATGAAGAACCCGACCTCTTCACGCTGGCAGCCGCCTATGCTTATGGCATTGCGACCAATCATCCCTTTGTTGATGGCAATAAGCGCACCGCTTACGTGACAGCGCTGACGTTTCTGCGTCTCAATGGCTATCGTGTCGAGGCGAGCCAGACGGAGAAATATGACACGTTCATCAAACTGGCCGCGGGCGAGCTGATCGAGGGTGAACTGTCTGAATGGTTTCGTGCGAACGTCAAACCGCTCTAGTCGATATGGGAGCCGGTGCCGTCTTCAGTGCGGGTCCATTTGCGGGCGCGTTGCCATTTGCGGGCACGGTTGATTTTCTTTTTTTCGATCACGGCAAAGGCGTTATGCCCCGGCATGGCCCGGGTATCCCTCTTGAATGCATCCATTGCGAAAGCTGGATGGCCCGATCAAGTCGGGCCATGACGGTTGAAGTGCGTTCTTATGGTGCTTTCTTCAACCCACCCATCGCACAAATCAATTTCCATTCGGCGGGGCGGACGGGTTGGACCGAGAGGCGTGACATCTTTAGCAACATGCTTTCAGACAGTCTCGGTTCGCCTTTGATGTCGGCAAGCGAAACGGGTTTGGGCATGTCTTCCACTGCTTCAATATCGACCAAACCAAATTTGCCTTTTTCGTCGGTCGGGTCGGGGCGGTGTTCTGCGATGACGCGGACGATGCCGACGATGCTTTTTTGATCAATCGAGTGGTAGAAGAAGCCGAGGTCGCCTTTCTTCATGGCCTTCATATTGTTGTTGGCCAGATAGTTGCGCACGCCGTTCCAAGGTTCACCCTTGGCCCCTTTTTTCTTTTGGTCGTCCCAGCTCCAGGTGGAGGGTTCGGATTTGAAAAGCCAATATGCCATAGCGGTTATTCCTTTGCGCCGAGTGACCATTTCCATGCACGCAGTTCGGTGCGCTCAAACAGGCCTGCGAGATTATAGGGATCATTGGTCTGGAGTTTTTCCGCCGCTGCACGATCTTTGACGTCGATGGCAAGCAGCGAGCCGTTCATCACGGCGCCTTCGTCATTGACGAAGGGGCCACCCATTTTGACGACGCCGCTATTGGCCCAATAGGTGAGATGGGCGTCGCGATTGGCGAGGCGTGTGTCGAGGCTATCGGGCTTGTCGATGCCGATGATGACGAAAAGCATGGTTGAAACTCCAGATTAGATTTCGCTGGTAAAGGGTCGATTGAGCAGGCTGATGATGGCGTCGTCCACTGATGCCTTGCCGGTGACGATGGAAGCGACCGCTTCGGAGATCGGCATTTCAATATTTAAGGTGGCGGCAAGTTCGACGACGGCGGTGGCTGAATGCACGCCTTCAGTGACGGCGCTGCGCGTGCCCATGATGTCGGCAAGTGTTTTGCCTTCGCCGAGCGCGAGCCCCAACGACATATTGCGCGACTGGGGCGAGTTGCAAGTCAGCACCAGATCGCCGAGCCCGGAGAGGCCGCTGAGTGTTTCCGCGCGTGCGCCGAGCGCGAGGCCGAGCCGTGTCATCTCGGCAAAGCCGCGTGTGGTCAGCGCGGCGCGGGCGGAGGCGCCTAATTTTTTGCCTTCGACAATGCCGCAGGCGATGGCCAGCACATTTTTGACAGCGCCGCCGATTTCCGCACCGATGAGGTCTGGTGAAAAATAGGGACGGAATGTTGGCAAGCCGATCGCCTGCATGAGCGCATTGGCGAGCGTCTCGTCTTCGCAAGCCAGCGTAACGGCGGTGGGCAAGCCGCGCGCTACTTCGCCGGCAAAACTTGGGCCCGACAGCACGGCGGGGGTGGCCTCAGGCAGCACTTCGGCGAGCACCTCGGTGAGCAATTTATGGCTGCCCTGTTCGACGCCTTTGGCGCAGAGCAGAACGGGTGTGCCAGCGATCAGATGTGGTTTGAGCGCGGTGAGGCTTGCGCGCATGAACTGAGCCGGTGTCACCATGAGGATGGCGTCAGCTGTGGCCATGGCGCTTATGTCGCTGGTCGCCTGAATGGTCTGTTCAAGGACGATACCGGGCAAGAAGGTTTTGTTTTCGTGGATGCCGTTGACGCTTTCGACGATCTCAGGTTCGCGCGCCCAGAGCGTGACGCGGCGCGAAGGCCCGCCCGCGTGCGCGCAGACTTGTGCCAGTGCGGTGCCCCAAGCGCCTGCGCCGATGACACCGATATGATTGAACGCTGCATGCACGGATGGGGGCATGATTTTGCTGCACCTGCTAACGAATGAACGTTTCGTTGATTATTTACTCAAGCCGCATACAATCTTTTGTATGAACGCTCCAGACAATACGCGCCAGAAAATCATCGAGGCGGCCAAAAGCCGCTTTGCGCATTACGGCTATGGCAAGACGACGATGGCCGACGTCGCCGAAGATTGTGCCATGAGCCCTGGCAATCTCTATCGCTATTTTGCAGGCAAGCTCGATATTGCAGAAGAGATTGCGCGCGCCGCTTCCATCCGCACGACGGAAGAACTGTCGCATATTCTAACCCAATCGGGGCGAAGTGGTGCCGAGCGCCTGCATGATTTTTTGTTTCATGATTTGCGCGCCACGTTTCATGCGCTGGAAAAAGACCCCAAGCTCGTCGAGATGGCGCAGATCATTACGACGGAGCGTCCCTATTTTCACGACGAGGGGCAAGAGCGCGAACGCGAAGTGCTCTATCGGATTGTCGAATACGGCAATATGTCGGGCGAGTTCCATGTGGATGACCCGCTTTTCGTGGCCGAGATGATCCAGTCCGCGACATTGAAATTTTCCTATCCGCAGCTTTTTTCGCGGCTGTCGCTCGCCGGGCTCGAACGCGAGCTGGAGGGCGTCTATCAGATTTTGATCGCGGGCCTCATGGCCGATGTTTCCATCGCTGACACACCGCAAGGCCTGGTCGAAGTCCGATCGCTGGTTTGATTTTACGCAAACGCAATAAAGTCCATCTCTTATCCGATTTTATCGTAAGTTATTGATATGTCCGTTATTTTCACGGGCGAAATCAGTGTTTTCTGTTGCATTGCAGCAACATTATCCTGATGAGTGAATAAATTTCATATTGTTCATTGTTTTTTGTTCAAGGTGCTCCTAGGTATCCCTTGCCGGACAGAAACCGCCTCTGTTCGGGATGGATCGAAGGAGATATCGCCATGACATTGAACGCCAATTATCTGACTGCCATCGTCGCCACTGTCGCCGTGACCGGCTACGGCCTCGCCCTGCTGGTTCAGGTCGCCCTGCAATTTTTTGCCTGAACGGCTCTTTGACGCTGCCTTGAAGTTCGCCTCATGCGCGTCTCCCGTTTTGCCTGAAGTTTTGAGAAGGATACCCGCCCATGAAGTTCACATCGAACAAGGGTGAGCGCACTCAAGCCGTCGTGTTGCGGCTGATCACTGTGGTGCTTGGCACCTATACATTTGCGCTTTTGGCGCAAACCGCAGGCCTCATCAATTTTGCTTAAGGCCTGATCCCAAATTTCGATGACCGGGCCTTCTCCCTCCCTCCGCCCGATCATCGAGAAGACCTGTCGCAGGGTCTATTTAGCCCCGACGCACCTCCCCCATAGGCGTCGGGGCCTTTTTTATGCTCGGGGGGCCGTCGAGATGAGAGAGTCTTTGTTAATAATTGAATGAGTCTTCTGTGCCACATTTTTTTCCAAACACGCACTACGAATACTACTCCGGTAGACGCGTGGAGTTATCCGGAGTACCATCTCGCTCAAAGATCAAATAAAGAAATCCTTATGTGATACGCACGGTCTCTGTGATTTGCCATTGCTGGCTTAAGTCCAGCGAAATGTGCCGACGGTATTGATCAATGCACACGCCCAAAAAAAATCGAAAATTGCGCCCGAACTTGAAGCGCATTTTAGAGTCAATCCTCTTTCTTATTGCGGAAGCGGAAAGAGGCGGCGGATACTTGACTCAATATGAAATCGTAAAGTCTCTTTTTCTTGCAGATAAAAAGCATTTGGAAGGTTACGGTCGGCCAATCACATTCGATAATTATACAGCGATGAAAAATGGGCCGGTGGCCAGCGAGGCATATAATATGCTCAAGGTAAATTATAATGCTGACGCATATTTTGATGAGGCGTGGCCGATTTGGACCAGTGAGCCCTCACCGAGTGATGGAGATTATGCGCTCAAATATCATCGGCTGAAACGGCAGCCGAATATCCGTGCTCTTTCCGAATCTGATCGATTGGCGTTATTGGATTCGTTCAAGACAGTCAAGGCTCTCAAGTTTGCCGGTGTTCGAGATCTTACGCACAACGACCCCGCTTACGTTGCTGCCTGGAAGGAAAACGGCGGGAAGAAGGCCTATGAGATGGACTATGTGCTGCTGTTGCCCAGTCAAGATGAAGATGCATATTTGGATTTGGTCCACGCATCGAAATATGCCTGATGTTTTCTCCCGGAGAAGTCATCCATTTTTGGAGCGATGAAGCCGGGAAGCGGAAATATCATTTGTGCATTAGCCTAAATGGTCATTTTTTATTTTTGAATTCACCAAAGCAGAGAACCTATCCGGGCGATTACGTTGTCGCTTGCTCAGAGTTCCCGTTTCTCCCAGTTACTTCGACGGGAGATTCCGTTGTTTGTTGCTCGATTGTACTTCGTAAATCGGATGTTGATTTACGTCGGTTAAGAGCGCGCAGTCTTGGAACCGTGTCAGTCAAATTGTTGCAGCGGCTAGTAGAATTTATTGAACATAGCAACGTTCTGTCGGAAGAGGAGAAGGAGGCTGTCCTTGATGGGTTAGGGGGTTGGATTTAGCGACTTAGGTGCCGCTATCGCGAAATTGAATCCAAGGTACATCAAGTAGATTCAGTTGCCGCGTGCGGGCTTGCTGGGATCAAGCGGCCAGCGGGCAAGTGGGCTGACGTTCAAGTCTGAGGTTTGGCCCAAGGCCAGTTTTTCGGCACCGGCCCATGCGATCATCGCGCCGTTGTCGGTGCAAAGGCGGGGCGGGGGGATGATCAGCTCGTAGGTGTGGGCGGCGGCCACCGTTTCGAGCCTTGCGCGCAAGGCGAGGTTGGCGGCGACGCCACCGGCGACGACGAGGCGGCCGCTCATGCCGCCCAATATCTCTCGTGTCATTTCAATTGCATGGCTGACGCGGTCGGCGACGACGTCACCGACGGCCACTTGAAAGGCAGCGGTGATGTCGGCTTTGGTTTGATGGTCGAGGGTTTCCTGCGCCATCGCCAATTGCCGTACGGCGGTCTTGAGGCCAGAAAATGAGAAGTCGCAACCGGGCTTGCCGAATAAGGGGCGGGGCAGGGTGAAACGGGTGGGATTGCCTTCGCGGGCAATTTTTTCGACCGCTGGGCCGCCGGGAAAGCCCAGATGCATAAGTTTGGCGACCTTGTCGAAGGCTTCACCCACAGCATCATCGATGGTGGTGCCGAGGCGGCGATACTCGCCGACGCCTTTGACGATCAGAAGTTGGCTATGGCCGCCTGAGACAAGCAGCAGCAAATAGGGAAAAGCGACCTCATTGGTGAGGCGGGCGGTGAGCGCGTGGCCTTCCAGGTGATTGACGGCGATGAGCGGCAGGCCACGGGCCAGCGCGATGCCCTTGGCGGTCATCAGGCCGACAATGACGCCGCCGATGAGACCGGGCCCTGCGGTGGCGGCGATGCCGTCGATGTCGTCCCAGCCGAGGCTCGCCTCATTAAGGGCGCGAGCGATGAGGCCGTCCAAATGTTCGACATGGGCGCGGGCGGCGATTTCAGGCACGACGCCGCCAAAGGGGGCGTGTTCTTTGATTTGGGAGAACACGACGTTAGAGAGGATCTCGCCTCTTCCCGCGCCTTTTCCAGCGTTTGGGCCAGCCTCGGGGTCGTCACCATAGCGGCGCACGACAGCGGCGGCGGTTTCGTCGCAGCTTGTCTCAATGCCGAGCAGGGTCAGGGTTTTGGTCAAGGTATGGGCCGAGTTTCAAGGGGGTGAGGGGTTCGCGGACAGGCTCAATAGGTTATAAGACCAACGACCCATCCGATCTATCCTCGCCTTATACCTTGAGGGATGCTCCATGCAACGTCGCTTCCGCATCGGCACACGCGGCTCTCCGCTCGCGCTGGCACAGGCTCATGAAGTGGCCGCAAAATTGGCTTTGGCACTTGGCGTCAGCGCTGAGGACGCCACCGAAGTGGTGGTGTTTCAAACTAAGGGCGACCTTGAACAGGTACGTAATTTGGCTGAAATCGGCGGTAAAGGGCTCTTTACGGCTGAAATCGAGGCGGCGCTGCATCAAGGCCAAATCGATATTGCCGTGCATTCGATGAAAGATATGCCGACGATTTTGCCCGATGGGCTGATCATCGATTGTCTGCTGGAGCGTGAAGATCCGCGCGATGCTTTTCTCTCGACCAAAGGCGCAAGCCTTGCCGAGCTGCCTTATGGGGCGGTGGTGGGCACCTCGTCGCTTCGGCGCGGCGCGCAGGTGAAAGCCAAGCGGCCTGACATCACCATCATCCCGTTTCGCGGCAATGTGCAGACAAGGCTGCGCAAGTTGGCCGAAGGCGTGGCCGACGCGACAATGCTGGCGATGGCGGGCCTGTCGCGGCTTGGGCTGCTGGATAAAGCAACCGCGCCGCTGTCGCCTGAGGAAATGCTGCCTGCGGTGGCGCAAGGGGCGATCGGCGTTGAACGGCGCACTGGCGATGAAGCGATGGCAAAGCTGCTGGCCTCGCTGCATCATGCTGAAACGGGCATTCGGGTGGCCGCAGAGCGGGCCTTGCTGGCGGAGCTTGATGGCTCCTGCCGCACGCCGATTGCGGCGCTGGCTGAACTCTCAGGCAAGCGCATGTCGTTTCGGGCGATGATCTTGACGCCGGATGGCTCTGAAATGCTGGAAACAGCGCGCGAGGGCTTAGCCTCTGATGCGGTGGCTATGGGTGTTGACGCAGGCCGAGAGCTTAGGGGCCGGGCGGGCCCGCAGTTTTTCACGATTACCTGAGGGTCAGATGCGTTTGCTGGTCACACGCCCTGATGAGGATGCTCACGCCTTGCTTAATAAGCTGGAGGCGATGGGGCATCGCGCGCTGGCAGCCCCACTGCTCACCATTCATAGGTTGCCCGATGTGGCGCTGCCGCAAGGCGATTGGCAGGCTTTGCTGGTGACGAGCGCCAATGGGGTGCGTGCGCTGGCGCAGCACCCTGATGCAGCGCGGTTCATGGCGGTGCCGGTTTGTGCGGTGGGCGACGCCAGTGCGGCAGCGGCGCGGGCGGCGGGCTTTGCGCGCGTGAGTGCGGCGACAGGCGATGTCGAGGGGCTGCGTGCTTTGGTGGTGCGAGAGCTAAAGCCTGAGGGGGGGTCCTTGCTGCATGTCGCGGGCAGTGTGGTGGCGGGCGACCTGAAAGGTGCGCTTGAAAGCCATGGCTTTCGCGTTGAGCGCGTGGTGCTTTACGAGGCTATGGTGGCCGATCATCTGCCCGAAGGGGCGCGCGAGACCATCGTGGCCGGTGAGGTTGACGGGGTGTTGCTCTATTCGCCGCGCACGGCAGCGACGTTTGCCGCTTTGATCAAGGCGGCTGGCCTCGGCGACCATATGCGAGGGCTGCGGGCCTATTGCCTGTCTGAGGCGGTGGCCGCCGCGCTGGGTGGTTTGGCTTTTGCTGGCGTTGACGTGGCCAGCGAGCCTGCGCAAGAAGCGCTGCTCGCCTTGCTTGGCGCGCGCAAATAAGAGAACGTGAAGGCATGGCTTGGCGTGAAAAACGCTGCTTCTGCCTTTGTCAGGCCACGATCCACACTATAGTGAGCAAATCCCGGCCCGAACGGGTCCCAAACGGGTGATGTGCGGCCCTTTGATGCGATGCGAGACAAACCGATCATGAGCGATCCGAACGACAAGAGCGACAAGGCGAATGCTACGCCAGATCCTGAGGTTTTGGGGCCTGAGCGCCATGAGCCATCGCGCGAGCGTGCCCGCAAGGTGCCGCCTGTGATCGAGGGTGAAGCTAAAGCAGGCGCGAAAGTTGAAAATGAGACGACGCCCAAAGCGGCAGCCAGCAAGGCCGGGCTTTACGGCGTTGCCGTGGCGGCGGGCCTTGTTGGGGCGCTTGTCGTGGGCGGTGGTTTTTATGGTGCGGGTCTTCTGGGCAGCGGTGGCGCGGACATGCGGGCGCTTGCCGGCCTTGATGCGCGGGTGACGGGCGTCGAGACGAGCGATGCGGCGCGCGCTGATGCGCTGAAGACGGTGGAGCAGAAGCTTCAAGCCGCCAGTGAAAGCGGCGATAGCGCGGCGGCGCTGAGCGGGCGTCTGGATGCGCTGGAGGCCACGAACACCGACATGCAGCAAGCGCTTGGTGAGGCGCAGGCGGCCGCGCGCGCAAGCGCCACCAAGGTTGAGGCTTTGCAAAAGATAATGCCGCCCGCCGACATTGCCGACCAGATCGAGCGGCTATCGGCGATGGTGAAGGCGCTCAACACGGCGGTGGATAGTCTCGCGCCGAAAATCCGCGATATGGATGGGCGCGTCGCAACGCTTGAAGCCAAGAAAGATGACCCGGATGCAGCAGCGCGCGCGGCGCTGGGCTTGGCGCTGTCCAATTTGGCGCGGGCGGCCAATCGCTCTGAGCCTTTTGCGCGTGAGCTGGATGTGGTGGCAACGTTCTTGCCGCAGGAGCCTGAGCTTGCCGAATTGAAAACCGTGGCTGCTGAGGGTGTACCGACGGAAGCTGATATTGCGGCGCGGTTCCCCGCGCTTGTACAGAGCGTTCTTGATGCTGAACGCGCCGCCAAGAACGAAGGCCTGTGGCAGCGGTTTTTGTCCAATGCGCGCAAGCTGATTACGGTGCGGCGTACGGGCGAGATTTCGGGCGAGGGCACGGACGCTGTTTTGGCGCGCATGGAAGAGCGCGTGAAGCGCGATGATTTGTCGGCCGCACTGGTTGAAGCTAAGGGCCTGAAGGGCGAAGCGGCGCAAGCGGCGGCTCCCTGGGTCAAGGATGCGACGGCGCGTGTGACCACAAGCGATCTCCTGTCTGCGCTGACGGCCGATGTGACCAAGCGCCTTGCTGCAGGAGCTCAAGACTGATGCTGCGCGCGCTTTATACATTTTTTGTCATTGCGGTGCTGGCAGCGATTGCTGTGTGGCTGGCTGACAATCCCGGCAACCTTGTGCTGCATTGGCGCGGCTATGAAGTGCGTACAAGTTTTGTCATTGGGCTTGGCGTGCTTGTGGTTGTGGCGCTCATTGTGTTGCTGGCTTGGCGGCTGGCAAGCGGGTTGCTGCGCGCACCGGGCAACGTCTCGTCCTATCTGGATGTGCGACGGCGGCAGCGCGGCTTTCTCGCGTTATCACGCGGCATGGTGGCGGTGGCAGCAGGCAACGCCGCAGACGCCAAACGCTATGCGGGACGCGCGCGCAAGTTGCTCAATGAAACACCGCTGACGCTTTTGCTGGCCGCTCAAGCCGCTCAGCTTGAAGGCCGCGACGAGGTGGCCAGCAGTTATTTTGAAGCGATGCTCGATACGCCAGAAACGGCCTTTCTCGGCTTGCGTGGTTTGTTTGTGCAGGCACGCCGGGCGGGCGACCGGGCTCGCGCGCTTGATCTGGCACGGCGCGCCTTTGCCTTGCGCCCCAATGCAGGCTGGGCGGCGGCGGCGGTTTTTGAAATCGAAGCGGCGGACCAAGACTGGAGCTCGGCGCTGCGCACACTTGATAAAAGCCTTAAAGCCAAGCAGGTGACGCGGGTCGCGGCACGGCGGCGGCGGCTGGTGTTGCTGACGGCGCTGGCCATGAAAGAAGCCGAGGCCGCGCGTGCGCAAGTGGGCGATGAGCGTAAAGTTCCGCTGGAACGCGCCTTGAGCCAAGCCATGCAGGCGGTCGCCATCGATCCTTATTTTGTGCCTGCCGTGGCGCTGGCCGCATCGCTGTGCGGTGAGCTGGGCCGTGTGCGCAAAGGGGCAAAGCTCGTCGAGCAAGCCTGGAGCGAAGCGCCGCATCCTGATTTGGCCGAGGCCTATATGGGGCTGGTCGAAGGCGAGAGCGCTTATGATCGCTTCAAGCGGCAGAAACTTTTGGCCGGGCGCAATCGTGATCACGCTGAAAGCCGGGTGGCGCTGGCGCGCGCTGCCATTGGCGCACGCGACTGGCTGGCGGCACGCGGTGCGCTGGAAATTTTTGTCGGCGATCATGCGAGCGAGCGCCCGACGCAGCGCATTTGCGAATTGATGGCCGAGATCGAAGAAGGCGAGTTTGGCAATCGCGGCAGTGCGCGTGAGTGGTTGTCGCGCGCGCTTCATGCGCCTGAAGACCCCGCCTGGACGGGCGAAGGCTGGCGCTCGCATCAGTGGTCGCCGATCAACCCGGTGACAGGCGAATTTGATGCGCTGGCATGGCGGGTGCCGGGCTTGCGCTTGGCGGGGCCGCAAACGTCTTACCCCACTCAAGCAGCTGACGACGATGAGGCTGAGGAGGGCGCTGACAGGGAGGTCGTGCCTGTGGCGCTTGATGATGTGGCAGATGACACACCTGTCGTGGTCGTAGCCGATGACAGCCATGACGTTGCCTTTACGCCGAAACTACCTGACGATCCGGGAACGGATGGTTTTGATGAGACAGACGAAGACGGTCATGGGGAGACCAAATGGTGAAGCGTATTTTTCAAGGCGTCGGTGTGTTGGTTCTGCTGGCACTCGTCGTCATCGCTGTGTCGGTTGTGCGCTTTGACAAAACCAAAGCCGAGCTCATCCCGAAATATGCGCAAGCGCCGTCGCAATTCATCGCACTTGAAAGCGGCGCGGTGGCGCATGTGCGCGACCAAGGCAAGATGGACGGGCCTGCGCTGGTGCTGATCCATGGCTCCAATGCATCGCTGCACACGTGGGAGCCTTGGGTGGCGATCTTGGGCGCAAAATACCGGATCGTGACGATGGACATGCCGGGCCACGGGCTGACGGGCGCGGTGCCGGGCGATGATTATTCGCGTCATGGCATGGTCGTCTTCACGCATGAGGTGGTGGGCAAACTCGGGCTGACGCGCTATGCCATCGGCGGCAATTCGATGGGTGGCGGCGTTGCGGCACAATATGTCGAAGATTATCCCAGCGAGGTGACGGCGCTTATTTTGGTTGATGCGGCGGGCTTGCCACGCAAGGCCGACCCCAATGCCAAAGTGCCGCTCGGGTTTCAACTGGCGCGGCTGCCGGTGCTGAACAAGGTGATGCTCTATGTCTTGCCGCGTTCGATTTTTGCCGAGGGTGTGCGCAAGGTTTTTGTCGATCAGTCCAAGGTGAGCGAGGCGATGATCGACCGCTATTATGACCTCAATCTTTACGACGGCAATCGCCGCGCGACAGGCATCCGCTTTCGTCTGCCGGCTAATGACGGCGCGGTGGTGAGCCGGTTGGGTCAGATCAAAGCGCCGGTGTTGATTTTGTGGGGCGAGAAGGACGGGCTGATCCCGGTGGCGAATGCACATGAGTTCGAGCAGCGCATTCCCGGTGCTAAAGCCGTGATTTACCCCAATGTCGGCCATATTCCGATGGAGGAAGTGCCTGACCAGAGCGCTGCTGACGTTGATGAATTTCTCAGCGCGCGCTTTGAGGGCGTGGGGGCGTCGGACGCTTTGTCGACACCAGGGCCAGATGGGGACGACGCGATGGAGATGGTTCCCGTCAACCGGGACGGCAAGGTCGAGATGATGCCATCAAGCCCTGAGTAATGATTTGGGGCCTATGATCGGCCCTACGTTGAGCCAATCCCCCCGAAAGCCTGTTGCCAAAGGGGGCCGCGCGCGGTATTTGAGGCGCGCAAACGGGGCCTTCTCTTTGGAGGGCGCTCTGTTCTAGTGCCGCTTTAGCTCAGTTGGTAGAGCACATCATTCGTAATGATGGGGTCGGGTGTTCGAGTCACCCAAGCGGCACCATATATTTCAATAACTTAGCTATTAAATGCGGGTCGTCTGCGAGTGCCTAGCTATCGCCTAGCAACTGGTGGCGGTCGATTGCTGCCGGGTTGGCGTTGCTCGCTTTTCCATGTTTATTGGGACATTGTTGACCAGTGTTTTTATTTCTGGGGGAACAAATGGCATTCCAAATCCGTTTGAGAACTAAAGTTGCCTCACTCTGCTTACCAATTTTGTTGGCGGCATGTGGCCCCAGTACGCCCGCCGAGCGCGAGGCTGAGCAATGTGTAGATGGCAACATGATGGCGGCGGTCATGGTGCAGGATGCAGTGAAGACCCGTCTCAAGGCGCCATCTACAGCAGATTTTCCTTTGGCGACGGCAAGGGTCAGTCATCTCGGTGAATGCAAGTTTTTGGTGATGGGCCCTGTCGATGCGCAGAACGGTTTTGGGGCAATGCTTCGCAACACCTATATGGCGACGATTCAATATGACCCGAAGGACGAAACATGGCAGGTGCTGGAGGCCGAGGTGTTGAACTAACTGTCCAATCTGGGGGTAATGATCTTGGCGGGCAGCGTCGAATTGGGAGCCCAGTACGGCGCTTATGTAAAGACCCTAATTAACACTAAATTTGTGGAAATACCCTTTGCGCTGGCGCGCTGTACCCGCCGGGGTTATCCTCCTTGGAAGAACCTAAGGGGCGGGGGGTAGGGTCGCCGCTGTATGCAATTCCGGGGGACTCAATGAACAACGGTATTCTGAGCCGCTTCACTTCACGGATGCCTCCGACGATAGCCTCAGCGCCGCCTGTGGCGATATTGGATGACGACACCGATGACATGTTGAGGGAGTCGGGTCCGATTGGGGCGCAAGATGATTGTCTTCTTGGCCATACGATGATGATCGAATATGTGGACGCCAATCATCACGCCAGTTGCCGGCGCGTGACCATATTGGGGTTTGACCTGGAGCCGCCGGTAGTTATTCGGGCTCGCTGCCACGAAAGACGCGCCAACCGTTCTTTCCGCCTAGATCGTGTCACTACAATCATAGATGCGCTAACAGGTGAGGTATTTGAACGTCCATATGAATATTTTCTCAGACGTTTTGGAGTGAACTTCGACGAGCTTTTTCTCTCCACTCTAGAAGACGAAAATCGGATGGGCGCGATCCTAAAACATGTTGCGCCAGGACTGACTTTGCTTGGCGGATTGGCGTCTTCTGATGGCTTTTTTCATCCAGAAGAAATCGAAGCAATAGCGCGATATTGCGATGCCGAACTGACGAATTCAGGCGTTTTTGCAACCGATGTTGAGATGCAAAGTATTTTGGATCATGCAGGGCGATTTTTAGTTCCAAGCGTTGATGAATTTAGGCTGGCATGTGCGACGATCGCAAAACGAGGCAACTTGAGGCCAATTTTGAGATCCCTTCGTGAGGTGATTGACGCGGATGGTCTAATCACTGCCGATGAAATGTCTTTCTATCAAGAAATAGAGAGCGAACTAACGTTATTGGCACTCTGACCTCTATCAAACAACAACGGCACCCGAAGGTGCCGCTTATATTGCTGAAGGGTGGAATAACCAGATTGGGGAATGGTCCAATTGGGCGGGATTTTCCCTTAGTCACTATTCAATTTTTCCTCTCCCTACTCGACACTCATAAAGTCATCTTTATCGAAGGGGCCCAAGGGGTCCGCACTCTGTGTGTGGGATTGTTGGGCCCCTTGGGAAGTATCACTACAAAATGGGGCTCCTTCGCCGGGAGGTAACTCCCATGTCCAGCCTTCGCTAAATCCCCGTTTTTGGGAAATCACCCGAAGCCTTCGTTTGCTATTCTTCATTGTCTTTTCGCTGAACCCCTGTGCCTTGCCCTCGCGATAAATGTTTTTGCTAGGTACGGGCCCAAACTTGAGTTTATCAAGAAGCCATTCGTCGCTCTCGCGCTTGTCGTCGGCTTCGTCTGTATTGTCGGACTCTGCTTCGGCCAGCAATTCGCGGGCTTCACCTTCGAGGAACGGCCCCCAACGTACCATTTGGGCTACGATCTCAGGGTATGTCGGCAAGGGAGCTTGTTCTAAGTCATATCCAAAGCCCCCTGAATCTAACCCAATATTGCTTTTCATTCGTACGAGCATTCTGGATGAGCCATTGGCGCCTTCTTCGCGTTTGGCAGCCGCAAATACCACGCGAGCCAAGGCCGCAAATGCTAGCGAGCCTGTAACCCGCTCTGTGGGCGATCGGCCTGCCGTTCCCTTGCTGAAATGAGCAATGCCCAGGATCGCGCAATCCAGATTCGCCCCCAGATCAACAAGGGGTTGCAGCCCCTTCCGCACTTCCGCATTCTTGTGGCTGTCGCCGCTAACCGCCGAGACGATAGAATCAACAATCAAAAGTCGAACGTCTTTGATCGCGGAAAGAGTTGTATTGAGTGCATCCATATCTGTGGCCGGATCGAAAGAACGAATAATGCCTTCGCCCTGGTAGCTGTCGATAAAATGAATTCGCTTCATGTCGGCACCGCTCGCGAGCAAACGTGGAGCTAAAGTATCCTTGGGGTCGTCTTCACCGCTCCAAATAGCAACGTGACCCAAGTCACAGCGTGTCCCGTCGGGCCATATTCCACCCGTCGTGATTGTTGCTGCCAGTGACATTGCGATAGTCGTCTTTCCCGCGCCTGGAGAGCCCGCAATAACGTGAAGCTTGCCCCGCGCCAGATAGCCTCCCCAAAGCCAACGCACGGGCTCAGGTACTATCTCAGCGCCATTGATTAGCTTTATCTGTGGTTTGCTTTCCTTCTTGGCTGGCAGCGCCTTTCTGCCCTCGCACAGCTCGACATTCTCCCGCGCCTTAGCTGCTGGCGTAGAGGGTGCCTTGTTCGCACCGTGCTGACGGGCTTCCCTTCGAGCCAATTCATCTTGTGCCCATTTGTCCGGGTCTACGATGTGGCGACGTTTGGCAAGTGCCACTAGGCCCGAATGCCCCTGGGCCATATCCGCTTCCACCTGCTGCCTAGCCTTAACAGCTACATCCATCGCGGCAACTTGCTTGGGCGTCATTTTGACATCGTGCGCCCGAGCGGCGGCAACTTCGGCGGGCTCTCCAAATCCACAGTAAGCAGGACTCTGTTTTGCAATTGGCAAATCGTCACTCATTTGGGTTGCCCCCGTGCTTTGCTATCAGCGCAGAAACGAACTCATCGTAGCGCGGCAACGATTCTCTCATAGAGCTTCCGCCGCTGGCAGAATACTCAAGAATCTGAAACATTGTGATGAGCGTTGCACGCTCGTATCTATCGATCGTGGCAATTTACTCATAGGCGAAGTCGTACTTGCGCCCAACGCTCTCCACCTTAGGATCGGGAAGTGTCTTGCGCCAATCTCCGCCGCTGACGGTTGCGGGCCAACGTGGCCCAAATGGGGGATGTATTGCGTTATCGCTCATGCCGCGCCCTCGCTTGTTGAGGTGCGGGCATTAGCTTCTAGCCATATTTCAAGATCGGATTGGCGATAGCCTACGCGGTGGCCCATGCGCACATAGCGGGGGCCTTCGCCGGTTTGTCTCCATCGCTCAAGTGTCCGCACATGCACATGGAGATGGTCTGCTGCGTTATTGACGGTAAGAATCGGGTTCATCGTTATTCCTCATGAATTGGCGCACTAGGTGCGGCTCGATGGGGTCCATCATCATGAGTTTTTAGGAAGCGATAACGGGTGCTGAATATGGGCATTCAACATTTTTATCAATCAATCGCTCTCGGCATTTTGGTGCTTATATCGCGGTGCCTTCTTTCGCGTTCTCGCGCTCGTTTCACAATGTCCCGATATGTTTTGTCGTCGATGGCTTCAGAGTTTCCTTGCAAGAGCTCTCGATGGACTTGGATGGCAGCAAGCCGTTCCTTGATCGTCATGTCGGCTTTGGCTTCCAATGCAATTGCATGCCGCTCTAGCTCTCGCGAAGCGGGCTTCAATTGGCCACCCCTTTTTACCTTCAACGCAAAGGATATTTTTTCAAACCTGTCTTTTGCATTCACCGCCTTAGCACGCATTGCGGGAGCCATAGATGTCTTGATAATTCTCAATAGGAATTCACGCGCGGGGTCAGGAAAATGGGCGGCAATCGGTCTTTGCAAGTTGAAATAGAGTTGCGACAGAATTTCAAACAATGCCGATTTGTCACCTCGTTCGGCATCCTGAGCGAACATCTCCACCCGCACATAAGATTTCTCTGAATAATTCCGTGCGGTCATCAATTGATCGGGGGAGTAGAGCATCCACCCATGCCGCGTCAAAATGTCAGCCAGTGCTAATTGTTCCGCCAACGTCAGACAGACGGACTCATTTTTTTTGTTTGCCACTTAACGCCCTCCGCGAGTGCGTATCCGCAAAATGTGTGACGCGGCAGCCCGTGCGGAGTCGGGTGTTCGGGGATCAGCCTAGCCGCGCCATTTCAAGATTTGTCGTTATGCCGCTAGCTGGCGATCGTCCTTTAACTCTTGCAGCTTGCCCACCATGTCGGCTGCGATCATCAAGAAATGTTGGAGTGTGGGCATGGGGTTATAAAGGACACCTTCACCGCCACGCGTTTTGATGTGGCTGGCAAATTCATCTGACGCTTCTTCTCCCAAGGTTTGAAGGGCCTTCATGGTGTAATCCAAGTCGCCAAGAAGGGTTTCTTGTTCAAAAGACAATTTCATTTTCGCTTTTCCTTTAGGTCTATGACTTCGGCGGGTGGGTGTGCGTTCATATCGGCAGCTATTCGGCCTGCAATTGATTTGGCTGCTTCTTTCATCGGGTCATCGGATAAGTGTGCATAACGTGCGGTAGTCTGTGGCTGGCTATGGCCTAACAATTTGCCAATGATCGGTAGCGCCATGCCGGATGATGCGCCCACAGAAGCAAATGCATGCCGCAAATCGTGGATACGAACATCGGGCAATTTTGCGAGCGTTCGGACCTCGCGCCACGGCTTTTGCAAGTTCACCATGTGCGCCTTGTCCTTCGCGCCAACGATGACGTATGGATTGTCCTTGATGCGCGGAATTGAATTGAGGACTTCGATTGCGGGCGGCGCAAGTTGCAATGTCTTTGCGCCTGTTTTGGAGTCGGGCAATCGGGCCGTGCCATTTTCAAAATTCACCCACGTCCATTCGAGTGTGAGGATCTCAGAAAGCCGAGCGCCCGAGAGTATGAGAAGCCGGATGGCGGCTATTGCCCACGGGGTGATGATGCGCCCTATGGTCTTTAATTCAAGCCTGAGGGCCTGAGCGCGCCCTACGTCGCCATTCAACTTGGCAGCTTCAATTTGTGCCTCAATTTTCTTTGCCTGTGCCCATCGCTCTTCAAAGGTCCGCAAAGCATCGCCTAAGTCCCCAAACTCCTTGGAAGATAGAAAACGCTCTCTCGATGTTTCTTTGTATTTTTCAATGTGTCGGCATGGATTAGAACCATCCAGCCTCATGCCCCATGCTTCCGCCATGTTGAACATTTTTGAAAGCACGGCCAAAACCTTGTTGGCTTGAGAAGGAATTTCCAGCAAGTCGTTATGCAATTTGCGGATGTCGGCGCGCGTGATGTCTTTGGCATATCTGTGGCCCAATTTGGGGACCACTAAACGTTCCAGCACATCGCGGTAATTTTCAGCCGTGCGGGATTTGCGCTTTGCCTCGGCATGCTCTTCAACAAATTTGCTGACAAGGTCTTTAACGGTCTTTGCAGCGCGTCCTGTGGCCTTTTCCTCTGCGGGGTCTTTGCCCGCTACAACGGCACCTAGCAGACGTTGCGCTTCCTTGCGGGCCGATTCAGGCGTCCAGGGCGAGCCATGGCGCCCAATTATGTACCAACGCTGCCGGCCCCCAATCCGATATTTGAGGCAATAGACCTTCGCCTTCTTTTGGCACCTCACGCCGAATCCCATCACGTCCGTGTCCCAGATGGCTTCACCTGGCTTAATGCGTTTCACGGTATCCAACGAAATTTTTCGATTGCCGGACATCTTCACCATCTGAAACGTTGGGTTGCTAGCGCCGCTCTAGCAACCAAGCTACCACGTTCCTGCGTCGGGTCAATAGGGTGTGCGCCGAAAGAAACCCTTTAAAATATGGCTTATTTCGTCTGGTGTCGGCAAGTGATTATAGCGAATGTGTCATTCGTAATGATGGGGTCGGGTGTTCGAGTCACCCAAGCGGCACCATTAAATTAGGTAGTGGTTTTGCCGAAGTTGGGGTCGAGGGTTCGAATTCTTTCGACCGCTCCAAAGTTTTTATGATTAGGCCCAACGCCGGTCTACTTGCGGGCCAGTCTTGTTTCAGAAGGCTCTATGGGCGTCGGTCTATTTCATGTTGTCCGATGCCGGGCTCTGGGTCCGATGTCTGGATCTGGTTGAGGAAGCGGCTGAGTCTTGGGTCGTCGCAAAGAGCGACATTGAAACGCATCCACGGTGAGGGTTCCAAATTGGGCCGGAAGGCATCGCCGATCCCAAGGATTACACCCTGATCTCGGGCCTGAGCCGCCAGACGCCTCGTATCGTCGATCCTAGGAAATCGCGCCCAGAGTAGATTGCCGGCTTTCGGCTCGACAAATATTTGCATGCCCGCGCCACGCAGCAACTCGAGCGCCGAGGTTCGTGCCTGTGCAATGCGTCCATGGATACGTCTGACAAAACGTCCGTAGTGGCCGTCGGTCAGCAGGCGGTATACGAATTTCTCAGCGAACAGAGATGTCGTGATCGCCGTGAGGGTCTTGATATTGGTCAAAATATCGATCTGCTCTCTACTGGCCGCAATGAAACCTACGCGCAAACTGCCTGAAAGGGCTTTTGAGAAGCTCCGCACATATATCACTCGGTCCAGTTGATCGAGTGTTGCTAGGCGTGGACTGAGTGCCGGGTCGAGATCGCAGTAGGTATCATCTTCGATCAGGGTCAAATCCAGATCTCGCGCTACTTCCAGAAGTCGGTGAGCGACGGCGGGCGATGTGTTCGATCCGGTGGGATTGTGCAATGCGGACTGGGTAATGAAAATCCGGGCACCATGTTCAGTCGCAAGGGCGCGCAGGGCGTCCACGTCAGGCCCATCGGTTAGCCTTGGGACCCCGATCAATCGCGCGCCCTGAAAACGAAGGAATCCGAAAAGATTATAATAACCCGGATCGTCGACAAGAACGACATCGCCGGGTCTGATCAATTTGCGCACGATCAGATCGAATGCATGCGTGCTTCCGTTGGTGGTTAGGATCTGCTCGGGACCGACCTCAACACCGATTTTCAGGAGAAGATGTTGCAACTCCTGGCGCAGGGGCAGATAGCCTTGGGGTTGCCCGTATCTGGTGAGATGGCTGGAATCGCCTCCTCGTGCGAGCGACCTGATGGCCTGCTGAATGGCGTCAACGTCGAGCCAATCATCTGGCAGCCAAGGCCCTCCCACTTTCAGCCAGTCGTCGGAGGCCTCGAGGACTTCGCGAACCAGCCAAGCAACCTCATATCCTCGACGTTGTTCAGGCTCGGGAGCGACGGGCCGATGTCCTTCAGCAACATAAAAGCCAGCGCCGGGGCGAACCGTCAGATATCCCCGGGCCGTCAATCGGTCATAGGCCGCCACAACCGAATGTCGGCTGGCGTTGCATGCATGAGCCATGACCCGGATCGAGGGCATCCGCATTCCGCTTGTGAGCGCATTCTGGTCTATCCCCATTTGTACGGCCTCGAACAGACAATTGGCGGCGGACCGTGGATCGCCAGCAGGGCGACGTGCGTTGGCGACAAGACTTGGAGGTACTTGGGGCATGGGGAACCGTACCATCTCCCGACCGGTACAGTAGCGGACAATTTTGGCTGAATTGTCCGGGCCAATTTCGACCAACAGGTTTTAGGTGTGGGATGAGATCAACATTGGGGAGGATCGTCTTATGAGCAAGTTTCTGCAGATGCTTTACGCCTTGGCAGCCTATGTCTTTTTTCTCGGCGCTTTTCTCTATCTGATAGGTTTTGTGGGCAACCTGCTGGTTCCCAAGATGATCGACTCCGGTGCCGAAGGGCCGTGGCACATCGCGTTGATTGTCGATCTGGCATTGATCGGCATTTTCGCCATTCAGCATACCGTGATGGCGCGCCCGGCCTTCAAGCGCTGGTGGACCAAGATTGTGCCCGACAGCATCGAACGCAGCACCTATGTCGTCGCGACCAATCTGACGCTTGTGTTGCTATTCTGGCAGTGGCGTCCGATCAACGCGACGATCTGGGCACTGGATGGGCTCGCCGCCCAGATTATGCTCGGCATCTTCGGCCTAGGGTGGCTGGTGGTACTGCTTTCCACCTTCATGCTCAGCCATTTCGAATTGTTCGGGCTTACTCAGGCCTATGCCGGATTTCGTGGGCGCGTTGCAAACGCCATTCCTTTTCATACACCGTTGCTCTATGGCCTGGTTCGGCATCCGATCATGCTGGGCTTCATAATTGCATTCTGGGCGGCACCGACGATGAGCCTTGGTCATCTTGTGTTTGCTGCGGGGTCCACGCTCTACATCCTGATTGCGCTCTATTTTGAAGAACGGGATCTGGTGGCGGCGTTTGGGGAGGAATATGTATCCTATCGGCGGCGTGTGCCGATGCTGATTCCGTTTAGCGGATCGCGCGAAGAGGCAGACTGAGCCTCGACGTTTTCTGCAAGGGTGCGAGGCCGAAGCATGAAAAGGATCGCAGGAAGCGAACCGATAGGCGGTTTGTTTGCTGTGTCCGTCGTCAGAACATTTGGCACGATCTTATTATTTTTGAGATTTTATTCCCCGCCGTACCACATCAGTTCGACATTTCTGATCGTCGTCTTGCCGACTGTGAGTGTGCCGACAAGCGCTGCGCCGTCACTGATACGGGCAGGATTTTTGCGGGCGGCCTTGATCTTCTTGAGGTCGGGTTTGGCGTCGAAGGTGACGGGGCCAAGGGTTTTGCCGGGGCCGGTGCCGGTGAAAGTAA
Source organism: Parvibaculaceae bacterium (assembly GCA_041688015.1). GTDB lineage: Bacteria > Pseudomonadota > Alphaproteobacteria > Parvibaculales > Parvibaculaceae > Parvibaculum. Next base: position 322,923 of record JBDNIY010000017.1, read on the forward strand.
ATTTTTTGGCGGTGATCGTGTAGCCCGAAGGCAGAACGCGTTCGGTCGTTTCGTAGTAGATCTGGCCTAGCTCGTTTTTGCCGGTGGGGCTTGTCGTGTCGTCGAATTGCATCATGGCAGGTGCGTAGGTCGGGATGTCGCTTTTGTCATATTTTTCGAATTTTGTGAGTTCGGCCGGTGCGCCGATCGAGATGTTGTTGAGCTTGTAGTTGCTGATGCGGACTTCCTTGATCGGGATGTAATAGCCCTGAAGATCGACGTCCTTGCTGTGGGTAAAGGCCGTGGCCGTTTGGGCGTCGCTCATTTGGTTCATGCCGAACCAAGCGAGACCGACAAGAACCAGAGCGGCGGCAAGATATTTCATGACGTCCATCCTTGGATTATCATCTGTAGATCGAATACACTTGGTTCCAACTAGTCAGCCACCGCGCCTGACGCAATCAGCTTGTCGATGGCGGTGGCATCCATGCCGATGCTGGCGAGCACGGCGCGCGAATGCTGGCCGATACCGGGAGCCATGCGGGGGCGCGCTTTGGTTTCGCCTTCGATGCGGATGGGGCTATCGACAGTGCGCAAACCATTGGCGTTTTCGATTTCGGGCAGCATGTGGTTGGCGGCGACTTGTTCGCAGGTCAAATGATCGGCTGATTGCGCGATGGGGCCGAAGGTGATGGTGGCGGCTTCGAGCATCGGTTTCCATTCGCTCCAAGCGCGTTTGGCGATTTCTGTTTCGATCAGCGCGACGAGGGCTGCGGCATTGGCGCGGCGCGCATCCGCGCTTTCAAAGCGCGGGTCACTCAGCCATTCAGGATGGCCAAGCATCTTGGCAAATAGCGGCCATTCGCGTTGCCAGTTGAGGATGGCGAGCATGAACCAGCGCCCGCAGCGGCATTGATAGAGTTCGGTGAGCGCGCTGCGCTGGCCGCGCTCAAGCCGGGTTGAAAAGTCAGCATCGCAAAGCGCGGCTTGCATCCAGACGCCGTTTGACCAAAGGCCGTTGGCGAGCAGTGAGGTCGAGACTTCGCCGCCGCGCCCGGTGCGTTCGCGGCGATAGAGTGCGGTCATGATGGCGCTGTAAAGGGCGACGGCTGTTGGGTGATCGCCCATGCCGGGGACGGCAAAGCCGGGCTCGGTCGAGGGGCTGGCACGCACGGCGTCCATCATGCCCGAACGCGCCCACCAAGCGGTGGCATCATAGCCGGTGCGGTCTTTTTCCGGGCCGTCTTCGCCGTAGGGCGTGAGCGAGGCATAGATCAGGCGGTCGTTGAGCGGCAGCACATCGTTGGCGGTGAGCCGGAGGCGCTTGCGGATGGGGCTTGGGAAATTGGTGATGAAGACATCGGCCTTGGCGATCAGCGTGTCGAGCACAGCGCGGCCATCGGGGTGCTTTAAGTCAAGCGCGAGGCTCTCCTTGTTGCGGCTGTTCAATGTCCAGAAATAATCCTTCTCGCAAGGCGGCATCCCCGGCACGTTGATGAGTTGGCGGTAGCTGTCGCCGGTGACGGGGGGTTCGATCTTGATCACGCGCGCGCCATAGTCCGACATGATAGTGGCAGCGGCGGGGCCGGCGATGAAGCTGGCACAATCCACCACCAGCAAGTCTTCAAGCAGTTGCTTTGCCATTTTATTTTCTCTCCCATTTTCTGTTGGCGTCAGCATGAGGAGAGGGCGCGGCAAATGCAATCATGTGGATGGGGCTTGTCGAGTGGCAGCGCCGGGCGGTCTGGGTTGCGGCGAAGTCACTCATATGACGGCTATCTCATATTTGCCATTTTCTGCGATCATAGGTGTGACCCAAGGCGCGGCCGCCCGCTTCATGGCGGCCTCGCAGATCGTAGGTTTTGAGCGTTTCGAGGTTTAGGCTATGACCAAAAGCATATTGATCCTGCTTGTCCTGATATGCGGCACGTTGAGCGCCTGCAGCACCGTCGAGGGCGCAGGACAAGATATTTCAGATACGGCGCGCTGGGTGAAACACAAGCTCTAGGACGCGGCGTCTCCCTCGCCCATTTGCGATTGCAGGTAGTTTTCGACGCCGACGCTTTTGACGAGTTCAAGTTGGGTTTCGAGGAAGTCGATATGTTCTTCCTCTGATTCCAAAATGCGCTCGAACAGTTCGCGCGTGATGTAGTCGCGGCTGCTTTCGCAATAGGTGATGGCATCGCGGTAGAACGGATGCGCCTTCATTTCTAAATTGAGATCGGATTGGAGCGCCTCGACGACATTTTCGCCGATACGGATTTTGTCGAGATCTTGAAGATTGGGCAGGCCTTCGAGAAAGAGAATGCGCTCGATCAACGTGTCGGCGTGTTTCATTTCGTCGATGGACTCATGGTACTCGATCTCGCCCAGCCGCTTGAAGCCCCAGTTTTTGAACATGCGGGCATGGAGAAAATACTGGTTGATGGCGGTCAGTTCGAGTTTGAGCGCTGAATTGAGAAGTTCAATGACCTTGGGGTCGCCCTTCATAGCGCCGCTCCTATTGCTTTGTGGAATCAACCACGATGGTCGGCTGGACGGGAGTGCCCGTCAAACGGCAATTTGCGGCAGGTCAGACGGCTTTGAAGGTGAAATGGCTTTGGGGCGGTTTAGTCGGCTGCCCCCTTATTAGTCAGCGGCTTTGGCAAAGGCCGATGCGGTCTGGTGCTCGGTGATCATCTCGGCCATGTCGGGCAGGCAACGGCCACATTGGGGCTTGCAGCCCGCGCTGCGCAGAATGGCACCGGGCGAGGTGCCTGCGCCTGAAGCGACAATGGTGCGCACAGTCTGGTCGTTTAGGGCATTGCAGATACATACAAACAAGATGTTTCTCCGGCAGAGCAGATGTGACGACAGCATGTCTGAGCGGTTCGCCAGCCAAAAGAATGACAGAGAATTTTGTGCAATGCAATTGATAATAGTTAGCATTTTCTAGGGACGACCAGAGCACAGGTGGCTGATTTCTGCGCTTTTCCAACGGTGTGCGCGCCCCTGCTCCGCGACAGATTGACCATCGGGCGCGCAATCATGGGCAGATCGCTCGCAGCCATGCAGAGGCTGAGTTAGGATTTGCTCATTGTGACTGACAGGAGATTGACCATGCGCCGCTTGAAATTTTTGACCGTGCTTGGCTTTGTTGCCTTTGGCCTTGCGGGCGTGCAGGCGGCACAAGCTCAGGATTCCCAGCAGAGCCAAACCTACAAAATAGGGAACGTCGAAGTCACCAACCCCTGGGCGCGGCCCAGCACGGGCAAGACAGGGGCGGCCTATTTCACGCTCACGAACCACGGGACGAGCGACGACACGCTGGTTTCAGTGGAGAGCGATGCAGCCGCCAAGGTGCAAATCCATGACATGACGATGGACGGCAACATCATGCGGATGCGCAAACTCGCCGCCCTGCCGTTGCCTGCGGGCAAGAGCGTTAATGTGGCGCCGGGCGGGCTTCACGTCATGTTGATCGGCCTCACCAAGCCCTTGACCGAGGGCGGCAGTATTGTGATGCATCTGGTGTTTGCCAAGGCAGGCGGCCTTGATGTGGCCGTGCCGGTGCAGATGAAGCCGCCGGTGGCCAGCGCTGCTGCGGGGCACATGATGCCGGGTCAGATGCCGGCCCAAATGCCGACTATGGGTGAAATGCTCGCTATGCAGCACCCGCACTGAAGGCCCTGAAACGCCTCAGCTAATCCGTGTGCTGAATTGATTTTATGCAAATAATTTTGCAACGCAACATATCATGTTGCGATTGCTCATATTGTTGAGCGACGCCCCTAAGGCGGTTTGCAGAGCTTAAATACGTGTCAAATTTGCCATACCGAGGGTGAATGTAGTTTGCATCTGTTTTTGCGGGCTAACTGCGCCTTGACACATGGATGCATAGAATGTCGGCTACGAGATGAGGGATGCTGACTGGCCGGGGGGGCAGTCGAGTGGGGCTTAACATCCATCGATTCAACCTCCCGATCCAGGCTGCAGTTAGTAGAAGCCAAGAGGATCGAGGAGGATCGCTCAATGATTAATAGAAGCTTGCGAAGGCTGCTTCTAGGTTCCGCCGTTACGGTGGGCCTGGTTGCATCTGCGGGCATGGCACAGGCCGTCGAATATAATTTCGGTTCTGTGAAATTCAATTTGGACACGACTATCAGCGCTGGCGCATCAATGAATGTCGCCAACACTGACCATAAGTTGTTGCCAACGAGTAATGGCGGTCCGCTTCAGAGCACCGTGGGCAATGTCAATCTTCCGGCGGGGCTTGCTCCTTCAGATGCTTCCCCGGGCGGCGACGCCGGCATGACCCTGTTGACTGCGGTCCCAGCGACCACCGGCTCGATCAACACAGATGACGGTCGTTTGAACTTCTCCCGCGGCGATTTGACAAGTGGCGTCGTCAAAATGACGAATGATTTGTCAGCAAGCTGGGAGAATTACAAATTCTTCGGTCGTCTGGCGTCTTACTATGACGCTGTACTGTCTAAAGATTCCAGCTACGCGCGTTATGGCCTGCGGGACGGCAAGGCGGATGCTGCGCGCAACGTCAAGCTTCTCGATTTCTACGTGAGCGCGAATTATAACGTTGGCGACTTGCCGCTAAACGTTCGTGCTGGTAAGCAGGTCATCAGCTGGGGTGAAAGCACGTTCATCCAGAACGGTATCAACACCTTCAACCCGATTGACGTGGGCGCGGTTCGTCGTCCCGGTGCTGAGCTCAAGGAATTCTTTATTCCTGTCTGGGCCTTGGACGCCTCAATCGGCCTTCCCCATAATCTTTCGCTGGAAGCTTTCTATCAGTTGAAGTGGGATACCTTTGCTATTGACCGTGCCGGTACGCCTTTTGCTGGTTCTGACGTTGCTGCCGTTGGCGGGAACAACAATAACTACTCGTTCCTGACCGGTGGTCCCGGCGGCAACCTTCTGCGCAATTGCAGCGGTAACAACACCGTATCGAATGCCTTTACGGCGGCTTGGGCGGGTTCTGCCGATCCGTATGCCTCGTATCGCAATTGCACCAGTCCCAATGCTCTCAATTACACGCAATATAACAATGGCGTAGCTAACCTTGGCGGGTGGCCAATTGGCAATACCGAAGCCTTGCGTGTCGCAGCTGGCGATACTTCAGTTATTAAGCGTGACGAAGACCGTTACGCTCGAAACAGCGGTCAATGGGGCGTTGCGGCGCGTTGGTACTCGGAAGATCTGAATAACACCGAGTTTGGCCTCTATTTCACCAACACGCATTCGCGTCTGCCGATCGCTAGCGAGAGCGTGACTGTCAATCCGGCCACCACGACTTTCACAAGCTATTCTGCGGCAGGTTTGAATTCGTCAAGTACGGGTCGCGGTGCGGCTATGGCGGGCTGCAATGCCGCTTCCGGCGGCGGCACTGCCCAGCCGGGTGCTTTCTATGGCTTGCCTTTGGGAGCTGGCTTCGGAGGCCCTGTAACGTTGGCGGCGGCTCAGACAATGAACCAGACGTCCACCGATTCTAATGGTATCCTTGCCGCCGCTACAACTCTGGCGGACAATTTCTACAGTGGCGCTACTGTTGGCACCGTTGTTACGAACCCGGTTGGTTCGCCATTTGCCGGCGGCGTCGTCGGTGCAGACATTTCCGTTACCTTTGGGGCGGCACAGGGTACCGTCGTCGTTAATAACAACTCGGCACTGCAGGCGGCGATTGTCAACTGCGCCCTAGTTGCTCTTCAGTCCAACCGTACGCTGGGCACTTCCTTGCTCAATGACGGTGCTGAAATCGTCACGGTGGCTACTGCTACACCGGCACTTGGCCTCTACCTTGAATATCCTGAAAATATTCGCATGGTCGGCGCCAGCTTCAATACCACCATCGGTACCTGGGGTGTTCAGGGCGAAACGAGTTATCGCTCCAACGCTCCGGTTCAGTTGGATACAGACCAGATCACGATTGCGGCTCTGGACTCCACCTGTATCTTTGAACAGATCCTTGGCCTGACAACCATGCAGGGGATCAATGGTCGCGACACACTGCACCGCACTTGTGGGTCGGCAGGTCTTGGGGCCCAGACGTATGACGTCACGGGTTATCAGCGCACTAAGATGTTCACGGCTCAGGTTGGTACGACCGCGATCTATACCAACTCGAACGCTCTCGTCCACAGCCTTGGTGCTGACGTTGGTATCTTTGTGACCGAAGTTGGTGCGACGTATTTCCCTGATGCGCCAAGCGAAGTGCATTTTGATCCCAACTTTCCCAATACAACAGTTGGTGGTGTTCGCTGGGGCAATGTCTGCAATGGCGGTACGGATTTGCCGCTTGGTGGCTTCTTGGCGCTGGCGGAACGTTCTGGTTGCCGTGCCACAAATTCGGCGTGGGGCTACGTGTTGCTGGGTCAGTTGCAGTATAACAACGCCTTTGGCACAGCCTTCACTCTGTCGCCGACGATGGCCTTCAGCCATGACGTTTCGGGTAATACACCTGCGCCTTACTCGAACTATCGTCAGGGACGCAAGTCGGTCAACCTCGCGCTTAACGGGTCCTTTCAGAGCAGTTGGAAGGGTGGTATTTCATACACCAACTTCTTTGGTAACGATAAATACAATGACGCCGTTGACCGCGATAACGTCGCGATCAACATCTCCTATGCATTCTGATCCGAACGTATAAGAGACATTAAAGATCGAGCCCGGCAGTGCTTCCACTGCCGGGTTTTTCTTTGGATTTCACCCTTGAGCTCGACAGTGGAAACACTGCTGGGGTTTCTCTGAGTCGAAGAGAAATTGCCGTTTCTGCTTTGCCGGAAAAGCTGCGGTTGAATCCAACTTTTGTTGGCTTGCTGATTGTCTCGCGCGCGCCAAAGAGATAGGCGGAGCCGCCATCATTATTGTTCCGTTGACAGATTAATAAGGCTATGCGTTGTAATGGATTGCCCAAATGCGCCATTGCGCAGGCCTTCATTTCAGCCATTGAAGTGGCCCAAAATTTTACATTAAAAATATTTAATGTCTGTGGAACTCAATTCTGGCTGGTTTGGCCACTTTTAGATGCGCATGAGCCACAGATTGACCACGAATTAGGGTTGCCCGTGTTTGCGACATCTTGCTGTTTTGCAATTATTCCCGCAGAGTTGGGGAGAGAACCGAACTAAGGCGGAAAATCGTCGAGTTCTGAAAAAAATATATCAAGTGGAGGGAACGTACATGAATAGGACGACCATGTTGGTCTCCGCCTTTGTGTTCGGCGCACTGAGTAGCAGCGCCTTTGCACAAGTGCCGGATGCACAGGTCAACCGTCTTGGCAATGATCTGACGCCAATCGGTGCTGAAATGGCTGGTGAAGGGGATATCCCGGCCTGGACGGGTGGACTGCAGACTGTGCCGAGCAATGTCAGCTACAAACCGGGCGACCATCTTGCCGACCCGTTTGCCAGCGACCCGATCAAATACACGATCAATGCCGGCAACGTCGCGCAGTATGATGCGGTGGTATCGGCTGGCTATAAGGCCATGATGAAGGCCTACCCAGACTACAAGATGAACGTCTATCAGACGCGCCGTAGCTGCGCCTATCCTGACAGCGTATATGCCGCGACCAAGAACAACGCCAAGGTTGGCATACTCAATGGCGGCGGTTCAGGCGTTGGTAAGGCCATCATGGGCTTCCCGTTCCCGATCCCGAACAATGCCAACGAAATGATCTGGAACCACACGCTGCGTTATCGTGCGTTCAAGGTCGTGCGTCAGTTTGCTGCCGCGCCTGTGACACGTGGTGGTGATTACACACTTAGCATCGTGCAGGACGAAGCTATTCTTGATTGGTCGAACCCGGCTCACAAGACGGCTGAAGATCTCGACAACACGTCGATCTACTACATTGCGAACACAATCGCTCCGGCGCGTGAAGCGGGTAACGTGATCCTCGTGCTCGAAGCCTTGAATGCGACCATCAACGGTGGCCGTCAGGCTTGGCAGTACAGCCCTGGTACACGTCGCGTGCGTCGTGCGCCAAACATCGCCTATGACAACCCCGGCACGAACTCCGACGGTCTGTCCACATCTGACAGCTTTGATGGTTATAACGGCGCGACTGACCGTTATGACTGGAGGGTCATCGACAAGACACCTAATATCATTGCTGCCAATGACTATGTGGCCGAGCACACGCCTTACAAAGATTTTGTGACGCCGCTCCATCTGAACCAGGACAAAATCCGTTACGAACTGCATCGGACCTGGAACTTTGAAGCCATCCTGAAGCCGACGACCCGCCACGTCTATGCGCGTCGCGTCTATCACAATGACGAAGATGCATGGGAGATCTCCTCGGCCGAACTCTACGACGGTCGTGGTCAGCTCTGGCGCGTTCAGGAGCTCCAGCAGGTGCAGCGTTATAACGTGCCGCTCTGTGGGTCTTCTGCCGAAATCGTCTATGACTTGCAGGCTGGCCGCTATCTCGCGCTTGCCATGCAGAACGAAGAGCCGCCGGTTAACTATTTCGCCGACGAGCTTGATCGCAGCCGTTATACGCCGAACTCGATTCGTCAGCTTGGCGTGCGCTAAAAAAGCGTCTAATGTCTAAGGGTCGGGCCTTGGGTAAACCGAGGCCCGGCCTTCTTTCTGTTTAGCGATTTGGATGATTGACGTATTTGGGGATTTGGCTGCTTTAGTGCCAAGGGTCTGAAATCCATATTTTTCTTGCAGAAAGGCGACGGCTAAAGCCAGGTTCCTTAATCTGGTTCCACTGAATGAAACCAACCCGCCATCAGAGCCGGGATAAGAATGAAAGCGTTGCGACCGTTTTTCCGGGGTTTGGCTTGCCGAACATCCAGATTTGGGGCGCCGCTTGTAACGCAGAGTGCAGGGAGCCTCGGTCACATCATGTTGTCTTCTTTCAAGAGTTTGCCAATCATTGGCAAGAATTCGCCAATTATTGGCAAAATCCTATCCGCTACGGCCTTGGCATTTGTCCTTGCCGCAGCACCGCTGGTTTTCAGCTCGCACGCGCGCGCTGCCGAAGCAGCTGACCAGGATAAAATCGAATATGCCACGCCATCGAAACTGTCGAGCCATGATCTGCTCTTGGCAGCCGCAATGGCTGGCAATCGTTTGGTTGCGGTTGGCCAGTTCGGCCATGTCGTCTATTCCGACGATGGCGGCAAGACTTGGGTGCAAGCCAAGACCGTTCCGACCCAGGTGACACTCACCTCGGTCTATTTCGTCACCGACAAGATCGGCTATGCCGGCGGTCACGACAGCACGGTCATCCGCACTGACGACGGCGGCAATACGTGGACGCCGTCCTATCATAACATCGAATCTCAATCGCCGATCATGTCGGTCTATTTTACTGACGAAAACCATGGATTCGCCATGGGGGCCTTCTCCTTTGTCGTTGAGACAAATGATGGCGGTAAGACTTGGACCCAGCGCGCCCTGGTCGCAGGGAGCACGGGAGATTCGCATCTCAACAAAGTCTTTGCGACGAACACTGGCACCATCATTGTGGCGGCCGAATTCGGCAAAGTCTTCCGTTCGACCGATAAGGGCGCGACATTCACGGAAATCCAGACCAGCTATGAAGGTTCGTTCTGGGGTGGTCTGGAGCTTAAAAATGGCTCCGCCCTGATCTACGGGATGCGCGGCAATGTCTATCGCTCGAACGATGACGGCCTGACATGGGCAAAGATCAACAGCGGCACCGACAAGTCCGTCGGTGGCAGCTATGAACTTGCCGATGGCACCGTCGTGCTTGTCGGGTTGCAGGGCTACATCGGCTATAGCACGGATGGTGGCGAGAACTTCACCGAAGTGACCCGCGCGGACCGTTTGGGCTATGTCGCAGTTCTGCCAGCAGCCGACCATCAGATCGCGGTGTTTGGCGAGCCGGGCGTTAAATTGCAGCCTGACGATGCCACCAAGGCGGCTGACGAAGTGGGCTTCAAATTCAGCACCGGCAGCTAGGCGCCGTCGCCCTCCAAAAAAACAAGAAATAAAAACCCCGGCCATCGCGCCGGGGTTTTTCATTTGTGGCAAATTTCTGTGCTGTCAGGCCGCCTAATTCAACGGCGGACTTTTCATCGGCGACGGCACGGGTCACAATCGGCCAAACAAACACGTCTAACGCCGGGGAGAGTGAGGCCATGTCAGGTGCAACGCACGCCGACCACGAGGTCGATTTCAACCGCTACAACCGCATCAAAGCCAGCCGACAAGGCCGGGTACTGACGCTGGCGCTGAGCAATCCCGAATTGATGAATGCGGTGGATGGCGAGATGCATCGCGAGCTGTCCTCCATCTTCCTTGATGCAGCAGACGACCGCCATAGCGATGTGGTGGTGCTGACGGGCGAAGGCGCGGCTTTTTCAGCAGGCGGTGATCTCAACTGGATGAAGCGATCCTTTGAAGCGGGCGAAAGCGGCCCGAGCGCCGCGGAAGCCAAGCGCATCATCTTCTCGTTGCTTGATCTTGAAAAGCCGATCATTGCCAAAGTGCGCGGCCCCGCCGTTGGGCTCGGCGCGACGATTGCGCTGATGTGCGATGTGATCTTTGCGGGCGACACAGCACGCTTTGCCGATCCGCATGTGCGCGCGGGCATTGTGGCTGGCGATGGCGGCGCTATTATCTGGCCGCAGCTTGTCGGTTATGCGCGCGCTAAGGAATACCTCATGACGGGTGATCCGGTGAAGGCGGGCGAAGCTGAGCGTATCGGCCTCATCAATCACGTTGTCGCGGACGCTGAACTTGACCAACACGTCGATGCCTTTGCCGCGCGTCTTGCCGCGGGCGCGACGCTGGCGATCAAATATTCAAAGGTCGCCGTTAACATCGGCTTGAAGCAATTGGCACACTCGATCCTCGATGCCTCCATCGCCTATGAGATGCAAACCTTTGCCACCGAGGATCATCGCGAAGCGGTTAGATCGTTTCTGGAAAAACGCCCTGCCAAATTTACGGGACGCTGAACGATGGCTGAGGGCACAAACGAGGCGATGATCAATTTTGATGAGCCCGAACATCTGAATTTGTTGCGCGCCAGCGTGCAGCGGCTGGTGGCCGCTGAGATGCCGCGCGAAAAAGCGAGGCTCTGGGACCGCGACAATATTTATCCGCGCGAAGTGATGGCAAAGCTCGCAGAGATGGGCCTGATGGGCCTGACGGTCGAAGAGGCTCACGGCGGCAGCGGCATCGACATTTACGCGACCATGGCGGTGGTCGAGGAGCTGGCTAAACGCTCAACCGCGGTGGCGTGTCCCTATATCATGGCGGTTTGCTATGCAGGCATGAACCTTGGCGAGAGCGGCAGCGAGGCGCAAAAGCGTGATCTGTTGCCCAAGGTCGCCAGCGGCAACCTTCTCTTTGCCTATGGGCTATCGGAACCCAATGTGGGTGGCGATCTTGCCTCTGTCGAAACGATGGCGCGGCGCGACGGCGACGAGATTGTCATCAACGGTGCCAAGCGTTGGTGCACGGGCGCGCATATCGCTGACTATATTTTTTGCCTGCTGCGCACCGGCCCCAAGGAAGAGCGCTACAAGAACCTCTCTATTGTGCTGGTGCCGCCGACACTTCCCGGCGTCACGATCACGCCGCTCGGTCATCTGGGCATCCGCGGGGTTGAGACCAAGGATGTAACGTTCGACGATGTGCGCGTGCCGGCCGCTAATATTCTCGGTGGCGAGGCGATGTGGAACAAAGGCTGGAGCCAATTGGCGGGCCGCGCGTTGGAGGTCGAGAAACTCGAACTGTCGGCTTGCGCGCTGGGCATCGCGGAAGCGGCGGTGGCTGACGCATGGACCTATGCCGAACAACGCGTTCAATTTGGCCGCGCGATTGCCGAGCATCAGGTAGTGCGTCATATGCTTGTCGATGCGCGGACGAAAGTGCGGGCCATGCGCATGATGCTTTACAGTGCGGCCTGGCTTGCCGATCAGGGGCGACCTTGCTCGGTCGAAACGTCGATGTCCAAGCTCTTTTGTTGCGAGGGCGCTGCCGAAGTGACGCAGATCTGTCAGCGCGTCACTGGAGCCTATGGGCTCTCTGACGCGATGGACATGGAGCGTTATGTGCGTGATGCAGTGAGCCTACCGATTGTCGGCGGCTCGTCCCATATGCAGAAAAACAATATCGCTAATCGTTTGAAACTCGGCGCATGAGGCCCTCAGTATGAGCACGGCTCCTTCCCAATTTCCTGATCTTGCAGCGGCAGCAGACGAACTGGCAATGGCGGTCGTCTCGCGCGTGGATGAGATCGAGGCCAATCGGTTTTTGCCACAAGACATTGCCGATCACGCCGCGCGCCTTGGGCTGCACCGGCTCTTCATTCCGGCTGCCTATGGTGGGCTTGAAGCGCATCCGATGGCGCTCGTCGAGGTGGCCGAACGCCTTGCGCGGGTGGACGGCTCGACAGCGTGGTGTGTGTTTATCGGGGCGACCTCCGGCATGACGGCGGCGTTTCTTGAGGCGACTGAAGCGCAAGCTGCCTTTGGTGATCCAATGTCGATTGCGGCAGGCGTGTTTGCGCCGCGCGGCAAAGCGGTCCATGCGGTGCAAGACGGCGTGGCGGGGTATCGCGTCAGCGGGCGCTGGCAATGGGGATCGGGTTCGCGCAACGCGCGCACGATCATGGGCGGCGCTCTCATCATGGGTGACGATGGCAAGCCGGAGATGAGTGTGCAAGGCGTGCCACAAAACCGGATGATGGTGTTTGATGCCGATCAAGTGAGCTTGCATGACACCTGGCGCGTCTCGGGGCTGTGCGGTACAGGCAGCACGGACTTTGAAGTAAGCGACGTCTTTGTGCCAGCCTCACGCGCGCCGTCGCTCATTTCCGATAAGCCGATTGATCGGCCGCTTTATTGTTTTCCGACGTTTGGCTTGCTGGGCATTGGCATTGCGGCGGTGGCACTGGGTTTAGCGCGCGGGTCGATTGATGCGCTGGTTGAGCTGGCGAGTGGCAAGACACCGCAAGGGTCGGCCAAGCCTTTGGCGCTCAGGGCCAAGGCGCAGCTTGATGTGTCGGAGGCGGAAGCCTTGACGCGGTCGGCGCGGGCTTATCTGGTCGAGACGATTGAAGCGGCTTGGGCGGCGGCCTCAAGCGATGGGGCGATCACGGTGGCGCATCGCCGCGATATTCGGCTGGCGACCACACATGCGGTGCGCGCGGCGACGAAGGCGGTTGATCTCATGTACACGCTGGGCGGCGGCACATCGGTTTACAAGTCGTCACCCTTGCAGCGACATTTCCGTGATGTGCATGTCGCCACCCAGCACATGATGGTGTCGGATGCGACCTATGAACTGACGGGACGTTTGTTTCTGGGCGTGCCAACCAATACGGCAATGCTCTAAAGACGGGACGACAATATGGGACAGTTCACACGCATCGAGCGGCAGGGCCGCGTTGCCATTGTGTATTTCAATCGTGGCGACAAGCTCAATGCGTTGTCGGTGGAGGCCATGCGCGAGTTGACCGATGTGGCGCGGTCGTTTGAGGATGATATTGAAACAAGTGCCATTGTGCTGACGGGGGCGACGACGTTTTTTTCAGCCGGGGCCGATCTCACAGATCCTGAGCTTGCTACGCGTGAGGTCATGGGTTTGATGGCGCGCCGTCAAGCGCTCCGGGTCGGGCCTGATATGTGCGACGCGTGGGAGCAGCTTGAGCAGATCACGATTTGCGCGGTGGAAGGCTTTTGCATTGGTGGCGGTTCGGCCCTTGCGGCGTCATGCGATATTCGTGTGGCAGGCCGCAATGCTTATTTTCGGCTGCCCGAAATTCCGCTTGGCATGAACATGAGCTGGCATTCCAATCCCCGCATCACGAATTTGATGGGGCCTGCGCGCGCCAAACTGTTCATCATTCTCGGCGAAAAACTGGCAGCCCCTGAGGCGCGTGAATGGGGCCTTGTTGAATATGTTGTTGATGACGGCGCAGCGCTTGTCGAAGCGCAAGCGCTGGCGCAAAAATTTGCTGATTTACCGCCGATGCCCGTGCGCATGTCCAAGCAATCAATCGATATGGCAGCCAAGGCGCTGAATGCGGCCGTGACCTATATGGACCGCGATCAGTTTGCGCTGGCGGCGACATCAAAAGATCAGCAGGAGGCGGTGAGCGCCTTCCTCGAAAAACGAAAACCAAACTTTACGGGAGAATGATATGGGACGCGTGAGTGGCAAGAAGGCATTTGTAACGGGCGGTGCGCAAGGGTTGGGCGAAGCAGCGGCTATGATGCTCGCCAAGGAAGGCGCGCTTGTAACTGTTGCTGACATCAACGAGGCAGGCGTCAAGGCGGTGGCTGAGAAGATCAATGCAAAATATCCCGGTCAGGGTTTTGCCGTCGCGCTTGATGTGACGAGCGAAACGCAATGGCAAGAGGCGCTCGCCTATGGCGACAAGGCGATGGGTGGCCTCAATGTTTTATTCAACAATGCCGGCATTGGCGGCGGCACAACGGTTGAAGACACGGATTTTGAAACATGGAAGCGCGTGCAGGCGGTGGACGTGGATTCTGTATTTCTCGGCTGCAAATACGCAATTCCCTATATGCGGCCTCATGCACCGGGTTCGATCATCAATACATCGTCGATTGCAGGCTTGATCGCGGGCCATAATATGGCGGCCTATAATGCAGCTAAGGCGGGCGTGTGGTTGTTGTCAAAGTCGGTGGCGCTGCATTGCGCCAAGCGTGGCTATCGCATCCGGTCAAATTCGATCCATCCGACCTTCATCGATACACCGATCCTTGATGGCATGACGCGGGGCATGCCGAAGGAAGAATTGGTACGCAAACTGGCCAAGCAAGTGCCGCTTGGGATCATCGGTGATCCTGATGATATTGCTTATGCGGTGGTCTATTTAGCGTCCGACGAGTCGAAGTTCATGACCGGTGCAGAACTCAAACTCGATGGCGGCATCTCGGCCATGTGAGGCGCGGCAGAGCCGTGTTGATGCAGTTTTTTTAACAGTGGACGGTGATAATCGGGAGAGTGTGGCCTTGGTGATCTTGTGCATCGTGGCTACATTCACTCAAACTGGTCCATGAATATGAAGAAGCGCATCCTCATTATCCTCCATCAGGAGCATTCAAATCCAGGCCGGGTCGGCCAGGCGCTGGTGGCGCGCGGCTTTGAATTAGACATATGCCGCCATGCACTTGGCGATCCGCTGCCGCTATCACTGGATGACCATGACGGCGCTGTTGTTTTTGGCGGGCCGATGAGCGCCAACGATAATCTTCCTTTCCTCCGTGCAGAGATTAACTGGATTAGCGATGTTGCGCTCACGTCGGGCAAGTCCTTTTTCGGTATTTGTCTCGGCGGGCAGATGCTGGCCAAGGCTTTAGGCGCTAAGGTCTATGGGCGAGGCGATCAGCGTTGCGAGATCGGCTATGTCCCGATCCGGCCGACACGGGAAGGCGCGGCGTTGTTTCAAAATCCACAATTTGTCTATCAGTGGCATGTCGAGGGGTTCGAGCTACCTGACGGCGCGACGCTCTTGGCGGAAAGTGATGACTTCCCGGTGCAGGCGATGCGTTATGGCAATAACGCCTATGGCATACAGTTTCATCCTGAACTGACGACGCCGATGATGAGCAGCTGGCTGGAACGCGCGGCGTATCGGCTTGTGTTGCCGGGCGCGCAGGCGATTGAATTGCATCATCAGGGTCGCGCGGCGCATGATCAATCCTTGAGAGAATGGCTTGGTCACTTTTTGGATCACTGGTTGCCACAAGATCAAATGGCAACTTCACCACATGTTTCTGCCATCTCTGGTCACTAACGAAGGGCGCGGGGGCGCAGTCGTTGGCTTCGGTAAAAGTAAGATGACGCAGGTATTTACAAGATCGGTCGGACGAGGACGGCGCGAAAGTGTTGCCTTTGTATTTGGCGTTGCTGTGCTCAGATTTGCCGTGTTTAGGCTTGGAAGTCTGGGGGCGGTGACGCTTGGTCTGTTGATGGGCGCGTCCACATTGGCGGTGGCGGGGTCGGCATCATCGAGCGGCATGTCCATCGGCCAGACCTTTTCGCTCAGTCCCGGCAATTTGCCAGCGCCTTATTCCGCACCGGCGGTCGGGTTTGTCGGGCCGACCAAGGTGCGCCCGGACGGGATCATGCCGCATGTGCCCAAGGGCTTTGATGTCAACGTCTATGCCAGCGGGCTTAACGGGCCGCGTGAGATGGTGGTGGGAGCTGACGGGACGCTCTATGTCGCAGAAACGCGCGAAGGTAAGGTGCTGGCCTTGCGCGACAGTGACGGCGACGGCCGGGTGGATATGCGGGTGACGCTTGTGGGCGGGTTCCGCGAACCCTCAGGCCTTGCCCTTCATGGGGCGGCACTTTATGTGGCCGACCGTCGAGCGGTCTGGCGGATCGGGTTTGACGGCGAGACGATGAAGGCTTTGCCGCGCGTGCTGGTGACGCGTCCAGGCGCGCTGGGCACGGGCGGCGGCCATATCACGCGCGAGATCGTCTTTGCGCCAGACGGCAAACATTTTTATGTGGCGATTGGCAGCCAGACCAATGTCGGGGAGGACCCTCTGCCGCGCGCGACGATCCAACAGTTCCGCATCAACGGCACTGCGCAATCAACCTATGCAACGGGGTTGCGCAGTCCGGTGGGCATGGGCTTTTACCCCGGCACCAATGATCTTTATGCCGTGGTCAATGAACGCTTCGGCCTAGGCGCGGGGTTGGTGCCGGATTATTTCACGCGTGTTGTGCGCAATGGTTTTTATGGCTTTCCCTATGCGTATCTGGGGCCGCATCCAGATCCTCAATTTGGGGAATTGCGACCAGATCTGGTTAAAATAGCTCGCGTTCCAGACGTCCTGTTTGCGCCCCATTCAGGGCCCTTTGGGCTGCTTTTCGTGCAGGGCGAGGGCTTGCCCCCGGCCTGGAATGGCGACGCGCTGGTGGCGCTGCATGGCACGCAGGCAGATGGCGGCACGGCAGGCTTCGCCATTGTGCGGGTCGGCTTCCATCAAGGACGCCCCATCGGTGACTATCAGACGGTGATGACGGGCTTTGGACGCGGAAAAAGCCAGACCGGCGGCGTCTGGGGGCGGCCTGTATGGTTGGCGCGCACTAAAGATGGGGCGTTGCTGGTGAGCGATGACGTGGCCAACGTAATTTGGCGGGTGACGTGGCATGGGAACCATGTCGCCTCGTCGAGCGGCGCTAACGCCAAAGTGCCAAGCGAGACCGCGGCTATCGTGCCGGCTTCGTCGGTAAGTCCTTGATTCATAATATATTTTTTAAGTTTACCACTCCGGGAATGGTGGAGCCGAGCGGGATCGAACCGCTGACCTCCTCATTGCGAACGAGGCGCTCTCCCAACTGAGCTACGGCCCCGGAGTGGTTCGGTTCTTTAAGCGGGGACGCGCTTTGTGTCAAGTGAGGGACGCATAGAACGTCGTGATTCTACTTTGTCAGCGACGGGTTTAGGGGCGGGGTAAAAAGCCGTGCTTGAACCGGCGCGCGTGGAGCTTTACATCTTGGCTCTAACGGAGCGTCCCGCTTCTTTTCAAGACCGACCGAGGTCGGCTCGCAGCGCAGGGGCCTATGCAATCCCTTCTTATCCTGATTACACAAGTCATCCAGATCTACACATGGGTCATCATCATTGGTGCCGTGCTGAGCTGGCTGATCGCCTTTAATGTCATCAACACCCAAAATCGTTTCGTCTATACGGTGGTGGATATCATTTACCGCCTGACGGAACCGGTGCTGGCACCGCTGCGGCGCATTTTGCCCGACCTTGGCGGGATCGATATTTCGCCAGTCGTGCTGCTGCTGCTTCTCTATTTTGCGCAGAACCTGATGTGGGAAGTCTATCGATCTGCTGTCGTGGGGATGTAAGCCGTCGCCTCTGTCTTGCGCAAAACAGCAACCGGCGTAGCCGTCAGACTGAAGGTGACGCCGAAATCTGCCTCGGCGCGTCTTGGCGAGGTGGGGGTGGATGCAAGCGGCGCAGAGTTCTTGCGGGTTCATGTTTGCGAGGTGCCCGACAAGGGCAAGGCCAATGTGGCGGTCGTCAAGCTCTTGGCCAAGGTCTGGGGCCTGCCGAAATCAGCAATCGAGGTCGTATCGGGTGCGAGCAGCCGCAACAAGGTGATCGCCATTACCGGCGAGCCGGATGCCTTGATGACAAGGCTTGAGGCCCTTCTGAGTGAGGGCGAATAGGGACGGCATGGCGGACGCTCGCATTATTGACGGTAAGGTTCTTGCCTCGGCATTGAAGGCCGAGGTGAAGAAGGCAGTGGCTGAACTCAAGGCCCGGCACGGGCTGACACCGGGGCTTGGTGTGGTGCTGGTCGGCAATGATCCAGCCAGTGAAGTTTATGTGCGCAACAAGCATCGCGCGACGATTGAAGCGGGGATGAACTCGTTTGAGTACAAGATGCTCGCGAGTTCGACCGAGGCGGAAGTATTGGCAAAGGTCGCCGAGCTGAACGCCAATCCCGCCATACACGGCTTTTTGGTGCAGTTTCCCGTGCCCGATCAGGTTTCACAGCAGGCGGTGATCGACGCGATTGATCCCATCAAAGATGCCGACGGTTTGCATCCGCTGAATGCGGGGCGTCTTGTGAGTGGGTTGCCTGCCATGGTGCCTGCGACGCCTGAAGGCTGCCTGATCATGGCCAAGCACGCCGCAGGCGGCGATCTGTCGGGTCTGCATGCGGTGATCATTGGGCGCTCAAATCTCGTTGGTAAGCCGGTGGCGCAATTGCTGCTGAAGGAAAATTGCACGGTGACGATTGCGCATAGTCGCTCGCGCGATTTACCCGCGATTGCGCGGACCGCCGATATTTTGGTGGCCGCTGTGGGGCGCGCGCAGATGGTCAAGGGCGATTGGGTCAAGCCCGGCGCCATTGTCATTGATGTCGGGATCAACCGGATACCTGCCCCCGAAAAGGGCGAAGGCAAGACGCGGCTGGTGGGCGATGTAGATTTTGCCGAGGCCGCAAAAGTGGCGGGGGCCATTACGCCTGTGCCCGGCGGCGTTGGGCTGATGACAGTGGCCTGTCTTATGCGCAATGCTGTGATAGCCGCCTGTCGCCAACATGGTGTGCCGGTGCCTGAAAACATCTGAGGTAATGCCATGGAGATGCGCAAGCTCGGTTCACTCTGGCCTGTCAGCGCTCTGACACTGGGCGGCGGGGGCCTGGGTCAGATCTGGGGCCCGACGACAACGGACGAGGCCATCGCCACAGTGAGGCTGGCGGTCGATCGTGGAATCAATCTGCTCGACCTGGCACCGCTCTATGGTGAAGCTGAGCGCGTGGTGGGCGCGGCCTTTGATGGCCAATGGCCATCGCATATGCGCGTCACGACCAAATGCATGATGGGCGCAAAACATTTTGGCGATATTGCAGGGCGGCTTGAAAAATCGATCCGTCTCAGTCTTGCCACGCTTCAGCGTGAACAGGCCGATGTCTATATCCTGCATGCCAATATTCACCCCGACGACTACGTTTATGAAGGCGATCCCACCTATCCCAATACTGGTGGGGTCACATGGTCGCGCTTTGTCGATGAGGTCGTGCCAACTTTTGAAAAGCTGAAAGCGCAAGGGCGGATCGGTGCTTGGGGTATCACGGGCATAGGCTTGCCGCACACGATCATGGATGCGTTGCGCGATGCTGCCAAGCCTGCGGTCGTCCAAGCGATTGCCAATCTGATGGATAGCGCGGGTGCCCTCAAACGCTATGAAGAGCCTGCCGAACCGCGCAACATCATTCGCACAGCCAAGAACAACGATGTCGGCGTGATGGGGATTAGGGCCGTGCAGGCGGGCGCTTTGACGGTGGTGATTGATCGGCCGATGGCAGTGGATGATCCTGACATGCTGGACTATGTGAAGGCCGCTCCGTTCCGCGCGCTGGCCGCTGATATCGGCGAGGACCCGGCGGAACTGGCGCATGCCTATGCGCTGGCGATGGAGGGCGTTGATACGCTGGTGCTGGGCATCAAGAACTGCGATGAGCTTGAAGCGGCCTTGAAGATTGAAGCGCGTGGCCCGCTAGACGCTGAGATTATTGCGCGCATCGAAGCACTTGGGCTTCGCCGTCAAGTGCCGCGCATTCCGCTTGATGCGCCAATATGAGGGTCGGCCTGGATCGCGTGCGATCGTTGACAACCCGGCTTGTTATTTTGACAGGACTTGTATTGACGGGGATCGTGCTGACGGGGCTTGTGATGTCACAGGTGGCGCGGGCAGACGACCCGCGCGCGGCAGGCGGTATGCTCGACTGGTCGCATGGCGACATGGTGCGTGCGCTTGGTATTTTCGTGCCTGATCGGATGAAGACATTAGACGTGCCAGGCGTGGCGCTGGCGGTCGTGTCTGATGGCAAGATCGTCTATGCAGGCACCTTCGGCAAAGCCGATAGGGACGCAAAAATCCCGGTGACGCCCTCCACGCTTTTTGATGCGGGCGAGCTTGGCGAGACGGTCGCGGCCTATGGTGCGATCACCATGGTGGATGACAAACTTCTCTTTCTGGATGCCCCGCTGTCGCGCGATCTCACAAAACCTTGGCTGAGCCATGCCGCTGACGACACGAAGATCACCTTGCGTGAGGTGCTGACGCATCGTTCTGGTCTTGGCGACAATGTCGCTCATCCTTCGCATACGACAGGCTTTGCGACCGGCACACGCTTTGCTCATTCTGGTGTCGGCTTTCTCTATCTGCAATATGTGATGGAAAGCCTTAGCGGTCACTCGTTTGATGACGTGATGCGCGCGCGCGTCTTCAAACCCATTGGCATGGAGGCGTCGGGCTATGTCCCTACGCCAGCAGAGCGTGGACAGATCGCGCAAGGCTATGTGCCGCTGAGCTTCGTGTTGACGATTTTCTATCTGCCCTTTGTCATTTCCTTTGTCATCATTCTGGTAGCGGTCTGGGCGATCTCATGGTTCATGTTGCAGCGTCGCATTGATCTGGTGGATTTTGCCTGGCCAAGTTTGGGCGCGACGATTTTTTCTATGACAATTGTGTGGTGGGGCCTTGGGCTCACGCTGGCTGTCTTCGTCATCGGGGTGGCTGTCATTTGTGCGCTTGTTATCACCATGCTAGGCGGTTTTGCTTATTACCTTCTCTATATTGTTGGCGTCGCGCGTGCGCGTGACGGGATCATCTCGCGTGGCGGCGGCGGCAGAGAAAGCATGATTGTCTTGCTGGCGGTCGCGATCGCGTTTGGCGGATTTTTTCCCGCGCTCAACTGGTCTATTCCGGTTAAACGCTTAAACGTATTGCAAGGTGCGTCGATGGCCAATGTGGCGTCGTCCTTTCACACAACCGCGCCGGATATGGCTCGGTTTATGATTGATGTGATGGAAGCCGATAGATTTAGCGATGCATTGAACAGCCGTATGCTGAACGAACGTGTCGAAGTAAGCGGTCCTTTTTATTGGTCGTTGATTTCTGGTGTGCGGGTCGATGGCAGAAAGGAAACCTTCTGGACGCGCGGGTCGGTGATGGGCTTTGAAAGCCTGATGGTGATGGACCCTGTGCGGCGTGTCGGTGTTGTCGTTTTGACCAATAGTCGCTCAGGTGGCGAACTTGCGCAGGACATTGTGCGCAATGTGCTTGGCATGGAAGCCGTTTGGTCGCTGCCGTAACGTCGGAGGGATGAGGCAGATGGAAGCGTTCAAAACCATTCGCGCGCGTGCTGTGAAGCGACAGGGCAGTGAGGCGGCGCTCAAAGAGCGATTGATGAAACCCAAATCATCTGCTGCACTTAAGAAAATTTCGGATGACCGATGGCTCGCCGCTATGACCAAGGCGGTTTTTAAGGCGGGGTTCTCGTGGAAGGTTATTGACAGCAAGTGGTCGGGTTTTGAGGAGGCCTTTGAAAGATTTGATCCGCACCGCGTCGCGTTCTTTTCGGGCGATGATCTGGGCCGGTTGGTGTCGGACACGCGCATCGTGCGCAATGGTGCAAAGATCAAGGCGGCGGTTGAGAATGCACGGTTTGTTACCGAGCTGATCAAGGAACATGGGTCGGCAGGCGCTTTTTTTGCTGCATCGAAACCAGAAAACTATGTGGACCTGCTGGCAACGCTGAAAAAACGTGCCAGCCGTATGTCTGGCATTACGGCGCAATACTTTCTACGCTTTCAGGGTGTCGATAGCTGGATCATGTCGCCGTCGGTCGTTGCTGCACTGGTCAAGGCGGGTATCGTCGATAAAGCCCCGACCTCACAGAAAGCGCTGCGGGCGACGCAAGATGCATTCAATACATGGCAAAAAGAATGCGGCTGCTCGTTGACCGAGATCAGCCGCATTCTTGCGATGTCAATAGATGGGTGAAGCTAAGGGTTAGCCTTCAGCTTTTTTGGCCGCTTCAATCGCATCCATGATGATCTGGCGTGCTTCGGCGGCGTCGCCCCAGCGTTCGATCTTCACCCATTTGTCTTTTTCGAGATCCTTATAGTGCTCGAAAAAATGCGCAACGCGCTGGATATAGACCTCCGGCAGATCGGTGTAGTTTAACGTGTTCTTGTAATAAGGATTGAGCTTCTCGACCGGGACGGCGATAATTTTTTCGTCCTGTCCGGCCTCATCATGCATGATGAGAACGCCGATGGGCCGCGCTCGCACAACTGCACCCGGCACAACGGGGATGCGGCTGACGACGAGGACGTCCACCGGATCGCCGTCGTCAGATAGCGTGTGCGGGATGAAGCCGTAATTGGCTGGATACTGCATGGCCGTGTGAATGAAACGGTCCACGAACATGGCACCTGAGGCCTTGTCCATTTCGTATTTTACGGGGTGGCCGCCATGCGGCACCTCGACGATGACATTCACATCTTCGGGCGGGTTCACGCCGATCGGGATGGCTTCAATACGCATCAGACTTTGGTCCGTTGGTTACGCGCCGCCAGTAGTCGCAGTCGCAGCGCATTGAGTTTGATAAAGCCTTGAGCATCTTTCTGGTCGTAGGCGCCTGCGTCGTCCTCGAAGGTCACATGAGCCTCTGAATAGAGCGAATAGGGGGAGGTGCGGCCAACGACGGTGGTGTTGCCCTTGTAGAGTTTAACGCGAACCGAGCCGGTCACCATTTCCTGGCTCTTGTCGATCAAAGCCTGCAACATTTCGCGTTCAGGCGACCACCAGAAACCGTTGTAAATCAGCTCGGCATAACGTGGCATGATCTCGTCTTTTAGATGCGCTGCGCCGCGATCGAGTGTGATCGTTTCGATGCCGCGATGGGCCACGAGGAGGACCGTGCCGCCTGGTGTCTCATAAACGCCGCGCGACTTCATGCCGACGAAACGGTTTTCGACGAGATCGAGACGGCCAATGCCATTGACCCCGCCAAGCTCGTTGAGTTTGGTGAGCAGCGTTGCGGGCGACATTTTCACGCCATCGATGGAGACGGCATCGCCCTTTTCAAAGCCGACCTCGATATAGGTTGGCTTGTCGGGGGCATCTTCAGGCGAGACGGAGCGCGAATAGATATATTCGGGCGCTTCTTGTGCGGGGTCTTCCAACACTTTGCCTTCAGCCGAGATGTGCAGAAGGTTTGCATCGACCGAGAAGGGCGCTTCGCCGCGCTTGTCTTTGGAAATCGGGATTTGGTGCTTTTCGGCAAACTGTATGAGCGTGGTGCGCGACGTCAGGTCCCATTCACGCCAAGGGGCGATCACTTTGATGTCGGGGTTGAGCGCATAGTAGCCAAGTTCGAAGCGGACCTGATCATTGCCTTTGCCGGTCGCGCCATGGCAGACGGCGTCGGCACCGGTGAGCTTGGCGATTTCGATCTGGCGTTTGGCGATGAGCGGGCGGGCGATGGAGGTACCCAGCAGATAGATACCTTCATAGAGTGCGTTGGCACGAAACATCGGGAAGACATAGTCGCGGACAAATTCTTCGCGCAAATCCTCGATGAAGATTTCCTTGATGCCGAGCATTTCGGCCTTCTTGCGCGCCGGCTCCAACTCTTCGCCCTGACCCAGATCGGCGGTGAAGGTCACCACTTCGCAGTCATAGGTTGTCTGTAGCCATTTCAGGATGATGGAGGTGTCGAGCCCGCCCGAATAGGCCAGCACGACCTTTTTCACGTCTTTGGTTTCGCCGCTCATTTTCGCTCCCGGATCGGTTCGTCAAAAGCGGGGCGAGACCGGCTGGGCATGCCCCCGCTGCGCGGCACTATAGGCAAATCGTGCGGTGCAGCAAGGGGGGTATGGACGCGTGACATTTGGCGCTGATTTCAATGGCTTGGAGTGCCCGCACGGAATTTTAACCCTGTCACGGTTTAGTAAGAGAAATCAGGATTCCCGACCTATGGCTGCAAAATAACCATGAATATGATCATGACTGGAGGTACCGAGGGGGATACAGCTCGGTTTCGGGCCCTCGTTATGCGTGTTTCGGCTGTCATTCTAGTGCTTTTGGCGGCGGAGTTCGTGGCGATCCTTGTCGTCAATGGCGGCCATTTTACCTTCTCCTTTGACGATCCATACATCCATCTTGCTATGGCCGAAGAAATTTTGAAGGGCCACTACGGCATTAATGACAGCGAAAGTGCGGCCGCCGCCTCGTCTATTCTTTATCCCTTCTTGCTGGCACCCTTGCTGGCGCTGGGGTTTGGCCAATTTGCGGCGCTGGCGTCCAATGTTGTTGGGGCCTTGGCGATCGGCGTGGCCGCTTGCGGCGTGTTGGTGGAAGTTAGATTGCCGGTGGAACGATTGCCGCGCCTGACGCTCGCCATCGGGGCACTGGTCTTGGGATCCGGCCTTGTCAGCCTCACCTTTTCGGGACTTGAGCACACGTTGCAGGCGGCTGATGCGCTGGCTTGCCTGTGGGGGCTGGTGCATTACTTGAACAGGCGGCGCGTCAGCCCTTGGTGGATTGCGGCACTCATTCTCGCCCCGTTGATCCGCTATGAGGGAGCTTCCATTCTGGCGGCAGGTATTCTGATTCTTCTTCTCAAGCGGGAGTGGCGCTGGGTAGTGCTGGCCGGCGTTATTGGGTTTGGGCTTGTCGGTGGCTTTTCCGCTTTTCTTTTGCATCTGGGTTTGTCGTTTCTGCCGTCCTCGGTTCTGGTGAAGTCCGGCGAGTTGGCAAGTGGCATGCCGGGTGACGTCTTGGGGTTATTCAACGGCTTTGTGACGACGCTTGGCGCTAATATTCAAGACCCCCGCGCGATCCCGATGCTGGTCGGCATTGTTTTTTGTGGGGCGCCTTTTCTCAAGGCGGCGCATCGATCTAGTAATCCCGCAAGCTGGGATGATCGCGCCTTTATCGGCCTCTTCTGTGCGCTCATTGCGTTGGCGCATCTGACGCTTGGGGCCTATGGCTGGTTTGCGCGCTATGAAATCTATGTGCATTTGATTTTGCTGCTCGGCATTGTGGCAATCTATGCAGAGCGGTTTGCGCCTCATCTGGAGCGAGTAGACGCGCGAGCCGTGGTTTGGTTCAGCGCGAGTTTTCTTTTGCTCACAATCCGTTGGGTGGCCATGGTGCCTGCAACCGTGATCGCGTCTCAGAACATCTATCAGCAGCAATATCAGATGCATCGATTTGTAAGTGATGTCTGGAAAGCGCCAGTCGCCGTCAACGATCTGGGTTGGGTCAGCTTTGAAAATGAAAACTATGTGCTCGATCTACTCGGGCTTGGTTCGGAAACGGCGCGTAAATTGCGTTTGGCTCATCCGGCAACAGGCGCGTGGATGCAACAGCTCTCGGTTGATCACAATGTTCATCTGGCCATGATTTCTCGCGGCTGGTTTGCGCAAGTACCATGTCAGTGGGTGCCGCTTGGCGCATTACGACTTGCCAGTGAGCCTGTTTCCGTGCCCTTCGATCAAGTCACATTTTATGCGATGGTTGTCAGCGAGGCGAAGGGCATTCAAGCTAAAATCAGGACCTACGCACCGCAATTTGCCAGTGGCGTGCGGTTTGAGTTTTCTGACCTCGATCATGTCTCTTCGCGCAAGGCGGGTTGCGCCGATTAATCTCGACAGGGCTTGGCGTGGAACTTTGCGGGCAGGTCCGCCTCGGGGATCAGCAGGTCGTCGGTGAGGGTCAGCCAGATTTCCTCAATAAGTTCTGCTTTGCCTTCGCCTTGGGGCGTGGAGTGGGCCTGCGTGGCTGTGTAGGCGGCAAACGCCTTGTCGCGGTCTGACTTTTGCGGCCACCGCGCATAGGCGACCCAATCGCCGTTTTCGGCCTGATGCAGACGCGATCCGCCGCCGCCATGATGGGTTATAATGTATTGCGTGATGTCGTGCCAGCGACGTTTAAAATCTGCGACATGTTCAGGCGCAACGCGCCAGCGATAGATGGTAGCCTGCATGACTGTCCTCCTTGGTCGTGTCGCTCCCCAGCGTTTTAGATGTCGTGTGTCGAGTGCCGTCTCAAGCGGTCGGACTGGTGTCGGTTGCCTGTTTCTTGAAGCGGTCGCTGGCGCGGGCTTTCACGGTTTCGCTTTTGAGCTGTCCGCAGGCGGCCATGATGTCGCGTCCGCGTGGTGTGCGCACGGGGCTGGCGTAGCCTGCACGATTGACGATATCGGCGAATTTTTCGATGGTTGCCCAGTCGGAACATTCGTATGGGCTGCCCGGCCATGGGTTGAACGGGATCAGGTTGATCTTAGCCGGGATACCACTCAGTAGACGGACGAGTACCTTGGCATCGGCCAAGCTGTCGTTGATGCCCTTGAGCATGACATATTCAAAGGTGATGCGGCGCGCATTGGATAGGCCGGGATAGTTGCGGCAGGCGTCGAGCAATTGAGCAATTGGGTATTTCTTGTTGATCGGCACAAGTTTGTTGCGGATCTCGTCGGTAACGCCATGCAGCGAGATTGCCAGCATGGAACCGATTTCCTCGCCTGCACGGATGATTTCCGGCACAACGCCGGAAGTCGAGAGGGTGATGCGGCGCTTGGACAGTGACAGGCCTTCGCCATCGGCAACGATGTTGAGCGCGTCGCGTACATTCTCAAAGTTATAGAGCGGCTCGCCCATGCCCATCATGACGATGTTGGTGACGAGGCGATCATCGGAATTGCGGTTTGAATTGGGCCATTCACCAAGGGCGTCGCGCGCGACCAGTAACTGGCCGACGATTTCGCCCGCCGTCAGGTTGCGCACCAGATTTTGTGTGCCAGTGTGGCAGAAGGTGCAGGTGAGCGTGCAGCCGACCTGCGATGAAATGCAAAGCGTGCCGCGACCTTCTTCAGGGATGTAAACGGCTTCAACTTCGGGGCCGGGGGTGCCGGGTTTGTCGGCGGCGAGGCGGAGTAGCCATTTGCGCGTGCCATCGACCGATTTCTGTTCAGTGACGATCTCGGGGCGTGCCAGTGAGAAGGCTTGCGCAAATCGTGTGCGCAGGTCTTTTGACAGCGTCGTCATCTCGGCGAAGTCTGTGAGGCCGCGCGTGTAGATGCCGTTCCAGAGTTGGGTGATGCGCATCTTGATGTCGCGCTGCGGCAGACCGAAGGCGATCAGAGCCTCACCCAATTCGGCGCGGCTCATTCCTAACAAGTTGGTTTGGCCAAGCTGATTGATGCGCCCCGGTGTCGGGCTGGCGGTGAACGGCTTGTGAGCGATATCGAGGCTTTGCGCCATGGGGAGGCCTGATCGTGAAAATGGTACGCCAACGAGGCGCCCCTTTCAGGCCACCTTGATTAGCGTTTCATAGCACAAATGCCGCCGGGGCCGCCAATGGTGCCAGAAAATGGCTCAAATGTGGGAAAAATCACCTATTTCGGACAGGCGCTGTCGATCTTGGTCAAGGCGTTGGACGAGCCTTTAAGCGAATAGGTATCCGTCGTCAGCGTGTTGCGCGACGAGGTGCCCTTGATGATCATGCTAGCCCCCGCGCGAAGCGCCTGGACCATCTTGCCCTCGTCCTTGGCATTGTCGAGCCAAGCCCAGTTTTGATGTTCGCCGCCTTCCGAGACGCCCGAAAACATCTGAAAACGGGTGCTATCGATCATAGCAAAGGGCTTGGATGTGGCCAAAAAGGGATAGCCGATACGCATGCTGATTTCGTTACGAATATTGCGGCCGGGGCGGTGGGTGACCATGAAATAGATATCGCCGCGCGTCGCCCCTTTGGGCAATTGCTGCTTGGGCTCTGATAGCACATAGCAAATGCGATCCTTGCCGGTTCCATAGGTATAGGCCGCCCAATTATCATATTTTCCTAGCAGCTTTGGGGCGTCTGCCGCAAAGGCGGGGCTGGCAAATAATCCGGAAAATGCAATCACCGCGAAGGCCATGACCGCCAAAGGGGCCGCAAATAAGCGCGTGCATTTCAGCATTAATTCAGACTCGTTTGTTCACATTGAGGTCGGTCACCATACCGATGTTGCGGGGTAAATTCCAGCGGCACTTGGAAAAAGGGCTGATTTCAGCGCTGAAATACAACTTATATGGCGGGGCATGCGCTGCTTGTGGTAAATCTGCCCCTAGGAAAATTCATCCAAAAGAAATTCACCCATACCAGAGACAGGGAACGCCCATGAAAGCCGTGTTGTGCAAGGAATATGGACCACCTTCGAGCCTCGTCATTGAAGAGGTGGCATCGCCAGAGCCGCAAAAAGGCCAAGTGCTGCTGGAAGTTCATTCGGCGGCTATTAATTTTCCCGATGTGCTGATTATCGAGAACAAATACCAGTTCAAGCCGCCGCTACCGTTTTCGCCGGGCGGCGAAGTGGCGGGCATTGTCACCAAGCTGGGTGAAGGCGTCACCAAGGTCAAAGTTGGTGATCGCGTCATCGGCTCATGCGGCTGGGGCGGCTTTGCCGAAGAAATCGCGCTGGATGAGGCGCGTGTGACGCCCATACCTGCCGAGATGGACTATGTCACGGCGTCGGCCTTTCTGATGACCTATGGCACGTCGCATCATGCGCTGAAGGACCGAGCGCGTATTCAGCCCGGCGAGACGCTGCTGGTGTTGGGTGCGGCAGGCGGGGTGGGGCTTGCTGCCGTCGAGCTTGGCAAGGTGATGGGCGCGCGCGTTATTGCTGCCGTTTCGACAGAAGAAAAGCTCAAGGTCGCCAAAGAGCATGGCGCAGATGAAGGCATTATATATCCCACAGGCGCGCTTGACCGCGATCAGCAGAAGGCGCTGACCGATCAGATCAAGGCGTTGACTGGTGGTCAGGGTGCAGATGTTGTCTATGATCCAGTTGGTGGAGACTATGCAGAACCGGCCTTGCGGGCGACCAATTGGGAAGGCCGCTATCTGGTGGTAGGCTTTGCTGCCGGGCCGATCCCCAAGATCCCGCTCAATCTTGCGCTCCTCAAAGGCTGTCAGATTGTCGGCGTGTTCTGGGGCGCTTTCACGGGACGCGAACCGGCGCGCCATCAGGAAAATCTCAAGGAACTGATGGCATGGTTCAAGGCAGGCAAGCTGCGTCCGCATGTGTCGCGCCAATACAAGTTCTCCGAAGTCGCCGAAGCGTTGGACGCCATGGCGGCGCGCAAGGTCAAAGGTAAGATCGTGTTGGTGCCGGAACGCTGAAACCGGCTATCGATTTTAACTGAATAGCTTGGGTCATATGGGGGTGGAGGCCGATGCGGCGAACACTAGTGATGATTGGCGGGTTGGTTTTTCTCGCCGTTATCACGCTTTTCGGCTTCCTCCTTTATGTGCTGCTCGCGTCAGGCAATCCGACGTATTGGGCAGGTGATATTTCGGCTTTTGAGCGGCGTGATGTGTCCAATCCGCCGCCGCGCGGGGCGGTGCTTTTTGTCGGCGACGATGACCTGCGCCAATGGACCACGCTTGGTGCGGATATGGCGCCAATCCCGACGATTGCGCGCGGCTTTGGCGGCGCGCAAATTGCCCATGTCACCTATTATATTCCCCGTATCGTCGTGCCCTATCGGCCGCGCGCCATTGTGTTGATGGCAGGCGCAGCTGATCTGTCTGATGTGCATGGGCGACGCCCCGAAGACGTGCTGGATGATTTCAATGCGTTCATCGCCGCGTTGCGTAAAGCGCGTGTGACGGTGCCGGTTTATTTTGTTTCGATCCATCCAGAACCCATGCGGCAGTCACGATGGCTTGGCGCTAAGCGTGCCAATGCTTTGATCGAGCATTACATCAAGACCAATCCGACCTTGCATTATATTGCAGTGGCTGATGCGCTGACGACCCTTGCGGGCAAGGCCAATAGCGACTTGTTCAGTTGGGATGGATTGTCATTGAATGCGCAGGGCCGCGCCATTGTGGCCGCGCGCATCAAGGGCACCCTCATCAAGGATGGATATGGCTCGCGCGTGGTGCGCTGATTTCAGAACATAATTATAAAATAAACGACAGGGAGATAGACGATGGCACTTGAAAGTTTTTCACGCGAAACGAAAGCGGGTTTGGTCGAAGGCCAGCTTGATCCGAAGTTCAAAGGCGTGGCAGAAGCGTTTGTTGAGAACTTTGAATCGCGTGACGAAGTTGGCGCCAATGTCGCCTTGACGCTTGAGGGACAGACATTAGTTGATCTCTGGGGTGGCAAGAAAGCGCGCGACGGCGAGGCTTGGACGCACGACACGATGTCGATTGTCTTTTCTTGCACCAAAGGCGCGACGGCCATTTGTGCGCATATACTGGCTGATCGCGGGTTGCTTGATCTAGATGCGCCGGTCGCCAAATATTGGCCAGAATTTGCGCAAGCGGGCAAGGAGGAGGTGACCGTCTCGATGATGCTTGATCATTCGGTCGGCTTGCCGCATCTGCGTCCAAAGCTCAAAGACGGCGCTTACTATGATTATGATTACATGATCGGATTGCTTGAAAAAGAAGAGCCGTTTTGGGTGCCGGGCACACGCAACGGCTATCACGGCGTCACTTTTGCCTGGACGGTGGGTGAGCTTGTGCATCGCGCATCAGGTAAACGGCTGGGCGAATTCTTCCGCGATGAAGTGGCAAAGCCTTTGGGTCTTGATTTTTATATCGGTTTGCCTGAGGCACTGGAACCGCGCGTTGCGCTGATGATCTTTGCTGAGCCGGATGCGGCCACATTGGCCTCCCGGTTTTCGCAGACGGTTATGAGTGATCCAACATCACCCGCGCATCTCTTTTTGTTGAACAATGGCGGAGCGAATTTCAATTCGCGTGAAGCTCATGCGGCCGAAATTGGTTCAGCCAATGGAATTTCTAATGGACGCGGGTTGGCGGGTCTTTATGCACCGCTTGCCAATGGTAAACTTGTTTCTGCGGACACATTGGCGCGGATGGGGCGCGTGTCCATGGCGACGCATGAAGATGCAACGCTGCTCATTCCGTCGCGCTTTGCGCTTGGCTTCATGAAGTCGATGGACAATCGCGCCATCCCCAACACAAGCAACATGAGCTGCATCATGTCAGACAGTGCCTTTGGCCATGTTGGGATGGGCGGTTCCATTGGCTTTGCCGATCCTGAAGCGCATATGAGTTTTGGCTACAACATGAACCGCATGGGCAACGGCATCCTTGTCAATGACCGTTGCCAGTCATTGATGGATGAAGCCTATAAAGCGCTGGGTTATCGCAGCAATGCGTCAGGCGTCTGGGCCATGTAGGAACCGCACGCCGATCATCATTTGTTTCGGCGCTCATTCTCTTTAATCGGAATATCGTTGATGCTGGCGTCACGATGCGCCATCAAACCGTCAGCATCATATTCCCACTGTTCATTGCCGTGAGAACGAAACCACTGGCCGTTGGTATCGTGCCATTCATATTCGAAGCACACGGAGATACGATTGTTGTCGAAGGCCCATAGTTCCTTCTCCAATTTGTAGTCGAGTTCCTTTTCCCATTTGCGCTTCAGGAAGGCCTTGATCTCTTCACGACCTTTGACAAATTCACTACGATTGCGCCAAGCAGAGTCTGGCGTATAGCCCAGTGCAACGCGTTCAGGATCACGTGAGTTCCAAGCGGCTTCGGCCGCGGCTGTTTCTTTCGTGAAAGGCGGCTTGATGGAGGCAGGGGATGTAGACGTCATGAGGGGTCTCCTTTAGTCTTGAGGGCGGCAAGCTCCGCTTCCAATGTGGCGATGCGGGCCTTTAGATAATCAAGGGCGCCTGCTACGTCGGCGGCGTCGAATTGCATCGGGATATGCTGCTGGCAATTGGTGTCGAAGGCTTCGACAGTAAAAGTGATGACTTGCTGAGGTTTGGCGCGATAGCCCTCGGGCATCAGTTTTGCCATCAAGACCGGGTCGTCGCTGATATGGGCTCGGCCCCAGATTTTGACGCGCGTACGTGTCGCGTAATTCATCAAGAAAATATAGGCGCGGTCGTTTTCGATGAGGTTGCCGGTGGTGATGTACTGGCGGTTGCCAACATAGTCGGTGAAAGCAAGCGTGTGTTTGTCGAGCACATGTAGGAAGCCTTTCGGGCCACCGCGGTGCTGGATATAGGGCTGACCGTCCGCACTGGCGGTCGCTAAATAGAAGGATTGGCGGTCGGCGATGAAGGCCGCGACTTCAGGCGAGATTTCACCCTGCCAGTCGCGCGCCTCATAAAAGGCACGGCTGCCCCGCGCCGTCTGCACGTCTTTGACGCTGGGCGTGAAGGCGATGTCGCTGACGTGGCTGGGCGTGCTGTCGCTATTCATGCTGGCCATTTCCGATTTGAATTCAGACAGAACATATAAGCTTTCTTAATCTGAGATAATTGGCCATATTTGATAAATTATATTGCATAAAGTGAAATGATAATGGATCGACTGGATACGATAGCGATCTTCGTCGAGGTCGCAGAACAGAGTAGCTTCGTCAAGGCGGCAAAGCGGCTTGGCCGGTCAACGGCTGGCGTCTCCCGCGCCGTCGCCGCTCTTGAGGCACGGCTCGATACGGCCCTGTTGCGGCGGACCACGCGGGCGGTGACATTGACGGATGCTGGCGCGCGCTATTTGGAGCGTTGCCGCCACCTGCTCGCTGAATTTGAAGAATTGGAAGCGGCGGCGGCAAGTGAGAAGATCGAGCCTCAGGGCCTCATCTCGCTCACTGTGCCAGTGGTGTTTGGGCGGCTGCATGTGTTGCCCATCACGGCGCTCTTTCTCAACGCTCACCCCCGCGTTGAAATGCGTCTTCTCATGCATGACCGTAATGTGTCGTTGGTAGATGAGGGGATCGATGTGGGTGTGCGTCTGGGGCCGCTAGAGGATTCGACTTTGCGGGCCACCAAGGTCGGGCATGTGACGCGCGGCGTTTATGCCAGTCCTGATTATCTGGCGCGGATGGGTGTGCCGCAGATGCCCGATGATTTAGTGGGCCACGACTGTATCGCCATCACCTCGATCCGGTCGAACGATGCGCATTGGTCGTTTGGTCGCCGGGGCGCACGGCGGACCGTTAAAGTGACGCCGCGTGCGACGGTCACCACCATTGATGCTGGTGTTGAAGCTGCCATTCTGGGGATGGGATTGGCGCGGCTGCATTCCTATCAGGCAGACAGGCATGTGGCGGAAGGCTCGTTGGTGTCAGTGCTGAATGGCCATGAACCAGAAGACGTGCCGATCCATGTCATTCAACCGGCAAGCGCACATGTGGCGGCAAAGACACGCGCGCTTGTGGCCATGCTGGTGCCCGCCTTGCGCGCTAAATTTCTCTAAGACTCTTCGTTGTCTTTTGGAGGCAGGTTGAGGGCGGCGCGCGCTGCCGTGCGGTGGCCTGGCGTCAGGTGGCTTGAGACGAGGCCGACGGCGGCCATTAGCACAGTGGCGTCATCGGTGAAGCCAAAGCCGACGATAAAGTCGGGAACTAAATCGGTGGGCAATACGAAATAGGCGAGTGCGGCCAGAAGCGTTCCTTTGACGCGCAAAGGTGTCTTGGGGTCACGGGTGCAGAACCAAGCAGCGGCAGCGTCTTCGGCAAAAGGGATGCGCCCGGCGACACGCGTCAGTTTTTTCCAGAAGTCATCGCGCACGATTTTTTCATTTTGTTCGATAACCATGGGCAATGCGTGACGGGGGCTGTCCAATTCCAATGGTGGGCTTTTGTCGGGCATTTGTCTGCGTTAGCGCTCCCTTGGCGGCGAATAGCTTCAACATGGGTGTCTTGGGGGGTGGGCGCAAGCTCAAGGGAACCCTGCGTTAAATCGGAAAAGTGCGATGCGGCGCAGAAATCCCCCAAATTATTGTATTTTTGGCTCGCATGACGTGGCTTGAATTTGTTAAATCGGCGCCAACAAATGCCCTCAGTATGTTGTTTCAAGGAGAGGGCCCCAGCGGGACAAAGGAACAGACCCATGAAACTCGACTCCAATATTTCCGCCATCATCACTGGCGGTGCGTCAGGTCTTGGTGCGGCAACGGCGCGTGCTCTGGCCGCTCAAGGCGTCAAGATCGGCATTTTCGACTTGCAGGAAGACAAAGGCGAAGCGCTTGCCAAGGAACTTGGCGGCGCTTTTGCTAAGGTCAATGTGACGGATGAAGCCAGCGTTGATGCCGGCTTTGCGAAACTCCGTGCGGCCAACGGCCAGGAACGCATTCTGGTGAATTGCGCCGGCACGGGCAATGCCGTGAAGACCGCATCGCGTGACAAAGAAACTGGCAAGCCGGTTCACTTCCCGCTCGACAAATTCAACCTCATCATCCAGATCAACCTTGTCGGCACATTCCGCTGCATCGCTAAATCGGCGGCTGGCATGCTGACGCTTGATCCGCTGTCTGATGGTGACCGTGGTGCGATCGTCAACACAGGTTCGGTCGCAGCCCAGGATGGCCAGATCGGTCAGGCGGCTTATTCGGCATCGAAGGCTGGTGTGGTTGGCATGACGCTTCCCATCGCGCGTGACCTGAGCCGTGATGGCATTCGGGTCAACACGATCCT
Organism: Parvibaculaceae bacterium; assembly: GCA_041688015.1. Classification (GTDB taxonomy): domain Bacteria; phylum Pseudomonadota; class Alphaproteobacteria; order Parvibaculales; family Parvibaculaceae; genus Parvibaculum. Next base: position 357,656 of record JBDNIY010000017.1, read on the forward strand.
GCCGGGTATCTTTGATACACCGCTGCTTGCTGGTGCGCCGGAAAAAGTGCGTCAGGCTTTGGGTGCGCAGGTTCCTTTCCCGGCCCGCCTCGGCAACCCGGTTGAATATGCATCGCTTGCCATGCAGATGATCACCAACGGTTATTTCAACGGCGAAACGGTTCGCCTCGATGGCGCTATCCGTATGGCGCCGCGCTAATCCATCTGGATTTCACGACTGCAAAAGCCCCGGTGGAAACACCGGGGCTTTTTTGATGAGCAGTTGGATTTAAGGCAATTTTGTCGAGCCGGTGATGAGGCGGACGTCTTGGCGGAAGCTGACATAGGCCCAAAGCCAATGCAGCATGACCATCAGGCGATTGCGAAAACCGATGAGGAAATAGACATGCGCGGCCCCCCAAAGGAGCCAAGCGATGAAACCCTTGACTTCGAGCCGCCCAAAATCGATCACCGCACTTTTACGACCGATGGTGGCGAGGTTTCCTTGGTGGCGGTAGCGGAAGGCAGCGGGTGTTTTTCCGGCGATTATCGTGTGGATGCTGCGGGCGGCATAATTGCCCATTTGCTTAGCGGCGGGTGCGATGCCTGGCACATATTTTCCGTCTTCCCATTCGACTGCTGCGGTGTCGCCCACCACGAAAATGCGCCGGTCGCTCGCGGCATTGAGGTGATCGTCAACCATCACGCGGCCTGCACGGTCGCCTTTAAGGCCAAGCCATTTGGCGGCCGGTGAAGCCATGACACCGGCTGCCCAGATGATCGTGCGCGCGCCGATGAAACTCTCGCCAAGGGCAACGCCTTCGCGGGTGCAGTCTGTTGCGGCGTGGCCGGTTTGAATTTCGACGCCCATGCGCGTCAGTGATTTGGCGGCAAAGCGCGACAGGGTTTCGGGGAAGGCGGGCAAAATGCGTGGTCCGGCTTCCACAAGAATGACGCGGGCAGACGCTGGATCAATGTGGCGGAAGTCGCGCAGCAGGGCCTTTTTGGCCAATTCGATGATGGCACCTGCCATCTCAACGCCGGTCGGGCCGCCGCCGATGATGACAAAGGTAAGGAGCGCGCGGCGGCGAGCCTCGTCAGTTTCGGTCTCTGCCCTTTCGAAGGCGAGCAGAATGCGGCGGCGAATTTCGGTGGCGTCGTCGATTTTTTGAGTCCCGGCGCAACGGGCTCCCAATCATCGTGACCGAAATAGGCATGGCGCGCGCCAGTGGCGACGATCAGGTACTCGTAGGGCACTTCGCGCCAGTCATCGAGGCTAACGATGCGTCGCGTGCGGTCGATGCCGATGACTTCGCCCAGCAACACATGGGCATTGGCCTGATCGCGTAGTGTGGAGCGAATGGGCGTTGCGATATCGGCGGGAGACAGGATTGCGGTGGCCACCTGATAGAGCAGCGGCTGGAATAGGTGATAGTTCTGTGCGTCGATGAGCGTGACGCTGACGGAGGCAGACGACAAAGCGCGGGCGGCGGTCAAGCCATCAAAGCCCGTGCCGAGAATGACAATGCGGGGTACCGGGCGGGAGGCCGGGTCTGTGTCGCCTGCGGCCATCATCGCTTCTCCCGCCGATTGTTCAGCCTATCTTCCAGCTTTGCCCGCCCATTTGTCCATGAGCTTGGCCATGGCGATATCGCGTTCGGAGACACCGCCTGCCTCATGTGTCGTCAATTGGACGATCACGGTCTTGTAGACGTTGAACCATTCGGGGTGATGGTCCGCTTTTTCAGCAGCCAGAGCAATGCGGGCCATCCAGCCGAAGGCTTCGCTAAAATCTTTGAATGTGAAGGTCTTTTCGATGGCATCGCGACTGCGCACCTTTGTCCAGCCTTTCAACTCGGCCAGCGCTTTGGTGCGTGCTGTCCCTTTTAATTTCTCAATCATCCTCTATCTCCTTGGTTTGCCGCCCGACAATCGCGCGCTTAAGCTTGGCGTGCAAGGAGCAGATGATGAGCCGATATATGGAAGAGGCCCCGAGCATTTTTGATTTTGAGCGTCTCGCGGGTGAGGCTTTGGCGCGCCTGCCGGAATATTTTCGTGTTCATTGTCGCCATGTCGTGATCCGTGTCGAGGATTTTCCTGATAGGGAGGTCATGGAGACCATGCAGCTCAGCAGTCCTTTTGATATTCTAGGCCTCTATCACGGGCGCGGCGAGCCCTATGAACCCGTGAACCAGATCACGCATTTTCCTGATATGATCTATCTCTACCGCCGTCCGATGCTCGCCTATTGGCAGGCCTACGCCGATACGCTTGAGGAGATCGTTACCCATGTGCTCGTACATGAGATCGGGCATCACTTCGGCCTCTCCGATGATGATATGCACAAGATCGAGGGCGAGGCGAAAGATTGATCTTCAGCGCTGCGGATAAAGACGTTCGGCAACGTATGGCCCGCCACCCACAGTGGAGCGTGCCGAATAAAGGACAAAGTGGGTGACTTCAAAGGTCGGCGTTGCAAAAAGATTATTTGCGGCGATGAATTGATAGACCTCAGCGGTTTCAACACCGCGCAAGCGGGCCAAAGTGACATGCGGTATGAATTTGCGAGGTTCTGGTTTTAGCCCTGCGCGGCGTATGGCGCTTTCGTGGCGGGCTTGCAGGATTTTTAAAGGCTCGCTGGGCTTGACACTCGCATAGACCGCATGAGGGTCAGCTCCGCCAAAAGCATCGACACCTTCCAGCGTCAGTTCAAACGGTGTGAAGGGGACGGCACTTAGTTCCTGATCGACTTCATCGGCGACATTTTCAGGGATGTCGCCGATGAAGCGTAAGGTGATGTGAAAGCTGTCGCGCTCGATCCAGCGCGCATGTTCAATCCCACGTTGCAGGTGGCGCAGGCGCTCTGCAATCTCGTCAGGAATCTCAAGGGCGGTGAACAGGCGGATCATCGATAACTCTCATTGGTCTTATGGGCTGGGGTTGGGGTTTCGTGCATGGGCCGCGTTGACGTCGGCTTCCAGCTCGTCGGTCCATTTGACATGGCGTGAGGTGACGGCCAATTTCAACTGTTCCATTGTTGTTGCGCCGATGATGTTCGACGTCACGAAGGGCCGTGTGGTGGCAAACTGATTGGCAAGCTGGGAAGGGTCAATCCCGTGTTTTTTGGCGATGGCTAGATAGTCATTAATGGCGGTATTGGTTTGCGGATTTTCATAGCGCTGCAACCGGTTGAATAATTGTTTGCGCGATCCTTCTGGCAAGGCCCCGTTTTGATATTTGCCGGTGAGGTAGCCTTGGCCGAGTGGTGAGTAGACCAGCAGCCCTACTTGTTCGCGATGGGCCACTTCCGCGCCGCCCAGCTCGAAGGTACGGTTGATGAGATTATAGGCGTTCTGGACCGACTGGATACGCGGTAGACCACGCGCTTCAGACTCCGCGACAAATTTCATGGTGCCCCATGGCGACTCATTTGAAAGCGCGATGTGGCGCACCTTGCCGGACTTCACAATTTTGGCGAGGGTTTCGAGAATTTCATGGATCGGATGGCTGTCGGCTTCAATGTGCTTGTAGGTGAGGCCGGTGCTACCAAAGAGCGAGATCGGACGATCGGGCCAATGAAGCTGATAGAGGTCAATATAATCTGTTTGCAGACGTTTTAGGCTTTTGTCCACCGCCTCGTTGATCTGTTTGGCGCTTTGTTCGGTGGCGGATTTGTCGTCACGCAACCAATTCATGGGTGAGCGGCCGGCAACTTTTGTGGCGAGGATAACCTTGTCGCGATTTTTGTGCGCCTTGAACCAAGTGCCAATGATTTTTTCCGTGGCGCCTTGTGTCTGAGGTTTGGGCGGCACGGCATACATTTCGGAAGTGTCGAAAAAATTGATGCCTTCGGAGAGGGCATAATCCATCTGCTCGTGGCCTTGGGCTTCTGTGTTCTGTTCGCCCCATGTCATGGTGCCAAGGCAGATTTCGCTGACCATTAAATCAGTTCGGCCAAGTTTACGCAGGTTCATTAGTTGCCCCCCCTAGGGTTTATTTTCGGGTGTGATGAATTGGTGTGAAATGAAAGTTATTTGGCGGCGGCGGTGGCCTGCGCCGTGGCAATCAATTGTTCGACCTTTGGCAGAATGCCCTTCACCATGACCGCGACGCCCTTGGGATTGGGGTGCATGCCATCATCGAGCGTCAGATCATCATGCGTAATGACGCCATCTAAAAAGAATGGATAGAGATCAAGGTGATATTTCTTGGCGAGGTCTGGATATATGGAATCGAAGTGATGGGCGTAGTCCGCCCCTAAATTGGGTGGCGCAAGCATGCCGACCAGTAAGACCGCGATGTGGCGAGCTTGCAGCGTCTCGATCATCTTTGTCAGATTGGCGCGTGTGAATGCTGGATCGACGCCACGCAGGGCATCATTCGCACCTAGCTCGAGAATGACCGCATCGGTCTCTGCGCCGACGCTCCAATTGAGGCGCGAAAGGCCGCCGCTGGAGGTGTCACCGGAAACGCCAGCATCACGGACCACGACATCGCCGTAGCCGCCGGCGTGAAGGGCTGATTGCAATTGCGGCACAAAACCTTCATCCGGGCCCAGCAGATAGCCCGCCGTCAGGCTGTCGCCGAACGCGACAACAACGAAAGGTTTACTCGTGGCCTGCGCCGGAATGAGGGCTGTTGCGACGTAGAACATGAAGGCGAACAGCGCCAAGGCCGTTATTTTGGCCGTCATTTTCTTGTAAATAATTGAAAACATGCCATATCGCTCAAGGGGCTTACCGCACTTCATCTCTGAAATTCGGCCGTTTGAGGCGTTGTCGCCCAAACTGGTGAACTAGAAGGTTTAAGACGTTTGACCGATAGCATCATCGAACTCAAAGATTTGGAACTCAGCCTGCCCAGTCAGGCCGGGCCGGTCAACATTTTGCGCGGGATTGATCTCAAAATTGCGCGCGGGGCGACCACGGGGCTTGTCGGCCCGTCTGGCTCAGGCAAATCAACATTGCTCATGGTGTTGGCGGGATTGGAGCGTCCCAGCGCGGGTGGGGTCAAGGTGGCGGGTGAAGACCTGACGCGGCTCGGTGAAGACGGGCTTGCGCGGTTTCGTCGTCAACATGTAGGGATTGTCTTTCAGTCTTTCCACCTCATCGCGACAATGACAGCGTTGGAAAATGTGGCGATCCCGTTGGAATTTGCCGGACGGGCGGATGCTTTTGCGCGCGCGGAAGAGGAATTGAAGCTGGTCGGGCTTGGCCATCGGCTGACGCATTATCCCGGCCAACTGTCGGGCGGCGAGCAGCAGCGCGTGGCGCTGGCGCGCGCCGTCGTGGGCGATCCTGAAATTTTGTTGGCTGACGAGCCGACCGGCAATCTCGACCAAACGACCGGGGCTGACATCATTGAGTTGATGTTCGACCTTCATGCCCGCAAGGGCACGACACTGGTGTTGATTACGCATGATGAGCAATTGGCCAGACGCTGCGGGCAGGTTGTGCGGTTGCGCGACGGGCTGATCGAGACCATCGAAGCCGGTGAGATCCACGATGGTACATTTGCATGAGCGAGGCATCCTTCTCGCTTGCTGTGCGTTTGGCGCGGCGCGAATTGCGCGGCGGCGTGCGCGGCTTTCGCATTTTCATAGCCTGTCTGGCCTTGGGTGTCGCCGCTATTGCGGGCGTCGGCTCGGTGTCGACGGCGTTGACACGCGGGCTTTCGGAACGTGGTCAGGAAATTCTTGGTGGTGATGTCGATGTGCGGTTGCTGCACCGTCAAACGAATGCAGCAGAATATGCAGCGCTTGCCAAAGACAACGCTGTTTCGCGTACTGTTGAAATGCGGGCAATGGCGCGCCGATGCGACGCAGAGCCTTGTCGAGCTAAAGGTTGTCGATGGGGCTTATCCGCTTTATGGCACGATGCGGTTGACACCGAGCATGCCGCTTGGCGAGGCGCTGTCGTCGCGCGACGGCGTTTATGGCGCGGCGGTTGAGTCAAATCTTGCCACGCGTCTGGGTCTCAAGATCGGCGACACATTTCAGGTTGGATCGGCGACGTTGCAGTTGCGCGCCGAGATTGCGCATGAGCCTGATCGGGTGGGTGATGGCTTTGCGCTTGGTCCGCGCGTGATGATTGCAGGTGCGGCTCTCACCTCAACGCAATTGGTGCAGCCGGGTAGCTTGGTCTCTTATCATTATCGTTTGAAACGTCCGGCAGATGAGCGTTCGCTGAGTGCGATCAAGTCTTTTACCGACGGGCTGCAAGCGCAGTTTCCTGATGCGGGCTGGCGCATTAAGGATCGCTCCGATAGCGCGCCGGGCTTGCGGCGCTTTGTTGAGCGGGTGGCGCTGTTTTTGAATTTCGTTGGCTTGACGGCGCTGGTCGTGGGCGGCGTCGGTGTTGCCAATGCAGTTAAATCCTATCTTGACGGCAAGCGCGAAGTGATTGCGATTTTCAAATCGCTCGGGGCGTCAGGGCGTTTGATTTTCAGGCTTTATTTAGTGCAGGTGATGGCCTTGGCGTTGTGCGGTATTGCCCTTGGTCTTGGCGTCGGTGCAGCCATTCCATTTGTGGTCGAAGTGGCGGCAGGCGATTTGATCCCTGTGCCAGCAGCCCTTGGGCTTTACCCTGCGCCGTTGGTGCTGGCGGCAGCCTATGGCGTGTTGACAGCCCTTGCCTTTGCGATCTGGCCTTTGGCACGGGCACGCGAGGTGCCACCCGCCAGTCTCTTCCGTGATTTGGTTGCACCTGAGCGGCGCTGGCCACGTCCTGCTTATATGGCAGCGACCGTGGCGTCATTGATTGCGCTTGGTGGGCTTGCGGTTTTGACGGCAGAGCGCCCTGCCTTTGCGCTCTGGTTTGTGGTGGGATCGTCGGCAGTCTTCTTACTGTTGCGCATGACGGGGCTTGGCGTGATGGCACTGGCAGCGCGTTGGCGTGTGCGTTCGGCAAGTACGCGACTGGCGCTTGCCAATCTCTACCGACCCGGCGCGCCGACGCCTGCGGTCATTCTGTCGCTCGGGCTCGGGCTTACGTTGTTGACGACAGTGTCTTTGATTGATGGCAATTTACGCGGCGAGATCGCGCATGACTTGCCGGGACGCGCGCCATCATTCTTTTTTGTTGATATTCAACCAGACCAGTCTGTTGCCTTTGAAAAGCTGGTGCGCTCAGCCCCCGGCGTTGAAAAATTTGAACGCGTGCCGATGTTGCGTGGCCGCATTGTGGCGGTGAAGGGCGTACCGGCCGATCAGGTGAAGCCTGCACCTAATGCCGCCTGGGCTCTGCAAGGGGATCGCGGCATTACCTATGCGGCGGCCATGCCGCAAAGCTCCAAGATCGTGAGCGGGGCTTGGTGGCCGAAGGATTATGACGGGCCGCTGCTTGTCTCTTTTGATAGTGAGCTGGCCAAGGGGCTTGGCCTCTCGCTGGGTGACACTTTGACGGTTAATATTCTGGGCCGTGAATTTGAGGCCAAGTTGGCCAATACGCGCGAGGTAGATTGGCAAAGCATGGGCATCAATTTTATCATGGTGTTCTCGCCCGGCCAGCTTGAAGCCGCGCCCCATAGTGAGCTTGCCACCGTGACAATGGCAGAAGCAGGTGAGGCGGGGTTGGAGCGCAACGTGGTGGCGCATTTTCCCAATGTGACATCGGTGCGAGTAAAGCAGGCACTGGCACAAATCTCACTTATTCTGTCGCAATTCTCGCTGGCAGTGCGCGCCATTGGCTCGGTGACGCTGGTATCGGGTGTGCTGGTTTTGGCAGGGGCGATGGCGGCAGGGTTTCGCGCGCGGTTGCGTGACGCCGTCATTTTGAAAGTGCTGGGCGCGACACGGCTTCGTATTCTTGGCATCTATGTGCGCGAATATGTGATTTTAGGGCTGGCGACGGCGCTGATTGCGGCCGGGGCAGGCACCGTTGCGGCTTACGCCATTGTCACGCAGATGATGCAACTACCGTGGCATTTCCTGCCGCTTACATCGGCCCTGACGATCCTGGTGGCCACCGTTGTGACTGTTGGAATGGGCCTTGCGGGGACATGGGGTGCCTTGTCGGCACCTGCGGCGCGCAATCTGCGTGTTGATTAAAGATAAGTCGCTGGCATGGTTACGATTTCGTCATTTTGAGAAGGTCGTATAAGGTCCAATTCACCTTGAACTTTTGGGGTATAACCCCGATATTGAGCACAAGCACACTCAGGAGGGTGCATAAATCATGGCTAACTTTGATCAGAACCGGATGCATACCGGCGCGGGTGTCCGTGGCGATGCCGCCATCGACCAAGGTCTGCGCAGCTATATGCTCAGCGTTTATAATTACATGGCGGGCGGCCTCGCGATTACGGGTGTCGTTGCCTATCTCGCGTTTCAGTTCGCAGTGACGCAGGCACCCGATGGCAGCCTTGCCCTCACATCCGCCGGTGCTGCGCTCTATGCCAGCCCCTTAAAGTGGGTTGTGATGCTGGCACCGCTGGGGCTCGTCTTCTATCTCAGCGCTAAGATTTCGACGATGAGTGTTTCGGCGGCCCAGATTTCCTTCTGGCTCTTTGCTGGTTTGATGGGCCTGTCGCTGTCGAGCATCTTCCTTATTTATACAGGCGCTTCGATCACCCAGACCTTCTTCGTCACTGCAATCGCTTTTAGTGGCCTAAGCCTTTATGGCTACACGACAAAGCGCGATCTGACGGCGATGGGTTCGTTTCTTATTATGGGCGTCATCGGCCTTCTCGTGGCGATGGTCGTCAATATCTTCCTACAGAGTTCTGCCTTGCAGTTTGCTGTTTCGGCTCTTGGCGTGCTGATTTTCGCGGGCCTGACGGCTTACGACACGCAGAAGATCAAGGAAATGTATTACGTCGGCGACGCTGCGGCGACCGCGGCCAAGAAGGCGATCATGGGCGCTTTGGCGCTCTATCTCGACTTCATCAATATGTTCATGTTCTTGCTGCAGTTCATGGGTAATCGCCGCTAAAGCCAACGGCCTTTCAATACGGAAAACCCCGGTGGAAACACCGGGGTTTTTTGTTGGGCAGACTGGCCGTTAGGCACCGATGAGGCGTAGGGTTCGCTTTTCAAAGACTTTAAGCACCTGAGCGAGATCGTGTCCGCGTTTCATGACTAGGCCGGAGGTCGCGATGACGCTGAAGGCACCCTGACGGCGGGCGAGTTTAGGGCGCTTTTCGATGCGGAACAGCGGTTGCTCGCTAGCGCGGCGGTGGATAGCGAAAATGGCGACCTCTTTGGTCGAACCGATGGCATAGTCGCGCCATTCGCCCTCGACGACCTTGCGCCCATAGAGCGAAAGGATGGTTTCGAATTCGGTGCGGGTGAAGAAAATATCCGGCTCGCGTCGTTTTTGAGGCGTAGGACTGGCATCAGGGACGGGAACGGCATTGACGAGAGTGAAAGGGGCGGGCGCAACACCCTTGAAGCTGTCATCCATATCGGCTCTTGCCCTCCAAATGACCTTAACTGACCTGCCAATAGTCGCACTTTTCTGTCATTTTTGCGAATTATTCGGGATCACAAAATTGCCTCTTTTCGGCCCTTGGGTGAACACACTGGGCCGCCATTCTTTGATTGTTGCCTCACTTGGCCCGGTCTTCTTGGACCTTCCGGTTTCATCAGCCCCCCAGCCCCACCGGGATGGAATTTTGAGGATCGGGCCACCCCTTACTCTCATTAAGTGGGGCAACACTGAAATAAAGACTGTCAATTGATCGCCGCCTGGTTCCCCCCACCAGGCGGCGATTTTTTTGACTGAAAGGCATGAAACATCTTTCACTTGAGAGGTTTGCGAGCATGGCCTACACATCGGACAAAGACTTTTGGAGAGGGTGAGCCGCCGAGTGATCTGGCGCTTGCGGGGAGAAAAGACTATCGCGCAATTCCGTATCAAGACGGCGGGCCAGTCTGACATCGCATCGAGTGAGGCTATGATTGTCATTGACGGCCTGACCAAGCGTTTCGGGCCGTTTACGGCTGTCGACAACATCAGTTTTTCTGTCGCACGCGGCGAAGTCCTAGGGTTTCTTGGGCCCAACGGCGCGGGCAAATCCACCACCATGAAAATGGTGACGGGGTTCTTGTCGCCGACCGAAGGATCCGCGCGCGTCTGCGGCCATGATGTCGTTTCCGATACGCTTGCGGCGCAGCGCACCATCGGCTATCTGCCGGAGGGCGCGCCTGCCTATAGTGATATGACCCCTCGGAGTTTTTTACAGTTCATTGCGCGTATTCGTGCCCTCAAGGGGGCGGCGGCTGAGAAGGCGATTGCTGAGGCGGTTGCCGCGACCGAACTTCAGAGTGTGCTCGAGCAGCCGATTGATACTTTGTCCAAGGGATTTCGTCGTCGCGTCGGGTTGGCTCAAGCCATCCTGCACAATCCGCCGGTTCTCATCATGGATGAGCCGACAGACGGCTTAGACCCCAACCAGAAATATGAAGTGCGCAAGCTCATCAAACGCATGTCGGCGGACAAGGCCATCATCATCTCGACCCATATTTTGGAAGAGGTGGATGCGATCTGTTCGCGCGCGCTCATTATTGATCGTGGACGGGTGGTGGCTGATGGCACGCCTGCTGAACTTATTTCGCGCTCGCGCTATCACAATGCCGTCACTCTGACTGTCGATGGTCAATTGACCGTGCAAGCAGCCGAGATGCTCAAATCCTTACCCGGCGTTGTCAGCATGGAAGTGACGCCGCGCGGCACGGAGACTGTGTTGACGCTTTTCACGGCGCATGGCACGGCCAGCCAAGCTGTTTCAGGCGATCTCGTGCTCATCGACGCGGTGGCCCACGTTGCCCATGAGCAAGGTTGGATCGTGCGTGCGCTTTATGGCGAACCGGGACGTCTTGATGAAGTCTTCCGTTCGCTCACGCGTTCTGATGTCGACGAAGTTATTTCCGAAAAGAGCGTCGCATGAGAGAACTTGCAGCTGTGTTCCGCCGTGAGCTTAGCGGTTATTTTGCGACGCCACTGGCGTTTGTTTTCATCGTTGTGTTTCTTTTCACGATGGGCGCTTTCACATTCTATATGGGCGGATATTTTGAAAGCGGAACTGCGAACTTGCAGATCTTCTTCAATTTTCATCCCTGGCTCTATCTGTTTTTGATCCCTGCGATCTCGATGCGCCTGTGGGCGGAGGAACGGCGTACTGGCTCTATTGAACTTTTGCTTTCGCTGCCTGTGCCGCTTTGGGCAGCAGTGCTTGGCAAGTTCCTTGCGGCTTGGGTATTTTCGGGTCTTGCGCTGGCGCTGACTTTTCCGATGTGGCTGACCGTCAACTATCTCGGCAATCCTGACAATGGCGTCATTCTGGCGGGTTATGTCGGTAGTTTCTTTCTTGCCGGTGGATATCTGGCGATCGGATCGTGCTTGTCGGCGACGACTAAAAATCAGGTCATCGCTTTTGTCGTTAGCGTGGTTGTGAGTTTTCTCTTTACGGTGTCCGGCCTGCCACTTGTCACCGATTTCTTTTCTAGCTGGGCACCCCAGCAAGTCTTGAACACGATTGCCTCCTTCTCCTTTCTCACGCATTTCACGGCGATCACGCAGGGCGTGATTGATCTGCGAGATATTATCTACTTTGGATCGCTGATCACGGCCTGGCTCGTTGCATGTGGCATTGTCGTCGATATGAAGAAGGCAGGGTGAGCATCATGCAACAAACGCATCTGCGATCCGGCGCTCGTATTATCACGCTCATTCTTGTGGCTGTGTTGTTTCTGGCCATCAACCTGTTTTCCAATATTGTGTTTCGATCGGCTCAGATCGATCTAACGCAGAACAAACTTTTTACTCTGTCGCAGGGTACGGAAAATGTTTTGGGCAAAATAGACGAGCCGATTACGCTCAAGTTTTTCTATTCAGAACGCCTTGCCAATGAATATCCGCAAATTCGTTCCTATGCGAGCCATGTGCGCGATCTCTTGCAGGAAATTCGCAACCGGTCTAATGGCAAAATTATTCTGGAAGTCATCGACCCTGAACCGTTCTCCAGTGATGAAGACCTTGCCATGTCGCTCGGCCTTAAGGGCGCACGCACGACCGAAGGTGACATCATTTATTTTGGTCTTGTCGGCACCAACTTGGTTGATGGCATTGAGCAAATTCCTTTCTTTGCGACCGAACGTCGGCAATATCTTGAATATGACGTGACGCGCCTCATTCAAAACCTCAATCGTCCTAAAAAGCCGGTGCTTGGCATTGTGACGAACCTGCCGATGGACACAGGTGCTGGCGGGTTGATGGAAGCCATGCGCGGGCAATCCAAGCCCTACATGATTTATGAGGAGTTGCGCGACCGCTTCGAAATTAATTTTTTGGAGCAAGACTTTGCTGCCGTTCCCAAGGATGTCGATGTGTTGATGATTGCGCATCCTCGTAAGCTCAACGACAGTACGCTTTATGCTATCGATCAATTTGTTATGCGCGGCGGGCGCGTGTTGGCGGCCGTCGATCCGCATTCGGAAGTGAGCCTGACGTCTGGCAGCGATGGTCAACCGGTGCGCGGCTATACCGAAGCCTCCGACCTTGGACCACTGCTCGCTGACTGGGGCGTGTCGTTTGATGGGTCGCATGTCATCGGAGACCGGAAACTTGCTATGCAAGTCGCGACCGGTCTAGATGCGCGGCGTCAGACGAGTGACTATGTCTTGTGGCTCACAGTGCCCAAAAGTAACCTCGACAATGATGATATCGTGACCGCCAATGTCGATCATCTGAACCTTGCGACCGTTGGCTCCTTGACGCCGATGAAGGACGCGACGACACGGTTTACGCCTCTGATCTGGTCGTCGAAAGATTCTGAAGTCTATGATCTCAACTATGTAAAAACAGGACCGACGCCTGACGCATTGCTTGAAGGTTTCAAGCCGTCAGGTGAGCGCCATGTCATTGCGGCACGCATTTCCGGCCCGATCAAGAGCGCCTTCAAGGAGGCGCCGCCATTGGACTCGCACGAAGATAAGTCGAAGCGCTCCGATAGCCACGATACGCCACCGACCTATATGGCAGAAACCAAAAGCGATGCGAATATCATCGTGATTGCCGATAGTGATTTGTTTGATGATCGGTTTTGGGTGCAGGTTCAAGATTACAACGGACAGCGCGTGGCTAAACCTATTGCCGACAATGCACAGTTTATCCTGTCGGCGATTGATAATTTGATGGGGTCCGACGATCTGATTTCGTTGCGTGCGCGTGAACGCGGAGATCGGCCTTTTGTCGTTGTTGACAACTTGCGCAAGGAAGCTGATCGGCACTTCCTTGCCGAGCAACAGCGCCTCAAGGCCAGTATTTCCGTTACTGAAAAGCGCCTGATGGATTTGCAGACGCAGGCTGCTGGTGAAGGCGCGGCTACCGAAGATGCGCAAGAAGAAACCGCGCAGTTCCGCAAGGAATTGCTGAAGAGCCGCAAGGCCCTGCGTGACGTACAGCGCAATCTGCGGCGTGACATTGACCGGCTTGCGACGCGCGTGCGCTTCATTAATGTGGCGCTGATGCCCATCCTCGTCGCTTTCTTGGCGCTGGGCATTGCTATTCTTCGCCATCGCCGCCGTAAGGCGCGTGCAGCCAAAGGGGTTTGAGCGATGGCTAGTTCCATAGAAATGCTGCGGACCAACAAACCTTTGCGCAATCTTGTGCTGTTGGCGATTGTGACAGCGATTGTTGTGGTGGCGTCTATCGTTGCGGTTTCGGTGCAGGAACACGGCGTCAAGGTACAGTTTGCGCCTGAACAGATGTATCCCGGCCTCGAGACGCGGCTCGATCAGGTTTCCAAGATCGTTTACATGCTGCCGCGCGGGATGCGCGACCCCGACAAGATCACGCTTGTGCGCGGCGCTGGCGACAAGTGGGTTGTGGTTGAACGCAAGGATTATCCCGCCGAACAGTCGCTGATCCAGAAGGCGTTGATCGGTGTCTCGGAGTTGCAACTCTATCAGCCGCGTACCGCACGCAAAGAGTGGTTGCGTCGCCTTGGGCTGATTGAGCCTGAAAAGATCGGCAAGGCCGTGCGGATCGAATTCTTCAACAAGGATGGCAAGAAGGTTGTGTCGCTGCTGGCGGGCAAAGTGCCCGAACAGACTATAGATGCACGCGGCGAGGGCATGATTTATGTACGGCGCGATGGCGAGGATCAAAGCTGGCTGGCACGTGGGCGCCTGCCGCTGATCCAGACTGCGCAGGACTGGCTTGATCCTGCGTTTATCGGCGTGAAACGTGACGAGATCAAACGTGTGACGCTGTGGGCTGGCACCGAACATCCCGTCGTTCTTTCGCGGGCGTCGAAGAGTGACAATGATTTTGCTATTGAAAATATTCCCGATGGCCGGACAACGCGTGGTGCGCCGATCGTGAACGGGGCGGCGACGTCGATCGTTGATCTCCAATTTGAAAATGCCGTGCCCATCGCATCGTTTAATTTTCCCGATACGTCACCCAAAGCGGTGTTTGAAACCTTTGGTGGAATGAAGTTGTCGCTGACGATTACAGGTGGCGGTGGCGCACTTTGGACCAAAGTTGTGGCGGAAGTTGATCCGACGCTGTTGGCAGAGGGAACCGACATGACGGCGGTTACCAAACAAGTTGCCGCCATCAATGCGCGCGTGTCACCTTGGGCCTACAAATTGCCACAGGCGGCGGGCGGTCAGTTGACGCAGACGATGGATCTGCTGACGCATGAAGGCGGGCTTGAATAGTCATCTCTCTTGTCCGCGTTTATTTTCACTTGATCTGCAAGGCACCGAGGATGGACCCCATGTGGTCTGTCTGAAGCAACGCGACATAGGTTCCCTCGCCCTTTGCCTTTGGCAGAGTGAGGGAAACGGCCTCTCCATCCCAATGCGCAATCGGTTGGATGTCGCGGACAATGTTCACGTAGGTGATTGTACGACCTGAATTCTCACCGCGCGTGATCGCGACGGGAGCCGTTTGTAGATAATTGACGAGCAATAGCGTGGCAGGCGTTGCTGCGTCTTTGCTTGCGGCGATGGTGAGGCCTGTTTCCCCGCCGTTATGCGTCAGAGTGATAGGCACATTCGCCAATGTGCCTTGCGCCGTTTTGATGTAGGCATTCACGGTGTTGCGATTGCTGCCAACGGTCGCAAATCTGCCGTCCACCACCATTTGTGGGGTATAGACCCCCGTTCGGCCTTCGCCTTCGCCTCTGCGGCTCAGCGCGCGTTTATAGGCGTATTGGCGCTTGGTAAATGCGTGCTGGCTGAAGGTATCCTTCCAGCCCAGATCGTCCCAATAGTCCACATGGAAGGCGAGCGCTAGCACGTCGCTGCGCTTGGCAAGGTCATCACGGAGAAATGCGTCTGCCGGTGGGCAGGAGGAGCAGCCCTGGCTTGTGAAATACTCGACAACGACCGGACGTGTCGCGGGCTTATCGGCGGCGAGAGTGGGGCTTGTAGCGCATATGGTGCCAAAGAGGACAAGTGCGGCGTTCGTGATGGGTTTTTTCATGAGGCAATCGTGTGTCTTGTATTGTGTGATTTCGAGCTTCTCTTTTCTTTACGCAGCGGTTTTGTCGATGGGCACAATAAAAAAGGCGCTTTCTGAAGAAAGCGCCTTTTTGTTAAGTCGGTTTACCGCGTTATGCAGCGAGGTGACGCAGCACATATTGCAGGATGCCACCGTTGGAATAGTAGTCGAGCTCATCTTGCGTATCGATGCGGGTGAGAACCTCCACTGTTTCCGTGGCCCCATCGGCGCGTTCGATAATGAGCTTCACCTTGGCGCGAGGGGTGACACCCTTGAGACCTTCGATGGAAATCACTTCCGAGCCGTCGAGACCTAGCGACTGCCAGCTCATGTCACCGATGAACTGCAAGGGCGCGATGCCCATGCCGACTAGGTTTGAGCGATGGATGCGCTCGAAAGACTGTGCGATCACCGCTTTGATGCCGAGGAGCATGGTGCCCTTCGCCGCCCAGTCGCGCGACGAACCAGTACCATATTCCTTGCCAGCAAAGACGACGAGCGGAACGTCACGACGCTTGTATTCCATCGCTGCGTCATAGATCGGCATTTTGGTGCCTTCGGGCTCAAGTTTGGTCATGCCACCTTCAACGCCTTTCAGCATCTGGTTCTTGATGCGGATATTGCCGAAAGTGCCACGCATCATGACCTGATGGTTGCCGCGGCGTGAGCCGTAGCTATTGAAGTCTTGCACGCCGACCTGTTTGGAAGTCAAGTAGGAGCCAGCGGGGCTCCGTGCCTTGATATTACCGGCTGGCGAGATGTGGTCTGTCGTGATCGAGTCGGCAAAGAGGCCGATGATCCGTGCCTTTGACACATCTTCGAGCGGCACTAGTTCGCTCGTGAGGCCTTCAAAGTAAGGTGGGTTCTGGACATAGGTCGATTCCCCGTCCCAGTCATAGGTGAGACCGCCTGTGACCTTGATGCTCTGCCAGTTGCTGTCGCCATCAAAGACGTTGGCATAGCGTTTGCGGAACATTTCAGGCGTGACGCAAGCGCGGACCGTATCAGCCACCTCCGTAGAAGTTGGCCAGACGTCCTTCAGATAGACTGGCTGACCGTTGGTCCCTGTGCCGAGCGGCTCAGTGGTGATGTCGATCTGGGTCGAGCCTGCGAAGGCATAGGCGACGACCAGCGGTGGTGAGGCAAGATAGTTCGCTTTCACATCGGGAGAAACGCGGCCTTCGAAGTTGCGGTTGCCCGACAAGACAGCTGAGGCCACAAGATCGTTCTTGCTGATGGCTTGGCTGATTTCGGGCGCCAACGGACCTGAATTGCCGATGCAGGTAGTGCAGCCATAGCCGACAAGATTGAAACCTACCGCATCAAGATCAGCCTGTAGGCCAGATTTGGTGAGATAGTCGGTGACGACCTGCGAGCCGGGGGCGAGCGATGTTTTGACCCACGGTTTTACCTTGAGACCGAGCCGATGGGCATTGCGGGCGACGAGACCAGCCGCGACCATAACGCTTGGGTTTGAGGTGTTGGTGCAGGAGGTGATAGCGGCAATGACGACGTCACCATGGCCGAGATCGAAACTTTTGCCTTCGACGGCGACGCGCGTGGCGGCCTGACCCGGCTTGCCATATTCACCTGCCAGCGAGTTAGTAAAGCTCGATGCCATGTCGGTCAGAGCAACACGATCCTGCGGCCGCTTCGGACCGGCAAGGCTCGGTACGACGTTGGCGAGGTCGAGTTCGAGCGTATCAGTGAAGGCTGGGTCGGGCGTGTTCGTCTCGCGGAACATACCCTGTTCCTTGGCATAGGCTTCAACAAGGGCGACACGTTCATCCGAACGGCCGGTGGCCTTGAGGTATTTGAGGGTCTCCTTGTCCACCGGGAAGAAGCCGCAAGTGGCACCATATTCAGGCGACATATTGCCAATGGTGGCGCGATCTTCGAGTGTCAGATTGTCGAGACCATGACCGAAATATTCAACGAATTTACCGACAACGCCACGCTTGCGCAGCATTTCGGTTACCGTCAGCACCATGTCGGTGGCGGTGACACCTTCGTTGAGTTTGCCGGTCAGTTTGAAGCCGATGACTTCGGGGATGAGCATCGAAATTGGCTGGCCGAGCATAGCCGCTTCGGCTTCGATACCGCCGACGCCCCAGCCGAGAACCGCCAACCCGTTCACCATCGTGGTGTGGCTGTCGGTGCCGACGCAGGTGTCGGGATAGGCGATTTCCTCTTTGCCCTCGGTCCTTGTCCAGACGGTCTGGGCGAGATATTCAAGGTTCACCTGATGGCAGATGCCTGTTCCGGGCGGCACAACGCGGAAATTGTTGAAGGCCTTGGAGCCCCAACGCAAAAATTCATAGCGCTCACGATTACGGCCATATTCGATTTCGGTGTTCTGATGGAACGCTTGTGACGTTCCGAATTTGTCCACCATGACTGAATGGTCGATGACGAGATCGACAGGCACAAGCGGATTGATGCGCGTCGGCTCGCCGCCGAGGGCCTTGACGGCATCACGCATGGCGGCAAGGTCGACCACGGCGGGCACGCCGGTGAAGTCCTGCATTAGCACACGGGCCGGGCGATAGGCGATTTCGCGGCTTGATGTACGCGTCTTCAACCAGGCCTTCACAGCCTTGATGTCGTCGGCGGTGACGGTCCGGCCATCTTCAAAGCGCAGGAGGTTTTCAAGCAGAACCTTCAGCGAGAAAGGCAAGCGGGTGATGCCTGCCAAGCCGTTCTTTTCAGCCGCCTTCAGACTGTAATAGGTATAGTTGCGCTTGCCGACTTTTAGAGTCTGCTTGGCGCTGAAGCTATTGCTGAGACCTGTCGTTTTCGCGGCCTTTTTCGGCACCGCTTTCTTTGGTGCAGCCTTCTTAGCGGTGGACTTTTGGGCAATGACCGCCTTTTTAGCGAGCGTTGCTTTCTTTGCTGGCGTGGCCTTCTTTGCAACGGGTTTCTTGGCGGTGGCTCTTTTGGTGGGTGCCGCTTTTTTCACGGCTGCTTTTTTCGGAGCTACCTTTTTTGTAGCCACTTTTTTCGTCGCTGGCTTTTTGGCGGCGGTCTTCTTTAACTTCGGCGTCGCATTTTTTGCAGCAACTTTTTTGACTACAACTTTTTTCAGGGTAGCTTTTTTCGCAACGGCTTTCTTGGTGACAGTCTTGGCCTTCTTGGCGACAGGCTTGGCTTTCTTGACGAGGGCTTTGGCTTTTTTCACAACCGGTTTTGTTTTCTTCACAACCGGCTTTGTCTTCTTGGCGATAGGCTTTGCAGCGGCTTTAGCCTTTTTCGCGACGGTCTTAATCGGGACCTTCGCCTTCTTTGCAACTGCCTTTGTCTTCTTTGCGACGGACTTTACTTTCTTTGCAGCCGATTTTGCTACAAGTTTCGCGTCCGCCTTTTTCGTTTTTGTCTTGGCCTTAGCTGGGGCTTTCTTAGCCATGGATTTTTCCTCGATGATGTGTGCCTTGGCAGGTGTGGCGGAGGGTGAGGGGATCGCCTATGCGGTCCGACCATGCGGATATATGCACGTTGCCGGGTGTCGCAAATCGCCGCCGCTTTCCGTGCCATTGGGCCTATATGCTTGACGTAGGAGACTATAAGGTCTTTCCAACGCGAAGGCTATGGTTTGACCTGTTGAGATCAAGTGATAATTGCTCACAGGAAACCTCTCGAAAAGTAGCAAAGGAGAGCACCGTGGAAACCGTGCGTGTTGAGAAAAACGGCCCTGTAACGACAGTCATCCTCAGCCGCCCTGATGTGCGCAATGCGGTTGATCTGCCCACAGCGATAGCGCTGGCTGACGCTTTTGTTTCCTTTGAGCATGATGAGACGGCGCTTGTTGCCGTTTTTGCAGGCGATCACGGAACTTTCTGTGCAGGGGCCGACCTCAAGGCCGCCGCTGTCGGCGGCACCGATAGTGCGGATGCGCGGCGCGGCAATCAGATCGTCAACCCGGGCACCTCGCTGGAATTTGATCGTCTTGCGACGGATGGGCCGATGGGCCCGTCGCGTATGGTGCTGTCAAAGCCCGTGATCGGCGCCATATCAGGCTTTGCTGTGGCGGGGGGGCTCGAACTTGCGCTTTGGTGCGACATGCGGATTGTTGAAGAAGATGCGGTGCTGGGTGTATTTTGCCGCCGGTGGGGGGTGCCGCTTATTGATGGTGGCACAGTCCGCCTGCCGCGCCTGATCGGGCATTCACGCGCCATGGACCTGATCTTGACGGGGCGCGCGGTTGGTGCTGTTGAGGCGTTGGCCATGGGCCTTGCCAATCGGATTGTGCCTAAGGGGCAGGCACGGGTGGCAGCTGAAAAGCTGGCCGCTGACATTGCCAGATTTCCGCAAGGCTGCCTCCGGAGTGATCGTATGTCGGCCTATGAGCAATGGGACCTGTCTTATGATCGGGCTCTTGCCAATGAATTCGATCATGGCCGCAAAGTACTTTCCAGCGGTGAGACCGTAAAAGGTGCCGCGCGTTTTGCGGCGGGCAAGGGTCGAGGCGGACGTTTTGACGAAATCTGAGAATGCGCCACTGCAATTGGATGCACGTTCGCTTGCCTGCGAGCGCGGCGGGCGAATGGTTTTCCGCGATGTTTCGTTTTCACTTGGCAGCGGAGAAGCTCTTGTCGTGATCGGCCCGAACGGCGTAGGAAAATCGAGCCTGCTGCGCCTGCTGGCCGGTCTGGTCGATATTTCGGCTGGTGAGATTGCGCTGGAAGGCGGGCTGGTCGATATGCGATTGGCAGAACAGATCCATTATATCGGCCATCTGGACGCGCTGAAACCGGCCATGACGGTCCAGGAAACAGCGCAATTCTGGTCTGGTTTTCTGGGCGGGTCTGAGGCTGATCTTGGCCGGGCCTTTAGCGTGTTTGACCTTGAGGCGTTGCGCGATTTGCCTGTTGCCTATCTGTCTGCCGGACAGCGCCGCCGCCTTGCGCTGGCGCGCTTGTTGATTGCGCCGCGCGCGATCTGGTTGCTCGATGAGCCAAGTGTTGCGCTGGATACGGCAAGCCTTGCCCGCCTTGTCGCGGCCATGGAAGTACATCTGTCGGGTGGTGGACTGATCGTGACGGCCACGCATCAGGTTTTGGGGCTGTCGCACCACGTCACTCTTGATCTGACGGCTGCCAGTGTTGGGCGGGTGAGCGCATGATGCGGGCGTTTACAAGTCTGATCCGGCGGGATGTGGCGCTGGCGGTTCATGTCGGCGGCGGTGGCGGCATGGCTGTGTTCTTTTTTCTGGTGACCGTCAGCCTCTTGCCGCTGGGCATTGGGCCCAATTTGAACTTGCTTGGTCAAATCGCGCCGGGGCTTCTTTGGGTGGCGTTGCTTTTGTCGTCGCTGCTGACGCTTGACCGGTTGTTTCAAGCTGACTTTGAAGATGGAACGCTCGACGCGCTGTCGATGGGGTCTTTGCCGCTCGAATTGACGGTGTCGGCCAAGATCATTGCGCATTGGTTGACGACGGGACTGCCGCTGGTGATCGCCGCCCCGTTCTTGGGATTGTTGCTTAATCTCGACGGCAGCCAGTTCTTGGACCTTGTGGGCGCCATGCTGGTCGGTACACCAGCCTTGAGTTTGATGGGTGCCATTGGCGCAGCTCTCACTGTCAGTGTGCGGCGTGGCGGCTTACTGGCCAGCCTGCTTGTGATGCCCTTTTATATTCCCGTGCTTATTTTCGGTGTAGCGGCGTCAGGTGGCGCAATGGCGATGCCGGGCGCTGCACATCAGGCCTTGTTGCTGCTTGGCGCAGTAACGCTGGTCAGTCTTGTCATTGGGCCGTTGGCGTCTGCGGCTGCACTGCGGGCGCATTTGCGCACATGACGCGAAGCGGGCAGAAGCGCGGCAAATTGCCTGCAGCCATGGCTTGCTCTTCGCGTCCCTGCAACGCTAAATAAGGCCTATGTCAGACCTCACCTTGACCCAGCGTTTTCACGCCTTTGCCAATCCAGCGCGCTTTATGGCGTTGAGCCATCGGCTTGTCTGGCCGCTTGGGCTCATAACGGCTGCATTGATTGGATCGGGGCTCTATTTTGCTCTGTTGGATTCTCCCGTTGATTACCAGCAAGGTGAGACGGTTCGTATCATGTATGTGCATGTGCCGTCTGCATGGCTTGGCCTGATGGGCTATATGGTGATGGCGGGCGCATCGCTCGTCGCACTTGTCTTTCGTCATCCGTTGGCTGACGTCTGCGCCAAATCGGCTGCCCCCATTGGCGCGGCTTTTTGCTTTTTGGCACTTGTCACTGGGTCGCTCTGGGGGCGTCCCATGTGGGGTACCTGGTGGGTGTGGGATGCGCGGCTCACCTCCATGCTGATCCTGCTGTTTCTCTATCTTGGCTATATTGCGCTTTGGGCGACCATCGAAGAGCCGGTGCGCGCTGCGCGCGCGGCGGCGGTGCTGGCGCTTGTTGGCTCCATCAATGTGCCGATCGTTCACTATTCGGTCGTGTGGTGGAACACGCTGCATCAACCAGCGAGTGTCTTTCGTGTCGGTGGGCCGGAGGTGGCGGGCTCGATGTTGTTGCCTCTGGCGCTGATGGCCTTGGGCTTCACGTTCTTCTTTGCAACGCTGCTTATCGTACGGATGCGCGCTGAGGTGCTGCGGCGGCGTGTTCGCGCCTTGCGCCTTGCTGGCATGGAGGCCTAATCATGGAACATTATTTCGCCATGGGCGGATATGCAGATTTCATCTGGCCAGCCTATGCGATTGTCGCCATCGTGATGATCGGGCTCGTCGTTTTTACGCGGATTGACCTTGTGCGGCAACGCGCCTTGCTCGATGCGCTTGAAGGATCGCTGGCTAATAAGGACGGTTCGCGCAAGAGAGCTCCTGCTCGGCCTTCCGGATCTGAACTCCAGCCGTCCGAGCGCGAACAATGACAGTCCGCAGCATACGATGGGGTGCGCTCGTACCCGCCGCTCTCTTTTTGGTGCTGGCTGGATTTTTTTTGATTGCCGTTTTTCGCGGCGATCCCTCGCTGGTTCCTTCACCGCTTATCGGACGCGTCGTGCCGCAATTCTCGCTGCCGGGCATTGATGGTGTTGATCGTCCAGGGCTTGCGGCATCTGATTTTGGACAGGGCCAACCCGTTGTCGTTAATGTCTGGGCATCCTGGTGTGTGCCTTGTCGCGACGAACACCAAGTGCTGGGATCGCTCCGACGGTTGACGACCGCACCTATCTATGGGCTCAACTATAAGGACACACCTGAAAGTGCGCGCAACTTTTTGGAAGAATTGGGCAATCCGTTTACGCGTATCGGCGCTGATACCAAAGGTCGGGTCGCCATTGACTGGGGTGTCTATGGCGTGCCTGAAACCTATATCGTCGATGGGAAGGGCCGCATTGCCTATAAGCATGTGGGTCCATTGACGCCCGAAATTGTTGATTCCGAGATTTTGCCGCTTCTGCGTGCGGCGTCTGTTCCCTGAGAACTTTCAGGTGGACAGCCACCGCACGCTAAGCCGGACGCAAGATTACTTGCGCTTCGTGGTCTTCTTGGCGGCGACGCGTTTGCGCGGGACCGGTGCTGCGCGGCGCGGCGCGCGGGCAGGCTTGTCTTCAACTTTTGCAGAGGCGATGGCGTTGGCGAGCTGCGTCAGGCCTTTGACCAGATCGGCCTGCGTGGATTTGGGAAGCATTTCGAGCAATGCCTTTTCCGCAGCGATAGCGCGCGGCTGGCTGCTTGCCAGCGCACGGCGGCCCGCAGCGGTCAAGCGTACGGCATTGGCACGGGCATCTTCGGCAGTCCGCTTGCGGGCAAGTAGGCCGTTTTTGATCATGCGGCTGATCATGTCAGCGAGCGTCGAACGGTCGATGCCGGTACGGTTCACAAGGTCGGTCTGGCTCAGACCTTCTTCTTCGTTCACAGCAAACAAGACAATGAACTGGCGTGGCGTGATGTTGCTTTTGCCCATCTGCTGTACGAACTGGTCATAGGCGAATTGCTGAGCGCGACGGAGCAAGTGGCTGAGAGAAGTCTCGAGATCGTAACTTCCCGCCGACTTTTTTGCTGCCATGGTAAAAATCCTCCGGATGTAAAAAACGAGGAACCGCGTATCGTTAGACCGGGTTCTCCCTAAAATATAAACAGGGTGCGCACGTAACTCAGATATCGGGGGTGATCGTCTTCATTATCAGGGCGCTCCGTGTCCACTCATATGCACCCTTGCTGATAGCTAGGCAAGAGAGGAACATCAGGGAAAATGCCGCAGTTAGCATTCTGGCTGCGGAAGATATCTGAAATGCGCAAGTTTCTGCATAATGTTCTTCTGTTTAGTTACAAAAAAGTAATTAAATTTGGAATTCCGTAGGCTGATGAACAAGCGGGTAAAATGGAGAATTTATTCGAGATGAAAAAATTGTCTGTGGGAAAAGAAAGCCAAGCGAATATGGCAGATCGCAAGACCGTGCGTGCGGGACCGATGAAGCATCGCGTCGTTGGCGCAGCGCTCGATCTATCTTTTGGCCGCCGTGTGCCTGAGGGAGACAGCATTACGCGCGAAATATGTGATCATTGTGGTCTTATTCACTATGACAATCCAAAAATTGTCGTCGGATCGGTGGTTACATACAAGGCGCAGTTCCTGTTGTGCAAGCGCGCCATTGAACCACGCAAAGGGTTTTGGACTTTACCCGCTGGGTTTATGGAGCATGGCGAGACAGTAGAAGACGGCGCGCGACGCGAAGCACGCGAAGAAGCCAATGTCGATATTCAAATACGAGATATCCTTGCCATCTATAGTATTCCGCGTCTAGGTCAGGTGCAGATCATGCATCGCGCGGAAATGGCCACATCGGAATTTTCACCGGGGCCGGAAAGCCTTGATGTGGCGCTCTTCGATTGGGGTGACATTCCGTGGGATGATCTGGCCTTCCCCAGCGTTCATTGGGCGTTGCAGCAATTTCGCGCAGTCGAGGATAAGTCTGTCATTGCACCGTTTGGAAATCCCGTTGGCGCTTCGGGAGACAATTTTCCGCGCCCAAACTCTGAGACTTGACGGTATGAAAGATCAATTCTCGTTCCCAATTACCTAGATTCAATCATCCGTTTGCGGCATTCCGTTAATAAAGAGTTAGCTGGGAAGGTGGAGCTATCGTGAGAATAATCAGGGCGATGCGGGCTCGGACGGGCGGGATGAATCGAAAAGAAAGGCGCGTGGTTCTCGCTTCGTCTCTCGGGACGATGTTCGAGTGGTATGACTTTTTCGTTTATGGCGCGCTGGCCTCTATTTTTTCCAAACAGTTCTTCACCGGTCTGAACGACACAACAGCCTTTATCTTCGCCCTGCTGGTTTTCGCCGCAGGCTTTGCAGTACGCCCGTTCGGCGCATTGGTATTTGGGCGGCTGGGTGATCTGGTTGGGCGCAAATACACCTTCCTTATTACCATTATGATTATGGGGTTTTCGACAGTTCTCGTGGGGTTTCTGCCAACTTACTCATCGGTTGGCATTCTTGCGCCTATTGGACTGGTCGTTCTGCGCATGGCGCAAGGGTTGGCGATTGGTGGCGAGTATGGTGGCGCGGCGACATATGTGGCCGAACACGCGCCACCTGGGAAACGCGGGGCCTATACATCCTGGATTCAAATGACCGCGACGGCGGGGCTTTTTCTGTCGCTCATTGTCATCATGACCTGCCGCTCGGTGATCCCACCAGATGCCTTTATCGAATGGGGTTGGCGCGTGCCGTTCCTTCTTTCGGCTTTGCTACTGGCGGTCTCGGTTTGGATCAGGCTGCGCCTTAATGAGTCGCCCGCCTTCACGGCGATGCAGGCGGAAGGAAAAGGATCGAAGGCGCCGTTGCGTGATTCATTTGCCCGCTGGGGAAACCTCAAGATTGTTTTGCTCGCCCTGTTTGGCCTGTCCATGGGTGAAGCGGTGGTCTAGTACACGGGGCAATTCTATGTGCTGATCTTTCTCATGCAGGTCTTGAAAGTTGATCCGCTGATGGCAAGCATTCTGGTTGCCGGTGGTCTCGTTATTGGTACACCGTTTTTCGTCATCTTTGGGGCACTATCGGACACGGTGGGCCGCAAACCGATCATCATGGCCGGGTGTCTGCTTGCGGCATTAACCTATATGCCGATTTTTCATGGCATCACGCATTTTGCAAACCCGGCTCTGGAACTGGCGCAGTTGACGGCACCGGTGAGCGTCAAGGCTGCTCCGCAAGGTTGCTCGCTGCAATTCAATCCTGTCGGCGTGTCGACTTTCACGTCACGTTGCGATGTCGCCAAGAGCGCCTTGGTTAAGCGGGGTGTGCCCTATTCCAATGTGGTCACGGAAGGTGCAGCCGTAGAAATCCATGTTGGTGGCGCGGTTATTCAATCCTATGACGCAAAAGGTCCCGATGCGACGGAAAAGGCAGTGGTGTTTAGCGCCGCGCTGGCGGCTGCGCTTAATGAAGCGCGCTATCCCGTCAAAGCAGAGAATGATCAGATTAACAAAGGGATGGTCATCCTGTTGATCGGTATTTTGGTGATCTTCGGGGCCATGACCTATGGACCAATTGCCGCGATGCTGGTGGAACTCTTTCCAACGCGCATCCGTTATTCATCGCTCTCATTGCCTTATCATATCGGCAACGGTTGGTTTGGTGGGTTCATGCCGCCCATTGCCTTCGCTATCATTGCAGCGACTGGCAGCATGTATGACGGGCTTTGGTATCCGATCATCATTGCGGGAATTTGTTTCGTTGTCGGCGTTCTCTTTCTGCCGGAAACGAAGGACCGCGATATCCTCAAGGACTGAATTAGTCGGTGGGGTCTGAGTTTGTTGTGCCCGGCTTAGATGCATAGCGCGTCAGCACGCCCATTTGCGCCATCGCAAAAATGATGGTGAGCGGCATAATGCCGAACAGTTTGAAATTTACCCAGAAGTCTGTTGAAAAATTTCGCCAAACGATTTCATTGATGACTGCCAAAAGAATAAAGAAAAACCCCCAGCGCTTGGTCAATACCATCCAGCCTTCGTCGGTGAGATCGAACGCGCCGTCAAACAATTGTTTCATCAATGGTTTGCCGAGCCAAGCGGCCCCCAGAAGACCGCTTGCAAAAAGCAGATTTACCAACGTCGATTTGATTTTGATGAAGACATCATCATGCAGCACTAGCGTGAGCGTTCCAAAGACGAGGACGAAAACGCCGGTGACCAGAGGCATGGTCGGGATGCGCCGAAACTTTGCGTAGGACACGCCGAGCGACAGGGCGATGGCCACCATGAAAGCCCCAGTCGCATAAAAAATATTCTGAGCCGGATCATTGCCGAAGATCAGATTAGCCTTGGCGTTGGCCAAGAAGAAAATAACTAGAGGCCCGAGCTCCAAGCCCATGCGCAGTAACTGGCCGCCGCTCTTTCTGTCAGCGGTTGTATTTTCGGTCTGGCTCATTCTTTCCCACTTGCTCCCGTGATGGCGCGGGCAAATGCCTTGGCATCAAACGGTTGGAGGTCATCGATCTGTTCGCCGATACCGATCATGTGAACGGGTAGGCCGAAGCGTTTGGCAATGGCAACCAAAATACCGCCGCGCGCTGTGCCATCGAGCTTGGTCATTACGATGCCGGTGACGCCTGCTATCTTGCCAAAAATATCAACCTGACTAAGAGCGTTCTGGCCGGTTGTCGCGTCGAGTACAAGCAATGTTGCGTGCGGCGCGGCGGGGTCGAGTTTGCGAATAACGCGGAGGATCTTTTCAAGCTCTGACATGAGGTCGGTCTTGTTCTGCAAGCGACCTGCCGTGTCGATCAGAAGGAGGTCAGTACCTTCGCTGCGCGCGCGCGCAAAGGCTTCATAGGCAAGCCCCGCCGCATCACCGCCGACTTTGGTGGAGACAACCGGCACATTGAGGCGTTCGCCCCAAACTTTCAATTGCTCGACGGCGGCGGCGCGAAATGTGTCGCCTGCGGCCAGCATCACGCTTTTGCCTTGCGCTTTGGCGCGCGCCGCGATCTTGGCGGCGGTGGTGGTTTTGCCAGCGCCATTGACACCGACCATCAGCACGGTAAAGGGTTTTCTTGCCTCGTCGATCACGAATGGCTTGGCAACTGGCGCGAGGACTTCGGCGATTTCATCGGCGACGATGGAACGGATTTCTTCCGCTGTGACCTCTTTGTCGTGGCGATCTTTGCCTACCGCCGCCACAATCTCGGCGGAGGCCTCCAGACCAAGATCTGCGGTGATGAGCAACTCTTCCAACTCGTCCAGCGTTGCGCGGTCGAGCTTTTTCCTGGTGAAGATGCCGGTGATGCCATCCGAGATCGTGCGGCTGGAGCGCGTCAGCCCCTCTTTCATACGTTGGAAGAGAGATCGCTTCTGAACTTCTTCCGGCGTTTGCTTGCCGTTCACGTCTGTTTCACTCATATCGCAACGCGGCCCTCAAAACTCTGGCCGTCATGGGCGGCAAGGTGAACCGGCAGGATATCGCCTGCGTGGATGCCGGATGGGGCGAGCCGAACGGGCGTGAATTGATGCGTGCGTCCGAGAATTTCGCTTTCCATCAAGACAGGCCGCGTGGCGCCGATACCCGCGTCAAGATGTAAACGCAGACGGGCCGCCCCCTTGTGGCGCAGCCGTTCGGCGCGCGCTTTGATGAGGCCGCGATCAAGCTGGGGCATTCGCGCGGCGGGTGTGCCGGGGCGTGGGCTGTAGGGGAAGACATGGAGCCATGTCAGGCCGCATTCGTCAGCCAGCCGAAGCGTATTTTCAAACATCTCTTCGGTTTCGGTCGGAAAGCCCGCAATGAAATCAGCCCCGAAAGCGATGTCGGGACGCAAGCGCCGCGCTTCCTCACAGAAGCGAATGGAATCTTCGCGCGAATGACGGCGCTTCATGCGCTTCAAGATCATGTTGTCACCCGATTGAAGCGACAGATGAAGATGCGGCATGAGGCGTTCTTCGTCCGCGATCAGCCGCATCAGGACGTCGTCAACTTCAATGGAATCAATGGATGAAATGCGAAGGCGCTGCAATTCAGGAACGAGTTTTAGAATGCGGTTTGCAAGATTACCGAGGCTCGGCTGGCCGGGCAGATCCGAGCCGTAGGAGGTGATGTCAACACCGGTGAGGACAACTTCGCGATAGCCGTTTTCGACAAGGACGCGGATCTGGTTGACCACTTCGCCCGCGGGCACGCTGCGTGAGTTACCGCGACCAAAAGGAATGATGCAGAAGGTGCAGCGGTGATCGCAGCCGTTTTGCACTTGCACGAAGGCGCGGGCGCGGCCTTCAAGACCTTGCACCAGATGGCCCGCGGTTTCAGTCACTGACATAATATCGTTGACGCGGACGCGCTCATTGGAGTGGAGGGCCAAGGCCGGCGTCCAGCTTTCGGCCTTCATTTTTTCAGCATTGCCGATAACGAGATCGACTTCAGACATTTCTGAAAAATCTTCAGGCGCGATCTGCGCGGCGCAACCCGTGACGATGATACGCGCGTCTGGGTTTTCGCGGCGCGCCTTTCGGATGGCTTGGCGTGCTTGGCGTACTGCTTCGTTTGTCACCGCGCAGGTGTTGAAAACGATGACGCCCTCCAGCCCTGCCTTTGCCGCGTGGTCCTTCATCACTTCGGATTCATAAGTGTTAAGGCGACAGCCGAAGGTAATGATTTCGGTGCCCTTAGGACCGTGTGTCGTGCTCATGCAAGCGCCCCGCTGAGGAAGTGCTGATCAAGCTCGCCTTCAAAGTCAAGCGTCGCGGGCCCGGTCATATAGATGTGATTGTCGGCTTCTCGCCATTCGAGCGTGAGGTCGCCACCGGGCAAGCTCACGGTCATGATGCGCTCGGTCTTGCGACGGCGGATGGCGGCAACGGCAGTTGCGCAAGCTGCCGTGCCGCAGGCCAGTGTCAAGCCGACGCCGCGTTCCCAGACCTTGAGCTTTACATGTGCGCGGTCGATCACTTGCGCGACCGAGATATTGGCACGTTCGGGAAAGAGGGGATGGTTTTCTAGCATCGGGCCGATACGGGCAAGGTCGATCGCGTCCGTATCCGTCACGAAGAAGACGGCATGCGGGTTGCCGACATTGACAACGGCGGGCGAATGCATGATCGGGTTGCCGAGCGGGCCGACCTCAAGCTCGATCATGCGGGTATCTTGGAATTCCTCTGAGAGCGGAATTTCATCCCACTTGAGGCGCGGCTCGCCCATATCGACCGTGATTGCTTCTCCGGGTCCGCGTGTGGCGACAAGGTTGCCCGCCAGTGTTTCGATAGTGACGGCGTCCTTGCCGGTTTCATCAAGCAGCAAGCCGCCGACGCAGCGCGTGGCGTTGCCGCAGGCGGCCACCGTGCCACCATCCTGATTGCGAATGCCCATATAGGCGTCGCCGCCGTGGCGGGCGGGCTCGATGGTGATAAACTGGTCACAGCCGATGCCGGTTTCGCGGTTGGCAATGCGGCGGACGAGATCATCGCTGAGATTGAGCGCGTGCGTCCGCTGGTCGAGCACGACAAAGTCGTTGCCAATACCGTTCATCTTGCGAAAGGGAACACTGCTTGCGGTCATGATTGCCGGTATATGGCTCTTTTTGCCTGAAATTTCCACTGGTTTGGCGATTGTCGGACTTTTATCGCATCGCTACTGTCGAGGCTCGGTCAGAATGCTAACTCAGAAGACGCTCAGGCCCTAAAAGCCTGCCCCCAAATAAGGATATGTTTGATGCAGACCTTGCTTCCGCTTGCTCGTGAGATTGCAGACCTCCTGAAGAAGCGAGGCGAGACGATAGCGGTGTCGGAATCGTCAACAGGAGGGCTCGTGTCGGCGGCATTGCTGTCGGTGCCGGGTGCGTCGGCCTATTTTTTGGGCGGCGCAGTGGTTTACACTAAGAAGGCGCGTGAAGTGCTGATCGATCTGCCCGCCGAGAAACTCATTGCCGCCGGGGCTCAAAAGCCCTTGAGCGAACCGTTTGTCACGCTGCTGGCCGCGACGTTGCGGGACCAGTTTTCGGCGAGTTGGGCTTTGGCGGAAATCGGGGCAACGGGGCCTGCGGGCAGTCGCTATGGCGATCCTGCGGGGACGGCCTGCCTGGCCTTGGCTGGCGCTAATGGCACGCAAATGGCCATGACGGTCAGCACCGGCGTATTGGATGACAGAGAAGCCAATATGCGTGCTTTTGCGGCGGCGAGCCTTCAGTTACTTCTTGAAAACATTCAATAAATCAATGACTTGGCTGAGATCAATGACTTGATGGGGGCTGAGCGGATGCGACGGTGTCCGGGCTCTGAGGTATGGCCCAACCCAGTGCCTCGACCAGTTTTTGCTGCATGTCATTTAGAGCCTGAATGGCTTTCAACTGGGCCTCATGCGCGCGGGCGGCCGCCTGAAAGTCGAGAATATCTTGTAACGCATCAGGAGCTGGAGCTTTGCTCGTGTCATTGATCACGGCAGGGGTCATGGCCCGATCGGTCGTCGAACCAGAGGTCACCACGTTGGTGTGGGCCACGTTATTTGCAGCGTCGGTCGCCTTTGCTGCCGTTATCTGCATGCTTCCAAGGGCTATGGAGGTGGCGTTGTTCATAGCGTGCCTGTGCTGCTATGCCCCGTCTTGTCGTAGCTAGGCAGGGGCGGCGTGGAAGCGCGAGTGGTGTCAGCGGTGCTCTGGATCGCCGAAAGAGCAGCGCCGGAAAGCTGGGGAATGTTGGTCACAACCGCCGGACCAAACGGGTCCTTGGCATTCGATGGAGGTGTGGCGCGGGGTGTTTCATGAGCGCTGGCGTTGGATTTGAACGAGGTCACGATGGACGCCGTTGGGGCGACAGGCTTGATTGTGTCTGTCATTTGTTAGGTCCTTGGTTACACAACTAAAGCAAAGATTAATGGCCCAATATCGCATAGGGACTTTAACTACTTGTAAAGAAACACGGTAAACTGTTGTTCACCATATAAGTGCTGAGCGACCCCGCATGACCGTTACTGCAGCTTGACTTGATGGCCCTCAGGCCATAGGTTCGCGCCAACTTTCGGGACATTTGATCCACCCGACACGCCCGAGGCATTGAGCCGGGGTCAACATCCGCCGGCGATATTCGCTCACGGGTGCGTTTTTGCTTTGGGTCTTTCGTGTCTTGTTTTTAGGACGAAACCGAACCGATGTTTGAAAACCTTACAGGTCGCCTTGGCGATGTCTTTACAAAGCTCAGGGGGCGCGGCGCGCTTTCCGAGAGCGATGTGGACGACGCCCTGCGCGAGGTGCGCCGTGCGCTCCTTGAGGCAGACGTGGCCTTGCCGGTGGTCAAAGACTTCATCGACAAGGTGAAGCCGCGCGCCATTGGCGTTGAGGTTCTCAAATCCATCACACCCGGCCAGCAGGTCATCAAGATTGTCCATGACGAGCTGATCGAGATGCTGGGCGGGAGCGAGGATGCGTCGCTCTCGCTCAATGCCGCCGCCCCTGTCGCTATCATGATGGTCGGCTTGCAGGG
Source organism: Parvibaculaceae bacterium (assembly GCA_041688015.1). Taxonomy (GTDB): domain Bacteria; phylum Pseudomonadota; class Alphaproteobacteria; order Parvibaculales; family Parvibaculaceae; genus Parvibaculum. The sequence goes on from JBDNIY010000017.1 coordinate 389,477, forward strand.
CTCAGGCAAAACGACATCAACTGCCAAGATTGCGAAGCGCTTTGAAGCGCGTGACAAGCGCCGCGTGTTGATGGCCTCGCTTGATACGCGTCGTCCCGCCGCGCAGGAACAATTGAAAATTCTGGGCGAGCAGACGGGCGTTGCGACGCTGCCGATCATTGCCGGTCAGCAGCCTGTTCAGATCGCACGGCGCGCTATCGAAGCCGCCAAGCTCGGCGGCTATGACATTGTCATGCTCGATACGGCGGGCCGCACGCATGTCGATGAAATGTTGATGGCGGAAGTCATCGAAGTGCGCGATGTCGCTAATCCGCATGAGATATTGCTTGTGGCCGACAGCCTGACGGGTCAGGACGCGGTCAATGTGGCGATGCAGTTCAAGGCTCGTGTCGGTGTGACAGGTATCGTCCTGACACGGACAGATGGCGATGGGCGCGGCGGTGCGGCGTTGTCCATGCGCGGCGTTACGGGCGTGCCGATCAAATTGCTCGGCACGGGCGAAAAGCTCGACGAGCTTGAAGATTTTCGTGCGGATCGTGTAGCGGGTCGTATTCTCGGCATGGGTGACATTGTCAGCCTTGTCGAAAAAGCCTCTGAGACGATCGACGCCGAAAAGGCAAACAAGATCGCGGCCAAGATGAAGAAAGGTCAGTTTGACCTTGATGATATGGCCGAGCAACTGGCGCAGATGAAGCGTATGGGCGGCATGAAGGGCGTGCTTGGCATGTTGCCTGGCGTTGCCAAGGCGCAGGCGGCGGCCGCCAATGCGCATATGGATGACAGCGTTGTGAAGCGTCAGGCGGCGATTATTTTGTCGATGACTAAGGCTGAACGACGTAACCCGGCGGTTCTGAATGCCAGTCGCAAGCGGCGTGTAGCGGCGGGCTCGGGCACCGAAGTGCAAGAGATCAACCGGCTCCTCAAACTACATCGCCAGATGGCCGACATGATGAAGCAGATGGCGCGCCAGAAGGGCGGCGGGATGCTTGGCAAATTGTTCGGCGCGGGCGGCGGTATGCCGGAGTTGTCACCGGAAATGGCGAGCAATCCAGAGGCGCTCAAGGGCATGTTGCCCAAAGGTGGCCTTCCCGGTGGTTTGCCGGGATTGCCATCGCGTGGCGGGCTGCCGGGCTTGCCTGGTGGTCGCGGGTCGATGGGCGGCTTGCCCGGTCTTCCCGGCGGCAAGAAGAAATAGAGTTTTGCGTTTTTGCGTTTTACGAGTTTTCCAAGTTTCACGAGAAGGTAGAAAAATATGTCACTCAAAATCAGACTGGCCCGTGGCGGCGCAAAGAAGCGTCCCTATTATCGCATCGTCATCGCCGACACGCGTTCACCGCGCGATGGTCGTTTTATCGAAAAGATCGGTTCGTTCAATCCGCTCCTGCCCAAGGATCGTGAAGATCGCGTCATGCTGGATCTGGAACGTGCCAAGCATTGGCTCTCGGTCGGCGCATTGCCGACGGACCGCGTGGCTCGCTTTCTCGATGCCGCAGGCGTTGTAAAGCGCGCGCCGTTGAACAACCCCGAAAAGGCCAAGCCGAAGGCGAAGGCACAGGAGCGTATTGAGGCGGCGCGTCTGGCTGAAGAAGAAGCCAAGACGGCTGCTGCTGAAGCCGCGGCTGCCCCTGCCCCTGTCGAAGCACCGGCTGAGGAAACACCGGCCGAGGCGTAAGCCATCGGTCCGGTGGTCTTGGGCCCGGCGGTCATGGCAGCGGACAAGCCAGAGACAGCGCGTGTGTGTCTGGGGGTCGTTGTCGGTGCCCATGGCGTGCGTGGACTTGTCCGGGTGAAGCCTTTCACCGAGGACCCGCTCAGCGTTGCCGACTACGGTCCGGTTGAGACCAAGGACGGATCCCGGCGTTTCAAGATCGAGACGACGGGCACGACCAAAGGTGTCGTGATTTGTCGGTTAGGCGGGGTTGGTGACCGTGATGTCGCCGAAGCGCTGCGTGGCACGGAGCTTTACGTTGATCGGACCGTCTTGCCGGAGGTGGATGAAGAGGATGGGTTTTACCATGCCGACCTCATCGGCCTTCAGGCGATTGGCGCAGATGGCAAGCTCTATGGCCGGGTGATAGGTGTGCATAATTTTGGGGCGGGTGATCTTCTTGAAATTGCTCGACCAGAAGGTGGTCCTACGGTGTTGGTCGCCTTCACTGATGACAACGTGCCAGACGTCGATCTTGTGGGCGGACGCCTGACGCTTGATCCACCTGATGGTACATTTGAGGGGGAGGCTGATGAGTGAGGCCGCTCCAAAAGCGGGTTTTAAAGCCGCGGTGCTGACGCTCTTTCCCGAGATGTTCCCGGGGTCGCTGGGTCTGTCGCTGGCTGGTCGGGCGCTTGAGGCAGGTGTCTGGTCGTTGGATGCGGTCAATATTCGGGACTTTGCCAGTGATCGGCATCGTTCGGTGGATGATACGCCGTCTGGCGGCGGGGTTGGCATGGTGCTACGGGCCGATGTGGTGGCCAAGGCCGTCGATGCGGTGCATGAGACGGGCAGGCCGTTGATTTATTTGTCGCCGCGCGGCAAGCCATTGACGCAAGCGCGCGTCAGGGAATTGGCGGCGGGGCCGGGCGTGACGCTTCTTTGCGGACGCTTTGAGGGGCTCGATCAACGTGTGATCGACGCTCGGGTTATGGAAGAAATTAGCCTGGGAGATTTTGTGCTCTCAGGCGGCGAACCGGCAGCCTTGGCGCTGCTCGACGCCATCGTTCGGCTGCTGCCCGGTGTCATGGGCAAGGATGCATCGGGCGAGGACGAGAGTTTTGAAGGCGGATTGCTCGAATATCCGCATTATACGCGGCCTCAAATGTTTGAAGGGCGCGAAATACCTGAGGTTCTCACATCCGGGGACCACGGGCGCATCAAAGCCTGGCGACGGAGCGAGGCTGAAGAGGCAACGAAATCAAGGCGTCCTGACCTTTGGGAGAAATTTCTCAAAATCGGGCGCAAAGACAGTCGCAAGTCCGACTGAAGTATGTTAGTGAAGCGCGCTTCCGGGCGAGAGAGATCTCGCTAGGGTCCAAAAGGACCGCCGGTCGCCTGCATATCCGAGGTTTTAAGACATGAATATCATCCAACAGCTTGAGCAGGACCAGATTGAGGCCCTTACAGCAGGCAAGGAAATTCCCGAATTTGGTCCGGGCGACACGATGATCGTCAACGTGAAGGTTGTCGAAGGCGAGCGTTCGCGCGTTCAGGCCTATGAAGGCGTCTGCATCGCGCGCTCAGGCGGCGGCATCAACGCGAATTTCACAGTCCGCAAGATTTCATACGGCGAAGGCGTCGAACGTGTGTTCCCGCTTTATGGCCCGCTCGTTGACAGCATTAAGGTGCTTCGTCGCGGTCGTGTTCGCCGGGCGAAGCTCTATTATCTGCGTGGCCGTCGTGGCAAGTCCGCTCGTATCGTCGAAAAGCAGGATTTCAAGCGCCGTGCCGCAGCGTCTGGCAAGGCCTAAGCTTTCTTCCGTATCTTTGCGGAATGACATGAAAGAAGCGGGCAGGGCCTCAAGCCCCAGCCCGCTTTTTGCTTTTTGGCCGGCTCATGAATATTTGATCTGAGACTTTCGCGCGCCTCGCTTGAGCGCCCGCGCGGCAAACAGGAGAATGAAAATGGCTGCACCGCGCACCATGTACGACAAAATCTGGGACGCCCATCTCGTCGAGATGCAGGAAGATGGCACCGGCCTTCTCTATATCGACCGCCACCTCGTCCATGAAGTGACAAGCCCGCAGGCCTTTGAAGGTTTGCGCCTTGCTGGCCGCACGGTTCATGCGCCGCAAAAGACGCTGGCCGTTGCCGACCATAACGTGCCGACGACAGATCGTTCGAAAGGCATCGCCGACGAAGAGAGCCGCATTCAGGTTCAGACGCTGGAAGACAATGCCAAGGCGTCGGGCATCGAATATCTCGAAATGAGCGACAAGCGTCAGGGCATTGTCCATATCGTGGGGCCAGAGCAAGGCTTCACGCTGCCGGGCACGACCATTGTCTGTGGCGACAGCCACACGTCCACGCATGGCGCCTTTGGCGCATTGGCGCATGGCATCGGCACGTCGGAAGTCGAGCATGTGCTGGCCACCCAGACGCTCATTCAGGCCAAAGCCAAGAACCTGCGCATCAATGTTGCTGGCAAGGCCCCTGAAGGCTTTACCGCCAAAGACATCGCGCTTGCCATCATCGGCCACATCGGCACCGCTGGCGGCACCGGCTATGTGATCGAATATGCCGGTCAGGCGATCCGTGACCTTTCGATGGAAGGCCGCATGACGGTTTGCAACATGACAATTGAAGCAGGCGCGCGTGCTGGCATGATCGCGCCGGACGAAAAGACGATTGCCTATTTCAAAGGCCGCCCGATGGCGCCCAAGGGCGAGAATTGGGACAAGGCAGCGGCCTATTGGCTGACGCTGCCGTCTGACGAAGGCGCTCATTTCGATAAGGAAGTGACGCTCGACATCGCCAATCTGCCACCCATGATCACTTGGGGTACGAGCCCCGAGAATGTCATCAAGATTTCGGACCGCGTGCCGGATCCTTCAAAGGTCACCGACGAAGGCAAGCGTCATGCGCTGGAGCGCTCGCTCGCCTATATGGGGCTGACTGCTGGTACGCCGATCACCGAGGTCAAGATCGACCGCGTGTTCATCGGTTCCTGCACCAATGGCCGTATAGAAGACTTGCGCGCCGCAGCTGCCGTCGCCAAAGGCCACAAGGTCGCCTCCACGGTCAATGCGATGGTCGTGCCGGGGTCGGGCCTTGTTAAGGAGCAGGCGGAAGCTGAAGGCCTCGACAAGATTTTTCTCGAAGCGGGCTTTGAATGGCGCGAGCCGGGCTGCTCGATGTGCCTTGCGATGAATGCCGATAAACTCGAGCCGGGCGAGCGTTGTGCGTCCACGTCCAACCGCAACTTTGAAGGCCGTCAGGGCCGCGGTGGTCGTACCCATCTCGTCTCGCCGCAGATGGCGGCAGCCGCCGCCATTGCGGGACACTTTGTAGATTTTCGTGAGATGAATTGATCAAATATCGTTGTACTTTTTGTCAAATTCATGAAACGCCCCGCCCGGTAATCGCTGTATATGGTAGTCATTTGTCAGCTGTTTTATGAATGTTTTTGGAGTGAATTTTGTGTCTGGCTGCCCCATGTCTTTACGAATGGCTACAATTACTTTTGCCATTGCCTCAGAAGAGGCAGCAACGTTTGGCGCGTCGGGATGCTCTTGTGAATACATCGTGAAGGCTTGGAATTCTCTTATGACATCATCGGAGCCGTAGAAAATTACCTTCTTGCTGAATTCTTGAAGTTTGATGACTAACTCATCTTGCTTCTTATGTGCTGGTTTTACCTTTTCTCTCGAGAGTGCTAGCTCATGGAACACGCCGAACATTGCATCCACAAAAATCATATAGGTTTGGTATTTTTCGACCGAAAGCTGTTCTTCAACCTTACGCCGTTTTTCTAACTCTTGGCGGACTATGAAGCCTAAGCCGCCAAGTATTAGAACTAAAATTGGTACTATGTAGCCGGTCATTTTCGTTCCTATCACTAGAGTCCCACTGAAAAGCCTAGAAGCTATGTCGTTCTAAAAAGGATAGAGTAATGGATAAATTCAACAAGCTCTCAGGCGTCGCGGCTCCGTTGCCGATGATCAATATCGATACCGATATGATCATCCCCAAGCAGTTCCTGAAGACGATCAAGCGCACAGGCCTCGGCAAGAACCTGTTTGATGAAATGCGTTACGATGACAAAGGCAATGAGATTCCTGATTTCGTGCTCAACAAGCCTGCCTATCGCAAGGCACAGATTCTTGTGACGGGTGAAAACTTCGGCTGCGGCTCGTCGCGCGAACATGCGCCTTGGGCGCTGTCCGACTTCGGCATCAAATGTGTGATTGCCGCGTCCTTTGCCGACATCTTCTATAACAACTGTTTCCAGAACGGCATTCTGCCCATCGTCTTGCCGCAGGCCGAAGTGGACAAGCTGATGGACGATGCCGAGCGCGGCCAGAACGCAATCGTCAACATTGATCTGGAAGCTCAGGAAATTCGCGGGCCTGATGGCGGCGTCATCAAATTTGACCTCGACCCGTTCCGCAAGCATTGCATGCTTGAAGGGCTCGACGGCGTCGGGCTGACGATGAAGAAAGAAGCCTCCATCGCAACATATGAAAAGCGCCACGCGGCCGAACAGCCCTGGCTCTAAACCATTTCTAAAATCCAGAAGTAAAGTCCAAGATAAATGACCAACAAAATTTTGATTGTCGCCGGTGACGGTATCGGCCCGGAAGTGATGGGCCAGGTTGAACGCGTGATCGGCTGGTACGCCACTAATCGCAAATTTGATGTAGAGATCGACCGTGATCTCGTCGGCGGTTGTTGCTATGACGCGCATGGCGTCGCAGTGACGGACGCAACCATTGAAAAGGCGCTGGCGGCTGATGCTGTTTTTCTCGGCGCGGTCGGTGGACCCAAATGGGATGACGCGCCTTATGACGTTCGCCCCGAAGCGGGTCTGCTGCGCTTGCGCAAAGACCTTGAACTCTTCGCCAATCTGCGCCCCGCGCTTTGTTTTTCTGCACTTGCCGATGCGTCTTCACTGAAGCGCGAGATCGTCGAAGGTCTCGACATCATGATCGTGCGCGAGCTGACGGGTGGCGTCTATTTTGGCGAACCCAAGATCATTGAAGATATCGGCAATGGCGAGCGTCGTGGCATTGATACGCAGGTCTATACAACCAGCGAAATTCGCCGCATCGCTGCCGTGGCGTTCGAGCTTGCCCGTAAGCGCGACAATCGCGTCATGTCAGTTGAAAAACGCAATGTGATGAAGTCAGGCGTGCTTTGGTACGAAGAGGTCATCAAGCTTCATAAGGAACAATATTCCGATGTGAAGCTCGACCATATGCTGGCAGATAATTGCGCCATGCAGCTGGTGCGCAACCCCAAGCAGTTTGACGTTATCGTCACCGACAATCTGTTTGGCGATGTGTTGTCCGACATTGCTTCCATGTTGACCGGGTCGCTCGGCATGTTGCCCTCGGCTTCGCTGGGCGCGAAAGACGCGAGCGGCAAGGCCAAAGCCATGTACGAGCCTGTGCATGGGTCCGCGCCTGACATTGCAGGTACGGGCGCTGCTAATCCGATTGCCTCGATCCTCTCCTTTGCGATGGCGCTGCGTTATACGTTTGATCGCGGTGCTTGCGCTGATCTTCTGGAGAAGGCAGTTGATGCCGTACTCGCTAAAGGATTGCGTACCGGCGACATCATGCAGGACGGCATGAAGAAGGTCGGAACCGGCGAGATGGGCGATGCGATCCTTGCTGAACTTGATCGTTTGAACGGCTAACAGTTTTTGTCAGGAGTTTGACTCTATGGGTTACAAAGTCGCTGTCGTCGGCGCCACGGGCAACGTGGGGCGCGAGATGCTCAACATTTTGGCAGAGCGTCAGTTTCCTGCCGATGAAGTGGTGGCGCTGGCCTCGCGTCGCAGCCTGGGCACTGAGGTTTCCTATGGCGACAAAATTCTCAAGGTCAAGGCGCTTGAAAATTACGACTTTGCGGGCACGGACATTTGCTTAATGTCGGCGGGTTCGGAAGTTGCCGAAAAATACGCTGGCAAGATCGCAGCGGCAGGCTGCGTGATGATCGATAATTCATCGCGTTACCGGACGGACCCGGATGTGCCTTTGGTTGTGCCGGAAGTGAATGCGGCTGCAATTGCGGGCTACACAAAGAAGATGATCATTGCCAACCCCAATTGTTCGACCGCGCAGTTGGTGGTGGCGCTAAAGCCGCTGCATGATGTGGCCAAGATCAAGCGCGTTGTTGTCTCGACCTATCAGTCCACATCGGGGGCTGGCAAAGAGGGTATGGATGAGCTTTTCCAGCAGACGCGCGCCATCTATGTGAACGATCCCGTCGAGACACGTAAGTTCACCAAGCAGATCGCCTTCAACGTCATCCCTCATATCGATGTCTTCATGGAAGACGGCTATACGAAGGAAGAATGGAAGATGGTCGTCGAGACCAAGAAAATTCTCGATCCCAAGATCAAACTGACGGCGACCTGCGTGCGTGTGCCGGTGTTTGTTGGCCATGCGGAATCGATTAACATCGAATTTGAAAATCCGATTTCCGACGACGAAGCGCGCGAAATCCTGCGCGAAGCGCCCGGTTGCCTCGTGGTGGACAAGCGTGAAGACGGTGGCTATGTGACGCCGCTCGAATGCGTCGGCGATTTTGCCACCTACATCAGCCGCATTCGTACCGATCCGACGGTTGATAACGGGCTGGCGATCTGGGTCGTCTCCGACAATCTGCGTAAAGGCGCGGCGCTCAACGCTGTGCAGATCGCTGAAATCCTCGGCACGCGGTTTTTGAAGAAGGCGGCCTGAGCGCGCGCCCTTAAAACATCTGGATGGAGGGTAGCAGGCCCGGCTCACAGATTAGGCTTTGGTCGCGAGCGAGCGCGAGTTCGCTGCGCCCGGCCTCGATGCTGGATTTGACCAAAGCGGCGGTTGATGCCGTGGCGCGTGCAAGTGCCAGCGGCGTGTCGTTGCCTGTCAGCAAACGCGCTAGAAACATCGCCGCGAATATGTCGCCTGTGCCTTTGGGCACCCCGTTGCCGTTTGTCGCTTCATAAAGAGTTGTCTCAGTGCGGTAGGCTTTTTTACCATCGACGGCGAGGCAGCCGATGCGACCCTTAGGGGCTGGGGTTGAAGTGATGGTGACGACGCGCGGTCCAATGGTGCGGGCGAGCGCCAGCGCCTTGCGTGGGTCTTCGGGCTGGTCGTCTGTGAGGCGTCCGAATTCAAACCAATTGGGGGTGAGGATGTCGGCCTTGACGGCCAGTTCCTTCATTGCTGCTTCAATGGCAGGCGCGACATAAAGGCCCTCGGCTGTGTCGCCCATGATCGGATCGCAGAGATAGAGGGCGTCGGGGTTTGCCTTTTTGACGCGAGTGACGGCATCTTCGATGGCGAGCGCCTGATCAGGCTCGGCAAGGTAGCCCGAGATGACCGCATCGCATCGCTTGAGCCAACCCTGATCGTCGAGCGCGGTGACGAGGCCTGCGATGAGGTCGGCGTCGAGCGGGCCACCTTCATATTTTCCGTAGCCAGGGTGGTGAGCGAGAAGAATAGTGGGCACCTGCCAGGCTTCATGCCCAAGGCGCTGAATGGCAAAGCCCGCTGCTGAATTTCCAACTGCACCGTAAACCACCTGACTGGAGATCGAGAGGATGGTTGCCATAGGTTTCCTTTATGGCCCCCATAAGCCCGGAATCCGCTTCACATGCTGCCACAAGGTTTATAGTGTCCCTCTCGCAATTGCGAAAGGCTTCACCGCTGCTCGCCACCTCATTTACAACTTCGAGGAAGTCTATGTCCGACATCATCGCTCGTCCACGCCGTAGCGTTCTTTACATGCCGGGTTCCAATGTCCGCGCGTTGGAAAAGGCGCGTGATATCCCCGCCGATGCATTGATCCTCGATCTTGAAGATGCTGTGGCGCCGGATGCTAAGGCTGAAGCGCGGGCGCAAGTGATGGCGGCGGTCGTCGCGGGTGGTTATGGCAAGCGCGAGATTTGCATTCGCGTCAATGGGCTTGATACGCCTTGGGGCATGGACGATATCAAGGCGGCGGTGGCGGCCAAACCCGACGCAATCCTTGTGCCCAAGATCAATTCGGCCGAAGACGTCATGCGCGCCGACAAGGCCTTGTCGGCTGCAGGCGCGTCCGCCTCGCTGCAGCTTTGGTGCATGATCGAGACGCCGCTCGCCATTCTCAACATTCAGGCGATTGCCGCCAAGGCGTCATCGACGCGCATGACGCTTTGGGTCATGGGCACCAACGACATTGCCAAGGAATTGCGCGCCGCCCATACGCCCGACCGTATGCCAATGCTGGCGTCATTGGGCCTATCGATCATTGCCGCACGTGCCTATGGGCTGGTGGCGCTCGACGGCGTTTACAATGAGATCAAGGATGAGGCCGGATTTGTCGCTGTCTGTGAGCAGGGCCGCGACATGGGCTTTGACGGCAAGACGCTCATTCACCCCAGTCAGGTCGGCCCGTGCAACGTCATTTTCTCGCCGGATGCAGACAGCGTAAATTTTGCTCGCTTGACCATTGCAGCTTTTGAAGCGCTGGAGAATAAAGGCAAGGGCGTGCTGAAAGTCGAAGGCCGTATGGTCGAGATACTACACGCTGAGATTGCCAAGCGCACGGTGGCAATTGCGGATGCGATTTCGGAGTTGGAAGCATGAACAAGACAAATGTCGGTAACTTCTTTGAAGATTTTAAAGTAGGGCAGGTGCTGACGCATGCGACGCCACGCACCTTGAATGAGGGCGACAGCGCCTTGTATCAAGCGTTGTTTGGCTCGCGTTTCTCATTGCAATCATCCGACGAAGTTGCGCGTGCGGCTGGCTATCCCCGCTCTCCTGTTGATGACCTTCTCGCCTTTCATGTTGTCTTCGGCAAAACAGTGCCGGACGTTTCGCTCAATGCGGTGGCCAACCTTGGCTATGCCGATTGTCGCTTTCTGAAACCGGTCTTTTCGGGCGACACGCTGTCGACCGTTTCGAAGGTGATCGGGCTCAAGGAAAATTCAGATGGTGCCACTGGCGTCGTCTATGTGCGTTCCATCGGGCGCAACCAGCGTGACGAAGTTGTTCTGGAATATGTGCGTTGGGTGATGGTGCGCAAGCGCGACAAGGCCTCGCCTGCGCCGGAAACCGATGTCCCAAGCTTGCCGAAGGCTGTTGAGGCGGAGTTCCTTGAAGTGCCGGCGCATGTTGATTTTTCAGGCTTTGATCTTGCTGCGTCCGGTAGTCCCTATCTTTGGGATGACTATGGAGTGGGCGAAAAGATCGATCATGTGGACGGCGTTACCATTGAAGAAGCCGATCACATGATGGCGACGCGCCTCTATCAAAACACGGCCAAGGTGCATTTCAACCAGTTCACCGAGGGTCAGGGCCGGTTTGGGCGGCGTCTGATCTATGGTGGCCATGTCATTTCGCTGGCGCGTTCGCTCTCGTTCAACGGGTTGGGCAATGCGCAGCTCGTCGCCGCGATCAATGGCGGTCGCCATGTTGCCCCTTGCTTTGCGGGCGATACTATTTTTGCTTGGTCGCAAGTGCTGGACAGCGCCGTCGTCAAAGGACGCAAAGACATTGGGGCGCTGCGTTTGCGCACCATCGCAACGAAAAATTTACCATGCGGTGGATTTCCCGGTGCTCTTGAAAAGGGGTATACGGACGGTATCATCCTCGACCTTGATTATTGGGTTTTGATGCCAAAGCGATAGAACGTCGTTGGCTTTTGTGTTTATGATGGCTAAAGAGAATTAGACGGGCAAAAATTCGGGTGGACTATGCTTCATTCACAGTCAGATCAGGCTTCGGGCGCGGCTGCTCAATTTGTTGGACGGACGCCTGATAGCGTTGCCTTTCAAGAGGCTTGGACCAGCGCAAAGGGCGATGCACCCTTTCCGCGTCGTGATGCGATCGAGTTGAGGCGCTTTGCTCCATTTGCCTCGTTGATGGCAATCATCGAAGTGGATAAGCGCGCGCGGGCACTGCCCTTCCGATTGAGCGGGTCAGGCTTTTTTGATCTGCTTGGTTTTGATCTCACGGGTATGGACTATCTCGATCTTGTAGACCCCGCGATTCGTAACGGCGCATTTGAGAGCGTTTTGGCCTGTCTCACTCGACCATGTGGTCTGTGGCAAAGCACGCCGACCGAAATTGCTGGTGGGGAGATGAGGTCGTTTGAGCTGACGATCTTTCCAATCTCGAAAAATGGCGTGGACGCCGACCATATTCTTGTTTTTGTCACACGCGAAAAGCGGCCCGATGAAAGTGTGCCGGTGATCCAACGTGTCCAGCATTCGACCGTCTGGCAATGGATTGATTTGGGGTTCGGGCTGCCTAACATCACTGTTTAGGGCGCTGTTGACGCAGCGCTCCGTTGTTGATCCTAGGCATATGAGAGTCGTTCTCAAATTTTGAAATGATTTTCCACGTTTCGGTATTTGCCTTCCGCGGCGGCGCAGGATAAATACAACATTCCATTCGCCCGTTGTATTCTCGGGAAAAGTAACATGGCTGCACCGCGACAGGTTGAGCGTCCGCTTTCGCCGCACCTCCAGATTTATCGTCTTACCATTACGATGGTGATGTCGATTGTTCACCGCATCACAGGGGTCGGGCTCTATCTCGGCACGGCAGTGTTGGCTTGGTGGCTCATCGCTGCGGCAACAGGGCCTGAGGCC
>JBDNIY010000005.1:0-17792 GCA_041688015.1 Parvibaculaceae bacterium
CTCGATGCCCTCGTCGGCTCACGAGGAAAGCCCCAGACCATTGTCAGCGACAATGGGGCGGAGTTCACCAGCATGGCGATGCTGCGTTGGTCGCAGGAGACCCATATCGACTGGCATTACATTGCACCTGGCAAACCCACCTAGAATGCCTTCATCGAAAGCTTCAATGGCAAGCTCAGGGATGAACTGCTGAACGAGACTTTGTTCCGCTCGCTCGATCACGCCCGCGAGACGCTTGCTATCTGGAAAGACGACTACAACACTGTCAGGCCACACAGCTCGATTGGCAATATACCACCAGCCATCTATGCCGAACTCAACGCCACCGCGATGCAACGGGACCAACAGGCTCAATATGGTCAAAAGACTCTACTCTCAACTGGATGAAACTTGGGGCGCAGGTCAAGGAGGTATTGCTTGTCCAACAGCACTGCTTTGCCATCGTGGATGGCGTCATTAGTGGTGACGCAGCTTCCTCCATTGGCATCGCCTATCAGATCCTCGATTTTGCAGGGCCAGTGGGTGAGTACCATCGTTCCGTGCGCCTCTCTGGTGCGGCAGCTTTCGTCCAAGGTACTTATGACGCTGGTGGGGGGAGCGGCGGTATTGGTGGCGGCGGTGCGGGTCCTGTGGAGAGTGTGACGCTTGATGCTCCCTTCCGCGTTCCTTCAAGCGGTATCTATTTTGGTAATGCGCTCTTCGCACCCATTCTCATTTTTCAGAGTGAGGCGACAATTACTCATGACCTGCTTGTGGACAGTGAGGGTGCATTTATCGGATTCCGCGGTATGAGCAATGGCGCTGGTACATACAGATTGAATGATGGCGTGATTGCTGATCTGGCGGGCACAGCCTACATGCAGATTGGTCGCTGGAACGGCGGAACAATTCTGAAAAATGATGAACCCCATTTCACAGTCGGCGGTTGGGAGGGCGTGCCTTATCTTGTAGGAAACCCAATCAATAATAGTTTCCTCCCTACGTCGGGCATTGCCACTTATTCCCTTTTCGGCGCGACCTCACCTATTAATTCCTCTGGTGCCTTTACGCCGGGCTCCTTTACAGGCTCAGCTGCTATTCTGTTCGGGGCAGGTGGCGGCAATAGCTGGAAGATCGGCCTTGATGCAGAAGTCACAATGAATGAAACATCCGGTGTCGTTGTCTATGATATTTCGACACTAGGTGGCATTGTTGATCCATCACAAAGACCCATCAATGGAAGTATCGCCTTCTATGATATTACCTGCCTCACGGGCAGCTCTGTCTGCGTCAGCGTGACCTGTCAGGTAAATATCCGCTCAGCCCTGCTGGCTGGGCCAAGCGGTCGGGATATGGGCCTCAGCTATACGATTTCACAGAACAGCGGCGATAAGATCATGGGCAGTGCCATGTTCCAAGTCTGGAGCAATGATGTGCTCCTGCGCCAAGATATCGGCATGACTGCCATTGGCATAGGGCCTGGGTCACTGGTCATCAGTAACGGATTTGGCCGACAGTCTTTTTCTAGCGATGCAATCATCACCTACACAGATCCCGTAGGTGATATCGAAGCGTTTACTTCGCCCAGCAGCTGGAATGACCTTCAAGCTGGTGCAACGACGATTAGTGATGAGGGCACATCTGGTCAGTTGACTTGGTCGCGTTGGACTAATGGGGCCATGGGCGGCACGTTTGGTGGCAATCCCGGACCAATCCTAGGTGAAGACCAATCCGTACACATTATTGCAGGTACGAAAGCCGCAAATATCCCTGTCAGTGGTACGGCACAATATGTACTTGCTGGCGCGACTGCACCAACTATTGCGGATGGTTCTGTTGCACCGGGTAGCTTTTCAGGAAGCATGGGCGTGGCTTTTGGGGCGAATTCTTCAGATAGCCGTGTCGGCCTTGATTTGGCAGTCAGCATTGGCGGCCATACATATGACATCGCAACCACGGGTGGTGCATCAACGCCGGGCACAAGTGAGATCGCGCTTTATGGCACGTTCTTTGGTTCACCCTACGGCCATCCTGCAAGGCCGATGTCAGCGGTTTTCTCACGGGCAATGGCGCTAGTCATGCCGGCATCGCCTATTCGATTTCGGATAGTGGATCGCCAAATGTGGGCAATGTAGTCCAAGGCGTAGCGGCTTTCGTTCAAGCACCATGAGAAGGTGATGCTCTTGGCTTGATGCAATCTTCCCTCGATGGGTTGCCTTGAGCCTCCAATGAATGCAGGCAGGATGCGCGTCTCTCTGCGCGCCCCGCCTGTATTCATTGACCAAAGCGAGGCGCTTTGCGTTTAGAAATGCTGCGCTGCTTTGACAATTTGAACTGATTAAAACGCATTTTCTAAATTGTCGCTTTCTGGCTTTTTGGTCGATGCCGATCAGGTGTCTCGCTTTCTGGCTAAGGATGCCAAAGCATCGGAATGGGCGGACGCCATCGCACTCGTTCTGCCGGAGCGAACCGCGTTGGTGCGCCACGACTATGTCTTGCGCGAAAATCTAGGACTCACCCCGGCAGAACTTCGTCTCGCCACTATTCTTAAAGACGGCGTCTCGCTCAATGAAGCGGCAGGCCGCTTGGGCATTGCCGTCAACACGGTCCGCAATCAGCTGCGCGCGATTTTTGCCAAGCTCGGTGTCAATCGCCAAGCCGATATGGTGCGTCACCTTGCTGAACTCGGACAATTGGCCGCCTATGTTCAGTCAAACAAGGCGTCAACCATTGGCAAATCGTCAACACAGAAGGAAGGTTTTGATAAGGCGCGACGGCAGGTCAATTTGCTTGATGGCAGGGCCCTGAGTTATCGAGAGTATGGCCAATCCAACGGTGTGCCTGTTCTTTTCCTTCATTCCGTCCTGTCCAACAGCATGCTCTTGCCGCAAGAAGGTAAAGAGGCCGCCCGTCTCGGTGCGCGCCTCATTGTTATCGAGCGTCCCGGCACGGGCCATTCAACGCCGCATCTAGGCATGACTTTCGACAGCGTCGGCGGTGATCTCGTCTATCTCATTGATCAACTTGGGATTGTCGACATCTATATTAGCGGACGCTCCTCAGGAGCGCCTTTTGCGCTGGCGGCGGCTCGGCAATTAGGTTCGCGCGTACCGCGTCTCATGCTCTGGGCCGCGCGTTTTGCAGCCGATAGGGATCAATCACGCCAGGATATTCTAGGGCGTTTCTATACGGGCATGCCGCGCGCGCCTTGGTATGCCGAGGCCGCGTTCGCCCTGCTGCGCGCCAAGCTCTCCCGTCGTTTTATACGCGAGATGATTTTGCGTAGCTATGAACGCTCGCCTTACGATCGTGCCCTGGTGCGCGATCCCGCCATGCTGGACTTTCTCGTCGAGCAGGCACTGGAGGCATTGGAGAAAACGCATGCGGGGGCGACCGACGAGGCCACGCTGTTACACAGCGACTCAGCGATCAATCTGGAGGGCCTCACCGCCGAGCTGATCGTCTGGCACGGTCGAGAAGATGGGTTTGTCTCCATAGCCGATGTCGAAAGACGTTTCAGCAATTTGCCACTGACAGAGTTCCGCATATTGCCCAACGAAGGGCACATATTTTCGATGCCACGCCGCGCCGAAGCGCTTGAGCGTCTCATCGGCTAAGAGGTCTCGTAGTAGAGAACAGAGAGTATGGATCTTTTTAACCCATGCATTCTTAGCGCCGCCGGACGCAAGCTGAAGCTTTCGACGTCAGTGATCAGCCACCATCTCCCCAGACTTAAGGCAAAGCTGGGGGTGACGCTGTTTTCCGGTCGACCCGCTCCATGTTCCTGACGGCGGAGGGGCAAGCCGTGCTGGGCCCGGCGTTCAACATCTGCCATTGATCGAGGTTGAAAAAGAACTGGCTTCAGGCGAGCTTGCTTGGGCTCTGCCTCAGTGGAGCTTTCCTGATCTTGGCGGCTATGTGATCTGACCGGATATCGTGCTGCAGAAAAACCTTACACGTCGGCGGGTTGATTTTCCATCAACCTTGGAAATGGCGCAACAAACTGATCCTTTACTACCTGAAACGAGAGTTTCTTCCGCATCAATGTGAAAGTACGCATCAAGCACATGATTTTTTTCTTAATTCGCATTCAAATGGGAATAAATGAAATGGGGCGTCGAGTGTCGAGCATCGCCTTTCGTTCCGCTGGATTTCTTCCCCGTGTAATACTCATCAGTTTATTTTTCCTTTTACTGACATTTGGGCAGGCTTTCGCCGCCACAACACAATCTTGCAGTGACAAGACGCCGATCAAATTTGCTGGCATCAACTGGGAGAGCGGCGAATTTATCACCGCCGTTATTCAGGAAATCATCGAACGCGGTTACGGCTGTGCGACCGAGACCGTGCCGGGAAACACTGTCACACTCGAACAGGCGCTGGCCAACGATGATATCCAGATACTTGCCGAAGAATGGGTCAGCCGGAGCGATGTCTGGAACAAGGCAAGTGCCGCAGGGAGCGTGCGCGCCGTCGGCCACCCCTTCACTGAGGTCAACGAAGGCTGGTACGTACCGGACTATCTGGTGCGCGGCCCGAACGCACCAGCGCCCGATCTACGAGATGTTGCCCAGCTAGATGATCCACGATACATCGCCTTGTTCCGCGATCCAGAGCAACCTGACAAGGGGCGCTTTCTCAACTGTCCTTCAGGCTGGACCTGTGAGGGCGTCAACAGCGCCAAGCTGAAGGCTTATGGTCTGACCGATGCCTATGTTGACTTTCGCCCCGGGACCGGTCCGGCCATGGATGCCGCCATCACCTCGGCCTACGTGCAGCGACAACCGGTTTTGTTTTACTATTGGTCGCCCAGTTCGATCGCGGGTCGCCTGAAACTGCTGCAACTCAAAGAGCCGCCTTATTCCTCGGCATGTTGGGCAGACCTGACCAGCAAGAAGGGCAGCCATACTCAGGGTTGTACGGCGCCCGCTGCTGATGTTGCCTATGGTGTCTCGACACCGTTTGGCGGCGAAGCGCCAGCGATCATTGCCACATTGGCAAAAGCGACCTTTCCGATTGAGGTGCTAAACGCCAATCTGGTCGCGCGTACTGATGGTAAGCTGTCGGCACGAGCGCAAGCCATCGCCTTTCTGGAGAACCGTCCGGACCTCTGGCAGAATTGGGTTGACCGCCCCACCGCCCACCGGATTGCTGTCAGCCTGGAAATGGCGCCAACCAGAACAGCTAGTACCTCGGCCTTTCCCGACGGCTGGACTTTCTCGATACGCAAACCTGTGAATGACGTGGTCAGCGGACTTGTTCGCAACTATGGCACCAGTTTTCGTACTTTTTCCAATGCCATGGTGAAGGTCATCGTCGCCATCGATGGGTTGCTAACCGCGATGCCTTGGTGGCTGCTGACAGGTCTGTTCATGCTTCTGGCCTGGCTGGGGACGCGGCGCATGGCGCTCACGTTTAGCGTCGGTGCACTGATGTTCATCATGGGAATGCTCGGCTTGTGGAACCTGATGACCCAGACCCTGACCTTGATGTTGATAGCCAGCTTTATGGCCGTGTCGATGGGGGTGCTCGTCGGTATTGCGGCCGCGAAATCGCGTTGGATTAAGACAGTCAGTTTGCCGGTTCTGGATATCATGCAGACACTGCCAGCCTTTGTGTATCTCATTCCAGCGCTCATGCTGTTCGGCCTCGGCAAGGTACCTGCCATTCTCGCCACCGTCATCTATGCCTTGCCACCTATGATCCGGCTGACAACGCTGGGCATCGAAAGGGTGGACGCAGAAGCCCGCGAGGCAGGCATGTCGTTTGGCCTGACAGCATGGCAATTATTGTGGCGGGTTGAACTGCCGTTGGCGCGTCCCACACTGATGGCCGGCGTCAATCAGACGATCATGCTGGCGCTGTCCATGGTCGTTGTCGCGTCGATGATCGGTGCGCGCGGCTTGGGCGAACAGGTGCTGAACGGCATCCAGACCCTTGACGTCGGTATGGGGCTCGAAGCGGGGCTGGGAATCGTGATCCTCGCCTTTGTGCTTGATCGCATCACACAAGGCTTCGGCGGTCAAAGAGAGACGCACCATGAGCAAGATTGAACTGCGCAAAGTCATCAAGCTGTTTGGCCGCAACCAATCTGCAGGCCTGGATATGGCACAACAGGGGACGTCCAAGGCGGACATCCTCAAAGCGACAGGTTGCAATCTGGCCCTGCGCGATGTCTCGCTGGAAATGTCGGTGGGCGAAGTTTGCGTCTTGATGGGTCTGTCAGGTTCGGGCAAATCGACCTTGGTGCGCCATATCAATCGCCTGATTGAACCGACCGCAGGCGACATCAGCGTCGATGCTGTGGATGTGCGGGCTCTCGATGACGCAGCCTTGCGTGATTTCCGCCGCCGCCGCGTCAGCATGGTCTTTCAGGGTTACGGTTTGCTTCCGCATCTTGATGTGATGGGCAATGTGAACTTCGGGCTCGTCTCCCGAGGGGAGACGACAGAGCAAGCGAATGAAAAAGCGATGCAATGGATCAGCGCCGTTGGTCTGTCGGGATATGAAAATGCGCGCATCGATGCGCTGTCTGGCGGCATGAAACAGCGTGTCGGGCTGGCGCGCGCATTGGCTGTGGACACTGATATCGTGCTGATGGACGAAGCCTTCAGCGCACTTGATCCTCTGACACGCGCCGATATGCAGGACCTGTTGCTCGATCTGCAAACACGTATGGCCAAGACCATCGTTTTTGTCACTCATGACCTTGATGAAGCCGTACGGCTGGGCAATCGTATCGTAATCATGAGGGACGGTGAGATCGTCCAGTCGGGCACCCCGGAGGATATTTTGAAATATCCCGCGGACGACTATGTCGCCCGCTTTGTCCGGATCCGGAACCGTTAGCTTCTCAACGAGAACACACCGAACGCCGGCGATGCGCTGATCCAATGGCGATCGATCCGCCAACCGGATTCAGTAGCCAATCTGTCAAGTGAGGCGAGTGTGAACTTATGCGAGTTTTCGGTATGGAACCGCTCGCCGACCTTGAATGCGAAGGCATGACCTGCAGCTTTCACAATCTGGTCCTTGCGCGAGACGAGATACATTTCCATGCGCTCGTAATCAGGATTCCACTCCGCCAGATGATCAAAGGCATCAAGATCGAAGTTGCCACCCAACTCGCGGTTGATGCGCACCAGCAGGTTTTTGTTGAAACGTGAAGTGACACCTTCGGCGTCATCATAAGCCGCCACCAACGTCGCTTTCTCCTTGACCATATCAGCTCCGATGATCAACCGACTGTTGCTACCCAGCAATTTCCGCGCCCTACGCAAAAAGGCGATGGCGTCGGACGAGACGAAATTTCCGATCGTGGAACCGGGGAAGAATCCGATCAACGGGCTGCCTTTCAGGGCGGTCGGCAAATCAACTTCAGCAACAAAATCGCCGACCAGTGGTGTTACTGACAGCTTCGGATAAGCCGTTTCCAAGGTCAGTGTCGCTCGCCGCAGAGCATCTTCGCTGATGTCGATCGGCACATAGGTCACGATTTGCGGCGCAGCGTCCAGCAAGAGACATGTCTTGTCGCTGGCACCACTACCAAATTCGACAAGTGTCGCATCAGGCGGAATATCTGCGGCTAGCTCTTCTACAATATCACGGAGCAATGAAGTCTCGGTGCGCGTCGGATAATATTCGGGCAGGCGGCAGATTTCTTCAAACAGCTTTGACCCTGTTGCGTCATAAAAATATTTGGGCGACAGGTTCTTTTGCCGCGACGATAGGCCACAAACTACATCACTGGCGAAACTTGAATCGAAATCGCCGATCTCGTGGCGAGCGGTCGAAAGGTCGCGCGCCAAGCGCACACCGGATTGCATCCAGCGCTGTTCAGGCTTGAAAAAATTGCGATAGGTCGCGCGGGCATGACCCTCCGGCGTAAAGCTGGAGCCGCCGCGCAGCACCATCTGACTGCTCATGAATTTGCCGTTATATTCTCCAACAGCGTCGGCGCTTGCCTTGAACCCGGGATAAGCCAGATAGGCGCTGTTGGTCCATTGCCAGGCGACATCATCAACCTGATCGAGCACACCGTCACAGGCCGCAGCCTCCCATTCCGTCTCGGTCGGCAGGCGCGCACTAGCCCAGTGCGCATAGGCGTCGGCTTCGTAAAAACTGACATGAGTAACGGGAGCATCAGAGACTATGGGGTTGAGGCCCCGCAAGCTCATCTCCTGCCAGTTCTCGCCGTCGCCTTGCCAATAGGCGGGCGCGTCCCAATGATGGGTCTGAACAAGCGCCCAACCGTCCGCGAGCCACAGGTTAGGCTGGCAATAACCACCATCACTCATGAAGGCCAGCCATTCGCCATTGGTCACCAAGCGATCGCTGATTTCAAAAGGTTGCAGCCACACACGGTGGCGCGGACCTTCATTGTCAAAAGCAAAACCGGCTCCAGCATGACCGACATCAATCAGTCCGCCAGGACGCAAATGAAAGCGCCCTGTTGTACCGCCGCGATCTGGCGTGTGACACGAGCTATAAATGGGCTTCAGCGGCGATTGCGCGAAGAGATGCAGCACATCCATGAGGATCAGCTCTTGATGCTGTTCTTCATGAGCAATCCCCAATTGTGTCAGGGCTTCGATCTGAGGTGACAGGGCAGTCTGCAACAGCTGCTCCATGTGAACATCGACATGTTTGCGATAGGTCAGGACATCTTCAAGTGAGGGGCGCGTAAGCACCCCCCGCTGCGCCTGAGGCTGACGAGGCCCGAGCGCCTCGTAATAGGAATTGAAAAGATAGGCATAAGTAGGATCGAAGACCTTGTAGCCCTCTGCATTGCTCAGCAGGAAGGTCTCGAAAAACCAAGTCGTATGCGCCAGATGCCATTTGGTAGGGCTTGCGTAGGGCATGGACTGTACGACCATATCCTCCGGACCTAGGGGGCTGACCAGTGACTCTGTATGCTGGCGCATAGATTTGTAGGCAAGGGTAAGGACCTGCGGTGCTGACGCGTGGGCGCGCGGATGAGTTTGATTGACGTTGTCCATGATTTTTGCCTTCTTTCTCAAGGGTATATTCAACGTCTCAGCGCAGCCGAGCGCTCGCGGTATCCCGTCGTCCGCACGTCGTGCGTTCTCTCAGGCTGAATTGATCGCAATTACGATTTTAGACATGTCGTGGAGACATAGTCACCCCACTTGGTCTTAAGCGATTGATTTATTTGGGTTGTCGAACCCCACCCCCGGGCACCACTTTTTCCTCCCCATGACTTAGAATATGTCCCGACGCCAACGGAGCCGTTGCGTTTGAGTATTGGATCGATGTGTCTAAATCGCGTTTTGGCCAAAGGGGTGGGTGACTTGGTCGTGGACCTTCCTCTATCGTGATGCTTGAGGAAACAATTCACAAAAAGAAATCCATTCATGTCTGACATCGCTCCCAATT
The DNA here is from genome assembly GCA_041688015.1 of Parvibaculaceae bacterium. Taxonomy (GTDB): domain Bacteria; phylum Pseudomonadota; class Alphaproteobacteria; order Parvibaculales; family Parvibaculaceae; genus Parvibaculum. The sequence continues at coordinate 9,376 of JBDNIY010000005.1, forward strand.
TGGCGCCTGCGGGTGGCCCCAAAAACGCCGTTGTGATCCTGCTCGACAGTCTCAACCGGCACATGTTGGGCGCTTATGGCGGGGAAGAATTTGCCACCCCGAACCTTGATCGCTTCGCCGCGCGCTCGACGCGCTTTACCAAGCATCACACTGGTTCACTGCCTTGCATGCCTGCTCGCCATGACATCCTTTGTGGCGCGCTGGATTTTCTGTGGAAGCCTTGGGGTTCGGTGGAAATTTGGGAAGACGCCATCACTTGCGAGCTGCGCAAGGCGGGCGTCACCACGCAATTAATCTCAGACCATCCGCATCTTTTCGAGACAGGCGGGGAAAACTATCACGCTGATTTTACCGCTTGGGATTATCAGCGCGGCCATGAGGGTGACGCATGGAAGACGCGGCCAGATCCGAGCTGGACGGGCGCGCCCTTGCAGCAACGCGCCGGACGCCACATGCCCTATGACGAATCCCGCAGCTATTTCAAGGCGGAAGCAGATTTTCCGGGGCCGCGCACCATGGCGGCGGCGGCGAACTGGTTGAAAGACAATGCCGGGCATCACGATCGCTTCATGCTTTTCGTCGATGAATTTGACCCACATGAACCCTTCGATACGCCCGAGCCCTATGCCTCCATGTATGACAAGGACTGGACCGACGAACAGCACATGATCTGGCCGCCTTATATGCAAGGGGCGCTGGCAAAAGGCGTGCTCACAAAGGCGCAGGCCAAGCAAATCCGCGCTTCCTATGGCGGCAAGCTCACCATGATCGATCATTGGTTTGGCAAGGTGATGGATGCGCTGGATGCAGGCAATCTTTGGGACGACACGGTCGTTATCCTCTGCACCGATCACGGCCATTATCTGGGCGAAAAAGACATCTGGGGCAAACCCGGCGTGCCGATTTATCAAACGCTAGGCCATATTCCCTTGATGATCGCCCATCCCGGCATCGCACCCAGCGCTTGCGATGCTTTGACCACCAGCGTTGATATTTTTGCGACGCTGGCTGAAATTTTCAACGTGGAAGTGCGCCAGCGCACGCATGGCCATTCGCTGTTGCCTCTGCTACGTGGCGAGACGACGAGCGTCCGCGACTGGCTGCTCACCGGCGTCTGGGGCCGCGAAGTGCACTATGTGGATAAGCGCTACAAATATGCCCGCGCGCCTAAAGCCACTAACGCGCCGCTGACCATGTTGTCAAACCGCTGGTCCACCATGCCGACGCATGTGCTGACGCGCGAACAAGAATTGCCATTGCCGGATGAGCGCGCTTATCTGGCGCGGATGCCGGGCAGCGCCGTGCCGGTGATCCGGCAGGATTGGGTGGAGGGCGACAAAATTCCCTTTTGGGCCTTTGCGAAATTCAGCGGGCATCATCTCTATGATCTGGTAGAAGACGGCGGCGAAACGCGCAATCTGGCGGGCTCCGCGCTTGAGACGGACTACGAAGAACGCTTGCGCAGCGTGCTGAAAGAATTGGAAGCGCCCGACAGTCAGTTCAAACGTCTTGGCTTTGCTTGATCATAGGATGACCCCGCCCAAAGCAACTTATCCTCCCCTGCCGCGCGCTGCGTAAAACTCTGCGTCTGACATGGCGCGATGACGCGCTAAGGAGAGGGCTAAAACATGGCAATGATCTTGAACGACGAGACAAGTAACGGCAGTTCATCCCTGATTGAATGGACAGGCGGCACGGGCACTTTCTGGGCCTGGGGGACGTTTGGCGGGGCCAAAGTGGCGCTGGAGGCAAGCCCGGATGGCGCACATTGGATTTCAATCGGCCCCGCCGTCGCGCTGGCGCAAGATGGCATCGGCTCGTTCGCTTTGTCGCCGTGCAAGCTGCGCGCGACGGTATCTGGCGCGACCGGCACCACCAATGTCAACGCCGCTGTCTGAGCGGCTGGCACTGGAGGCAACCTTGCCGTTATGATGCGGGCATTGCGGCGGGGTTACGTCGCAATGCCGCAAACGGCAAATGAAGTGAGTGGGGGAGCGCGCGTGCTGGGAGTTGGGATTGTCATTGGCTGCGTGTTTTTGGCAGCCATGTTCTTTGTGCTCTATGTCCGTGCGGTTTCAGCCGAACGCCGCGCGGAGGATTTAGCGCGCGAATTGGAAGACATGCGTCGGCTTATCGCTGAACGATAATCAGATTTCCACAATCGTCGAGCCATCAGCTTCGATGTGATGGCGCACCGCGCTGAAGAGTTTGCCTTGACGGTAGAAGGGCACACGCGGAAAAGCGTGATGGACGAGGTGGTAGGACTGCCACAAATCAAGCGGGCGCAGCAGCGTGCCGACGAGGCCGTGAAACACATAGGTCGTGCTGTTATCGCTACGGCCAAGGCCTGCGCGGGGAAAATGCGGGAACCAAACGAACATCATCCCCATCAGGAAGATGTTCATGTAACCCGCCAGCGGCCACAGCACCATCAGCTTGTAATTGCCGGTGGTCGCCCAAATCGCACCACAGATGCTGAGCGAAATCACCCACGTCATGACAATCCAGAAAAACGCAAATCGCCCGCCGCGCACTTTGTCGTAGGCGCGCGTTAACGTGTAAAAATGCAGATAATGCTGCGGGATCGTCGCCGCCCGAAAGACGACATTGAACGGGTTATAGCCACGCACCCATTCGTCGGGGTCCAATTCGGGATTATTGACATGCGCGTGATGCCACGTATGCAGATCGCCCCACCCGCGATAGGGCACCAGATTAATCGAGCCGCAGAGCCAACCGAGCACGGTGTTGAGCCAAGCGCTGCGCCCATGCCCAATATTGTTGTGCGAGGCTTCATGCATGGTCGCAAAAATATAGAACATGAAATACATATTGGTGAGGAAAGCCGCCCAGAGCGGCGCCGCACCCGTGAGGCCCGCCCATGTGGAGACGCCGATCACGCTGAGGCCGAAGGCGGTCCATGCGAGAATAGTCCAATCGACGCCGGTTTTGACGAAGGTGCGTGCGATCTGGGCCGCACTCGGGCCAACGGCGCTGTCAAGCGGAGCCTGATTGCTCGACGCGCGGGTATTGCCAACGCGCGCACGACTGCCCAGACCACGCGCGTCGGGTTTGCGGTCGGCCGGGATAGGGTTTATGGGCGTGACGGTATTCATCGAGATATCCCCGGTTGCGGGCGCACGCAAACATGATCAACAAAAAATTACCATAGGAGGAAACATGAATTTTACCAACTCAGGGCTCTCAGAAAGCGCGAGCTTAGTCGAGCCTTTCCTGCACGGTTTCGAGCCTATTCATGCCGAGGGTCAGCTAGTCGTTGGCGAGGATCACATTGCGCACAAGCGGGTATATTTGCTCGGCCCAACGCGAGCCTGAAAAGACGCCATAATGACCGACACCGACCTGAAGGTGGTGGCGCTTTTTGAAGGCGGGGATATTGCTGCACAAATCATGCGCCGCCATGGTCTGGCCGACCGCACAAATGTCATCGCGCTCGCCTTCGACGGTGAGGAGCGCTGTCTTGCGGATGGCGGAGAGATCGACCTTCTCCCCGTGCCATGTCAACTCGCCTTTGGGCAGCGCGTGATCCTGAAATACCAGCTTCACGGTCTCAAGGTAAAACTCGGCGGTGAGATCGAGCACGGAAAAATATTCATCGTAGAACGCCTTGGTGTGATCGGCATCATGCGTGTCGCCGTGCGCCAACTCACCGTACAGATCAATATGCTTATCGACATGCCGTTTGGGGTTCATCGACATGAAGGCATTGAGCTGCACGAAGCCGGGATAGACTTTGCGCCCCGCGCCGGGAAAACCTGACGGCACACAGGAGATGAGGTTCTGCTCAAACCAGTCGATCGAATGTGTCGTCGCCAATTCATTGACGCTGGTGGGATTGACGCGCGTGTCGATCGGACCGGCCATCAAGGTCATGGAAGCGGGCTGGGCAGGATTTTTGGTCTGCGCCATCACGGCGACGGCCGCCAATGCATGAGCGCAGGGCTGGCAGACGCTGACAATATGAGCGCCGGGGCCAAGCACCTCAAGAAACTCAATGACGTGATCGACATATTCGTCAAAGCCGAAACGACCATGTTCGGTGCCGATGTCGCGCGCGTTGTGCCAGTCGGTGATGTACACATCATGCTCGGGCAGCAGCACTTCAACGGTGTTGCGCAGCAAGGTTGCAAAGTGGCCCGACAATGGCGCGATCACGAGAACGCGCGGCTGCTCAACATCGGAAGCCTTGCGGAAATGCAGCATCGTACCAAACGGGGTGACGTAGGCGTCTTCTTCGCTGATCGCCACCTTGGCCTTGCCGACCATGACGCTGTCGATGCCGAAAGGCGGGCGGGTGTGGCTGAGGCCTGCGCGCGACACCATTTCAAAGGCGGCGGCGAGATGGCGAAAGCCGGGAAATTCAAAATCGCTCACGGCCGAACGGTTCAGCATTGAGGCGGCGACGTCGGCCATGGCGCGGACCGGCTTCATAAGGTCGGCCTGCAATTGATATGCGTAATACAGCATGAGTGCTCCGCCCCGAGGAATCCAATCAGCCGCAACCCCTTCGGCCAAGCCATAAAAACTAATCCAACTCATGCTGCACTGCGAGATAATTGTGTTGGCAGGGCAAAAAATGTGTTTCCATATGGCTTGAGCGCCGAAAAAGACGCGATCTCTCGCTAAAAATGAGGGAAATCATGGTTAAAGCCACATTAAGCATCAGCAGTAAAAACTACTCGTCTTGGTCATTGCGGGGCTGGTTGCTCTGCAAATTTGCCGGTTTGGACTTCACCGAAGAGTTATTGCCTGTCCATGATTCTTCTGTGCGAGCCGAACTTTTGCACCTTTCGCCGTCCTTTATGGTGCCCTGCTTGAAGCAAGACGGCATCAGCGTTTGGGACACGCTGGCAATTGCGGAATATCTCAGCGAGTTGAAACCCACCGCGCATCTCTGGCCAAAAGAGGCCATCGCGCGGGCTCATTGCCGCTCGATCTCGGGCGAAATGCATTCAGGTTTTGCCAACCTGCGCGCCGCCTTGCCAATGAATATAAAAGCTAAATATCCCGGCTTCAAGATCTGGGCAGGCGCGCAAACCGATATTGACCGCATACTGATGGTATGGGACGAAGCGCTCGCCACCTCCAAGGGCCCTTATCTGTTTGGCAAGACGTTGACGGTCGCCGACGCCATGTACGCGCCGGTCTGTACGCGTTTCATAACTTATGATGTGGCGTTGGACGCTAAATGCGCAGGCTATGTGAAACATATCATGGCATTGCCGCAGATACATGAATGGGTTCGTGGCGCGAAAGCGGAACCTGCTGAGATGGAAGAGTTGGACGCGGAGTTTTAGTTTGTGGGTGAGGTAAGATGGGTCCCGCGATCAAGTCCCGGGACGACACAACATTTTTTGCTTGATACTTGCCGCAACAACATACGTCGTCGCCCGACTTGATCGGGCGATCCATCTTTTACAAATTCCGATGCAAAGATGGATGCCCCGGTCAAGCCGAGGCATGACGGGTTTGGGTGTGATAAGCCAAATCTCGAAGGATGGCCCCGGGACGACAGCTTCTATTTGTAGCTATGCATCAAACTCAAATTCAGTGTCATCCCGGGGCTTGACCCCGGGATCCAAATTTACTTACGTCCGCTTCTTACCCGTAAACGGATGCGTGCTCGACAACCCGCCGTCAACCGCGATGGCTTGGCCGTTGACATAAGACGCATCGTCGCTGGCGAGGAACAAAGCCATGTGGGCGATTTCCGGCGGCTCGCCGTTGCGGTTCATCGGGTTCAATTGACCTACCTTGTCGATCGAGCCTTTGGCGCGCGCCCCATCGAAGATGGGTTTGGTCATGCCGGTCTCAATGAGGCCAGGGCAGATGGCGTTGACGCGGACGCCGGTGCCAAATAGGGCGTTGGCGGACGTTTGCGCAAGGCTGATGACGCCGGCTTTCGACGCGCTATAGGGCAGACCACCGGCATTGGCACGAAGCCCTGCGACGGACGCCGTACAAACGATGGAGCCTGCGCCCTGTTTCACCATATGCGGGCTTGCATGTTTGATCGCGAGGAAGGGCCCAATGAGATTGATGCGCAGAATTTCGGCCCAATAGGCCGCGTCCTGATCTTGCATACCGACCCAGCCACCGCTGATGCCTGCATTGGCATAGACGACATCAACGCCGCCATAGGCTTTGAGACAATGATCGACCATGCCTTTGACGGCATCTTCGTCGCCCGCGTCGCCTGCAATCGAGGTGACGGTGCCGCCATTGGCACGCACCATGGTAGCGGTTTCATCGACCGCTTCTTCGACGCGATCAACGATGATGAGCTTGGCGCCTTCCTGCGCAAACAAAAGGGCGCTTGCCCGCCCGATGCCGCTGCCCGCGCCTGTGATGATGGCGCGCTTGCCTGTCAGTCTTCCCATGATGTGTCCCCTTACGATTCGTCGTCAAAAATGGAGGGGGCAGCTTAGAGGGTCATGGCGCTGGGGAATAGGGTAGGGGTGAAGGCGGGCGCTGAGTTGCGTGGGAAAGATGGGTCCCGGGCCATCTTTGCATTAAAGGAGGGTCCCGGGACGACACAGCATTTTTTGATTTCGGTTTTGCTACAATTTTTGACTTTGCCACAAATATATATGTCATCGCCCGACTTAATCGGGCGATCCATCTTTTACGATCTCAGCTGCAAAGGTGGATGCCCCGGTTGATGCCCCGATCAAGTCGGGGCAGGGGCATGACGGGCTTTGGATAGGTCATAGAAAACCTCAGAACGTCCGGCCTTTTTTGACGATCCATTGGATGCCGCCTTTGAGGGTGTCGTCGCCTTCGAGGTTCGCGCCGGGATTTTTGATGGTGCCGCCGCTGCCGACGACGGGCGGGATGTCGACGGGGGCTGTGCAGTTTTCAGGTGCGTCGCTGGTGCGCGTGCAGATGCTGCGGCCCTTGATGCGCCACCAGCCGCGGCGCGTTTTGCCGTCGGGCATATGGATGAGGAGGTTGTCGCGGTCGCGGTAATAGATTTGTGTGGTGCCAGCGGGGCCGGTTAATTCGACCGTATTGCCAACTAAACCCGCCCCGACATTGCCGGTGGCCTCGGCCATGGGCGAAAACAAGAGCGCGAGAGCGCCGAGGCAAAGCGCGGCGAAAAACCCGGAATATTTCAACGTGATTCTCATCATAGCAAACGGGCCGCCAGACGGGCCGCGAACAGTCATTTGCCCAAACGGGGCGGCTTTAGCAAAAAGATGATCAGCCAGATCGGGACCAGAACCAGCGCGCCGAGAATGAAATGGGGCAGCGCCCAATCAATCCCCTCACGCAAAACCAGCATGATATGTGTCGGTGTCAGCCCCACATCGGCCAGAACTTCGTCTGTGCTGATATTGAATTCGTTGAGCACGGCCCCGACGAACACGGCGACCAGAACGAATTTTACGAGGGTAGACAAGGCATTATAGATCATGGGGAGGTCGCCCCCCGTTTGGCGAATCGGTGAAAAATATAGCCTATCTCGACAAAACCCGTGAGGCTACCCATCCCTAACGGCAGCGCGAGCGCGCCTATTTGCCAAAGAGCGATTTTAGGGCGTCGGCTGGGCTCGGCTTGGTGTTGTTTGGGGCCTTGTCGGTCGCGTTGTCATTGGCGGGCGCGGAGGTGTCTTTCGTGCCGCCGCCAAGCAGATTGTTGAGCAGCGCTTTGCCACCTTCGCCCTTGAGGCCTTTGAGCGTGTCGAGGGTCTGAGGTGCATTTTTGAGCATCGAAGCCAAATCAGGCCGGAAGCGCGGCTTGGCCCATGGCCCTTCGATGATGACAGGCACCTCGATGCCCTTGGCCTCGCCGCCACCCTGACCTTCAAGCGTCGCGGCGAGTTTGGGCTCGACGCGATATTTGAGGATCTGGCGGGGCAGATCGACGGTGCCAGCACCGGCAATCCGGATCAGAGGGCTGAGCAGCTTGAGGTCATTATTGGTCAAGATGCCGTTGGTGATGGTGAACGTGCCGCCCATTTCGGAAAAATCTGTGTCCTGCGAGCCGCCCGTCTGCCAACCGGTGGCAGGCGCGGTGAAGACTGTACGCATCAACTGGGCGAGGTTGACGCCTTTGATCGCGCCGTTGGTGAACTTGATATCACCCTTGCCATTGAGCGCGCCGACCATTTCGCGCTGGCTGCGCCCAGTGGTGTTGATGGCGAGCGAAATCGCGCTGAGGCCGCTCAAACGCTTGAAGTCTGCGGCATCGATGAGGAGCGGTTGCGCCTCGACGCCACTGATCTTGAAATCGGCATTCAGCTGCGGCACACGGCCCGCCCCGCTCAACGTCAGGTTGCCCGAGCCTGCGCCGTTATAGAGCGCCAGCTTGTTCAAAGCGACATCCAGCACACCATTGTTGAGCCGCAGCACCAGCGCGCTTTCACCGATTTTGATTTGTTTGACGAGAAGCGC
>JBDNIY010000006.1:0-2709 GCA_041688015.1 Parvibaculaceae bacterium
AGCCAAATGAGCGAAGCCGACCACGCTTTAGTGACAGCCGCAGTGGCTGACGCTGAACAGCACACAAGCGGCGAGATCGTGACAATTGTGACCGAATTGTCAGACCATTATGAAGATATCGCAATGGCATGGGCAAGCGCAGTCGCGTTGCTCGCACTGATAATCTACACCAGCTTTCCGGATTTCTATATTGGTCTGATTGACGGATTAACAGGCGGTTGGGGCCATGAATATCGCACTGCTGAATATGCAGCGTTATTGATAACAGCCGTTGCGATCAAATGGGTTGGCACATGGCTTATCCTGAAATGGATGCCGCTGCGCTTGGCGCTTACCCCGAACGCCAAGAAACTCGGCCGCGTCAGAAGCCGCGCCATCAGCCTGTTCAAAGTGGGAACTGAGGCAAAGACCGTTGGCCGAACGGGCGTGTTGTTATATCTTTCGATGAAAGAGCACCGAGCGGAAATCGTGGCGGATGAAGCGATTGCGTCCAAAGTAGCGCCTGAAATTTGGGGCGACGCGATGGTTGCCCTGTTGGATCACGTTAAGGCCGGGAACTTGGGCGCTGGCGTGGCGGCGGCGGTATCCCAAATGGGCGTAGTGCTGGCCGAACATTTCCCCAAAGGCAGCGAAAATCCCAACGAACTTCCCGACCGGCTTATTGAATTGTGAGCGAACAAGACGAAACCGAAACCGTGATGTGGCAAGGGCGCTTCATCACAGCAAAGACGCGCGGTAAGTGGGAATTTGTTAGCCGCGCGCGTGGTATCAAGGCGGCAGTGATCCTCGCAATGGAGGATGATCATGTCCTGCTTGTCGAACAATATCGCGTGCCACTTGGCGCGAGCTGCATTGAATTACCCGCTGGCCTCATTGGCGATCATGAACAGGGCGAGGACACGTTGGTTTCCGCCGCGCGTGAGCTTGAAGAAGAAACCGGATATCGCGCAGATACGCTAGAGATAGTCGGTGAGTTCTTCTCGTCCCCCGGCATGGTCAGTGAAAGTTTCTCACTCGTCCGTGCCCGCGGCCTCCATAAGGTTAGTGATGGCGGCGGCGTCGACGGTGAAAACATCATCGTACACCGCGTTGCTGTGGCCGACCTCCCCCGATTTGTTCAAGAAAAACGCGCCGAAGGTTACGTTATGGACGTCAAGCTGCTGATGCTGCCCGGAATGATCGTTTAGCGGAAATTATCCGCATAAGTCTGAAGCTTTAATGTCTTGGGCGGCGTCGGGATGAAGGTTGCGACAATGCCTTTTTTCTCGGCATAAGCGCGCGCTGCATCAAGGCTTGGGAAGATCAGTTCCACTTGCGCCTGCGTATCGCCAGAGCCGGCCCAGCCCATTAACGGGTCAGCCTTGCGCGGTTCATCGGACACAAATTCAAGCACCCATTCGTCCCGGCGTCCACGGCCCGACTGCATGGCATTTTTGGGGCGCTGAAAGATACGGGCAGACATGGCATTTTTCCTGACGGTTAAACTCGCTGCCGCCTTGCCCGAACAGCATCGCAGTCGTCAAGCGTTGCGCGTTCCGTCCCGGGCTTGAGCCTTTTTTGTCTTGAGGCTTGCGACGCTTTCCCACGGGGCGTCTGGCCAATTGTGCTTGGGATATCGACCACGCATCTCCTTGGCGACGTCACGCCAGCTTCCGCGCCAGAATTCCGGCAGATTGCGTGTTGTCTGAATGGGACGCCCCGCAGGCGACGTCAGGCTTAGAACTAAAGGTATTTTGGCGACGCCAACCACCGGATGGGTATCGACACCGAAAAGTGCCTGCACGCGCAACTCCACAGTCGGGCCCGCCTCGGCTGTGTAATCAATGGCGTGCTCGGTTCCAGCAGGGCTTTTAAACGATGCAGGCGCAATCTGGTCAATTCGGGTGCGGTTGTCCCAGCCGAGCAAATTATCGAGGGCCTTAGATAAGGCAGACGGCGCAACGTCGCGCAGGCGATTGGCACGCTGAAGTAGGGGCAAAAGCCATTGCTCAGCGCTCTGCGCCAGCGCGTCGGCACCTAATGAAGCGATACCGGCGAATTGCGCGCGCTCCCGAAGCGCCAGCGCCGAAGCAGACCAAGGCAATGCGTCAATCCCAAGGTCGCGCACTGCGGCCAACAACGTATGCGCGAGCGCTTTGGCATCAAGCCGTTCCACGCGCCCTTCGCTCAACACTATCGCGCCGAGCCGCCGCTGCACGCGGGCATCCACCCGGTCATTGCCCTTGTCATACGACAAAAGCTCGTGCGTGATTATACGATCAGCAAGGCGATCGGTGATTTCTGCCTCAGACAGTGGCGCGGCGGACATGATGCGCGCGCCCGATGCCGCGCCTTGCACATCGGCAACGGCCAGCCATTCTTCCCGCGCCAAGGGTGATGCTCCGTCAAGCACAAGGCCGCGCCCCATCGCGCTGATCCATTTTTCGCCTTTTGCATCGCGCCGCTTGGCAATGCGATCGGGAAATGCCGTCGCGATGAGCCCCCCGATGCTCAAGGGTTCTTGTTGTCCGCTGGGACCACTCAACCGGGCGATGCGCTGCGCCAATTTTCGCGCGGCGTCTGCTTTGGGTCCGCGTTCCCGAACGAAACGTTCAAACCGTGCTTCAATATCTTCGCCCTGCCCGCCAAGGCCCCGTTCCTGCAACAAAACGGCCAGCATAGCGGCATCCCCCGCTTGCCCACTCCGGCTTGCCATAGCGACCATATGCG
>JBDNIY010000007.1:0-201182 GCA_041688015.1 Parvibaculaceae bacterium
ACTGCTGCCTCCCGTAGGAGTCTGGGCCGTGTCTCAGTCCCAGTGTGGCTGATCATCCTCTCAGACCAGCTATGGATCGTCGCCTTGGTGAGCTTTTACCTCACCAACAAGCTAATCCAACGCGGGCCCATCTAGGGGCGATAAATCTTTCACCCTGAGGTCGTATACGGTATTAGCACAAGTTTCCCTGCGTTATTCCGTACCCCTAGGTAGGTTCCCACGTGTTACTCACCCGTCTGCCACTGCTGTATTGCTACAGCCGTTCGACTTGCATGTATTAAGCCTGCCGCCAGCGTTCGTTCTGAGCCAGGATCAAACTCTCAAGTTGAGTTGATCCGACTTATCCATCTTCCGGGGAAAACCGGAAGACGCGACGCAAGACACTCTCTTAGTCAACGATCCGAAGATCGCATGACGGAGTAGTGTTTTGAAACGTCAGACAGTCGGTATTTGGTTTGCTCGCAGATCCCAACTTACGTTGGGCGAGCTCGCCAGGACACCGCCGTCCACGTTTCTCTTTCTCAAACCACAATGTCAAAGAGCACCTGAGCGTCCGGACGTTCATCCGAAAACCTAGGGTCGTAACCGACCCGAAGGACAGTCAAGCAACCTACTTCCGAGGAAGTCGGTGGCAAGCTGTCATCCCTAATTGGATCGCTCACTAAGCCACAAAGATCACTAATTAGCAAGGCCGTTTAGTTATCTTCTACCAAGGTGGTCAGCAGCTCGTGGCGTGTGCCGCGGCCGCTGTGGCCTTGTTCGTGGAGGCGGTTTATAGGGGGGTCGGACCCACCCGTCAAACCCTTTTTTGAACTTTTATCAAAAAAGTTTTTCCCACTGTTTTATTGGCTTTTTTACATGTTCAAGCTTGACTCTATGGGTTTGATTTGTCTGCCACAACCAAGCCTTCGGACCCGTCCGATTCCGGTATCAATCATGCACAACACAAGTAGAGACAGGAGGTGGCAACCCTGTTTATGGCGCATTTTGAGACTGGCTATGCTGAACTGACACCAGATTGGCAATTATTGACGATAAATGAGGCAATTTGGCGGCTTGTTGGATGCAGTGTCGATTGACACAAACCCTGTCAACAAGCATCGTTCGATCACGGGACGTTACAGTTTGTCTCGAATTGCCTTTAGTGGGACCCGAAAGGGTGCTTGGCAGGCATTCGGTCAGTGGCGGTTGTCCAGCAGGCCGAAACGACGGTTAGGGGAAGTAAGTTTGTTCGATACGGGGACGCGAGACACCGAGGCCTCATCGGGGGATGAGTCGATTCCGGTCAGTAAGACCGCTTCGACCGCCGACCGTGAACCTCTTTCATCAAAATTGGCCCATTGGCGGCTGACCGCACAGCGTGCGCTGAAGCTATATGGCTCGGCAAGTCAGCTGGCGCTGGGTCAGAGTCTTGGCCAACATCGTTGGCTGGCCGCGACCGGTATCGCAGCCGCCCTATCGTTTGGCTTGCTAATCACTGGCCTCGTGGCGCTCGTTGCCCCTTACTCGGGTGTCCAGACCGCTGCTCTCACCGCCGAAGATACGCCGCAGATCATCGCGCTCAATAAGACGGCACCGTCTTCTGCCACCATCACCAGCGCTTCCATCACCCCGGCCGCGCCCACTTCATCTGTGACACCGGCGACACCTACCCAAACGGTTGCGTCGGCGGAAACGAATTTACGTGGCAGCGCTGTTGGAGACGAAGCGCCAGATGCCGAGCCGACGCATATGGCCTCGATAGCTCCAGCGGGGGCCATCCCGCCCGCCGCCGATCTACCCGATAATGCCGACATGGTGACGGCTTCGATCGCACCGGCCGTCCCTGCCTTGCCAAAAACAGTCAACACTCTGGTTGCGCTTGATCCCGGTGCCACGCTGATGCAGGTCCTGACCGATCACGGCGCTGATCGCGTTGACGCCTATCATGCCATTGCGGCGCTCCGCCCAGTCTTCAGTCCGACGAAATTGCGCAGCGGCCAGGAAATCTCACTGACCTTCCTGACGACCCCCACCACCGACGACGACCCGGACGCAGGCCCCTCCAAACTGCTGACCTCCATCTCGCTGACGCCCGACGTTGACAGCAAGATCGAAGTGCAACGCGGCAATGACGGCTCCTATACGACCGAACAGATCAAGCGTCAGCTCACCAGCGGCTTTGCCCGCGCCCAAGGCGTGATCAACTCCAGCCTCTTTTTGGACGCCTCACAGGCAGGCGTGCCCGCACCGATCATCGTTGAGATGATCCATATGTTCTCCTACTCCGTGGACTTCCAGCGCGAAATCCATGCAGGCGATGCCTTTGAAGTCTTCTTCGACCGCAAATACGACAAGAGTGGCGCGGCCGTAAAAGAGGGCGACATCTCCTATGCCTCGCTCACCATCATGGGCAAATCCCACAAGCTGTGGCGCTATAAGACAGCCGACGGCACATGGGACTATTTCGACCAGACCGGTCGCAGCATGAAGAAGTTCTTGATGAAAACGCCGGTGGACGGTGCCCGCATCAGTTCCGCTTTCGGACGCCGTATGCATCCGATCCTCGGCTATACGAAATTCCACGAAGGCGTGGACTTCGCCGCTCCCCGAGGCACGCCGATCTATGCAGCCGGTAACGGCAAGATCGAAATTGCCGGCGTCGTGCGCGGCTATGGCAATTACATCCGTATCAAGCACGCCAATGGCTACGAAACCGGATACGGCCATATGAACGGCTTTGCTCGCGGTATCCACCGTGGCGTCACTGTTCATCAGGGCGAAGTCATCGGTTATGTCGGCAGTACAGGTCGCTCAACCGGTCCGCACCTGCACTACGAAATCTCGATCCACGGCAAGAAGGTCAATCCGCTTGGCATCAAGGTGCCAACGGGCACACAGCTTGCCGGCAAGGACCTGAAAAGCTACAAAACCGCCCGCGCCAATATCATGGCTGAAATGGCCCAAGCGCCTGAGCTGACGAAAGTCGCACAGGTCAACACGGGCGACAGCGCAAGCAAGGCAAACTAGCTACCTTCACACCACGGATTAAAAAAGGGCCTCTCGCAGAGGCCTTTTTTCATATGTCGTGATCCTATGTCAGGTCCATGAGACCGGTATGGTCTTCAGGGTGTACCCGCCAAAAATGCAACGATATGGGCGTCCACCTCCCCATGATGCGTCACTGGCGCAAAATGCGTCGCACCCTTAATAATGACTTCCTCTGCGCCCGGAATGGCCGCTGCCAGCGCGTCCGTATGCGCCCGTTTGATGCCGTCAAACTCGCCCGCGATCACAAGCGCAGGCGCCTTGATGGTCGCCAATTGTGCGGCCGTGTAATGCGGTTCGCTCGCCCAAATGGCGAGAACTTTGCGATAAAACACCGGCCAATGCACAGGATCAGGCGCAAGCCGCTTGTAAAAACTGCGCTGCGCGGCGACCTCCTCCGAGTTCGGATCGGCGTTCACATCAGGTATTGGCTCAAGCCCGTCGGCGTCAAAATTGGCACCGCTTACCGCGATGCGCGCCACACGATCAGGATGGCGCATAGCCAGATCAACCGCGATCACTTGATGGTTTTTGGCCAGATCCCCGATCTGATATGGCTTGTTTGTTGATATAATAGAAGCCACCAGCAAACACGATGAGCAGCGCCACAAGCCCGCCACTCAACAACTTCATTGCTTTGCTCATATTTCTCCCCTTGAGCCTTTCGCCCATCTGACCGACGTCCCCGCCAAATGGCAAGGGCCGCCGGTTTCCCGACGGCCCAAGATATTCGTCCAAGACTACAATACAGTTTTGCGTCTCGCCTCAATGCACGATGCGCAACCCCTCGTCCGACGGCTCGTCAACCGCGCCAACGCCCTTGATGGCGATCTCGTCGGCCACGGCCGACACAGTGACCGTCTCACCATCCTTGATGGTGCCGTCGAGCAGCAACTCGGCCAGCGTGTCCTGCACATGGCGCTGGATCACGCGTTTGAGCGGACGCGCGCCATAGGCTGGGTCAAAGCCCTTGTCGGCAAGCCAAGTCCGCGCCGTCTCATCAAGCACGATCTTGATCTTGCGATCATCAAGCAACGTCTGAAGCCGCGCCATCTGGATATCGACAATGACATCCATCTGTTCACGCGTCAGGCGATGGAAGATCAGCATTTCGTCCAAACGGTTGAGGAACTCCGGCCTGAACCTTGAGCGCACCACGTCTAGTACCTGTTCGCGCACCGATTCAACGTCGCCGCCATCGGCCAAATATTCCGAGCCGAGGTTCGACGTCATGATGATGAGCACGTTCTTGAAATCAACCGTGCGGCCCTGCCCATCGGTCAACCGCCCATCGTCAAGCACTTGCAACAGCACGTTGAAGACATCGGGATGCGCCTTCTCGATCTCATCAAACAGCACAACCTGATAGGGCCGCCGCCTGATGGCTTCGGTCAGCGCGCCGCCTTCCTCGTAGCCGACATAGCCCGGCGGCGCACCGATCAGGCGAGCAACCGAATGCTTCTCCATATATTCCGACATATCGAGGCGACAGATCGCCTGATCATCGTCAAACAAGAAGTTCGCCAGCGCCTTGGTCAATTCAGTTTTGCCAACGCCGGTCGGCCCAAGAAACAGGAATGAACCGATCGGCCGGTTCGGGTCCTGCAACCCCGCACGCGCGCGCCGCACGGCGCGTGAGACGGCAGACACCGCTTCTTCTTGACCGATCACCCGTTTGCCGAGCGCCTCTTCCATGTGCAGAAGTTTCTCGTGCTCGCCTTCAAGCATTTTGTCGACCGGGATACCTGTCCAGCGCGAGACAATCTGCGCGATATGAGCTTCCGTCACGGCTTCATCGACAAGCGCGCCTTCGACGCCACGCTTTTCGGTTTCGGCCAATGTTTTTTCAAGACCCGGAATAATGCCATAAGCAAGCTCTGAGGCACGCTCTAGCTTGCCGCCGCGTTGCGCCTGTACAAGTTCATTGCGTGCCGCGTCCAACTGCTCCTTGAGCTTTTGGGCACTGCCGAGCTTTGATTTTTCAGCCTGCCAAGTAGCCGTCAGATCAGCTGATTTTTTCTCGATCTCGTCGAGTTCAAGCTCCAGCTTTTCAAGCCGGTCCTTGGAGGCCTCGTCCTTTTCCTTTTTCAAGGCTTCACGCTCGATCTTGAGCTGAATGACACGGCGATCAATTTCGTCGAGCGCTTCCGGCTTTGAATCAACCTGCATCCGCAAGCGGCTGGCCGCCTCATCCATCAAATCGATGGCCTTGTCTGGCAAAAACCGGTCTGAGATATAGCGATCCGACAGCGTCGCAGCGGCCACAATCGCGTTGTCCGTGATGCGAACACCGTGATGCAGCTCATATTTTTCTTTGAGCCCACGCAGGATCGACACCGTGTCCTCAACCGTCGGCTCCTCAACCAGAACAGGCTGGAAGCGGCGGGCAAGGGCGGCGTCCTTTTCAATATACTTACGGTATTCATCAAGCGTCGTCGCGCCAACGCAATGAAGCTCACCGCGCGCCAATGCAGGCTTGAGCAAGTTGGACGCATCCATAGCGCCATCGGTCTTGCCCGCGCCAACCAGCGTGTGCAACTCGTCGATGAAGAGGATGACGCCGCCTTCGCTGGTGCCAAGCTCGGTCAAAACAGCCTTGAGCCGTTCTTCAAACTCGCCGCGATATTTGGCACCGGCAATCAACGCGCCGAGGTCGAGCGACAAGAGGCGCTTTGATTTGAGGCTTTCAGGCACGTCACCATTGACGACGCGCAGCGCCAGACCCTCTGCGATGGCGGTCTTGCCGACGCCCGGCTCGCCGATCAGCACTGGATTGTTCTTCGTGCGGCGCGCCAGAACCTGAATCGTGCGGCGAATTTCTTCGTCGCGCCCGATCACCGGGTCAAGCTTGCCTGCCCGCGCTTCTGCCGTCAGATCGCGCGTATATTTCTTCAAAGCCTCATAGCCGTCTTCCGCCGTCGTACTGTCAGCGGTGCGGCCCTTGCGGACGGTATTAATGGCCTCATTCAATGTCTGAGCAGTGACGCCAGCCGTTTTGAGAATTTTGGCCGATTCAGTGCCAGGCTCGATCAGCAGTGCGAGCAGCAAGCGCTCGGCGGTGACATAGCTGTCTCCGGCTTTCTTGGCGAGACCTTCAGCAGATTCAAACACGCGCGCAATTTCTGGCGCGAGATAAAGCTGACCGGCCGACGAGCCCTCAACTTTGGGCAATTTAGCAAGCGCCGTTTCGACGCCGCTCAACGCTTGATCGGGACGGCCACCGGCGGCGCGAATGAGCCCCGCTGCAAGACCTTCCTCGTCATCAAGTAAAACCTTTAATAGATGTTCAGGCGTAAACCGCTGATGGCCTGAACGCACCGCGAGCCCTTGCGCCGCTTGCACAAAGCCCCGACTGCGATCGGTATATTTCTCAAGATTCATGCTCTTGTCCTTTCAAGCACGCATCGAACATTCCGCTCATTCTAACCGAAATGAGTAAACTGGCCCTGTTCGCACGCCTCATTTTCCTCAACACTGCACCCCAGCGCTTTTTTCGCACCATGGCCCAGCGACAGCCCTCCTAGAGGCCCTGCCTGTATAGAATGTGGTGTTGCGGATGCGCAACACAAGTGCGCCAGGCAAGCCGCAACGAAAATTAGGATAAGGAGATTACGCGTGAGTGATGGGGCAAAGGTTACCGGTATTTTTCGCTACCCAGTTAAGGGGTTGTCGCCCGACCGCATGACGGAGGCCGCGCTGGGTGTGGGCGAGACGATTGCCTACGACCGCGCTTTTGCCATTGAGAACGGCACCCAAGATTTTGATCCCGCGGCGCCTAAGCATTTTCCCAAGATGAAGTTTCTGATGCTGATGCGCGATGAACGGTTAGCACAATTTCAGACACGCTTCGATGAGGCGACCAGCACTCTTACCATTTCAGACAAGACCCACGAACTAGCCCGCGGCAACCTGATGACCGCGGATGGGCGCGCCGCCATCGAGGGTTTCATGTCGGATTTCATGAAGGATAATCTGCGCGGCCCCCCACGCATTGTTCATGCGCCAGGATTTTCGCATTCGGACGCGCCTTATAAACTGCTGTCCATCATCAATCTGGCCACCTTGCGCGAAGTGGAAAAGCTGATCAGCAAGCCTATCGACCCGATGCGCTTTCGCGCCAATATCTATGTCGAGGGTTTGGAGCCTTGGGAAGATCACGCTTGGATCGGAAAGACATTTCGCATTGGCGAGGCAGCGTTCAAGGGCTTTTTTAAAATCCCGCGTTGCGCGGCAACCAACGTCAATCTCGATACCGCCGCTCGCGACATGGACATCCCCAAGACGCTGCAACGTGTCTATGACAGCGTTGATCTGGGCATCTATGCCGAAGTATCGGGTGCTGGCACCACCCGCCCCGGCGACACATTGAACCTGATCTAAAAAAAACGCGCGGACGCCCGATAAAGCGAGCCCCGCGCGTTTCAATCTCTGGTCAGCTCAAAAATCAAACCGATACTTCATCTGAGCCGCCGCCTGCTTCGGGCGCGGCATCATCTTCGCTGCTTGCCGTTGCATCGGCACGCGGCCGACGACGGCGCGGCGCGCGACGGCGCGGCGTCTCTTCGGGCGTTGCCACTGGCACATCACCTTCGGCGACAACTGGAACGGGCTGCTCGGCCTCAGCGATCACCGCCTCAACCTGCGGCTGCACCTCTGACGACGCATCGTCATGGCTATGACCGTCGCCGTTTTCCTGCGTATTGGCATTGGCGTTATTGCCGCCATTCCCCTGCTGGTTACGATCCTGCCGAGGATTGCTGTTGCGGTTGTTGCGACGCTCACCGCCACCGCTATTGTTATTATTATTGTTCTGCTGGTGGTAGGGCTGGCTTGCCGACTGAGGCTGCGCGGGATCGTTGGCCGCATCATCCTCGTCAAAGTCTTGGTCTTCGTCAGGCCGATAGCCCAGCGCATTTTGCGGCCGAGGCTGGCCATCATTGGGCGCTTGCGCCGCCATGATCAGGCGGTAGTAGTGCTCTGCGTGCTGATAGTAGTTTTCAGCCATAACGCGGTCGCCCGACGTGATCGCGTCGCGCGCCAGCTGTTGGTATTTCTCGCAGACATGCGTCGCCGTACCCCGAATTTTAACATCAGGACCATTGCTATCGTAAGCGCGATTACCGGAATTCTGGGGCTTCCTCCCACGTCCACGCGAACGCTTGGAGTTATTGTTGTTCTGCCCCTGCCTTATATGATTCATGTTCTCGCTATTGTTTGTTTAACTGAGAGTTCAATTGGTCTGTTCGCTTCATTTCGGAAAGCCAAACCCACGGGCTCCGAAGGGCGATATGCCGGTTTTTCTTCACCAGAATGCGTGTTCTGCTAAAGCGTTCACTTGCATCAAGCGCGCAATCCGGCCCCACCGGATTGATCAAGTCGGATGCTCAGAGGTTCCGCCCTCGGCGCCTTTGCGTCTGGCCCGATTGTCGAGCTGTTCGCCGGGGCACCTGCCTTCGGGTTTACCTCTAGCCGTCTTGAAACCTGCGTGTATGGAAGCGGTTTGAAGAGCGAGGTAAATATCCCTTGGCTCAAATCCCTAAGACTGAACGTAACCGTTAAAGCGCTTTATTCCAACTATTTTTTCATCAATGACTAAAGACTTGGTAAAGGACGTGGCAGACGCGCAACGAGCGCGCGCGATACGCCGCCCAAATCTGGCACGACATTTATGACATCAAGGCCCGCCGCGCCGAAGATCGCGCGCACCTCATCGCCCTGCCCTTGCCCCAATTCGACAACCGCATGACCCTTCGGCGTCAAAAGGCCCGGCAAGGCCAAACCGATGGCGCGGTAAGCATCAAGACCGTCCACTCCACCATCAAGAGCGATATGCGGATCATGCCCACGGACTTCAACCGCGAGGTCTGCGATAGCGGAAGCCGGGATATAGGGCGGGTTGGAAATTACCAGGTCGAAACGCTCGTTGAGGCTCGCCGCCCAATCTCCGTGTCGAAACGTCGCACGCTCGGACACGCTCGAAAACCGTGCGTTTTCCTGCGCGATTTCGAGCGTTTCCTGCACACAATCGAGCCCAAGACCTCGAGCCTCGCAAAGCTCATGCAAAAGCGCGATGAGGAGGCAGCCGGTCCCTGTCCCCAGGTCGAGGATAGAGGGTGCTTTATCCCCGGCGAGCAATTTGAGTGACGTTTCGATCAAGGTCTCGCTGTCGGCGCGCGGGTCGAGCGTTGCCGGCGTCACGCGAAAATTTAATCCCCAGAATTCGCGCGTGCCGAGAATTCGCGACACCGGCTCACCGGCCAGCCGACGCCCTTCGAATGTGGTGAGGATTTCTTTTTCGCCCTCCGACAACATTGTCCCCGGCTCACGAATCATCTCGATCTCACTACACCCACATGCCGCTTGCGCCAGAAGGCGCGCATCAAGAGAGGCGTTGTCGATGCCCGCTTCTTTCAAACGCCAGCTAAGCATCCGAAACGCATGGTCACGCGTCAGCATGGTAATCGTCATTCGTCATCGCCGAGTGCGGCCAACCGCGCGGCTTGATCTTCGCTGACAAGGGCCGAGATCATTTCGCCCAGCGCGTCACCTGCGAGCACTTGATCGAGTTTGTGCAAGGTGAGGTTGATACGGTGATCGGTGACGCGGCTTTGTGGAAAATTATACGTCCGAATGCGCTCAGAGCGATCACCCGAACCAACCTGTCCTTTGCGATCGGCGGCGCGCATATTGGCCAGCTTCTCGCGTTCAGCCTCATAGATACGCGCGCGCAAAATCAACATCGCGCGGGCTTTGTTTTTGTGTTGCGATTTTTCGTCCTGCTGGGTCACGACAACGCCGGTCGGTAGATGCGTAATGCGCACTGCGCTTTCGGTTTTGTTGACATGCTGCCCGCCCGCACCTGACGCGCGATAAACGTCGATGCGAAGGTCTTTGTCTTCGATCACGATGTCCACTTCTTCAGGTTCGGGCAATACGGCCACCGTCGCCGCCGACGTATGAATGCGCCCGTCGCCTTCCGTCACGGGCACACGCTGAACGCGATGGACACCGGATTCAAATTTCATCTTGGCAAAGACACCGCGCCCTGAAACTCGCGCAATGACTTCTTTAAAGCCGCCTACCTCGCCCTCGGACGCGGTCATCACTTCGACCTGCCAGCCTTGCAAGCTCGCATAGCGCAGATACATGCGAAACAAGTCGCCAGCAAAAAGCGCAGCCTCGTCGCCGCCAGTGCCTGCGCGCACTTCTAAAATGATGTTACGTTCGTCGGCAGAATCCTTTGGTAGCAGCAGCAACTCAACCTGATGCTCAAGGTCCGGCAAAGCCTCATCCAGACGCTCGATCTCGTCGCGAGCCATCTCCGCCATATCCTTATCGGCGAGCATCGCGCCCGCATCCGCACGCTCGACGCGGGCGACATGAAGCGCGCGCACGGCGTCCGCCACGGGCGAGAGTTCAGCAAATTCCTTTGACAGCGCGACAAAGCGTTCGCGTTCCACACCGGAATTCATTTCAGACTGAACGGCCTCGAAACGTTCGAGAACCTTGTGCAGGCGGTCTTCGGAAATCATTTAATTTTTTCGCGCCAGAGTAATGTGAGGAGACGGGCCGACAACATCTTCGATGAGATGCGTCGCTAATCTCCTGCGCGGGCAAGCTGCGCGCCTTCAGTCAGCGCTTCGGCGGCCCGCGCGGCTTCGATCTCGCGGGCTTTTGCCTCGACCAGTTCAACAAGATGATCAACGATCCGATCGTTCTTAATTTTATGGTCGGTGAGGCCAGACAAATAGATCATGCCAGCCCCTGCCCCGCCGCCGGTAAAACCAATATCGGTTTGTTCGGCCTCGCCCGGTCCATTGACGACGCAGCCAATGACCGAAAGTGACATAGGCGTTGAAATATGTGCCAGGCGATCTTCGAGCAGTTTCACCGTGCCGATGACATCAAAACCCTGACGCGCACAAGATGGGCAGGAAATGATGGTGACGCCGCGGTGGCGCAGATTAAGCGACTTCAAAATGTCGAAGCCAACTTTAACTTCTTCGACAGGATCAGCCGACAGCGACACACGGATGGTGTCACCGATGCCGCCCCACAGCATCATGCCCATGCCAATGGCCGATTTGACCGTGCCGGTCATCAGGCCACCGGCTTCGGTGACGCCGATATGCAGCGGACAATCAATCGCGTCAGCCAATTGCTGATAAGCAGCGACCGTCAGAAATGGGTCGGACGCTTTAACGCTGATCTTGAACTCATGGAAATCATGATCTTGCAAAATGCGTGCGTGATTGAGCGCGCTTTCGACCATGGCTTCGGGGCAAGGCTCACCGTATTTTTCAAGCAGTTTGCGCTCAAGCGATCCCGCATTAACGCCGATGCGCATAGAGACGCCGTGGTCTTTCGCCGCCTGCACGACTTCGCGCACGCGGTTCGCATTACCGATATTGCCCGGATTGATGCGCAGGCAAGAGGCACCGGCTTCAGCGGCTTCGATGGCGCGGCGATAGTGAAAATGAATGTCGGCTACAATCGGGATGGTCGTCTCGCGCACGATCTCGGCCAGCGCCTTGGTGGAGGCTTCATCGGGGCAGGAGACGCGCACAATGTCGCAACCAGCGGCCTCGACGCGTTGGATCTGCTCGATGGTCGCCTTAGCGTCAGACGTCAACGTGTTGGTCATCGTCTGAACGGTGATCGGTGAATCACCGCCCACCGGCACCTTCCCAACATGGATGGTGCGGCTTTTTCTGCGTTCAATATCACGCCACGGGCGGATGCTGCTCATTGACCGATCCCAATGCCGCAAAGGGCGGCTTTCGTCTCTTTATATAGGTATATCAGATGAAGATACCAGAAATGAAGCGGAAAGCCATGAGCATGGTGGTCGCAGGGGTTGGGAGGATACGTGCCACGCCCTGCACACAGGCACAAAAAGTGAGGGAGATAAAAAGGAATGCACCGGCATTCTCACCAAATACTGAACGTCATCCCGGGCTTGTCCCGGAATCCAGTAACGGCAACCTCGAAGCAAGCATCCCTGGATCCCGGCATAAAGCCGGGATGACAGCAGAATATGCGGTTAGAAATTAGCGCGCGACAGAGGGCGCAATGGCGGCGGCGGCTTCTTCGGCGGGGGTGGGCGTGACGCGGGGCATGGCGGCCATCAAGGCAGCCGGTTCCAGCGGTTTACCGGTCAGCACCAACGTCGGCGGGCCAGCAAGGCCGAGCGAGGCGTGATCGACCACGATTTCAAAAGCGCTGGCATCGCGCGCGACGAGGATCGTGTCGGGCACATTGGGCGCGTGGTAGACGTCGCCTATGGCCAGCGTGCGTTCGATCAAGACATGACCTTGTGCATCTTCGACGCGCACCCATGCGTCGTTTTTGCGGGCGCGGATCATGACGCGGCTGTCGGTATTTTCAGCGCCATAAACCTGGCCTTGCGCGATTTCAGGCAAGCCGGGAATGAGAGCAGGCGCCGCTGCATTGGCAGCCGGAGTTCCACTCAATACTGCCGACAAGGTGGCAAGCGACGGCACGGCAGCACCCGCTGGTGCGAGCGATGCGACTTCGGCGGCGGCCTCTGCCGGTGTATCGGCAACGACAGGCGGCACGGCATAAACGCTGGCGGGATCGACTTCATTGGGCGCGCCGTCACCCAAAACCTGGGCGGCGGTTGCATTGCTGGCCGGGCGTGTGGCGGCCGAAGCCGGATCGCCGCTCAAACCAACAGGGCGTTCTTCGGGTGAGCTGGGGTTCGCCACATTGACAGCCATTTGACCGGGCACGGCGGGCACACGTTCGGCCATCATGCGATCAGCCGACCGCGTCATCAGATAGCCGCCATAGATACCAACGCCAATGATCAGCGCAACGATGAGGAAGGTGCCGCGCGGCATGCGCGCTTGTTCTTGCGCTTCGGGAAAGGCGAGTTCTTGAGCCGCGGCAAAGCGGCTATCTAGTTCGGCCTTGTAGCGCTGCACGATATGGGCGCTGTCCAAGCCTAAATATTCGGCATAGGAACGGGCGAACCCGACCGCATAAGCGCGCCCCGGCAAATCGTCATAGCGGCTCTCTTCGAGCGCTTCCAACTGCTCACGACGAATGCGCAGCGACAAGGCGATAGCGCGCAAATCTTCGCCGCGCCGTTCACGCCCCGCACGCAGGTCCGAGCCCGCCGTGTCGTCTCCGACCCCCGACAACTCGTTGGTGATGTCTCTTAGATGCAACCGACGTCGGGCTTCGGACCGTTCTTCGGTCTCCGGCTTGATAGAATTAATCATCGACTTGGGATCTTCCCCGGGCTGTGCCGTCCCCATATACGCTTCACCGCTTGGCTGTTTGTCATTCGATTGCCCTTGAGCCTGTGGCAATGGCAGGTATGAGCCGTCGTTCGGTCCCGAGCCCTCTTGAAAGAGCGCTCGCTGACCTCACCTCACATACCTGACCTGAATCGATGCATGAGCCTTAAAATTCCACAAAATCCGCATGCCCCCTGCTATGCGTTCTTGTTTACTCAATAAATCAAAAGTGTTGACTAATCGCAACCAAAGATTGGTTTATTTGCATTGGATTTTGCCGATTTTTGCATCGCGCGACCGTTGAGACTCAATACCGAGGCGTGACGGTCGCTCAAAGGCCCAAACGGATGACGTCAGACGACCACGTCATGGTCGAGGGCAAATTCGGTGAGCGCCTCGCGCACACTCGCATCCGGCAACCCATAAAGGCCTTCCATATAGGCTTCGAGGCGGCCCACATCGAGCGAGCGGACCATCATTTTGACCGGCCCGATGGCGGCCGGAGACATGGAAATACGCCGAAAACCAAGGCCGATCAGCGCCATTGCCTCAAGCGGCTTGCCCGACATCTCGCCGCAGAGCGTAGCGGGCACATTATGGGCCCGGCACTTGGCGACGATGAAGCGGAGAAAGCTCAAAACCGCCGGGCTGAGCAAATCATAGCGGTTTGAGACACGCGAATTGCCGCGATCCACCGCAAACAGGAACTGCATCAGGTCATTGCTCCCAATGCTGACAAAATCGACATAGGGCAACAACGTATCGAGCTGCCAGACCAGCGAGGGCACCTCCAGCATGGTGCCGACCTCAAGATGGGCGGGCGCGGGATGGCCAAATTTCTTCAAGCGCGCCAATTCCTTGTCCACCAACGCGCGGGCACGGCGGAACTCGGCGACTTCGGCCACCATCGGGAACATGACGCGAAGCGACCGCCCCGCCGCCGCCGTCAGCAGCGCCCGCAACTGGTGGCGCAGCAGCGCCGGACGGTCGAGCCCAATGCGAATAGCCCGCCAACCCAGCGCCGGATTTTCTTCCTTGAAGGCCGCAATATCCATATAGGGCAGCATTTTATCGCCGCCGATGTCGAGCGTGCGAAAGACGGTTGGGTGCTCGCCTGCCGCGTCCAGCACGGCAGTATAAAGCTCGATCTGGTCTTTCAGGCTCGGCAATTTGGCCGCCACCATGAACTGCAACTCGGTACGGAAAAGGCCGATGCCTTCGGCACCTGATTCTTCCAGATGGCGCAAATCGACCTGCAAGCCCGCATTGACGTAAAGCGTCACTTTCTCGCCGTCCCGCGTGATCGAGGGCTCATAGCGGATCGCCTGATATTGTTCCTGCTTGCGCGCTCGGAACCGCGCCTTTTCCGAATAGGCATCAATAATGTCTGAGGTCGGGCGGACATAAACGTCGCCGGTGTCGCCATCAATGATGATGGCATCGCCCGTGTCGATCGTATCGAGGATGGCCTCGGCACGCCCCACCGTCACGATGCCCATGGCGCGCGCCACGATGGCGACATGCGCATTGGCCGCGCCCTCTTCCAGCACCAGACCGCGCAGCCGCGCCTTGTCATAGTCCAAAAGCTCGGCAGGGCCCATGTTGCGGGCAATCAGGATGGTGTCATGGGGCAAGTCGCCGCTGGCCGACGACAGCTCAACGCCGGTCAACTGGCGCAGCAACCGGTTGGCCAGATCATCAAAATCATGCAGCCGGTCACGCAAATAGGGGTCTGCGGCGCGCATGAGCCGGGCGCGGGTGTCGTTTTGTACCCGCTCAACGGCAGCTTCGGCGGTGAGGCCGGTGCGCACGGCTTCTGACATGCGTTGCAGCCAGCCGCGATCATTAGCAAACATGCGATAGGCCTGAAGCACCTCGCGATGCTCGCCCGCATGGCTCAAATCTTCGGTTTCGAGCAGATCGTCAACTGAGCCACGCAATTGATAGACCGCCTGTTCGAGACGTTCGTTTTCGGCGTCCACATCCTCGGCAATGAGATGGGCGACCTGAACACGCGGTTCATGCAGCACGGCATGGCCAAGCGCGATGCCTTCGGCAAAAGCGCTGGCAGCAATATGGACCGGGCGACGCTGCGTATGGGTGGTGCTGTCAAGCTCATCGAGATTGATGAGGTCGCCAGAGGCCACCACTTCGGCCAGCACCATGGCGACCGTTTCCAGCGCCTCGACTTCTTCTTCGGTGTAATTGCGCTTGGTGCGGTTCTGTACGGCCAGCACGCCGACAACTCGGCCCGAACGCAGGATGGGCACGCCCATCAGCGACTTATAAACCTCTTCGCCGGTTTCAGGCCGATAAGCAAAGCCGGGGTGCGACTGAGCATCGGCCAAATTGAGCGGGCGGGCGTGGCTGGCAATATCGCCAACGAGGCCTTCGCCAACCCGCAACCGGGTTTTGTGAACGGCGGTGGGTTTCAGGCCTTCGGTGGCAAACAGCTCCAGCTCGTTGGTCGGCCGCATCAGATAGACCGAGCAGACTTCCGCCACCATATTGGAGGCGATCAGCACGACGATCATGTCGAGGCGCTGCTGGGCTGTGACCTGTTCGGCCATGACCTCGCGCAATTTGCGCATTAGAACGCGGGGCCCCCCGATGGCGCCCGCCATCAGGCCTTATCCCTCATCAACGCATAGTCATCCCCACCCTGGCCTTGGCCGGGCGGTGAGACATGTAAGGGGGGCAAAACCAGCGTCACGCGATCTCCATTATTCGCCATCGAGCCCATAGGCTGTGTGGAGCGCCCGCACGGCCAACTCCGTATATTCCGACGAGATTAACACGCTTACCTTGATCTCACTTGTGGTGATGGCAAGGATATTGATGCCCTTCTCGCCCAGCGTCTGGAACATGGTCTTGGCAACACCGGTATGGCTGCGCATACCGATGCCGATAATTGAAATTTTGATGACATTGGTGTCGGTCCTGACGTCAACCACACCAATTTCGCTCTGTATCTTGGCGATCACTTCCTGCGTGCGGGCAAGCTCTGCCTGCGGCACGGTGAAGGTCATGTCGGTGCTTTTACCGTCATCCGAAATGTTCTGGATGATCATATCGACATTGATCGAACTGTCGGCCAACGGACCAAAGATCCGTGCGGCGACGCCGGGCTTGTCTTCCACTCTGACAAGCGTGATCTTGGCCTCGTCCTTTGAATAGGCGATGCCGCTAACGACTTGCTGTTCCACGATTTCGTCCTCGTCGCAAACAAGGGTGCCAGGGAAAAAGAGGTTAGACCCATCCTTGCCGAGACAACTGGCATAGTGATCGGGCGCGTCAAAGCTCGAGCGCACCTGAAGGCGCACGCGATGAACCATGGCAAGCTCGACGGAGCGGGTCTGAAGCACCTTGGCGCCAAGCGACGCCATCTCCAGCATTTCCTCGTAACTGATCTTATCAATCTTTTGGGCCTTCGCAACGATGCGAGGGTCCGTCGTATAAACGCCGTCCACGTCAGTATAGATGTCGCAAAGATCGGCCTTGACGGCCGCGGCGATGGCAACGGCGCTGGTGTCCGAACCGCCGCGCCCCAACGTCGTGATCCTATTGTCTGGCGCAAGACCCTGAAAGCCCGCGACCACGGCGACCTCGCCGCGTTCAAAGCGCGCGACGAGCTCGCTGCCGTCAATCGCCTCAATGCGCGCCGCACCATGCGCTTTGTCGGTGCGAATGGGGATCTGCCAGCCGAGCCAGGAGCGCGCGGCAATGCCCAAACGCTGCAGCTCGATCGCCAGCAAGCCTGCCGTCACCTGTTCGCCAGACGCGACAATGGAATCATATTCGCGCGCGTCATGCAGCGGCGCGATCTCGCGCGCCCAGCCAACAAGCTCATTGGTCTTACCCGACATGGCCGAGACGACGACGGCAACCTGATGGCCCGCATCGACCTCACGTTTGACGTGGCTCGCCACATTGCGAATGCGTGCGATGTCGGCAACCGAAGTCCCGCCAAATTTCATGACCAGTCTGGCCATCCACATATTCCTGCTTGGAGCCTCGCATGAGGCTCGTCTCGTTGATCTTGCTGAAATAGGAAAACCAAAGCCCCGGCTAGACCCGGCACCCCTGAACGCCCTATATCATAGAGCCGGATACATACGCGGATGCCCTCAAACCCGCAACCGGCAGCCGGGCCTGATCGCGGCCAAAACATGACGCTTTTTGCCGCAAAGGCCGGGCAAGAATTGACGTAAACGTAAAGGGAAGCGGCATAGGCATGAGCACCGTCAAGAAACCAAAGCCGGATATAGCCCTCAACACCGTCGATGCCGCCGAAATCGCTCGCTTTTCGGCGATGGCAGCAGAATGGTGGGACCCAAGGGGCAAATTCCGCCCACTGCACAAGTTCAACCCTGTGCGGCTGGCCTATATCAAGACAAAAGTCGCCACTCATTATGGATGCGATGCAACATCCATGCGGCCCTTCGAGGGCTTGCGTTTTCTCGACATTGGCTGCGGCGGCGGCCTGTTGAGCGAGCCGATGTGCCGTCTGGGTGCCACCATGGTGGCCGCCGACGCATCTGCAGAAAATATTGCAACTGCGAGCATTCATGCCCGCGAGCAAGGCCTCACCATCGACTACCGCGCCACCACCGCCGAAGCCCTGATGGCGGCGGGCGAAAAATTCGACGTCATCCTCAATATGGAAGTGATCGAGCATGTCGCCGACCGCGACGCCTTCCTCCGATGCTGCGCGGCCATGCTGAAGCCCGGCGGCATTATGTTTGTGGCGACGCTCAACCGCACCCTCAAGGCGATGGGGCTGGCCATCATCGGCGCAGAATATATTTTGCGCTGGCTGCCACGCGGCACCCATGACTGGTCAAAATTCATCACGCCCGACGAAATGAAGGCAGGCCTTGCCGCCTCAGGGCTGACGCTCGAAGAACTGACCGGCGTGATCTATAGCCCGCTGCGAGACAAATGGACGCTCGGCAAAGATACCGACGTCAATTATATGATGCTCGCCGCAAAGCCCTTAGATGCGTGAAGCCGAAAAATAGGCATCACCATTTTAATTGACCGGGGCGGCGCCCTTAAGACATTCTGACAAAAATTAAACCGGCTGGCGAAAATTGAACCGGGCAAAACGCGGGGGCGGGCCATGTCCAGACGGCATGTTTTTGTAAGATCGGCGCTGATGGTCGGGCTGCTGCTAGCGCTCGCAGCCTGCAACGACAACACGGTGAGCACTCTAAAGCCCGTGACGCTTGATGCGCGGCTCGACGGCATTTACAGCCGCACCTGCATGGGTTGCCACACGGTGCCAGATTCCGGCGCACCGCAATCTCACAACATCGCCGCCTGGGCGCCCCGTCTCAAGCAAGGCGACACGATGCTGCTCGACCATATGGTCAACGGCATTGGCGGTATGCCACCGCTCGGCCAATGTTTTGAATGCACAGCGGACGACTTGACGACGCTGATGCATTTCATGGCCGCATCGGCACCCGAAAAATCGGAAAAAGAAAAACAAGAAGGGGCCAACGGATGAGCCATCTCGACCGCCGCAGTCTGCTGAAATTTGCCACCGCCGCATCGGCCATTGCGGCCACCGGCGCGATCCCCGACATTGTGACGCGCGCCTTTGCCGACGACGCTCCCGTAAAGCCCCAAGTTGCAAAACCAGTGGCCAAGCCTCTGCCTTGGTACAATTGGTCGGGCAATCAAAAATCAAACCCGGTAACACGCTATGCCCCGGCCAGCGAAGGCGAACTGGCTGAAATCATCAAATCGACGGTGACGCCGATCCGCGCGGTGGGCGCCGGTCATTCCTTTTCGCCGCTGGTGCCAACGGACGGCACTTTGCTGACGCTTGATCGCATGGCAGGCATCACCAATGTGGACAAGGCTACATTTCAAGCCGATGTGATAGCAGGCACGCGCCTTGTCCAAATGAACGAAGACCTCGCCAAGGTCGGCATGTCGGTCGACAATCTGCCTGACATCAACAAGCAATCGCTGGCAGGTGCGCTGGCTACTTCCACGCATGGCGCAGGCGCAAAGCTCGGCGCGCTACCGACCTTCGTCAAAAACATGCGGCTGGTGACAGCAGCGGGCGAAACCATTGAGTGCGACGCCGACAATAATGCCGATATCTTTCAAGCGGCCCGCGTCTCGCTGGGCGCGCTCGGCATTGTCACCAATGTGCGTATGCAAGCCCGACCCCTGTTCAAACTGAAACGCCGCACATGGATGCAGCCTATCGATGAGATGCTCGAACGCCTGCCCGAGCTTGAAAAGGCGCATCGTAATTTCGAATTCTACTACATCCCTTTTTCAGGCATGGCGCTCGGCATCACCAATGACGAAACAGATGAGCCGGAAACACCTGCACAGCCGAACCCGGATGACGACGCCGTGCTGCAACTAAAAATGTTGCAAGACTGGCTCGGTTGGTCGCCAACGCTGCGCCGTTGGGCCATTCAGAAAGCGATGGCGGACTATCCCGTCGAGGAGCGCGTGGACTATTCCTACAAGACGCTCTCAACCGAACGCGGTGTGCGTTTCAATGAAATGGAATATCACCTGCCACGCGAGGAAGCGCCCGCCGCGCTGCGCAAAATCATCAAGACGATCGAAGACAACAACATCAGGGTGTTCTTCCCGATCGAATTTCGCACCATTGCCGCCGACGACATCTGGCTCAGCCCCTTCCATCAGCGCGAGACGATTTCGATTGCCGTGCATCAGTTCCACGAATGGGACTACCGCCCCTATTTCGCGCAGATCGAACCCATCCATTGGGCCCATCATGGCCGTCCGCATTGGGGCAAGATCAATACGCTGAAGGGCGAGGATTTTGCAAAGCTCTATCCCAAGTGGGACGATTTTTTGAAGGTGCGCGCGGCACTGGACCCGCAGGGTAAGTTTTTGACACCGCAGATGAAGGCGATGCTGGGCGTGGCGTAAGGGGAAGAAGAAGGCAAAAAATCCATCGTCATGCGCGGACTTGATCCACGTATCCACGTCTTCACAGCACCCAGCGAAGAAAAGACGTGGATGGCCGGGTCAAGCCCGGCCATGACAGAATTTTCTATGCCTCAGTTCGTCTGCTTGCGTGACACACCCGACAACGGTGCCACCTCGACACCCTCTTCGATCAGGGCGCTCGCCTCTTCAAGCGATGCCTCGCCATAGATTGCACGCGGGGCTTCTTCTTCGTAGTGGATTGCGCGCGCGATGTCGGCGAATTTGTCGCCGACATTTTCAAAGTTTGCCTCAACATGCTTGCGGAACGCCGCCATCATATTGACGTCCTGTTTAGTATCAGGCGCAACGACGCGGGATTTGGTTTTACTCTTCTTCGTGCCCGCCACATTGGGGGCCATAAGCCCGCGCCGCACGACAGTGTTGCCACAATGGGGACAGGTGACGTCACCGCGCGTGGCCTGTTCGTCAAAGCCAGCAGACGAGCCAAACCAACCATCGAACTCATGGTCATGTTCACAAAGAAGCGTGTAATGGATCATTGCACGACCGATGGCGTGGCAAAGGTGCGGTCATGGGTGAGGCTTGGCACACGGGACCGCGCGTCGGCTACTTTGGCAGGATCAATTTCGGCCATCACGACGCAAGGCTCCGTGCCTGCCTCGGCGATGATCTCACCCCAAGGGGCGACGATGAGGCTGTGGCCGTAGGTCTCGCGGCCGTTCTCATGGCGGCCCCCTTGAGCGGGCGCAAGAACATAAGCGCCGCTTTCAATGGCACGCGCACGCAACAGCACATGCCAATGCGCTTCGCCTGTGGGCCGCGTGAAGGCGGACGGCACGGTCAGAAAATCGGACCCCGCCTTGGCGATTGCGCGATAGAGATGAGGAAAGCGCAGGTCATAACAGACACTCATACCGAGACGGCCCCAGGGCAGATCGGCAGTGACGGCTTCAGCACCGGGTGCAAAGTTTTTCGACTCGCGATAGCTTTCGCCACCGCCGAGATCGACATCAAACATATGGATTTTGTCGTAACGTGCAGCGATGGAGCCATCCGGCGCGATGAGGAAAGAGCGATTGGCAAGCTTGTCAGCCGCGATCTTGATAGGGAGTGAGCCGATCAGCGTCCATATTTTTTTGGACACGGCGACCGCGCGAAAGGCGGCCAGCGCCAGATCGTCGGCCTCAGTCACCGTCTTTTCAAACAGCAACGCGCTTTTGGCTTCCATCAGCGAGGTATTTTCAGGCGTCGTCACAAATTGCGCACCTGCCACCGCCGCCTCTTCAATCAGGCTGACAGCCAAATCAACATTGGGCTGAACCTCACGGCCTGCCCGCAACTGCACACAGGCAGCCAGAAAAGGCGATTTGGTGAGCGCGGCGCTCATGCTGATCAAGCCTCAGGCCGCCAACAGCGGATCGAGCTTGCCGCTGTGGTCGAGCGCATAGAGTTCATCACACCCACCAACATGGGTGTCGCCAACAAAAATCTGCGGCACCGTATAGCTGCCATGCGCGCGCTTGGTCATCGCATCACGCAAAGCGGCATCCATACCCACATCGATTTCCTTAAACGCCACACCCTTATCGGTGAGCAGCGCCTTGGCCCGATAGCAATAGGGGCACATCATGGTTGTATAAATCGTCACGTCCGCCATCAGCGGGAACTCCTCAAATATGTCTGTCCATCATATAGAAACTCCATCGCCCTGAACAACCCGCGCCAGCGCCAGCACGCGAACCTCGCGCGCACCAGCGGCATTGAGCACCCGCGCGCAAGCGTCAATCGTGGCCCCTGTGGTGATGACATCATCAATCAGAACGATGGTTTTGCCTTCGATATGCGCCCCCGCGCCGGTGGCAAGCCGAAACGCACCCGCGACATTGCGTCGCCGCGCCGCACCCGACAAGCCGACCTGCGGTCGCGTCGCGCGCACCCGCTCAAGCAAATCGGCGGCAAAGCTCAAGTGGTGCAGATCGGCTAGACGATGGGCCAGCTCGCCCGCCTGATTATAGCGCCGCGCAAACAGCCGCCTGCGATGCAGCGGCACCGGCAAGACGAGATCGGCGCCCTCCAACAGTTCAGCGCCCGCGCGCGCCATCCAACGGGCAAAGGCAGGCGCGGCCTCCATCCGGTCGGCAAATTTAAACCGTAAAATAAGCCGCGCACTGGCCTGATTGTAACGCATGACGCTGCGGGCGCGCGCATAGGGCGGCGGGTTGTCGATGAGTTCAGGGCGCACCACAGGTTCGCCGGGATCAAAGGCAATCGGCAACCCGCTTACTTCGCAATAGGGCCGCTCGATGAAATCAACCGCCGACCAGCAGATAGCGCAAAGGCCACCTTGCAAGCTGACCGGCCCGCCACAGCCCATGCAATGCGGCGGCAAGGCAAAATCAGCTAGCCGCGCGGCGGCATGGCGCAGGCTGGAGACGATGGGTGCAAGATTTTGTCCGGTCATTTGACGCTTAGTCTAGCAGAGGACTTGCGGCAACGCGCCTGTCAAACCATGATGCGCCCATGCCAGAGACCACTCCGAATAACCCTAATACCATGCGTGTTTTTGACCGCGCGCTACACGCCCAACACAGGGCCCGCGCGGCGGCAAATTTTAGCGCCCACGACTTCCTGTTGCGCCGTGTCGCTGAAAACATGGAAGACCGGCTTGAAATCATCAGACGTGATTTTCCGCTGGCGCTTGATCTGGGCGCGCATCAGGGCTTTCTCACTCAGATGACACGCGACGCAGCCAAATTAGGCCAGATCATCACCGCTGATCTCTCGCCCACCATGCTCAACCACGCAAAGGGCCTCCGCGTCGTCCTCGACGAAGAGCGCCTGCCCTTTGCCGACAAGAGTTTCAATCTCATTGCCTCTGCCCTGTCGCTGCATTGGGTGAACGACCTGCCCGGCGCGATGATCCAGATCCGCCGTGCGCTGGTGCCAGACGGGCTGTTCATGGGCGCGCTGTTTGGCGGCGAGACGCTGATCGAATTGCGCCAATCGCTGGCCGAAGCAGAAGTCGAATGCGAAGGCGGGTTGAGCCCCCGCGTCTCGCCTTTCGCTGACCTGCGCGACATGGGCGCGCTGATGCAACGGGCGGGCTTTGCGCTGCCCGTCGTCGATAGCGACCGCGTGACGGTCAATTATGGCAGCGTGCTAAAACTGATGGCAGAACTGCGCGGCATGGGCGAGACCAACGCGCTGATCGAGCGCCACCGCACGCCGATGAGACGCGCCACGCTGTTGCGGGCTGCTGAAATCTATCAGGAAAATTTTGGACTGGCCGACGGCCGCGTGCCTGCCACCTTCGAGATCATCATGCTGGCAGGCTGGAGCCCACATGAGAGCCAGCAAAAACCACTGCGCCCGGGTTCGGCGAAGGCACGGCTGGCCGATGCGCTGGGAACGGAAGAAATCAAGGCCCCGCGCTAAGCCAAAGCATCAGACAGAAAAAGATCAGGCGAGAAAGTCGACGATGCGCTGAAACATATCGGTCAGATGGGTGCCGACAGTTGCCGCTGCAGCGGTGACCACAATCGACAAAAGCGCGAGGATCAGACCATATTCTATGGCCGTGGCGCCGCTCGTATCGCGCTTAAATTGCTCCAGAGTCTGAATTGTTTTTTTCGTCGCCATAACCACCCTCACTCAATCTTGCGCGGCTTGGCCCCAGCACCCCTAGAGCAAATCAAGCAACGCTGCCACAAGCGGTTCATCCGCCGGTGGCATCGCAAAGCCCCTCAAACCAGCGGGCTTCACCCATTCAAGCGCCTGATCTTCCAGACCCTGAACCTGTCCTTGCCAACGCCGACACACATAAAGCGGCATCAGCAGATGAAAATCCTCGTAGGCGTGGCTTGCAAACGTCAGCGGCGCAAGACAGGCTTTCTCAACCGTGATGCCAAGCTCCTCATGCAGCTCCCGGATCAAAGTTTCCTCCGGCATTTCGCCGGGCTCGACCTTGCCGCCGGGAAATTCCCACAAGCCCGCAAGCGGTTTGCCTTGCGGACGTTGGGCCAGCAACACGCGACCATCAACATCGACCAGCGCACAGGCGACCACCAAAAGAAGTCGAAATGACTTGGGGCTGTCGGCGCGCTTATCCATATTCTTCACATCACTTGATTAATAAAATGGCGCGGCAACATGGTGAACTTGAGGTAAATGCCTCTCAAACACCCACGCGTCCCACGTCAAAGGCCTTAGCTGCGATAATCCGCATTGATCGAGATATAGCCATGCGTCAGATCGCAGGTCCACACCGTCGCTGCGCCTAAGCCGACGCCGACATCAACTTCGATGGCGATATTGGCACCCTTCATGTGCTTGGCGACAGGACGCTCATCAAAGTCTGGCACCGCTTCGCCCTCACGCGCCACATCGACGCCGCCGATGCGGATGGCCAGCCGGTCACGATTAGCTGCCTCGCCCGACTTGCCGACCGCCATGACGATGCGACCCCAATTGGCGTCCTCGCCGGCAATGGCGGTTTTGACGAGCGGCGAGTTGGCGATGACCAAGCCGATGCGGCGCGCCGCCGCCGTGCTCTCAGCGCCGCTCACCGCGATTGAAATGAACTTGGTGGCCCCCTCACCGTCGCGCACGACCTGATGGGCAAGGTCGAGCAGCAAATCGTCAAGCGCGGCGCGGAAAGCCACCAGACGCGTATCGACCACGGAGGCGATATTGGTTTGCCCCCGCATCGCCGTGCCGGTGGCAAAGACGAGCAGCGTGTCTGACGTCGAGGTATCGCTGTCTACGGTGATGGCATTGAAGCTCTTGCCAGCGCCTTGCGTGACCAGCGATTGCAGCAGCGGCGCAGCGATGGCCGCGTCCGTCACCACAAAAGCGAGCATGGTGGCAAGGTCGGGCGCAATCATGCCCGAGCCTTTAGCGATGCCGTTGATCGTCACTTTCACGCCGCCCATATCGACCACCCGCGTCGCCAGCTTGCGATAGGTGTCGGTCGTCATAATGGCGCGCGCGGCTTTGTCCCAATTATTCTCATCGGCATCAAAGAGCGCCGTGCCGATACCCTCGATAATGGGCTTGGGGTCGAGCGGCTGACCGATGACGCCGGTGGAGACGACATAGACCTCGCTCGCCATCGCCCCTGCGGCCCGCGCGGCAGCATCGACCGTCGCCTCGACGGTGGCGACGCCCCGCTTACCGGTAAAGGCATTGGAATTGCCGGAATTGACGACAAGGATGCGACCTGCACCGCTCTTGACGTTAGCCCGGCAGAGATCAACCGGCGCAGACGCGGTCTTTGAAGTGGTGAAGACGCCCGCCGCGGTCGTGCCGTCGGGCAAACGGATCACCAACACATCGTCGCGGCCTTTATATTTGATGCCCGTCGCGGCGGTGCCGATGTCCACGCCCTCAAGCGGCGGCAATTTGGCAAATTTCTTGGGCGCAAGCGGCGAGACGAGGCTAACGGTCTTGGTTTTGGCTGCGGCTTTGGCCTTGGGTGAGGCTTTTTTGGCAGACGCCTTTTTGGCCGGAGCCTTTTTCAAAGCTGCCTTTTTAGCCGGGGCTTTCTTGGGTGTGGATTTCTTGGCGGCGGCCTTTTTGACGGCAGGCTTTTTGGCAACTGTTTTTTTGACAGCGAGCTTATTATTGGCCGGTGCTTTTTTCACAGACTTCTTCTTCGTCGTCACAGGGCCGCTCCGCAAAATTGAGGTTGCTTCACGCTTTGAAGGCAAACCTAGGCGTTAAGGCGCGGGCACCATTTGGGGCTGCGCATTGTCTGTGCCGACAATTTCGATTTTTGCGGCTTTGCGCAAGCCTTCCATGACCTTATTGCCTTCCGAACGCACCAACGTCCGCATGATTTCGTCATGCGCCTGCTCAAACGTTGGCTTGGGAGCCTTGCGCGTCGCAATCAGCTTGATGACATGCCAGCCGAACTGCGTCTTGACCGGCGCAGAAACCTGGCCGGGCTTGAGAGCAAACACGGCATTGCCGAATTCAGGCACCATGTCGGCCTTTTTGAACCACCCCAGATCGCCACCATTGGCAGCACTGGAATCCTTCGAGGCGGCCTTGGCCTCATCTTCAAAGCTCTTGCCGCCCTTGATATCAGCCAAAATCTTGTCGGCCTCGGCCTTAGTGCCGACCAAAATATGGGCCGCATGGGCCTCGGTTGGGGCCTCGGCTTTGGCGATATTTTCATCGTAATAGGCTTTCACGGCCTTTTCACCGACCCGGTCCCGCATCAACTGGACCCAATAGACGTCACGCATCACCTTTTCGTCAAAATAAGCCTCGCGGCGTTTGACCATCGGATCATCCTGCATCTTCTTGGAAGCAGCCACTTCGGCCACGATGCGGCGGTCGATCAACATGCTCAGCAGGTATTGAAACCGCTTCTCCTCGGGCAGACTGGCCAAGGCTTGGCCCATTTCTTCATCAGCCAGCGCAATATCGGACAATTTGATGGGCTTGCCGTTGACCGTCGCCACGGTTTCATCATTGCCGGCAGCGGCTGCCACGGGCTCGGCAGCGTCAGCGGCATAGGACACAGGGGCCAGACCGGCCACAAAGCTCAACGCCAAGGTGCTGGCAACGAGAAGACGACGAGAAGGACGCATTATGGAATTCCTGAAAGGCACAAACGACGGCACAAGAGCGGTGAGGAGAGGCGTCCTCAAGCTCGGCCCGAGACGCACGCATTCTGGGACATGATGACCGCTGTGAAAGCCCCACACAAGGCACAGAACATTAACAAAATGAGAGGCTTGAGGTCAATTGAACAGACCCTGGCCCGCGCCCCCATGACGCCACTGGGCGAACCCTAGTTTCATTGACAAGCCTCCACCTGCTGCTTACATGTCAGCTGTCTTTTTACCCGCTGGCACACTGGCCTGACGGCGTTCTGGCCGCCCCTTTCACGATGCGAGGGCGCGCGTGGCAAATGCCCTGAAAAAGGCATGTCCGCTGGATGCTGGCACACCACATTGCTGGTTGCCTGCATTTGCTGGGCCG
Organism: Parvibaculaceae bacterium; assembly: GCA_041688015.1. GTDB lineage: Bacteria > Pseudomonadota > Alphaproteobacteria > Parvibaculales > Parvibaculaceae > Parvibaculum. The sequence continues at coordinate 27,234 of JBDNIY010000007.1, forward strand.
ATCGCATGAGGAAGAATATCTAATGGCAAGCTTCGGCATACTCGCCAAACGATTGTTTGGCAGCGCCAACGACCGCAAGCTCAAGTCCTTTAAGGCCCGAGTAGAGGCTATCAACGCGTTTGAGCCTGCCATTTCAGTATTGTCAGACGGCGAATTGAAAGCCAAGACGGTCGAATTCCGCGCCCGCCTTGCAGATGGTGCCAACCTCGACGACCTCCTACCTGAAGCCTTCGCGGTGGTGCGTGAAGCTGCCAAGCGCACGCTCGGCCAGCGCCACTATGACACCCAGTTGGTCGGCGGCATGGTGCTGCATGACGGCAAGATCGCCGAAATGAAAACCGGTGAAGGCAAGACGTTGGTGGCGACGCTCGCCTGCTATCTAAACGCGCTCCCCGGCAAGGGCGTTCATGTCGTCACCGTCAACGACTATCTCGCTTCACGCGACGCCGAATGGATGGCGCAGGTTTACAACTTCCTCGGCCTCACCACCGGCGTCATCGTGCATGGGCTCGACGACGAGGAACGCCGCGAGGCTTACGCCGCCGACATCACCTATGGCACCAACAACGAATACGGCTTCGACTTTCTGCGCGACAACATGAAATATCAGGTATCGGCCATGGCCCAACGCGGCCATGCCTATGCCATCGTCGACGAAGTGGACTCGATCCTCGTCGATGAAGCACGCACGCCGCTGATCATTTCAGGCCCGCTCGACGACAAGTCCGAACTCTATCTGTCCGTCGATGACGTGATCCCGCATATCGCCGACGATGGCTATGAGCTGGACGAAAAGCAACGCACGGTGAACCTCACCGAAGAAGGCAATGAAGCCATCGAAGACCTGCTGCGCAAACACGGTATCCTGACGGAGGGCGCGCTTTACGACATCGAAAACATCACCATCGTTCATCACATCCAGAACGCGCTGAAAGCCCACAAGCTATTTCAGAAAGACAAGGACTATATCGTCAAGGGCGACAAGCTCATGATCATTGACGAGTTCACGGGCCGCATGATGGAAGGCCGTCGCTATTCAGACGGGTTGCATCAGGCGCTGGAAGCCAAAGAACGCGTGACGATCCAGCCGGAAAACCAAACGCTGGCCTCGATTACCTTCCAAAATTATTTCCGCATGTATAAGAAGCTGTCAGGCATGACAGGCACCGCGCTGACAGAAGCTGACGAATTTGCTGAAATCTATGGCTTAGAAGTCATTGAGGTGCCGACCAACCGACCCATCGCTCGTGTTGACGAAGATGACGAGGTTTATCGCTCGGCACAGGAAAAATATGAAGCCATCGTCATCGAACTCGAAGACTGCGCCAAACGCGGCCAGCCTGTACTGGTCGGCACGGTGTCGATTGAAAAATCAGAAACCCTGTCTGACTTCCTCAAGAAAAGGAAGATCAAGCACAACGTCTTGAACGCGCGCTATCACGAACAAGAAGCCTATATCGTGGCACAAGCGGGCGTGCCCGGTGCCATCACCATCGCCACCAATATGGCTGGTCGCGGCACCGACATTCAGCTTGGCGGCAATCTGGAAATGCGCGCTGGCGACGAGACCGCCGGCATCGAAGACCCCGCCAAATACGACGCCAAGATCGAAGAGATCAAAGCTGACATCGAACGCCTCAAGCAAAAGGCCATCGAAGCGGGCGGCCTATACATCATCGGCACAGAGCGCCACGAAAGCCGCCGCATCGACAATCAGCTACGTGGGCGCGCGGGCCGTCAGGGCGATCCGGGACGGTCGAAGTTTTTTCTCTCTCTCGACGACGACCTGATGCGCATTTTCGGTGCCAACAACATGGAGGGCATGTTACAGAAGCTCGGCCTCAAGGAGGGCGAAGCGATTATCCATCCCTGGATCAATCGGGCCCTAGCAAAGGCACAAGAAAAAGTTGAAGCACGTAACTTCGACATGCGCAAGAACGTGTTGAAATACGATGACGTGATGAACGATCAACGTCGCGTTATCTTTGAGCAGCGCGTGGATCTGATGAATGCGGAAGATGTGGCCGAAACGGTCGCGGATATGCGCGATCAGGTGATCGACGGTCTTGTGGCTGAGTACATTCCCGAAAAAGCCTATGCCGAACAATGGGACGCAGCTGGATTGCACGCGGCCGTCGTTGAATCACTGGGCATGGACTTGCCGATTGAGGCATGGGCCACTGAGGAAGGCATTGCCAACGCGGAGTTGCGCGAGCGCCTCCACAAAGAAGCCGACCGCGCCATGGCTGCCAAGGCCGCTCAATCGGGGCCTGATCTGATGCGCCAGGTCGAAAAAGCAATCTTACTGCAAACGCTCGACCAATTCTGGCGCGAACATCTGATGATGCTCGACTATCTGCGTCAGGCCGTGGGCTTGCGCGGCTATGCCCAGCGCGACCCGCTGAACGAATACAAGCAGGAAGCCTTCGAGCTTTTTGAAAGCCTGCTCGACCGTCTGCGCGAAGCCGTGACGCGGCAATTGATGAATGCTCAATTTGTGCAGGAAGCCCCGCGCCTTGAAGATACCGAACTGCCGCAGATGCATGCTCATCACCTGGACCCCTCTACGGGCGAAGACGATCTGGGCCGTAGCACATCGGACATCAACCGCCCTGCCCGCAACGACCCCGGCGTCGCCCTAAGCAAGGACGACCCCACGACATGGGGCAAGGTTTCGCGCAACGCCGCCTGCCCTTGCGGCTCGGGCAAGAAGTTTAAACATTGCCACGGCTCATTTGCTTAAACGCTCTCGCTAACGACATGAAAACGCCCGCCTCTTCCGAGGCGGGCGTTTTTGTTTGAACCATCAAGCAACCCTATCAGGGGTGCGTCACTTTAAGTTTTTCAAGATCAGCTTCATAGGTCAGGCCAGCCCAATAATAATGGACCGCCGCCCAGACACCGATAAACGATGTTGCAAATAGCGCCCACCGCAAGCTCTCGACGCCGTAATAAGGGTGAAGCAGATCGCTCAACGCACCCACCGCGAGCGGGCCAAAGCCCAGCGCGATGAAATTCAGTACAAAGAGCATGACTGCAGACGTCAACGCCCGCATATGCGGCGGCGTCAGGCTCTGGATCATGGCAAAGCTCGGCCCGAGATAGAACGCGCCAAGCAGTGACGACATAACATAGACCGGCACCATGATGTTGAGATTGGATGAGCTGTAAAAGACGATGAACAACGGCATGCCGATAATTTTGGCTACCGCAACCACCCAAGCGTTCCAGCGCAAATCCTTGCGCGACAAACGGTCGGCAAGATAACCACCCAGCAGCGCGCCCGCGCCACCCACAAAGCCCGCTGTCAAACCAAAGATCAAACCGATCTCTCTGGGCTGCATCCCAAGGCTGCGGGAAAAGAACGAAGGCCCAAAAATCAAACCGCCATAACCGACAAAGGACACAAGCGTCAGGCCAATGATGATGTGGCGAGCCGAATGCGTCTGCCAAAGGTGAACGAAGACCCCCCAGAGCGCCGTGAAATATATGCTCAGCGCTGTCGTATGCGAGGAGGCGGTCGGATGGGCTTCAACCGTCAAGCCATCAATGGCACCACGCTCAGGCTCGATAATCGTAAACCGCACAAGGGCTGCAATGAGAAGGCCGGGCAAGCCAACAACAAAGAATGTCGCGCGCCAACCATGATTCTGCACCACATAGCCGCCCAGTATCAGGCCGATCATCGCACCGGCATAAACACCGACCGAATAAAATGACATGGCGGTTGAGCGCTGCTCTTTGGGATAAAGATCAGCAATCATCGAATGCGAGGGCGGGCTGGAGCCTGCCTCACCGATACCGACGCCAATGCGCGCCACCAACAGATGCGAAAAACTACCAGCCAGCCCGCACGCCGCTGTCATGCCCGACCAAAGGGTAACCGCCAGCGCGATAATGTTGCGCCGGTTACCGCGATCAGCCCACATGGCAATGGGCACACCGAGCGTGGCATAGAACAACGCAAAGACAAGCCCGCCCATCAGGCCCAGCATTGTATCGCTGACGTGGAACGCTGCTTTGATCGCCGGCATGAGGATATTGACGATGCCGCGATCCACATGGCTGGATGTATAGGCGAGCGTCAGAATGAGTAGAGCATAATGGCGCGACAGGCCTTGACGTACGGGCCTGCTTGCCACCGATTGTTCAGCCATGGTTCCTCCCCAGTGTCTTTATCTTTTATTTCTTTGGCGACACCTTAGAGAGGCACCGTCCCTGCGGCAATCACTGGTTCGCACACCGTGGCCCTCTGACCGGTTGCAGCCCCGCAACGCGGTGGCATAATGCATCCAACCAAAAATAGAATACGCAAAGAGGAAGAAGCCCATGTCAGCGCCCACGCCGTTCAAAATTGACATCTCAAAATCCGTGCTTGATGCCATTGCCCGCAAGGTCACGGCTTATGACTGGCACGAAATGCCCGAGATCCCCGAAGGCGGCAATCGCTGGGCCTATGGCGCCGACATGACCTATATGCGTGAACTCTGCGCCTATTGGACGACCGACTATGACTGGCGCAAATGGGAAGCCCATCTGAATAGCCAGCCGCAATTCACCACCACCATTGATGGGCAGGCCATTCATTTCATTCATGTCAAAGGATCGGGCAGCGCGCCCGAGCCTGTGCTGATGACACATGGCTGGCCGGGGTCGGTGCTGGAATTTTATGATGTGATCGAACCGTTGGCGCATCCTGAAAAATTTGGCGGCAATGCCGAAGACGGCGTGACGCTCGTCATCCCCTCTCTGCCCGGCTACGCTTTTTCTGGCAAACCCAAAACACCCATCGGCCCCAAGGGCACCGCGGCGCTCTGGGACAAGCTGATGCGCGATGTGCTGGGCTACAAAACCTATATTGCGCAAGGCGGCGATTGGGGTTCGGTAGTGACAAGTTTCCTTGGCTACAACCACTCAACGCTCAAGGGCGGCGGCGCGAAGGCCATTCACCTCAACATGTTCGGGATGCGCCCGGCAGCGCTGCCTGAAACCGAAGAAGAACAGAAATGGGCGGCCGCCGCCGGCATGACATTTGAACTGGAAGGCGCTTACCTGCGCTTGCAAATGACCAAGCCACAAACACTTTCCTACGCCATGATGGACAGCCCCGTGGGGGCAGCCGCTTGGATCGTCGAAAAATTCCACGGCTGGTCTGACAAGCGTGGGCCAGACGGCAAAGAGCATATCGAAAATGCTTTCACCAAGGATCAGCTGCTGACCAGCGTGATGATCTATCTCGTCACCCACACCTTCAACACCGCGACGTGGTTTTATCGCGGCATGTTTGAAGACGGCGGCGCCAATATGGCACCGGGCACCCGCATCGACATTCCTGTCGGCATTGCTAACTACCCAAAAGAATTTTTGGTCTTCCCGCCGCGCAGCATGATGGACAAAGGCTTCAACATCGTCCATTGGGCTGACTTCGATCACGGCGGGCATTTCGCGGCGATGGAAACGGGCACTGTCTTTGCAGACGACGTGCGCGCGTTCGTCAAACAGATCAAAGGCTCATGACCCATCGCATCATTCCCGCCGATCCGTTCGAGGTTCGCGTCTCTGATGGCGAAATCGAAAACCTGAAGCGACGCCTCGCGGCAACGCGTTTTCCCAATGAGCCTGAGGGCAACGCGCATTGGGCCTACGGCACCAATCTGTCCTATATGGAACAGCTTGTTGCCACATGGCGCGATGATTTTGATTGGCGGGCGGCGGAGAAATACCTCAATCGCTTTCCACAGTATCGCGCGACGCTGAGCGACGCGGCAGGCGAAGACCACGACATTCATTTTATCTATGAGAAAGGCTCTGGCACCAACGCCGTGCCGCTGATCTTGACGCATGGCTGGCCGTCCACTTTTCGTGAATTTCTGGATGTGGTTGATCCATTGGCCCACCCCGAAAAATACGGCAAATCTGGCCCCGCCTTCGATATCATCGTGCCATCGCTGATCGGCTACGGGTTTTCGTCGATCCCGCGTGTGCCCATCGGCCCTGCCGCCATCGCTGACCTTTGGCACCGCCTGATGAGCGACGTGCTGGGCTATGACACTTACGCCGCCCAAGCTGGCGACTGGGGCAGCTTCGTCACCTCAAGACTAGCGCTGCAACACGCCAAGAGCCTGCGGGCGATCCATTTGACCATGTTGCCGCTGCGCCCCGCCCTAAAACATGAAAGCCAACCGCCGGTCAGCGCCGACGAAAGCACATGGATCAAACAAATGGGTCAATGGTGGAAACAGGAGGAAGGCTATCGCTCCATCCAATCCACCAAACCCATGGCGCTGGCCTTCAGCCTGATGGACAGCCCTGCCGGTCTGGCCGGTTGGCTTGCCGACAAATATTACCGGCTGGGCGACACCGACAAGACAACGACGATGGATGGCATGATCGCGCGCTTTCCCTTTGAGACGATCCTCACCCAGCTTTCGATCTACTGGTTCACCGGCACGATCAATGCGGCCAACACGCTCTACAAGGCCGGGCCCGCCGAAGGGTCTGCGGTGCTAAAACCCGGCGAAAAAGTCACTGTGCCTGTGGCCTATTCCGAATATCCAATGGACACGCTACCGATTAGCCCACGCTCGTGGGCAGAACGCAGCTACAATATTCAGCGGTGGCGGGTGATGGAAAAAGGCGGGCATTTTGCGGCCATGGAAGAGCCGGAACTCTTTGCCGATGATGTGCGTGATGCCTTTGCAGAAATGCTCTAGGTGACGCCGGAACGGCCCATCGCCAGAAATTTCTCGCGACGCAGACGCTTCAAGGTGGCGTGGTCGAGTTTGTCGAGGCCGCGCAACTCCTCTTCGATGGCATCGCCTGTTTCTTTGATCATCTGCGTGCGCTCGCGGTGCGCGCCGCCGATGGGCTCGACGAGAATGCGGTCAATAACGCCAAGCTGGCTGAGGCTTTGAGCTGTGATCTTGAGCGCATTGGCCATGTCTTGAGCCTTGTCAGCCGAGCGCCACAAGATCGACGCACCAGCCTCAGGCGAGATCACGCTGTAAACAGCATGTTCAAGCATCAATACGCGATTGCCCGTCGCCAACGCTACTGCGCCGCCTGAGCCACCTTCACCGATAATGACCGAGATCAGCGGCACGCCGAGCCCAAGGCAACAATCGGTTGACCGCGCGATAGCTTCGGCCTGACCGCGCTCTTCGCCGCCAATGCCGGGATAAGCACCCGCTGTATCAACCAGCGTGATCACAGGAATGTCGAATCGATCGGCAAGTCCCATCAGCCGCACCGCCTTGCGATAGCCTTCAGGCGTCCCCATGCCGAAATTATGTTTCATGCGGGTCTGGGTGTCAGAGCCTTTTTCATGGCCAATGACCATGACGGAACGACCACGAAAGCGACCAAGCCCGCCAACAATCGCCTGATCCTCACCAAACACACGGTCGCCCGCGAGCGGCGTAAAATCTTCGATCAAGCGTTCGACATAATCGACAAAATGCGGCCGGCGCGGATGGCGCGCCACCTGCAATTTCTGCCAAGGGGTCAAATCTTTGTAGGTTTCCTGCAAAAGCTGGGCAGCCTTCTGCTCCAGCTTGGCAACCTCATCGTTCACACTGACGCCATTATCCTGCGCGCCCAGAAGCTTCAGCTCCTGAATCTTGCCTTCAAGTTCAGCGATCGGTTTCTCAAAGTCGAGATATGTGTGCATCGTGCTCAAGGATGGAGTGCTCAGGGAATTGGCCCTTTCAACAACGAAAAAGCATCTGGAGAGCGACGAAGGATTGTTACGCATCCCCCCGGCCCATTTCCCTGATGTGCTCAGGAATTGAGCGGCACACTGGCTTTTGCGCGGGATATTGTCAACCTTTCGCCACACATGCGCTCCCCCCGCGGCCCTCTAGACAAAGCGGTTTTGGCCCTTTCCCAACGTCAAAGGCTTTCCATAAGATTCTCGAATAGCGCGCAATGCTTGTCACAAACGGGGTGAGAGCGGTGTCTTATAGGGGAGAATGGGAAATTTAGCCTATCGGGTGAACGCCCGGAAAAAGAATACGTCATGAAACAACCCACCCGGCCAGAGCTAACAATGACCAAAACCCGCTGGAAAAAACTGGCGCTGGCGCTAACCGCGCTCGGTTTTGCGGCCAATGCACTGACCATGCTGGCCACGCCGCTCGATTGGTACAAGACCATCGCAGGGGTGCCCGACACGGGCCCCTTCAACCCGCATTTCGTGTGCGACATTGGTGTCGCCTATCTCACCTGCGCGCTGTGTGCGGCCGCTGCCGCTAGATGGCTGCGTCAGGCATTTATTTTGATGAGTGTCGTCACACTCTTCCTTGGCCTGCATGTCGGCTTGCACCTCTGGGATGTCGCCGCTGGACGCCTCCCTCTTGATCACCTGCTGATCGATGCGCCGGGCGTGCTTGGCCCCGCACTGATTGCTGCGTGGCTGGTCTGGTGGACGAAAGCCGAGCGCGCCTGATTATCCCAATAAAGAGGACCTCAAAATGTTCAACGCCATTCTCGAACGCATATTCTTCAAGCAAGAAGCTGTGACGGGGGAATCAGCGGACTTCATCCGCGACCTGCACCGCGCCACGCCGGGCGGCTTCTGGCGATTTGTGCTCTTCATGCCGATGGCAAATTTCCGCCGCGCTCTGCCCGCCGATGCCTATGCGGTGGCAAAAATCGCCGCATCACATTCAGAAGATTGCGGTCCCTGCCTGCAAACCACGGTCAATCTGGCAACAGCCGCTGGAGTTCATGCGCAAACAATCCGCGCCGCTGTGCTGGGTGAGGTAACAGCCATGGACGAGCGCACGGGCACAGCCTTCGCTTTTGCCCGCGCGATCTGCGCCCATGATATTGTCAGCGAAGAATTGCGCCCCAGACTTGTTGAATGGTGGGGCGAGGCGGGCGTGGCAGAACTGAGCCTTGCCATTTGCGCGGCCCGGCTTTTCCCCACACTGAAGCGCGGGCTGGGACACAGCGCAGCCTGTCAGCGCGTGAGGGTAGGACAAGAAACATTGAGTGTCGGCGCGCCCGACGCTCACGCCGCCTGACCGATCAGGATCACGCCGATGAACACGTTGCCAGATAACGCTGAAACTATCTTTGCCCGCCACCGCGCCCGCATCTTCGCCGTCGCCTATCGCCTCACTGGCACGATCAGCGACGCCGAAGACGTGGTGCAGGAGGCTTGGTTGCGCTGGTCCGGCACCAACATCACTGACATTCACTCACCCGAAGCCTGGCTGGTCACGACAGCAGGCAGGCTGGGGCTTGATCATTTGCGACGGCTGAAAGCGCGGCGCGAAACCTATGTTGGGTCTTGGCTGCCTGAACCGATTATCAATGCGGCCACCGATCAGAGCCAGCCGACACCGGAAGACACGCTGGCACTTGCTGATGATATTTCGATGGCGCTCATGCATATGCTAGAGCGATTAGCGCCCGACGAGCGCGCCGCCTTTTTGCTGCATGAAGCCTTTGATTATGACTATCGGGAACTCGCAACCGTGCTCAATAAATCAGAAGCGGCCTGCCGACAAATCGTAAGCCGCGCCCGCCGCCACGTCGCCGATACAAAGCCACGCTTCCACGCCAATCCCCGTGACCATGAAAAACTCGCCGGTGCTTTTTCAATGGCACTGGCCAACGAAAACCCAAGTGCCCTGCTCGCCTGCCTGAAGCCCGATGCGGTGCTTTATTCAGATGGCGGCGGGAAGGCGGCCGCCGCTCTCAATCCAATTTTCAGCGCCGATCGCATCACGCGTTTCTTCATTGGCATCGCCAGAAAATTCGGTCTGCCGCTCGACATGCACCTAATCGACGTCAACGGGCAACCGGGCTTTGTGCTGCTGCATGACAGCAAAATTCATTCGATCATCAGCTTCGATCTGGACGAGGGCATGATCGAAACGATCTACGTCATGCGCAATCCGGACAAGCTCACGCATGCCGCAAAGGCACTGGGACTGGACCTGCTGGAGATGTGAGGTGGCGTATGACGCCATCCTTCGAGACGCGGCTTTGCCGCTCCTCAGGATGAGATAACAATTTATATAATGACCTCATCATGAGGAAGGCCATAGGCCCGCCTCGAAGGAGGGCCGCACTCTCTCACGCAAATTTCTCGCGCGAAATCAGCCGCACGGTGGAAGTTGCCTTAGCTAGAATATTACCCTTGTCATCGCTCAGCTTGCCTTCGAGAAAGACCGTCGAGCGGCCTTTCTGTTCGAGCCAAGCCTCAGCCGTGACCAAGCCCGGCGCACAGGGCTTGAAGAAGCTTACTTTAATTTCAAGCGTCATGGGCACGAAGGCAAAATCAGTGGCCGCCATTGTCGCATGGGCCATCGCCGCATCAATCCAGCCGGTGACGAAACCGCCTTGCGCCACGCCGCCCGAATGACACATGTGCATGCCACAACGATACTCGATAATCGCACGGCCCGCCGTCCCATCGACAAGAACGACGCGCTCTTGCCCCAGCGCCTTGCCCAGCTCTGCCGGGCCTTTCGTTTGCACTTCACTCATAAATTGCACTCAACCTCGATTGTCATTGCCAATATCTGTTGGCGCGACAATAGACGCACGAGCCCATGCGGTCGATGCATGGAGATGAGCGAGCACATTTTAAAAATGCAGACCTAAAACGAAGGCGTGTGAGCCTTAGTGACCGTTTTCCTTCTTCGCCAAGGGATGATGGTCTTCCACCAGTGATTTCAACCGACCATCCAGCACATGGGTATAGATCTGGGTGGTCGAAATATCGGCATGGCCAAGCATCTGCTGCACAGCACGCAAGTCCGCCCCATTGGCCAGCAAGTGGCTCGCAAAGGCATGACGCAACGTATGCGGGCTGACACGGGTGGCATCCAGTTGGGCCGAGACCGCCAGATCCTTCAGCAATTGAGCAAAGCGATGCCGCGTCAAATGGCCCTGACGCCCGCGTGAGGGAAAGAGCCATGGCGAAACTGAGTCACCAAGGCGGGCGACACGGCGCGGCAGATAATCGTCAATGGCGCTCCTCGCTGTCTCTGACAGCGGCACCAGACGCTCACGCCCGCCCTTGCCCGAGATCGAGAGAAACCGGCTCTCGCCCTTGGCGGCTGACAACGGCAAGCCAACAAGCTCAGAGACGCGCAAGCCTGTGGCATAGAGGACTTCCATCAAGCAAACGAGGCGCGCGCGCTTATAAGCCCGCACATCTTCTTCTTGTGAGCGCCCATCTTCGACCAGACGCGCGGCCACCAAAAGCGCATCGACCTCTTCCACCGACAATGTCTTTGGCAGAGGCCGCGCCCGACGCGGGCCCTCAATGGCACCGCAAGGATCGTCGGTGCGCACGCCATCGGTATAGAGAAAGCCGTGAAACTGCCGGATGGCAGACAGACGCCGCGCCGCCGTGGAGGCCGACAGACCTTGCGCACTGAGCGCTTCCAGATAGGCGCGTATGTCAGCCGTTTGGGCCGCTATGACGCTTTTGTCGTGCTGCTCCAGATAGGCTGAAAAATCACGCAGATCGCGTTGGTAGGCGTCAAGCGTGTTGCGCGCAGCACCGCGCTCGGCACTGAGCATTTCGAGGAAAGCCTCGATATGATGCTTGCCCGATTTCTGGCCCGATTTCTGGCCCGATTTTTGGTCTGTCGCATGGCCTGTGTCGTTGGCCGGTTTGTTACTTGTTTCGTTTGACATGAAGATCACCCGCGTCCGGCATGACTACGTCCCATTAGAGCTTCGAGTGCGAGGCGCCGCGCCTCACCATCGAGATGGATCGCTCTGAGACTTGATATGCTTTGCGCAACTGCTTGTCGGTCAGCGCTTTCCGGCCCCCCAGGCCCAATAGCAACAAGTGAGAACAACACAACTTCACCCACCGACCCCTGGAGGCCTGCATTGTGAAGTTGGTTGAGTAGCTGCTCTGGCGCACCGACGCTACGCGGTGCCTCGACCAGAGCCTGTAACACGATCTGCGGCAGGACCTGAGCGGCCCCGTCGTAAATCATGGCCTCGGTTGCCGCGAAATTTTGTGTCGCGGCCACACCCGATTTGAGATCAGCGGCAATCGCAGCCGCTTCCTGATCGCTCAAAGGTTTGATCCCGTTTGGATCAGCAATCAGCATCAACGCCGACAACTCTCGCCGGTCGCGTTCATTTTCTGTACCCACGAAGGCGAACCACTGGCGGGCATGGACCACGTCTCCCCCTACCAGCAAGGCGCGCGTCGCAACAGGCGCAAAGGCAGCCAGCGCTGGGCTGGGCTCAAGTGTCAACAAGTCGGGCAGAAGGGCGCCAACGCAAGCCGCATATCGGCCCACGGCATCGCATTGCGCCAGATACTGCTTCATCAAATCCGCGCGGTCAGTTGCCAGCACTTCGCCATGGACTGCCTGAAACAACAAGGCGCGACGCATCACCGCGTCCTTGGGCAAAAGGCCTGCCTTGGCTCCATCAAGTTCGTCAGGCTTGAATGTGGCCGTGGCGTAAAGCTTGGCAAGCGCATCGCCTTTAATGACGCCGACGCTGGCGGCCCGCTCACCCACCTCGATGCGCAGAAACGGCGCGAGCGATGTATCCTCTGACAATGTTTTGACGACCGCAGGAACGACAATCCGAGCGGCACCGTCAGGCAGCGGCCGTTTGGCCAGCGCATAAAACTGCACATCCAGCGCATCAAGTGTCTTGGGCGCAGGGGTTTTCAGCTTCAACCCGTCACTGGCCTCAAACGCCAGTGAATAAAACAGCGGGTTGTCGTAGGCCTCTTCGCGCGCCAGATCGAGCGTGACATTGGCGGCCGCACTATTACCTGAACGGATCTGGCAAAAGGCAGCAAGGCGCGTCGCGAAAGCATCGCCTTCGTCATGGGCAGGATCATTGCCCGCGGGCAAATTGTTCAACTCACCGCAAGCCGAGGCATCATCGCCCAGCGCGAGGGCTGCGCGCGCGCGCGCAACGGCAACCGGCGGCGAGGTATCAGCGCTGGTGCCGCGCCCCAATTGAGCGGCGAGATCAGCCCGCCCTGACGCAATCAAACGGTCTAGGCGGATCGCCAGCAGTGATGTGCCGCTTACTTGGCCTTCCGGCGGTGTTGCACTGGTCAGCAACAACCTTTGCCCCAGATCATTGACGACAGGTGAGGCTGTGGCGACCGGCATCATCGACAAATATTGATCGACATCGGCGCGCGTCGCGCCCTGCCACATCGATGTGCCCAAGCCACCGTCGGCATTGGAGATGAGGCCAGCCGAGGAGGCGTCAACACCGCCGAGCGAGCCCATCTCGATATTGGCAGCGGCGCGCCCCGGCACGGCATTCAATGTCGTGAGCGCCTCGGAGGTATCGGGTGTTTGGCCACGCGGAAAGGACGGCGCGGCAACGGGCGACGCATCGAGTGCAGCGCCGGCATCCATTGAGGTCGCACCAAAGCCAGGTGGCGTGATCGATTGCGGCCCAGCCCTAAGAACAGGTGGTGCGCTGTCACCAGACACAGGCGCAGGCGCTGGTGAATAGGTTTGCGTCTTTCTTACCGTGGTGCCGTCCGGGCCCGTCGTCGTCACTGTTCCGGGCGTGACAACGCTGCCCGCGGGCATGGTGCCGAGTGTATCGGCCTGCGCGGCGCCTAAGGTCAGCATGGACATGGCAAAGGCGATCATGGGTGCCCTGCTTTTCAGTGTCATATATGCCGTCACGGTCAGCAGACCGGCATCAACGCGGAAACTGGTCATCGGGAAGCACTTTGTCGATCGACTGGGTGGGCGCATGGGTGGACTGGCCCAGATAGATAAGCCCGCCAGCCACAACGAGGGCCAGCAGAACAATAAAGGCTAGAAGACGAGGTATGCTGCTCATAACGCGCTGGATCTCTCTGTTACTCCTCAGAGCAACTCTATTCTTGAACCCCTGCTTTCGGAGGGCCAAACCTTCAGAACCCTCCATGTCGGAGGCTGTCTTTCACGGACGCTTTTGGGGCATATTACGCGTAAACCACAATATAAGCCTTCCCCATAACCCTTCAATTGGGCAATTGAGTTACCAACTTATGCAGCCCATGCGGCGAAATTTGGGCACGAAACAGGCACGGGTGCTATAGGTGGAGATAACGTGGGGCGCGTGGTCTTTCAGGCGGCAAATCAGCCCACTCATTGAGAAAATTCGGCGACCAGCGGCCCAAACTAGACATTAAGAAGTATGACGAGCGACAGACCAAATCAGAGCCAAACGCCTGCAGCGGCCGCGCCCAATGGATCAAACGCCCAGATGGCTGATCTGCGCGATGCCATATGTAGTCCCTTGCCCGCGCGCTCACCTGAGCGTTCCATCGTGCTGGTGGGCCTAATGGGCGCAGGCAAGACCACCGTGGGTCGTCGCCTCGCCCAGCGCCTTAACCTGCCTTTTGTCGATGCCGACGTCGAAATCGAACGCGCGGCGGGCGAAACCATTACTGAAATTTTTGAGCGCCACGGCGAAGCAGCCTTCCGCGAAGGCGAGCGCCGCGTCATCGCGCGGCTGCTGGATGGCGGACCGCAGGTGCTGGCGACCGGCGGCGGCGCGTTCATGGACGAGACCACACGCGACAATATTTCAGCACGCGGCCTATCGGTTTGGCTTCACGCCGATCTCGACGTGCTGATGCGCCGTGTCTCACGACGCAACAATCGCCCGCTGCTGAAACAAGGCGATCCTCGCGCCACCATGGAACGGCTGATCGGGGAGCGCTATCCCGTCTATGCGCAAGCCGATGTGACGGTGGAAAGCATTGAGGGCCCGTACGAAATTGTAGTTGATAACGTCGTCAACCAGATCAACGCCTATCGGCGTGCGCCAAAGGCGAGTCCCGAGACGAGTGAAGAGTCCGAAACATGAGCACCTCCCCCTTAGTCAAGACCGTGCGCGTCGATCTTGGCGACCGTGGCTATGACATTTTTGTCGGGCCCAAGCTGATTGCGAATGCCGGCACGCACCTAAAACCCCTGCTACGCCGCGCCCGCGTCGCCATCGTCACCGATGAAACGGTGGCAAGCATTCACCTGAAACCGTTGCAGGCGAGCCTTGAGGCTAACGCGATCCGCCACGACACCATCATCCTGGCGCCGGGCGAGGCGACGAAACGCTTTTCCGAGTTGCAGCGCGTCACCGAATGGCTGCTGGAAACCGGCATCGAACGCGGCGATCTCGTCATCGCTTTGGGCGGCGGCGTGATCGGCGACCTCACCGGCTTTGCCGCCTCAGTCACCCGGCGCGGTGTGGACTTTGCGCAAATTCCAACCACGCTACTCGCCCAAGTCGATTCATCCGTAGGCGGTAAAACTGGTATCAACACCGCGCAAGGCAAAAACCTGGTCGGGGCTTTTTATCAGCCCCGTCTTGTGCTAGCCGACACAAGCGCGCTCGAAACACTGTCCATGCGCGAGCTGATGGCAGGCTACGCCGAAGTCGTCAAATATGGCCTCATCAATGACCGGCCCTTCTTTGACTGGCTCGAAGCTAATCTTGATGCCATCAAGGCGGGCGATGTGGCCGCGCGCACCTATGCCATCGTCAAAAGCTGCGAGGCCAAAGCGCATATTGTGGCTATGGACGAACGCGAGAGCAATGTGCGCGCGTTGCTGAACCTCGGTCACACGTTCGGCCATGCGCTAGAAGCAGCCACCGGCTTTTCACAAAAATTGGTGCATGGCGAAGGTGTCGCTGTCGGCATGGCGTTGGCTTTTGATCTGTCGGCTAAACTGGGCCTCTGTTCGGGGCAGGATGCAACACGTCTGCGCCGCCATCTTGAACGCGCGGGCCTACCAAATAAGCTTGCAGATGTTGCAGGGCCGCTGCCTGACGCTGACGGGCTCATCACCTTGATGGGACAAGACAAAAAAGTTGTGGACGGCAAACTCACATTCATTCTGGCGCGCGGGATCGGCGAGGCGTTCATCACACGCGACGTTGACCGAGCCGCCTTGCACAATCTGCTCTCGCAGAGGGAAGCCGCCTGATGAATTCCATGGGGTTGGGCCTCACTCTCGGATTGATTGTCGTGCTAATTGCCTTGTCTGGATTTTTTTCAGGCTCGGAAACCGCTCTGACAGCAGCGTCACGCGCACGCATGAACCGACTGGCCGAAGAAAAAAATAAACGCGCCGCTCTTGTGTTGAAGCTCACCGACGATCTTGAGCGTTTGATCGGCGCATTATTGCTTGGCAATAATCTCGTCAACATTCTGGCCTCGGCCCTAGCGACAAGCGTGTTTCTGTCGCTCTTTGGTAATGCAGGTGTGGTCTATGCCACCTTGATGATGACGGCCCTTGTCGTGATCTTTGCCGAAGTCATGCCCAAGACTTACGCCATCACCAATACCGACCGCTTTGCGCTCGCTGTTGCACCCATCCTGCGCGTCATCGTCTGGCTTTTTGCCCCCATTACCATGACCGTGCAATGGATCGTACGCGGCGTCTTGCGCGTCTTTGGCATTGATGTCAGTGCCACCGCCAATGTGCTCTCGCCACACGAAGAATTGCGTGGCGCCATCAACCTGCACCATCGCGAAGGCGGCGTCGTCAAGCGTGACCGCGACATGCTGGGCGGCATTCTTGATCTCGCAGACCTCGATGTCAGCGACATCATGGTTCATCGCAAGAACATGACGATGCTCAACGCCTCAAGCAGCAACAAAGACATTGTTACCGACGTGCTGGCGGCTCAACACACGCGCTTGCCGCTGTGGAGGGATGAGCCTGACAATATCGTGGGCGTGCTGCATTCCAAGGACCTGCTGCGCGCGCTTGCCAGCGCCGACTGGAACCCCGACACCATCAGAATTCTCGATGTCGCGACAGAGCCGTGGTTTGTACCCGAGACAACACCACTGCAAAGCCAGCTCAATGCCTTTCTGCGGCGCAGGTCGCATTTTGCCTTAGTCGTTGATGAATACGGCGGGCTGATGGGCCTCATCACGCTGGAAGATATTCTCGAAGAAATCGTTGGCGACATTTCTGACGAACATGACGTCGATCGGGCGCGCATCCGCATTCAGGCAGATGGCTCGGTGATCGTGGCAGGCACGCTTCCCATTCGCGATTTGAACCGCGCCTTGGAGTGGACATTACCCGACGACGAGGCTACCACCATCGCGGGCCTTGTGATCCATGAAGCGCGCGCCATTCCCGAAGTGGGCCAAGCGTTTAATTTTCATGGAGCAAAATTTGAAATCCTGCGCCGCCAGCGCAATCAGCTTGCCGTACTGCGCGTTACGCCCAACCGCGCACGCGCAAAGAGTTAGGCGTCGGCCTCGGCTTTGGCCGCTTCTGCCGGTGTCATCGTCTTGAGCGCCAACGCGTGAATCGGATTACCGATCTCATCTTTCAGCAGGCTTGTCACCATGCGATGACGCTGCACGCGCAAAACGCCCTCGAAAACAGACGACACAATGGTCACATGAAAATGGGTTTCAATGCCGGGTCGATGGCCGGCATGGCCTTGATGCTGGTGCGACTGGTCCTCAACATTGAGGACAAGCGGCGCAAAAGCCTCTTCTATTTTTTTCTGGATGGTTTCCGCGACGCTCACGCAACACCTCTGAGATTTTTAGTGCTATAGTCCTCGACCCTAACCTCTACGCCCCTTATTTGCACATCTTGCTCATCTGAATACCGGACCTGACCTTGACCTCTGATTTTTTCGACAGTATCCGCATCGCGCCCCGCAAAAAACGCGGCCTTGAAGGCACCAAGGAAGCGCGCGAGGAAATGAAAGCGCGTGCCAATCAGCGCCCCTGCGACTGGGATGGCTGCAAGGACGCGGGCAAGCACCGCGCGCCCGGCCTGCCAACCAACAACGACCTCAATGGCCGCGACACCACCTATCGCTGGTTTTGCGCCAAGCATATCCGCGAATTCAACGCCAATTACGACTTTTTCTCCGGCATGACAACCGCCGAAGTGGCCAAATTTCAGCGCGAAGGCCTGACCGGGCACCGGCCAACCTGGGGTCTAGGCGTCAATGCCGCCCCCAATTACAGCCAAGGCTTTGGAAAAAAGGGTAAACGCGCCGGAGCCGCCTTCCGCGATGCTTATGCACTTTTCGGCGAAGACGCTACGTCATCGACCGATAATGCGCCGCGCCGCCCACGCGTCAAGCCATTGCAACAACAGGCTTTGCAAACTCTAGAGCTTGAGGAAACCGCCACCTTGATCGAGATTAAGTCCCGGTATAAGGAACTTGTGAAACGACACCACCCAGACGCCAATGGCGGCGACCGATCCGCTGAAGACCGTCTGCGCAAAGTCATTCAGGCCTATGACTATCTCCGCAAGAGCGGCTTCTGCTAATCTGCAATAATGCGAATTGCGAAACTGTTTAGGGCACCGATCGTGGCGGGTCTTGAGCCGCACCGGATGGTTTGATCTTGACGCGATCTTGAAATTTTGACCGCTCCCTGGATACGAGCGGCACGACTTTGGAAGCAGGTACGATGAGCTTAGATGTAACAGGTAGCATGTCGCTGGACGGGCCAGATACGACGGTCAACGTGCGCGATACTTTCAAGATCGATGTGGACCTGATGGTGCCGGCGTTCAGCCAGAGCAGCGAATACGTCCCCGATTTCGACCCCGACTATTTGTTTGACCGCGACACGACGCTGGCCATTCTAGCCGGCTTTGCCTTCAATCGCCGCGTCATGGTGCAAGGTTACCACGGCACCGGCAAATCAACCCATATCGAGCAGGTGGCCGCGCGCCTCAACTGGCCATGCATCCGCATCAACCTCGACAGTCATATCAGCCGTATCGATCTCATCGGCAAGGATGCCATTGTGTTGCGCGAAGGCAAGCAGGTGACCGAATTCCGCGAAGGCCTACTGCCATGGGCACTGCAACACCCCGTCGCGCTTGTCTTTGACGAGTATGATGCCGGGCGCCCTGACGTGATGTTCGTGATCCAGCGTATTTTGGAAGTATCAGGCAAGCTGACTTTGCTCGACCAAAACCGCGTCATCCGCCCCCACAGCGCCTTCCGCCTGTTCTCGACGGCCAACACTGTGGGTCTGGGTGATACATCGGGCCTCTATCACGGTACGCAGCAGATCAACCAAGGTCAGATGGACCGTTGGAACATCGTCACCACGCTGAACTATCTGCCGCATGATGCCGAAGTCGATATCATGGTGGCCAAAATCAAGTCGTATCAGACCGAAGAAGGCAGAAAGAAAATCTCCGCCATGGTGCGCGTTGCCGACCTCACACGTTCGGCCTTCATCAACGGCGACATCTCGACCGTGATGAGCCCGCGCACGGTGCTGACATGGGCCGAGAACGCCGAAATCTTTGGCGGCGATCTGGGCTTTGCCTTCCGCCTGACCTTCCTCAACAAATGCGATGAGCTGGAACGCCCGACGGTTGCCGAATTCTACCAACGTAGTTTCGGCGAAGACCTGCCAGACAGCGCCGTCCATATCATGGTCGCCTGAGGCCCTGAACATTGAAGGGCGCATGTAGATGAGCACCAAGGAAGGCCCGGTCGAACCGTTCAAACGCGCGCTAACAACCACCATGCGCACGATTGCGGAGAACGCCGAGCTAAATGTTACCTTCGGCACTGAGCCGCCGGGCCTACGCGGCTTGCGGGCGCGCCTGCCGCTGCCTAGCCGTTCGCTGCCACCTGAAGAGGTCGCGCAAGTGCGCGGCGTCGCTGACGGCTACGCGCTGCGCCTTGCCCATCACGACGAAAAGATCAACGCTCGCCTCCAGCCCGAAGGCAGCAACGCGCTGGCCGTATTCGACGCAATCGAGCAAGCTCGCTGTGAGGCCATCGGCGCCAATCAAATGATGGGCATGGGTCAGAACCTGACTGCCGCCCTTGAGCAACGCGGCCTCTCGCGCGGCTACAATCGCATCAAAACCAAAGACGAAGCACCGCTGGCCGAAGCCGTCGCCATGATGGTACGCGAAGAGCTAACAGGTGAAGCGCCACCGCCATCATTCCAGCCATTGGTTGATCTCTGGCGGCCGTGGATTGAGGAAAAAGCAGGCGGCGCTCTGAAGCGCCTGCATGACATCGCCGAAGACCAGACCGCCTTTGCCCGCGTCACCCGTGACATTCTCAAAGACCTCGATATGGGGGCCGAACTCGGTCAGCCGCAGGACGACCAGTCCGAAGACAGCGATTCAGAAGAAGGCGACAGCGACCAAACGTCTGACGAGAGCCAGTCAGGCGAAGCCGAACAGCCCGACGGCGCGTCGGCTGAACGTGTCGAATATGCCGAAGGCGAAGGTGAAGAAGGCGACGAGCAGACCGTCGAAGTTGAAAGCGACGATGATGCGCTGGACGGCGAGACCGACGAGGCCAGCGAAGGCACGCAGCCTTGGCGGCCCAACAACGGCGCCGATGACCGCAACCGCGTGCCGACCTACAAGGTTTTTTCCTCACAGTTCGACGAAGTAATCTCGGCTGAAGACTTGTGCGACATCGAAGAGCTCTCACGTCTGCGCCAATATCTTGATCAGCAATTGCAGCAGATGCAGGGCGTCGTCTCGCGCCTCGCCAATCGCCTGCAACGCCGATTGCTGGCCAAGCAGAACCGCACATGGGAATTCGACCTTGAAGAAGGCATCCTTGATGCTGGTCGCTTGACCCGCGTGGTCACTGACCCGATGCATCCGCTGTCGTTCAAGATCGAACACGACATGAATTTCCGTGACACGGTGGTGACGCTGCTGCTCGACAATTCAGGCTCAATGCGCGGACGCCCGATCACGGTGGCCGCCATGTGCGCCGACATTTTGGCGCGCACGTTGGAACGCTGCAATGTGAAGGTCGAAATTCTCGGCTTCACGACGCGGCAATGGAAAGGCGGCCAATCGCGCGAGCGGTGGCTGGCCGACGGCAAGCCCGCCATGCCCGGTCGCCTCAATGACTTGCGTCACATCATCTACAAGGCCGCTGACAGCCCCTGGCGGCGCGCCCGGCGCAATCTTGGCCTGATGATGCGTGAAGGCCTACTGAAAGAGAACATCGACGGAGAAGCCCTCATCTGGGCCCATAACCGCTTATTGGCACGGCCTGAGCAGCGCCGCATCTTGATGGTGATTTCAGATGGTGCGCCGGTCGATGACAGCACGCTGTCTGTCAATGCCGGTAACTATCTAGAAAAGCACCTGCGTAGCGTCATCGAACAGATCGAGACACGCTCGCCCGTCGAACTGATCGCCATCGGCATCGGCCATGACGTGACACGTTACTATCGCCGTGCTGTGACCATCGTGGACGCCGAACAACTGGGCGACGTGATGACCGACAAGCTGGCCGAACTGTTTGAGGACGAAAACGGCGGGCGGGGCGCAGGCCGTGGCCGAGGCACTAAGAAAAACACATCAATGAAGGCGGCGCGCGCAGTGCGCTAGGTTGATGCTTGTGAAAGGCATACGCCCCGATATGATACCCCAAGCGTAAGCGCAAAACGTCGCGGCGCGAGGCATGAGTTTGCGGCGTGACCACAGCCACACAAGCAGCGCTTGTGTGGGCATGAATGGAGTGGCGTAAAATTTTCCGGTATCTGTCGAACAGGAATTTTGTTCCTACTGTTTTGGCCGTTGCGCTATTGGTCACACCGTTGGCGCTCCAGCCAGCCCATGCCGTCGACAACGCCACGCAAAGTGCCAACGCCGATCTGAGCGTCCCGATTGAACTCGACGCGCAACCCATCCGCTGGAACCCTGACAACCGCAACGACCTCACCGCAGGCGAACTCGAATGGGCAGGCGGCATCGTCGTCACATCCAACCACAAGGACTTTGGCGGCTGGTCGGCCATAGCTGTCAGCGCAGATGGCACGACGTTGCTGGCGCTGTCGGACCAAGCCCATTGGCTGAGCGCACAGATCCTTTATGACGAGCGAGGGCGCCTGTCGGGTTTGGTCGATGGCAACATCGCGCCATTGCTTGACCTCAAAGGCAAGCCAATTACCAGCAAAAGCATGGGCGATGCCGAGGGCATGACCGTTACGGGCGACGATCCACTCGCGGGCGATGTCTATGTCAGCTTTGAACGCTTCCATCGCATCTGGCGCTATGACTTTGGTGCCAATGGCATGGCCGCGTGGCCAAGCCAGATCATCACCGAGCGCCAATTTGGCAAGATGCCCGCCAATAGCGGCATCGAGGCGTTGACCACACTCGAACCGATCATTGGCGGCGACAAGCAGCGCCTGCTCGCCGTCACCGAAGACGCTCGCGACCCCACGGGCAACCGCAAGGCCTTTCTGGTGGAAGGCCGCAAGTTTGAACGGCTCTCTACAAAACGTAACGCGCCGTACAAGCCGACCGACATCGCACGTTTGCCCAATGGCGATTTTCTGATGCTGGAACGCAGCTTCTCGTTGCTGGCAGGCCCCGGCATGGAACTGCGTCGCATCAAAGCGAGCGATGTAAAAGCGGGTGCGATCCTCAACGGCAAGCTGCTGCTGCGCACCAACAACAAGCACACCATCGACAATATGGAAGGCTTGGCCGTGCGGCAGGGGCCTAAGGGTGAGATTTTCGTCTATCTGATCTCGGACGACAATTATAGCTTCCTGCAGCACACCTATCTGATGATGTTCAAGCTGAAGCCTGAAGCCAAAGAGGCAGCACCGGGCACATTGGGCACGATCACGCTCCCCCAAAGCCAGATAAAGGCCGAATAACACGGCGCAGCGCCGCTGTCGGCAAAAGCTGACCGATCGCCCAGACAAGCTGCAAAGCCGACAGGGCGAACAGCCGCGGCCATATATCACCGCTCCATACGCCGCCAAACGTGCCCTGCTCCAGCCTAAAATAAAGGATGTGAAAGGCGAATGTCGTGGCAAGCCCTGCCACCAGCGCGGCCACCAGCGGCGCTTTCCACCAGGGGATGCCACGCAGCCAATCGAAAAAATAGATGCAGAAAATCTGACCAACAAACAGCGCCACGCCGAAACTCACCAAGGCGTTCAGAGACGCAACATCGCTCTCAAGCGAGGCGATAACGCTATGGACGCTTGCCCAATAGAGTCCACTGCAAACAATGATCCAACTGACCATGACCGCGTAGAGCGTCAAGGCAGGCCCATAGCGCCGATTGATCAGATTGACGACAAAGAAGCTCAAGGGCGACAGCACAAGCCCCCAAGTAAGCCAATGATCGGCCATGGGGTCGAGGGTCGGATCGATCTGCGTCAGAAAATGAAAATCGCGCGCGGGAACGGCGCGCAAATACCAGACAAGACCGATGGCTCCGACGAGCCCGATAACGGGCAAAATCATACGGCCAACAGTCGATACGACCAGCGCAATAGGCGCGACCGGTTTTGGCGGCCCCCGCCGCTCCACGCCTCTATCCAGCATCGAAACTCCCCACAAACCAAGTCCGAACTCTAACCGGGCAACATGCGGGCGAAAAGCAAAACGGGCAGCCCTGAGGCTACCCGTTTTGAAATTCTTCAGAAAAAAGAGCGCTTTAGCGCGAAATCAGCGTTTTTAGGCAGCGACGGCTGCCTTGGCCTTCTCGATATTGCTTTTGAGCTTCAGCGCTCGGGCCGACAGATCGGTCTTGCGGGCTTTGATCAGGAAAGCGTCAAGACCGCCATTATGCTCAACCGAGCGCAGCGCATGAGCTGAAATGCGAAGTGAATGCTGGCTGCCGAGCAGATCGCTCATCAGCGTGACCTGGCAAAGGTTGGGCAGGAACCGACGCCGCGTCTTGCGGTTGGCGTGGCTCACATTATTGCCAGACATGACGGCCTTGCCGGTAAGTTCGCAACGACGCGACATGGGATACTTCCTTGCAATCAGCTTGGGGCAGCCCGAATAAGGGCGCACAGGCAAATGAGTGGGGCGGGCCGATAAGGACCGAACAGGCGCGAACGTATAAAAGGAGCAGACCAACCCGTCAAGGGTTAGCGGCAAAACTAGCGCATTATGGCGGCTAAAAACCGCATTTTTCAGGGCCAGACAGGCCTTTTCAGCCCTGCCCCTCGCCAAACACCAGCCCAAGCAAGCGCTGGGCAGCCAGCGTCGGTGTGATGGCCCCCGACGTCACGTCGGCCTCAAGCACGGGAATGAGGCGCGCGGCCTCCTTGTTTGCCTTGAGTGAGGTCAAAAGCCCTTCGCGAATCTCTGTCCACATCCAAGCCTGAGCTTGGGCAGCACGTTGCCGGGCGATCTCGCCTGCGCCCTGCAGAGCTTCATGATGCGCGCTCACTGCCTCCCAGATCTCGGCCATGCCGGACCCCTTAAGCGCGGAGGCCAACAAGACACTGGGCTGCCAATGCGCGCTTTTGGGCCGCATGAGGCGGAGCCCCGCCTTGTATTCCATGGCCGCCCGCTTGGCCGCAGGCAGCATGTCGCCATCGGCTTTATTGACCACGACAAGATCGGCCAGTTCCATAATACCGCGTTTGATGCCCTGCAATTCATCGCCGCCACCCGGCGACAAGAGCAGCAAAAACATATCGACCATATCGGCCACGGCTGTTTCGGATTGACCGACGCCCACGGTTTCGATGAGCACAACGTCAAAGCCAGCGGCTTCGGTCAGCAGCATCGCCTCGCGCGTGCGCCGCGCCACACCGCCCAGCGTGCCGCTGGCAGGCGATGGCCGAATGAAAGCATTGGGATCACGCGCCAAAAGCTCCATGCGCGTTTTGTCGCCCAAAATTGACCCCCCCGATAGCGACGACGAGGGATCAATGGCCAGTACCGCAACCTTGTGGCCGCGTTCGGTGAGAAATAGGCCAAAGGCCTCAGTGAACGTCGATTTGCCGACGCCTGGCGCGCCCGACAGCCCCAAACGCACGGCCCCGCCGGTGTCAGGCAGCAACAGAGTGAGAAGCGCTTGTGCAAGCGCCTGATGATCAGCGCGCGAGCTTTCGACAAGCGTGATAGCGCGCGCCAAAGCCGTGCGTTCACCAGCGCGAATACGCGCGGCAAGTTCCACAGGATCGCTTGTGCCTCGTGCGCTCAATCTTACCTCCACCGCTGCATCTGGCGTTTGCCTTGTTCCAATTCATACCCCAAGTTGCATACTGGCTTGGGCCAACGCCGTCCAGAGACGGTTTTCGGCGCGTCGTGCGTTGAATACTCGAAACAGAGGAAGTCCACGCCATGGCAATAAAGACAAGCCACAAAATTTGGTCAAAAGCCGCCTGTAAACTGGTGGCCTTGGTTGCTGCCGCGTCAATGGCTGGTGCCCAACCGCTATTTGCCACCCAAACCCCGCCTGTACAAGACACCGGCCCCATGAATCCGACCCAAATGAATCCGACCCATGTGACGGCAGATTTCACGATCTATGTCGGCGGGTTTCTGTTTGTCGAAGGCAACTTCAATGCCCGCCTTGAGCACGACGACTATCGACTGGCCACCGAGATGACCACCGTGGGTGTCGCAGCGGCGTTTTATCCCGCAGATTATAAGCTGGCGAGTGAAGGCAGGCTCAAAGCCGAACGTGTCGAGCCGCGGCGGTTTTATTCAGACACCACGGCAAAGAAAGACGCCCGTGTGCTGACGCTGACCTATGACAAATCGCATATGCCACGCCTCAGCGCGACACCACCCTATAGTGCCCGCGATCTGAAGGACGTGAAACCGGCGCTGCAAATCAACACCCAAGACCCCGTCAGCGCCTTCATGCTGCCGGTGGCAGGCGGCGCAAACCCTTGCGCGCGCACCTTGGCAGTGTTCGATGGACGCCGCCGTTTCAATCTAACGTTCAATTATGTCGGCAAAAAAAAGATGACGCCGCCGAACACAGCCCACCCCGATCAACCAGCAACACCCATCACCGCCGTCGTTTGCACCATTCGCTATGAAGCGATTGCGCCGCCCGAAAAGAAGCGCAAGTTCACCACCATGCTGCGCCGAAATGACGACATGAAAATATGGCTCGCTCCCTTTGATGGCGGTCGGGTTTATATGCCAGTCAGGTTTGAACTGAGAACGCCGCTTGGCAGCGCGGTTATGAAACTAAAAAACTTGACGCAAACTCAGGTTGCCGACGCAGCGCCCGACAAACAACGCGCCGCCGAAAACTGACGCGGCTGATCCGCCTTACATGTCTTTGTGCAAAAGACCGTGCGTTTCCGATAGAAGATCAGTCAAACGCAAGAGCAGCGGGTCATTAGACGCCGTTCCATGTTGCTGCATGTCAAAAACCAGTTTTTCCAGCCGTTCTGCCAAAACCGCATAATAAGCCTGAGGGTCAGACGATGAATGAAGTGAATCATCTGACACGCGCTCAAAACCGTCCTGCGCGACATCGACGCGAGCAGATTGTTCGTGGGCGCTCATATTGCACCTCCGTCGGATCTCTCTCAGATATAAACGTTCCAACAGCGCTAATTGTCCAAGCACCTAACGCGCAGACCGCATCGCTTGCGTAGTTCGCCTTGAATGACATCGAGCCCAAATGGGTACACATCAAATGCACTCGGAGACCGTTGAGCGCTGCGAGGCTTGAACCGGATCAACTCTTTTATGGCCAACCATTGCGGCGAGATTTAGGTGGCTGCCGTTAACCATGCAAGATGTGAAGACGTATAGGTGCGGAAATGTCGCAGAAAATTGCAACTTTCCCTCACTTTTTATGCGTCAATTCGTCCGTCAACAAACTTTTTAAAAATCTAAAAATTAGGCTGTGGTGGGACGTTTTGCTTGGATAAGATGGAGAATATCGGACGCGGCCGCCGGAATATTCGTGCCCGGCCCAAAAATGGCCGCGGCACCTGCCGATTTCAAAAAGGCATAATCCTGCTGAGGAATAACACCGCCGCAGATAATCAAAATATCCCCCGCACCCTGACGTTTCAGCTCTTTGGCCAATGTGGGCACCAGCGTCTTATGGCCAGCTGCAAGTGATGAAATACCGATCACATGCACGTCGTTTTCGATGGCATCGCGGGCGGCTTCTTCAGGGGTCTGAAAGAGCGGCCCGATGTCCACGTCAAAGCCAAGATCGGCAAAGGCCGTGGCAATCACTTTCGCGCCACGATCATGGCCGTCCTGCCCCATCTTGACGACGAGCATCCGCGGGCGACGCCCTTCCGCTTCGGCGAACTCTTCGATTTCTTTCTGGATCTGCATGAAACCTGCGTCTCCTTCATAAGCCTGACCATAGACACCCGAAATGGATTTGATCTCGGCGCGGTGGCGGCCAAAGATTTTCTCCATGGCGTCCGAAATTTCACCAACACTGGCCCGCGCGCGGGCCGCATCCACCGCTAAGGCCAGCACATTGTCTTTGCCTTTTGCGCCTACGGTCAAAGCATCAAGCGCGGCTTGGCACTTGGTTTCATCGCGCGTCTCACGCATCTTCTTTAGACGGGCAATTTGCGAGGTGCGCACTTCCTCATTGTCGATGTCACGAATGTCGAGATGTTCTTCGCTTGTCGGCTTGTATTTATTAACGCCGACAATAACCTCCAGGCCACGGTCAATGCGCGCCTGCTTGCGAGCTGCCGCCTCTTCGATGCGGAGCTTAGGCATGCCACTTTCAACCGCCTTGGTCATGCCGCCCAGTTCTTCCACCTCTTCCATCAGATTCCAAGCTTCGCTCGCCAGCGAATGCGTCAGGCTTTCGATGTAATACGAGCCGCCAAGCGGGTCGATGACATTGGTGACGCCCGTCTCATGCTGAATGACAAGCTGGGTGTTGCGCGCGATGCGGGCAGAAAATTCCGTCGGCAAGGCAATGGCTTCATCAAGCGCATTAGTATGAAGCGATTGTGTGCCACCAAGCACCGCGGCCAGTGCTTCAATGGTTGTGCGGATGACGTTGTTGTAGGGATCTTGCTCGGTCAGCGACACGCCTGACGTCTGGCAATGGGTTCGCAGCATCAAAGACTTTGGGTTTTTGGCGCCGAATTCCTCCATCACGCGCGCCCACAATAGGCGCGCCGCGCGCAGCTTGGCGACTTCCATGAAGAAGTTCATGCCAATGGCAAAAAAGAACGACAGACGCGGCGCGAATTCATCGACATCAAGGCCGGCCTTGAGCGCAGCGCGCACATATTCACGGCCATCGGCAATGGTGAAGGCCAATTCCTGAAGCTGCGTCGCGCCCGCTTCCTGCATGTGATAGCCCGAAATCGAGATCGTGTTGTACTTCGGCATATGTTCAGAGCAATAGCCGATGATGTCGGCGATAATCCGCATGGAGGGTTCGGGCGGATAGATATAGGTATTGCGCACCATGAATTCTTTCAGAATGTCATTCTGAATGGTGCCCGCGAGCTTGTCTTGGCTCACACCTTGCTCTTCGGCCGCCACAATGTAATTGGCAAGGATAGGAACGACCGCACCGTTCATGGTCATGGAGACAGACATTTCGTCGAGCGGGATCTGGTCAAACAGGATCTTCATATCCTCAACGGAATCGATCGCCACGCCCGCTTTACCAACATCGCCCACCACGCGAGGATGGTCGCTATCATAGCCGCGGTGGGTGGCAAGGTCGAATGCGACCGAGAGGCCTTTCTGGCCAGCGGCCAGATTGCGCCGATAGAAGGCGTTGGATTCTTCCGCTGTCGAAAAGCCTGCATATTGACGAATAGTCCAAGGTCGACCGGCATACATGGTCGATTGCGGCCCACGCGTGAAGGGCGCAAAGCCCGGCAGAGTGTCCGCGTCGAAACCGTCGGCTGCAAGACGTTCAAGATCGGCCGCCGTATAGAGCGGCTTGACGTCGATCCCTTCGGGCGTATGCCACACCAGCGACGAGACGCCCCGGCCCTTAGTCATCTTATCGACCGACGCTTCCCAGTCCTGCAGGTTCTTCTTGTCGGCCATATCGTTCACTCTCGTTCGAAATTCTAAAAACGCCCCAGAAATGTTCTAAGACCGCAAAAGCGATCCTAACATGCCGGGCAGCACCCCAAGTGGAGGGCTAAAATCGCGCGGAGTATCGGAGAGATGCACAAAACGGTCAAACATCGCGCATAGATTTGCCGACGTGTGATCTCAAACAGACAATTCCGCTGCGTCAGTATCGATCTCATCAAACCGAATGACACCCGCATTTTCAGATAATTCGCACGTTTGAGGCGTAAACCGGCTTGCGAACACGCCAAAATCACAACACGATGCCTGCCAAGATCAAGCATCGGCCAAACCCGGCGCGCATGTTGAGTACATGATCGGGGGTCGCAAGCCCCGGTCACGAGGGGAAACACGATGACCGCCAGCTTTCGCCGCAGCACTATGGGTTTTGTGATGCTTGTCACACTCTCAAGTTTCTTTCTGGCTAGTTGCGGCGGCGGCGGCCACCGACGCGGTGATGATGGCAGCGTCATTCCGACAGCCCGAGAACTCGACCCGGCAAGCACCCATTATTCCGACACAATGGATATGGCGAGCACGGGTAACTGCAGCGACGAGGTCATCTCGGTGCTCACCTGCTACGCCTACCGTGGGCACGGCTATGAAGGAGCGCAAACGGCTCTCGGCCAATGCCTGATGAAGACGAAAAAGGCTGAAAATGGGCTGGTCTGGCTGAAGCGCGCCGCCAATGCGGGTTGGCCGGACGCTCAAAAGGCATTGGCCCAGACCTATCTTGAAGGCGATGGGGTGCAGCAGAACAATGTTGAAGCTGGAAAATGGGGTCTTCTTTATATGAAAAACCCCTCGCTGCTCTCGCTGGGTGTGCAACCAGATAAAAAAATCAACGACAAGCTGCGCGATCACCTGAGCCAATCAGAAACCCTCGTGGCCCAATCTCAGGCCAGTAACTGGATTGCACAATATTGGCAGCCCAAAACTGCCCTTGATGCTCGCACGGCAGCCACTTGCTACATCGCCCCCAGACGGGCGATCCAACAAGGCACAATTGAAACGGGGCCTGATTCCCCAGACTATTAACGGCCAAGCAGGCCCCGTT
Source organism: Parvibaculaceae bacterium (assembly GCA_041688015.1). Classification (GTDB taxonomy): domain Bacteria; phylum Pseudomonadota; class Alphaproteobacteria; order Parvibaculales; family Parvibaculaceae; genus Parvibaculum. The sequence continues at coordinate 57,072 of JBDNIY010000007.1, forward strand.
TCAGGGAATATTTACGCTCCTGACCGACAATAGGCGATCAACATACGTGGCGCTTCGTCAGCGCGTCCCTTTTTGCCAGCACTTTTGGATCGCAGGCAAGGAAAGGAGGGGCGGCTGATGTAGGAATGCGCCTGCGTGGGGAGGAGCCGATGACGGTCGCCGCCAGACATCAGGACGAAATCGAACTTGACCTGCTCAAGTCCGTGATGCGGAACCTATGGACCGTCCCACTGCTCTATCCGGCAGTCTGTGGCGTCATCGCTTTGACCTTGCCAAGCCAATTCAGTCCCAAAATTATTCTCCTCTGGTGGCTTGCCACCTCGGCACTGCAGATCGAATACACATTCTATCAACGCCGCTTCTTCGACACCGCCACGGCGGACACCGCGCGATGGGCGAACGCAAGTGCGACCCGATATGTGGTGATGAACGTCCTCTGGGTCGCTATGTTGCCTCTGTTCTGGAAACAGGGAAACGACGTCCAGAATCTCGGCCTGATTCTGATTCAAGTCATTCATGCCCTGCTGTCCAGCATTCTCGCCGCACCGAGCCGAAAGGCCATGTTTGCCTGCTCACTGCCCGTGGTCTTTGCAGCGGTACTGGGCGTATTGTGGAATGGAACCCCAACCTTTCAGATGCTGGGCGCCGCCTTCTTCCTGACCTATCTATTTCTCATCCGCATGGCCAACCAGACCCGTCATTCGATCAAAACCGAATACAATCTGCGCCTGCACAATCAGAACCTGATTACCGACCTTGCGGCCGCACGCGACATTTCAGAAGCAGCCCGCTTGCGCACCGAGGAAGCCAACGCCGAACTGATGCGGCGCGAGGAACGCTTCCGCGCACTGGTGGACAATGCCTTTGACGGCATCATCGTCACCGACGCCGATGAAGTCATCACTTACGCGTCTCCTTCGGTTCGCTCCATCGGCATGCGTCCCGAAGACATGATGGGTCGCCAAGTTTACTCATTCCTGCCGCCTGACGAAATCGAAAGGGTCAAAGCGGTTTTGCAAAAAAATAGCGGGCATACCCCGCGGGGCGAGCATTTAGAATTTCACACCACCCGCACAGGCGGCAAAGTTGTTTGGTTTGAAGCATCGGTTTCCGACTTGCGCACCAATCCCAATGTTGGCGGCTATGTGCTGAACATGCGCGACATCACGGACCGCAAACGTGGCCAGACCGAAATCACAAACCAGTTCCGTGTTTTGGAAGCACTGGCCTCGGGCGCGCCAATCAACGAAGTCATGATGCTGGCGGCAGTAGGCGCCGAAGAGAGCAACCCGACGGCCAATGTTGCCATCTTTCTGGTAGACGATGCCCTCAACCTGACCGTTTGCGCCTCACCCAGTTTCCCCGAACACTTTGGCGACGCCATTTCCACCTTCTGGGACAACAACAAGACCGCCGCCTTCGGCCAAGCGGTCACGGGCAATGAGGGCCTGCTGGTGCTGCCTGATCTTCTGGAATTCACCGACCAGCCAGATACGATCGAGTTTGCAAAGACCTATGGCGTGCGCGCGCTTTGGATGCAGAATTTTCGCGCCGCTGATCTCAAAGGCGGCTCCGGTTCCATCGCCGTCTATATGAAGGAACCCTGCCGACCCAGCGAATGGGAAAAGTCCTACCTGCTCGGCACGGCTCAACTGGCTTCCATCGCCATCAACCGGCGCCGCGCGGAAGAAAACCTGCGCGCTGCGACCCAGACCGCCGAACTCGCCAATCGCGCAAAAACCAAATTTCTGGCCAATATGAGCCACGAATTGCGCACCCCGCTGAATGCCATCATCGGCTTTTCAGACATCATGAAAAGTGAGTTGTTTGGCGAATTGGGTTCCCCGCGCTATAGCGAATACGCCAAGGATATCAACGACAGTGGCGCACATCTGCTGAACGTGATCGACGACATTCTCGATATTTCCAAGATCGAAGCAGGCCGCTATCCGCTGGAAGAAAGCAATATTGAACTCGGCGAAGTCATGCGCTGGTCGATTGAAATCGTGCGCCCCCGCACGGCAGAAAAGAAGATCACCGTGACGCTCGACGTGAGCGACAACCTGCCGCTTGTCCATGCCGACATGCGGGCTATCCGCCAGATCATGCTGAATCTCCTGTCCAACGCGGCAAAATTTACGCCCGAAGGCGGCTTGATCGCCGTCGCCGCCCATCACAATGCCGATGGCACGCTGACGCTCAGCGTCACCGACAACGGCATTGGCATCCCGCCGGACAAACTGGAAATAGTGCTTGAACCCTTCGGCCAAGTTGACGATTCCAGCGCCCGCCTGCACAGCGGCACAGGGCTGGGTCTGTCCATCACCAAATCACTGGCAGAACTGCACGACGGGACATTCGGTCTTGAAAGCGTCTTTGGCGAAAGCACCACGGCACGCATGACCTTGCCAGCGGGTCGCCTGCGCACCCCCAAGGCAACCACCGACGCGATGAAAAAGTCGGCGGCGAACCAAGCCTAACGGCGCGCCGAAATTCAGCCTCGCCGCCATACGAATCCGTTGCTCCAGCCAAGCTCAAATAGGTCGGGGTTACGGATCGATTTCCAGAATTCAAAATCGACGCTCGCATCAAGGCTCGAAAGCGCTAGCGCGATCGCATTGCCATGGGTCGCAATCGCAACCGTTTCATCGCGATGGCGCACCGCAATCCGCGTCAGGGCTGCCATGAACCTTTCGCGGCACTGATGCCCACTCTCACCACCCGGCAAAGCGAAATGCGCATCGTCAAATGACTGTCTGAGCGGCACTTCAAAATCGTCAATCCAGACCGGCGAAAACAATCGCTCGCGCAAGTCATGGTCTATCTTAATGTGAAGCCCTACCGACTCTGCAAATGGCTTCACCGTATCAACGGCACGCGGATAGGGGCTCGACCAAATGGCATCTATGGAGCGCGAAGCAAGATCGGCGGCAAGCGTTTCCGCCTGCCGCCGACCTTCTCGCGAAAGAGGCCAGTCGCACTCCGGCAGATCGCGACCCGGCTCGGCTGTCGCATGACGAATGAGAAGAAGCCGGGTCGCCATATCGGATTATTCCGCCGCTTTGGCAGGCCGATTAGAGCCCATGAAACCAAAGAGATGGCCGCCCACTTTGCGCATCTGAATTTCTTCCGAGCCTTCGGTGATCCGATAGCGGCGATGATGGCGATAGATATGTTCAAACGGTTTATGGCGCGAATAGCCCATGGCCCCATGCACCTGCATGGCAAGGTCAGCCGTCTGACAGACCAGACGGTTCGCGCGGTAATTGCACATGGACACTTTGTCCGACAGATATTTTGCCACGTCGGGCTTTGACATCTGGTCCATCTGCCATGCGGTTTTGTAGATGAAATTCGAAATCATCTCACATTCAGTATAGGCCTCAACCAAGGGAAACTGGATCGCCTGATTGGACGCCAATGGCTTGCCGAAGGGCTTGCGCATCTTGGCATAGGCGACGCTCTCTTCGATGCAATAGCGCGCTGCACCAACACCCGACGCCGCCTGACGAATGCGGTTTTCATGCACAAAATGCTGGGCTGCTTCCAAGCCGCGATCCGGCGCGCCCAGATATTCGCCGTCCGGTACCCAGACATTGGTGAACGACACACGCGGATGATCGGTCGGCATGTTGAAGGTCCAAAGATATTCCTCGATCTTCACGCCTGGCGCATCGCAAGGCACGATGAAACAGGTAATGCCAAGCGCATCACCGTCCTTGCCGCTGGTGCGGGCAAACACGAAATCATGCGTCGCCACATGCATGCCTGTGTTCCACATTTTCTGGCCATTGATGAGCCAGCCATCGACGCCATCGCGCTTTTCGCGCACACCGCGTGTTTCCATCCAGGTGGCGTCCGATCCGTGATCGGGCTCGGTCAGACCAAAGGCGATCCGCGTGGTGCCATCGAGGCCGCCCTTGATAAATTTTTCTTTCTGCGCGGGCGTGCCAAAATCACGGAACATCAAAACCGTCGGAAAATTACCGACGATGGATGATTCATTCTGAAGGTCATTGTGAAGGCCAAGGCCCTTAGCCGCGAGATGCTCGCGGATCACAGCCATCGCCAGATTGCTGCCACCCTGACCGCCGAATTCCTTGGGCAGGCCATAACGCAAATGCCCTGCCTTGTCGGCGCGGCGCCGCATTTCGCCTAACAGCGCTTCCCATTCGTGACGCGGCAGGCCCTGATTGTCCCAATCGGTGCGCGCATGCTCGCGACGATGATCAAAAAAGCGCTCATTGTCATCTTGAGCCTGAAGCGGTTTAATCTCTTTTTCAATGAAGGCGTCTAGCACGCCCAGATAGGCCGTAACGTCCTTTGGAATTTCGAAATCCATCTGCCGATTCCTCCCTCTTATGTCGTCATTTTTAATATCGATGGCTGCCACTATAGACTGTGGTCTAGCGAACGAAAGAGCCGACACACTTGCCCCTGCGTTAACGCTTCCTCTGCCTAAGTGATTGTCGAACCACAAGATTTAGCCGTGAACGAAGAGCGAAGATCAGCCTAACAGCGATTCGGTCATGCTTCGTTCGTTTAATATTCCAGACGCACGGGTCACAAGCGTTAACAGGTGCGAAAAGCGTGAAACACAAGATGTGGGCATAGCGATGCCGCGGGACGCAAGCCATCTCGTCTTGCGTTGCCGGCGCTTTGCCTTGAAGGTGCTGACAGGATCCTGATCGTGACAATGAACATCCACACCCTCCCGAACAAACCTCGCCCTGCCCGCATCACTGCCGTGCTGGGGCCCACAAACACGGGCAAAACGCATCTCGCCATCGACCGCATGATGGCCCATTCCTCCGGCATGATCGGTCTGCCACTGAGGCTTTTGGCGCGCGAGGTTTACGACCGAATTGTGCGCATCAAAGGCGCGCGCGAGGTGGCACTGATCACCGGCGAAGAAAAAATAATGCCGCTCCGGGCGCGCTATTTCGTCTGCACGGTCGAAGCCATGCCACTGGAGCGCCCGGTCGAATTTCTTTGCGTTGACGAAATTCAACTGGCCGCCGACCGCGAACGTGGCCACACCTTCACCGACCGATTGCTGCACGCCCGCGGGTTATCCGAGACCATGGTGTTGGGGTCTGAAACCGTGCGCGGATTGATCCAGAAACTGCTCCCCGACACGATTTTCATCAATCGGCCCCGCTTTTCAGAACTCACCTGGACCGGCCCCAAAAAGCTGACGCGCCTGCCGCGCCGCTCTGCCATCGTCGCCTTCTCAGCCGATCAGGTCTATGCCATTGCCGAGTTGATCCGCCGCCAACGCGGCGGCGCCGCCGTTGTTATGGGCGCTTTGAGCCCACGCACCCGTAATGCGCAAGTCGCGCTTTATCAATCGGGCGACGTTGATTTTCTGGTCGCAACGGATGCCGTCGGCATGGGCCTCAATATGGATGTGGACCATGTGGCCTTTGCCGCCACGACCAAATTTGACGGGGTGCAACACCGCCCGCTGAAGATTTCCGAGATCGCTCAGATCGCCGGGCGCGCGGGCCGCCACATGAATGATGGCACATTCGGCATCACGGGGGACGCCTCCATGCTGAGCGATGAAGTCATCCAGCGCGTCGAAAACCATGACTTTGACGCCGAAAGACTGTTGCAATGGCGCAACCCGCACCCGGAATTTTCATCCATCGCGGCCCTCATCAAAAGCCTTGAAGTGCCGCCAAATGTGCCCGGATTAGTGCGCGCAGGCACTGCCGATGACCTCGACGCCCTCATGAGAATGTCTCAAAACGAGGATGTTTCGCGCCTGACCCGCTCGCCACAAGCTATCAAGAGGCTCTGGGAAGTCGCGCAAGTCCCCGATTTTCGCAAAACAATGGCCAGCGAACATGCCAGTTTGCTGACGCAGCTCTATTTATACCTCGCCCAGGGCGACGGGCGGATCGATGCAGGCTGGATGGAAAGTCAACTGACGCGCGTTGATCGCACTGATGGCGACATAGATACATTGTCAAAGCGCATTGCTCATGTGCGCACCTGGACCTATGTTTCCAACCGCGCTGACTGGCTCCACAATCCTGTGCATTGGCAAGAGCGCGCGCGTGCGGTAGAGGATAGGCTTTCTGATGCTTTGCATGAGCGTCTGACGCAACGGTTCATCGACCGTCGCACCAGTGTTCTGATTAAGCGTCTTCGCCAAAAAGAGGATCTGATGGCGGCTGTAAACAGTGATGGCGAAGTTCTGGTGGAAGGCGAATATGTCGGCCGCCTGCAAGGTTTTGTGTTCGTGCCCGATTTGAAGGCCGAGGGCGTGCATGCCAACGTGCTGCGCGCAGCCTCAGAGCCTGTGATCGCGCTCGAAGTTGCCGCGCGCGCCGCGCGGCTGGGTGCCGCCCCCGATACAGACATTAGCTTGTCCGATCACGGACGGCTCATCTGGGACGGCCATCAGGTGGCCAGTCTTAAACCTTCAGACACGGTCTTGAACCCACGCATTGAACTGATCGCGGGCGAGGAACTGAACGGCGCAAGCCGCGAAAATGTGACGGCCCGGCTTGAAGCCTGGACCAAGGCGCATTTTACCACCGTCCTGAGTCCACTCGTCGCCTTGCATGACGCCGAAGACATTGAAGGCCTCGCGCGCGGCATTGCTTTTCGTCTGATCGAAAATTTCGGCTCGCTACATCGTGAGACAGTGGCCGAAGATGTGCGCTCACTAGATCAAGCGGCTCGCGGCCAATTACGCAAATATGGCGTGCGTTTCGGTGGCTATTCGATCTTCATGCCGGCGTTGCTGAAGCCCGCACCGGCGCGCGCCCTGCTAACACTCTGGACACTGACGCGCAAGGATGTCGAAGATCCCTTCGCCGATCTGCCACAACCGCCGACCGCTGGCCTGACCTCTGTGCCTGCCGATCCTGCTGCGCCACAAGGCTTTTATGATGCGCTCGGCTTTCGCGTATCAGGCGGCCGCGCGGTGCGCCTCGACATGCTGGAACGCATTGCCGATCTCATTCGCCCTGTCATTACGGCGCGCCATTACAATGGTGGCTTCATCGTGACACCCGCCATGATGTCGCTGGTGGGGTGCTCGGGCGAAGAGTTTTCAAACCTGCTGAGAGGCATCGGTTATCGCTCGCGGGTTGAAAAAATCAAACCGCCAAAGATCGAAGAAAAGCCCGTCGAACCGGCGAAGTTCATTGTCGAGACCGTTTCGTCGGAAACAAAAACATTCGCCGTGCCTGCACCAGCTGAAGCACCGGTATCAGTTGAAGTGACCGCATCGACTGAAACGTCGTCTGTTTCAGCTGAAACACCCGCGCTGGTTGAAGCGGCAGCGCCTACCGAGACGACCGCATCTGTTGAAACGACATCATCCGAGGTGCCAACGCCAGAAACAGTATCACCTGAGCCAACGCAAGACGCCGAGCCACAAATCGCGGCAGACGAAACAAGCGCCACGGTCGAACCGACTGAAACCGCAATACCTGAAACCGCAGTACCCGAAGCCGCAGCACCAACTGACGCATCGACCGAAGGTGTTGACGCTGATGCTGACGCACCCCTGCCGACGCCCGAAACCGAAGCCGAAGAACTCGTCGAATTGGAAATCTGGCGTCCACAGCGTCGCCACAACCCCGCTGAACGGCCGCGCCACAACCGTCGCAAGCCTAATGCCGCAGCCGCGGCGCAAGGTGCCACCACCGATATGCCTGCCGCTGCGGGCGAAGCCAAAACCGAAGATGGCGCGCGCCGGACACGCCGAGATCGCAACAAAGGCAAATATGACGCCTTTGGCAAAGCGGGCGAGAACAAGACCGGCGAAAAAGGAGCTGATGGGCCACGTGGCAAGCGTCCCGACCGCCCCAAAGGTGGTAATAGGGATGACCGCAACAAAGGCAGGGGTAAGGGCGACGCCAAAGGGGGTGAACGCCGCGAGTGGTCCTCCGCGCCGCCGCGTCGCGAACGCGCCATCGACCCGGATTCGCCCTTTGCAGCACTCGCCGTGCTGAAAGAACGCGTAGACCCCAAATAAGAGCTACCAAAATAGAGACTGCGATGCCTCCAAATATGAGCTGCAATGTCTAATGAGCAGCGCGTGGACCGCTGGCTGTGGTTCACGCGTCTCATCAAAAGCCGCACACAAGCCGCCGATCTCGTTTCGGCAGGCAAAGTGCGGCTGAACGGCGAACGCATCACCAAGCCTTCGCGTGGTATCAAGCCCGGCGATGTGTTGACCTTCGCGATGGGCGAGCATATCCGCGTGTTGAAAGTGCGCGAGCCCGGCACACGGCGCGGCCCTGCGCCGGAGGCCCGCCTTCTCTATGAAGATCTGGCCCCCCTACAGCCCAAAGCGCCTTCAGACGAAATGCCCGCCGCCGAGCGTAACCGGGGCAGCGGGCGGCCGACCAAGAAAGAACGCCGCGATACCGACACTTTTCACAATTTTAGTGACCCAGATTAGACCAACACGGCTCCACAGTTGCGAAAGTGGGACCTTTCCTTTAGGCAAACGGCATGCTCGACAAAATCAAAGCCTTTCTGAACAGTGACGTCGCGCCGACAAAGTCGGGACGTTTCGATGAATTACAAATCGCTGTGGTGGCACTCTTAGTGCGCGCCGCCTCGACAGCTGACAGCAAATTTGACGACAAGGAGCGCGCCGCCATCGCCGCTATGGCCGCAACTCACTTCAACCTGACGCCTGACGACGTCGCCGCCTTGGTCGATGCCGCCGCCAGCGACGAGGCCAATACGCTTGATCTGCATCGCTGGGCGCAAGCCATCAAAAAGCATTATGACGAGGCCGCCCGCATCGATCTTGTCGAAAAGATGTGGGAAGTGGTCTATGCCGACGGCGTGCTTGACGATTATGAAGCCAACTTGTTGCGGCGCGTTGCGGGCCTGATATACGTTCCCGATCGCGAATCCGGCCAGGCGCGCCTGCGTGTACTGTCCCGACTGGGTTTGACACCGCCATCTGGCGTTTAAGACGTGAAGCCCTTATCTACGCTTGCCGAGGCCGCAAAGGCCCCCGTAGCTGGGAGAGTTCGATGACCTATGTTGTGACCGACGCCTGCATCCTCTGCAAATATATGGATTGCGTCGAAGTGTGCCCTGTCGATTGCTTCTATGAGGGCGAGAACATGCTCGTCATTCACCCTGACGAGTGCATCGATTGCGGTGTCTGCGAGCCAGAATGCCCCGCCGAAGCGATTAAACCAGACACAGAGTCAGAACTCGACAAATGGCTGGAGCTCAACGCCGAATATGCCGTGCGCTGGCCCAATATCACCATCAAACGCGAAGCACCCGCCGATGCCGACGATTGGCAAGGCAAACCCGATAAGTTTGAAAACCACTTCAGCGCCGAACCGGGCGAAGGCGACTAAGGCCCTCAAGGTCATCGTGATCGGAGGCGTCAGACCGGTGTTCGCCCTGCGATGCTTGGTCAGCACCCGGCCTAAAAACGCCTATCTTACTGACGACACATGCATTTTCTGCGTGCAGCTTCCATTTGAGCGGTTTTTGTGATAGCCTGTCAGCAAGTATGAAATCCCGTGAAGTAAACGTGCAAACTAACGAGAAATGCCGCTCAAGCCAAGACCCAGTCCGTTTGGCCTAAGTCTTTGGTGTGGTCAGTTTGGGTTCATTATCACCCATTTTGACTTGCTCGGCCCCCGATACACGGCCCGCTATACAGCTTGTGTAAGAGGTGCTGAGGATATTTAGCAAAAGGTCGCAGCCGACCAGATACCCGCTGAGGTCATTATTTGGCATCCGTGGGATGTGAGATGAGTGTTATTTGAGCCGAATTTCCACCACTGGCTTGAATGGGAACTGAGATGGTCGGAGACGGCGTTTGCTGACAACTTTCAGGCGAGCGACCTGTTTTTCGCATGGCACATCAGGATCGATCGGCGCAACCCGACCTTATTCGGGCTGCACCTGTCGGCAACTCGGGTATAGGAAAGGCTATGGCGAGCAAAGTGAATAAGCCCCAGAAAACCGAAACCGCTGGCCAAAAAGCCAAACCCCAAACATCAAAATCAACGACGAAGGCAACCGCCAAAGTAAAAGCGGTGAGCGCGAAAGCGGCCAAGTCGAGTGTAAAGCCGACAAAGGCATCAAAACCTGTGACCAAGCCCACCGCCAAAGCCGCCCCCAAGACCAAGGCAGCCGCCAAGCCCGCAGCTAAAGCCACCACCAAACCAGCGACAAAAGCCGCAGCCAAGCCAGCCGCTAAGGTCGCCAAGGCCACGGCCAAGGCAAAGCCCGTCGCAAAACCGGCAAGCAAACCTGCCACCAAGGCGACCTCCAAGGCCAAAACTAAGCCCGCCGCCAAGCTCGACACCATGAAGGTGACAGCAAAGGCTGCTGAAAAGACACAAGACAAGATTGCTGCCTTCAAGGCAGCCGTCGCCAAGAGCGCGGCTAAATCCGCCAAAGCAGCCGCCGCCAAACAAGCCACCAAAACACCCACCAAAGCCGCAGCTAAGCCAGAGGCAAAGCCGCAGCCCACAGTTGCATCAAAGGTTAGCAGTCCCCCTATGAAGAAGACCGAGGCCATAAAATCCCAAAAAGCGGTTACGCCCGCTGCAAAAGTAGAGGCCAAGGCCGAAGCAAAACCGGAAGTCCGCAAGGAAGAAAAAGAAAAACGACCCAATCCACGGTCGGTTTTCAAGTCCAAGGAATATGTCGTCTATCCCGCGCATGGCGTCGGCCAGATCCTCGACGTCGAAGAGCAGGAAGTGGCGGGCCACAAGCTCGAACTCTTCGTCATCACCTTCGACAAGGAAAAGATGACGCTGCGCGTGCCCACCCATAAGTGGGAGTCCGTTGGTATGCGCAAGCTGTCGGAAACGACCGTGGTAGACAATGCGATCGAAACACTGCGTGGCCGCGCTCGCATCAAGCGCACCATGTGGAGCCGCCGTGCCCAGGAATATGAATCGAAGATCAATTCCGGCGATCTCATCTCGATTGCCGAAGTAGTCCGCGACCTTTATCGCTCCGAGCGACAGCCCGAGCAGTCCTATTCCGAACGCCAGCTCTATGAAGCCGCACTGGACCGCATGGCGCGCGAAGTCGCCGTTGTTGAGCGCATCGGTGAAGACGCCGCCGTGCTCAAGGTCGAAGCAGCCCTGCAAAGCGGCTCAGGCCGCAGCGAAAAAGTAGCGCCCAAGGAAGAGCCGGAAGCCGCATAAGGCATCGCGCATCCATTACTGAAATAAAAAAGGCCCGACAATAATGTCGGGCCTTTTTCGTGGACGCGCCTCGGTTCTCTCCAATCAAGGCCAGATCAGTTTGACCTTCTCGCCGGGCAGCAAAACAGCATTGGCCGCCAACCCGTTCAGAGCGCGAAACCTGTCCACACGGTAAGTCGGAAAAGCCATACGTGCGCCCAGTGACGCCAAACTGTCGCCCGCGCGCGCAATGACAACATGAACCCGCAGTGGTTTGACGGATGCCGCCTCTTTGGCCGAGATCAAACGAAAGCTATGCACCAGCGCGTCCAATGCACCGGCATAGCGCGGAAAGGTTCCCCGCGGCGCGCCCATCATAAAGCGATAAACCTTGCCAGACGGTGCGGCGATGGCAACGAGCCGAGCATCATAATCGCCGATCCGCGTCGTGGCGCTAGCGGCCGCAAGCCCGTGGATGGTGAACAAATTGACAGGCGACATGGCCACATTGGACGCCCACACATTCGTCAGATAGGTGCCGATCGGCACATTGGCAGATTTCATTGCGGTATCAAATTTGGCGATCACCTTGTTAGGCCCTGTGACCAGTACCGTCTCCATACCATTGACGATGTGATAGCCCGCAGGCGCATCAAAACGGAACCGCGCAAAAGTATGAATGAAACTCTGTCCCCGGATAAAACCTTGCGCCGGGCTGTCGCCGTAGATCAGCCCATTCACAGCATGGAGAAACGCGCTCCGATTGCGCTCACCTTGCCCACGCGTCACCTGGCTGTCCGCCGCCTCACGCCGCGCCGCTGCAACGCGCTCTGGCGTCGCGGGATGACTTGCCAGCCAGTTGCCTTGCGGTTCTCCATCCTGCCCTGAAATCTGCGCCTCAATCTTGCTGTTCTCGCCCATCGCCGCGAGAAAATCAGCCTGCGCATAAGGGTCGTATCCGGCCGCCGCCAGATAGCGCACGCCCAGCATATCAGCCTGATATTCCTGATCGCGCGAATAGCTAGCGACAAGCCCCTGACTGCCGAGGCCTACCGCTTGGCTGACGGCTGAATTGCCGACGACCGCGCCAAGCACCGCACCAATGACAGAGGCCCCTAAAGCTGCGGTCTGACGTTGTGCGCCGTGGCGCGTGATAACGTGACCGATCTCATGACCAAGCACACCGGCAAGCTCGGCCTCATCATTGACCAGTGCCAGCAATCCCCGCGTCACATAAACATAGCCGCCGGGCAGCGCAAAGGCGTTGACGACAGGCGAGTTGAGAACCGTGACGCGGTAGGGCTGATTGGGTTGGCTAGTGCCATGCACGATGCGCTGCGTGACACTGGCGACATATTGGCCGACACGCTGATCATCATAAATGCCACCGTAGGCCGCCACAATCTTGGGATGCGCTTCCGCGCCAATCTTGGCATCGTCTTCAACGGAACTAAGAGGGGCGAGTTGGGATTTGCCGGTCGCCGGATTGGTCGTGCAACTTGCAAGCAGCGCCAAAAGCGCCACAAGGGTCAAAGCCTTGGCACGCGCCCCAAAACCAAATGCGGTCCATTCGACTTTGCCTATCTGACGGGACCTGCTACCAACCGATGTCATGCCGCTTCAATCCTCGTTTGTCTTTGTATCCTGCCGCAAAAATTCAAGCTGATTGGAATTCGTCACAATCATCTCCGGGCCATTATACCGTGTGATGAAACCACGGATCCGGACATGCCGTCCGATCAGTTCTGGCAAGGAAACAAGCTCACTACCCACGTGCTGTCCGACCCCGAGCCTAGCGTCACTAGGCGCAACTGTCACCGTGAAGTCCGTCCGCCAGTCGGCCCCAAAATTGAAATAGAGGCGCCCTTTGCGAGAGACGGCATCGAGGATTTTCCCTTCAGCAAGTACATAGCGCCCCTCCAGCGCTGTAAGCTTGGCGATCTGATCGGCCTCGATGACGGCAAAGGCAGGATCGCCCCAGATGCCACGTCGCGCGCGCCGCGCCTTGTCTTCATCCATTAGCAATGCAGGCGTCGCAAAGCCCATGCGCATGGTCGGCATGACGCGCGCATAGCCGCCCGCCACCAGCTCATATTGAAGCGTCAGGCGATCGGGCTTTTCCACCACGGCCAGCACGCGCCCATAGCGGTCAATGCCGCCCCCTTGAATCTCCAATGTGACGGTCTGACCATCAAGGGTGGCCACCGCTGCCTGCCATGCAGCCACCGCCGCGTCAGTTTGAGGCGCTTCGATATCTACCAGACGCAGAGAGCGTCCATCATCAAGCGTGATCGTGCCGTCCGGCGCGACAGCAGAAAGTGTCGCACGCTCCGACTGGATCAGAACGCTGAGAGACCAAGCGGGGCCCGATAGACATATGATGAAAAAGACAGCAACGACTTGCGCCGCCATGACACCCGTCAGCAGACGAATGAAATGGCGTCTCTTCATTGCGCCGAAGTCGGAGGCGCGGCGGCAGGCTTTGTCTGCAATGCAATGATCGCCGCCTCGGTCCGATTGCGCACGCCGAGCGCCTGCAGGATCGCATTAACATGCAGCTTCACCGTCGCCACCGAGATGCCGAGCACATCGGCGATTTCTTGATTGGAGCGCCCTTTACCTAATTCGAGCAGCACTTCATTTTGGCGCGGCGTCAGCTTGTTCTCTCTATTGTGCATAAAGGCCTCGGGCGCTTCCGCAAAGCCTGGCGAGCGAGAGGCAAGCAAGGCATCTGGCACATAACGCCCACCCATTTCGATCAGGTTGAGCGCGTTGATCACCAAATTGACACCCAGCGCCTTGGGAACGAACCCCTTGACGCCAAGCGCCATCACCTCGCGGATAAAGGCCGGATTGTCCCGATCGCTGAAAACCGCAATGCGTGATCCTGCACCGGCGAGCTGCTGCAATTTGGCGCTGCGTTCGAGCGAATTGGGACCGACAAGCTCAACCAAAATGAGATCGGCTTGTTCCGGCAGAGCCGACAGCAATGCCTCCGGTCCCGCCGCCACCACAACGTCTGGCTGCCCCGTCAAACCGGCGACGACCAAACTGCGCAAGCCTTCGCAAAAAATCGGCTGCTCGCCAAAAATAAAAATTTTCATCGGGCGCCCCCCTCCTCCCGGCAAACCGGAACGAGACGACCTTTGACGGATCGTTGTACAACTTTAGAGAGTATTAAAAAAAAAATACAACCCAATTCAACTATCAATTGCATTGAGTTTTGACCCAATTCGACCACTTGGTAAAGCAGAAGGTTAGAACCATCGAGCCACATGATGAGACCTTTCAATAGACAGACAGCAGATCGATCTAAATCGAACGGTCAGCATCTGTATGAAGGGTCTATCGCAAGGGTGATGCCGTTTGTGGAAACGGCAGAAAACGACGGGCGGCCGTCAGAAAGGCCCAAATGACCCGTTCGCCGGGGCTTCAAGATGGGACGCCGCGCATCGTTTTGACACGGAATTTTTGTGCAATTTCAAAACATTGCGACACTTGAAAGGCTGACGTAGGGTGCGCACTTCGAGAGGCTGGAGATCTCTAAACGCATGATGATCACGAACCACCCTATTAATATCTATTGCGGATATGAGGTTTCCCGAAAACGCGATTTGGCTCCGTAGCTCAGCAGGATAGAGCACCAGATTCCTAATCTGGGGGTCGCGCGTTCGAATCGCGCCGGAGTCACCAATTTTCCAAAACCTTTGCCAAATTGACGATCCTCGCTCTTGAACTGCCCTTCCCCTACCTCCCCTACATCACTGAGAGAACATCAAATGAAGATCTGGAAAGGTTCTGCCAAGTCCTCGAACATGCGCAGCATTCTAAAGTCGATCAGTTGGCGCGTCACGGCCAGCACAGACACATTTCTCATTGCCTGGTTCGTAACGGGAAACCTGATGATGGGTGGCGGCATCGCTCTGGGCGAAATATTGACCAAACTGCTCTGGTACTATGTGCATGAACGAATTTGGGCCCATATCAACGTCGAATAGCGCCCAGCTTTGTTCGTAACGCATGCTTCATTCGTAGCGTAGGGCCTCAATCGGATCGAGGCGGGCGGCGTTGCGGGCCGGAAAATATCCAAACACCACACCAACCAACGCTGAAAAGACAAAGGCGATGGCAATAATCGGTAGGTTGAGCACAAAGGGTATATGGACCAGAGAGGCCACAACGGCCGAAATAATCAGCCCAATGATAATACCAATGACGCCCCCTGCGAGCGACAAGGCACCGGCCTCAACCAGAAACTGCATCAAGACCTCTCGCTCAAAGGCCCCAATGGCTAGACGAATGCCAATCTCGCGCGTCCGCTCAGTGACCGAGACCAGCATAATATTCATGATGCCGATACCGCCAACAATCAGACTGATGGCTGCCACGGCCCCAAGAAAAGCCGTCAGCAGCTTTGTCGTTCCCTCGACCAGCGCCTCGATTTCGCGCATGTCTTGAACTTGAAAATCATCGGCCTTGCCTTGCACGATATGCCGACGCTGTTTGAGCAACGCAATCGTGTCGGCCTTCACCTTGTCGATCGACGCGCCTGTGGTGGCAGAAAGAAAGATCATCGAAATATCATCCGTGCCAGAAATACGCCGCTGAAAAGCAAGCAGCGGCAGCAGCACGATATCGTCTTGATCTTGCCCGAAGGTCGAAGACCCTTTGGCCACCAGCACACCGATAACCTGACAAGAGCCCGTGCCGAGACGAACACGCGCACCGATGGGGTCCTGCACGCCAAAGAGCTTGCGCCGCACCGTCTCGCCAAGAATGCAAACAGTGCGGCCTGACCGCTCCTCAGCTTCATCAAAGACGCGCCCTGCCGACAATCCCCATTGCCGCACGGCAAAATAGCTGTCGGTGATGCCCGATACGGTCGTTGTCCAATTGGTATTGGCAAAAACCACCCGCACCTGCGACGACGACATGGGAGCTGCCCGCTCAAGGTTAGGAATGTTGCGTTCAAGTGCCTGCACATCGGATTCCTTGAACGGCGCGCCGCCGGTACTCGGCCCACGCTGGCGCGCGCCGGGAAAGACCATCAGCAAGTTTTTGCCAAGCCCTGAAATATCAGATGACACGCGCTGCTGTGCCCCGCCGCCCAGCGTCACCATGGCAATGACGGCCGCCACACCAATGACAATACCAAGCGTGGTCAAGGCCGAGCGCATCAAATTGCGTCGGATT
This sequence comes from Parvibaculaceae bacterium, assembly GCA_041688015.1. GTDB lineage: Bacteria > Pseudomonadota > Alphaproteobacteria > Parvibaculales > Parvibaculaceae > Parvibaculum. The sequence goes on from JBDNIY010000007.1 coordinate 73,415, forward strand.
TCCCGTACCGACAGAATAACTGTTTCAAGAAACATGATGCGGCACGCCTCTCGTTGGTGTTTGCGCCCGGTCGGACGCCACATTGCCATCGCAAAACACCACGGCCCGGTCAGCAAAGCTCGCCATGTCAGCTTCATGCGTCACCATGACGATGGTAATGCCCTGATCTTGATTGAGCCCCATCAGCAGATCCATGATTTCGCGTGAACGCTGCGTATCCAGATTGCCGGTCGGCTCATCGGCTAGCAAAACCGCAGGCTCGCTGGCAATCGCCCGGGCAATCGCCACGCGCTGCTGCTGACCCCCCGATAGTTCAGCCGACGTATGCCCAGCGCGCTCGGCAAGGCCCACCGCCTCAAGCGCCGCAAAAGCTCGTTCGTGTCGTTCCGCCCGCGGCATGCCGCGATAGATGAGCGGTAGCTCAACATTTTCCAACGCCGTTGTGCGCTTCAGCAAGTTGAATCCCTGAAAAACAAAGCCCAGATAGTTTCGCCGCAAAAGGGCGCGCTGGTCGCGGCTCAAGGTGCCGACATCAACGCCACGGAAGAGGTAATGCCCGCTGGTTGGCGTATCGAGACAGCCGACGATGTTCATGCAGGTTGATTTGCCCGAACCGCTGGGCCCCATGATGGCGACAAACTCGCCATCGCGGATGACGAGATCAACCTCGTCAAGCGCACGCACTTCGCCTTCGCCCGCGCCATAGACCTTGGCAACGCCCTCAAAAGCGATAAGCGGTGGTAGCGTTGAAGCGGGGGAATTCACGTCTATGTGCCCTTTGCCTTAACGTCGATCAGAAGTTCCGTGCCCTCTTTCACATCGCCGTCGATCAGCTCTGTCTGCTGCCCATTGGTCAGGCCAAGTGACAGCGACAGCATTTCCGGTTTGTCATCTTTCAACACCCAGACAGGTTTGCGGATGACGCCATCGTCCGCTGCGCTCTGCGCAGGCACTGTTTCATCCGGCGGGGTAAACCGCGTGGCACCATTGGGCACCAGCAGAACATCCTTCCTTTCAGCGGTGACGATTTCAGCCGTCGCCGTCATGCCGGGGCGAAGCGCCAGATCAGAATTATCCACCGACAGAACAGCGACATAAGAGACAACATTGTTGGTTGTGGTGGACGCATAGCGCAGCTTCTTGATCCGCGCTTTGAACAGGCGATTGGGATAAGCGTCAACCGTGAAGGTTGCATCTTGCCCTTCGCGTACCTCGCCGACATCGGCCTCGTCCACATTCACCTGCAATTCCATATGGCTGAGGTCGTCGGCCAATGTGAAAAGCGTCGGCGTCTGAAAGGTCGCGGCCACCGTCTGCCCCGGCTCAACGTCGCGTTCGATGACGACGCCATCAATGGGCGAGAGAATGACCGCCTTCGACAGCGCCGTCTTGTCGGCGGCAAGCTGGGCTTCATTGGCTTTGACGTGCGCCTGCCCACCCGCGTAGTTGGCCTCCGCCCGTTTAAGATTGGCGAGCGCCGTGTCGAGGTCAAGCTGTGAGGCGGCATTGGAAGCACGAAGGTTCTTGGTTCGCTTCCATTGCGTGGCCGCCTCGATACGGCTCGCCTCATATTGCAAAACAGTAGCGCGGGATTCGTCCAGCGTCGCTTCCGATTTTGCCACGGTGTTTTTAAGCGTCGTCGTGTCGATCTCGGCCAGCACCTGACCCTTCTTCACTTCATCATTATAGTCCACCAGCACGGCCTCAAGCCGACCAGAAATTTCGCTACCCACCGTCACGGTCGTTTCAGGCTCCACAGAGCCCGTCGCCGTCACAATAACTTTGAGCGTGCCACGCGTGACGGGCGCGCTCACATATTCTTCACCCGTCGGGCCGCGCAAAAACAAGGCCCACACAAGCCCCAAGATAAGCACAAGGCCGATGCCTGCCGAAAGCCAAGGCCGCGCCATGATTTGCTGCCGCCAGCTTTTGCCGCCATTGCTGTCTTGTCCTGAAAGGCCCAACCGTTCGGCGACATCGTTATTTGCCTCACTCATATCCGTGTGCCCCAAACGGGTCCTCTTTTCGATTGCATCAAAATTGGTAGATTGCTGGCACTTTCGAACCACACATGCAAACCACGCATGAACGAGCGACGGCAAAATATAAACGACACAGCACGGCCATTCCGTCGCTATGACACTCCAGGAAGCCGCTTAATGAGCGCAAGCCTCCAAGCCTAACAAGGCCCCCCATCTCAAGGCTCAACGAACAAATCGGGGGCTGCAGTCTAGGAGAGAATTGAGCGCTGCAATAGGCCTCGCCTGTGTGCTAAGGCTGTGACATTCTGGTTAAATCGCATTGGCGAGAAAACTGAGAAAACCGACCCCAGCGCCCCATGCGGGCCAAGAGGCACGATTGAATTCCCCATGCGCCGTATTCTGATCATCAAACACGGCGCCTTCGGCGACGTCATCCAATCGGAAGGGGCCATCCGCGACATTCGCGACAATCATGCCGATGACGACATTACGGTCCTCACAACGCCCCCCTATCGCCGCATCTTTGAGCGCTGTCCCTGGGTCAATCATGTGCTGGTCGATCCGCGCGCGCCGCGCTGGCGCCTCGATCTGATGCACAAGCTAGGCCGAATGTTGAAAGCCGAAAAGTTTGACATGGTCTATGACCTACAAAATTCAGCCCGCACGGCTAGCTATTTTCGCCGATTTTTCAAACAGTCAAATTGGTCAGGCAGCGCGCCGGGGGCGAGCCATCCCGTGCGGCTCAAGCATCCAAAGAAGGTACGATCGCTTGACCGCATGGCCAGTCAATTAAAAGACGCGGGCCTCACGATACGTCATACCCGCCATCCCAACGTCTCCTGGATGGCGGACGATGCAACGGCGCTGCTCGCCACTGCCGCGGTCACCAAACCATTCATTTTGTTGATTCCGGGGTCGTCTGCCCGCCATCCCCAAAAACGCTGGCCCTATTACACCGAACTCGCACAACGCCTAATCGACGAAGGCTATCAAATCGTCACAGCGCCGGGGCCAGACGAGCTTGACCTCGCTGCTGACATCCCCGGCATTGCGCTCAAAGGCCCACGCGGGTTCATCAACTGGTTTGAACTGGCCGGCGTCATGAAGCAGGCATCATTCGTGGTCGGCAACGACACTGGCCCCAGCCACCTTGCTTCACATCTCGGTGTTGACGGGATTGCCCTCTTTGGGAGCCACACCACGGCAGAGCGCACCGGCATCGAGCGCGAAAACTTCACCGCCATCGAGGTCGTGCATCTCTCAAGCCTGCCGGTTGCCCGCGTGCTCGACGAGGTCCACCTGCGCGTCGCCTCTATTTAAATTCCGTATAGGATTTTTCTTCGATGATCGACGAGCCGGTCAGAAGGTTGATTTCCTTTTTCAACGCCGCCCGCTTGTCGTTCTGAATATAGACTGAGCGCGCCAGATCAATGAAAGTCTGCCCGAAATCCTTGTCTGCTTCGCATTGGCGGATATCGTCTTCGATCACCCACAGCGCCCCATTAACAGCCTTGAGATCCGCTTCCAAACGCGCCAATTCGGCGCTGGCCGCTATGTGCTGCAGCCGCGCCGCATCAAGAACCGTCAGTTCATGGCGAACATTCGTCAATTTTTTGGCGTCGCTCATGCGTTCCGACTTGATCTGAAGAATAGTGATTTTGTCGATCAACTCACCGGGGCCAACATCGATCAAAATGGCTTTAGGCGCATCACTCATCGTCATTTGTCCTCATTAAGCGCCCTTGAGCCGATCTCGGGTCACTTTTGTACTGTGCTTTTATAGCCAAGGGCGGCGCTTGCATGCCAGAATGTTTTTACCGTGATCGATCATCCGTGTCGGCGCGCCGTGCGGAGTGGACCGAAAGACGCGTGGGCCGCTCCGAAATATGAGTGAGTCTGAGCAATGTCGCTGATTTTGCGCCTCGTTGGAGAGCTTCGCAGCCGTCTCGCCGAGCCCGAGCAGCGCAATGCCGCGCGCGAACGCGATCCGTGGCTCTTTGTCAGCATCAACACACACGAACATCGCGCGCGTGATTGGTCGGCCAGCGGTGCCTGCATTCAAAGCTGCGCGGAAGACCTCGCCATCGGCCAAATCGTCTCGGGTCAGCTCCGCTGGCACAAGCTCGACGCTGGACACGCTTTCACCGCTGAAGTCATGCGCATCGACCAAAGCGGTGAGGTCGCACTGAGATGGCTCGCGCTGCCCGAAGCCATCCTCGCCGTCATGGAACCCCCCGAAGGCTGACGCGAGGGAATTTACCTGCCGCTCGCACCAGCGCCCTCGATCGGGTTAGACTCACCCCCAAAAGCACCAACCGCTCCGGGGGAGACAAAACATGACCGATGCACCCACCTATGAAACCCTCCTGATCCACAAAGAAGGCCCCGTCGATTGGTTGACGCTCAATCGCCCCTACACCCTCAACGCTATCAACCCGACATTGACCGCCGAACTACAAGATTATTTCGGACGTCTTTATACAGACCAATCTGTGCGTATCGTGGTCATCAAGGGCGCAGGCCGCGCCTTCTGCGCCGGGCTTGATTTGAAGCACCGCGAAACCTCCAATGAAAACAGCACAGGTGGCGTCGTCTCAGGATTGCGCACCCAGCGCGCCATCAGTGAAATCGTGATGCGTATGCGCCGTTGCCCGCAGGCCATCATCAGCCTTGTGCATGGCCCGGCTTGCGGTGGCGGTTTTGCCTTTGCGCTGGCCTCCGACATTCGGATCGCTGGAACAAGTGCGCGCATGAACGCCGCCTTCATCCGCATCGGCTTATCGGCCTGCGACATTGGCGTGTCTTATTTTCTGCCGCGTCTTGTCGGCGTTTCGCTGGCGTCCGAACTCATGCTGACAGGACGCTTCATCAATGCTGAGCGAGCATTGAAAGTGGGCCTGGTTTCCGAAGTCGTCGCCGACGACAAGCTCGAAGAGGCCGCCCGCCCCTATATTGACGAAATGCTGACCACCTCACCGCTCGGTCTGCGCCTGACCAAAGAGTGCCTCAATATGTCGGTGGATGCAGGCAGCCTAGAGGCTGCCATCGCCATGGAGGACCGCAACCAGATTTTGGCCAGCCAAACCAATGATTTCCGCGAGGGCATCGCGGCATTTCTTGGCAAACGCAAACCAGCCTTCACAAATTCATAAATTGTTAGTCGTCGCTTCTTCACCTTTTACCAACTTGAGGGGGTTAAAATAGCGATCCACGCCTGACCGTCTCAATGAGGCAAGGCCCAATAACACAAGGTTTCTGATGCCCGGCTTTCAACTGCAATTCATCGACGAAGATGAAAAGGTGCCGTTTCGCATCCCGAAAAGCCGCGAGATTTACGACTATTGGCAAACCCTTCGTGGCGGCGGCCCTGTGCCACGCGCCGAAGACATCAATCCCGGCACGATGAAGGCGCTGCTACCAGAAATCTTCATCTTTGAATTGCCCGAAGATGGGTCGGTGCGCTATCGGCTGGCGGGCACCCAAGCCGTCAAGCGCTTAGGCTTTGAGCCCAAGGGCATGAACCTTCTCGACTTTATCCCGATCGAAACACGGCCCTATATTCTCGGGGCCTTCCACCTCGTCGGTCATCATCATGTCGGCGGGTTGGGGCATTTTTCATCCTCATCTGAGGCCCGCAAAGATTATGGCATCGAATTAGTGTTGCTGCCCATCGCCGCCCCCGACAATCAGCCACCGCGCATTTTATCGCTCTCCACACGCCTTGATCCTGAAAATGTGGAGCTCGGCGAAGGCAAAACCGAAAGCTTTGCCGAAGAAATTGAAAATGCGATCATCTTTGATCTTGGCTTCGGCATCCCGCCCGAATTTCGCAATAGCTAAACACTAAAGCCATACACACCACGCCACCCCACACGACGCCCAAGGAGCTTTCATGCCGCGCGCGCTTATGCTCTGCCTCCTCGCTTGCTTCGTCTTCGCCGCGCCTGCCCGCGCCGCGTCTTTCAGCAAAGCCGATTACACCGCCGCTTCCGCCGCGCTAGATGACATCGAAACCCTCATCAACACATCCATCACCAAGCTACATAACGGCATGACCCCGGCCGACGCCCGCGCCGCGCTGCCCCATCTCCAAGAACGCCTGCAATGGATGCGCGACACCAAAGTCACCGCCGCCCGCATCGACACCAGCCACACGCTGCGCACAGCGAGCCCCGACAGCCAACGCGCCCAATGCATCATCATGCGCGCGGGGCTGATGGATGAGGTTTTTCAGGATGTGATGGTGAATGTCTCGATGAAGGCGCGAGGGGTGGGGGATGATGCGTTGCTGCCATTGGATCAAGTGGCATTCGACGCCGCGACCGGCCAGAGTACATGCCGCCGATAGCAGCGCGCCGGACGTCGATACCCCCTCGACAAAACCCCCTTTCCATGTCACTTTCCGCCGCGTTTACTTACATTCCTGAAAGCTAACTGGAGGCACGTCATGCCCAGCTACAAGGCACCGGTCGAGGATTTTCTGTTTTTGTTTCATGAGCTTCTTGAGATCGAGAAGCGCACCGACCTGCCAGGTTTTGCCGACCTCACGCCCGATATGACGGCGGCCATTCTGGAAGGCGGCGCGAAATTCTGCGAGGAAGTGCTACAGCCCTTGAATCAGTCGGGCGATGAAGAAGGCTGCCACCTCGAAAACGGCGTCGTGCGCACGCCCAAGGGCTTCAAGGAAGCCTTCAAGGCCTATGCCGATGGCGGCTGGAACAAGCTCGGCGTCGCCGAGGAATTGGGCGGCGCGAACCTGCCCTCCGTCATCACCTTTGCCTTTTCTGAAATGGGCTCGTCATCTAATCAGGCTTTTGCCATGTACCCCGGCCTCAGCGGCGCAGCGCTCGGCGCGCTCTGGGCAACGGGCGAAGACTGGATGCGCAAGCATGTGGCCCAGCCCATGGCCGATGGCGACTGGGCGGGCACCATGTGCCTGACCGAGCCGCATTGCGGCACCGACTTGAAGCTGATGAAAACGCGCGCCATCTTGCAGGACGATGGCTCCTATCGCCTCACCGGCACCAAGATTTTCATCTCCGGTGGCGACCAGGACATGACCGACAACATCATCCACATGGTCATCGCCAAGCTGCCCAACAAAGACGGCAAATTTGTCGATGATCTTAGCACCGTGAATTTCTTCATGGTCCCCAAGATGCTGGTCGATGAGGAAACCGGCAAAATTCTCGGACCCAACAATGTCACCGTCGGCTCTGTTGAAAAGAAAATGGGCATCAAGGGCAATGCCACTTGCGTCATGAACTTTGAAAATGCGGTCGCCTATCACTTGAAGGGTCGTGCCCCAGAAAAGAAAACCGAAGACGGCAACGTCGTGAAGTCGAAATCGGCCGGCATGGCTGGCATGTTCGGCATGATGAACGGCGCACGCATGGGCGTCGGCATTCAGGGCATCGCGGCGGGCGAAGTCGCCTATCAAAACGGCGTCGCTTACGCACAAGAGCGCCTCGCGGGCCGCTCGCTCACCGGCGTCAAAAACCCCGATGGCCCGGCTGACCCCATCATGGTCTTCCCCGATGTGCGCCGTCTGCTCATTTCGTCACGCGCTTTTGTCGAGGGCGCGCGCGCGCTCGCCATGTATGTGTCCTTCCTCTTCTCTGTCTCGCGCTCCAGCAAAGACGAGGCCGAGCGTCAGGAAGCTGAAGACCTAAGCCAGCTCTTCACGCCCGTCATCAAGGCCTATTTCACCGACAAGGGCTTTGAAGCCGCCAATGCTTCCATGCAGGTGTTCGGTGGTCACGGCTATATCCGCGACAACGGCATGGAACAATTCGTGCGCGATGCCCGCATCAATCAGGTCTATGAGGGTGCCAATGGCATTCAGGCGCTCGACCTTGTGGGCCGCAAGATGACCTCCAAGGGTGGCCGCGCGACGCTGGCCTATTTCGCCAAGCTCGAAGCCTTCATCAAGGAAAACGAAGGCGACGCCGAGATGAAGCCCTATATCGACGCGTTGCGCACAGGCTATGGCCGCCTTGGCGAAGCCGCGGGATGGCTTATGGAGAACGCGCCGAAAAACTACGACAACGCCGGGGCCGCCTCCTATGACATCTTGAACATTTTTGGCACAGTGACGCTGGCATGGATGTGGGCGCGTATGGCAAAGGTTTCGCTTGCCAAGCTCAAGGAAGGCACGGGCAACCCCGACTTCTATAAGCGCAAGCTGACACTGGCAAAATATTGGGCCGAACGCGAAGTGCCGATGACGGCCGGTTGGCTCGAACGCGCCAGAGCAGGCGCAGACGGCCTGATGGAGCTTGATGCCGTCAATTTCTAAATTTGCAACACGATGAATGAACGGGGCGCTCTTCCACAGAGCGCCCCTTTTGTTTGCCCTATCGCCGCCCACCACTTCACGTCACAATACTGCCTTACCGCAAAAGGCCTTTGCCCGTGACCCCTCTGCCGCTCCCCCCTCCCCATGACGGGGCATCGCTCCTCACTCCGATCGTTTTTTTGGCCGTGGCTGTCATTGCCGTGCCACTTTTTAAACGATTGAAACTCGGCTCGGTGGTTGGCTACCTAGTTGCGGGCATCCTGATCGGCCCGTTTGGTTTCGCCTATTTTTCTGACGCGGCATCCGTGCTGGCCTTTGCCGAACTTGGCATCGTCATGCTGCTCTTCATCATTGGCCTTGAGCTCAAGCCCTCGCGTCTCTGGGCGATGCGGCGCGATATTTTAGGCTTTGGTCTGACCCAAATTTTCACCTGCACCGCGGCGCTCACCGGCCTCGCGCTCGCCGCCGGGATGGGCTGGCGCGCCGCCTTGATCGCAGGTTCAGGTCTTGCTTTGTCGTCCACCGCCTTCGCCGTCCCCTTGATGGGAGAGCGCCGCGAACTGACCCAACGCTATGGCCAGCGCGCCTTTGCCATTCTGCTGATGCAAGACCTTGCCATCGTGCCGCTTCTGGCGCTCGTCGCCCTGCTCACCCCCGGCGACAAAGCACCCACAGGCGGCTTAACGGAAACACTCGGCATTCTCGCCGCCGTTGCCGCCGTGGTGCTCTCTGCGCGCTACCTGCTGAACCCTCTTTTTCGCTTCCTAGCCAATTCCGACGCACAAGAAATCATGACGGCCGCCGCCTTGCTGGCCGTGCTAGGGGCGGCCTTCATCATGCAGGCCGCAGGGCTTTCCATGGCGATGGGGGCCTTCCTTGCAGGCGTATTGCTGGCAGAGTCTAGCTTCCGTCACGAACTCGAAGCCGACATCGAGCCGTTTCGCAGCCTTCTGCTCGGCCTCTTTTTCATCGCCATCGGCATGGGCATCGACCTCAACCTCGTCATGACCCATATCGGCGTCATTGCCGTTGCCGTCGTCGTGCTCATGGCCACCAAGAGCCTCATCATCTATGCCCTGTCGCGTCTCTCAGGCTCGGCTCACGCCGACGCGCTGCGCATCGCTGGCGTCTTGGCGCAAGGCGGCGAATTTGCTTTTGTGCTATTTGGGGCAGCGGCAACCGCCGGCATCATGTCGCCCATCAATTCCAACCTGCTGATTGCCAGCGTCACCATCTCATTGGCGCTGACCCCGCTGACCTTTGCCATCGCCAATCGGTTAGCGCGCCCAAAAGCAGGCAGCGAAGAAATGAAAGTCGATTTCACCGACGCCAAGGGGCAGGCCATCATCATCGGCTTTGGCCGTTTCGGTCAGGTCGTCGCCCAATTCATGCTTTCGCAGGGCGTCGAAGTGACGGCCATTGAGCGAGATGTCGAGCAGATCAGGGCCGCCTCGCGCTTTGGTTTTCGTGTCTTCTATGGTGACGGCACACGTCTTGATGTGTTGCGTGCGGCAGGCGCAGAAAATGCCGCGCTGATCGCGCTTTGCATCGTCAAGGATGAGGCCTCCACCAAGATTGTTGATCTGGTGCAATCCCATTTTCCGCTGGCAAAACTCTATGTCCGTGCCTATGACCGCCGCCAAGCATTGAACTTGCTCGGCAAAAACGTCGATTACCAAATCCGCGAAACCTACGAATCTGCGGTCACCTTTGGCGTCGCCTCGCTCGAAGCCCTCGGCTTCACCCATGAGGAAGCCCGCAAGGTTGAAACTGACATACGCCGGCGCGATTCAGAGCGCATGGCTCTGCAACTAGCAGAGGGTGAGATTCTCGCAGGCAAAAGCCTGATGCACACAAAGGTCGTTGTGCCCGAGCCGCTCGTCCAGCCTCGCCACACCGCAAAGCCGCTCAACGTTGAAACCGAAGAAGCAACAAAACCCGTGTCGCAAGCCACTGACGTTGCAAGCTGAGACTTGGCGCGCGCGCCTCGCTTCATGCTAGAGTTCGCGCCAGCAAAAATGGCATCTTGGGAAACTTTCATGAAAAATTTGTTCGACATCACAGGCAAAGTCGCCCTTGTCACCGGCGGCTCGCGTGGCATCGGCGAAATGATCGCCACCGGCTTCGTGGAAGCAGGCTGCAAGGTCTATATTTCGGCCCGCAAGGCGCAACTCTGCAACGACCTAGCCGATGAATTATCAAAGCGCGGCACCTGCATTTCGCTGCCCGCCGATCTCAGCACAAGAGAAGGTATTGAATTTCTGGCAGGCGAACTTGCCAAGCGCGAAGAAAAACTCGACATCCTCGTCAACAATGCAGGGGCGGCCTGGGGCGAGCCGATCGATGAATATTCTGAAAGCGGTTGGGACAAGGTGATGAACATCAACCTCAAGGGGCCGTTCTTCGTCACGCAAAAGATGTTGCCGCTGCTGCGCAAGGCAGGCACGCACGAAAACCCCGCCCGCGTCATTAACATTGCCTCGGTCAACGGTATCGTGCCGCCTGAACTTGAGACCTATGCCTACTCATCCTCCAAGGCTGGTTGCATCATGCTAACGCGCCATTTGGCCGGACGCTTAGCGCGCGAGAATATCCTCGTCAACGCCATAGCGCCCGGCCCCTTCCCGAGTCACATGATGCGCGCCACGCTGGATGCGTTCGGTGACCAAATCAAGGCTGGCAACCCACGCAATCGCATCGGCACACCAGAAGACATTGCGGGTGTCGCAATCTTCCTCTCATCACGCGCCTCGGCCTACACAACCGGTGCCACCATTCCTTGCGACGGTGGCGCAGCAGAAGTCTGAAGCTCTTTAGGCCACAAAATAAAATTCAACCGAACTGCGGTGGCGTTCACCCCTCCTTGCGAGGAAAGGGGTGAACGCCATACGCGGGCTTACGCTCTTGACGTTAGGAGCGCCTCACGGAAACGCTGCAAGACACCCATTGGGACGCTCGGCTTTGCGCTGCTTTTGCCTGATCCGGCTTTTGCGGCACTCGTTGCCGACGATACGACCGGTCCAGTGGCCCGCTCTGCAGCTGCCACAATGGCATCTGCAAATTGCTCGACAAGCGCCAGTGGCATATCATGGCCCATGCCCTTCACGATCAGCAGATCAGCGTCTTCCATCGACTTTGCCGTGTCCTCGCCTGCGGCCAACGGTACCAACTTATCTTCCGAACCATGCAAAACAACGATCGGTACCTTGATCGCGGCCAAGACTTCACGACGGTCGCCACTCGCCTTGACCAACGCGAGTTGGCGGAGCAAACCGGCCGGGTGGTAGGCACGCATGGAGTCTCTTATCGCCCATTCCTTGAGCACTTGCGGCTCCGTGGGAAATGCCGGGCTGGCGATCAGGCGGTTGAACTCCATATCCCGCGCGACAATGCTTTCGATATCGCTGGCCATTGCTGCCGGGCGGAGAAAGAGCTTCAGCACATCATCGTTGATACGCGGCAACTCAGGATTGCCTGACGTTGACATAATGGAGGTCAGCGAGAAAACTCGTCCGGGATGTTCTGCTGCCATCGTTTGCGCGATCATCCCGCCCATGCCGGCGCCAACAATATGCGCTTTTTCAACCTTGACGCCGTCCAGGAGATTGACGGCATCATTTGCCAAGTCACCCAGCGTATAGCCCGCGAAGTTGAAATCCTTGGCCGCCGCGGCCGCCAGCATGTCGTCATGGGTCATGCCGTTGACAGGCGGCATTTTGCTGGAAAGCCCGCTGTCGCGATTGTCCATACGAATTACACGGTAGCCGCGCTTGACCAGTTTCTTGCACAAATCCACCGGCCATTGCGTCAATTGTGACCCAAGCCCAGGGATGAGAAGGATTGCCTCGTTCTTAGGCGAACCGAAACTATCATACTCGATTGTAATTACATTCGTCTTTATACGTGCCATATCAATCCTCCTTCGGTGCAGAATTGCTACAACACACAATGTCGGCATTGCTGACGAGAAGTTGAACGGGGCATAAAGGTAGATCATATGGCTTATAAGCAAGATGCTTTTCAGCCACTATTTTCGTATGATGAATGGTCGCTTCAGAATTATGTGAAGTTCATTTGTACGCAAATTATTTTATCTAATCAAAAAACCCCGCCTTGTTTTTCAGGGCGGGGTTTTGATTGAAACACGGAAAATTTATTCTGCGGTGGCCTGATGTTCTGCACGCTCGGCAAGTGCCGCAATGAGCTGAACATATTGCGGGCAAAGCTCCACGGACAGGTCGTGACCCATCCCCTCAATCAATTCGAGCTTCGCACCTGCCACATGCAGTGCCGTATCAACGCCGCCATCAACCGTCACTAAGGGATCAGATTTCCCGTGAATGACAAGAAAAGGAAGACGAACGTTTTTCAGACGATCAACCCGGCTCCCATCGGCCACAATCGCCGCATATTGCCGTGTCGCCCCTTCGGGGTAGTACATATGATCATATTCGGCGGCACATTTTTGATAGAGCGCCTCATCGCTCATCGGATAAGCGGGGCTTTGATAAACGCGCCGCCCCTTCATGCTGTGGCGCAGCACCACTTCGCGTTCACCCGAGGCCGGACGCTCTTGCAACGCCACCATCGCCGCCTCGCTCGCCTTGGGCAAATCAGGATTACCGGTCGTGGACATGATTGACGTCACCGAGATGATCTTGTCTGGATGATTGATCGCCATCGACTGCACGATCATGCCACCCATCGAGATGCCCATAATATGCGCACGCTTGATACCAAGCGCATCGAGCAACGCCATGCCGTCGGCGGCCATGTCGCTCAGCTGATAAGGAATATCTGCCTTCGTGTCCGCCTTCAGCGCCTTCACCACATCACTCATCACCGGAATGCCTTTGAGCTTTTCCGATTTGCCGGCATCACGGTTGTCATAGCGAATGACGCGGAAACCACGCGCCTTCAAGCCATCCATCAGCGGCTCAGGCCAGCTCATCATGGTGGACGTATAGCCGTTCACCAGCAGCAACGGCCGGCCATCAGCAGGCCCCCGATCTTCATAGTTGATGGTGATGCCATTAGCCTTCACGGTTTTCATATTCACGCTCATGCCCCTCACTCCGCTGCTTTGGCGCCATGCGCGCGCGCCACAACAGACGACACCGCATCGGCATAGGTCTTGACGAGACCAAGCGGAAAATCATGCCCCATGCCGGGCACCACACGAAGCTCAGCACTAGGAATACTGGCGGCTGTATCCTTGCCCCCTTCAACGGGCACCAGCGGATCGTCTGCACCATGCACCACCACGGTGGGCACTTTGAGCTTTTTCAGCTTTTCGCGGCGATCCCCATTGGCGACAATCGCGGCCATCTGGCGTGCCGTGCCAACGGGATAGAGTGAGCGATGAACGTCACGGCTCACCCATTGGCGCAAGGTCACATCATCGGTCGGAAAGCCGGGGCTGCCGATCACCTTCCAAGCGTTGATGCCGCGCGTGATTGCGCCTTCAATGTCGCCTTCAACAGCAGGGGCCATCAGCACAGCCATAGCTTCGGGCTTTGCTTGCGGTAGCGCCGGATTACCGGTCGTGGACATGATCGAGGTCAGTGACAGCGTGTGGCCGGGATGATTGATCGCCACGAGCTGCGCAATCATGCCGCCCATCGACGCGCCCACAATATGCGCTCGGCTGATCCCCAGCGCATCGAGCAGGCCCACGGCATCGCCCGCCATATCATCCAGCGTATAGGCCGACGTGGCTGGTTTGCCCGCCATCAGCGCACCAAAGATCGCTGCCATATCCGGCATGCCTGCAGCTTCAAATTTCGTCGAAAGCCCAATGTCGCGATTGTCGAACCGCACGACATAAAAACCACGCGATACCAATTCCTCGCAAAATTCGACCGGCCACATGGTCAGCTGCGCGCCAAGCCCCATAATCAACAGGACGGTTTCATGAGCTTTGTCGCCAAATGTCTCATATTCAATGTTGATGCCGTTCGCCTGAACCTGCGCCATAAAAATCTCCCTGATTGCGGTTTGTGCCTCTTTGTCGAAAAGTCTAGCAGCGGACTTGCATCACGCGCAGCCAAAACCCATAGTTAATGAATATCATTAATGTATTTCGAGGGCGATCCCATCTGATCATCGCGCCCACAAAAGCCAAAACAGACAAAGGAAACGCAACCCCATGACCCTCAGCTATGATCTCTTCTGGTCCTTCCGCTCACCCTATTCCTATCTCATCACCCCGCGCCTGCAGGCGCTTGAGCGCGACTATGACGTCAAGGTCAACGTGCGCCCGGTCTATCCCATTGCCGTGCGCATCAAGGGCTTTTTCAAACAGGTGAACCCCCAGTGGCCACCCTATTTGATGAAAGACACCAAACGCATCGCCGAAATGACCGGCATGCCCTACGCATGGCCCTCGCCCGACCCCATCGTCATGGACATGAAGGCAGGTGAGGTGCCTGAGGATCAACCCTATATCCATCGCCTCACCCGGTTGGGCGTCGCCGCCACCGAACAGGGCAAGGGACTTTCTTTCCTCAAGGAAATCAGCGGCGTCATTTTCAGTGGCACCCGCCATTGGCACGAAGGCGATCACCTGAAAGATGCCGCCGCCCGCGCTGGCCTTGATCTCAGCGCACTCGACAAACAGATCGAAGCCGGCCCCGACCATTATGAGGCCATCATCGTCGCCAATGAAGCCGCCCAGAAGGCAGCGGGCCATTGGGGCGTGCCGCTAATGGTTTTCGAAGGCGAGCCGTTCTTCGGGCAAGACCGTATTGACCATCTGGTCTGGCGCATGAGCCAAAAAGGCCTGACAAAACGCGGATGAACCCACCCCTCGCATCAAGCCACTTGGGCGCGCATCCGACTGGACCCGCGCGCCCAAGCCCGCTAGCCTTCGCGCTTCACTTGAAATGCAGTTAGGACACGATGCAGCGCGATCTCAAGGCTATGAGCGACAAGGACTATGATCTGGTGATCGTGGGCGGCGGCGTCACCGGAGCGACAACAGCTTGGGACGCGGCCTTGCGCGGCCTCAAGGTGGCGCTTCTGGAGAAAGACGATTTTGCCCATGCCACCACCTCAGGCTCGTCAAAACTCGTCCATGGTGGCCTGCGCTATCTCGTCAATGGCGAGTTGAAACTCGTGCGCGAATCTCTCCGTGAGCGTCGCATATGGGGCAACATCGCGCCCCATATGGTCCACCCCCTGCCCTTCATGCTGCCCACCTATGGACGCGGCATGAAAAGCGGTCTGATCCTTGCCATCGGCCTGCTGTTCTATGATCTCCTGTCCTATGACCGGAATTTTGTCTCCGACGATGACAAAAAGATCCCCGGCTACCATTCCATCTCGCGCGCCGAAGCGCTGCGCCTGATACCAACCTTAAAATCAGAAGGCCTGACCGGCGCCAAAATTTACTACGACTGCCAGATGTTCGCGCCCGAGCGCCTCTGCCTTGAATGCATTGAAGGCGCTGTCGAATATGGCGCAGACGTCGCCAATTATGCCGAGGTCGCAGGCTTCACCCGCGATGGCAACCGCATCACCGGCGTTACGGTCAAAGATCATTTGAGCGGTGAGACGCACCAGATCAAAGGCAAAGTCACCATCAATGCCGCTGGCCCTTGGGCCGACGAAATGATGCGCCTTGGCGAAAACCACAATCCCTCGCGCGGCCTCATCCGCTCCAAGGGCATCCACATCATCACGCGTGAACTTTCCGGCAAAACCGCCTTGGCGATCCAGTCCGACATCGGCGGGCATTTCTTTGTCCTCCCATGGCGCGGCCACACTATTTTTGGCACCACCGATGCGGTCTTCAAAGATGAGCCTGATCGCGTCGGCGTCACCGAAGAAGACATCCGTGATTTCTTGAGCGTCGTGAACGATGGCCTACCGGGCCTCAACCTCAGGCGCGAAGATGTGCTGCATTTCTATGTCGGCATCCGCCCGCTGATCGACCACGATCCAAACGCGACCGGCCCCAAGGATAGCTACAAGGCCAGCCGCGAAGCCGAAGTCTGCGACCACAAGACATTGAGCGGCATTGATGGGTTTATTTCAGCGCTTGGCGGCAAATGGACGACATCGCGCCACCTCGCCGAACAGATCGTCGATATGGCCGCAAAAAAGCTCGGCCACACTGAAAAATGCGAAACCCATTGCACGCCCGTTTATGGTGGTGAAATCGGGCGCCTCAAAAGTTTCATCACCCGCGCCAAAAAGCGCCATGCCCATTTGTCTGCCGACATCGTCGAAAATCTCTGCCACTTCTACGGCAGCCGCATCAACGAAGTGTTGGATACAGCCGCCGAACACTCGGCCGAGCGCGCCGAGCTGCTGCGTCGTATCGTGCCCGAAAGCCCTGTCATCGGCGCACAAATCGTTCACGCCATCCGCCACGAAATGGCCCAACACCTATCCGACATCATATTCCGCCGCACCGGATTGGGCACGCTCGGCCATCCCGGCGGCCCCATGCTCAATCGCATTGTCGATCTGATGGCGCGCGAACTCGATTGGGATGAAACGCGCATCGCCACCGAAATGGCAGAGACAAGCCGCCTGTTTGAAACGCAGCCCCGTCGCATGGAAGGCGACATGCAGGGCGCAAGCATGGCCGAGGCCGGTCAGGAGGCTCGTCCATGAGTGAACCCGCAATCCATCCCACGCCTCATGTCGCCGCCATCGTCAATCCCCGCTCCGGCGGCGGCAAGACAGGCCGCGCATGGCGTTTGATCGCCGCCGCGTTAGAAGCTGAACTCGGTGCCGTCCGGGTTCATTTTACAAAGACATCATCAACGCCCCGCTTTCTGCCCGCAACCGAGTTGACCCGCACCGCGCTCAAGTCCGGTGCGCAACTTGTGATCGCCGTCGGTGGCGACGGCACCATCAACGAAGTCATCAACGGGTTTTTTGAAGACGGTGTAGCGATCAATCCAGATGCCCATGTCGCCATTCTCAACACCGGCACAGGCGGCGATTTTCGCAGAACCTTCGACATGCCTGAAGATCTTGAAGACTGCATCAAGCGCATTGGCGCGGGCACCACGCGCCAGATTGATCTGGGTCGGCTAACTTTTGTCAGCGAAGACGGCGGCGAAGGCACCCGCTATTTCAACAATATTGCGAGCTTTGGCCTCTCAGGCGAAGTCGTGCGCGCTGTCAATCGCGCCAGCTTCTCAAAACTGTTTGGTGGGGCCTTTGCCTTCCTCTGGGCAACGCTCGTCACATCGTTCCGCTACAAGCCCCATATGGTCCGGCTGCAAAGCGACGCTGGCCTCGATGAAACCGTCAATGTCGGCATATGCGCCATCGCCAATGGGCGCTTCTTTGGGGGCGGCATGATGATGGCGCCCAATGCCGACCCGAGCGATGGTCAATTCGATATTGTCACCATGCGCGACACCACCTTCATGGACATACTGACGGGCGGTGGCTCCTTGCGCGACGGCACCCATCTTGCCAACCCTAAAGTCTCCCACAGTCTTGCACGCTCCTTCACCGCGACGCCCACCGGCGAAAGGCCCGTCTTGCTCGACGTAGACGGAGAAACGCCGGGACGTTTGCCGGCACGCTTTGATATCCTGCCCGCCGCCATCACGCTGCGCTGCTAACCCCAACAAGAGGCCAACATCCGATGACGATTGAACGCAAGTCACTCCGCTGGAACGGTTGGGGCCCAGAAAACCAAGACAACATGCTGCCCGACAATGCGCCACAATGGGCCTGGATGCGCGACGCGCTGGGTATGGCGCGCCTGCCTATCACCAAGGCCAAGCCGCTGGAGACGATCACGCTCGCGCCTTGCCGTCTCAGCGATGACATCATTGGCAAGCTCAGCGCCATTGTCGGTGGCGCACAGGTCAAAACCGACAACTATGAACGTGCCTTCCACGCTCGCGGCAAGAGCTATCACGATCTCCTCTATCTGCGCGCAGGCAAGCTCGATATGGCCCCTGACGCCGTCGTCTATCCCCAAAACGTGGACGAAGTGCTGGCCATCATCAGACTCGCCAGCGACAACGACATCACCCTCATTCCCTTTGGCGGTGGCTCCTCGGTCGTCGGCGGCACCAACGCCATGGCTAAATCGCTTGGCGGCACGGTCATCACGCTCGACACGACGCTCATGTCGCGCATCATCCAGATCGATAAGATCGCCATGACGGCCACCATCGAAGCGGGCATCTATGGCCCGGCGCTGGAAGCTGCCTTGCAAAAGCACGGCGTTACGTTGGCGCATTACCCCCAGAGTTTTCAATTTTCCACGCTGGGTGGCTGGATCGCCGCGCGTGGCGCAGGTCAGCAATCAAACCGTTACGGCAAAGCCGAAAAATGGTTGGTGTCGGCAAAACTCGCCACGCCTAACGGCATCTGGACAACCGAGGCCACACCCGCCTCCGCCGCAGGCCCCAACCTCAATCAGATTGTCGCGGGTTCTGAAGGCACGCTCGGCGTCATCTGCGAAGCCACCGTCAGGATCCACGAAATCCCTGCCCGCAAAGATTATCGCGGCTATCTGTTCAAGGATTTAGCCAGCGGCATCGAAGCCGCACGGCGCATCAACCATGCCGATATTCCCGTCGCCATGGTGCGCCTGTCCGATGCCAAGGAAACTTATTTCTTTCAGGCTTTCTCGGCGACCAGTTCGCCCAACAGCCTCAAAGCGCGCCTACAGCGCGCCTATCTGCGCTTTCGCGGTTTCAACGATGAGCCATGCCTGATGTTGATCGGGCATGAGGGCAATACCGAGACAGTGGCTTGGGCCCAATCGCGCACCGAAACCATCTGCACCTCGCTCGGCGCCATGAAACTCGGCACGAGCGCGGGCGAACGCTGGTATCACGGCCGCTTCGGCTCGCCTTATTCGCGCGACCCGATGATGGATCACGGCATCGGCATCGACACGCTGGAAACTTCAACGCGTTGGTCCAACATCGAGAGCCTGCGCGAAAAGACCGTCGCCGCTATCGAAAACGCCATCGCCGAAAATGTGCCTGAGCCCGAATGCAAGGGCATCGTCATGGCCCATGTCAGCCATTCCTATCCCGACGGCGCGAGCCTCTATTTCACCTATGTCTTTCCCCGCCAGCTCAACCGCGAAGTCGAGCAATGGCAGGCGATCAAACGCGCGGCCTCCGATGTGCTGCTCGAAAACAAAGGCACGATCAGCCATCACCACGGCGTCGGCGTCGATCACACGCCTTGGCTGCAAGAAGAAAAAGGCGCCATCGGTTTTGACCTTCTGAAAACCATCAAGGCCAAGATGGATCCCAAAGGCGTCATGAACCCCGGCAAGCTGCTCGGCTAGGCGACCAACTCGCGCGACAGCGCCAGCGCCGCTGGAAAATCAGCAACGCTTGCGACATGTGCATTGTCTAGAATGCCCATATCAGCCAGCACCTTGCGCGGCCGCTCTTGCAGGCCGCACAGGATGATGGTTGCCCCATGGCGCGCTGACCGCTCAATGAAACTGCCAATCGCGCTCGCGCCTGAGCCATCCATTAGCGGCACACCGGCAAGGCTCAAAATAAAGACACGCGGCGCAAGTCCAGTGCGTTCCAGCGTCTCGCCCAACCGCATGGCCACACCAAAAAAGAACGGCCCCCTAATAAAGCTGGCGACCACGCCGGGCGGCAATTCATGCTCGTCCAACGGTTCGCCATCTCCGCGCGGCGCATCATCGCGGACGTCGCCTTCAATCAGTTTGAAATGCGCCTGCACTTCAACGGCCTCTGACATGCGATGCATGAAGAGAACGGCGGCCAGCAACACACCAACCTCAATCGCAACCGTCAGATCAACGACAACGGTAAGGCCGAAGGTCAGCAGCAACACCACCCAGTCGCCGAAGGGAGCTTTCATCAGATGGCGGAAGCGTTCAATCTCGCTCATGTTCCACGCCACAATGATGAGCACAGCGGCTAAGGCCGCCAGCGGGATATAGGCCGTAATCGGCCACGCGACGAGCAAAAAGCCGAGCAGAAACGCCGCATGCAACATACCCGCAATCGGGCTTCGCGCACCGGCACGGATATTCGTCGCCGTGCGCGCGATGGCGCCCGTCGCGGGCAATCCACCCACTAAGGCCGAGGCACAATTTGCCACGCCTTGCGCCACAAGCTCACTATTCGAGCGATGCCGCCTGCCCGTCATGCTGTCGGCAACCAGCGCCGACAACAGCGATTCAACGCCTGCCAAAAAAGCAATGGTGAAGGCGCTGGGGAACAACTCAATAATGCGATCAAGGCTCATGGCAGGCAATGTCGGCCAGGCAAAACTCGGCTCCAGTCCGACATAGCGCGAGCCAATCGTATCCGTTGGAATATGAAATAACTGCACAAGCACGGCGGCAAAGATGACCGCAATCAAAAACCCCGGCCAAGTTGGGCGATAGCGGCGCAGCACAACAATGACGCCAAGCGCACCCGCCGCAATGGTAAGCGTGCCCAAATGAAGGCTCGGCAAAGCGTCGGCCAGCACAGCAAGTTTTGGGAAAAACTCCGCTGGAACATTCTCAACGGCAAGGCCGAAAAAATCTTGGATCTGGCTCGACGCAATGATGACGGCGATGCCAGCGGTAAAGCCTGTGATCACCGGCTGCGGAATATATTTGATGAACGTGCCGACGCGAAAAAACCCAGCCGCAATCAGCATCACGCCCGCCATCAAGGTCGCCAGCACCAGCCCGTCATAACCATGGCGCGCGATCACATTGAAGACCACAACCACAAAGGCGCCCGTCGGCCCACCGATCTGAAACCGCGATCCACCAAGAGCCGAAATCAGAAAGCCCGCCACAACGGCCGTCAAAATGCCCTTGTCAGGCGTCGCCCCACTGGCAATCGCCAGCGCCATAGCGAGCGGCAAAGCGACAATGGCCACCGTCAGTCCGGCAATAAAATCATCCCAAAAAGCGCGAAGGTCATAGCCTTCGCGCAAGACGGTCACAAGTTTGGGCATAAACAGCGCCCAAAAGTCAGCTTTTGGTGAAACGGGTTGCGACATGGCTCCAATCCAGCTTCCGCAAAATCGGAAGCGTTGCTACGCCACAGTCTCCGCATCAATCAGTTTACGGAGTTCCGCCTTGACGATCTTTTCGAGTGTTGAACGCGGAAATTCGGAGACGACGCGAATGTCGCGCGGATGCTTGAAGTCCGCAAGCTCTTTGCGACAAGCTTCCATCACCTTCGCCCTGAGGTCTATTGCCGCAGCCGCATTGCAATTTGGAACCAATAGAAAAACAACTGGCACCTCGTCAAGCATTTTGTCTTTGCGCGCCACCACCGCACATTCCTGAATGCCGGGCACGCTCATCACCACACGTTCGATTTCGGACGCCGCAACATTCTCTCCGCCGACCTTCAGCATGTCCTTGTCGCGGTCAGCAAAGCGGATATAGCCATCATCGAGCAATTGCACGCGGTCGCCGGTGATGAAAAACCCATTGTCATCAAAGCTCGCTTCGGTTGCCTCGGGGTTGTTCAAATATTCCTTAAACAACGACAGGCCCGGAATGCCGCGAATGAGCAAGCCGCCTGTTTCTCCCACGGCGGTCGGCGTGCCGTCATCGTTCATGATGGCGATTTCGTAAGAGGGCGCTGGCCTGCCAATGGACATAGGCGGGGCCGGGTTATGCACGTCAGACACAATGCCATGCGTGATGGTCTCAGTCATGCCCCACCAGCCGATGGTGCGCACACGGAAATGCGCGTCTGTCGGCAGCGACGCCACGCCGTTGCCCCATAGCCGATAGTAGTGCTTGTCGGGCACGCGATGGTCCATCAGCGCACGCACGCAAAAGGGGATCATCGACGTCCATGTGCAACGATGCTTGAGCGACACATCCCAAAAACGCGATGCTGAAAAACGCGGCAGTACCACAATGGTGCCACCCACCCACAGCGTCGAAAGCACCGAATAGGCCTGCGCATTGGTATGGAAAAGCGGCAGGTAAACGAGATGCACGTCTTCAGGGCGCAGGTCTTCATGCGTCGCACACATCTTCCCGCCCCAAAGCGCATTGGCATGGGTCCAGACAACGCCCTTGGGTCGCGATGTCGTGCCGGATGTATATTGCACCCCGACATTGGCGTCAGGGTCTGCCTTGCGCAGCGGGGCCTCGCTTGCATCGCCATAAAGATCAGCAAAACGAATTGCACCTACGGGCAACGCCTCGCCCGATGCCCGCGCCCCATTGTCTGTCTCGGTCACAGCGAGCCACTGAATGGCTTTACAATTTGCCGCAACAAGGCCCACAAATTTGGGCTGTGTAATCGCCCCGACAACACCCGCATGGTCGGAATAATACGCAAGCTCCTCGCCGACAGAGCGCGCATTGGTCGTCACCGCCACCGCCCCAAGATGCGCGCAGGCATACCAGGCAATAATGGTTTCAGGGCAATTGTCGAGATGCACCAGCACCCGCGCACCAAACGTCACGCCGCGCGCTTTGAGGCCCGCGGCGACCCGCATCGTCTCGTCGGCAAACGCGGCATAGCTCCACGTTTGGCTCTCCCCCTCAAACGGTTCCCAAATCATAAACGGATGAGCGGGCCGCGCCGCCGCGTGTTGCGCCAACAGATGTGGCACATCAAGACCAGAAAAAGGATGTACCGCCGGGTTGAGAAGCCTCGGCCTCATTTCAGGCCAGCCTTAAGCGCCTTGGCCGCTGCCTTGACCGCCTCGCGGCCCACATCCAGCACACCTTGCAGATTGAAGAAGCCGTGGATCATGCCTTCATAATTGACATGCTCCGTCGTCACACCTGCCGCCTTCAGTGCATCAGCGTAAGCGCGCCCTTCGTCCCTAAGCGGATCAAATCCCGCCGTCACCACATAGGCCGTTGGCAAGCCCGCCAATGATGCCGCCTTCGCAGGCGCGATGCGCGGATCATTTCGGTCTGAACCTCCAAGATAATGATCAAAGAACCAGATCATGCCATCGCGCTCTAGAAAGTAGCCATCCCCATTGGCCTGATAGGAGCCGCTATCGACGTCTGTGTCAGTCACGGGATAAATCAGAAGCTGAAACGAGATTTCCGGCTCCTTCTCCGCTTTGGCCATTTGTGAGATGACGGCAGCAAGATTGCCGCCCGCGCTGTCGCCTCCGACCGCGATGCGTGTCGCATCAACGCCGATCGAGGTGCTATTGGCTTCAACCCATTTCACAGCCGCATAGCAATCATCAACGGCGGCGGGAAAAATATGTTCAGGAGCCAATCGATAATCAACGGCAACCACCTTGCAGCCCGCTTCATTGGCCAGCGTCCGGCACAGCGCATCATGCGTTTCAAGATCGCCGATGACCCAGCCACCGCCATGAAAATAGACAAGCACCGGCAGCGCGTCGCCGCCCGCCGCCACAGGCGTATAGATGCGCAGCGGAAGATCGCCGCCCGGCCCCTCAATGGTCTGGTCTTCGACCTTGCCAATGGCGACGCCTTGCAGATCAAGTGCACCGGCCATCGCGCGATACATCTCGCGCCCATCGGCCACGGGTAGATCGATTATTCGCGGGGCCGGATTTTCCACCATGCTGTCGAGCAGCGCCTTCACTTGCGGGTCTAGTGCCATTCTCGTTCTCTCCCAGATCGTTTTTATCGTTGCCTAGAGTTTTAAAGGCCGAGCCTGACATCGCAAAGCTACAAATGACAACGCCCTGCCGAAGATCATTCGGCAGGGCGTTTATGGCGCTAGGTCAACCAGAGGTCAGTGCAGCGCGTGGCCCGCCTTGCTGCGGCGGCCTTCGACCATGTCGAGCACCACGCCGCGCAGCGAACGCCATGCATCTGCGCGCAGCAATTCGCCAATTTCTTCAAGTTCACTCACCGCAGATTCGGCATATTGAATGGCTTTGCGGCCATGCGTATCGACCATATAAGCGGCAAGCATATTCAGTTCATTTTCGGTCATCATGTGAGCGACAGTCTCCGGCCAGAATGGATCTGACCCACACATCGCAAGCGCTATGCCACGACTTCGCTGCCACAAATCCTAGCCTTCCCAATGGCTTAGATGACAAGCGCGCTCACACCACCTTGCCGGGCGGCAAAGCTTGCCCGGTAAAACAGGGTGCCCCCTACCAAGGTTCATTATGCGTGCGCACATCCACCTCAAAGCTCCAGGCCGCGCGCTTTTGGTTATGCAGCATCAGGTAAATGTCGGCGATCCCATCGATGTTGATGAGGCGGCCTTCCTTGCCGCGTGCCGCCGCATAGTCCGGCGCCATTGTTTTTAATTTTTCACCGGCAATCCCACCATCGATCACGACATGACCAATATGAAGCCCCTTTGGGCCTAATTCCTTGGCCGCACTTTGCGCCAGATTGCGCAGCGCCCCTTTGGCCGACGTAAAGGCGACAAAGCCCGCACGCCCGCGCATGCTGGACGATGCGCCTGTGAAAAGGATCGAACCTTCGCCGCGCGGGCTCATGTGTTTGGCTGCTTCGCGCACAAACAAAAAAGCTCCATAGGCGCAAACTCGCCAGCAGCGCTCAAAATAATCCGCCGCCATGCCTTCCACGCCACCCGGCATATTGTTGCCTGCATTATAGATGGCAAGCGCCACCGGCCCTTGCGCCTCGGCCTTGGCAAAAAGCGCAACCACGGCGTCTTCGCTAGTGGCGTCGCATTCAACGGGTGTCGCGCGCCCGCCATTGGCCACGATGGCCTCGGCCACAGACGTCACCTTGCTGAGCGTTCGCCCGGCCACAAAAACATGCAGCCCTTGGGTGGCCGCCTGTTTGGCGACTGTGGCGCCAAGTCCGTCATGCGGCCCTACGCCGATGATGATTGCTGTTTTGTCTGCCATCCCGCGCTCCCAAAATTCAGTTTCAACCCAGCATATGGGTTCGTTCCAAAATAGAACCAACTAAATTTCTAGACCGGCCTAAATTTTTGAACCCACATGAAAAATCAGCCCGAAAAGCCGCCCGCGTCCAGAAAGCTCTGCTCTTGCGGCGTCGAAACCCGGCCCAGCACAGCATTGCGATGCGGAAACCGGCCAAACCGCTTGATGATGTCGATATGTTCCTCAGCAAATTTCATCGTCTCAGGCTGATCGAGCCGGGCAAAATAGGTCAGCCCCTCCTGCTGGCACGCCAAGTCTTCTGAATGCATAAACGGCATGTAGATCCAGTTTCGCACGCCCACGGGTAGCTCGACATCAAAGTGCCGTCGGATCACCTCGCGCGTCAGCGCCAGCGCCTTTGCGTCCTGCGCCCAAGCGCGATGGTCGTTGCGGTAGAGATTGCGCGAAAACTGATCGAGCACAATCACCAGCGCCAACGCCCCTTGCGGCTCGTTGATCCAGTCTTCCAGCTTACCTGCCAGCGCCTCGGCGTAGGTCACGCCAAATCTCTTCGCGATGTCGGCGTCAAAAGCATCAGACTTCGTCCACCACTTGGCTTCCCCGGCAGCAAACCAGAAATCCAGAACATCGCGCGGGCGTACCGTGTTCATCGAACCAACATCAAATCTATCAAACGTACCAAATCTACCAAACGTACTGGGTCAATTGACCATCCGTTCACGCCCCTCCCAGAAGGGCGCGCGCAATTCACGGCGGAGAATTTTGCCTGACGGATTGCGCGGCATCGTGGTGATAAAATCAATCGACTTGGGTGCCTTGAAACCAGCAATGCGCGTCTTGGCAAAAGCAATAATTTCGGCTGCATCCGCCATTGCATCGGGCTTCAGCACCACACACGCCTTGACCGCTTCGCCCCAACGCTCATCAGGCACACCGATCACCGCCACATCGGCAATCGCAGGATGACCAAACAGCGCGTTCTCAACCTCGGCGGGATAGACGTTTTCGCCACCCGACACGATCATGTCTTTCACACGGTCGTGAATATAGAGATAGCCGTCCTCATCAAAATAACCCGCATCGCCCGATGCAAACCAGCCATCCTTAATCGAATCCTTCGTCGCTTCAGGCTTGTTCCAATAAGCCTTCATCAGCGCACCCGTCTTGATCAGAATTTCACCGACGCCACCCTGCGCCACATCCTTGCCATTCTCATCGACAATACGGATCTCCGTACCCGGATTGGGAATGCCGCAAGAGCGCAGCTTGCCCTTGGCTGGATCATGCGCGTGCGGCGGCAGATGCGTTGCCGATCCCGTTGTCTCGGTCAGCCCGTAAAGCTGAACAAAATCACAACCAAACACATCCTGCGCTTGACGCAACACGTCTTCGGCAATGGGCGAAGCGCCATAAAGGATTTGTCGGATCGACGAGACATTAGTGGATTTGAGCGCAGGTAGCTGCAGAATAAACATGATGACCGCAGGCACGATGAAGGCAATGCTGATCTTTTCTTTTTCGATCAACTGAAGGATTAAGGCTGGATCAACGTCTTTGATAATCACATTCTTCGTGCCATGGGCATGGCCGATAATACCGATATTGACGCCTGCCACATGGAACAGCGGCATGCAGACAAGGTTCACTTCCCCCACATCCCAATTGGCCCAACCGGCCGTGACGCTGCCGTTCAGAATGTCGATATAATTAGCATTCATCAACTGCACGCCTTTGGGATGGCCAGTCGTGCCGCTGGTATAAAGCTGGATCACATCATCATCGAGCGCATCAGCTAAAACAGGATCAGTGGCGGGAAAGCTATCGCGCCATTCATCAAATGATGTCCATGTCGCATGGCCGCCGTCCAGCGCAATCACGCGTTTGACGCTGGGGCATTGGTCAAGCACTTGGCTGACTGTTTCATAAAATTCCGCCCCGACAAAAAGCATCTCTGTTTTGGCATCATTCAACACATAGGCGATTTCGGGCGGTGCCAAGCGCCAGTTCACCCCCACCACCACAGACTTCGCTTTGAAAGCGCCATACAGCATCTCGAAGTAACGGTCCGAGCTTTTGCCAATAAAGCCTATCCGCGTATCCGGCTTCATGCCTTCGCCGATCAGCCCCTGGGCCACACGATTGGCGCGTTCATCGAGCTCAGCATAGGTCGTCGTGCGGTCCTCAAAAACCTGCGCGATTGCGCCGCCATTGGCCCGCGCTTGATAGCGAGAAATATCGGCAACCGATTTGATGTGCTCGTGATCGAACATGATGGTGTCTCCCCAGACGCTATTTTTCAGCCATTGGGGTTGTTCCCCATTTATTTGCCAAAGTGTAGCCGCGAATGCGCAAGCCGCAAAGGCTTCAAGACGACAGAGGCTCGACAGCCGCCGTGCTGGCGCTAGACTGGCCCAAACAAAAAGACATGCCAGCAGGGAGAACAGACAAAATGGCCCGCATACCCTATTTCGATCCGGCCCTAGCCGAAGGCCGCGCCAAAGAGGCCTACAAGAAGCTGCCGCCGCTTAACATCTTTCGCATGCTCGGCCATTCCGGCGACATGCTTGATGCCTTCACAAAGTTCGGCAACGCCATTCTCATGCATTCAGACCTCGACCCGATTTTGCGTGAAATCGCCATTGTGCGCGTCGGTGTGCTAAAGGGCAGCACCTATGAGGTGCATCAGCATGAACGCATCTCGCGCCAACTCGGCATGAGCGATGACAAGATCAAGGCGATCCATGAAGGCCCCGACGCCAAGGCGTTCAGCCCGTTGGAAAGCCTCGTCATGCGCTTTGCTGACGACATTGTTGCCAACACCCGCGCCTCGGATGCGACCTTTAATCCACTGGCCGAACAGCTCCCCCCCAAGCAATTGCAAGAGCTTGTCATCACCATCGGCTTCTATACCGCTGTGTCCTATTTCCTCGAAACCTTCGACGTCGATATTGAGGAAAAAGGCAAAGAGCCGACCGTCAATCTCTCTGGCAAGAAGGCGTGAACATGGCGCTCCTGCCCTATCCCGATCCCGCCGACTTGCCGCCTGCCAACCGTGCCCTCCTCCAAGGCTTGCCGCAACTCAACATCTTCAAGATGCTGGCAGGTAGCGGCCCGTCCTTTGCGCCCTTAATGGCGCTCATCAATGCCTATCTGAACGATGGCATCCTTGATGCGGAACTGCGCGAGCTTGTCATTCTCCGCGTCGGGCATCTTTGCAAGTCACCTTATGAGTTGCACCAGCACGTCCGTGTCTCGCGCGCGCTGGGCCTGAGTGATGCGCGCATCGCTGCCACCAAGGGCAACCTCCCCTCGGCGCTGTTCAGCCCTGCCGAAAATGCCGCCCTCGCGCTCACCGATGACCTGACCGCGCACGTAAAGGGCGCCCCAGCGCTGGTCGAAGCGGTGCGTGGCCACATCGGCGATAGCGGCACGCAAGAACTCATCATTATCATCGGCGTCTATCTGCTGGTCTGCCGCTTTCTCGAAACGCTGGAGATCGAGATCGAGGATAAAGACATCGAAGGCAGCGGCCTTGATGAAATCAAACGGAGCATGGAGCGTCATGTCTGAGGCAAGCACACCCGAAAAAGAGAGATATGTCCGTCCTCTAAGCCCCGAGTCACAAGGCTTGGCGCCGGGTCGTGGCCGCTTGACGGGCCGCAACATTCTCGTTGTTGGTGGCGGCCAGCGCGTTGTCGATGCTGAAACCGATCCCGTCGGCAATGGCCGCGCCATGTCACTCTTGTTTGCCCGCGAAGGTGCCACCGTCGCCGTGGCAGATGCAAACCTTGCCGCCGCCGAAGAAACCGTCGCCATGATCGCCAGCGAGGGCGGCCACGCCCATGCGATCAAAGCCGACATCTCAAAACCTGCCGACATCACCGCGATGGTCGCCTCCGCGATTGAAAAGCTCGGCGCGCTCGACGGGCTCGTGCTGAATGTCGGCATCGGCGTGGGCGCGCTCGGCCTTGCGGGCGCAAACGCTGACGATTGGGACAAGGCGCTCGCGGTCAACCTGCGCGGCCCCATGCTCATCTGCAAAGACGCTTTGCCAAAACTCACCGACGGCGCGTCGATCATCTTCATCTCGTCCATCGCCGGCATGGTCGCAGGCTCACGTCTTCCCTCCTACGATGCCTCCAAGGCCGCCCTCGGTGGCTTAATGCGCCACGTCGCCATGGAAGGTGCACGCCACGGCATCCGCGCCAACATCGTCGCGCCGGGCCTTGTCGATACGCCGCTTGGCCGCCTTGCCACCAAAGGCCGCCCCTCGCGCGGCCGCTCGCCCACCCCGTTCGGGCGACAAGCCACCGGCTGGGAAGTCGCCTATGCGGCACTCTTCTTCATGTCGGACGAAGCCGTCTATGTGAATGCACAAACGCTGGCCGTCGATTGCGGCATGACGGGCATTTCCTGAGGAATAAGATATGTCACTGGGATTGAGTAAGTTTCGATATACCAAAGGCCTCCACGATCTCGGTAATGGCGGCTACGCTTGGTTGCAGCCCGATGGCGGTTGGGGCTGGTCAAATGCTGGCCTCATCGTCGATCGCGGCGAGAGCCTGCTGGTGGACACTTTGTTCGATGTGCCACTGACGCGCGACATGCTGGCGGCCATGCGCAAGGCCGAACCCGTTGCCGCCGCCAAAATCAAAACGCTCGTCAACACACATCACAATGGCGACCATTGCTACGGCAATGAATGTTGCGAAGGCGCTGAGATCATCGCCCATACGCTCGCCAAGGAAGCCATGATCCATGAAGGCCCAGACCTTCTGATTGGCTTTCTCAAGGCCGCCCCGCAGTTGGGCGATGTCGGCACCTTCCTCACCAAATGTTTTGGCGCCTTTGACTTTGGAAGCGTCACCCAAACGCTCCCCACCACCACCTTCGACACCGAGATCACGCGGCAAGTCGGCGACAAGACCGTGCAAATCATGCATGTCGGCTCCGCCCATACGCCCGGCGATGCCTTGGTCTATGTGCCCGCCGACAAGACCGTCTTCACCGGCGATATCCTCTTTATTGAGGGCCATCCAATCATGTGGGAAGGCCCTGTCTCAAATTGGCTCCACGCTTGCAATCGTATCCTCGCCATGGATGTCGAGACCGTCGTGCCCGGCCACGGGCCCATCACCGACAAAAAAGGCGTCATGGCGGTGCGCGACTACCTCCTCTATGTCGAAAAAGAGGCCCGCAAGCGCTATGATGCTGGCTTGTCAGCCTTTGACGCGGCCGCCGACATTGATATGACCGATTATGACAATTGGGGGGATCGCGAGCGTATCGTCATCAATGTGGCAACGCTCTACAAAGAGTTCTCCGGCGACCAAAACCCCAACGAAGCCGCCAATCTCTTCGCCCAAATGGCCCTCCTCGCCAAACGTCAGGGCCGCCTCTGAGCGACGCTTAAAGTTTGTGGGAACCTTTTCACGCGCCGACCCGTCTATATAGGGCAAGGAGGTGTTTTGATGAAGCTGGCCATAAACGTAAATGAAATCGCGGCTTTACCGCTTTCGCCTGAACTCGAAGACGCAAAGCTCGTTGCTGCGTTGCGTCAGGGCGAAACGCACGCCTTTGAGCGCATCATGCGGCGCTATAATCAGCGCCTCTTCCGCGTCGCCCGTTCCATTCTGCGTAATGAAACCGAGGCTGAAGACGCCTTACAGGAGGCTTGGCTGCGCGCCTTCACCCATATGGATAAATTGCAAGACACAAGCCGGCTTGGCGGCTGGCTGGCGCGCATCGCGGCCAATGAAGCGCTTGATCGCCTGCGCCGTCGCGGCCCAGCACTGCCTGACAATGCCGAAGCGTTGAGCGAGCGCATCGCCGCACCGGGCGCTTCAGCTCCACTGCCGACCCCCGAAGCCGAAGAGCGCCGCCGCGAAGCCCGCAGCCTCATTGAACAAGCCGTTGACCGCTTGCCAGAAAATTTCCGTATGGTTTTCATGCTCCGCTCTATCGAAGAATTGAGCATCGAAGAGACGGCGCAAATTCTGGCAATCCCGCGCGACACCGTCAAAACGCGCCTCCATCGCGCCAACAAACTTTTGCGCGAAGACCTCAAAGGCGTGCTCGAAGCCACTCTGCCCGATGTCTTCGGCTTCGATGGCGCACGTTGCGACCGTATCGTCGCCAATGTGCAAAACGCGCTGCATAAAGCCAGCGGCGCGCTCCCTCAGCCGCCTGACTGATCGCTTCTAAGCCTAAACTGAACACGACAGACTATCCGCGTACGGAAAATTAGTCATTTCCGTCAATGACACCGCTTGTCTAATTTCGAACCACGAGGAACAAAATGAAAAACGACACAAACACCACCCTCACCATCCCGAACCGCCGCAAATTTCTCGTCGCCAGCGGCGGGGCCACACTGTCTGCCGCGGCCGTCGCCATGCTTGCAGGTGGCGGATCGCTCATCGGCTCCACAGCCGCTTATGCCGATACAGCGACTGACGTCGGCATTCTTAACACCGCGTTGGGTGCAGAAATGCAGGCCATCGCGGCCTATCAGGTCGGCGCAGAAAGCGGCCTGCTCAAACCCGACGTCAAAGCCCTTGCCATCACCTTTCAGGGTCATCACAAGCAGCATGCTGACATCTTGCGCAGCACCGTAAAAAAGCTCGGTGGCACAGCCGTCGAAAGGCTGAAAGACTATGGCTTCCCGCTCGAAACGCTGAAGACACAGACTGACGTGCTGCAATTTGCGGCCGGTCTCGAAAAAGGTGCCGTGAGCGCTTATCTCGGTGCCGTCGGGCAATTTGAAAACCGCGATCTGGCAAAAGCGGCGGCCAGCATCCTCGGCGACGAAGCCATGCATTGGGCGGTCCTACGCTACGCGCTCGGCCAAGAGCCAGTGCCGTCCGCCTTCATGGAATAACCCCTGCGACCGAGGAAGCGGCGGGGTATCCCCCGTACCCCGCCGCGCCCGCCGCGCCTTCGTGGAAATTGAGACATGCCCCATCCATTTTTGACTTTACTGCCAGTGCTTGCCCTTGCCTTTACGCTGAGCCTTGCCCCCACAGCCGCCGCCAATGCGGCTGAGGCGGCCAATACCACAAGCAATTCTGTTGGCGATGTCGATCACGGCAAAGATATCTATCGCCAATGTCGCTCTTGTCATATGCCTGCACAAAATAGCATCGGCCCCAAACATTGTGGTGTCGTCGGTCGCGTTGCGGGCACTGTGCCTGACTACAGCTATTCGCCTGCGATGAAAAAGAGCGGCATCACATGGACACCTGCCAACCTCGACCGCTTTATCGACCATCCTTCTGTGGTCATACCCGGCACCTATATGCCGTTTGCCGGTATCCATGACCCCCAAGACCGCGCCGATCTCATTGCCTATCTTACGACACTTACCTGCTCGTAAGTTTTCTCAAGCCCCTGCCATAGACAGCGCCAGCGCGACGCGTGATGATCCCCGTAAATAAAACCCGCTGGGGAGGCTCAATGCTGACGCTCTACGAACACCCGCTTTCGCCCTATGCCCAAAAAGTAAAAATCGCCCTGCGCGAAAAAGGCATCACCTTTGATCTCAAGATGCCAGACGCCATCGGCACCGGCCAGACCGGCGGCGACTTCATGACGGCCAATCCGCGTGGTGAAGTGCCGGTTCTGTTCGACGATGAATTTCCCATTTTCGACAGCACCGTCATCCTTGAATATATCGAGGACAAATGGCCCAACCACCCGCTCCGCCCGGCAACGCCCCAGGAGCGCGCGCGGGCCCGCATGATCGAAGAAGTTTGCGACACCCACTATGAGGCCATCAATTGGGGCTTGAGCGAAATCAGTTGGTTTCGCCGCGGTGAAGGCACCCTCGCAGAGACGTTGCGCGACAAGGCCGCCGACCAAACCGAGATGATGCAAACTTGGCTCACGCGTCAGCTCGGCCAAGCTGATTGGTTCAATGGGGCGACCTTCGGCTGGGCTGATTTGAGCGTCATCCCCTATGTCGCAGGCTCGGCCAGTTTCAGCATGGGCCCTGACAAAGCCTCACCGCTGGGCAAATGGTTTGCCCGTATGCGCGCGCGTGATTCAGTGGCCCAGACGCTAAAAGAATCCAGCGCCTCAACAGCAGCCATGGAAACGGTTGCCGAAATTGTTGCGCAGGGGCTTTTCAAGCGTGAATATCGTGACCACCGTCTTGAATGGATGATCCGTTCGGGCGGCATCGAAGTCGTTCTTGACGGCCTTCAAAAAAAGAATATTCGATTCAGTAATGACTTCGCATAAGGACGCTCCCATGCCTGCCAACGCTCAATCCATCATTCTGCATCAATATGATATTTCGCCTTTTTCCGAAAAAGTGCGCGTCATCCTCGGCATCAAAGGGCTGGAATGGTACGCCTGCGACCAGCCGGTCATCATGCCGAAACCGGAACTGACAACACTGACGGGTGGCTATCGCAAAATTCCGGTCATGCAGATCGGTGCCGATGTCTTTTGCGACACGCAGATCATCATCCGCGAGCTAGAGCGGCGCTTTCCGTTGCCTTCCATCCATGTGGGCGCGGACAAGGGCCTTGGCTGGGGCCTCAGCGTCTGGGCGGATCGTTCGATCTTTCAGGCCGCCGTCCCCATCATATTTGGCGGCATGGCAGCCGACGGTGGCAATGAAAGGCTGACATCAGACGCCTTCCTCAAAGACCGTGAAGCCTTGACCGGCCGTCCCTTCAACGTGGACGAAATGAAAGCCGCCGCGCCTTTGATGGCCGACCAGATGCGCGCTCAATTTGAGTGGGCCGAGCGCCAGCTTGGCCTCAACCAAAACTACATGATGGGCGATGCCCCCGGCGTCGTGGACGCGAGCCTTTACTATAATCTCGCCTTCATGCGTTGGGTCTATCCCAAGGGCCTCAAATTCCTTGAGACCATGCCGAGCGTCGAAGCCTGGGAGCGTCGCGTTAAAGCGTTGGGCCACGGCACGCGCCACAACATCTCGCGCAATGAGGCGCTCGACATTGCCGAGGCGGCAACCTCCACTGAAAAACCACACGCTGATCCCGCCGAACCCAACGGCCTCACCGTGGGCACCCGCGTCACCGTCATGGCCGACGATTATGGCCGCGACCCGATTGTGGGCGAGCTTGTCTCCTCGTCAGCGCAACACATTGCCATCAGGCGTTCCGACGTTCGTATTGGCGAGGTCGTGCTACATTTCCCACGCATGGGGTTCTTCGTCATCAAAAGCTGAAGGACCATCCATTATCGGAAAATAAATCCGTAATCTGGAAACAAGACCCGCACATTAAATTTTGTGGAAGAGCAGCCAAGTCTCGCGGAACCCGCGTATAATAGGCATTAACGATCTTCATCTGGAGGTTTGCCATGACCTATTTGTCAACGCTCCGCAGATTTGGCCTCGCGGGCTTGGCGCTGTTTGCCATTATTGCCTTCGCGCCAAGCCCCGCGTCCGCCCACTCCCATGTCAGCATTGGCATCGGGGTAGGGTTTCCCGTCTATTCAGGCTTTGGCTATGGCCATGCCGGTTATTACGGCCACGGCAATTATGGCCAGCACTACTATGGCCAGCGCTACTACGACCACCGTTATTACAGGCCGCACCGCCGCGCCTATGACCGCCCTTATTTCGCGCCCTATTTCCCGCCGGTTGTTTTTGCACCGCCTGTCGTTTATGGGGCCCCCGTATATGCCGCGCCTGTCTATGCGGCACCGATCTATCAGCAGCCCGTTCAAGCAGTTCCAACCTCCAACATATACCGCTCCGATAACGGACAATATTGCCGTGAGTACCAATCAACCGCCAGCGTCGGCGGGCACTTGCAAAACACCTATGGCACCGCCTGTCAGGACCCCGGCGGGACATGGCGTATTGTCAACTGACAATCAGTATTGAGCGCTCGAACGAGCGCATCGGCGATGTCACTGTGCATTTCCTACGAATAGGATTTGTTGTCGTTCCGTCTTGATTGGCTGAACTCATCAGGCTGTCGTAAAAATCTAGAGCAATTCGTATCTGGCTTTTTAGGTCTGGCCAATCGGTTGATTCGCATCTGCTCCTTCACTCACTCGACAGATCGCACGTTTGAGAAAGCTTCCTGCACGAAGAGCGAACGCACTGGGAAGTAAGTAAGCATCTCGCCGGTTTCCATCTCAACCTTATCAAGAGTGAATTCTCCGCGACACTCTCGCATTTCATAGAATTTGACGGGTCTCTTTCTATCAGTAAACGCCCTTACGATGGCATACCTGACCGTGTCAGAACACCGCATACCGAATACAATTTCTTCAAGTTCAAGAGGTGAACTGTTCGAACCGCGCGAACCTATAAGCCGCCATTCGCATTCATAGCGCCAATCTTCGGCTTTGCGTGTAAGGACAGCCTCGTCCACTTCTATGCAATCAGCAACAGAGCCGTCGAGCATCTTGGCCACAGCACTCGCGGCGACGAGCCTGCTTCCACCGTAGGTTACCTTGTGGAGGTTTTCAGCGGTGCGTTCCGGCACAGAGTACCCGATGCACACGCCCTTGTGCTGATCGCCGTAGTGGCTCCACATCAACGGGCAATCTGATCGTTCAGCAAGTGAGAAAATTCCCTTGTCGTAACGCCTCAGAAGTTCGATCTCGACATACCTACCAAAAAGGAACTGATCGGGCCTCTCCATTTCATAGTCGGAATCAGCAGCTCGATAACGAACCTCCTCAATAGCCTGTTGGGCTTCCCGCCGACTGTGTCGCTCAATATGTTCTTTGGTTTTTGGCCCACGATATTTTATCGCCTTAGCAGCAGCCATCATTTCCGCACGAATGCGTTGCTCCACAAGCTTTCTAAGGACTTCGGCCAGATCATCGGCGTCTAGATCGGTATCGAGAGTCGGCTTGGCATCCAGCGGATCGTTAAAGGTGATTGGATCGGCGAAGAAAAGCTGGTCACCAATCAATTGATCCAAGGTCTGACTACTGAAT
Source organism: Parvibaculaceae bacterium (assembly GCA_041688015.1). Classification (GTDB taxonomy): domain Bacteria; phylum Pseudomonadota; class Alphaproteobacteria; order Parvibaculales; family Parvibaculaceae; genus Parvibaculum. Next base: position 109,418 of record JBDNIY010000007.1, read on the forward strand.
GATCGATACTTATAGAGTCTTTTTGGTATTTTTTTCTTCGGGCTCATTACCGACCTCATATTTTCCCGCGCGACTTTACATTCGACATCAGAAACTCTCTTTAAGATGCAAACAGACTATTCAATTCGAATGAACAACTGTTTCTGGGTAGCTATGATACATATTGACCAACTATCCAAAAAAGGCGAAAGGTTCACCCTTCCGCCTTTTCCATCAGATCCTTCACATCAACGCGCGGTTAGGCCGCCGTCGATCACAAGCTCCGTGCCCGTCATATAACGCGATTCGTCTGATGCCAAAAACACAATGCCCGCTGCAATATCAGACGGCAGCCCTGCATAGGCGAGCGGAACCGTCGCGCCCAGCGCATTGACGTCAATCGCATTAGCCCCTTGCGTAGCACCGGGAATTTGCAGCGATCCCATGCCATTCTGCGGGATCTTATTCCAGATCACCGTGTCGATGATGCCGGGATGCACCGAGTTGACGCGCACATTCATCTTGGCCTGCGCGCATTCAAGCGCCACGGCCTTGGTGAAAAGCCGCACGGCCCCCTTGCTCGCGCAATAGCCCGCCAACCCCGGTGCGCCCTGCAAGCCCGCCACCGATGAAATATTGATCACCGACCCGCCGCCTGACACCGCCATCAGCGGAATGCCATGTTTCACGCCAAAGAACACGCCATCGACATTGATCGCCATCTGACGCTGCCAATCGGCATAATCCATGTTGAAAATATCTGCCGCGATGCCGATGCCCGCATTATTGACGAGAATATGCAGGCCCTTCTGGGTTTTTTTGACCTCCGCGATCACTTCTTCCCAGCGTGCTTCGCTGGTCACATCATGCGTGATGCCGACGGCCTTGCCACCCGCTTTGGTGATCTCGGCCACTGTCTCTGCGTTGCCCTTTTCATCAATATCCGTGGCAACCACGCTCGCCCCTTCGGCCGCTAACGCAAGCGCCGCACCACGTCCGATGCCACTGCCTGCACCCGTCACCAAAGCGATCTTTCCGCTGACCCGTCCCATCGTCATCTCCCTTTTTGTTCTACCGCTATTGTTGTCTTCTGTTTTAGGGTATTGCCCCTAACCCGCGCAATGTAGATAGATCGAACCAGCGCCATTTCTCACCCTCCCCGCCCCTCACACAGCGGAAAGGCGAGATCGGCCTTGGCAAAAAGTGGACTTCGGTCTAGTTTTATCTCTCGTCAGGAGGCAAACGTCATCAACACCGTTGAACCCATATCTGTTCCCGAAAAAGAGCCCGCTCCCGAGCAAGGTGAAGTCACCGTCACGCGGCGCACCCGCAAAAAAGAGCGCACCCGGCGCGAGATCTATCGCACCGCGATGAGCTTGTTTGCCGAAAGCGGCTATGACGGCGTCACCATCGAAGACATTTGCCGCAATGCCAGCGTCGCCAAAGCGACCTTCTTTCTGCATTTCACAAACAAAGCCGCCTTGCTGCGCGACTTCAATGACGAGATCACGCAGGCCCTCGTCGAACGGCTGGCAGGCCACCACGGCAGCGCTGAAGAGCAACTCATATTGCTGCTGACAGCCTTCCGCGAGGCATGGGACGATAATGCGCCGGTGATGCAAAAGATGCTGCGCGATTTCATCGACCAGCCGACGCCCCTGTCCAGCACGGCTGCCGTCAACGAAAGCATTGTCGCGCTTGTCACTGACATCGTGCGGCGCGGACAGGACAAAGGCGAATTACGCGCTGGCATCCCACCAGAATTAGCCGCCATTTCCATCGTCTCCACATGGAGCGCCATTGCCGCTTGGTGGACCGAAAACGCTGACGCCAGTGGCGACACGGCAAGCCTTCAGATCATCGATATTACATTAAACGGCCTGCGCAAAAGGCCTTAAGTCACATCATCAACATCGCAAAACGACATATAACGAACCTAAGGGAGACTATTATGACCGGACGGAAAATGCGCTTTGGTGCCTTCATTGCACCCTTCCACCCGCTCAACGAAAATCCAACACTCGCCATCGAGCGCGACATGGAGTTGGTCCAGCACATGGATCGCCTCGGCTATGATGAAGCCTGGATCGGCGAACATCATTCGGCAGGCTACGAGCTCATCGCCTCGCCGGAAGTCTTCATCGCCATGGCCGCTGAGCGCACCAAGCACATCAAGCTCGGCACAGGCGTCTCGTCGCTGCCCTATCATCATCCATTGATCTTGGCCGACCGCATCAACCAGCTCGACCACATGACGCGCGGCCGCGTCATGTTCGGTGTCGGCCCCGGCGCGCTGCCGTCCGACGCCTTCATGATGGGCATTGAAGTCGCCAAACAGCGCGACATGATGGACGAAGCACTCGACGCCATCGTGCCCCTGTTGCGCGGTGAAGTCGTCAACATGAAAACCGATTGGTTCACGCTCAACAATGCGCGTCTGCAAATGACGCCCTATTCGCGCCCTTGCGTGGACATCGCGGTAGCCAGCCAAGTCTCGCCCACCGGCGCCAATGCGGCGGGCCGCCACGGCGTCGGCCTGCTCTCCATCGGTGCGACCTCAGCGGGGGGCTTCAACGCGCTCGCCACCAATTGGGCGATCTGCGAAGGCAACGCCAAGGACAATGGCCAGACCGTTGATCGCAACAACTGGCGTCTCGTCGGCCCGGTGCATATCGCCGAGACACGCGAGAAGGCCCGCGAAAATGTCCGCTTCGGCCTAGAGAAATGGCTCTACTATTTCCGCGAAGTCGCCGCCCTGCCGCTCGCCCCCACTGATGGCTCTGATCCCGTCGATGCCTTGATCGCCTCCGGCATGGCCGTTGTCGGCACGCCTGACGATGCCATCGCCCAGATCTCGCGTTTGCAGGAGCAGTCGGGTGGTTTTGGGGCGTTCTTGCAACTGGGCCACAACTGGGCCGATTTTGAAAACACCAAAAAATCCTATGAATTGATGGCGCGCTACGTCCATCCCAAATTCCAGGAACTCAACACATCGCGCGAAGAATCCCTCGACTGGGCCAAGAACAACCGCGAAACCTTCATAGGCCAAGCGATGATGGCGGTCGGCAGCCGCGTCGCCCAACACATCGAGAAGAAGGGCACCGAAAACATCCGCCCCGAAATCCTCGAAGCCATGGGCCTCGGCAAAAAAGACGACGCCGCCGAATAATCACCTCCCTCTTAAGCCCTCTCCCCCTCCTTCCTGTTCGCGCCTACGCGCAAATAGGGAGAGGGTTGGGTGAGGGTCTTCCTTACTTCAAAATACAAAAAAGGCGGCTCCCACGAGCCGCCTTTTTATTGGTTCAGCGCAAACCGCTAAAGCCGCATACTACCCGCGCAAATCTGGTCATGCAGCTCTTGCGTCAACGGGACAAATTTCTTCTCTGCCGGTGAATTGAAATAAATCGGGTCTTTCACCAGCGCCAGATCAATGCCCTCTTTCACTAGATCAACCTTGCGATGCTTGAAGGTACCCGTCACTTCCATTTCGTGGCTCAAGCGGATGAACAGAGGCCGCGCGTAATCAGGCAATTCCTTGTTGATATGCGCCAGCAATTTTCTGAGATCAATGCCGGGATCGCAGACGATGGATGCCATGCCCGCCCGGCCATCCGTACCGGGAATAGCAACGCCAAACACATTGGCCTCCTTGACGCCGGGGAAAACCGAAATCGCTTCTGACACTTCATTCGTCGAGACGTTCTCGCCCTTCCAGCGGAAGGTGTCGCCGATGCGATCGACAAAGTAGAAATAGCCAAGCTTGTCCTGCTTCAAGAGATCGCCGGTGCGGAACCATTGATCGCCCTTTTCAAATACGTTGCGCAGAATCTTTTTCTCGGTCTCTTCCTTCTTGGCATAGCCATCAAAGCGCCCCGTCGGCGTGTTGGGGTCATTGGAAATTTTGCCCAAGGCCTCGCCCGCTTCGCCCGGCGCACATTTGATGCAAAGCCCGTCGGCTCCGCGCACAACCTGATCGGTCTCGGTATTGAAACGCACAAGCTCAACATTAAATTTCTTTTTCGCCCAGCCGGGAATGCGGCCCACAGCACCCACCGTGCCGTCATAGTTCAGCAAGGCCACATTGCCTTCCGTCGCGCCGTAAAATTCCAAGATGCGCGGCACACGAAAGCGCTTCTGAAACGCTGGCCAAATTTCCGGCCTCAAGCCATTGCCAATCGCCATCCGGATCTTGTGCTTGCGTTCCTTGGGGTTCACTTCCGCATTAAGGAGATAGCGGCAAAGCTCACCGATATATTGAATGAGCGTCGCTTTATATTTAATACAATCAGTGAAAAATTCCCGCGCCGAAAACTTGCGTCGGATGATGACCGCGCCACCAACGGTCAGCACAGTGCCAACCGCGCAGACGCCGCCTGCCGAATGATAAAGCGGCAACACGCAATACATCCGGTCTTTTTCTTTCGCATTAGCGGCAGCCGAAAACCCCGCCATCATGGTCAGTACACGAACATGTGGCAGACGCGCTGCTTTGGGGCTGCCCGTCGTGCCGCTCGTATAAATATAGAGCGCCTCGTCGTCGATGGTGATGTCCTTGCGCGTATCAGCAGGCAGCGGCCCGCCTGATTGCAGCGCCAGCGCTGGATCAAGCGCGTCCATGCTCGCCACCGTGCCGCCCGTCACCCAGGCCCGAGCCGGGCGTTCCAGTTGATCGATCGCGGTGGCATAGGCGTCGGCCAGCTCAGCACCGACAATGACATGCTTGGCCATCGAGATATTGAGACTATGGGCCAGTGGGCCTTTGACAAGATTGGTATTGATCAAGGCCGCCGCCGCGCCCGCCTTCAAAACGCCAAGCCAGGCGATCAGATATTCAGGCCGGTTCTCCATCATCAGCGCGACCACATCGCCGCGCCCCAGCCCTTGCGCCAGCGCCCAGCGCGCATAGCGGTTGGCCGCTTCATCAAACTCGCGATAGGTGATGACCCGATCTTCAAAATAGATGGCGACATTATTCGGCTTCGTGCGTGCCAGATGTTCAATAACGTCGGGGTAGGTCTCTTTGGTGTGCTTGTAGATATTCCCGAGTTTCTTCAGCGTGCGCAGCGCCGCTCGCAAATAGATAATCTCGTTTTTGACGCGCTTGAACAAACCCATGAGTAGCTACTCCAAATTATGCTTTATTTATATGCTTTTAATGGTTATGCCGCCCCCGTACCAAGCCGTCAAGGAAGGCTGGGGGGCAGGGTCGAAGGTGACAGAAACGACATTTATTGCCATCATCGCGCTCTCAAAAGGAACAAAATGACCAGCGAAACACCAAATCCGCCTCATACGAGCGAACGCGAACTGATCCTCGACGTGATGGGTCAGCAATGCCCCTTGCCAGTTTTGCGCGCCCGCAAAAGATTGCTCAATCTCGAGCCCGGCACGTTGCTGCGTGTCTTCGTGACGGACCCTGTTTCGCGCATCGACATGCCGCATTTTTGCATCGAGTCCGGCCATGATCTGATCGAAACCCGCGACCGAGGCACCTGGATCGAATTTCTGATCCGCCGCGCCACCACCATCAACGACGTGAGCTAGGAAAAATCCTCAGCCAAAATGGCGTAGAGAAATTCGTCGCGCCAATGGCCTTGGATAACCTTAGAACCACGAAAAACCCCTTCGCGCCGCATCCCAAGCCGTTCCATCACGCGCGCTGACGCCTTGTTGCGCTGGTCACACACCGCCACGATACGCTGCAGCCCCAGCGCGTTGAACCCAGCTTCCAGCAGCGCGCGCGCCGCCTCCACCGCCAAGCCATAACCCCAATAATCTGGGTGCAGCGTATAGCCAAGCTCGCCCGTCAGATTGTCGCGATCAATAATGCGCATCCCCGCCCCGCCGATCAGCTCGCGCTTAGGCTTCAGCGTCACGGCCAAATCAAAGATGTCGCGTGTTTGCGCATTTTGGTCATCCAGAAAGCCCTCAATAGCTTCCTTGCTTTGCGCCAGCGTATTGGGCCCCCACACCAGATAGCGCGCCACTTCCTCAAGCGAGGAATAGGCATGCACAGCCTTCAGATCACTCTTCTTAAAGTCGCGCAGAATGAGGCGCGGTGTTTCAAGCGGAAGATCAATAGAAGGGGCGGCGCGCGCGCGTCCTCGCAAATTCATTTCAGCCCAACTTTCAGGATTTTCTTTTCAGGCTCTTTAAAGCCCGACAATATCTGTGTCTCTGTCTCAAACACCGGTCGCTTGATGAGCGTGGGATGCGCCACCATCAGCGCGATGGCCTTGGCCTCATTGAGATCGTTTTTGACCGCCTCGTCCAGCCCCCGCCAGGTCGTGCTGGCTTTGTTCAACAGTTTCTCCCAGCCCACCGCTTGGGCAAAGCGTTTGACATCGACCTTGGTCACGCCGTCGGCGCGAAGATCGACAAAGTGATGTACCAGCTTTTCAGCGCTCAGCCAGCTCAGCGCCTTGCGACAGGTATCGCATGTCTTCAAACCATAAACCGTAATCAACGCCACACTCCGCAAACGGTGAACGTAAAAATGCCCCAGCGAGAGTGCGCCGAGGCATTCAACATAACGGATAGTCAGATTTTACCCAAAGCCGATTAGGCGGCTTTCATCTGTTCGCCACCCATGATCTGGCCTTCCAGCGCAGATGTAATGGGCTCAACTTGACGATAAATCACAGGTTCCTTCATACCGAGGGTGGCGCGCACTTCTTCAAGCGGCTTATCGAGAAGGTTTTCCCAGTCGGCCGCTGGCAGCCATTCGGCCGCCTTGCCCAATCGATAGCCCTCACGCACGGCCTTCCAAACACCGGCCTTCGGCGCTTCCTTGGCGGCGTTATGCGCGCCCATCAGCACGATAAAGCCGATGCCGCGATTGCGCGTCTGCGCGTAATAGAGCGAAAGCTGTGCTAATTCCCCAAGGCCGTCGCGGCCATAGCCTGTCGTCACATGCCAAAGGTCATGGCTATCGCGCATCCGGTCACTAAACAGCCGGGCGCCCTCGTCGTCTTCAAAGCGCCGCTCCACCACTTCACTTGCTTCCACAAGCCCGTCGGCGGTCAGGTTCTCTTCAGCCATAAAGTCATGATAGGTGCGACCCAGCGTACCCAGCGGCAGCTGCGCCAAGCGCGCGCGGTCGTTCAGCAGAGCGATCAGATCGCGCTTTTCTGCAATAATGCGCTTGCCCGTTTCAGAGGCGGCAAAGCGGCGATACATGCGATCGTCGACGTTGCCTGCCAGCGCGTCGATCACCTTAAACACTTGTGTGGTATCTTCCTTGTCGGCGATCAGCGCACGCATCGCGCGCCAAGCCTTCAAAGGCTCAAGCCGCTTGCGCTTCCGTGCGTTTTGCACAGGCGTAGTGAGACTTGTGATATTGCTTCTGTTCTCAACAGTCGTCATGACCGGAATACCTTTGCTATGATGCCGGAATACGGCTCTTGCCTACTACCAACATGGTATTTGCTTACATAAATGTCAATAACAACCAAGGAATTTATTAAAGTGAGCGCCGTCACCAAGCCAACCCCCCATCAAACCTCGGCAAAACCAGATGACGCGGGTGCGAGTGACACTATTGTATCTAAGGATCCCAAACGAAGCGTAAAGCGCGTGCGGCGCTCGGCGAGCGAAGCCCGACGGCTCATTCTGGACGCCGCCGAAGATCGTCTGGCTGCTCAGGGGCCCGAGGGCATCCGCCTTCAGGATATTGCGCGCGACGTCGGCATCTCTCATCCAGCCATTCTACATCATTTCGAAAGCCGCGAAGGTCTGGTGCGTGCCCTCATCGCGCGCACTTCAGAGCAACTGCGCGAAAAAATTCTTTCCGCCTTGAAAAGCGAACGCAGCAACGAAACGCTAGAAGCCAACGACATCGTTACCAACGTCTTTGAAGCCTTGAGTGATCGCGGCACCGCGCGCCTGCTTTCATGGATGTTGCTCACTGGCCGCTCGCCAGAAAACAGCACGTCAGGCTCGCTCGTCACCGAGATCGCGGGCGAACTGCATGAAAAGCGCAAGGAAGGTGCCATCCGTCAAAATCGCCCAGCGCCCGATCATGAAGATACGTTATTCATTGCCATGTTGACGGCCAGCGCCGCCTTTGGTGACGCCATCATCGGGCGTGAACTGGCCAAAGACGCCGGCCTCGATCAGGCCGGCATCGCGCGCTTTCGCGCTTGGTTTGCCAAGCTGCTCTACAATCATGTCGGCGACACGCAGCATGCCGAAAAGCGCGGCGACTAAATCGCCGCGCTTCATTGCTCGTTAGGCGAGCGATCTTAATTCAGGCGATAGACCAGCCCAACAGACAGGCTCGCATCATTGTCTGACGACCCGGCATAGCGCGTATCGACCGCCGCGCTCAGCGTCATGTCGGCACTCACGTCATAGCTCATGCTCGCGCCCATTTCGGCCCAATTTTCTTTGGACGATGCCCCCAAGCAGCGTGAAGCCGCCCGGTCACATTCTCACTGAGCTTGCTGCTCACTTCGCCACCCAGTCGCGCGACAAGGCGGTTGTTGTCTTGCTTGCCATAGCTTGCCGGGATACCATCACCCGTTTCGCTATAGGCATCGAGCTTAATCTTGCTCCATTCAAGCTCGCCATAGGGCATGAGGTCGATGTTTTCACTGACCGGAAATTCGTAGCCCGCCCGCACAGCCACCGCATAGCCCATGCCATCGGTGTCGTCGCGCGATCGGTCCACCGCCGCGCCATTGAGATAATGCCGCTTGGTTTCAACATTGAGCGCCACAGCTGCTGCCGTTCCATAGAGCCTCACCCCCGAGGCGGGCTCATAAGCCGCCATCACCGAGCCGCCCAGCGCATGGGTACGCACATCACCGCCGCGCCACGTGTCCTGTTTGGCCCGATTGCCGATGACACCGACGCCAAAGGCGAGGTTGTTGCCGACATCAAACAAAAAGCCAGTCGTGCCGCTTAAGGTTTGATTGGAGAAATCATCATATTTGCCAAAGCCCATGGAGCCCGTGGCATAGACGGCGATACGCATATGATCCACGCCTGCGGGCGAGGCATCACTCATGCTGCCCGTTTCATTCACCGCATAGAGCGGGCGGTTGCCTTTGAGGCCGGCAAAACTCTTGCCAAAATAGCTCGATAAAATATTGCGTGCCGTAAAGAACAAGTCGCCCGTGAACTGGCTAACAATGCCCCGCGCCTGTTCAGCCGACGCGCCCGATGCTGCGAGCGAAGCCGCAAGCTCTTCAGGCGAGATCAGCCCATCCGTTGTCATCAAATAAGCCGTGTCGTGACCAGCAAACGTACCCGTGCCAACAATCAATCGGCCATCAGCCGAAATGCCGCGCGCGTCGTTAAGAGTCCAGCCCGTAATGTCGATGTCGTGGGCGCTTAGAATATCGACGAGCGATTCCATGCCATCGCTTGGCGTCCAGCGAAACGCCGTATAGACACTACCATCAATGTTCTGTCCCGTGATGATATTGCCATCGGCACTGATCGCCTGACCATAGCTCGTCGAGCTCGGCGTCAAGGCACCGAGCCCCGTCATGCCTGTGCCCACAACCCAGCGAAAAGCCTGATTGCCGTCAACGCTGGCGCTGTAGCCAGTCGCCACGCTGCCATCAGCATTCAGTGCATAAGTGGAACTACTGCCCGCAAAGTCACCGATAGTGCCAAGCGTCTCAAGCCCACCACCAGACGACCAGCGCATGGCCGTCTGCGTGCCGCCAACATCACTTGATCCGCCGACGAATGAACCATTGGACGATACCGAGCTGGCATGGCTTTCCCCGACAACGCCGCTCAGCGCCGCCATGCTGCCGCTGCCTGTTGTCCAGATGAAGGCTTCGGTGGTGCCGCTATTGTCGCGATCGCCGACAATGACATCACCATCGTCGCTCACGCCTGTGGCCTCGCTTTCAGCCGCATAGGCATTGGTCAGCGCTTCCGGCGTGCCACCGATCCAGCGGGTCGCCGCATTACCCACCCCATCATAGGAATAGCCAACGATCACCGTGCCATCAAAGTTCACCGCATTGGCCGAGCCGTCACAGTCACCAATGGCACCGCTGATAGGATCAAGCCCAACCATGCCGTCAGCCACGTTCCAGGTAAAAGGCGCATAGCTATCCACATCCGCCGCGCCGACCACCGTGCTGCCATTACCGCTGATAGCATAGGCAACACTATCGGTGGCGATCGAGCCCAAATCAGTGAAGGCGGTTTCTGCCCATGCCGCTGACGGGACGACCGACACCAGCGCCGTGCTGGCAAGCAGCGCCAATGACAATCTGTTCAAATTTCTCATGCTGATATCCCCCGAATCTTATGGTCACGCGTTTCCACCCAGAAATCACTTATAAAATTAATTTTATGTATAAAATAATTATTTAATGAGTCCAATTATTTGAGGCCATACTGGCAGCCCACGTCAGCTCTGCAGGAAAGGCTCGAAAACAGCTCGTTTTCCTGCAGGAAAGGCACGCATTTCGAGCCTGATTCCGAGCCTGTTTGCACCCTAAAACGACAAAGTGACGCACCCCTGCTTTTGCCCTATAGTGGCAGTCCATCAGGACGGTCGCGGGAATTTCGTGACCCGGCAATCACCTCAAAGCCGAGCCACCTGCAGTCCCGACGACCCTCGAACTCCATTGCTTCTTTTCAAAACAAGCACGTTCGGGAGAAAAATATGACCATCAAGAACCCCGTCGAATGGGGATGGACACGATTGTGGAATGCCTTTGCCGCCATCGGCGCGGCAGGCCCCGCGTTGCACCACATGCAAGAAACCATTCATTCCCCGGCACCTGTCGTGCGCAAAATCAGCATGCATGACGTAACAGACGCCCTAGCCGCAGGCTTTAAAGACTTCACGACTTTCCGCAGCGATGTTGTTTTTCTCTGCGTCTTCTATCCGCTCATCGGTTTGTTGTTGGCGCAATTCGTTTTCGGCAATGACATGCTGCCGTTGCTGTTTCCCATCGCCTCAGGCTTCGCGCTGGTCGGACCCTTTGCTGCCATTGGCCTTTATGAGATGAGCCGCCGTCACGAAAAAGGCTTGCCGACAAGTTGGATGCACGCCTTCGATGTATTGCGTTCGCCAGCCATCGGCTCGATTGCCGTGCTCGGCCTTTTCCTCGTCGCCATCTTTCTCGCTTGGCTGGCAACAGCTTGGGCGATTTTCAATTTGACGCTCGGCCCGGATACGCCAACCTCGCTATCAGCTTTTGCCAACGACATCGCCTTCACGCTCAACGGCCACACCATGTTGATCGTCGGCGTCAGCGTCGGTTTTCTCTTTGCTGTTCTGGCCATGTCGGTCAGCGTGGTCTCGTTCCCACTGCTGCTCGACCGCGATGTCGGCCTTGATACAGCCTTCACGACTTCCGTCCGTGCCGTCTGGATGAACCCCGGGCCCATGGCGCTCTGGGGCTTCATCGTCGCCGCCACACTCTTCATCGGCTCGCTTCCCATGCTGATCGGTCTGGCCGTTGTCATGCCCACGCTGGGTCACGCCACATGGCATCTCTATCGACGGATGATCAGCCACTGAACGCAGCGCTCAACAACAAGCAAGGGGCCTAACCAATTTGGTCAGGCCCCTTTGTCTTGCGTAACGCTATCAAATTTTGAAATTTTAATATTGGTGCCCCTGGCCGGACTTGAACCAGCACGTCCTTGCGGACAGCAGATTTTGAGTCTGCCGCGTCTACCATTCCACCACAGGGGCCCTGCGCGAAGGCCCGCATATTAGTCGGGCGCGCCAAGTGTTCAAACAAAAAGTGCCGAAAATACGCCTCTTTTTCAACCTTTATGTCGAATGAGGCAGGTCAGCCCACCTCGCGCCTCATTCATGGACAAATCACGCCCCTTGCTGCTACATCGCGATGAAGCAAAAATAGAGGCTTGCCATGTTGCGTCGGCTCTACGACTGGACCATCAAACTGTCAGCCAGCCGCCACGCCCCTTGGGCGCTCGGCGCCGTCTCAGCCGCTGAAAGCTCCGTCTTTCCGCTCCCCCCCGACATCATCTTGATCCCGATGGTGCTGGCGCGGCGCGACAAAGCCTGGATCTATGCCGCCATTTGCACAGCCGCCTCCGTGATCGGCGGTATTCTTGGTTATGCCATCGGTTATTTCCTGTTTGACACTATCGGCATGTATGTCCTCAACCTCTACGGCTATCAGGATGCTTTCCAGAGCTTTGCCTCGCGCTACAACGACTATGGCGTTTGGATCGTCCTGATCGCAGGCATCACGCCCTTCCCCTATAAAGTCATCACCATTGCCAGCGGTGTCACGGGGCTTAATTTCTTCGTCTTCATGCTCGCCAGCATCGTCGCGCGGGGCGCACGTTTCTTTCTTGTGTCGGCCCTTCTGTGGTGGTTTGGCGAACCTATTCGCGCTTTTATCGACCGCTATTTCGGCTTGCTCACAATCGTCTTCATGGTTTTGCTGATCGGCGGTTTTGTCGTCGCGCGCTATCTGGTCTGAGGTCATTTTCACCCGCTTCAACAAGGCGCAGAGGCAGCCAATCTGCGCCTTTGGCATGTGAATTACGACCAAATGCCCCACCCCCTGCATCCTTTGGACGCAAGCGACAAACACCCCTTAACCGTGCTTTGATGAGGGCATGTTGAATCGCATCCCCACTCATTTCATCCCTTGGCTTGTATTGGCTGCGAGCGTCGCAACGCTCGGGGGGGCTTATTTTTTCCAATACGCGTTGGGCTACGCACCTTGCCATCTCTGCTTGCAGGAACGCCTGCCTTATATTTTCGCCATCGGTGCTGCCCTCGTCGCAGGCATCCTTTCGCGTGAAGCCAATCTGGGCTTTGCCCCGATCATCTTTCTCGGCCTCTGCACGCTTGCCTTTGCCATCGGTGCGGGCCTGTCAGGGTTTCACGCAGGCGTTGAATATCAATGGTGGCCCGGCCCATCAAGCTGCACTGGCGGCGGGCTCGTCGCCCATTCGCTCGACGCCCTGACGGCCGAGCTGCAATCAGGCCAACACATTCCACAATGCGATCAAGCTGCATGGACGCTTTTTGGCGTTTCCCTAGCGGGTTACAACATGGTGATTTCGCTCGCCCTCACCGTTCTCTCAAGCCTGCCCGTCGTCCGCTTCTATCGCGAAGCGCGTGGTGAAGCTCTATGAGTGACAAAACAAAAGCCCAACCAGGGCGTGCCGAAGAGGCCGCCATCAAAGAGATGATCCGTGTCAATCATGCAGGCGAATATGGGGCAGTCCGTATCTATGAAGGCCAACTTGCCGTCTTCAAACACCTGCCGCATAAACGTGACACTGCAGACGCGCTGTCACGCATGGCCAAGGACGAAGAAGTCCACCTCGCCCGCTTCGACAAGATCGTCAACGAACGCTGCGTGCGCCCCACCGCACTCAATCCGATCTGGCATGTCGCTGGTTTTGCGCTCGGGGCCGCCACCGCTCTCATGGGCGAAAAAGCCGCTCACGCTTGCACCGAAGCGGTTGAAACCGTGATCGATGAACACTACGCCGCCCAAGTCAAACGCCTCGACGCCATGGGCGAGGCTGAGCGCCCCTTACGCGACACCATTGAGCAATTTCGTCTGGAAGAATTACAACACCGCGACGAGGCGATCGAGAAAGGCGCCAAGGAAGCGCCTGCCTACCCGCTGCTTTCAGGCGTCATCAAGGGGGCCTGCCGGCTCGCCATCAAGCTCTCTGAAAAAGCCTGACCCCCTTAAAGTCTGACCCTTACGGCTCCAGCTCGCTATCCCAATAGAGATAATCTTGCCAGCTCTCATGCAGATAGTTCGGCGGAAAATGCCGACCGTTCTTATGCAAATCGGTGACGCTCGGCCGATAGGGCTTCTGCAACGGATACATCTTAACGTCAGCAGACAACCGGCTGCCCTTACGCAAATTGCACGGCGCACAGGCGGTCACCACATTGTCCCATGTCGTCTGCCCGCCGAGCGAGCGCGGGATCACATGATCGAAGGTAAGGTCATGACGGAAGCCACAATATTGGCATGAGAAACAATCACGCAAGAAAAGGTTGAACCGCGTGAAGGCGGGAAAGCGCGCGGGCTTTACGTAGGATTTGAGCGACACGACGCTGGGCAGCTGCATTTCAAAACTGGGTGAACGCACAAAGGTCTCGTAGCTCGACACGATGTTCACCCGGTCGAGGAATACCGCCTTGATCGCATCCTGCCAGGACCAGAGCGAAAGAGGGTAGTAGCTGAGCGGGCGGTAATCCGCGTTCAACACAAGGGCAGGACAACTATCTGGGTTGGCAAACGACCCGTGCACGCCGACCTCCAAGCCTCACGCTCATGAATCAGCGCGACCGCCGAATAGTCCCGCACTTTGCCCGTGTGGCGCAACGGCTTTATGAAACATCTGGGTTTTGAACGCGTTTATTTTGCAGGTGTAGATACCGACGACACATCACTAAAGGCTTCGGTCAGAAAACGGCCACCCAGTGCCAATCCCTCCGGGTCGATCCCGTGCCCGACGCCCCGGCTCACATGCCACTGCACCGAAAGCCCCGCCTCGCCCAGCGCACGCACCGCATCCTGCATCCGCGAAATCGGCAGCACCTCGTCGGCATCGCCATGAACGAGCATGATCGGTGGGCGAGCTGTCATCTCACTTGCCAGCCGGTCAGCCCCGCCCAGCGCCCCGGAATAGCCCAGAATGGCGACGGGAGATGTCGCCCGGCGCAAGCCGACATGCAGCGCCATCATCGTCCCTTGCGAAAACCCGACCAGCGCCAAAGCACGATCGTCCAGCCCTCGTTTAGCCAATTCCTCATCTATAAATTCATTCAGCACTGGAGCGGCACTCTCAATGCCGCGCTGCAATTCCGCCGGATCGAGCCGCGAGATAGCAAACCACTGATAGCCAAAGCCTGCATCGCACCGCTGGGGCGCATTGGGGGAGATGAAATCGGTATCCGGCAGCATATCCTGCCAATGTGGCGCAAGGCCGATGAGATCATTGCCGTCTGCACCATAGCCATGGCAGAGAACGACGAGTTGTCGGGCGTGCCCGCTGGCAGCGCTAACCGATGGACCCGTGATCTTTGCGCCAGATATCTTCGCCAATGCTTCGTTCCTCACTTTAGGATAAAATCACTCTACTCAAGCGCGTGAGTTTAGTGCGCCGCAAGGGAGTTGCAATGCGCGAGACCAGACAACCATGAGCGAGACCACGCGCTTTGCCCCAAGCCCCAATGGCTGGCTGCATCTCGGCCACGCCTATTCCGCCCTTTTTTCCGCCGACACCGCCAAGGCTCTGGGCGGCCATTTTTTGCTGCGTATCGAAGATATCGACACAGGCCGCTGCCGCCCTGAGTACGAGCAGGGCATCTATGACGATCTGGCATGGCTTGGCCTCACCTGGGAGACGCCCGTCCGTCGCCAGTCAGAGCATTTCGACGACTACGCCGCCGCGCTCAAGCGGCTGCGTAACATGGGACTGACCTATCCTTGCTTTGCCAGCCGCAAAGACATCAATAACGCCATTGAAACCTCTGGCATCGGTCCAGCCCGCTGGCCGGTCGATCCCGATGGCGTGGCCCTCTACCCCGGTCTCTACAAAAACATCTCCTCAGCTGACCTCAACCTCCTGATGTGGGAAGGTCGCGATTATGCTTGGCGGCTTGACATGGAAAAAGCACTCGCCACGGCCGAAGATATGAACGGCGGGCCCATCACCTTCATGGAAGAGACCGGCAGCCCGCGCGGCCAGACAGGCCGCCTGCCCATCGACCCTATGCGCTTTGGCGATGTCGTCATCGCCCGCAAGGATGTGCCAACGAGCTACCACCTAGCCGTGACGCTTGATGATGCGCTCCAAAACGTCACAGTCGTAACCCGTGGACAAGACCTCTTTGCCGCCACCTATATCCACCGTCTTTTGCAAGTGCTGCTTGGCTTGCCCGAACCCCGCTACCGCCACCATGACCTGATCCGTGATAAATCTGGCCGCCGCCTGTCAAAAAGCGCCAAGGATATGGGCCTGCGCGAAATGCGCCTTGCCGGGGCTTCCCCAGATCAAGTCCGCGCGCTTATCGCCACCTCAATCTGAAGCCGAAAATTGACCAAGCACTGGCCCATTTCATGCTTCGTCTCTAACAGCGCGATAACGCCGTCCCAACGAGAGACGGCCCGTCGCATTTGAGGACAAGGCACATGGTTACCGCACTCAATTCCGGCACCGGCAAACCCCGCGTGGACTGGATCGACGCCGTCAAAGGCCTAACCATCATGCTGGTTGTGATGAAACACACGACCTATGGCACAGCCGTCGCACTCGACCATCTGCCCTATGTCTTCAACATTCTCTGCGAATGGACCATCCCCTTCCGCATGCCTCTGTTTTTTTTGGTCGCGGGGCTCTTTGCGCAAAAGGCTCTCCGTGCACCCTTGCGTCAATTCCTCGACAGCAAGATTTTGCACTTTGCCTATTTCTATCTGCTCTGGTCGGTCATCCAGATCGGCATCAAAATCGCGCTGCCCCATGAAGGCATCTGGCACGTCACCTACAAGGACCTTTTGCTGATCCCGCTGGAGCCTTTCGGCCTGCTCTGGTTCATCTATGCGCTGGCAGTCTTCTTTACCATCATGCGGCTGACGCGCGACGTCCGCCCCGCCATCATGGTCTTCTTGGCGCTCGCCTTCTACTTCACGAGGCTCAACACGGGCTGGACCATGCCCGACGAGTTCGCGCGCCGCTTCATCTTCTTCGTCATTGGCATCTATGCCGCGCCGCATGTCTTTACGTTAGCGACTTGGGCCATGGCGCATATCAAACAAGGTATCGCGCTGGGGATCGCATTGCTTACCGCCGTCGCCTTGATTGTCTTTTCTGGTGCCATTGATCTGCGCGCCGTTGAACTCATGGCCGGTTTAGTCGGGGCTACAGGCACCATCATGCTGGTCGCCATCCTCGCGACCAAAGGCTACGCAAAACCGCTCACCTTTGTCGGTGCCCGCTCGCTCTGTATTTTCCTCGCCTTCTTCCTGCCCATGGCAGCAACCCGAGTGGCGATGGTGAAGCTCGGCTTTGAAAATGGTGATCTCATCACAATGGCAAGCCTAGTCATGGCCGTCAGCATGCCGCTTCTGGCCTATGAGGTCACCAAGGGCACCATACTCGACTTCGCTTTCAAGCGCCCAGAATGGCTGAAACTCAAACCGGTCGCGCCAACCCTCAGTCCAGAAACAGTTTCAGCAATACCGTCAGCGTGATGAGACTGCAGCAGCGTTCCTACCAGTCATAAAGGCCAGAAAAATGCTGAAAGCCTGCGGCCTTGGCATAAGCACTCCAGGCCAGCCGCAACCGTTTAGTGGCCGACGGGCTGCCGCCACCCTGACCGAGCCCCAAGATCAGCAATTCATTGCAGCCACGATAGGTCGGCGTGGCAGGCGCAGGCAATGTGCCGCCATAGCGCGTCAGATGGGCATATTCAGAATCTTCAAATCCATCGGTGAGAAGCACGACATGCACATCGCTCTCACGGCAATCCACCACCTGAGACATCGTATCGAGAAACGGCACGATGTTGGTTTTGCCTTGTGCCTCTAATTTTCCACGCGCCACAAGCTCGGGCACATTCGCAATCAACTGCGCAATGCCCTGCGCCACAGCATCAGGTCGCGCATGTGATGAAATTACCTGATCGACTTTCAGTCCATTGGCGCTGCCGTCATAGCTACCGAAGGTGCGCAGCATGACGCGGCTTTTGAGCGGCAGTGCCGCAATCTCCTTGGCCGTGCGCGCCGCCGCACGTTCCGCATAGCCTTTATCGCTGATCAGCGGATTGCTCTTGGACAAATCCAATCCGATGACAAATGTCTGAGGCCGATGATGGCCGCCCTCTATAGCCTCATTGGCTTGAGCCGCTCCGGTTCCAAAAGCGAAACCAGAAACCAGACAGGCGGCCAGCGCCCATTTTGAAATGAACGGCATGGATTACTCTGCGGCCCGGTCGACAGGAAAACGACGCAGATTGATCGGCGGGATCAACTCAGCTGCTGGTTCCCTGATACCACCGAACGCCACAGGCCCAGCCTTCATCGCATTGCGCGAACGCCGCTCCCACCAATCATCAAAAAGCTGCTCATAGCGCTTCACATCGCGTGAAGCCTCACAGAGCTTCAACTGATCGACCGCGCTTGTGCCGCTCGCTGCCACAGCGCGCCCGCGCCCAAGCCGACGTTGCACCGGCAACGTGTCTTTCAACGCGCGCCGCGCTTCATCCAAGCCCTGCTCATAGGCGCGACACTCACGCATCAGGCCGGTCCACAAAAGATGCCGCCGATTTTCCGGCCCTTCCATTTCTGCTAGCTTGTGGCGGGTTTGGTCGTACTCAGATTCAAGCGCTGCAAGCCGCGCCATGTCGCGGCGGCGATGGCCAAAGTCACGCGCCAGAAAAATCCGACGCAGCGCCTGTGCCGTAAAATGGATGCAGAGCGCGGCAACGCCCGTCACCACCAAAAACACCAGCCCGAGCGAGCCAAGCCAGAAGATTGGCTGCCAGCTTCGCACCGCATTCATCTCCGATGTCATGGCCGAAGCATCACCCGTCACAGGCGCAGCAATGCCAAGCCCGCTCATCGCCGAACTCAGGCTGTCGCCGAAGCCGCCGCCGCCCGTTGCCGCCATACCATTCGGCAGCGACATGGTGGCAAGCAAGAAGCCGACACCCAGCAACATTACCAAGGCGAGCACGAAGACCACGCGCACAAAAAAACCACGCCCGAAGCGGCCCATGTTTTCAAATAAGATATGCGCGGCAATCGTCGCAAACAGCACCTGCATCGACTTAAACGCAACCGAAGAGGCAAGCGTACCCGGCAACTCCAGAAATTCATTCGACAGCGCACGCGTCCAGAATTCAGACACGATCATATAGTCAACCAGCACCGCGCCCAGTGACACGGCAGCAAAAATCATAAACGTACCGAAGTGAAAAACTGCAAACCGTGCTTCGCGCTCGCTCGCCACGTAGTTCTTGGCGATTTCAACGCGCACCGTTTCAGGGATCAGGCTTGAGCCCATGGAAGGATATGCCATCGCTCACACCTTCCGTTCTAAAGATTTGTCTTTGGAACGCCCAAACCAGCGCCCGCCTTTTTGGGCGCGCACAGGCTCAGCGCCTTCAAGCGGCACCATCAGACATTTGGCAAGTTCGGCGACATCGCGCTCTATCGTTTCTTGACGAGCGCGCGCCACCGCCAATTCCTTGGCATAGGCTTCGTCCATCTCCGACAGGCGCGAAAACACATGTAGATCGGGAAGCGGCTGCGCGGCGCGACCATAGGCACCCGCATCATGTCCATCTATACTCATACGATCACTGACGTTACGCATGGCTAAGGTCCCCGTTTGGTTAATGCCGTTTAACCCTACCTTAAAAAATCCAACCCTGAGAAGGGACTTGCACGCCGCATCATCACGAGAAAGGGACGCAGACCCTCACAAACTGTTCCATAGCGTGCCAACATGAAACGTCTTTAAGGCAGAAACATTATGGGAATATGGCAATAATGTGGTTAGCATTGTCGCTAGAGCGAAATCTCTGGGGGAGGCTTGGACCGGATGGCAACAAAAGAAAGACCCGATTACCTCGTCTCAGGTGAACTGGCCCGGCTCATCCCCACTTTGGCGGAGAGCAGCAAAGAGGCACGTATAACGTCCGTATTTTTGGCCGCACTAATGGCCGTGCCACCATTTGGACGCGCAGTACTGGACAGCATCGGCCACAAAATCGGGAAGACCAGTCGGATTCAATGTTTCACAGAGGTTGTTTTCAGCGCTCAAACAGACAGCAGAAAAAATCGACCCGACGGTCTGATCATTGTCACGACTGGCCATAAGAAATGGCGAGCAATCATCGAGGCAAAATGCGGGAACGCTCAACTCGGGGATGAGCAAATTGAGACCTATTTGGATATTGGACGCAAACATAACATCGACGCCCTGATTACAATTTCAAATCAGCTTTCCGTTCACCCAACTCATCATCCTATTATCAAAACTCGAAAAAATTCTCGTGGCCCAACATTATTTCACTGGTCATGGATGTATTTATTGACCGAGGCCACTCTACTTATTTCGCAGTCGGCAGATGAATTTGACGATCCAGAGCAACGCTATATTTTAAGCGAGGTCGTAAGGTTTTTTAGGCACAATAACTTAGGCATCACCCACTTCAATCGGATGAATACCGAATGGAAAGATGTCGTTACGGCTATTCAAAGCCATGCTCCACTATCACGAACATCTTCTGACGTTTTGAACACCGTTGGAAGCTGGCATCAAGAGCAGCGTGATATTTGCCTGCAGATGAGCAGAAAGCTGGTTAGGCCAGTATCCAATCGCCTATCACGCGCAGAAAAAGACAACCCTGAAGCACGCATCAAAGATGATTGTGAACTATTGGCAATCAAAGGATTGCTCAAATTCACACTTGTGATCCCTGATACTGCATCTCCGATAGAGATTACGGCAGATTTGCAACGGAGAAATATTACGTGCGAGATTTCGTTGACCGCACCACAAGATCGAAAAAGCACATCTGCACGTATAAATTGGCTGACAAGGCAGCTTCAAAAGACAACTAATAAAAATATTTTTATCCGCGCAACTTGGCCTGGCCGCGCATCAAACACCCAAGTCAGCTTGGCGCAAGCACAGGAAAAACCAGATTCAATCCAGAACACCAATATCAACGCAGCTATTAGCACCTTCAACGTCATAATGGTTTGTGATTTAGCAGGTGACTTCGGGCGCAACGTCAAATTTATTGAAAGGCTGGAAGCCGTCATTCCAGAATTTTATGAACAGGTCGCCCAACACCTTCGCGCTTGGGTGGCCAATCCTCCAAAAATTAAGAGTGATGTTCTGTCTACGCCCGAAGCTAAAGTTGTAATCCAAGAACCTAACGAGGCATCTAATACGCCGTCAGAACCTGATGGAAAAATCACAAATACTTCCGACGTACTGGCCACAAATTTTCCACAAACAAAAGCCTATACGGCAGAAGAACGACCACCAGAAAACGAAACAGCAACGCATTTGAGCGTTGCCGCTGCAATGGCAATCGATATGGACGATCAAGATCGTACTTGAAAAACATCACCCGCAAACACGACAGACTTGAAATTTATCTGCCTCAAGCCGCCACGTCGCCGGGATCAACCAGTTGCACGACATCCTTCATGATGTCGGTAATCTGAAAATCCTTCGGCGTATAAACAGCCGCCACACCAGAAGCCTTCAGCCGCTCGGCATCATCAGGCGGAATAATGCCGCCGACGATCACGGGAATAGCGATACCCGCTTCTTTCAGCCGCGCCATCACGTCTGTCACCAGCGCCACATGGCTGCCCGATAGGATCGACAAGCCCAGCACATGCACCTCGCCATTGATGGCGGCCTCCACGATCTCGGCAGGCGTCAGGCGAATGCCCTCATAGACCACATCCATGCCGCTATCGCGCGCGCGCACGGCAATCTGTTCAGCACCATTGGAATGGCCATCAAGGCCCGGCTTGCCAACGAGAAACTTCAAGCGCCGCCCGAGCTTCACGGAGACGGCATTGACCATCTCGCGCAATTCGTCGAGTTCGGGCGCATTGCTGCGTGCGTCGCTTGAGACACCCGTCGGCGCACGATATTCGCCGAAAATATTGCGCAGCGCCGTGCCCCATTCTCCCGTCGTCACGCCCGCTTTGGCGCAGGCAATCGAGGGCTCCATGATATTGCGCCCGTCTTTTGCCGCCGCCTTGAGATCAGCAAGGGCGGCGTCCACCGCCGCATTGTCGCGTATCTTACGCCATTCTTCCAATCGCGCGATCTGGCCTGCCTCCACGCCGTCTTCGGCCACCATGATCGAGCCGTCGCCCGTGGTCAGTGGCGAAGGGGCCGTCTCGATATATTTATTGACGCCGATTACAACCTGATCGCCCGCCTCAATCGCCAGCAAGCGCGACAAGTTGGAGGCGACCAATTGTTCCTTCATATAGGCGCTTTCAACAGCGACGATTGCGCCACCCATCTCCTCGATGCGGCTGAGCTCATCGCGCGCTTCGGTTTTCAGCGCCTCAACCTTGGCGTCCATCACATGGCTACCATCAAAAATATCTTCATACTGAAGAAGATCACTTTCAAATGCCACAATCTGCTGCGCACGTAGCGACCATTGCTGGTCCCAAGGCCGCGGCAAGCCGAGCGCCTCGTTCCACGCTGGCAATTGCACGGCCCGCGCACGCGCTTTTTTGGACAGCGTTACGGCCAGCATTTCGATCAAAATACGATAGACGTTGTTTTCCGGCTGCTGCTCTGTGAGCCCCAGCGAATTCACCTGCACGCCATAACGAAAGCGCCGTAGTTTTTCGTCCGTCACGCCATAGCGCTCTCGGCAAATTTCATCCCAGAGATCGACGAAGGCGCGCATCTTGGCAATCTCAGTGATGAAGCGCACACCGGCATTGACGAAAAACGAAATACGCCCCACCACCTTGGGAAAATCTTCCGGCGGCACGCGCCCGCCCGCCTTGATGCGATCAAGCAGCGCAATCGCATTGGCCAGCGCAAAGGCCAGTTCTTGCACTGGGCTCGCACCTGCTTCTTGCAAGTGGTACGAGCAGACATTCGTGGGGTTCCACTTGGGCACCTCCGTATAGGTATAAGAGACAATATCCGTCAGCAGCCGCATCGAGGGCTCGGGCGGAAACACATAAGTCCCGCGCGACAAATATTCCTTGATGATGTCGTTCTGCACGGTGCCTTGCAGCGCGGTCCGCGCCACGCCCTGCTCGTCGGCCACGGCCACATAAAGCGCCAGCAGCCAGGCTGCCGTCGCATTGATGGTCATCGAGGTGTTCATCTGGTCGAGCGGTAATTCCGCAAACAATGCCCGCATGTCGCCAATATGGCTGACCGGCACCCCCACTTTGCCCACCTCGCCTCTGGCCAACACATGGTCTGAGTCATAGCCCGTCTGGGTCGGCAGATCGAAAGCCACCGACAGACCCGTCTGGCCCCGCGCTAGGTTCGTCCGGTAAAGCTCATTGGATGCTTTCGCCGTCGAGTGGCCGGCATAGGTGCGGAAAATCCAGGGACGGTCCTGCACAGGCTTGTCGGATTTTGTCATCGGGCACTCTTGCTCTTCAAAGTCACTTCGGGGGCAAGGGCCAATTATCACAGCCTTTGTTGCGGCGCAAAAGAACAAAACACCCGGACCGACAAGGCGCTAGCGCCGCGGATCCAGACTCCGCATTCAATAATGAACCTACACAGCACAGCGAAATCCTGAAACCACAAGATTCCACCGCCTTGGCTCCAAACAGAGAAAAACCCACCCCAAATGGCCCTAAACATCCATGTTGCAATGCAAAATGTCCTTGCGTCCGCCTGCCCGCGCGATGATGATCCCGCCAAAGGCGGGTCGCCGCGATGGTGATCGCCAAAGCATTAGCAGCAAAGACACGTGAATCGCTTCGCGCAATGAGGCGGCGTGCGCTGCTTTGCCCGTCAGAAAGCCCGGCAAAGCACACCTGCAAGGTTTAAGGTAAGCCATGACAAAGAACGACACCGCCACGATCCCCCCCGCATCAGCCCCGCTTAAGGACCTCTATGAGGTTGGCGAGATCCCGCCGCTGGGTCATGTGCCTGCCAATATGTACGCTTGGGCGATCCGCCGCGACCGTCAGGGCCCGCCTGATCAGGCCATGCAGGTCGAAGTCGTGCCGACATGGAAGCTCGACAGTCAGGACGTGCTCGTCCTGGTGATGGCCGCTGGCGTCAATTACAACGGCGTCTGGGCCTCTTTGGGCACGCCCGTTTCCGTCTTCGACGTCCATAAGGTGCCTTATCACATCGCCGGGTCCGACGCGTCGGGCATCGTCTATGCGGTCGGCTCCAAGGTCACGCGCTGGAAGGTCGGCGATGAGGTCGTCATCCATTGCAATCAGGATGACCACGACGACGAAGAAACCAATGGCGGCGACCCGATGCTCTCGCCCTCCCAGCGCATCTGGGGTTATGAGACGCCCGACGGCTCCTTTGCCCAATTCGCGCGCGTCCAAAGCCAGCAGCTCATGGCCCGTCCGCGTCATCTGACATGGGAAGAAAGCGCCTGCTACACGCTGACGCTCGCCACCGCCTACCGCATGCTGTTTGGCCATCGCCCGCATGTCCTCCAGCCCGGTCAGAATGTGCTCGTCTGGGGCGCATCAGGTGGCCTCGGCTCGTTTGCCGTCCAGCTTTGCGCCACCGCAGGGGCCAATGCCATCGGCGTCATTTCCGACGAGAGCAAGCGCGAATATGTAATGTCGCTTGGTGCCAAAGGCGTCATCAACCGCAAGGATTTTGACTGCTGGGGCCAGTTGCCCAAAGTGAATTCCGACGAATTCAACGTCTTCATGAAAGAAGCGCGCAAATTCGGCAAAGCGATCTGGGACATCACCGGCAAGGGCATCGATCCTGACATTGTCTTCGAGCATCCCGGCGAAGCCACCTTCCCCGTCTCCTGCATGGTTGCCAAGCGCGGCGGCATGGTGGTGTTCTGCGCGGGCACAACCGGCTTCAACATGACGTTTGATGCGCGCTTCGTCTGGATGCGCCAAAAGCGCATTCAGGGCTCGCATTTTGCGCATCTGAAGCAGGCCTCATCGGCCAATCAGCTCGTCATCGACCGCCGCATTGACCCCGGCCTGTCGGAAGTCTTCTCATGGAACGACATTCCGTTCGCTCATATGAAGATGTGGCGCAACGAACATCTGCCCGGCAACATGGCGGTGCTCGTCTCCGCCGCCCGCCCTGGCTTGCGCACCATCGAAGACGCGATTGAAGCTGGCAACGAATAGATATCGTTTGCCACGCCACTCAGAAATCATCCCCCGGACGCACATCGCCTCCGGGGGATTTTTCATTCCGACGAAATGCCAAACAGAGCGGCCATCAGCGAGACAAAAGCGAGAAACCCGTACCACGCCACCAGCCGCCCACGCCCCTTCAAGTCCTTTTTGGCAAGCGCCACCAGCGCCGCCACCAGACATTGCAAAAAATAAAAGAAAGCAAAGGCGCGCGAGGCCAGCGCGATAATTTGAAAGACGTCGCTCGACCACACAAGAGCAATGGCCACGCCTGCAATCACCGGATAGAAATACCGCAAAGCCAGACGATTAGCGAAAGTCTGATGCAACAGACCTGCGCCACCAATCGCATCGGCCACCGAGGCTGAAAACTGCGACGCCACTGCCGCGCCGGTCAGCAACCACGGCAACACCAATGCGATAATACCAACCATGCCAATGATCGCCGCGACGCCGCTGTCATCAACATCCGTCTTAAACATGATCGTCGCCGACGCAAAGAAGACAAGATAGATCGCGCCGGAAATGAGCTGCGCTGAACGCATCGTGCGCACGCGAAGTTCGGCGGAGTATTCATCCGCCAGAAACCGCGAGGTTTCGAACCCTTGCACGACAATAATAAAGCCGAGCAAAGTGCGCAGCGTATGCGCATCAAATGCGGCGGGCAGCATGGCCAACTCCCAACTACCCGACAACGCCAAATTGATATTGTACCCAACCAACGCAACCGTGATCGCGGCAATGGCGGCAAGGTTGAGGCTCACCGCATATTCTTCCAGCCGTTCAAGTCCGCTGAGGTTTCGCACAAGCCCATAGAAGCCAATAAAGGCAAGTAACCCCGTCGTGATGAGACGCGCCACAATTTCGTTTTCGACGCCAATGCCCTTCAGCAGAAAGATCGAGAGCAGCGAGAGATAATAGGCAACGGAAACAAAATAGGCCGCCGCCAGCGCTACATGCGACACACGTTCGGTCCATACCGCCAGCCGCGCAGCCCTCCCGCCGCCATGCGTCCCGAACATCGGTTCGCCGTTCAAAATATTGAAACGAATCGCATCGCCGACGAGATAGGCGTAGATCACCAGCCCCACCATGGCGGCCATTGCCCAATTGCCAACCGAGCTTGAAAGCAGCGGCACGGAGACCAGAAAGCCCGATCCGATAATGGATGCAAGCGGCGTAACGGTCGCCCGCCAGCGATCACTTTTCAGCAATCGCTTCGACAGGAAGACACAGAGAGCGACCGCGAAAACGCCCGCTAGAACAAGATTGATTAGAATCGTCAAGCACACTCACCCTTGATAGATCAGAGGAACGACACTAAGCCGGGTGGAGAGTTGCGCAAACGCAATATGCGAGCCGATATCTTATCAGAGAAGGCCGAGTGACATTGCGCCATGCCCGGTCACATAGAGACCCACGACAATGACGACACCAGCAAAGAGCTGTGACAGTAACTGTTTCCGCTCAGCGAGCTTGCGCGACAAAAGCATACCCACCAGCGCACCGAACGCACCGCCCACCAGCATCAATCCCGCAAGCCGCCAATCCACCAGATCGGAAATCGCATAGCTTGAGGCCGTCGCCGTGCCAAACGCGGCCACCGAAACAAGCGACGAGCCCACCGCGTAAAGGATCGGCATATTGGTCGCATTGATCAGCCCCGGCACAATCAGAAAGCCACCACCAATGCCAAAAAAACCTGACAATACGCCAACGCCAAATCCGTAGCCGATCAGCGAGGGCAACAATCGCGAGACTGTCTTTTTATCCAGCTGCACATTCGGGTCGCCCACCTTGCTCTTGCGCATCAGCATGGAGACGCCAACCGCGATCATGACGACGCCAAAAAAGGCCAACAACAATTGCCCGTCAACGGCCTTGCCAACCTTGGCGCCGAGAAACGCACCAACAACGCCCGAAGCAGCAAAGACAATGGCGCAAGGCCATTTAACGGTATTGGCGCGCGCATGAAAGAACACACCGACCGTCGCATTGGCGGCCACTGCAACCGCACTAGTGCCAATCGCCAAATGGGTTGAGCTGACGCCCACGACATAGATCAACAGCGGCACGGCAAGGATCGATCCACCGCCACCGATCAGTCCGAGCGACAGTCCGACAAGCCCACCTGATCCAAGTGCCAAAATATCAGCCAATGGCATCAAATTGTCCTTACGCCGTGCGGTTGTTCCACGGCATGAGGCCGAGCAACCTCGCCATACCGCAAAAGCCCGACACGCCTGCATACACAAGCCCCGCTCCCACAAAGGCCGAGAGCAGCACAAAGGCAGGGTGCACAAATACCGCGAGCAAAATCCCGATCACCACCAACGAGCCTGCCGCGATCTGAACCTGTCGCATGATCTCGATGGGCTTTGAGGCATCAGTTTCAACACCAAGCCCCGCGCCCTTCCAACCATCAATGCCACCTTCCAGAATATAGGCTTCACATGTGTCGGCAGGCAGTTGAGCCTCATTGGCTTTCGTCCGTATACCCGACTTGCAGTGATAGACGACAATGTCGCCAGCCTTGTACGCCTGCGCTCCACCAATAGTGGACAAAGGCGCATTTTTTGCGCCCGTAATATGCTCACGTGCAAATTCGTCGGGCTCGCGAATATCAATAATCACAGCGCCACGCTCTTTGAGTGTCTTGGCTTCCGCGGCCGTCACAGTTTTCATCGTCATAATGGCTACTTCCTTTCATCGCGTCGTTTCACCGAGACGCCGCCCTCACGGGCAATAAATGTCTTTCAGAACTTTCAGCAGCTTTGCTGCATTCGGGTCCCCGATCCGGTAGAAAACCTGTTGCGCGTCCTTGCGTGCCTCGATCAAGCCATCCACGCGCAGTTTCGCCAGATGTTGCGACAGCGCCGACATGCCAAGCCCAACCTCTTGCGCCAACGCCGACACGCTCGCTTCGCCCCGCATCGCCAGCGTGCAAAGGATCAGCAATCGTTTCTCATTGGCCAGCAGGCGCAACATCTGCGCTGCTTCACTGGCACTTTCAGCCAGCCGCGCCATATCGCTTTTTGTGACCTGCATAGCTAAATTCGATTTCTATATTTAAGATGTTGCTAATTTAGGTACTTCTAATATAAAAGTCAAGACAGAAACAACGGACCCCCTTCAAGGAGGCAAACATGACCGCTCAAGCAAATCCCACGATCCGCACCTTCTTTGATGAGGCGACCAACACCGCGACCCATCTTGTGTCGGATCCAACAACGGGAACGGCTGCGATCATCGACCCCGTGCTCGACTACGACCCGCGCTCGGGCAAGATCACAACCACCAGCGCCCAAAAGCTTCTCGCCGCCCTCATCGAAGACAAGCTGACACTCGAATGGGTGTTGGAAACTCACGCCCATGCCGATCACCTGACGGCGGCACAGTTTTTGAAATCACACACGGGTGCCAAAATAGGCATCGGCACGCATATCAATGATGTGCAGAAAATATTTGGCCCCGTCTTCGACCTAAAAACGGCCGCACCCGACGGGCATGAGTTCGACCATCGCTTCACAGATAGCGAAGTGTTCTATATCGGCGCTTTGCCCGTCGAGGTTATGGCGACCCCTGGGCACACACCGGCCTGCGTCTCCTACAAGGTCGGCCACAATGTCTTTGTCGGCGATACGCTCTTCATGCCCGATTACGGAACCGCGCGCACCGACTTTCCCGGCGGCGATGCCCGCACGCTTTATCGCTCTATCCAGCGCCTTCTCGCGCTGCCTGACGACACGCGCTTCTTCCTCTGTCATGACTATAAGTCCCCCGAACGCGACACCCATGTCTGGCAGACAACCGTGGCTGACGAACGCCAGCACAACATTCATGTGCATGACGGCACCACGGAGGATGCATTTGTCGCCATGCGCAACAAGCGCGATGCGACACTTGCCGCACCCGTCCTGCTGTTGCCATCTATTCAGGTCAACATTCACGGTGGCCACCTGCCATCGCCGTCGGCCAATGGAAAACGCTACTTGAGAATCCCGTTGACGATAGCTAAAGAAACAGATGCGGCCCTTTAAGGCCGCGTCTGATGCCGCCGAACGACCCTCATGGCACTTAAACATCGCCAGCATATGCAAAAGGCATGTTAACCCGGTGCAAGGCACTGCGCGACCAATGCCAGCGCCGCACGGCCCATATCGGCCAGCCAGAGTTTTTCAATTCCGACTCGCTTCACGCCTCCTCAGACGATATTCCTGTCATGGCCTGCGTCGCATTAGCCCTGCGAAGGCCGCAATGGCCTGTGCTATAGCTTGAGACCGGACCGTGCGCCGCACCCATTTGTCCCTTGAAGATCGATCGAAACGCCTCATGACCAAGACACCCATTGCCCTTGCCCCTGCGGATTTTCTGCCTCTTGCCGCCAAGGCTCTGACAAGCGCCGATACCCTACTTGCCCATGCGCGCCGCGCTGTCGCAGAAAGAGTAAGCAAGGAGGGGCGCATTTCTCCCGCCCTTCTGGAGCGCGAACAGTTCGCCGCCCATGGCTTTGCCTGGATGGCCACTTATGTCGAAGCCCTGCGTCAACTTCACGCCTATGCCACCCGCATGGAGGCTGAAGACCGTTTGGGCGAAATCGAACGCCTGATTGTACAAGCAGGCTATGGCGAATATCTCGACCAGATCGTCGGCGGTATCCCGATGAGCCAAGGCGAAATCATCCGCCCGCGCGATCTCGGTGTCTCCGAGGACCAAGAAGCCGCCTACTTGACCGCCGACGTCAAAGCCCTGATCCGCGCTGGCAACACCAATGACGTACGCACGCGGTTAGCTGAACTCATTGCCGAAAAGGCAGGCTCTGCCACCTTCGGCGATGTGGGCCTTGAACAGACCTATGACGCCATCCGCGAACAGATGCGTCGCTTTACTGATGCCGAAGTCATCCCTTACGCCCATGACTGGCATCTAAAGGACGACTACATCCCCATGTCGGTCGTCAACCAGATGGCCGAACTCGGCGTTTTCGGCCTGACCATTCCTGAAGAATTCGGCGGTTTGGGCCTTGGCAAAGAGTCCATGTGCGTCGTCTCCGAGGAATTGAGCCGTGGCTATATCGGCGTCGGTTCGCTCGGTACGCGCTCTGAAATCGCCGCCGAACTTATTCTCGCCGGCGGCACTGACGAGCAAAAGGCCAAATGGCTGCCGAAAATCGCCAGTGGCGAGACGCTGCCTACCGCCGTCTTCACCGAGCCCAATACAGGCTCTGATCTCGCCAGCCTCAAGACCCGCGGCCGCCTCGAAGGCGATGTCTATAAGATCACCGGCAACAAGACATGGATCACCCATGCGGCGCGCGCCAACATCATGACGCTTCTGTGCCGCACCAATGACGCGCCGGGCTACAAAGGCCTGTCGATGTTGCTGGCAGAAAAACTACGCGGCGATGATACCGAGCCTTTCCCAGCCAAAGGCATGACCGGCGGCGAAATCAAAGTGCTCGGCTATCGCGGCATGAAGGAATTTGAAATCGGCTTCGATGGCTTTGAAGTAAAAGCTGAAAACCTGCTCGGCGGGGCCGAAGGTCAAGGCTTCAAACAATTAATGCAAACCTTTGAAAGCGCTCGCATCCAGACGGCGGCCCGCGCCATCGGTGTCGCTCAGTCCGCGCTCGAACTGGGCTTGGCCTACGCGCAGGAACGCATCCAGTTTTCAAAACCAATTTTTGAGTTTCCCCGCGTCTCCGGCAAACTCGTGATGATGGCCGTCGAAATCATGATTGCTCGCCAGCTTACCTATCACGCCGCGCGCGAAAAAGATGGCGGACGCCGCTGCGACCTTGAAGCAGGCATGGCGAAATTACTGGCCGCACGCGTTGCATGGGCCGCCGCTGACAACGCGCTGCAAATTCACGGCGGCAACGGCTTTGCGCTGGAATACAAGATCAGCCGCGTCCTGTGCGACGCGCGCATTCTCAACATATTTGAAGGGGCCGCCGAAATTCAGGCCCAAGTGATCGCCCGCCGCCTGCTCGAAGGCGGCAATTAGTCGAAGGCACCTACTCGAAGGTGGCATTTCTAAAAGGCCTGCCGGTGGCGTAGGAATATACAAGAGTAAGTCGATGGAAACGTTTATCAATTATCTCGGCCCCATCCTCATGGGAGCGGTCCTGCTGGTGCTAATTTTCGGCCTGCTCAACATGGCGCGAAGTGGCCCGGCAGCACGATCACAATCGCTAATGCGCTGGCGCGTTGGCCTGCAATTCATCGCCGTGGTCATGTTGATGGTTGCCCTTTACCTGACGTCGCGCTGACATTTTCCATGCCAAAATCGGCAAGCTATGGCCAGTTCTGGCCCAGCTTCTGTCCAAATATAATCCGGCGACAAACCACGCGGAGGTCTGCTAGATTCTTGCAGGCCGAGAAATTCGATTATTTAAACAATGAAGGCCTGTTATTTGAGATAGTAGGTCTTGAGTGGTTTAGCGCTTAAGGAAGATGATCTTGTTAAAGGGCAAGCTGATTTGGGCAGCCGTCGCGGTTGGTGCATTTTGCGCGTTTGGCGCTTCCGCACAGGCCAGTGACAGCATCATCGATGAGGCGCGCATTGGCCTCTACGACCACAACTCCAACCTCACCGCCACGCGCCACGAAACCAACAACCCCGACGTCAATGTCGAATTGCTGTTCAAGTCGCCGGCATGGCTGCAATGGATGGCCAAACCCCGCATCAATCTCGGGGCCAATATCAATACCGGCAATGGCACCAGCATCGCCTATAGCGGGCTCGTCTGGGACTATAACTTCACAGACGCCCTCTTTATTGAAGGCGGCTTCGGCGGCGCCATTCACAATGGCGAAACCGACAGGCAGACGCGCACCAAACTCAATCTGGGTTGCCGCGTGATGTTTCACGAAAATGTCTCACTGGGCTATCGCGTCACACAAAATTCAAGCGTGATGCTGACAATGGACCATATGTCGAACGCAAGCCTCTGCTCGCCCAATCCGGGTCTCACCGATGTCGGTGTGCGCTACGGCTATACATTCTAATTTGGCGTCAATAGACGGCATGGAAAGGGGCGTTCTTATTTGAGCGCCCTTTTTGCGTCATGCGCGCGGGGCGGCTATTGTGTAGACTTCTCACTGCGAGACCAAACAGGAGGCCAGCGAATGTCCACGATCTCTGCCACCGAACTGCCAAAGAAGTCAGTCACCATTTCAGGCCTCTCCATGGCCTATTCAGAAATCGGCTCCAGCGATCCAAAGGCCGATCCGATTGTCTTTTTGCACGGCAATCCGACCTCCTCCTATCTGTGGCGCAACGTCATGCCACATCTGGCAGATCAGGGCCGCTGTATCGCCCCTGATCTCATCGGGATGGGCGACAGCGACAAGATCGAACCCTCAGGCGCTGAACATTATACCTTCCGCGAACATCGCCGTTATCTCGACGCCTTCCTTGAGCACATCGGCGTTGACAACAATGTCACCCTTGTTATTCACGACTGGGGTTCCGCGCTCGGCTTTGATTGGGCCAATCGCAATCGCTCTAAGGTCAAGGGCATCGCCTATATGGAATCAATCGTGCGCCCGATGACATGGGACGAATGGAGCCCCGGCGCACGCCGCATCTTTGAAGGCTTTCGCTCACCCGAAGGCGAAAAAATGATCCTCGACAAAAATCTTTTCGTCGAGGCGGTGCTGCCCGGATCGATATTGCGCAAATTGACCGACGCTGAAATGGACGTCTATCGCCGTCCCTTCAAGGACGCCGGTGAAGATCGCCGTCCCACACTCACATGGCCGCGCCAGATCCCGCTCGGCGGCGAACCGGCAGGCGTCGTCGAGCTTGTGCAATCCTATGCTGATTGGATGGCCGCCAACGATCTTCCCAAGCTCTTCATCAATGCTGACCCCGGCGCCATCCTGACGGGTGCCCAACGCGAGTTTTGCCGAAGCTGGAAAAACCAGACCGAGCTGACCGTCAAGGGCAACCACTTTCTGCAGGAAGACAGCCCGCACGAAATCGGTGAAGCCATTGCGAGCTGGCGCAAGACTTGGGCCTGACCAAGACTTGGGCCTGACACAGAAGAAAAATCAAATGCGACAGAATTCAGCAAGCACCCACGTTCAACGGGCATTTGCTTCCCCTCATCATTTGCGATCCGTTCGCGCTTGAACCAACGCGCAATGCAAGAGAAGATTCCCTTTTCCTTTCACGATTCAGGACAGAGACATGAAGCAATCCTACGACGGCGTCGCCAAGACACTCCATTGGGCCATCATGATTCTGGTCTTGCCGATGCTTTACTATGGATTCAATGCAGAAAATATGCCCAAGGAAGACCGCCTTGGCTTCTTCCAGCTTCATTCAGGCGTCGGCATTATCATCTTGTTGCTGATGTTGGCGCGCCTTGTCTGGCGACGCCTCCATCCTGTACCTGCCTTGCCCGCCGACATGCCGCACTGGCAGCAAATCGCTTCAAAGGCCACGCATCACGGCTTGTATTTCCTCGTCATCATGCAGCCTGTTCTCGGCCTCATCATAGCCGGCGCCTCCAAATTCAACCTCAAGGCGTTTGGCGTCCTCGGCCTGCAAATCGCGCCCAACAAGATGATCCATGATGCCGCCGAAACGCTGCATGGCATAAATGCTTGGGTCATCACCGCGCTCATCGCCCTTCATGTCCTGGCCGCGCTCTATCACCATTTCATCCGCAAGGATGTGGTGCTGAGACGCATGCTGCCGTTCACCAAAGTCTGATACAGAAGTTCCACAATGGTCACGCTCAACAAAATCTATACCCGCACCGGCGACAAGGGCACGACCGCCTTGGCTACAGGCGAGCGTGTGCCCAAACATGCGCTGCGGATCGAAAGCTACGGCACGGTGGACGAAACTAACGCCACCGTCGGCCTCGCGCGTCTCCACACCACCAACGATCCGCTACTCGATCCCATGCTCGCCCGCATCCAGAACGATCTGTTCGACCTTGGCGCAGATCTCGCCACCCCCGGCAAGACCGCTGCTGAACTGGGCTACGAACCTTTGCGCATCGTCGATGCGCAACCAACACGCCTTGAGGCCGAAATCGACGCGCTCAATGCCCATTTGGACCCCTTGCGCTCGTTTGTCCTGCCCGGCGGCACACCCGCCGCCGCCGCCCTTCATCTAGCGCGTACTGTCAGCCGCCGCGCTGAACGGCTGATGACCCACCTCAACGAAGTAGACGAGGCAAAGGTCAGTGAGGCGGCACTGAAATACATCAATCGGCTTTCCGACTTCTTCTTTGTTGCAGCCCGCTACGTCAATTGGGCTCCTGACGGCAAAGGCCCCGGCGATGTCCTTTGGGTGCCTGGCGCAAACCGCTGAGCGAACCTCAACCCGCCCTGATTTGCGTCGAAAGGGCGTCAGCCGCGACGGCATGTCTCAGTTCGAGGCTGCACCCACCAATTTCCGCCCCATTTCGTTGACAGAGTAGCGCCCCGGCACTAGGTTGCTGCACCGCAACTAGGGCCAAATTAACTCCAAATCGGCGTTTCCGGCCCCGAGTTCGAGCCCATAAACGCCGCGCTAGGGAGCTCACCTCCATGAAAGTTATCGTCCCGATCAAACGGGTGGTCGATTACAACGTCAAAATCCGGGTTAAGTCGGATCAGACGGGTGTCGATCTCGCTAACGTCAAAATGTCCATGAATCCGTTCGACGAAATCGCCATCGAAGAGGCCGTTCGTCTGAAGGAAGCTGGCAAAGTTACCGAAATTATCGCCGTCTCCATCGGTGCCGCTCAGGCGACCGAAACCATCCGCACGGCGCTTGCCATGGGTGCCGACCGTGGCATTCTGGTCAAAACCGACGAAATGGTTGAACCGATTAACGTCGCCAAAATCCTCAAAGGCATCATCGACGCCGAAAAGCCCGACCTCGCCATTCTCGGCAAGCAGGCCATCGACGATGATTGCAACCAGACAGGCCAGATGCTCGCCGCCCTTCTGGGCTGGCCGCAGGGCACGTTTGCATCGAAAGTCGAATTCGACGGCGACAAGCTCTTGCTGACGCGCGAAATCGACGGCGGTTTGGAGACCATCAAGCTCAGCCTGCCTGCTGTCATCACTACCGATCTTCGTTTGAACGAGCCGCGCTACGCCTCGCTGCCCAACATCATGAAGGCCAAGAAGAAGCCGATCGACGACAAGACGCCCGCTGATTTCGGCGTTGAAATCAAGACGCATCTTGAAGTGCTGAAAGTCACCGAGCCGCCCGTGCGTTCCGCCGGTATCAAGGTTGAATCGGTTGAACAGCTTGTATCGAAACTCAAAGAAGCGGGAGTGATCGGATGACCACACTGGTAATTGCCGAGCACAATACAGAAAAGCTCAACGACGCCACCGCCAAGACTGTCACGGCAGCCGTCAAAATCGGCGGCGATGTACATGTCCTCGTCATCGGCGCGGGCCTTGACGCGGTCGCAGAGGCGGCCTCCAAGATCGACGGCGTCGCCAAGGTTCTCGTCGCCGACGATGCCCAGTACGCCCACGTTCTGGCTGAAACCGTCGCCTCGCTTGTCGTCGGCCTCGCCGGTTCCTATGACGCCATTGTCTCGCCTGCGACCACCATCGGCAAAAACTTCATGCCGCGCGTGGCCGCTCTCCTCGACGTCGCCCAGATTTCTGAAATCACGGCCGTTCATAGTGCAGACACATTCGAGCGTCCGATCTATGCTGGCAACGCGATCCAGACTGTGAAGTCGAGCGATGCCAAAAAGGTCATCACCGTGCGCACGACCGCCTTCCCGGCGGCCGCTCTCACAGGGTCGGCCGCGATTGAAAAAATCAGTGCGGGCGAAAACCCCGGCCTGTCTGAATGGGTTAGCGAAAACCTCACCAAGTCGGACCGCCCCGAACTCACCTCTGCCAAGATCATCATCTCGGGTGGCCGCGGCATGCAATCAGGTGAAAATTTCAAAATGCTCGACAGCATCGCCGACAAGCTCGGGGCCGCCGTCGGTGCGTCACGCGCCGCGGTCGATGCGGGCTTTGTACCCAACGATTATCAGGTCGGTCAGACTGGTAAAGTCGTTGCCCCAGAGCTCTACATTGCTGTTGGTATTTCCGGTGCCATTCAGCATCTGGCGGGCATGAAGGACTCAAAAGTCATCGTCGCCATCAACAAGGACGAAGAAGCGCCAATCTTCCAGGTCGCCGATTTCGGTCTTGTCGCCGATCTCTTCAAGGCAGTGCCCGAGCTTGATGCGGAGCTGACCAAGATCGGTCTGTGAGATCTAGGCTTCCAGTGGAGCCGCGCGAATGAACTTAAGCGAAAGCGGCGTTGTAGGGTAAACCAGCAGCGCCGCTTTTGTGTCATAGAGCTGCAGGTTAGTGTAATGTGTGCGGAACAGGTTTCCGTTAGGTGTGGGTGAAGATACATGGACATTCGCAAGGTCGGCGTCATCGGTGCTGGACAGATGGGAAACGGCATCGCGCATGTCTGTGCGCTGGCAGGCTATGACGTGCTGCTGCACGACATCACACGTGACCGCATCGAAGCGGGTCTTGCCACGATCAACGGCAACATGACACGTCAGGTCGGGTCGGGCCGTATCACCGCTGAAGAACGCGACGCCGCGCTCGATCGCATTTCGCCCGCCATTGGGCTTGATGCTTTCGAGGCAACCGATCTCGTCATCGAAAGTGCCAGCGAAGACGAGGCCATCAAACGCAAGATTTTTGCCGATCTCTGCCCTCATCTGCGCAGCGACGCGCTGATCGCCACTAATACTTCATCCATCTCCATTACCCGCCTTGCTGCCTCAACCGACCGGCCTGAAAAATTCATCGGCGTG
This sequence comes from Parvibaculaceae bacterium, assembly GCA_041688015.1. Taxonomy (GTDB): domain Bacteria; phylum Pseudomonadota; class Alphaproteobacteria; order Parvibaculales; family Parvibaculaceae; genus Parvibaculum. The sequence continues at coordinate 146,027 of JBDNIY010000007.1, forward strand.
CATTTCATGAACCCCGTGCCCGTCATGGAACTCGTGGAGCTTGTGCGCGGCATTGCCACCGACGACGAAACCTTCGACGCCGTGCGCGCGATGACCAAAAGTCTCGGCAAAAAGATCGCTAATGCCGAAGATTTCCCGGCCTTCATCGTCAATCGCATCCTGCTCCCCATGATCAATGAAGCCGTCTATGTGCTTTATGAGGGCGTTGGCTCGGTCGAGAGCATCGACAAGGCCATGCGGCTGGGGGCCAACCATCCGATGGGGCCGTTGCAGCTTGCCGACTTCATTGGCTTAGATACCTGCCTTTCCATCATGCAGGTCCTGCATGATGGGCTGTCGGACTCGAAATACCGCCCCTGCCCGCTTCTCGTCAAATATGTCGAAGCGGGCTGGCTGGGGCGCAAGACACAGCGCGGTTTCTACGATTATCGCGGTGAAAAGCCCGTTCCGACGCGATAAGGCGGTAAATGATCCACACAGGCACAATCGCCCTCCACATTTCTCGGGCAATTTGGAATTTCGTTAACCCTGCTCTGCGAGACTGACTTCAAGTCTTACTCCAGACAGGGGGCTGTGGTGGTTCTGACGATGGAAAATTTGGAGGCACCGGAAACCGACTTCTGGTTTCTCGAAGTGCCCAAACACCCGACCGTTGCTCGTTTTCTGACCTATTGGACCGAGAAACGCGGCACGCGTGCCTATCCTGATCGCGCCGACATCCTGCCCGCCGATATCGTGCCCTTGCTGCCCCATGTCGTCATCTATGACGTGGTTGACGGGGGCAAAGACTTTCGCGTCCGCGTTTTTGGCACCGCCATTGTCGAGCTTGTCGGCGAAGAGCGCACCGGCATGTTGATCTCCGAATTCGGCCACAGCGCCAAACTACCGACACAACCTCATGCCGTGCAGCGCCGTTGGAGGGACAGCCTTCAAGCGTCCTATAAGACGGGTCACCCCGTCCTTGTCGGCGGTCGTATGTCCAGCTCGCAGCGTCCCTATATTGTCTGGCACGGCATTTCCTGCCCGCTCAGCGACGGCGGAAATGATATTCAAAAAATGATTGGCGTCATGGTCGCCGAATAATCGCAAGCAGGCGCCTGATCCTATGGAACAGACGCCTGCCCGGAAGGCATTTAAATGGGCAAATCACTGAACGTTGCCCAATCAGAGGCACCTCTTCATTTTCTGGGTGTGCCCGAACATCCAGATGTTACAACCCTATCGAATTATTGGGATATGAAACGCGGTACGCGCGCCATGCTGGATCGCGCGGATATTGTGCCATCTGAAATTATCCGCTTGCTGCCTTTCCTCTTCATTTGCGAAGTCATTAACCAGGGCGAAGATTTCCGCTTCCGTCTTTGTGGTACCGCGATTGTTGATCTGGTTGGCGTTGAATTGACCGGCAAGCAGATTTTGAATCTCGGCACGCAATCGCAAATCGTCACCAATATCGCCGCTGCAAAACGCCGCTGGCATGAAATCGTCGCCGTGGCGTTCAAGACGTTGCAGCCGACATTCGTCACCAGCACCTTCGTCAACACCGTCCACCGCCAAATTGTCTGGCATAGCTTCACCGCACCCTTGACCACGGGTGGGGCGGAGGTCACACAAGTTTTAGGTGGCCTGTTTTTCGACCCAGGACATTGACCCTCATCTTTACGCGGCACCAGCCTTGATCCCCTGATCCTTGATGAACTGGGTAATGTAAAAGGGCTTTCGCTTCTTCATCTGCAATGTCATTTCGGCCTCGATACGCTCTCGCTTGTCCGCCTTGGCGCGACCGTGACAGGTCTCGACTTTTCCCCCAAAGCGATTGCTACCGCCCGCAGCCTTGCCACAGAGACCGGTATTGACGCACGCTTCATCGAAGGCCGCGTCGATGACGCCGCCACACTTGCTGGCACCGGTTTTGATCTCGTCTTTACAAGCTGGGGCGTCCTCATCTGGCTGCCCGACATCGCGCTCTGGGCGCGCACTGTGGCCCAATGCCTAAAACCCGGCGGCCGCTTCTACATCGCCGAAGGTCATCCGATCCTCTGGATCTTTGAAGATAATAAGGACCGCTATCTCGACAATCTCAATGTCGTGCGGTCCTATTTTCTCGATGGGCCACAGGCTTGGGAAAACCCCTTTGACTATGCCGAGCCAAGCGTTTCACTCAAACATCACCGATCAAACGAATGGCAACACGGCATCGGTGAAGTCGTCACCGCCTTGGCTGACGCAGGCCTCCGCATCGAATTCCTGCATGAACATGACCGACTGGTCTGGCCGGGCATTCCCGGCATGGTCAAGGGCGACGAGCATTATTTCACGGCGCCCGAAGGCACGCCGCGCCTCCCCTTTGCCTATTCCATCAGTGCGCGTAAGATTTGACGGCAGCCGCCATCAGCGCCTTGGCCTCGTCCGTGTTCCATTCGGCCGGCCCGACGAGCCGCCCAAGCTCAAGCCCCTTAGGCGACAACAGCACCGTCGTCGGCAACCCATAGCCCTTCAGACTAAAGTTCGCCCGCGAGGTCGGATCATTGTAAAGCGTCAGATGGGTGGCATTGATCGAGGCGAGAAACTTGCGCGCATCTTCCAGCCCGTCCTTGTCCACACTCAAGGCCAAAACCTGAAATGTGTCGCTGCCCATATCCCCCTCAAGCGCGTCCAAAGTGGGCATTTCCTCACGACAAGGCACACACCAGCTCGCCCAAAGGTTCAACAGCACCACCTGGTTCTTAAAGTCGGACAAATGCACCTTTTTGCCGTTTCCGTCCTGAAATTCAAGGTCTGGCACAGGGGCCGGTGTGGCCAGCGGCCTAAAATTGGCCACCGTTCCAACCGCATATTCCGCCAAAGGCGAGCTGACCGCCGCACCTTCGCCCTGCAAAACATTGATTTGTGGCCCTGCGATCAAGTATACCGCGGCAATGATAAGCGTGCCGATGCCAACGAAAATGGCGATAAGCTTCGACTGAAACTGAAACATCGGATGTCTCCCCAAAACCAATATGGGGCACGTCCGGGGCGAGAACCCAGAGAACCCTAGATGAGCAATAAAATGTGGGGCGGCCGTTTTGGCGAAGGCCCCGACACGATTATGGAGGAAATCAATGCCTCCATCGGCTTCGATCAGCGTTTCTTTGCCCAGGACATCCAGGGTTCCAAAGCGCATTGCGCCATGTTGGCCGAAACAGGAATTATCTCAAGAGCCGATGCGGACCAGATTGTCGCGGGCCTTGATGCGGTCTTGAGCGAAATCGAGGCGGGCCGCTTCACCTTCAAGCGCGAGCTTGAAGACATCCACATGAATGTCGAATCGCGTTTATCCGATTTGATCGGAGCCGCTGCCGGACGCCTCCACACCGCGCGCTCGCGCAACGATCAAGTCGCGCTCGACTTCAAACTTTATATCCGTGACACCATCGACCATCTCGACGAGCAATTGGCCGAGTTTCAGCTCGCGCTGGTCGAAAAGGCCGAGGCCCATGCCGCCACCATCATGCCGGGCTTCACGCATCTGCAAACTGCCCAGCCCGTCACCTTCGGCCACCATTGCTTGGCCTATGTCGAAATGGCCGCGCGCGACCGTGGGCGTCTTGCTGATGCGCGCAAGCGCCTCAACGAAAGCCCGCTTGGCGCTGCCGCGCTCGCTGGCACATCGTTCCCAATCGATCGACACAGCACGGCCAAGGAACTTGGCTTTGATGGCCCAACGCGCAATTCGCTCGACAGCGTGTCCGATCGTGATTTCGTGCTCGAAACCCTCTCAGCTTGCGCCATCGCGGCGACGCATCTGTCGCGTCTGGCCGAAGAAATCGTCATCTGGTCCACCTTCGGCTTCAACTTCGTGCGCCTGCGTGACAGCTTCACCACCGGCTCGTCGATCATGCCGCAAAAGCGCAATCCTGATGCTGCCGAGCTTGTCCGCGCCAAGTCTGGCCGCGTTATCGGTGCCTTGACGGCGCTGCTCGTCGTGATGAAAGGCCTGCCGCTCGCCTATTCCAAGGACATGCAGGAAGACAAGGAAGCCGCCTTTGATGCGCTGGACGCGCTGTCGCTGTCGCTAGCCGCCATGACCGGCATGATTTCGAGCATGAGCATCAATGAAGAGGCCATGCGGGCAGCTGCCTCACGCGGCTTTTCCACCGCCACCGACCTTGCTGATTGGCTTGTGCGGGCGCTCAATTTGCCCTTCCGTCAGGCCCATCACGTCACCGGCACACTGGTCGCTATGGCCGAAAAAAAGGGCGTCGATCTCGATGCTCTGTCACTGGTTGAGATGCAAAGCGTTGAACCCGGCATCACCGACGAGGTCTATTCGGTGCTGGGCGTCGATAATTCAGTGGCCAGCCGCACCAGTTTCGGCGGCACCGCTCCCGATAATGTGCGCGCGGCCGCTGCAAAATGGCGCGCAACGCTTGGCCGCAACGGTTAAGCTAACGCAGAATAGCGATCAACCCAATCTGGGCAAGAGGAAGCGACACCGCATGACCAAGCATTTTACGATGGCGATCATGGCATTGGCCTTGCTGCTAACTCTTGGCGCCTGTGGCCGCAAAGGCGATCTCGAACCGCCACCCAGCACGCCCGCCCATGCCACTAGCGCCTCTCAGGGCGACTGCTCCTCTGTGGGCGACCGTTCGGCTGCCCCGATTGACGCCACTGCCGGTGGCGCGCAGTCCGGCAATCCCAACCGCATGCCCGATACGGGCCTTCCCCCCTGCTAGGCCACCCGCGCCGGCAAGGCCTATCCGAAAGCTCCATCCGAAAGCTGATGTCTCGATGAACCATTTTGAGTACCAAAACGGCCAGCTCTGTGCCGAAGGCGTCGCGATTTCTGACATCGCGGAAGCCGTCGGCACCCCGTTCTATTGCTATTCATCGGCCACACTAAAGTGTCATGCGCGCGTCTTCATGGACGCCTTCAAGGGCCAGCCCGCGCGCCTGTGCTATTCGGTCAAAGCAAACTCAAACCTTGCCGTCATCGCCACATTAGCCGCCGAAGGCGCTGGTGCCGACGTTGTCTCGGAAGGCGAACTCCGCCGCGCCCTTGCCGTCGGCATCGCGCCCGCCCAGATCGTCTTTTCCGGCGTCGGCAAGACCGCCATCGAATTGGCCTATGCGCTGGACGTTGGCATCGACCAGTTCAACGTCGAAAGCGAACCCGAACTTGAGCTTCTTGCCGAAATCGCTGCTGCAAAGAACCTGATCGCCAAGATCGCTATTCGCGTCAATCCCGATGTGGACGCCAAAACGCACGCCAAAATCGCCACCGGCAAAGCAGAAAATAAATTCGGCATCTCTTGGCAGCGCGCGCCCGCTGTCTATGCCCGCGCCGCCGAACTGCCCTCCATCGCCGCCATCGGCATCGACGTCCATATCGGCTCGCAACTGACCTCGCTCGCCCCCTTTGAAGCCGCCTTCACCCGCGTTGCGGGCATGGTCGAGGCCTTGCGCGCCAGCGGACACACCATTTCGCACATCGACCTAGGCGGCGGCCTCGGCATCCCTTATCGCGGCGACAATGATATTCCGCCGCATCCAGATGAATATGCCGCTCTCGTCAAACGCACGGTCGGCCATCTGGGCTGCGAGCTCACCTTCGAGCCGGGCCGCTTGATTGTCGGCAATGCCGGCATTCTGGTTGCCCGCGTCATCTATGTGAAGGAAGGCGATGGCCGTACCTTCGCCATCGTCGATGCCGCCATGAACGATCTGATCCGCCCAACGCTCTACGAAGCCTTCCACGAGATTCGCCCGGTCGTTGAACCCACCGGTTCCGATCTCACCACCTATGATGTCGTTGGGCCTGTCTGCGAAACTGGCGACTATCTGGCCAAGGGCCGTGACCTTCCGCCTTTGCGCGCCGACGATCTTGTCGCCATCATGTCGGCAGGTGCCTATGGCGCGGTGCAGGCCTCGTCCTACAACACCCGTCCCCTTGTGCCCGAAGTGCTGGTGCGCGGTGATGAATTTGCCATCATCCGCGCGCGCCCCGATTATGACGAAATTCTGAAGCAGGATAAGATTCCAGCCTGGCTTCAGCCGGATAAAAACCCATCGCGCTAGTCGGTCCGTCACGGGCCTCATCGGCGCCCTAATGCAGATCGGCATGTGAGCTTGAGCGGCAATACCCCCCCCCCATCGCCGTCCGACAGGCGCCCGTTGCCGCGCGGTATCGAACGCCGCGTTCGCCTCGCTCGCTGGCTGCTCGTCTGGGAACGGCTCTGGACAGGCCTATGGACCGCTGTCGTTCTCACTGGGCTTTTCATTGCTTGCGCCCTCTTTGGGGTCTTTAGCGGTCTGCCGCTGGCTGCCCATTGGGCCCTGCTCGGCGTTTTCACGCTCCTCGTCGCGACGGCGCTCTGGCACGGGCTCAGAGGCTTCCGCTGGCCAGATCGCAATGCGGCCCTCCAGCATCTGGAAACCGCCTCAAGCCTCGCCCACCAGCCTCTCAGTGCCTATGAAGACGTGCCCGCCCCCGGCTCAGGTGACGCCGCCCTCTGGCGCGCCCATCAGACTTGGCTCAGCACCCGCCTGAAAAAGCTAAAACTCGGCTTTGCCGCCCCCGGCCTCACCGCGCTCGACCCCTATGCCTTGCGCGCCATCGTTGTCCTGCTGCTCGTCATAGGCTTTGCAGGCACCGGCTCCGGCCGCGCCACGCGTGTTATGGAAGCCTTCTTCCCTGGCTCAGGGGCAGCGCGCGCCGTCTCCATCGAAGCCTGGATTACGCCACCTGCCTATACCGGCCTGCCCCCCGTCTATCTTGAGCAGGACGAGACCAACGCCGCCAACCCCGCTGTCAAACCTGTCGCCCAAACCGGCATCATCAAAGTGCCCGTCGGTAGCATCTTGTCGCTGCGCGCTCATGGCCTGCGCAATCCACCCGCGCTTGAAACCGGCAATGATGATCGTGGGCGCCCTGAGGCTCTCACCGATCTCGGCGATAGCAATTTCTCACTCGACACCAAAATTACTGCCTCGGCCGAATTTGCCCTGACGCAAGGTGGGCGCCTGCTGCGCGGCTGGACGGTCGAAACCATCCCCGATCAGCCCCCCACCATCGCTTTCACCCAACCGCTCGCTCAAACGGCGTCTGGCTCGCTCCATTTCGCCTATAAGGTCGCCGACGACTATGGCGTGACGCAAGCCGAAGCGCGGATCGAACTGGCAAACATCCCGCGCAACGCCATCGCACTTGCGCCCAATCGCGCCAAGCCGCGAACACTGGGGAGCCTCCCCCCACCAGAGTTTTTTCGCCACGCGCGCGCCACCGCTCATGTCACACCGCCCGTCATCACTCTGCCGCTAAAGACGCTGCGCCCCAAATCCGGTGACGGCGAAACTTATGTCGACCTAATGCCGCACCCATGGGCGGGCCTGCCCGTCACCGTCACATTAGTCGCCAAAGATGATGCCGGACACGAAGGCTTGAGCACGCCCATTGCACTCACCTTGCCCGCCCGCAGCTTCACCAAGCCGCTGGCCGCCGCCACCATCGAGCAGCGCCGCGCGCTGGCCTTCGAGCCAACCTCGACCACTCGCGTCGCTCGTATTCTCGATGATTTGACCGTCGATGGGGACCGCTATATCGCCGACCCTAGGGTCTATCTCAGCTTGCGCGCAGCCTATTGGCGCTTGCGCGTCGCCACGCGCGATAGCGACCTCACCGGCATTTTTGATCTTCTTTGGTCGGTCGCTCTACGCATCGAGGACGGTGATCTCTCGATTGCCGAAAGCGATTTGCGCCGCGCCCGGGATGCACTGACGAAGGCCTTGTCGTCAGGGGCCAGCGAAGATGAAATCGCTCAACTGCTCAACGAAATGCGAGACGCCTTCCAACGTTACATGGATGCGCTGGCCGCCAAGGGCGAAAGCCCTGATCAGGCCATGATGGAAAAATTTGCCCCGCAAGACGGTCAGACCATCGACCGCGATCAACTTGAAAAAATGCTGGGCCAAATCGGCGAACTGGCCCGCAGCGGCTCGCGCGAGCAAGCCCGCAAAATGTTAGAGCGCATGCAATCCATCATGGAAAACATGCAAACGCCAGATCAGAACCGTGCCATGAGCGACAGCGAAAAAGCCATGGCCAATGCTGTGGACCGCATGGGCGACATGATCAATCAGCAACGCGAGCTGATGGATAAGACCTTCCGTCAAAAGCCCACAGGCGACGAAGGCGAACAGGGCCGAGGTGACAGCCAAAGCCCCACTGGTCCAGATGGTAAAACCAAACACAATGAAAAAGCCCTACAGGCGCTGAAACATGCGCAGGAAGACCTTCGCAGCCAGTTTGAAGCTCTGCTGAAAGATCTTAAAAAATCAGGCATCAATATTCCCGATGCCTTGGGCAAGGCCGGACAAGACATGAAAAACGCCGAGCAACGCCTTGACGACGGGCGCGCCGACCGCGCCACCGCCTCACAAGGTCAGGCCATCAAGGGCATGCGCGAAGGGGCGCAAGGTCTTGTCAACAAATTGGCGAAAAGCATGATGGGGCGAAGTGGTCAGGGACAGGCGCAACGTGGCCCCGGTGCCGATCCGCTGGGCCGGGGCAGCAATCCGACAACGCAGAGCGGCAACAATGTACCAAGCCAGATCGACCGCCAGACCGCGCGCGACATCATCGAAGAACTACGCCGCCGCGCCAGCGAATTAGGGCGCCCTAAGGTCGAACTCGATTATCTGGAAAGATTGCTTAATCAGTTTTGACCGGGCAGTTTTGATCAGACGCCGCACTGGTCAAACGGCCTTGGGCGCTTTCAAGATCGCATCAACCCGTACCACCAGTTCGTCCAGCGTGAACGGCTTGAGCAATATGTCCTGAATGATCGCCTCAAGACCGTAGGTGCGTTCACGCTGATCGGAATAACCCGTCATCAGCACGATCGGCAATCCCGGCGCATTGCGTGATGCCGACAGCGCTAGCGAAATCCCGTCCATCACCGGCATCAAAATATCGGTCAGCAATAAATCATAAGCCATCCCATTGGCGCGCGCTTCCGAAAGGCGCGTCAGCGCATCACTGCCATCGCCCACCGCGTCCACCACATGCCCCACACCGCGCAGCGCACGCGTGACGAATTCACGTACCGCCGCTTCGTCTTCTGCCAACAAGATGCGTGCCACGGCTTAGCCCTCCACCACGCCAACGAACGGCAATTGACGATAGGCATGTGCCACGTCCATGCCATAGCCAATGACGAACCTATCGGGGCATTCAAAGCCGATGAAATCAACTTTCATTTCAACGGCGAGTTTGCCCGGCTTGTTGAGCAGCACGCAGATTTTAACGCTGCAGGCGCGCCGCGCCATCATCAGGTCTTTGGCAAAAGCAAGTGTGCGGCCTGATTCCAGAATATCATCAACAATGAGAATATCACGCCCAGCAATCTGTACTTCGGTATCGCGCAGGATTTGTACTTCGCCACGCGACTGCGTGTCTGTGCCATAGCTCGACAGGCTGATAAAATCCATATCCGGTACCGCACCTGCCATATGCAGCGCGCGCAGCAGATCAGCAGCAAAGATGAAGCTACCCTTGAGCACCGGGACGACAAGCGGTGTCGGCCCCATATCGCCGACAATCTCTGTCGCCAGACTTGAAACGCGCTCAGCCAGCGTTGCCGCGTCAATCAAAACCGAAATACGCGCGTCAGGGGCCAAAATGCTCATATCAATCTTTTCGCTAGGGATGGTGTTCAGAAGACGTATCTTCTGACGATTGCGTCGTCGCGTCCAATGTCTGATCGGCAGGGGCCGCAGGCTCGGATTGTTCAGAAGACGCATGTTCTTTTGACAGCGGTACAGTCGAGGCAACCGGCGTATCTTCGCCCGGGTTGACAAACCGCACTTCCAAATCGCGCGCACCAGACGGCGGGCTCGACAGGCGCGTCACAAAGGGCACTTTTTGATCGGGTTTTAATTCCGATTCCTTCAGCGAGAACGTCCAGTGATAAAGTTCCTGCTGCTTGGCATCAAACAAGCCGACGCGCAAACGTGGCACGGCTTTCATCTTACCACTGACATTCACCACCACGCCCTTGATGGCAAGGACCGGCAATCCGTTCTCGTCTTGACGTTCATAGGACACTTGCGCCAGCTCAAAACCAACCAGGTTGATCGGCGCGCCTGCCGCTTCATAAAGTTTGACGGTTGAGGGCCAGAACATCGCAATCTGACGGCGATATTCGACGGCGCCGTAAATCGTACCTGCGACGAACGCAATCAGCGCCACCCAGCCGATTGCACCGAACACACGGCCACGTCGCATCGACGCCACATCATTAAGATGACCACGCAGCTTGCTGCCGCCGCCCGCTTGCGTGCCTGCCGCGTCAAAAGTTTCAGCAGACGACGCGGCAGCGCTGACGGCCGACGCTTCATCGGCAAAGGCAATGTCCTCGTCTTCGCTGGTGATATTTTCAGCTGTAGAACTGTCGGCTTTCGGCACCCCAACCGGCTTGGAAGCATCGGCCGGTTTAGCTGGGGCCGCCTTGGCCACCCCGCTATTAAACAGCGGTTTCTGGTTTGCGGGCGCGCTGAACGTCGCCACCTCGTCGGCGGTCTTGTCCTTGGGCGCAGGGATCGCGGCCTCGCCAGACGGCGCGCCGCTGCCCCCCAGATCGCTCGACGGGGCCTGATGCCATGTGTTGCCGCATTTGGCGCAGCGCACCTTCCGCCCAGAAGGCGCAAAGGAGCCTACATCCACTGGGTAGCGTGCAGAACAAGACGGGCAGGTAATAATCATCCGGTACAAAGCCGAGGTGAAATGTGAGGCAAAGACTCCACACGCCAGAACGCCGTGCAGAGGTCGATTTCAAGAGCCTATTGAAACGCGATCTATGGTTAAAGTCTGGTTAAAAATGGAGCAATCCCCCCGCTTATCTTTAAGCTCTCGCGTCACAGGCAGGCCCATGAACTGGTCTTCCATGATACCTTGCGCCGCATGATTCGTTTTGAAAACGTAGGCATGCGGTATGGCATGGGGCCCGAAGTCCTGCGCGATGTGAGTTTTCACCTCGCGCCGGGCTCGTTTCATTTCCTGACCGGCCCGTCGGGCGCTGGCAAAACCTCGCTCCTCAAGCTCATGTTCATGGCGTCGCGCCCCTCGCGCGGCCTCATCACCATGTTTGGCCGCGACATCGCCACGCTGAGCCGCGCCGAATTGCCAGACCTGCGCCGCCGCGTCGGCGTCGTCTTTCAAGAATTTCGCCTGCTCGACCATCTGACCACCTATGAAAACGTCGCCCTGCCCCTCAAGATTCAGGGCCGTGCCGAATCCAGCTATAAAGCCGACGTACAGGAATTGCTGGCTTGGGTCGGCCTTGGCCAGCGTATGCAAGCCCGGCCTCCGACGCTCTCAGGCGGCGAAAAACAACGCGCTGCCATTGCGCGCGCCGTCGTCGCCCAGCCTGACCTGCTGCTGGCCGACGAGCCCACCGGCAATGTGGACCCAGAAATGGGCCGCCGCCTGTTGCGCCTCTTTATGGAACTCAATCGCCTCGGCACCTCAATTTTGATTGCCACCCATGACCACGCCTTGGTCGAGGAAGCGGGCGCGCCGGAGCTTGTTCTCAATGGTGGGAGGCTCGCAATCCGTGGCTAACGCGCAAAACAATTCGCCACACGCCATCCCGGCCAATGAGCCAGACGACGTTTTGGTCGAACGTCGCTCGTTTGTCGCGGCCCTCGGCGCCATGCTGGTCGAAACACGCAGCGTCATGCCCGCCGCTGGTGCCACCGGCGTCTCCCTCGTCCTCGTCATTGCCGCCATGTGCTTTCTAGCCAGTCTCGCGCTTGGCGCGGCGCTCTCGGTGGCCCATGTCACGACCAGTTGGACGCAAGACCTGTCGGGGGCACTAACCATCGAAGTCAAATCTGCCGATGCCGCAAATACCGACGATCAGATAAACGCCGTTTTAGACCTGCTTTCCAAAACCGACGGCGTCGTCTCGGCCCGCGCGTTAAGCAAAGCCGATATCACGGCGCTACTGGAGCCTTGGCTCGGGCAAGGCAATGTCACTGACGACCTGCCACTGCCGCATCTGATCGACGTCCGTGTTGATGCGAGCTCGCCGCCCAATCTCGACAGCCTCGCGCAAAAACTTACCGCCGTGGCCCCCGGTGCCGAGGTCGATACCCACCGCCAATGGCAAGCCCAGTTGATGCAGTCGGCACGCGCCGCCGAATGGCTTGCCTATGCCGTACTCATCGTTGTCGCCACCACTATGGTGGCCATCGTCAGCTTTGCCACCCGCGCCGGACTTTCTGCCAACCGCGAGGTGGTCGAGGTGCTGCATCTCACTGGCGCGCGTGACCGCTTCATCGCCGCAGAAGTGCAGCGCCATTTCCTGCATCTAGGCTTTCGCGGCGGCATCATTGGGCTATTGCTGTCGGTTGCCACTTTCTTGCTGCTCAGCCTGCAAGGCGGCGCGGCCAGCATGTTCCTCGTCCCCATTTCCGGCCTGCGGCCTGAATATTACCCAGCCCTCGTTCTTGTGCCGCTAGCTGCCAGCCTCGTTGCCGTCATCACCGCCCGCATCACGGTCCTGCGAACACTCCACCGTCTGCTTTGAGCCCAGATTTCGACCAATTTTACCACCATAGAGGCACTATAGAAGAACGAACATCGGCAGCTTTGTCTGTCGCGTCCTTATGATAGGGTCGAGCACCGCGCCCACCTGCGGGCATCACTGACCCATTTCACCTGATATTGAGACGGTTATGAGTACGGCGCCTAGCATGATGGATCGGATCAAACGGCGGCTGCGGCGCGCGGCGATAATGCTCGTCGCTGTGTTCGCGGCTTGCTATGTGCTGGGCTTCATCATCTTTGTCGCCAAGCTCGACCGCCACGCCCCCATTGACGTCATCCCCGCCGACGGCATCGTCGCGCTCACTGGCGGCGAAGGCCGCATCGCCGAAGCCGTCAAGCTGCTCGACGAAGACAAGGGCGCGCGCCTCCTGATCACCGGCGTCCACCCGGAAGTAAAACTCTCCGCCCTCAAGAAGGCGGTTCACTCACCTTCGACCAAATTCGATTGCTGCATTGATCTGGGACGGCAGGCCGAAGACACCATCGGCAACGCCACCGAAACCGCCAACTGGGTGCGCGTCCACAAATACCACTCAATCATTCTGGTGACCTCGACCTATCACATGCCGCGCGCCGCGCTCGAACTACAGCGCACCATGCCTGACATCGCCATCACACCCTTCTCTGTTGTGCAGGGCACGTTGCATCTTGACGGCTGGTGGGATTTTCCCGGCACAACGCGTCTGCTGCTGTCAGAATACACAAAATATATTCTGACACTTGTCCATGCCCGCCCCCTTCTCCGCGTCTCATAAGGACCGAACACGTGCTCCAGGGCTTTCGTTCTTTTCTCTACAATCTGGTGCTCTACCTGACCGCCATTACCGTCGGCCTGATCGCCACGCCCGCGCTCATCCTGCCGCGCAAGGCCGCCGTCTTCGTCATCACCCAGCTCTCGCGCCTTGTGCTGTGGGAACTCAAGGCCATCGCCGGCACGCGCTTTGAAGTGCGCGGTCAAATCCCTGAGGGCGCAACGCTCATCGCCGCCAAACATCAATCCATGTGGGACACGCTGGCGTTTGTCGCTGTCCTGCGTGACCCCGCCATGGTCCTCAAAGCCGAGCTGCTGCTCATACCCTATTACGGCTGGTTTTCTCGGAAGACCAATATGATCGCCATTGATCGTGGTTCAGGCTCGTCGGCCATCCGCCGCCTCGTCGCCCAAGGCAAAGCCGCCCTCAAGGCCGACCGCCCCATTGTCATCTTCCCCGAAGGCTCGCGCATGGCACCGGGTGCCACGCCTGACTACAAACCCGGCATCGCTGCGCTCTATCGCCAGCTTGGTGTTGAGTGTGTCCCCGCCGCCGTCAATTCGGGCCTCTATTGGCCGCGCCGTCGCTTCCTGCGCAAATCTGGCACCATCGTGCTGGAATTTCTCCCCGCCATCCCGGCAGGCCTCGACCGCGCCACTTTCATGGCCCACCTCGAATCAGCCATCGAAGACGGCACCGCCCGCCTCGTCGCCGAAGGCACCCGTGAATTGGGCGGCATCTAAACCCCATCAATTTTATGGACATAGCAAGAACACAAAAGATGCTACCCTAGCGAATCTGAGCCACAAAATTTGCGAGTACTGCCGATGCTTCCGATCGCCGAACAGATCTGGGATATGAAATACCGTCTTCATGCCAAGGACGGCACACCGCTGGATCTGACGGTCGAGGACACGTTCACCCGCGTCGCCACCGCGCTGGCTGAAGCCGAAGCGCCCGAGGCGCGCGCCCATTGGACCGCGCGTTTCAAGACCGCCATGACCGGCCACCGCTTCCTGCCCGCAGGCCGCATCTTTGCTGGCGCTGGCACAGGCCGCGATGTAACGCTGTTCAATTGCTTCGTCATGGGCACCATCCCGGACACGATGGCGGGTATCTTCGACAATCTGAAAGAAGCCGCGCTGACCATGCAGCAGGGCGGCGGCATCGGCTATGACTTCTCGACGTTGCGCCCCAGAGGCGCGCGCGTTGAAGGCGTCGGCGCTGATGCGTCCGGCCCGCTCTCCTTCATGGATGTCTGGGACGCCATGTGCCGCACCATCATGTCGGCCGGCTCGCGTCGTGGCGCGATGATGGCCGTCATGCGCTGCGACCATCCCGACATCGAAGCCTTCATCGACGCCAAGCGCGAGCCGGGCCGCCTCACCATGTTCAATCTCTCGGTGCTGGCAACGGACCCCTTCATGGCCGCCGTCAAAGCTGACGCTGACTGGGCGCTCACCTTTAACGGCAAGACCTATCGCACACTCAAAGCCCGCACATTGTGGGACAAGATCATCGCTGCCACCTATGCCTATGCCGAGCCCGGCGTCATCTTCATCGACCGCATCAACAAGCGCAACAATCTGCATTATTGCGAAACCATTCAAGCAACGAACCCCTGCGGCGAGCAGCCTCTGCCGCCCTATGGCGCTTGCCTCTTGGGTTCAATCAATCTTGCCGCCCTCGTCACCGAGCCCTTTACCGAAGCGGCCAGCATGGACATGGCCGAACTCGACACGCTTGTCCGCGACGCCGTGCGCGCCATGGACAATGTCGTCGATGTCTCGCGCTTCCCCCTGCCTGAACAACAACGCGAAGCCCATGGCAAACGCCGCATCGGTCTCGGCGTCACGGGGCTCGCCGACGCGCTCATCATGTGCCGCACGCGCTATGGCTCAGAGGCCTCGCTCAAGTTGATCGACACATGGATGCACGCCTTATCGCGCAGCGCCTATCTCGCCTCCACCGAACTCGCCCGCGAAAAAGGCGCTTTCCCGCTCTTCGACCGTGATGCCTATCTGCAAGGCGAAACCATCGCCGCGCTGGACGAAGACGTGCGCGAAGCCATCGCCACCCATGGCATCCGCAACGCCCTGCTCACCTCGATCGCGCCCACGGGCACCATCTCACTCTTTGCGGGCAACGTCTCGTCCGGCATCGAACCCGTCTTTGCCTTCGGCTACACACGCAAAGTCCTGATGCCCGATGGCACACGCCGCGAAGAACGCGTCACCGATCATGCGGTCACCAAATTCTACGCGATGTTTGGCGAGACCACCGACCTGCCAGATTATTTCGTCAGCGCACAAGAGCTTGCCCCCGCCGATCATCTGGCCGTACAGGCCATCTGCCAGCGCCATATCGACAGCTCCATTTCTAAAACCATCAATGTGCCCGAAGACATTTTCTTTGATGCCTTCAAGGACATCTATACAGACGCCTTTGAAAAAGGCCTTAAAGGTTGCACCACCTATCGCCCCAGCGATGTGCGCGGCTCCGTGCTGACCGCTGATGCAGCGCCCGCGGCCCAACCCGCGGCCCAACCCGCGGCCCAACCCGCGACCCAACCCGCGACATTGAGCGAAACGCAGGAAGCGCTACCACTCGACGCGCCCATCAAAGCCACACCCTATGAGAAGGATGGCGTCGTTTATATGTCCAAGCCTTTGGAGCGCGAGGTCGTGTTGCCGGGCTTCACCTATAAGCTGAGTTGGCCTGAGAGCGATCACGCCATGTACATCACCATCAACGATCTACTGCAGGACGGTCGCCGACGCCCCTTCGAGATTTTTGTCAATTCCAAGAACATGGAGCATTACGCCTGGACCGTCGCCTTGACGCGCATGATCTCGGCTGTCTTCCGCCGTGGTGGCGATGTCACCTTCGTGGTGGAAGAATTGAAAGCCGTGTTCGACCCACGCGGCGGCTCATGGATGAAAGGCCGCTACGTGCCCAGCTTGCTCGCCGCCATCGGTGAGGTGATCGAGCAGCACATGATCGACACCGGCTTTATCACGCGCGAAGGCGACCTGCCCACAACCGACGCCATCCGCGCTGTCGTCGGTGAGCCCACCCCGCCCGCCACGGGCACCCTCAAAGCCAAAGGCTGCTCCCGCTGCGGCGAACGCACGCTGATCCGCCAAGAAGGCTGCGAAACCTGCACCTCCTGCGGCTATTCAAAATGCGGCTAAAGCCATCCTTCGAGACGGACCTTCGGTCCTCCTCAGGATGAGGTCATAATTTTCTATCTCCCTCATGTCTCAAGGAAGCGCACTTGCGCCGTCTCGAAGGGCAATACTTCTTTCTATCTCCCTCATCCTGAGGAGGCGCACTTGCGCCGTCTCGAAGGATGCCGACACCCAACAATCTCTCCAAAACGAACGCGCTTTCATTAAAACTTTAGCGCTTCGCCTAGCAAAGCTTTCACCCTCCACCCCATATCCTCGCTAAACGAGTATGTGTTGAGTTCTGGGTGCGTGAATGTTTTCGACCAAAGACCGCGTCGTCAAATTTGAACGAAAGCCGCCCCCACACCGAACGAACAAACTCGTTTTCCCCGCCATCGTCGTTGCCTTGACGGTCAGCGTCTTTGCAGCCATCACCACTTGGCCAACCATCACGCTCCCAAAAATTCAAACCATCGCTGAGACAGTCCAAACCGTTCAAACCGCCACGGCGGCGAGCTATAAAACCTATGTCGCACCGACGGAGACGACCCGCCACACAACCCACCGCGGCGAGGGCACACTATTCAAATGCACCGTCACGTCGGTCTATGACGGCGACGGGCCTATCCATTGTCGCGAAGGGGCCTCCATTCGTCTGAATGCTGTCGCCGCGCGTGAAATGAACGGCACCTGCCGCCGCGGTCAACCTTGCCCCGCAGCAACGGCACTTGCCGCCAAGCATGAATTACAATCTAACGTGCTCGGTCACGTGCTGTCCTGCAAGCAAACCGGCACCAGCTACAATCGCGTCACAGCGATCTGCTGGACCGAGGCGGGCCTTGAGGTCAATTGCGCCATGGTCCGCTCCGGCAAAGCGCTCCTCTGGGATAGATACAACCGCCAAAACCGTATCTGCAGCTAAAGCCTCACACCCCACCGCGCCCGTCCACCTTCCCGTCATGGCCCGACTTGATCGGGCCATCCAGCTTGCTACGCTCATCCCACCCACGGACTGCCTCCGTCCGGCCAGAGCAATGCAACCCAAGCGAAACAATTAATCATGCGCGGCTTCCTCCATCACCTCGACCTCACCGTCAAAGACCCAGCCAGTTCCGCGGCCTTCTATAACGCGGTGCTCGGCCACATGGGCTATCTACGCTGGAGCGAAGACGACAACGGCATCGACTGGGAGCACGCCACCTCACCCGATCAATTGCCTACCATCGGCATTGTCCGCGCCAAGGGCGAAGGGGCCGCGCGCCAGCACGACCGCACTTCCCCCGGCCTCCACCACGTCGCATGGAGCGCTGACAGCCGCGACGATGTCGATGCGCTCCACAAATTACTCGTCACCATCAAGGCAACCGTGCTCGACCCGCCCGCCGCCTATCCCCAATATGGCAAAGGCTATTACGCCGTCATGTTTGCAGACCCCGACGGGCTAAAACTCGAATATGTTTTCGAGCCGCGCACCCGCTCCAAGTCAAACGTATGACCAAAGCAAAATTTGAAATCGGCAACGCCGCCGCCCGCGCCCTCTTTCTTGAGCGCCACGCGCTGACCACGCGCCAGGATGACGCGCAGAACGAAGCCGACCTCAACGCGCTCATCCACAAGCTCGGCTTTGTCCAGCTCGACAGCGTCAATGCGGTCGAGCGCGCCCATCACATGATCCTGTTTTCGCGCGGGGGCACCTATCGCCGCGAATGGCTCCACACCCTCCAGCACCAGCACCGCGCTCTCTTTGAACATTGGACGCATGATGCTTCGCTCATCCCGATAGAATTTTATCCCCATTGGCATCACCGTTTTAAGGCGGCGAAATCCCGTCTTGATCACCCGCGCTGGGCCAGCCGCATCGGCCCCGACGCCGACAAGGTAATCGCGCGCGTGCGCTCTCACATCCGCAAGCATGGCGCGGCCATGGCGCGCGATTTTGACGACAAGGGCGGTGGCGGCTGGTGGGGCTGGGGGCCATCCAAGACCGCATTGGAATATCTCTGGCGCACCGGCGAACTTGCTATCTGCCACCGCGACGGCTTTGAAAAAGTCTATGACCTAAGCGCCCGCATCATCCCCGACGAGCTGCGCAAAGCCCGCCCGGCGCGCCAGCAGACCATCGATTGGGCCGCGCGCACCGCACTGACGCGGCTTGGCTTTGCTAGCCATCAAGAGCTTGCCGCCTTCTTCGCGCTGATCTCTATCGCAGAGGCCAAAGTCTGGACCGTCGCCGCCCTGAAGCGCGGCGAGATCATCGAAGTCACCCTCACCACCCATGATGGCGCACCCAAATCCGCCCTTGCCTTTGCCGACATCGAAGCCGAAATCGCCAGCGTCGAAACACCCACGACGCCTTTGCGCTTCCTCTCGCCGTTCGATCCCGCTATCCGCGACCGCAAGCGCACCAAAGCGCTGTTTGGTTTTGACTACACGATTGAAATTTTTGTACCTGAGAAGAAACGCAAATACGGCTATTACGTTTTGCCCATTCTCGAAGGCGACAGGCTGGTCGCCCGCGCCGACATGAAGGCCCATCGCGCCGACAATCGGCTTGAAGTCAAAGGCCTCTGGCTTGAACCCGGCATTAAACTCGACAAAGCCCGCAAGGGCGCGCTCAACGAGGCCCTCAACGATCTTGGCCGCTTCACCGAAACGACGACAATTGATGCAGCCGCGCTTCGACGGCCTGCCAAAGCCGGTTGAGCTCCTTATCGGCAATACCGGCTTCGTTGAGATGCTTAACGGTACTCGACAGATAATCGGGATTTTGACCCGACTGGCCGACGCCATGCGTAATCATCTCGACCTGCTGGTCAAACTCGAGCTTGCCCGCATATTGCTGATGGCTGCGATCCACCACAAAACACAATGCTTCAACGCGCTGCTGACTATCCACCAACGTCACGCTTGCCTGCCGCTCCATATAAACCAATGTCACCTGTTCGCGTTCACGCAGGTAGTCTCGCGTCGCCGCCGCCTTTGCCGCCTCAACGCGAAAGGCGACACCCCGGCACGAGCCGCCCGCGTCCAACCCGAACACCAGTCCCGGTCGCTCAGCTGTGCCACGATGCACATGGCTAAAGACGCAAAAATCACGATGATAGCCATGCAGCCGCGCTTACCGTCGCTCAACATGATCAAATCCGGGCCGCCACATCAGCGACCCATATCCAAACACCCATAAATCCTGCATCTTATCGCCTCAATTCAGTAGACAGTCTAGCGAGCCCATGAGCGACATTCCACCAGCCCCCATTCCGGCAAAAAAACAGCGCGCGCCCTTTCGTGTCTTTCTGCCGTTGATCGGCGTCGCCGTCATTCTCGTCCTTTACACCGCCTATTGGTTCGTCGCCTCAGACAAGCTGCGCGCCACCATTGAGGATTTTGCGGCCCGCTCGCCCACCAGTGACATTATGGTTGGCTGGAGCGATCTTTCATTTTCCGGCTACCCTTATCGTATCGCCGTGACGTTCACCGATCCCACGGCCCACGCGCCCCATACACCAGAAAACTGGGCATGGTCTGCCAGCGACATCGAAGCCGATTTTCTTCCCTATAACCTGCGCCATGTTGTGCTCAAGGTCGATGGCCACCAGACGCTTCACTACAGCGACACCCGTGGCCCCCATGCGCGCCGCCACGTCATCCGCGCTAAGGCTGAAGGCACATGGGCAAGCTACGTCGATGTCGCAGGCGCACCCTTCGGTCGCCTCGCCATCGACATCAAAAGCCTGATAGCCGTGCGCGACGGTGAGCTTGCGCCAACCACCAGCAAGCCAAGCGGCGAACGCCTCGCCGCCGGCCGCTTACAACTCCACATGCAGCCCGCCGATGACCCAGCGCCTCAGACCCTTGCGTCCATTCTGGGCAATGACACCGGCAGCTATGACATCGCGTTGCAAGGCGACGACGTAACGCTCGCCCCCGGTGCGCCGACAACGCCGGTTCTCGGCGCCGACATCAAACTCATTGCCGTGCAGGCGCGCCTGCGCGACGTGCCTCACAACAGCAGCGCCAGCCTCGTCGAACTCTCGCGCGATTGGCTCCAGAAAGGGGGGCGTCTGACGGTTTCTGATTTGCGCATCAAATGGGGGCCGCTCGACCTTTGGGGTCAGGGCGAAGTCACGCTGGACGATCAGGCGCGCCCCAAGGGGCAGTTCGATGCTGAGATCACCGATTATCCAGGCTTGCTCGCCGCGCTGGTCAAGGCGCATATCATTCGCGCGCAAGACGCCAAGCTCGCCAATGTCGGCTTGGGTTTCGTCGCTCAGCTACAGGGCAAGACCGATGGCCGCATCTCGGTGCCCATCCTCATGAACGACGGCAAATTGTTCCTCGGCCCACTGGTCGTGGCAGAGCTCGCCCCGGTCTATTAATTCTTCTTGTCAGACGGCGTTGAATGCGTCGGGTTGCGGCCAAAGTTTGGTTCAGGATTATCTTGGCCCGCATCAATGATCGAGCGGCGCACGGCGCGTGTCCGCGTGAACAGATTGAACAACGCGTCCCCGTCGCCCCAGCGGATCGAGCGTTGCAGCGCCGACAAGTCTTCTGAAAACCGCCCTAGCATTTCCAAAATGGCGTCTTTGTTATTGAGGCACACATCGCGCCACATCGTTGGATCAGATGCCGCCAAGCGCGTAAAATCGCGGAAACCACCGGCAGAATATTTGATCACTTCCGACCGCGTCACCGTCTCCATGTCGTCAGCCGTGCCGACAATATTATAAGCAATCAAATGCGGCAGATGGCTGGTGATTGCCAGCACCAAATCGTGATGCTTGGGCTCCATGAAATCAACCGTGGAGCCGCAACCTTCCCAAAATGCGGCAAGCTTTGCCACCGCCTCGCGGTCCGCACCCGGTGCTGGCGTCAAAATGCACCAGCGTCCGTCAAACAATTCCGCAAAGCCCGCATCAGGCCCCGACTGCTCTGTGCCCGCAATCGGGTGGCCGGGAATGAAATGCACACCGTCTGGAATAAAAGGCCCAACGTCGCGCACCACGGCATTCTTCACCGAACCCGCATCCGTCACGATCGCGCCCGCTTTAAGGTTTGGCTCCATCTCGGCGGCAAGTTTGGCAAGTGCCCCCACCGGCGTGCAAAGAAGGATCAGGTCAGCGTCACGCGCCGCCTCTGCCGCGCTCAGCTCCACGCTATCGAGAAAGCCAAGCTCCAGCGCCCGCGCGCGTGTCTTCTCGGTGGCAGAAAACCCAACCACATGCTCGGCCAGCCCGGCGCGCTTCATCGCAAGGCAAATCGAACTGCCAATCAGCCCCAGCCCGATCACCGCCACGCGTTTAAAATGCGGGCCCGCACTCATGACTTTGGCCCCATGAATTCTTTAAGCGCCGCCACGGCCAAACGGTTAGCCTCTTCAGACCCCACCGTCATGCGCAAATAGTCTGGCAACCCGTATGACGATACCTGCCGCAAAACCAGCCCGCGCTGCATCAAAAAGGCATCGGCATCCTGCGCCGTCCGCCCCGCTTCTTGCGGAAACTTGATCAGCAGAAAATTCCCCACCGACGGTGCCACCAGCAAGCCCAGCTTGCCAAGCTCGTCGCTCAGCCACGCCGCCCAAGTGTCGTTGTGCTTGCGCGCCTTTTCAAAATGCGCAATATCACCAATGGCCGCGATCCCGGCTTCCATTGCCGGCACCGACACGTTGAACGGCCCGCGCGTGCGGTTGATGACATCCACCACATGCGCTGGCGCATACATCCAGCCGAGCCGCAGCGCCGCCAAGCCGTAAATTTTTGAAAACGTGCGCGTCATCACTACATTGTCGTTGGTCGCCACCAGCTCGATGCCGCACTCATAATCATTAGCGCTGACATATTCGCTATAGGCCGCGTCGATCACGAACAAAATATCGCTGCGCAACCCTGCATGCAGACGCTTGACCTCATCGACCGGCAAATAGCTCCCCGTCGGATTGTTCGGATTGGCAAGAAACACGATCTTCGTTTTCGCCGTCACCGCGGCCAAAATCGCATCGACGTCGGCGCGTAGGTCTTTCTCCTTCACCGCCACCAGCGTCGCGCCCGCCGCCGCCGTCACTACGGGATAAATCAAAAACCCATGTTCCGTCGCAATCGCCTCGTCGCCCTCACCCAAATAAGCCTGCGCCAGCAAATGCAGCAATTCGTCCGAGCCTGAGCCACAAACAATGCGCGCCGCGCTCAACCCATAACGTTCCGAAATCGCCTCGCGCAACCTTGCGGCCGTGCCTTCGGGATAAAGTTCAAGCCCCGCTGCAGCCGCAAGATAGGCCTCGCGCGCTTGCGGGCTCGGCCCCAGCGGCGTTTCGTTGGATGATAGTTTGAACATCTTGACGCCGCTCGGCACGTTGGCGCGCCCCGGCGTATAGGCTTCAATGCCCAGAATGCCGCTTTGCGGTTCAGGCCGTTTCTTGCTCATGCTCACTCACCGTCTTTCGCGCGCCGCACCGGATTAGCATAACCGCCGATCACCACGGCGCGTTCTGCCAGCCCGTCGGCCATCAGCGCCGCCAGCCGCGCGTCATCCGCCGTGACATAGCTTGCCACCGCAAACAGATTATGTCGCGACGCGCCACCATCCTTGGTCTGAACAACGCCAATGCGCTCCGCCTTGAAGCCTGCCGCCTTGACGCGCGCGGCAATCGACGCCTCGCTCACATCGGGCGAGGCCGATACCACAACGAGGCTCGTATCATCGCCCGTCTCGTCAAATGTCGCCTGCGTCACCACCAGAGCCGTGGGCCCCTCGCTCTCGTCGGCAAGCTCAAGAAATGGCAACCGCGCCACAACGCGCGCGCCGTCCGCGCCCGCCAGCGCCAGTGCGGGCCACCAGTCACCGCCATCATAATTGCCCGGCGTCGGCAACACGCCAACCACAGAGGGGTCTTGGCCTGCGCGCCGCAAAACATCGCGCGCATTGTCATGCAGTTCCATCACCGTCGAGGAGCCATAATAGTTCCGCGCCAGATCCCAATAGGCCAGCGTGTCATCGCCACCAAACACATCAACCCGGAACGGCCCCTGAATGGCCGTCATCGTGGCAATGATTTCGCGGAACAGCCGAAACACAACCTTGAGCGACAAACGCCCGCTTTGGCGCTTGGCCAGCCGCCGCAGCACCTCGGCCTCACGCCCTGGCCGGAAGGCAATGAAGCTGCCGCGCCCCGCCTCGCTCGCCGCTTGGGCCTTGGCCTCGGCCACTTCGACGACAAGCTCGGTCCGCTTCATCAGCAGATCCTGCAAAGCATCGTCGATCAGGTCAATTTCTTGCCGCACGTTGCTCAGGTCGCGCACGGGGCGTGGCTTCTTAGTCGTCATGAGAAAGCTCTCGTCGCCAGGCTGAAAAAACACCTCACCGAGCCGGGGCAACATGCACCCAAAGTCCAGCCCGTGAGGGGGTATTCATAAGGGGCTAACCGTCTGAAAGGAAGGAAAACATTGACATTCAGGGGGGTGCATCCCTAGCTATGGGCCCGCCGAGAGCCACCTTGCGCCAAGGCTCTCACGATCCGCCCAATTCTTCTTTTGGCTGAAACGATAACCCTTTTCGCGTGAAACGATAAATGAGCGACCGCAAAGACCGCCACGCTGCCTCCAGTGCCCCTTTGGGCGCTGAAAACGAGGTTGCGCGCGTCAATGCCAAAAGCGAAGTGGCCTATTTTGGCCCCGAAAGCCCGCTGGCGCTCGATTGCGGCGTCGCGCTCACCCCGTTCCATATCGCCTATGAAACCTACGGCACGCTCAATGCCGACAAATCCAATGTGGTGCTGGTTTGCCACGCGCTGACCGGCGACCAATATGCCGCCAGCCGCCACCCACTGACCGGCAAAGCTGGCTGGTGGCTGACCATGGTCGGCCCCGGCTTGCCCATCGACACCGACCGCTTTTTTGTCATCTGCCAGAACGTGGTCGGCTCCTGCATGGGCACAACCGGGCCCAAGGACATCGACCCGGCCACTGGCAAGGCCTATGGCCTTTCCTTCCCCGTCATCACCATTGGCGACATGGTGCGCGCCCAAGCCATGCTACTCGACCGCCTCGGCATCGACAGTCTGTTCTGCGTCATCGGTGGCTCGATGGGCGGCATGCAAACGCTGCAATGGGCGGCGGCCTATCCAGCCCGCGTGTTCTCCGCGATCCCCATTGCCACCGCGGCGCGCCACTCGGCTCAAAACATCGCCTTCCATGAGGTCGGTCGCCAAGCCATCATGGCCGATCCTGACTGGCAAGGTGGCACCTATCTCGACGATGCCAAAAACCCCGCTAAGGGTTTGGCCGTCGCGCGCATGGCCGCTCATATCACCTATCTGTCGGAAGCAGCGCTGCATCGTAAGTTTGGCCGCAACCTTCAGAACCGCGAAAAAATCACCTATGGCTTTGACGCTGATTTCCAGATCGAAAGCTACCTGCGCCATCAAGGCATGACTTTCGTTGATCGCTTTGACGCCAATTCCTATCTCTACATCACGCGCTCCATGGATTATTTCGATCTAGCCGCCGACTATGGCGGCGTGCTCGCCAATGCCTTCAAGGACACGAAAACGCGCTTCTGCGTCGTCTCTTTCACCTCCGACTGGCTGTTTCCCACACCCGGCAACAGGCAGGTCGTCCACGCGCTCAATGCGGCTGCCGCCAATGTCAGCTTTGTCGAAATCGACACCGACAAAGGCCATGACGCTTTCTTGCTTGATGAGCCTGAAATGTTTTCTACGCTCCGCGGCTTTATCGCGTCGGCGGCAACGCGCCGGGGGCTCAAGACATGAACACACAAGACATCACCGTCTATCCCGGTCACACCCGTGTTGACCTGACGTTGATCGCTGAAATGATCGCGCCGAACGCCCGCGTCCTTGATGTCGGCTGCGGCAATGGTGACTTGCTGGAACTTCTTGCCCGCACAAAAAATGTCGATGGCCGCGGCATCGAATTGTCACAAGAAGGCGTCAATGCCTCGGTGACGCGCGGCCTCTCGGTCATTCAGGGCGACGCCGACACCGACCTGCACGACTATCCAGACGACGCTTTTGACTATGTAATCTTGAGCCAAACCATTCAGGCGACACGCAACCCGCGCGACGTCTTGATCGAGATGAAACGCATCGGCAAACGCCTCGTCGTCTCTCTGCCCAATTTCGGCAACTGGCGCATCCGCCTCCAGCTTCTCTGGTCAGGCCAAATGCCAGTCACCCGCTCGCTCAACCAAAAATGGTACGACACACCAAATATTCATCTGTGTACGGTCAGAGATTTCGTCGAACTTTGCGATGAAGTCAGCCTCAAGATCGATGATGCCGTCAGCGTCACCGCCAACCGCGCCAAACGCGTCGGCCGCCCCGGCACCTTCGACAATCTCACCGCCGAAACTGCCATCCTGCTGATGTCGCGTAAGGACTAAGGTCTTCGACCAAAAACCCTCATCCTGAGGAGGACCGCAAGTCCGTCTCGAAGAATAACCCTTCTACATAAAACCCTCATCCTGAGGAGGGCCGTAGGCCCGTCTCGAAGAATAACCCCTCTACATAAAACCCTCATCCTGAGGAGGGCCGTAGGCCCGTCTCGAAGGACGAGGCCCCCCACGTTCCCACATACTCACCTCTTTGCCTGCGCCAACCCCCTCAGCCGCTCAAAATCACCCTCAATCAACGCTTCTTTCTTCGCGCGGCTCCACCCTTTCAGCTTGCGCTCAGCGGCAATCGCATCGGTGATCCGTTCAAAGTATTCGGAGTAAATCAGAGTGACCGGACGCCGCGTTGACGTGTAGCCGCCATATGTCCCGGCATTGTGTTCGCTGACCCGCCTCTCCAGCGACCCGCGCGCAGACCCCACATAGTAGTGGCCGTCACTGCATTTCAGAATATAGACAAAAGCATCCACGCCATCGCCCTTGGCTCCATCCTTCGAGACGCCGCTTCGCGGCTCCTCAGGATGAGGCAGTAAATAAAAAAGAAAAACCCTCTAACTTCAAACCCCTCATCCTGAGGAGGGCCGAAGGCCCGTCTCGAAGAATAACCCTTCTACATAAAACCCTCACCCTGAGGAGCCGCGAAGCGGCGTCTCGAAGGACGAGGCCCCAGAACCCTCTCCCTCCTCACGCGGGCTCGCCACCCCACCCCGCATCGGCACAATCGCGCGCACGCGTTGGCGCGCCACGCGACGGGCTTCCGGGATCGGCGTCGCCGCATAAATCTGCTTGGTTGCCTCAACCAGAATAACCCCTGAAAACCGCGGCCACAAAAACCCGCCAACTCGTTCCCAAACATGCGCTGCCCGCATCAAGGGGCGCCACTCAAACGGCGGTACGAACAGCGCCATCCCCCAACCAGCAGGCGAAAACATGCTCTCGCGCAAGGCTTGCGTAATCTGCGAGCGCGAAAACGGTTGCCCATAACCAAAAGGCGTCGCCTCGCGCCGCGCCCAAAGCCCGCGCCGGTTTGGCACCACAATCAACACTTTGCCGCCCGGTGCCAGCACACGCCAAACTTGGCGCAACGCCGCGCGCAGGCTTTCGCTCGCCTCAACGCCGTGCACCACCAGCACCCGGTCAATGCACTCATTATCCAATGGCAATTCTTTTTCGTCGACCAGTCCCGTCAAGCACCGCCCTTCAGCAGGCCAGCGCAACACGCCTTGCTGGGCGGGCATCAGCCCCAGTACGCGTTCGGCCTCACCCAAAAACATCCCAAGATAAGGCGTCGCAAAGCCGAGCCCCAACACCGACAGCCCCTTCACATTGGGCCATAACACACGAATATGACGCCCGATCAGCGCGCGCGCCACGCGACCCATCGGTCTTCCATAAAAATCTCTCAGATCGATCACATCCATGATGAAACCCTAGCAGGTTTTGGTTAAATCCGTCTCACAGGCTTCAATCCTTAGCCCACAGGCACTACGTTAAGGCCAACAGATTTGAAAGGTGTGACCCCCATGACCCATCGTGAAATGGCAAAACTCCAAGTCCATCAATTTGAAGCCCTGAACGACAATTATGGCTTTCTCGCCCATGACCCCGAAACCGGCGCGACCGCAGCCATCGACACGCCGGAAGTCGCCGCCATCGAAAAGGCATTGGCCGACAAGGGTTGGACACTCTCGCATATTTTCAACACCCATCACCACGCCGATCACGCAGGCGGCAACAAGGCGCTGAAAGAAAAATACGGCTGCACCATTGTCGGCCCACGCGACGAGCAAGCCCTGATCCCCGGCATCGACCGCGCTGTCGGGCAAGACGACATTGTCGAACTCGGCAACATCAAGGCCCGCGTCATTGACGTGCCCGGCCATACGCGCGGCCATATCGCCTATTCTTTTGCCGATGATCGTGTTGCCTTTGTCGGCGACACGCTTTTTGCGCTGGGCTGCGGACGTTTGTTTGAAGGCACACCGCAACAGATGTGGACCTCGCTTGGCAAATTGATGGAATTGCCCGACGACACCATTGTCTATTGCGCACATGAATACACGCAAGCCAACGCGCGCTTTGCGCTTTCTGTCGAGCCGCAAAACGCCAACCTCGTCGCCCGTTCCAAAGACATTGACGCCAAGCGCGCCAAGGGCGAATGGACCGTGCCGACCACGATCGGTCTTGAAAAGGCAACCAACCCCTTCCTGCGGGCAGCCTCAGCGGATTTGCGCAAAACGGTCGGCCTCGTTGACGCCAGCGATGTCGATGTCTTTGCCGAGACCCGTCACCGCAAAAATAGCTTCTAAGCGATGCTCGACCCCGACAAGATCATCAAAACGCTGGGCCTTGCGCCGCATCCCGAAGGCGGCTGGTTTCGCGAAACTTTTCGCGATGAAGCGAGGCCTGATGGCCGCGCCCATAGCACCGCCATCTACTATCTATTGAAAGCGGGCGAAAGCTCGCACTGGCACCGCGTTGATGCCGCTGAAATCTGGCATTGGTATGCAGGAGGTCCTTTGGCGCTCCATCTTTCGCCCGACGGCAAGGCGAGCGAGACGCTGCACTTGGGGCCGAACCTTGCCACAGGCGAACGACCTCAGCTCATAGTCCCAACCAGCCATTGGCAAGCCGCCGAACCCTTAGGCGTCTTCACGCTGGTCGGTTGCACCGTCGCGCCCGGTTTTGATTTTTCAGATTTTGAAATGGCCCCGAAAGGCTGGAAACCCGGCACTTGAGCGCCTCCCGCGCCGTATTTGTCCTGTAATGGAACAATGCTAAGCTACGGCCCATAATCCATTGGGCTGGGCAACAAACGTGAAATTCCGCGCTTTTCTTGTTTTAAGTGGTCTGTTGGCCGGGCTTGGCGTCGCGCACGCCGAGGCGGCGACAACGGTCCACGCGCCCGCCGCGGTCTGCGCTACCGATCCACTCGCGCCCGCCGTCACGACGCGCATCATCATCGACACGACCGGCGGCCCGACCATTGGCACCATGCAATATAAAAATGGTGGTGGCCTCAAGGCGAAAGAGATCGCCCTCACCTTCGATGATGGGCCTAATCCCAAAACAACACCGCGCATTCTCGACATTCTTGACCAGCATTGCATCAAGGCAACCTTCTTCATGGTCGGTATCTATGCCAAGGCGCGCCCAGACCTTGTGCGCGAAGTCGCAGCGCGTGGCCATTTCATCGGCACGCATAGCTACACCCATCCCAACAACCTACGGCACCTCTCGCTCATGGCCGCCAAAAGCGAAATTAACAAAGGCTTTGCTGCGGCGCGCGCCGCCTTCGTCAATGCGCCGCAAGCAGATCGTTCGATGCTGGCCCCGTTCTTCCGCTTTCCCGGCCTCAATGACCGAAAGTCGCTCATCACCTGGCTCGGCGCACAAAATATCGCCACCGTCTCCTGCTCCTTTGGGGCCGATGACTGGAAGCGCATCAGCTCAAATGAAGTTTACCGGCGCGGCTTGCGTGAGATCGAAGCGCAAGGCCGCGGCATCCTCATTCTGCATGACACCAAGCCGCATACCGCCGACATGCTCTCCCGCCTCATCGTGACGCTCGAAAAGCGGGGATATCATTTCGTCCAGCTCGCGCCCAAATCCAGCGCCCACAACCTCGCCGACGCCACACCGCCAGATATGAAAAAGGCTTTGCCGTGATGAATAAATTTATCATCCGCCGCCGTGTTCTCACGCTGACGGCGACCGCCGCCGCACTTGTGGCCGCCCCTGCCATCGTCAAAGCGGACGCACCCTACAAACGACGGCTCAACATGCAGTCGCTCAATTCCGGGGAGAAGTTAAATTTGGTCTATTGGGCAGACGGGGATTACATCCCCGGCGCGCTCAAAGAGGTCAATCAGTTCATGCGTGACCTGCGCACGAACGAGAGCACGAAGATGAGCAGGAAACTGCTCGATTTGTTGCAGGAAATAGCTCGAAACTCTCGAAGCTCGAGCCCGCTCTACACCATGTCTGGCTACCGTTCCGCCAGCACCAACGCCTGGCTCGCCGCCCATTCAGATGGCGTCGATCCCTCAAGTTTCCACTTGCGCGGCATGGCGATGGACCTGACGCAGGACTTCTCCGACCCCGAAATGATCTACCGCATTGCCAAGAAATTAGGCCGCGGCGGTGCCGGGTTTTACCCTGTCAAACACCCCTTCGTGCATGTCGATGTCGGACCGCCTGATACATGGGTCTACCCCAAGCCCGGTCGTCCCGACCGCGCTGAAGAATATGACCTTGAGCAAGAAAAATCCCAGAAAACCTAGCTAAACTAACCGGAAATATACTGCGCGCCATTGCAGGTGAGCGTCGTGCCAGTGACAAAAGCCGACTTCTCATCGGCCAAAAATGTCA
The DNA here is from genome assembly GCA_041688015.1 of Parvibaculaceae bacterium. Classification (GTDB taxonomy): domain Bacteria; phylum Pseudomonadota; class Alphaproteobacteria; order Parvibaculales; family Parvibaculaceae; genus Parvibaculum. The sequence goes on from JBDNIY010000007.1 coordinate 176,317, forward strand.
CGCAATGAGCGATCTCATGGACCTGCCCCAACCGACCCAGCGGGATCGAGGCAATGATGCTTTCCAGCACTTTCGCAGGCACCGCCTGAAGCATTTCAGTGTCGATATAGCCCGGCGCCACCACATTGACGGTGATGCCCTTGCGCGCCACTTCCTGTGCCAATGCCTTGGTAAAACCGACCATCCCAGCCTTGGCCGCTGAATAGTTGGTTTGGCCCATCTGACCTTTCTGGCCATTGATCGACGAGATATTGATGATGCGGCCGAAGTTGCGTTCCCGCATGCCGGTAATCAACGGCTGCGTCATGTTGAAGATGCTGTCGAGATCGGTCGAAATCACTTCGCGCCAAATCTTCGGCGTCATCTTGTGGAGCATCGCATCGCGCGTAATGCCGGCATTGTTGACGAGAACACTGACCGGCCCAAGCGCGGCTTCAACCGAAGAAATGCCTGCAACACAAGCATCATAGTCGCTCACGTCCCACTTGAAGGTCGCGATGCCGGTATCCTTGCTGAAGGCGGCCGCCGCTTCATCATTGCCGGCATAATTGGCCGCAACCGTGTGACCGGCTTCCTTCAGCGCCACAGAAATCGCCGCGCCGATACCACGTGTACCGCCTGTTACAATGGCTACTTTGGACACCGCGATTTCTCCCGTTCGACGAGGCTCTGATGGCCCCTGATGAATTGCGCTGGCAGCGTTTAGCTGCGCTCAACGCAAAGTGCAATGCCCATACCGCCACCGATGCAAAGTGTCGCAAGGCCCTTCTTAGCGTCGCGCTTTTCCATTTCATGCAGCAACGTCACCAACACGCGCGCGCCCGACGCACCGATCGGATGACCAATGGCGATAGCGCCGCCGTTCACATTGACCTTCGCCGTATCCCAGCCAAGGTCCTTGTTGACGGCCAGCGCCTGCGCTGCAAAGGCTTCATTGGCCTCAATAAGATCAAGATCGCCGACCGACCAGCCCGCCTTCTTGAGCGCCGCACGCGACGCCGGAATAGGACCTGTGCCCATGATGGCCGGATCAACACCCGCTTGCGCCCAAGATACGATCCGTCCCAGCACCTTGCGGCCCTCGGTCTTGGCGCGTTCGCCACTCATCAGCACAACAGCCGCCGCGCCATCATTGATGCCACTCGCATTGGCCGCCGTCACCGAACCACCTTCTTTCTGGAAAGCAGGCCTCAAACCCTTGATGCCGTCATATGTCACGCCCGCCTTGATGAATTCATCGTCGCTAACCACCGTGTCGCCCTTGCGCCCCTTGATAGTGACCGAAACGATCTCATCCTTGAAGCGTCCAGATTTCTGCGCGGCTTCCGCCTTGTTCTGCGAGGCCACTGCAAACATGTCCTGCTCTTCGCGTGTGATCTGCCAACGCGCGGCGACATTCTCGGCTGTCTGACCCATGTGATAGCCATGGAATGCGTCCCACAAGCCGTCCTTGATCATTGTGTCGATGAACTTTACATCGCCCATCTTGTTGCCAGACCGCAGATAGGCCGCATGTGGTGCCATGCTCATGCTCTCTTGCCCGCCCGCGACAACGATCTCGCTGTCACCATTGGCGATCGCCTGAAAGCCCAATGCCACAGCGCGCAAACCCGAACCGCAAAGCTGATTAACGCCCCATGCGGGCACTTCGACCGGCAGCCCTGCATTGATCGAGGCCTGTCGCGCCGGGTTTTGACCCTGAGCAGCTTGCAGGATCTGCCCCATGATGACTTCGCTAACCTGATCCTTGGCAACGCCTGCGCGCTCCAGAGCGGCACTAATGGCGATAGTACCCAGATCATGGGCCGGTACAGACGACAACGCACCGTTGAACGAGCCAACGGGCGTGCGAGCCGCGCCAACGATCACCACATCGATATCTGAATTGCTCATGGTTTTAATCCTTGGAAAAGATGGGCCGAGGCAAGCACTACCGGGCTCAATATGTTCGCGCACTCATGCAGCGCCTTTCAAGCACAATGCCCCACTGATGAAAGGTGGTAAATGGAATTCTGTGCAATGCAAACGCAGGGCTTGCGCATTGCAACAATACCGCGTCACAATGTCCCGACTGAACTAGAAGCCTCTGGGGAACGAGAACGGCCTTGACCAAAGGCCGCTGCCCTAGGGCGACTTCGGCGTGGCTCATTGCATTTAGGTGGAGATCAAAACCGTGGCAAAAAAAACCGCTTCCACGGGCGATGGCGTCATCGTCATCAAGAAATACGCCAATCGGCGGCTCTACAATACGGCAACATCCAGCTATGTGACGCTTGATCACTTGTGCGAGATGGTGAAAAAAGGCCAAGAATTCACGGTCCATGACGCCAAGACCCGCGAAGACATCACGCGCTCGGTACTCGCCCAGATCATCTTTGAGGAAGAAGGCAAGAGCGGCCAGAACCTGCTCCCGATCAAGTTTCTCCGCCAGCTGATCCGGTTTTACGGTGACAGCCTACAAGGCCTCATCCCGTCTTACCTCGAACTCAGCATGGACAGTTTTTCGCGCGAACAGGAAAAACTGCGCGGCAAGATTGCCAACGCCTTTGGTGGCACTGCTCGGCTTGGGCAATTTGAAGAACAGATCAAACAGAATTTTGCCGTCTTTGATGGCGCAATTCGTATGTTCTCACCTTTCGCCGCTCATACGCGCGGCAACAAATCAGAACCGCGCAGCGAAGCAGACAAAACCGCTGCAAATGACGAAGATGGTAGCCCGGCCACAAGCGAACTGGACGACCTCAAGCGTCAGCTTGCGGCCATGCAGGCTCAGCTCGAAGAGCTGGCCAAGAAATAATCAACCGACAGTACGCAAAGAGCCTGGTGCTTCAACCTAAAGCACTAGGCTCTTTGCGTTCTAGCGAAGGCCTCACAGCGCCCGGCGGGAAGCTGCAAGACCGGCTCGCCCAGGAAAAACCCCTGTAGGTATTCAACGCCAAAGTCGCGCAGCATGGCAACTTCATCTTCATTGCCCACCCATTCAGCGACAATCGGCAAACTAAAGTTATGTGCCAGATCAACAAGTGTGCGCACAAAAAACTGATTGTCGCGATTGCTCAAGAGGTCCTTCACGAAAGACCCATCTATCTTGACCAGATCAACCGCAACCTCTTGCAAATTGCGAAACGAGGTATAGCCCGCACCAAAATCATCAATGGCGATCTGGCACCCAAGACCGCGGAGCGTCGAAACAAAATCGGCCGATCCTTCGATCTCATGTAAGGCCATTGTCTCGGTAATTTCGACCATCAAACGCTCTGCGAGGCTTCGATCCGCATTTAGCTGCGCCACCAGCGTATCAAGCCACATATGATCGCTCGCCGTGCGCCCCGATACATTGAGCGAAAGATTGACGTCAGGATTTGCACGTAACGCATCCATGGCAAGTTCCATGGCCCGGAAGTCGAGCAAACCGATCAGGCCCAATTTTTCAGCAATGGGAACAAAATCCCCCGCCGCAACAATTGTCCCGTCATGCTGCATGAGCCGGATCAGACACTCATGCATGACCACATCTCCCGTGGTCGACGAGACGATGGGTTGATAGGCGAGACAGATGCGCCGTTCATTGAGGGCGGAAACAAGTTCGTCCGTCACATTCATATTGTACTGACGCAACCGTTCGCGCTCACGTGACGGCGAGAACACGACATAACTGTCGCGTTGCATTTGTTTGGCAACCGTCAATGCCTCTTCGGCGTTGGACAGCGCTTGCTCAACAGCTTGAGCATGAACAGGCAGCGCGACACAGCCCGCCGAAATCGTCGCCGCCACAGGGCCGCGCGACGTCTGGATCGCCTGATCGCGAACAGACGCGAGCAAGCGTTCGGTGACCGACACAAGCCGGTCTTTGTCGCAATTGCCAAGCACCAGGCCAAATTTGTTGCCTGAATAGCGGCCCACTGAATCAGCGCGGCGCGCAAGCCCACGCAACCGATTGCCGATCCCAACGATCACTTCATCGGCAATATCGAAACCATAGGAATCGTTGATGAGAGAAAGATTATCCACCGCGAGCAGCAGGAAAGCGCCTGCGCTCTGATGGTTGATGGCGGTTTGCAGCGTCTCGCTCAGCGCTACCTTCAAACGAGCACGGGTAAAAAGACCCGTCAAATCATCAAACGTTGAAAGCCGCGCCAATTGATCATCGCGATCATGACGCCGATCAACCGAGCGCAAAACGCCAATGGCCGTTGCCGGGTAGCCCGCCTCATCGGCAAACCAGCGCCCACGATCTTCAATCCAGCGGGGCTTGCCCGCGGCGGTTTTGACCTGATATTCAAGCTCGTAGAGCACCCCCATGCCTTGATCCTTGGCATCAGAATTTGTGACCAAATCAAACCGGCTTGAACCTTTTTGGGACAAAACGCGCGCTGCATAGGCACGCTCGTTCGCAATATCTATTGATCCGTCGAGACCAAGCATCTCGACGGCCCCATCTGCCCATAGAATTTGATCTGATTTGATATCCCAACGATATGCCGCATCACCAAGAGCATTGGCCGCTGTCGAAAACAAATCGGCACCACCCTGCGCGCTCGGCGATAGGGCAGCATTCTTCGCTTTCGTACCCGCATTGTTACGAAAGTGATCTGCAATCATCTTCGCGTTATTGGCAGATTTCTGCGCGTCACCGTCCACTTTGGCCTCACTCACTCTTTTGACCCGGCTTTCTATGCCAGTCCACCCATCCTAGGCGGTCTCTCGAGCAAGCCTCAGTGTCTGTCAGAGGTCTTAAGATTTAGCCAAACGACATAGCTGCTAAAGTTTTAATCTTCATGGTTAACGCCCACTAAGAAATTGGACGTCGCTCACAACGAGTGGCAAACTTCTTGCTGTTGAATAGGTAATTGAACAAGCAACACACTTTGAGCGCCCAAACTGGGTCATTGAGATACACGGACACCATTAGACACATGGACACCATCAGACGCATAGGTTCAACCGACCTCTCCCTGTCGCCACGACAGGGCGAGAAGCGTGTCGGTACTACCGCGCCTGAAATAAAACTGGTCTCTGTGAAATCTCAGCCACGCGCGTCCGCTGGCCTGCATCTAGAACAGCCACGTACACGGCCAGCAGCTAACTTTCTTGCCCAATATATCGACCAGCACATGCGTTGGCCGCGCGCGCCACATCGCAAAGACCGCCAACGTCAACGCGCCACGCACGCCTATATCAACGCAGATATGCTGCCCGATTTGCTGGCCGAAACGCTGCGCCTGCGCTCCATCGACAAGAATATCTAAAATTCAACCAAGCGGCCGCGTGGCGATGATCATTGATTGCAACTCGGTAATGGCGCGCTCCATGCGCCCCAGCCTCTGATCCATTTCTTCCAGCTTGGCCATCAGCGCCGACACGTCAGGTGCGGCGCTCGGGGCGACACCTGATTGCGGCGCGGGTGTTGCGATGCCTGCATAGCTGACAACATCGCTGGCTGACACATTGAGCAGGCGCGCCAGCATTATCACATCATTAACAGAAATTTCGCGCTGATCCTTCCATATCTCATCAACCTCACCACGCGTCAGACGTAGACTCGTCGCTACATCATCGCGCGTCAAACCGCATGCGCTCAGCTGCGCGTCAAACCAGTCTTGATCAAAAAACAGTGTCATCTATTTTCCTTTAAAGACCGGCGCTCGCTTTTCCAGAAAGCTTTTCACGCCCTCACGATGATCTTCAGTTTGAAACAATCGACCCAACGTGGCCGACACCCAACTGCCGATCTCACGCAAATCACCATAGGCCGTGCGCCTCAAGCCTTCCTTCATGTAGCAAAGCGCCAGCGGCGGATTGGCGGCAATCCGCAGGGCCAGCGCACGGGCCCGCACCATCAATTGATCATGGGCGGCCACTTCGCTCACAAGCCCAATGCGCAGCGCCTCCTGCGCGTCGATCACATCGCCTGTGAAAAGCAATTCAGACGCCTTGGCCGGCCCCACAATGGCGGGCAATCGCCACAATCCACCGACATCAGAAATAAGCCCGCGTTTGATAAAAATTTCGCCAAACTTTGCCAATTCAGAGGCAATGCGAATATCGGCAAACAACGTCAATTCCATGCCCCAACCAACCGCCGCACCGTTGACGGCAGCAATCACCGGCTTGCCGCATTCAAGTGCTGCAACAGCGGCAGGCGTTGGCTCCGGGCGCACCGATATCAGGCGCGCCACGCTCACATCATGCTGCTCACCCGTCATCATCTCCTTGACGTCTTCGCCGGAGCAAAACGCCGGATCGACGGCGGTAACGATCACGCAACGCACCTCCGGGTCAGCGGTCGCCGCCCGAAAACTCCATTCTATTTCGTCGTACGCCCGCCGATTGAGCGCATTGCGCCGTTCAGGACGATTGATCGTCAGGGTCGCAATATGCTCGTCCACGGCATAGAGAATGTGAACGAATTCATCGGGCGCAATGCGTTGAGCCATCTTGTTTCTCCCCAGAATACTTCATCGACGTGCGCGAGGCGTTGCCTCTCAACCAAAGTTGCCAACCGCATCCGCGCCAGCGTCTCCCAATTTCGTACCGCCATCACAATCCATGATCGAGCCGGTGACATATTTGGCATTGTCGGTCGAAAGAAAGAGGGCCATGTCGGCAATATCTGTCTTGGTGCCATAGTCACGCAGCGCAATTCGCGTCTTGATGGCGGTTTCTGCTTCCGGTGTCGTCGCAAGGCGCGCCATGCCTTCGGTATCGGCAATGGGGCCGGGCGATATGGCGTTGACGCGCACGCCTACCGGACCCCATTCCATCGCCAGACATTTGGTCAGCATATTGATGCCCGCCTTGGCCGCACAAACATGCGCCTGAAACATCGACGGATTGACGCCCTGGGGCGCGGTGATCGAAATGAGCGATGCGCCCGGACGATTGAGATATTGAAAGCAGGCGCGCAACACATGAAACGTGCCGACAAGATCAATATCCACAACCGTCTTGAAACCGTTTGATGAAATACCAAGCGCGGGGGCAACAAAATTACCCGCCGCACCCGAAATGACGATATCGATCTTACCGTAAGTGTCATGCGTCGCCTTGAGCGCTGCATCAACGGCTTCAAAGTTACGCACATCAGCGGCAATCCCCATCGCAGGAAAACCCTCGTCGGTGATCGTCTTGGCGGCTGCAGCAATCTTGTCAGCACTCCGGCTGATGAGGGCAACCTTCGCGCCTGCGCGTGCAAAATGCTGCGCGATGCCAAGATTGATGCCGCTTGACGCGCCTGCAATAAACACCACCTTGCCCGCCAGTACTTGATCCTTGAACGCGTTCTGCATGGTCTATCTCCCTTAAAAACCTGACCCCTTCGTCTGGGCCTCAATATCTTTGCAGGCATCAAGCCTATAAAAGCAAACTGCCGCAAGCCCCGATCCCGCTCCACATCGAACGGATTTGGCGCCATGCGTTGGACACACTAGACTGCCGCCGGGTCAACGGTGATTTGGTGAGACTGCGATGGGAGAGATGGAAGTCATGGCAGTCTTGAAGGGTGCCGCTGCGATCACAACGGCGATTATCCTCATTCTCTTGATGACATATTGGGCCGCCGGACGCGCACGGCCCCTCCTCGACGCAAGCGCGCGCACGACCCTCATCAAGGCAGGGCTCGCACATAGCTTCCTCAACCTCCCCATGGGCACCGTCCATTACCGCCTCGAAGGCCCACCCGATGGACCCCTCATCGTCCTGATCCACGGCTTCTCTGTCGCTTCCTTTGTCTGGGACGATTATTTTGCGGCGCTCACCGCCGCCGGTTACCGCGTCTTGGCCTATGACAACTATGGCCGAGGTTTTTCTGACCGACCCGACGGCCCCTATGACGCCAACATGAGCGACGCATTGCTCAGCCAGTTGCTCGACCAGCTCGCGCCCGATACGCCGGTAAATCTAGTGGGCTATTCCATGGGCGGTGCCATTGCGACCATTTTTGCCAGCCGCCATCCCGCACGCGTCTCCACGCTGACGCTCATCGCTCCCGCAGGCCTCGACGTCGCCACAAACCCCAATATCAAATTGATCAAACGCCCGCTCATTGGAGACTGGATCGTGCGTATGTTCGGCCTAAAGATATTTCATGGTGCCGCCGCCGAAGAAGCCAAACGCGCGCCTAACCCGGCCCGCTTCCTGTCCGACTTTGACCGCCAGATGGACTATCGCGGCTATGGCGATGCGCTGCTCTCGACGTTGCGCAACTATCCCTTGAGCGGTGATGAACTATCCTATGCCGAGGCGGGCCGCGCCAGCCGCCCCATCATGGTCATATGGGGCGAGGCGGACCAAACCGTCCCCTTTGCCAACGCGAAGACGCTGATGAAGCTGATGCCCAATGCAACGCTCTATTCGTTTCCCAAATTCACCCATGCCATCGCCTATTCGCAGGCCCCGCTGGTGACAAACCTCCTGTTGCAGTTTCTTGATACCCAATCACCCCAAACGCCGGATGTTGAGCCGACCACCTTACGGGTCGCGCCCCGGTTCATTCCGCAATAAGGGCCCGTTCCGTGTCCAAAATGCATATCGAAGAGCTGCCCTTTGCAAAACCACACTCGTTGTTTCGTGCCTTTGCGCATGAGCCCTTCGCGCTTTTGCTCGACAGTGCCACCGCTGGGCCAAATGCCGATCCGGCTCTCCACGGGCGCTGGAGCTTCATAGCGCTTGACCCCTTCGAGACGCTAACGGCGCGCGCGGGTGACGCAGAAAACCCGTTTGAACGGCTGCGCGAAAAACTCCGCTCGTTCGCCTTGCCCGCACCATCATCAGGCCAGCCCCCGTTCACAGGCGGGGCCGCCGGTTTCTTCGGCTATGACCTCGCCCACCATCTGGAACGACTGCCGCCCGTCCGCGCGCCTTTCGCCATTGACGACCAGAACCTGCCTACTATGGTGCTCGGTTTTTACGACACGATCATCGCTTTCGACATGCAAAACGAACGCGCTCATATCCTGTCCAGCGGCTTGCCCGAGCGCGATCCATCGGCAAGGGCCGATCGCGCGCGCGCCCGCACAGCCCAATTGCGAGCCCGCCTCGACGCGGCCTCTTTCGCCCCCACATCAATGGCCAACCCACATCCCCCTGCCATAGCCGCAAATTTCACCCGCACCGCCTACGAGGGCGCGGTAGGGCGCATCATCGATTACATCCGCGCAGGCGACATATTTCAGGCCAACCTGACGCAGCGGTTTGAGACCATCCTCGACAAGACCGACACCGCCTATGATCTCTATTTGCGCCTGCGCCAGATCAGCCCTGCGCCCTTCTCTTCCTTTTTCAATTTTGGCTCTGGCGCGCTGGCCTCCTCGTCGCCGGAGCGCTTCCTCTTTTGCCAGAACGGCCGCGTTGAAACCAAACCGATCAAAGGCACGCGGCCGCGCGGCGCAAACCAGGCAGACGACAAAAGGCTTGCTGCCGAACTCATCGCCTCGCAAAAGGACCGCGCTGAAAATGTGATGATCGTTGATCTCCTACGCAACGATCTGAGCCGTGTCTGCGCCGATCATACCGTGGTGGTCGAAAAACTCTGTGCTCTTGAGAGTTTCGCCAACGTCCACCATCTCGTCTCAACCGTGCATGGCACATTACGGCCCGGCACGAGCCATCTCGATCTTTTGAGCAATGCCTTTCCCGGCGGCTCGATCACGGGCGCGCCTAAACTGCGGGCCATGGAAATTATAGCAAGCCTCGAACCGACGACACGCGGCCCCTATTGCGGTGCCATCGGCTACCTCGGCTTTGACGGTACCATGGACACCTCCATTACTATCCGCACCATGGTCGTCGCGGACCGCCGCGTCACCTTTCAGGCAGGCGGCGGCATTACCGCAGAAAGCGACCCCTCGGCGGAATATGAAGAAAGCCTCACCAAGACGCGCGGTATGATGCAGGCGCTTGGCGAGGCCAGCACATGATCTTGTTGATCGACAATTACGACAGCTTTGTTCACAACCTCGCGCGTTATGTCGGTGAGCTTGGCTACGAACGCGATGTCGTCCGCAATGACGCCATCAGCGTTGCCCAAGTGCTGGCACGCGCGCCCCGCGCCATCATCCTGTCGCCCGGTCCCTGCGGCCCAAACGAGGCAGGCATTTCGGTGGAGCTTGTGCGCGCCGCCGCTGAAACAAATATTCCACTCCTCGGTGTCTGCCTTGGCCATCAATGTGTCGCCGCCGCCTTTGGGGGCAGCATCGTGCGGACAGACCCCGTTCACGGAAAGCCCGCCGCTATCCACCATGACGGCAAAGGCCTGTTTGGCGGCATCCCAAGCCCCTTCACGGCGGCGCGTTACCATTCGCTGATGGCAGAGCTAGCGCCCCACGGCCCACTCCGCCCGACAGCGCAGCTTGAAGACGGCACACTGATGGCACTCGCCCACCAGACGCGCGCCATCTACGGCGTCCAGTTTCACCCCGAGTCCGTCCTCACTGAACATGGCCACAAGCTGCTCGGTAATTTTCTGCGCATGGCCTCCAGCGTCGAAAGGATCAGCGCATGACGATCTGGTTCAATGGCGAGCTGCGCGAGGAGCACGATATTCGCATCGATCCGCGCGATCGCGGCCTTCTGCTTGGTGATGGTTTGTTTGAAACCTTGCTGGCCCGCCAGGGACGCATTGCCTTTGTGGAGGGCCATATCGTGCGGCTAGCGGCGGGCGGTAATGTCCTTGGTATTCCTCTGCCCGCCTCGCCCACCCACCTCGCTATCGCCTGCAAAATGGTGTTGAAAGCCAATGGTCTGCTCGAAAACCCGCGTGTCGCGCTGCGCATCACGCTGACGCGCGGTCCCGGCCCACGCGGGTTGCTGCCACCCGAAAATCCAGCGCCCACGTTGATGATCTCGGCGGCCGAAAGTCCCGCGCCCGCCGCCTCGCAAACGGCCATGCTGACGACACCCCGCCGCAACGCGTGGTCGCCCACGTCGCGGTTGAAGGCCCTGTCCTATCTCGACAATCTCATCGCGCGGCAGCAAGCTCATGCGCGTGGTGCCGACGAAGCTCTGATGCTCGATACGTCAGGCCATCTGGCCTGTGGCAGCGTTGCTAATGTTTTCTTGTGGGAAGGCAACCGGCTCGTCACGCCAGCCGAAGAATGCGCCATCCTGCCCGGTGTCACCCGCGCTGCCGTCATCGCACTGGCTAAACGCCAAAACATCGATGTCAGCGAAGAGATGATTGCGCCTGAACGTCTCGCCTCATGCGACGGCGCATTCCTAACAAACAGCCTGATGGGCCTGATGCCGCTGTCACGTCTGGATAACCGCACCCTCGCGCCTCACCGCCTGACGGCGCGCCTGCAAGCGGCCTACGACTTACTTCTTGATGCCGACGCGGAAGGCGAGAGCGGCGTTTGAACGCAGCGCACTCGCCTCCAAACCCGTCAAACTTAAAGGTTGAGGTCGCGCCGGGCGGCTGTAATGGTAACGGTGAAACCGGCAATGACATCAAGCAGCGCCAGCACAAGGATCAAGAAGAAGACCGAGGTGCCAAAGGCCGGCAGCACGATGAACTCCACCATGGCGACGAGCAGAACCAGCATCGACAAGGCGTGATTGATGATGGTGGACGAGCCGGTTTTGGTTGCGTTGACAAGCTCCACAAAGAGCATCGCCAAGCCAAAGACGAGAAGGAGGTCACCAACGGCCACTTGCCAGATTGCTCCAGAGACCAAATGCACCGTGAAAACCACCGTCTCCAAGGCCAATCCGGTCAGGTAAACAACGATATTGTAGGCAATAATGACCAACGCAAGCAGCGGAATGGAACCCAACATTTAAACCCCCGATTTGAGCCTTCAAGACAAATAAACGACCTCAATAACTCGATTTTGTTTCAATCTAGCACATAATATCGTCCACCGCGTAACCTTCACCATGGTTCCAGCAAGCCCGACCGGCCCACCGGCAACCTGAGATGACCCCTTGTTTCGGCAAAGTTTAGCCGGTTTGGACGAGCAAAATATGACGGCCGCAACGACTTATTTTTCAGACACCTATGAACAAGCCCGGGCCCGCTTTTGCGCTGCCACGACAACGGCGGGCGCTGAGTTGACGCATTACGTGCATCCCGACAAGGCCCCTGACGGTAGCGAGATCGCAACCGACGTTGCTCGCATCGGGCCAGCTAGCACCAAGAATATTCTGAGCATAGGGTCTGGCACACACGGCGTTGAGGGCTATTGCGGCTCCGGCATTCAAACAGCGCTCATCAGCGAAGGCTTTGGCGACAAGCTGCCCAAGGACACCGCGCTTGTCTTCATCCATGCCATCAACCCATGGGGTTTTGCCTGGGGACGGCGCGTCAACGAAAACAACGTCGATCTCAATCGCAACTTCCTCGACCACACAAAATCGCATCCGCTCAATACCGGCTACGAAGATATCTATGAGGCGCTGAACCCTGCTGAACTGACCGAAGAGGCACTGAACCTTGGCCGCGCCAAGATGAAAGCCTATGGCGACGCACATGGCGCCGCCGCGCTCCAGCACGCGCTGGCGGGCGGCCAATATGCCTACCCCGAAGGCGTACAATTTGGCGGCACAAGCCCGGTCTGGTCGAACAAAAACCTGCGCCACATCATTCAAACGGAAATGAGCAAGGCCGAGCAGATCGTCTATATCGACATTCATTCCGGCCTTGGCCCACGCGGCCATGGCGAAGTAATTTCCACAGCCCCAGAAACAAGCTCCACCTACCAACGCATGCGCGAGTGGTGGGGTGACATCGTGCATTCGACGCAAGCCGAAAACTCCGTGTCGTCCAACGTACCGGGCTCCATCACCGAATGTTTTGAGCAGGAATTAGAAGGCCGCAGCGTCAGCCCTTGCGGGCTTGAATTTGGCACCGTGGTCATGGCCCTCGTCGCCGCCGCCCTTGTCGCCGACAACTGGTTGCATCGCCATGGCGGCCTCGACAACCCGATGGCACCTGCCATCAAACGTCAGATCCGCGATGCCTTTTATGTCGATGCCGACGACTGGAAAAACGATGTGACGCGCCAGACGCGCTCCATGGCCTCAAAAGTGCTGAGCACCTTCTAGCCACCAAACAAAAAACGCCGGCTCAAAAGCCAGCGTTTTCAAACTCAAATGTGTCTCAACGCAACAGATCAGATGTCGCTCTTGGGCTTCAGGATCTGACGGCCACGATACATGCCGCTCTTCAGATCGACATGATGCGGGCGATGCAGCTCGCCTGAATCCGGGTTCTCGACATAAGTCGGATTCTTCAGCGCGTCGGCCGAACGGCGCATCCCGCGTTTGGAGGGGGAGGTCTTCCTCTTAGGAACGGCCATAGCTTAAAGCTCCGGTCTGGCAACCCTCGGGCAACCGCGTTTGGTCGCCATGCCGAGAATTGAAAAAAACATGGAAAGCCGCAGATCTTGTCAGATGCGGCGTCTGGCGGGCCTTATACAAGTAAATTGGATGAAAAGTCCACTGGCTTTCGTAATGCCTCAGCGTGCTGCGACGACAAGGCAGCGCGAAGCAGCGATTCCAGCGCCGACGCAGGCGTTTTTGGCTTCATTCCCGCTGGAAAAATTCCCCATTCGGACCCTGTGAAACTTACCGTTGCCTTTGACTGCAACCGTTTCAATTTGAAGTTTGTCAGTTTTTTCAAGCGCTGGGTCTTTGCGCGCGACATCCAAATAACGCCGTGTCGCTTGATCGATGGAATCATATGACCCAAGCGGCACATAAAACGCCGCCGCGCTATGCGACCGAGGGCGCGACACCGGCAAAGCGGCATTGTGAACAATGGAGCCGGTGATGATATCGTCATTGGGATTGATGCGTGCCAGTGGGCGCTGCACGACGGGTTCGCTTTGCGTTTCACGGATGAGTTCGGACATACCGCTGCGATCATAGGTTTCGCTGTGACGCTCATGGCGCACAACAAACAGCGCCACGCAACCCGCCATCAGAAAAAGCCAGAACAATTCACGGCGTTTTGACCGGTCCATATCGTTTTCCCCCACGCGCCCATAAAGCCCAGTTTCAGGGGTGCAGGATGAGACAATATGGTTAATGGGCGTTTAAAAATGGCACAGTCAGGCGGCGCGCGACGTCAAGCGGAGAGCGCCTTTTCGGCGGGTACGTAAGGCACCTTGAGCGCGTCAGCGACCGCCCTATAGGTGATCTGCCCTTTGCAGACATTGAGCCCCGCCATCAAATGCGGGTTGTCCGACAAGGCTTTCACATAGCCTTTGTCGGCCAGTGCTAACGTGAAAGGGAGCGTGGCGTTGTTGAGCGCGAAGGTCGATGTCCGCGCCACGGCACCTGGCATATTAGCAACGCAATAATGCACCACGTCGTGTTTGATGAAGGTCGGATCGGCATGGGTGGTGGCATGCGAAGTGGCAAAACAGCCGCCTTGGTCGATGGCGATATCGACCAACACGGAGCCTTTCTTCATCTTCTTGACCATCTCTTCGGGCACGAGTTTGGGCGCGGCGGCACCCGGCACCAGCACCGCACCAATGACAAGGTCCGCCCCCAGAACATATTCTTCAATGGCATCCACCGTCGAATAGATCGTGTTGAGCTTGGGGCCAAACTGCAAATCAAGCGCATAAAGCGTGTGAAGATTGAGATCGATCACCGTGACATGGGCTTCAAGCCCCATCGCCATACGCGCCGCATTCATGCCCGAAACGCCACCGCCCAAAATGACAACTTTGGCGGCGGGAACGCCGGGAACGCCACCCAGCAACATGCCGCGCCCGCCTTGCGCGATCTCAAGCGAATGCGCGCCCGCTTGAATCGACATGCGGCCTGCAACCTCCGACATCGGTGCCAGAAGGGGCAAACCGCCGCGCGCGTCACTCACTGTTTCATAAGCAACCGCCACCACACCGGATTCGGCAAGGCCACGCGCTTGTTCTGGATCAGGCGCAAGATGCAAATAGGTAAAGAGCAATTGCCCTTCGCGCAGCATCTTCCATTCAGCGGGCTGGGGTTCCTTGACTTTGACGATCATGTCAGCGGATGCAAATATCTCTTCGGCCGCTTCGACAATTTTGGCACCAGCCGTCGCGTAATGTTCGTCAAACAAACCAATGCTAAAGCCCGCATCTTTCTGGACAAAAACTTCATGGCCATGATGCACCGCCTCGCGCACTGCTGCCGGTGTCATACCGACACGATACTCATGGACCTTGATTTCCTTAGGTACACCGATCCGCATGAGAGATCCTTTTGACTGCAACGGTGGGACGTATGAAGCTACAAACCTATCCCTCTAGGGGAGGCCTTCCAATATATATGGGCCCATCAATTTCACTGGGTCGTTTAATATAATAAGCAAAAAAGCGCCAAAAAGCGCCGCAATGAAGCCAAATGGCGTGATGAAAGATGAGGCATGTCGCATATTTTTAACGCGGCCCTAAAGGCGGAGGTCGCCGGACGACTGGCCCGCTTCACGCCATGGGCCCCGCCAGCAGCCCCCTTGAAGCAGGCCGCTGTCGCCATCACCATCGTGCCGCATCAACAAACGGCGGGCTTTTTGCTGACCCGCCGCGCGCCGCGCCTCAGCGCCCATGCCGGCCAATGGGCGCTACCGGGCGGGCGCATCGACCAAGGTGAAACCATCATCGAGGCCGCCCTTCGAGAACTGCACGAAGAAGTAAACCTTGTGGCACAGGCATCAAACGTGTTGGGCGTGCTCGACCCCTACCCCACGCGCTCTGGTTATCTGATCACGCCGGTCGTCGTCTGGATCGATAATCTCACCGGCATGACGCCTAATCCCGGCGAGGTCGCCTCGATCCATCCCTTTGCGCTGGACGAACTTGAGCGGCCGGATTCACCCGTCTTCCTCTCCATTCCGGAAAGCAAAAAACCCGTGATCCAATTGCGGCTCGGCGCGGAAGGACACATCCATGCGCCGACGGCAGCCGTGCTTTATCAGTTTGCCGAAGTGGGATTGAACGACCGCGCGACCCGCGTCCATGATCTGGAGCAACCGGTCTGGGCCTGGAAATGAGGCTCGGAATAGGCTCGAAATTGCGAGCCTTTCCTGCACGAATCCGAGCCATTCCTGCAAGACGGCGAGGCTTAGGCGTGCGAGGCCATGTGAGAGCCGGGACCGACGCTATCCCCACCTGGCGAACGCTCCTCCCACCGGGCGTGAGCAAACAGGAGGACCGCATTAATCGAAGGTTCGATCAAAGCCACACTCAAGGCCACCGCCATATGCCCCGTCAGAGCATAAGCGACGGCCAGGCCCACCCCAAAATGGACAACCGAAAATCCGACAGCTTTTTTCAAGGCACGCATTTGGACCTCCTGAGTCCTCGTTGTTGCGAATGATTATCATTTAAAGGTGTAAAGGCAAGATGTCAAGTGTGACGATCACACCGAGGATATTTTTCGACACACGCGGCGCTCTCGACACACACAACACTCTCGACGCACTCGGGGATATTTTTTCGGCGGGTTTTTACAGAATTTGTGCCCCGCTTGCCCAAGCCTTGCCATGGGGCCAAAAGCGATGAACACTCCCGATGGCCAATGCGCTGCACATTATAACAAGGGTGATGATGATTATGGCTTTGCAGGACCAAGACGTGTTGGACCACAGCACACCGCCCGCCAATACAGCCGACCGCCCCATCATCGAAATCAAGAACGTCTCAAAAATTTTTCCCGGCAACGTCAAAGCCGTCGATGGCGCCAACATCACCGTCGGCCGCGGCGAGTTCTTCGCGCTGCTGGGGCCATCTGGCTGCGGCAAAACCACATTGCTGCGCATGTTAGCGGGCTTTGAGACGCCGACCAGTGGCGAGGTCATTATCGATGGGCACAATATGGCGACCGTCGAACCTAACAAGCGCCCGGTAAATATGGTGTTTCAATCCTATGCGGTGTTCCCGCATATGTCGGTTGAAAAGAACGTCGCCTATGGCCTGCGCATGGACCGCCGCCCAACCAAGGAAATTAAGCAGCGCACGGAAGAAGTACTCGATCTCGTCAAGCTCAACGGCTATGGCAAACGCATGCCACATGAAATGTCCGGCGGCCAACGCCAACGCGTCGCGCTCGCGCGCGCGCTGATCAAACGTCCCTCGGTGCTGCTGCTCGACGAACCATTGTCTGCGCTCGACGCTAAGCTGCGCGAAGCCATGCAACTCGAACTCGTCCGCCTACAGCAGACCGTCGGCATCACCTTTGTCATTGTCACGCATGACCAGACCGAAGCGCTTTCGATGGCCAATCGTATCGCTGTGATGAACGCAGGCACGGTGCGCCAGATCGCCAAACCCGCCGAGCTTTATGAATTCCCCAAGAGCCGCTTTGTCGCCGATTTCATTGGCCGCATCAACCTGATCGACGCCAAGGCGACGCGCTCGGGCGACAATCGGGTGAAGGTCCATGCGAGCGTCATCGACGACATGGAGCTGGTGGGCGACGTGACGGGCGAGGTGGCACTGGCGATACGGCCTGAAAAGATTTTCGTCGCCGACGCCAAGCCAACCGACCCCGATATCGTATCGGTCCGCGGCAAGGTGGGCGAAGTCGCTTACTATGGCAGCTATTCCAACGTCTATTTCGACATCGGCACGGGCACCCCGCTGCTCGCCGACATCGGTAATGTTTCACGCGACATCGAAGACAATACCTTCAAGCGCGGCGAGGAATATTGGCTTTATTGGCGCAAGGGCGACACGCTGGTGCTGGGGGCGTGAGGCAAGCCGGGTTCCGGGGCGGCACGCAGTATGTTGTTGAGATTTGTCACACGCCGTGAATGCCCGTGGGTCCCGGGATCAAGTCCCGGGACGACACTGAATTTACATTGAGGCCTTGTCATATATTCTGCTGTTATCCCGGCGCATGCCGGAATCCAGGGGCGGCAATCTCTGAGCCAGCGGCTACTGGACCCCGGCACAAGGCCGGGGTGACAGCATTATTTTTGGTCAAATTCTGCTGTTATCACCCGACTTGATCGGGTGATAACAGCGTATTTGGTTTGGGATTTCACTCATCCTCATCATCCGACGGCAGCACGCCCGCGCGGGTGACGCGTTCGACTTCGCGGATGATCTTTTCGATGCGAAGTAGTGGCATCATTTCGTTGATGAGGTTGATGCCTTGCACCGCCATCTGCACTTCTTTGTCGGTGATCGGCTTGTCGCCGAAACTGCGATAAAATTGTGCCACCGCACGCTGCGCCAATACGTCAGCAACCTCGGCATAGACGCGGTAAGTCTCAATGGAAAAACCAGCTTCGGCGGTAAAACCTGCGGCACGCCATTCACCAACCAATTCCAGCAAGCGCGCGTTGCGATGATTAAGCCATTCGGCATTGTCACGATGATCAACAGTGAGAAGGCCCATGCCTTCCAGCGCACGCGCATCCGTGAGATCAACGCCTGCCTCGGCGGCGACATCGGCCAGCAAGCGTGGCGCGAGACCTCCCGGTCCGTTCGCGCCACGCTCTGACAAGAGCGGTGCCATGCGATTTTCTAGCCCGATGAAGGCTTCAAAGCCTGTCACCGGATTATCGGCCTCACTGGTCACAATGGTTTTGATGAGACTCAAGGGCAAAAAGCGCTCCTGCTGGAGCCGCTTGATGAGATCAAGCCGTTTGACATGGGTCGCCCCATAGATCGCCACATTCGGCTTGGGCCGCTCTGGCGCGGGCAGCAGCCCTTCGCGGATATAATAACGGATCGTCTCGCGCCCCACGCCGGTGACGCGCTCAAGCTCTTTCATTTTCATGACCAAGCCGTCTTCATAATATGAGCATCTTCATAGATTGGGCAGTTTCCAGATCATCCGTTAACAGAGCAGAAACGCCACTCAGGCTAGATAGGCTTTGAGGAAGACGTCAACCGCGCGATCAACAATATAGCCGATGCGCTGCGGTGTCGCGGTTTCGATGACGCTCATGCGGCGCTTGAGCATGAGATCGGCCATGCAGAGACCGACAAATTGCTCGGCCGCCAGCGGCGGATCGTCGATGTCGAGCACACCTTTTTCGACTTGGGCATGAAGGAAGATGGCCATGCGCGCGATGCCACGCCGAGGGCCTGCATCATAAAAGGCACGGCCAAGCTCAGGAAACTTCGCACCTTCACCGATGACGAGGCGCTCGATGGCATGGGCTTCAGGCCCCATTTTGAACCGCGCAAACAGCCGGCCGAATTCGCGCAAGGTGTCGCCAACCTCGCTCTCACGGGTCAGAACCTGATAAATATTATCAGTCTGGCGGCGACACTCGCTGGCGATGAAGGCGGCAAACAACGCCTCCTTGTTGGTGAAATAGACGTAGAGCGTGCCCTTGGAGACGCCCGCGGCACGCGCGATCATCGACATGGACGCGCCTTCATAGCCTTCGGCCTGGAAAACCTGCCGCGCGCCGTCGATAATTTGCGCCCGCTTGGCCGGGTCTTCGCCCGCGCCAACCGCACTAGGCCCCGCACTAGGCTTGGCTTTTATCTCGCTCACGTTCTGGGCCGTTATCTGGGCTTTTGTCTGGGCGCTCATCTATTTGACCAATGGGTTCGATAAATTTTCACTTGAATATACAGAGAATAAAGCCATATTCCACCGACATTGACCGATTGGTTCGATTGAAGAGGTTGTATGGACAAGCGACAAAGACTGTTTTTAGGGTTGGGTGGCGTCTTCGTTTTGGCGGGCCTTGTTTATAGCGTCCTCTGGTTTACCCATTTTCGTTATTTTCAATCAACCGACAATGCCTATGTCGAAAGCGACATTTCGGTGATCTCGCCGCATGTGACGGGTTATCTGGCCAGCGTCAACGTCACGGAAAACACCTTTGTCCATAAGGGCGACGTGCTGGCCGTGATCGCGCCGCGCGACTTTGAAATCGCCCAAGCCCAGGCCCATGCGCGCGTCGAAAGCCAGAAGGCCGCCATTGCCACCACGGTGCAGCAGATCGCCGCCGCTGAGGCAAACGCGCAAAGCAGCGACGCCGCTGTGATGTCAGCCCAAGCGCAAGCCCACCGCGCCAAGGGCGACTATGCACGCTATCGCCAACTGGCCAAGAAAAGCTATGCCAGCAAGCAGAAACTCGACGCCGCCCACGCAGACACGCAATCAGCCAATGCGGCGCTGAACGCGGCACACGCCAACGCGGCGTCTGCGCGTGCGCAAATCGCTGTGCTGCAAGCCCAGAAGGTCGAAGCGGAGGCGCAACTCAAGCAAGCCGACGCCAATGCCGATCAAGCCCAGCGCGAGCTCGACTATACCGTCATTCGTGCCCCCATTGATGGCGTCATCGGCAACCGACACATGGATGTGGGCCAGCTTGTCCAGCCCGGCGCGCAACTCGCCTCGCTGGTGGCCTTGCCGCATGTCTATATCGAAGCCAATTTCAAAGAGACGCAAATCGAGAATATTCGCATCGGGCAATCGGTCTCCATCGTCTCCGACGCCTATCCCGACACCGAGATCATCGGCACGGTCGAAAGTTTTTCACCTGCCAGCGGTCAGGTTTTCAGCCTGCTGCCCGCTGAAAACGCCACCGGCAATTTTACCAAGGTGGTGCAGCGCGTGCCCGTGCGCATCGCCGTGCCTGACGACAACGCGCTAGCGGGTCGCCTCAGGCCCGGCCTCTCTGTCGATGTAACGGTAGATACGCGCACAGGCGCAGGCCATGACGCCACGGCGTCTGCTGGCGGCGTCTATGGCGCATCGGGCGATGGCACCAAAACACTGGCACGCGACAACTAGGCGAGGGCGGCCATGAGCAGCATTGACGTCGCACCGCCAGCATCGGGCGAATTTTCACGCCGTCGTGTCATTGGCTTTGTCTTCATGGTCATCGGCATGTTCATGGCGATCTTGGACATTCAGATCGTTGCCAGTTCGCTGACTGATATTCAAGCGGGCCTGTCGGCCAGCGCCGATGAGATCAGTTGGATCCAAACCTCTTATCTGATCGCCGAAGTCATCATGATCCCGATGTCGGGCTGGCTGTCGCGCGTCATGTCCACACGCTATCTCTTTGTCGCCTCTGCAGTTGGCTTCACCTTCATGAGCGTGATGTGCGCCACCGCCACCTCAATCGATCAAATGATCATCTATCGCGCACTGCAAGGCTTTCTCGGCGGCGCGATGATCCCGAGCGTTTTTGCCGTCGCCTATGGCGATACATTTCCGGCCGAAAAGCGCGCCACCATTTCTGTCATCATCGGTCTTGTGGTGACGCTGGCACCGACCATCGGGCCGACGCTGGGCGGCTATCTCACCGACACGCTGTCTTGGCACTGGCTCTTTCTCATCAATGTCATTCCCGGCATCATCGTCGGCTCTGCGGTCTGGATGCTGGTCGATTTAGACAAGCCAAACTGGGCGCTGCTCAGAGGCTTCGACGGCTGGGGCATCGCTTTGATGGCGGTCTTTCTCGGCACGCTTGAATATGTGATGGAGGAAGGCCCGCGCAACAATTGGCTCGACGACAATACGATCTGGTGGATGGTGGTGACCTGCGTCGTCTCGGGCACGTTCTTTTTTGCCCGCGTGCTGACCTTTGAAAACCCAATTGTCGAACTGCGCTCCTATCGCAACAGTAATTTCGCCGTGGGCTCGTTGCTCAGCGTCTTTCTCGGTGTCGGGCTTTATGGTCTGACCTATCTCTATCCGCTTTTCCTCGCGCAAGTGCGCGGCATGACCGCCACCCAGATCGGCGAGATCATGGCCGTGACGGGCATCTGCCAATTCATGACCGCACCGCTCGCTGGAATCTTGACGCAAAAGCTCGACACGCGCGTGCTGATCGGTTTTGGTTTCGGCCTGCTCGCGCTCTCCAACCTGATGATGGTCAACATCACTTGGGAGTGGCAGTTCCATGAATTTCTAGTGCCGCAAATTTTGCGCGGGGTCGGGCTGATGTTCTGCATCGTGCCGATCAACACATTGGCGCTGGGCACCATGCCGCCTGACCAACTGAAAAACGCCAGCGGCCTTTATAACCTCATGCGCAATCTGGGCGGCGCGCTGGGGCTGGCCGCCATCAACACGGTGCTGATCACCCGGTTGGATTTTCACAAAAGCCGCTTGCGCGAGGCGCTGGAGCCGGGGCGGCCTGTGGTTGAGGAAACGCTCAAAGGCCTCGGCCATCACCTTGCTGGAACGCTCACCAACATGGGCGATCTGGCCGCCCTGAAAGAACTTTACGGGCTGATGACGCGCGAGGCCAACGTCATGGCTTTTGCCGATTCCTTTTACATCCTGACGCTTTGCTTCTTTGCCATGCTGGTGGTGCTGCCCATCGTGAAGAAGCCTGAAGGCATGACCTCACCAAAAGACGCGCATTAAAGCCTCCCCCCACCTTCCGTTCCCTCAACGGAAGGTGACAAAGAAAAGGCGGTGCTTGCGGGCACCGCCTTTTCGATTTTTAGATAGAGAGAACGTCTTAGAGACGTTCGCTTGATCCTTTGAACGTCTTAGAGACGTTCGATGATCGTGACGTTGGCAAGCCCGCCGCCTTCGCACATGGTCTGGAGACCATAACGCTTGTTGTGGTTCTTCAGAGCGTAAACGAGCGTCGTCATCAACTTCGCACCTGAGGCGCCGAGCGGATGGCCGAGCGCAATCGCGCCGCCATTGACGTTGAGACGTGCCGGATCGGCATTGAGCTTTTGCAGCCATGCCACCGGCACAGAGGCAAAGGCCTCGTTGACTTCATAGATGTCGATGTCGTCGATCTTCATGCCCGCTTTTTTGAGCGCCCTTTCAGTGCCCTGGATCGGCGATTCCAGCATGATCACCGGATCGCCGCCCACCACAGTCATGTGATGAATGCGCGCCAGCGGCTCAACGCCGAGCTGCTTTAAACCCTTTTCATTGACGACCAAGAGGCCTGCTGCGCCGTCGCAAATCTGCGAGGAGGTCGCCGCCGTGATGGTGCCGCCTTCGACCAGCAGCTTGACGCCTTTGATCGATTTGATATTGGAATCAAAGCGGATGCCTTCGTCGATCATGTGCATCTCGGTCTTACCGTCGGCGGTGGTGATTTCGAGCCCCAGCACTTCTTCTTTGAACGCGCCGGCCTGCGTGGCGGCAATCGCCTTCTGGTGGCTCTCGAAGCCGAACTCATCGAGCTGGTCTTTGGTGAGGCCATATTTCTTGGCGATCATTTCAGCGCCTGCAAACTGGTTGAACTGAATATTGGGATAGCGCTCTTCGATCTTCGGGCTCTTGTAGATGCCAAAGCCATTTTTGTAAGGCAGCGAGATCGGCATGCCCATGGGCACGCGCGTCATGCTTTCGATGCCTGCGGCAACGACAATATCCATCGCGCCCGACATGACAGCCTGAGCGGCAAAATGGAGCGCCTGCTGGGAGGAACCGCACTGGCGGTCTACTGAGGTCGCAGGCACGCTGTCGGGAAGCTTGGAGGCCAGCACTGCGTTACGCGCGATGTTCATGCCCTGCTCGCCCGCCTGATCGACGCAACCGACGATCACGTCTTCGATGAGGGCGGGATCGACCTTCGTGCGATCAACCAAGGCGTCGAGAATTTTGCCACCGAGATCAGCCGGGTGCCAATCTTTGAGCCGACCGCCTTTGCGGCCACCAGCGGTACGAACTGCTGAGACGATATATGCTTCTGCCATGAGGTTCTCCTAATCAATGCCGTCGAGCCGCCCAAAGGCGCTCGACCGACGGTGGCTAAATCGATGTGAATTGGCCGCCATCTTGAGCATGGGGCGGCGCTTGTAAAGACCATTTAAACAGCGAATGCGGCGCGCGTGGCGCATGGGCCTTCACAATATATCGTACGTCAGGCGCGATTTTCCAAGGGTTTACGCCGCTTACCGAATTTGACGCAGGGGAACCGCTCGTCTCAATGGGCCTGACAAGGAGCCCCCAAGCAGTGGCAAAAGCAGCCTCCTGTTGCGACCACCGACAGCACCAGCATGGGTCGAGCAAAAGAAAGCCAGATGCCATATCGTTGAAAAATAGGCCGAAGCCATCCTTTTGGATAAAATTCGAGCTAAAACTGGCAACAAGGTTAAGGAATCGGAAGCCCTGAGGCGCTATTGCTAGAAGGACAGCTATTGATTTTCTGACCGAGCGAGACCTCACCTTGCGCCATCCATCAAAATCCGCCGAGCTTGATCCCTATGCGAGGGCGACGCCGCAACGCTCGCCCGAAAGCTTTGCCTTCGAAACGATGTGGTGCGGGCTGGAGCGCAACGGGCTGATACCGCTGCGCTCGGCCTTTCGCCCCGAAAAGGCAAGCCGCTTGCTCGCCAATATCGCCCTGCTCGAAGTAGACGCTGGCACGCCCGACAAACCCGGTACGCCTAGGACGCCAATGACCACGCGCATCCGCCTTGTTGGCAGCGCAATCCGCGACCTTGTCGACGCCAATCTCACCGGTCTCGACTATCTCGATCTGGTGCCCGACCGCGCCTATCAGGCCGAATATCTCGATGTCTGCATGAACCACCCTTGCGCAGCCTGGTCCGCCTCGCCCGTCATCTATGGGCGCGGCTACAACGCGCTGGTTGAGATCACCAATTTTCCGCTGATCGACGATGTGACGGGTGGCCATCTGGTGCTGGTGATGATACTTGAAATGGGCACCGATACTTTCAAGCATCGCACCATTCAAACGCCTGTCGAATTGCGTCCCGCCGTCGCCAAATCTTTCATCGACATTGGGGCAGGTCTGCCCGACGAGATTGACTAGAGGCTTAGAGGCGTGGCTGAGCCGAGGTTGTGCGTGCCGGACTATCGACTGGCAACAAGCCGTTCAGGATCATGTCGATCTGGGTGTCGATCAGCTTTTCCGGCGTCCAGAGAAAATCAACATGCGTGATGAGCAGCGCCACGACGCCGTGGCCTGCCGCCCAGATCGCTTCGGCAACAAGTTCAGGATCGCTCGGCCG
>JBDNIY010000008.1:0-89495 GCA_041688015.1 Parvibaculaceae bacterium
ACTTCCCTGTTGATAGCAACCGTAGTCGCAATCGTGGAAGGCCGAGCGGCGATAAGAACACAGTCGAGCATGACTTGGGCCATCGGCATACTGGCGATCTACCTGATGTTCAACTCGCTCATCTCTAGCATTCCACAAATATCTGCACTCTACAGTCTTATTTTTATGGTCGTTGCCTACGCCATACACATTATACGCCTCTCTCCCAACACGTGGGAAACAGTGCTTCGGCGCCTGTCGGTGGTCAGCCTCACGATGCTTATCCTCTTTGTCATGATTAAACATCGAGAAGGACGTTGGTATGGTGCGGTCCATCCCAATTTCATGGGAGGTTGGATAATCGTTCAGGCATCACTCATTCAAGTCTGGCGCGGCAAAATAAAATGGCTGGGATTGGCTGCGTTATTGCTGCTGGCAATCCTCGTCGACTCACGTTTTTCTTTCCTAGCAATGCTCATATTGATTGTTTCTACTGAAGTATTGCGTCGGCTACATTCGCCAACGCGTCTAATGATATTTGGCCTGATTTGCGGCCTAGCATTACTCATAGCTGGCGGATACATATGGAGCATCCTCATAGGCGAAGGGGCGCGATCTGCATTTGGCGACATCTCTGGCCGCACCGAACGGTGGTCGACAGCCTTTCTACGCATCCAAGACCATCCGTACTTTGGATACGGTTTTCGAACATCGAGAGCAGAATTTCAGACTGCTCATAGCGGCATAATTACACTTTGGGAAGAACTGGGCATATCCGGTGCCGTCGGATATTTGGCCCTTTTGGCAAGCCGAATGGCAACGCTCTTTCGCCTTTCGATGAATGCCGACAACATAGCAACGCGAAGGCTTTCAATCGTCTTTCTTGGAACGCTCTTGGCGTATATGTCACCGCTGCTTTTTCAGCCCAACTACCTCAATTTTGGTGATCCGATCGGCATCCTCATCCTTTTGTATCTCTTCATCAACCTCAATGAGGCTCATCGCCCCCGCCGTATTCGCCATAGCCATTGTGTTTCACCCGCGTGAAAGCCAACCGTTGCTAACTAATTTGCTTTGCGCTGACGTGCGTTTCAAAATCTCCATTGAATCCAGATGCCGGAGAAGAAGCAAAAGATGGTTATGAATTTGTTGTGCTGAAAAATGCCCCCAAAGCGGAGCGTTTTCCCTTCTATAAGTTGTCGCATTTTCAACGTATAATCCAAGTCGGAATCTACACCACGATAATCAGTAGTGAGATATTTAATGGCTGAGAAAGTTCTTGTAACAGGTGGTGCCGGCTTCATAGGCTCAACTCTCATCAGACAGTTTATCGAGGAAACGGATACCTCGATCATCAATGTCGATAAGTTAACCTACGCGGGAAATCTCTCCTCGCTAGGACTAGGCGTCGAAAGACTGCCAACATATATATTCCTTCAGGTAGACATCTGTGACGACAATGCACTGAAGCAGGTATTCATCGAACACCAGCCAGATGCTGTCATGCATCTGGCTGCTGAGTCACATGTTGACCGATCGATTGACGGACCTTCCGCCTTTATCGAGACCAATATTTTTGGCACCTACAAATTACTTCAGGCTACACGGACTTATTGGTCTGCGCTGCCGGCACAACGTAAGGATAGCTTTCGATTCCACCATATTTCTACCGATGAAGTCTTCGGCTCGCTTAGCGCCGAAGGACTCTTCTCCGAAGACACAGCCTATGATCCACGCTCGCCTTACGCCGCGAGCAAAGCTGCTTCGGACCATCTCGTCCGCTCCTGGCATGCGACATATGGCTTACCTGTTGTCATTACAAATTGCTCAAACAACTATGGCGCTTACCAGTTTCCCGAGAAGCTGATCCCTCTTGTCACCCTCGCAGCTCTTGCTGACAAACCGCTGCCTATTTATGGCGACGGCCAGAATGTCCGAGACTGGCTCTACGTGGACGATCATTGCCGCGCACTCCGGCTCGTTCTCGAGAAGGCCAAAGTCGGTGAGACCTATAATATTGGTGGCCGCAACGAAAAATCAAACCTCGAAGTCGTTGAGACAATCTGCGCCATCTTGGATGAAATTCATCCCCGATCTGACAGAAAACCATACAACACACAGATCACTTTTGTTTCCGATCGCCCAGGCCACGACCGGCGTTATGCCATTGATGCGAGCAAGCTTGAACGTGAGCTTGGCTGGAAGCCTCTTGAGACATTTGAAAGCGGATTGCGGAAAACCGTCGAATGGTATCTGAACAATGCCGCTTGGTGCGACGACATCAAAACGGGCCGTTATCTCGGCGAACGCTTGGGACTGGTTCCATGAAGCGTAAGGGCATCATCCTAGCAGGCGGCAGCAGCACGCGTCTATTTCCCGCAACAAGGACCATCAGCAAGCAGTTGCTGCCCGTCTATGACAAGCCGATGATCTATTATCCGCTCAGCACGCTTATGCTGGCGGGCATCACGGAAATCCTGATTATCACCCGCCCCGACGAGCAAGACCTTTTCCGCCGTCTGCTCGGCGACGGCGCCCATTGGGGGCTGGATATCGCCTATGCCGCGCAGCCAGAGCCGAACGGCATCGCCGAAGCCTTTATCATCGGCAAAGACTTTATCGCAGGCGACCCTGTCACACTCATTCTCGGCGACAATATTTTCTACGGCGAGGGCTTTGGCCAGATATTGCAGACTGGGGGTCTGATCAATGAAGGTGCCCAGGTCTTTGCCTATTATGTCAATGACCCCGAACGCTACGGCGTTGCCGAGTTCGACGATGAAGGGGCGGTCGTCAGCCTCGAGGAAAAGCCGAAAAAGCCGAAATCCTCTTATGCGGTCACTGGCCTTTACAGTTATGATGGGCAAGTCAGCGATGTTGCAGCCTCCATAACGCCATCAGCACGTGGCGAACTTGAAATCACGGCTGTCAATCAATGGTATCTGGAGCGCGGCCTGCTACACGCAGTTGTCCTTGGTCGTGGCATCGCGTGGCTCGATACCGGCACGCATGATGCTCTTCTCGAAGCGGGTAATTTTGTTGCCACCATCGAACGCCGCCAGGGCCTCAAGATCGCATCTCCAGAGGAAATCGCCTACCGCCGGAAACTGATCGATGAAGAACAACTCCTCCGCCTGGCAAAGCCCATGCTCAAGACCGACTACGGCCAATACCTCGTCCGGTTGGCCGGGCAAGAAAAGAAATATATTAGCGACTAATATGCCTGCCACAAATGACACAGAAAGCGTTCAAAATGTTTCTGAGAAAATTGAAAGCATTCGTGCCCCGTTCGCTTCGTCCCCAGTTGCGGCATTCATACAACCAGTATTGGCGACGCCTGAAAGCGCCTCAAATGCGCTGGGGGTTTCAAGATGCAAACGGCGAATGGCGCCCAAGAACACGTGTTAGTGACTCCGCCTTCCTGCAACATCAAGAGCGCATTCACATCGCGGACAACGTATTCGTTTGGCACTACACGATCCTCGACGGCACAGGAACACTACATATCGGCGAAGGTTCACAAATCGGAGCATGGGTCGGCATATTCACGCACAGTTCGCATTTGGCTGTGCGTTTGCTCGGCGACAGCTATCAGCGGTTCCCGGAAGAAGAAAAAGCAGGTTTCGCAATTAAAGGCGTCTCGATAGGCAGGTACGTGTTCATCGGAGCCGGAGCAAAAATTTTACCGGGTGTATCAGTGGGCGACGGCGCACTCATTTCAGCCACCGCTGTTGTCAGCAAAGATGTCGCTCCCTTCGAAGTGGTGGCAGGGAATCCCGCACGGGTTATTGGCGATACGCGCAAACTTGATAAGCCCTATCTCGATGATCCTCAGGTAGCTGAGCTATATCGAGAGTGGCGCAAATCAATTTCGGTGGTGGAATAATCATTGCGGACATTGCTCATATCAGAAATTCAGCTTGAACCTTCCATCAAATCACCATTGATGGAATTGGGGATTTCCGCATGTCGTTGAAAGCTGCTGCGGTATCGGGCGCCAAATGGACAACCGCTTCTGGTGCCATTTCTATTCTGGTGCAGTTCGCCCAGATCGCCGTCCTCGCACGGCTTCTGACGCCTGAGGATTTCGGGCTGATGGCGATGATCATGGTTGTGATCGGGTTTGCGCAGATCTACGCCGATGCGGGCATCAGCAGCGCCCTCATTTACAGGCAGGACACGATGCCGGAAGTGCTTTCCTCCCTCTATCTGCTCAGTATATTTTTCGGCCTTGCGATCTTTGTCGTCGCGCTCATCGCCACACCGCTGGTCGCTTTTATCTTCAGCGAGCCGCGGCTGATATCGCTTATACCCATTGCTGCCACCCTCTTCTTGATCACGCCCTTTGGACAGCAATTCAAGATTTTGCTCCAAAGGGACCTTCGCTTCCGGGAGCTTGGCACTGTCGAGGCGACCGCTGCCGTTGCTGGAGCCGCCGTCGCCATCGTCGCCGCGGCACTCGGCCTCGGCGTGCTCTCGCTCATCATCGGACAGCTCACCAACACGTTTATCGCCACAATGGCCTTCATCGCTATCGGCTGGCGCCAATGGAGGCCATTCTGGCGTTTTAGAACAACCGACCTCAAAGGCTTTCTCAGTTTCGGCCTCTACCAAATGGGTGAGAAAAGTGTGAATTTTGTCAATTCGCGCACGGACCAGTTCCTGATCGGCGTTCTTTTAGGGCCACATGCGTTGGGGCTCTACAATCTCGCCTGGAGTCTCGTAATCCAGCCTGTCACTAGGATCAACCCGATCCTTGTCCGCGTCGCTTTTCCGCTTTTCGCCAAGGTGCAAACCGACCGTAACCGGCTACGGCGCGGCTACATGTTCCTCACATGGATACTCGCGGTCGTGAACGGCCCACTCCTAATCGGCTTCGCCGCCATCTCCACCCTGTTCATTCCGGTTTTTCTTGGTGACCGCTGGAATGAAACAATCGCCATCGTTCAGGTCCTCGCCTTTGTGAGTCTGCTGCGGTCCATTTCAAACCCGGTCGGCGCCTTGTTCCTTGCCACAGGCCGCGCCGATCTCGGCTTCAAATGGAACGTGCTTCTGCTCGTCTTCCAGAGCCCCGCCATCCTGCTTGGTGCGCATTATGGCGGCCTCATGGGCGTCGCCGTCAGCGTTCTGGCCGCGCAGGCCGTCTATATGCCGTTGATGTACATCTTTCTGATCCGCCGCCTGCTCGGCCCCTGCCTCAAGGACTATATGGCCAGCTTTATCCCCGTCCTCGCAATTTCGACGGTCATGGGGCTTGCCGTGCTTACCCTGCCCGAAATCATCACAATCAAGCCTACCTTCACCCTCGCAGCCCAAATCGCGCTCGGTGTCGCACTCTATGTCGGACTGTGCGCCCTTTTCTTGCGCCCGCGCATGGGTGAACTGCGCCGTCTGGTGATGCCGTGATGGCCGCTGAAACGATAATGAACATCGCCATTCACAACGGAGCACGGAAATGAGCGAACCCGTTATTCACTCCTATCCGGTCTGGCTTCCACAAACGCAAACATGGATGCACACTCAAATCAGCGAGCTCCCCGCAAATCGGTTTGATGTTCATGTCGCCTGCCATTTCACGGCAAATCTCGACCAGTTCGCTCCTCCGCATATTCACGCATTCAAAAACGAACATCCTTTACGTTACCAACTCTCCCGAATCTCCAGAAAATCTGGCGGGCGCTACGCATCCAGCTTTCTCGGCGAGGTGATCGGCCGGACCGGCGCACGGCTGGTGCATTCACATTTCGGCGATGTCGGCTGGCGAGACCTACCTGCCATCCGAAGAAACGGCGTGAAGCACATCGTCACTTTCTACGGCTACGATGTTGGCCGCCTCCCGACGCTGGAACCCGTCTGGCGATCACGCTATGCGGAATTGTTCGACACGGTCGATCTCGTGCTTTGCGAGGGCGATTTTATGGCCCAATCTGTCGCTACCTTGGGCTGTCCACTAGAAAAACTCCGTACACACCATCTCGGCATCGACACGGCCAAGATAAGGTTCCAGCCGCTAGCCTGGACGCCGGGAACCCCGCTCCGCATCCTGCTCTCGGCAAGTTTCGTTGAAAAAAAAGGCCTTCCCTATGCAATCGCTGCACTGACCAACCTCAAGGAAGAGACACCGATAGAAATAACGATCATCGGCGACGCGCCAGGTGGCGCGGCAATCCATTCCGAAAAGCAGAAGATTCTCGACGGCATCGCCTCAGGCGGACTGGAGTCGCATGTGACCCTGTTAGGCTACCAGCCCTACCAGCGGCTGATCGAGGAAGCCCACCGCCACCATATCTTCCTGTCACCAAGCGTCACCGCGTTGGACAGTGACAGCGAGGGCGGCGCGCCCGTGACCCTCATTGAAATGGCGGCGGCGGGCGTCAATATTGTCAGCAGCCGCCACTGCGATATCCCCTCTGTCATCCTTCACCAGCATACGGGTCTGCTTGCAGGAGAACGCAATATCGAGGAGATCACCTCTCACTTACGCTGGTATGCGCAGCACCCCGACAAATGGCCGGCCATGCTCGAAGCAGGTCGTAAACATGTCGAAAGCGAATATGACGGCCGTGTTCAAGGCGGCAAGCTCGCTGACCTCTATAGCAGCCTTTTGCTATCGCGGGATACTTAACGAATCAGCACCCGCCCGCCCCTTCATCAAGGCTTCTTAGCTGTTACAAAATAACCGGTTGTTTCAGCCGCACAATTCCGATCAAGCTTGTCAAAAAAAGGCGCTAGGACCTGGCCTATAAACCAGATGGGTAATAAAATGAGCCTAGCTATCCATCGCAAAGGCCAGGGCCCTCGAACAAAGCGCATACTAAAATAATTGAACTTGAGAACAATCATGGAGAAGAAGCCGTTTTGTGGCCGAACCGAAATCTCCATAAATCCAGCCTTCTCGAGCAAATATTTCAATCCGTAAGGCGTATAGCGAAAATAGTCGTGTGGCGCTTCGTGTATCCACCACTGCCAAGGCACTTGCAAGATCAGGTATCCACCGCTCGTCAATATTCGCGACGCCTCGTTCAACATTGTCTGCGGCTCCCGCAAATGCTCCATTACGGAAAGAGAAACAACTGTGTCCGCAACCCCGGAGTCAATCGGTAGCGCCTCATTCAAATCTGCAAGAATATCGACGTTTGTTTCATGCAGGCTTTCTCCCCAATCGACAGCTGCATACCGCTCTACGTATTTTAGAAAAAAATCTCTATACGGAGATTCACCTGCACCAAGATCGTACAGGACCCCTTTGTAGAGAGGGGCAAATTCTCTCAGGAAACGATCATTGTTTTTGTAGACGAGCCAATTGTGGGCGCCGCTGTTCGAATGCATCTTTCCGGCCATCTACAATCCGCTCCCGCACAATAATTATTCTCGCATCAGATATAGAAATCGACCTGCTGCCAGCCACAATGACAATTCGGAGACCACGTCACTAGAAAACACACTACGAATTGTATTGTCGAGGCGCCATATTGACGTATTAATTTTTCAGAGATCAAGTACAGCGTTAATAACCCGATCCTCCTCTTCCACAGAAAGATCGGAATAGAGCGGCAAACGGAGTAGACCATCGGCAACGGACATCGCAACTGGCATATCGCCACTGTTTCGGCCAAAACGCATCGCGACAGAGGAAAGATATAAGGGTACATAATGCGTCACAGCGACGACACCTGCCTTAGCCAAGGCGCGCTGCGCGCGTTCACGCTCGTCCAGAGAATTGAAAACGAGATAATAAATATGCGCAGCGATTAGAACTATCATCGTATCTCAAAAATCGTACGCGTCGACAACGTGAACTGAGTGTCTGGCAGTTCCTTGAACACAAAGCCTAGGTGCCATGATGGGACCAGAGGTGGATGAAAGGACAAAGGGCATTTTTTGCCAAGAGTTAAGTTTGAGGCGGCGAAACTAGCACGTGAGCGAGGCGCGGCGATCGTTCAGCCGAGATTGTCCTTGTCTGTCTAGCCAGGGATCAGTTTCAAAATTCTCTGAGAAATTACAACACGGACTTACCTTCGACCGCTGCGTTGCGAACGAACCATTCAAAACTATTGGCCAAGCCATCTCGCAACGAAACATTGGCACGCCAGCCCAAAGAATTGATCTTCTCAGCACTCATTAACTTCCGAGGAGTGCCATCAGGCTTACTCAAGTCCTGTTTTATCGAACCCCTAAATCCAATAACTTCACAAACTAACTTGGTAAGTTCAAAAATTGTAAGATCCTCACCAGAGCCTACATTCACATGCTGGACCCCAGAATAAACCTTCATAAGATGCACACAAGCATCTGCGCAGTCATCCGCATAGAGAAACTCACGTCGCGGTGAACCCGTTCCCCACATAACGAGCTCACTATCGCCGCAAAGTTTGGCTTCGTGTGCCTTGCGAATAAGTGCAGGAATGACGTGACTTGAATTCAGATCAAAATTGTCACCGGGCCCATAGAGATTAGTCGGCATCGCCGAAATAAAATCGCAGCCATACTGCTTTCGATAAGCCTGGCAGAGCTTGATGCCAGCAATCTTGGCGATCGCATACCATTCATTCGTCGGCTCAAGCGGTCCAGTCAACAGCGCATCTTCGGTTATCGGCTGCGGCGCCATTTTCGGATAGATGCAGCTGGATCCCAAAAATAAAAGCTTCGAAACCCTGGCGCGGAACGCTGCCTCAATGAGGTTGGCCTCAATCATCAGGTTGTCATAAAGAAAGTCGGCTGGGTGCGTATCATTAGCCAGAATGCCGCCGACCTTTGCAGCCGCCAAAAAAATAACATCCGGCTTTTGATCGATTACCCAAGCTCGCGTCTGTGCTTGGTCCTTCAGATCAACTGTCTTTCGGTCAACTGTCAAAACTTCACAATTTTCCTGGGCCAACCGTCGAACGATCGCTGAACCGACCATGCCCTTGTGACCCGCAACCCAGACACGTTTTCCTTTAAGTGGAAATATGACCTCACTCGACATGCTGACGTTTCTCTTCGGCAACGATTTTCAGATCTTCACGCACCATTTCAGCGCAGAGCGCTTCGACCGAAGTTTCGTGTTTCCAGCCAAGCTTGGTATGTGCCTTCGTCGGATCACCCTGCAAAAGTTCGACTTCTGTGGGGCGGAAGTAGCGCGGATCAACCTCTACAAGGCAGCGCCCTGTGGCAATATTATATCCCTTTTCGTCGGCACCCCTGCCCTTCCATTCAAGCTTGATGCCCACTTCAGCAAAGGACCATTCAACAAACTGGCGGACCTCGGTCGTGATACCCGTCGCCAGCACGTAGTCATCGGCTTCTTCCTGCTGGGTCATGAGCCACATGCCTCGGACATACTCGCGCGCATGGCCCCAATCACGCTTGGCGTCCAGATTGCCCAAATAGAGCTTGTCTTGATAACCCAGGTGAATAGCCGCCGCTGCACGGGTGATTTTCCGCGTCACAAAGGTTTCACCACGCAGCGGGCTTTCATGATTAAAGAGAATGCCGTTGGAGGCGTGAATGCCATAGGCTTCACGATAGTTCACGACGGTCCAATAGGCATAAAGTTTGGCCGCTGCATAAGGGCTGCGAGGATAAAAGGGCGTCGTCTCGCTTTGGGGAACTTCCTGCGCCTTGCCATAAAGTTCGGACGTAGAGGCCTGATAGAAACGGGTTTTATCTTCAAGACCAAGAATGCGTATCGCCTCAAGAAGGCGCAACGCCCCTATCGCATCAGCGTTGGCGGTGTATTCTGCCGTCTCGAAGCTCACTTGCACATGGCTTTGTGCCGCGAGGTTATAGATTTCGTCGGGTTGCGTTTGTTGAACAATACGGATCAAGTTCGTCGAATCCGTCATATCCCCATAGTGCAGG
The DNA here is from genome assembly GCA_041688015.1 of Parvibaculaceae bacterium. Lineage (GTDB taxonomy): Bacteria > Pseudomonadota > Alphaproteobacteria > Parvibaculales > Parvibaculaceae > Parvibaculum. The sequence goes on from JBDNIY010000008.1 coordinate 9,823, forward strand.
ACAAAGCGCTGGTTTTGCTCATGGGGGTCCTGATAGAGGTGCTCAATGCGACCAGTATTGAACGAAGACGAGCGCCGCTTCAGCCCGTGAACAGTGTAGCCCTTCTCCAGCAACAAATCAGAGAGATAAGCGCCGTCCTGCCCCGTCACACCGGTAATCAAGGCGACTTTTCCATTATATTTTTTTGCCATACTGTAGCGGACCCGCTGACCCCTCTATTTCGTAACTATCAACGTCATTGATTATAGATAAAGCAGCGTTGCCCGATAGTGAACCAAATTCATTTTGAACGACGTCCATGGCCAAAAGAGGCTTTCTATCATACGACACGTCAAAACTGGATTAGCACGCCATTCACGAAAATCTAAAAACCAAACCTATTCTGGTTCAAGGGTAGTCAAATAATGACACCCGTTCGAAAGGTTTCTCGCATTTTATCAGGGGCTACCGTATTCAGCCCAGGCCGCGAAATCCGAGAGTATGCTCCTCATAAAGAATGAGGTTTTATTGTTGCGGCCAGGAGGCACGATAATTGGAAAACGATATCACCCAATTCCGCTCACAACGGGACGTCCGACGGTCAACGAACAAGAGCGACGGATGGCTATTTGCAGGCCTCCTGCTAGTACTTGCGGTTGCCCCACTCCCACTCGGAAGCAATAGACCACTCCCAATGTCACTCCTGAGTGCATTTGTTGGCGTACTTCTTACCGTTTGGGCAATGTTTTGGGTCACTAACCGAACTTCGACGCATTCACAGCTTCGAGGCATCAAATGGCCCTCGATATTATATATCACCATTTGCGTCTGGATTTTCGTCCAGTGGCTACCATGGCTGCCTGCACAGCTTTCAGATCCGACCTGGGTAGCAGCATCCAAGCTACTTGGTCGGAACTTACAGGGACGAATTTCCATCAATCCGGAGGCGACACTTACTGGTTTTATGCATCTTCTAACTTACGCTGGCGTCTTTTGGCTGACATTCAACCTTACACGAACCTCTGAACGCGCTTGGATCGGCATCCGAACGATCGCACTAATAGGCGGCGCTTACGCCTTTTACGGAATTGCCATCTATATGTCCGGCAATGGATGGATTTTGATCTACCCAAAATGGACGTATTACGAATCTCTGACCAGCACTTTCGTGAACCGCAATTCCTACGCTACCTTTGCCGGTCTCAGCCTGCTATGCGCGGTTGCATTGTTGCTCAATCACATAAAGCCCTTTTTCGCTCTCAAACATCCATTGCGGGCAAAGATCGTTATTATTGTCGAGCAGCTCGCCGCGAAGTCGGCATGGAAAACACTGCTAGTCCTATCCATCGCAATGTCACTGTTTCTAACCCAGTCACGAGGTGGTGTGGCCTCAACCTTGTGTGGATTGCTCGCAGTCATCTTGATCCATGTCGTTCAGCAGCGGCTCAAAAAACGTCATATATTCTATATTGTATTAGCACTTGCGCTCCTCACCATCGTCATATTTGCAGTAAGCGGGAACCCCCTCTCCAAAAGACTTGAGATTGAGAAAGTTGAATCGAGTGTTACTTTCCGCAACAACATGTACGCGATAGTTGTAGATGCCATCGCAGCCTCACCTCTTACTGGAACCGGCTTTGGCACCTATGCCGATGTCATTCCAGCCTATAAGCCTGAAGGGGGTATCTCCGCACTGCTCATTTGGGACAAAGCACATAATACCTATCTCGAAAATGCACTGGAGCTCGGATTGCCTGCTGCGCTGCTACTAAATTTTTCGATTTTTCTTATAGCTATTCAAACCGCACGCGGCACGGCCAATCGCAAACGCGATAAATTGATTCCTGCACTTGGCGTCGGTGCCACAATTTTAGTTGGATTACATTCTCTCGTGGATTTCAGCCTACAGATTCCTGCTGTGACAATCCTCTACGCCGCGATCATGGGTATAGCGACAAGCCAATCATGGAGTAGCCAAAGAATACCTATCGTGAGCGAGACTTAAAATCACCGAGGGTCTTTTCGATTAATCTATCAAATTTTTTCTGCTCAGATTTGTCAATAAGCACAGCCCTTCGGATCGCCGCTCGAGCTGTCAAGGTATTTTCAAGATATATGTCAATTAGCGCAGGGCGCAAAATTGAGTATTGCCACATCTTTCGAAAGTCGTTTTCCGTGAATTGTCGGGCGCCATCATCAAGGAAATTCCACATTCGTCCGCCAACACGTGCGCGAAGCATTATGCTCGAGGCTTCTTGAGGTCCAAGAAAATACGACATGCGCAAAAGACCTACGACTTCCTCAGACGGTACGGATAGTTCAGAGCGAGCATAAGCATCAAGGCTCCAAGGAAAGGGCCTTGCTGGCGCCGCCGCAATTGCCGCCTCGAAAGTGACCAAAGCAGACCTCAACTCCTCGCTCCGCTGCGTCGGATCTTTCAATCCAGCAGCCCTTCGCATCTCCAATCGTCCAAGGTCTTGCAAAAGTTTGAAGTCATGCGAAAGCACAAAGGTCGCATTTTCGTAGCGAGCAATTGCCTCGTCTAGCCCCGTGGTCGAAATATCTCTACCAGATTCCAAGGATCGCGCCACACTCGACGGAACCATCGCCATCTGAGCGTATGCCAATATTCTCGGACCGGATATGGCGAGAAGAAGCAGTCCAATTCCAAATACACTCACCGCCATCAACCAGCGACGCGTCGTTCTTACTTCAGTTGACATAGTACCGACTGTATCGACGATAATAGTAACCACCATCGCCATAGCCGTATTTGGCTTGTTTGGTGGTATCCACCACGTTCAAAACGACGCCCGCAATATCGGCTCCATAGTTTTTCAGTTCCTTCACGCCGCCAAGCGCTGCTTCCTTTGGCGTTTCAGACCAGCGGACAACAAAGACTGTCTTGTCAACGAGGCGTGAAAGCGCACGAGAATCCGATACCGGCAACACGGGCGCTGAGTCGAGCACGACAAGATCGTATTTGCCGCGCACATCTGCGAGTAATCGCTGCATTTGCCCTGACGTCAAAACGTCTAGCGGATTGGCAGAGCCCGACGCGACGGGGATATAATGCATTGCCGTCGCATCATCGACAACAAGCGCTTCCTCAAAGGCTGCTTGCCCAGCTAAAAGCTCAACCAGCCCGAGCTTGGGACTGGCTAACTTGAACATTTTGTGTACAGACGGGTGACGTAAGTCGCAGTCAATCAGCATCACCCGAAGCCCGGCTTCTGCCGCTGCGCGCGCAAAACTAACAGACATCGTAGTTTTGCCTTCATTCGGCAGGGCAGAGGTAAACAGCAAAACTTTCGGCGGGCTATCGACGTTGGATAGAGCCAGCGCGCTTCGCAAGCTTCGCAGCGCCTCTGAATAAGCCGAAAGCGGTTTGGACAGAAGATAATCCTGCGGCGTTAGCCTCTTTTCGCCAGGACCTTTTTTGTCTGCAACCATTGGAACAGAGACGAGATGCGCAAGCCCGAGTGTCTCTTCCACTTCCTTCGATGTATGCAAGCTGTTGTCAAAGTGCTCAAGCAACAGAGCTACACCCACACCAATCATCGCGGAGAGCATCAGGGCCACAGCGCCTACTAGACTCTTTTTGGGATAGGCCGGAGAGGTCGGCATGGTGGCTACAGATATAACGCGCGAGTCTGGCGTCTGGAGATCGCCCTGCTGGGTCGTTTCCTTGTAGCGATTGAGGAAGGATTCATAGACGGTCTTGTTCGCGTCCGCTTCTCGCACCAATTCACGCAACTGCACGAAAGCCTGATTGTTCATATTCGCAGTGCCCTTAAGATCGTTCAGGCTCTTCTGCAGTGAATCGACACGCGATTGTGCAATGACAGCTTCGTTCTGAATGCTTCCGACGATCCGCTGCACCTCTCGGCCAATCTGGCGCTGAATATCCTTACGCTGCGCATCAATGTTGAGAATAGCGGGATGCCGCGGGCCATATTTTGACGACAGATCCGCCTGTTGGCGCGCGAGTTCAGCTTCCTGGCCGCGCAGAGTTGAGATCGTCTGGGATTGCAGCACGTCAGCGACCGATTCAATGCTGCCACCGGCACCTAGAATCTGCTTGGCGCGCGTATATTTGGCCTGCTTTTCGGCAAGGTTGGTCTTAGCCAAAATCAATTGTGCATTAAGTTCTGACAGCTGTTGGTCGTTGATGGTCGTCCCACCAGCGTCTTGTAGCCCGTTCTGACTGCGGTAAATCTCAGCCGCCCGCTCAGAATCCTGTACCTGAGTGCGCAAGGTCGAAAGGCGCGACGAAAGCCATTCATTGGCTTTCTTGGTCGCATCAAATTTGGCTTCCAGTTGATCAACAACATAGGTGTCGGCCAAGGCATTTGCGATCTTGGCCGCCTTGCGCGGATCCTCAGATGAAAACGTCAAAGACAAGATATAAGTCAAACCGCGCCGAGAAACATCAGTTCGCCCCACGACCGCATTAATAACGCTGTTGAGCGTCGCTTCGCGCTGCTGCTCTTCATCAAGTGGCACCGCATCCGATGCATTGCTTAAGAGCGCAGCGACCCAGGCTCGCGGATTAATCCAGTTCAAGACAGATGGCGGCTTCAGCGCGCCGTTGAACTCCGGATCGTCGACCAGATGAAGTTCTTCCACCACGCGGCGCGCCACCGACCGCGAGCGCAGAATTTCAACCTGACTGTCAACTGTCGCCGAATCCCCGCCCAGCCCTGACATCACAGCTTCGACGTCCATCACTTGGGTCTTTTGCTGATCAAGTAGAATAAGCGTCTCGGCGGAATAGAGCGGCGTCAGCTGAAATACAGCCACCAATGCAAGGCCTGTCAAACCCAGCGTAATCCCTACGATAACGCCAAGCCGTTTGCGCAGCGCCCGAATGATGGCAAGAACATCAAAATCGATTAAACCCGCATCATCAACACCGACGTCACCATAGACCCCGCCATTGGTCTTTTGACCACCACTTCTTACTGGTGCATTCATTCGGTGTTCCTGGCTGGGTTCTTGGATCGCATCGAACCTATTCGATCAAAATTCAACAAACGCTTAATAGAATACGAACGAGGGCAGGATACATTTTCAGATCCTGCCCCCATTATCTCCTTAGAGAGATCGTTCTCATATGGTGCCGAAACGCTTAAAGTTTGCCCGTTAGCGTCAAACCGACGATGTTCCGCTTATAGTCAACGCCTGGGGCTGTTGAACTGCGATCCGTGTAGTTATACCCCACATTAATCGAGAAATTCCGGTTCAACAGGTAGTCGGCACCAAATCCGGCCGTCGTAATATCGTCCGTGCGGCTCGCGCCGGTGTAATCATCATTCTGATACCCGACGTTGGCGTTCAAAAGGACGTTGCGAAACAGTTCATGGTCAACACGCAAACCAACTGACTGGGAGAGATAACCCGACGCCACCAAAACGGTTTCATTCACGATCGAATCCGCATTAAGGGTCACAGTCGTCAAAGGTGTCGCATACCACTCGATATCCGCCCCGTAAGAAAGGCCGTTAATATCGGAGAGAGCAGCGGAGTCATAGTTCTGCACCTGATACCCGATATAAAATCCACCCTGCGCCAAGTTTGACAGACGGAAATCGGAACCAATCACGGCAGCATAGCCTTTTGAATCACGGTTCAGTGCCACGGCAGGCGGATGTTGATCGTATTTGCGCTGATTGATCGTACCCTTCACATAAACATTCGTGTCCGGGGAAACGTCATAACCAACTTTCAGAGACTCATCATATTCCTTACGGTCTCGGAAATCCTGAGGGATCGCTACACCTGTCGTCGACACAACGCTGTCATAGTTATAATTGTTATAATTGCCGGTAATCGATGCCGTCATGCGATTAAATCGCTGAGAAATACCTGCAGATCCGGTCAACAATGTATAAGGAACAGGTTCGGCAGCCGCGCTAGGAGAGCTCGGATCGCCACGATCTTCATGCAACTTCTGATAGCCCAATGCGCCGGTCAGCTGGGTGTCGCGCGTCACATCAATGCGACCGTCCGCACTAACGTTCCAATCAAGGCGATTTTCGTCACTGTGGGAGCTATACAAGCTCTTTGAAACACCCGCGTTGAAGTTCAACGCGTTTCGACTCCAGTTCGAATAGACAAACATTGCCGAGGCGAGTTTCGTGACAAAATCACTCTTGGTATTGGTGTCGGTCGCATAAATATTATCATCATACGATCCAGTCACGCTCGCCTGAGGATAAGCTGTGAACGCACCAGCGTGAATACCGACAGCGTCATAGCCAGGACGCGTCCGATCACGCACGCTACCGCGCATATCGCTCATTTGAATGCCCGCATCGGAATTACCCAGATTTGGCGCTCCATCGGCATAACTGGTTCCGGCATACAATGACGCCAGAGCAGCAGTGATCAAGATTTTGGAAAGCGATGACGACATGGTCTATCCCCACAAACGGCAATATCAATTTCGGAAAAGCGAACAACTTCAAATAGAGGCACGAACCCACCCGGTTAGATCAACCGTCACCGGGTCAACCCCGAACGCATATTTCTAGCTCGCACTCGCAGGCTTCTCGGGTGTCGAGGAGTAGGTCCTTGAGGATGCGTTACCATTGGTGTTCTGCTGCTGGATTGAGGCCGTCCGCGTATTGTCGCCGGTCTGCACTGCAGCGGCAAACGACGAGCTACCGTTCGCAGACACATTGGCGGCCATCCGCGTAGCCAAATCAGGATTATTCAGACCAATTTGCGCAATCGCAGCACCCAAGCCTTGGCCGCCCGCGCTCGCCAACTCTGCATTGTTAGCAAGCAATGTCTTAATTGCCGGGTTTTGCGAATTGTCGAACACGGTTCAGAACAGCATTACCGGCCGTTTCCGGGTCCGCCGCGTTTGCCACCAAATTTTCGATAGCAGCCTGAAGGCCTGCAGGGTCATTCTGATACTGAATAACCAGCGCCTCAACGGCAGTGACCTGCACATCAAGCGCGGTTTGCTGCACTTCCGTTGTTGTCGCGGCGGTATCAGCGTAAGCGCCTGAGAGAGCGCCTGCGGCCAAAAGCCCAACGGCGCACACTGTCGCTAAAAGAATCTTTTTCATTATGCCTATTCCCTCCAAAACTGTCGGGATGCCTATTCCCTCCAAAACTGCCGGGCCGCTCACAAACCCCACCTTTAACCTTTTGTACACCTACAGCAAATCAAACCTGGTGTCGAAGTCCGTCGCACCGCAATGCCCAAACAAGCCGGATTTTCATCTCTTTTCAGAGCCGGCTATTGCAAAGATGCCATGGCATCTTGGGTATCAGACATCGCCGCCCCAGCAAATCGCGCATGTTAACTATGATTGCTGAAATCATTTCAATCGGAACTTAGAAAAAACGTTCCGGAACCCTCACAATATCGCCGGGCAGCACAGGCACAGATTGGCTTGCCGCATATTGCGATTCATCTTTGCCGTCGCGTGTTATGTATACTTGGGTCTGATTGGCGCGGTAGGTATAGCCGCCCGCAACGGCCACCGCGTTCAGCACGTTCATGCCGTTCGTATAGGGATATTCTCCCGGCTTCCCCACTTCCCCGATGATATAAAATGGCCGATAGTTCAACACTTCGGCGCTCACCTTGGGGTTTGTGAGATAACCCTGCTTCAGTTTATCGCCAATTTCAGACTGAAATTCATCAAGTGTCAGCCCAGCCGCTTGAACCGCGCCGATCAACGGCAGCGAGACTTTTCCCGAACCGGTTACGTCGAACTCGCCCGACAAATCCTGTTCGCCAAAAACAATAACGCGAAGCTTGTCGCCAGAACCAAGACGGTAATCAATCCCTGTGTCTGAACCCGGGGCTGCTGACACGATGCCTGCTTGCGGGACCACTGGTGTTAGATCGCCACCGCCCGCGTTTGCGCAGGCAGCGAGCACTAACAATATTCCACCAGCGACAACAACTTTCAAAGCCCCATAAAGCTGTCCCGCCGTGCATTGATCCCCAGCCACTTTAGACAAAACCACGTCCTCTCTACTCGAATTGGTGCCGCCAACCATGCGACATGGCATCCAAATTATTAGCCCCACCCATGAAGGCGTAATCGACTTGCGCTATCTCTAACACCGTTTTTTACCGCTGAGGTACTTCGATTGCGAAGTTAATGGCGCAAATTAAACTTAAAGTTAAATTGCTAGGCCACGTAGAACCGTTAATCAACAGCGGATTGAGGCATCGCATAATCCTCTGTCTAGATTACCCCCCGTGACAGACCGTCAAGCACCAAACAAGTCAAGACGCCGGTCATATAGGCACCGGTATCAATTCCGATCCGGTTAGATTTGAATGTTGCCGATTCTGCGGGCGTATGACCATGGACAACCACCTTGCCAAACGAGGCTCTGGATTGCAGAAAATCATCCCTGATCCACAGAAGGTCGTCTTCAATTTGTCGCGCCAGCGAAACCCCCGGTCGCACGCCCGCATGCGCAAAAAAATAGTCGCCATATTCTGTGGACGATAAAAGCGTCTCAAGAAACTGACGATGATCAACCGGCAGAATATCAATCAACCTTTCGCGCTCCCGCTCAAAGTCGCCAGAATCATCAGACAACGTCAATTCATTGATCCCATAGGAATGAAGTGTCTCGAGCCCGCCGTAATATTTCCAAGTCCGCCCGAATTGTGCGTCCCCCAAAAACTGCAGCATGGCCAGCTCATGGTTGCCCTTGAGAAACACCGTCTCAAAACCATCCAGCTTCAACGCTACCAGGCGATCGATAACCTGCTTTGATTGAAGGCCGCGATCTACATAGTCACCCAGAAAAACAATTATCTTCCGCTTATCGGGATGGCGCTCACCATCCGCCGCAACATCCGCCATAAGCGGTGCAAGCAGATCGTCACGCCCATGAATGTCGCCAACGGCGTATAGGCGCATGCCCTCAGGCGTCCGTGGTTCCGGTTCCGCCCGAGCCTTAAGACGGTTCAAAAATCTACCGAAGACCAAGTTGACCTCAAATTCGCTGAATGCCTCAAGCCAAAACGAAGCTTAGCTCGCTTTCAAGCACAGGTTAGAAAGTCGCCGATTCCGACGCCTTATCATTATTGTTGCCTAAACCCTCATTTGCAATACGCTTTTGCACCTTATTGGTGCAAATCAAGCGATCAATTAGCAATATGGCCCCCCGAATTGGCCCAAATTGGACGGCAAGCCAGACCGCCGTCATTTTCGCCGCTCTTGCCTTCCCATAAGGCCAGCACTAGACACTAGTTTGCGTATTGAAGCGCACAGCAACTGGCAAGCGCCGAGCAATCTGGCACGTTCGCCTGATCTGTCTGCCCACGGAGGCTCCGACGAGAGTGACAACAAAAGTGACGACACCAACTCCGGGCGATGAGATGGCCCTCACCTCGGCCCGCCGCACGCTCGCCCTCGAAATCGCAGGGCTTGACGCCTTGGCAAAGTCGCTCGCTTCGCCATTCGCAGACGCCGTAAACGTTATTTTCGCCGCAAAAGGCCGCGTGATCGTCACTGGCATGGGTAAGAGCGGCCATGTGGCGCGCAAAATCGCGGCAACCATGGCCTCCACCGGAACGCCCGCACAATATGTCCATCCCGGTGAAGCGGCTCATGGCGATCTCGGCATGATCACCAAAGACGATGTGATCCTCGCCCTATCATGGTCCGGCGAGGCCCCCGAGCTTCAAGCCATCATCACCTATGCCACCCGCTTTGCCATTCCGCTGATTTCCATGACATCGCGCCACGACAGCGCGTTAGGCGAAGCCGCGACGATCGCGCTCCTGCTGCCCAAGGTGGAAGAAGCCTGCGACGCGGTCGCGGCCCCCACCACCTCAACCACCATGCAGATGGCGCTTGGTGATGCCCTCGCCGTCGCTCTCATCGAGCGGCGCGGCTTCACGGCGTCCGATTTTAAAATCTTCCATCCCGGCGGCAAACTCGGCGCAGCACTTCGTCACATCTCCGACATCATGCATAAGGGCGAGGAACTTCCGCTCACAACCGCTGATACACCCATGTCGCAAGGCCTCATCATCATGTCGCGCAAGAGCCTCGGTTGCCTCGGCATCGTGGACGCAAAAGGCACATTCATCGGCCTTGTGACCGACGGCGACCTCCGCCGCCACATGGGCCCTGATTTATTGCAGAAGACCGTCGGCGACATCATGAACTCAACGCCGAAATCGGTGCCCCCCACCATGCTCGTTTCCGAAGCGTTGAACTTTCTCAACGAAAAGAAGATCACAAGCATCTTCGTCCTCGAACAAGGTAAGCCGGTTGGCGTCGTGCATATTCATGACTTCCTGCGCGCCGGCGTCGCCTGATCATTCAACGCCAAAACGAAAGACGGGCGCCCTTCGTTCTGAAAGAGCGCCCGTACTTGATTACGTTCGAGTTCAAACCGCTCAGCTATAAACGAACTCCGACCCATTGAGATCAATCAACGGAATTTCTGTGCGTTCAGACCAATAATCCTGATTGTGCATCCATTCGGGCTTGTCGCCGCGCTTGGGCAGAAGATGCATTGAACGCATGAGATAGCCTGGATTGAAGTCCTCTGGATCGATCCAAGACAGCAAGGGCATGTTGTCGTCCTGCTCACGCAATTGGACACGCACTTGCTTGGCGTCTTTCTTCGTCATCTGCTTGAAGAGCCGCGCAACGAAGTCGCCCAGCAAATCAACACGCAGCGTCCAGCTGGCCCGGAAATAGCCAAACACCCAAATGAGGTTCGGGACACCGGTAAACATCATGCCGCGATAGTTGACCGTGTCAGGCCATGAGACCGGCTTATCGTCAACGGTAAAGTCGATATCGCCCATTACGCAGAGATTAAACCCTGTTGCCGTCACAACAACGTCTGCCTTCAACACATCGCCTGACTTGAGTTTGATGCCACCTTCAACAAAGCAATCGATCTCATCGGTAACAACAGAGGCCTTGCCCGCCGCGATGCCTTGGAAGATGTCGCCATCGGGAACGAAAGCAATGCGCTGCCGCCATGGACGATAGGTCGGTGTAAAATGCTTCTTGGCGATGTCTTCACCAACAAAGGCTGTGACACCAGCCAACAATTCCGTCGTCAGTTGCTCGGGCTCCTCAAAGGAACGCCGCGTCAACTCGCCCGCATCATGCAGGATTTTTTTGCGTACGATCTCATGCACCAGCATCGGATCCAGATCAAGCGGGGCCAGCATGTCGGCCAGTTCATTGCGGTTCATGCCCGGAATGAAATAAGTCGGTGAACGCTGCAACATCGTCACGTGTTCAGCCTCGTCAGCGATGTTTGGGATCACCGTCGCCGCCGTTGCACCCGAACCAATGACAACGACGCGTTTGCCTTTAAGGTCCAGATCATTCGGCCAATGTTGCGGATGAATGATCGTCCCCTTGAAATCCTTCATGCCCTTCCACTCAGGCGTATAGCCCTTCTCATGGTTATAATAACCCTGACACATCCAAAGGAAGTTCGCGGTCATGGTGATCGTCTCACCCGACGCGCCCTTAGCAATCGTCAACGTCCAGAGATTTGTCTCGCTCGACCAGCTCGACGCCATCACCTTATGGCGATAGCGAATGTGCTGATCGATGCCGTTTTCTTCGATCACTTCGCGCATATAGGACTTGATTTCGGCAGCGCTTGCAATCGGTGCGCCGACCCATGGCTTAAAGCGATAACCAAACGTGTAAAGATCACTATCAGAACGGATACCGGGATATGTATGCGTGTGCCACGTACCGCCGAATGTCTCGAAGGCATCGAGCACAGCAAACGTTTTGTCCGGCGCTTGTGTCTTCAAATGATAGGCCGCGCCAACCCCGGAAATACCAGCTCCAATAACCAGTACATCGAAATGTTCAATCTTCTTTGCAGCCGCTGACGATGGCCGCTCAAGCGTATCTGTCCCTAACATATCAGACCTTTTCTTTGAAACTGCTTTTTCAAGCGCAGTGAATGTCTATGGCGATGATCTTACACTGACAAAGCCAAAGATGATTTCAAAAAAAATAGGGTGCGCTGTTATTGACCAACGCCGCCTTGAAACGATTCTAGGGTCTGTAAAAAATCAGATGCGCCTGACGATGAATCCCGGCGCGTGTTTGATGATCAACATGATGAGTTGCCACCAGCGCGGCGTATAAAGAACGCCGGTTTTGCCGGATTCGACGGCCCCAACAATGGCCCTACCAACATCGGCAGCCGACGCCCAGAGCGCGCCCTTCTTGAAGGCGGCGGTCATTTTGGTGTCCACAAAGCCGGGCTTCACAACCAGCACTTTGATACCTTTGGACGCGAGACTGAGCGCCATGCCTTCGCCGAGCACGGATAAAAGCGCCTTGGATGCACCATAAACATAGTTAGACGGACGCCCGCGATCACCGGCCACAGAGGAGAGGATAACCAAATGGCCGTGTCCCTGCTGGGTGAGATATCCAGCAATTTCGAGCATCAAAACAGCAGGAGAAACAGCGTTTACCTGCAAGGTTTCGAGCGCTTTCCTGCAAGACGCTAAGCATGCTTCCTGATCAGGCAAAACACCATGCGCGATGAGCGCCACATCGATGCCGCCAAGCGCTATCCCCGCCTCACGACATAGCGCAGGCAGGTTCTCCACCTCACTCAAATCTGCAACACGCATTTGCACGGATGCAGCACCGCGCACTTTGAGGTCGGCACCGAGATCATCGAGCGCCACGGCGTTGCGAGCGACCAAAAAGAAACTTGCCCCCGCTTTTGCAAATTCGCGCGCGCTCGCCTCGGCGATACCCGACGTTGCCCCGAAGATGACAATACGCTGCATAACTATTTCCTCATGACACGGCGCTCAAATGCCGAGCTAAAACGCGGATCGATAAAAGGCAGGAACTCGGAAAGGCGGGGATAACCACGCTGAAACGTCTCGCCCGACATGCGCGCATCTTTAGCGGGGTAAATACGCCCGCCTGCCTCAACAACAATGGCGTCAAGCCGGTCAAGCAGCGCAAAGGTGGAGAGCCCCCGGATCGGAAAATCAAGCGCCAGCGTCGCCCCTTCCATGGGGAAGGACAAAAGCCCCGGCGAAGCCCGCGCCCCGAACGTCTTGAAGACGACCAGAAACGAGCCCTGCCCTGACCGGCTAATTTCGGCAAGCAACGCGCGCGACACGGCTTGCTGATCGGCGCGCGGCACCACGCATTGATATTGTAACAGCCCCTTGGGGCCATAGATGCGGTTCCAGTTGGCAATCGCATCCAACGGATAATGAAACGAATTGTAATGCCAGAGCCGTGCCACATCAGATGTATACTGACGATGATAATAAGCCCAGTTAAACGGCTTCAGCGTCAACTGATTGACGAGCGAGAGCGGCGGCATGATCGGTACGGTGAGCGGTAAGTGGCGCCCCGCCTTGGCGCCGGCGGCAGCGACTTCATCTGCCGTTGCCTGATTGGCGCACATGAAGATGCCGCGCCCCAGCGCATCACCAGCGCTTAAACAATCGATCCATGAGACGGTATATTCATGCGAACCGACGAAGGTCTCGCTCAGCGAGAAGAATTCATCGAGATTGCCGAACTTGATGGAACGGCCCGACAGAAACGCGCTGGCCACGCGCTTCAACTGGATGGTGGCGCTTGTGACCAACCCTGTAAGCCCCAGCCCGCCAATGGTGGCCGCAAAAACTTCAGCGTTTTCGCTCGGCGAACAGAGCCGCCGCGCGCCATCAGACGTCAGAAGCTCAAACGAGATCACATGCGCGCCCAGCGTGCCTTCGCGGTGATGGTTTTTGCCATGCACATCATTGGCGATGGCCCCACCGAGGCTGACGAATTTGGTGCCCGGCGTCACCGGCAGAAACCAACCGCGCGGCAAGGCGAGATCAATAATGGCGGCAAGCGTCACACCGGCCTCGCAGGTGAGCACACCGGTTGCGTCATCAAAATAGATGAATCGATCAAGTGCCTGCGTCCCTAGCAATAGTCCACCTGTGTTGAGGCAACTGTCGCCATAGCTGCGGCCCTGCCCGTAAGGCAATACGCTCTCGTCGCCCTCAAGGGGCAGCGGCGCGTGACGGTCGCGTAAGAGCGTAAGCCTTTGGCTTTCGGCTGGATAATTGCCCCAGCTTGCTCGTGCGATGTCGGTCTCGACGCGCATGGTCACAGCGCCGCAAATTCGAGCACGAGCACGGCGAGCAACCCGACGATGCGACTTGGCGCATCCTTCATGGCAAAGACAATTGGATCATCATGCATTTCACCGCGATGGGTGATGAGCCAGACGCGGCTGATCCAGAACAACACCAGCGGCGAAAACAGCCAGAGCAATTCATGGTTCACATAGAGAGCGCGGCTTTCGGGTGCGCTGACATAGAGCGACAGCACGACGACGCTGGCATAGCCCGCCGCGACACCGAGAATTTCGAGCATACCGAGATCGCCGATCTGGTAGCCACGCCCGGCCACATCCTTGACGCCGTGCTCGCGCACCGAATGAAGCTCGGCCACACGCTTGACGATAGCCAGACTCAAGAAGATGAAAATCGAAAAGCCTAACAGCCACGGCGACAAGGCAACCGAGGCGGCCACAGCACCGGCGATAATGCGCAATGTGTAAAGCGAGGCGAGTGTAAACACATCGACCAGCGGCCGCCGCTTTAAATCAAATGAATAGGCCAGCGTCAGCGCATAATAACTAGCGAGCACCAAAGCGAAGGCGGGGCTGGCATAAAGCGCCAAGCCAAACCCGGCGGTAACCAGAAAAGGCCAAACGGCAAGCCCCTGCACCAACGCCAGATCGCCCGCCGCGAAGGGCCGAAACTTCTTGCGCGGATGTTGGCGGTCGGCGGCAAGGTCGAGCAAATCGTTCAAAATATAAACGCTGGAGGCGCAGATATTGAACGCCATGAAAGCCATGACAAGCATCGAGAGCCGCCCAAGATCGAACATCTGATGCGCCAAGACGATGGGCACGAACATCAAAAGGTTCTTTACCCATTGATGCAGACGCAACGCACGGAGCCAGAGCTTGAAGCGTGATCCGCGCTCGCCCGAAAAAACCCGCGCGAACGTCATCTGCTGGCCGAGCGCTTCTGCCTGACGCGGCGAATGTACGACGAGCAACGCCTCACGCGCGACCTGCCAGACGGCAACGTCAACCGAGCTATCGCCGATATAATCGAACTCGCCATAAGCTTTGACGAGCGCTTCGGCCTTGGCTTCACCGATCGTGTTGTTTGTGCCATCGCTGCCGACGGTCGCGTCAAAAAACCCAAGATGGGCGGCCACCGCATCAACCACGGCGAGATTGGCCCCCGACGCCAAGACAAGACGCCGCCCGCGCGCATGCTCGCCACGCAGCCAGCTCACAAGATTATCGCGATAAGGAAGCGCCGAGGCATCAAACGTGACGCGCCGCGCGATCTGGGCTTTGACATGCGCTTTGCCGCGCAGCCACCAGAGAGGCAGGAGCAGAAGGGTAAGGGGGTGCTGCTTGATCAGCAGCAGTAACGTCTCATAGAGCGTATCGCTGCGGATCAGCGTGCCGTCGAGATCGACGCACAGAGGCACCATCAGCGCCGCGTCCTGCGCCGCACCGCCTTCACCCTCCCGAATGGACATGCCGATATTCAAACGCCCGCTCCTTGCAAACCAACAAGGCCGAGTTTAGGGCAGAAAGGATCATCAAGAGTGAACGCGGGAGAAAAATGACGGCGATGGGAACGGGATTTTCGGGCTTGAACGATTTGGTGTTTCAAATTGGAACAGGTATGGGCGATTAAATCGAGCGCTTCATATGCTCCATCATTGTAACCGCAATTTATACGGTAACCGCAGCTAGGATCTTCTTGACCCATTGCAGGTAGGCAGCAACAGCATGATCATTAGTCCCGCGCTCAATACATCAGTATTGTATAATATTCCGATCAGAGGCTGGTAGGTTTTTGCTGATGAATGATTTGAACAGGCTCTTAGGCAGGCGCGCTGAACTCGAGACGATACGCGGACAAAGTGTATCGACCAGCATCAAGGTCCACGATCTATTCGTGCCAGCAAGTGAACTTCAATCCCGCCTCAACAAGTTCAGCCAAAACCTAGTGCTGTTCACGCACGTCGAGCAGTACGAGGTTCAGCTGATTGGATCGGCGACAGGCTTATTCTATTACGGCACCAAATTCATTGTTTGCACTGGTCATCAGATGAAAGATGTTTCGCGACAGGATGTCGGAATCATTATGCCAAATAAGAACCAGTACATCAGCTCGGCGGGATACACGCAATTTCTCACCCACGACTCCCCACAGCAAAGCGATGCCGGGGATCTTTGTGCATTCGATTTCACGCCGCAGACAGCTTCCAACCAAGACCTCGGCGGGCGTTTCTTCCGGCTAGGTTCAGACGATTTCCTCAGCGACGAAGATGAAGATAATGTGGTCACATATTTGGCCTATGGCTTCCCATTCGTCGACCAGAAATACAACATTATGGACGAAAACCACGTTGGCCTCGTCGTCCGGTCAATTACTTGCGAGCCCGACAGTCAACCTTCAGACATCGCCTTGGGGCGATGCAGAGCGTTGTCGCCCATGGACTTTAATCCTAACGGCCTCTCAGGTGGACCAGTCTTTGCGACTGTGCTGCAGGGCCTCGAACTAGTCCTAAAGTTCGCCGGGGTCATCAATCGATCCAGCAATGGAAGAATACACTTTATTAAGGGCAAAGCAATCCAACCCCTCAGCGAAACAGCATGACCGGGATTTTACAGGCGCGGATCATTTGCGTAGTTGTCGAGCCGATGATGAGGCTGCGGATACGCGAGTGGCCGAAGGCACCCATCACCAGCAGATCGATCTCGTTCGTCTCAATCGCTTTTGAGATGACCTCATCGGGATGACCCGGCAGCACTTCACTGACCGTCTCGCGGCCTGCCATGCGCAGCAGGGCCGCTGCGGTCTCAAGCCGCTCCTGTACTTCCGTGGTGGCCGGACCGACGCTTAGAAGGTGGCAGGCGACGCCGTTAAAAATCGGGCTGGCAGCCACATAGGCCACCGCCTTGAGCGCGCTGGGGCCACCGTCAAAACCGATCATCAAACGCTGGATGGGCCGGAAGGCGCGCGAGGCGACAAGCACCGGGCGACGACTGGCGCGCACGACGCGCTCAAGATTTGAGCCCAGATGCAACTTGGCAAAATCAGCCGCCTCGCCGCGCTTACCGATGACGATGATTTCGGCATCGCCCTCAAAAGTATGCACCGTCTCGATAATGTCTTCGTTACGCAGCCGCGTGGCCACTTCGCCAACACCTGCCGCAAGCAGCGCGCTGCGGGCCTCATCAAGAATGATCCGGCCACGCTTATGCGCGAGCTTGGCCTTTTGCGCGTCAAGCTCGACCAGTTCTTCCAGCAGCGAGGTACGCGCACCAAGCCCAATGCTGCCGCTGAGGTTGACCGGCGCGCTCGCCACATCACGCCGCCCCAAGACATGAAAGACCTCAACCGCCATCGGTCCCCGCGTTGCCACCCAAGCTGCATGATCGCAAACGCTTTGCGCGTAGATTGATCCGTCAATCAAGGCCATCAATTTGGTCACTGTCGAAATCTCCCCGTTTGTCATCTCAAATCAGATCAGTGCCCCATCAGACGTTCAAGCGCACCGGGCTCATCGTGAATGGCGAGCTTGTCCACAATCGTCTCGCTCGCCTCATTAAGACCGATGATCTCAACATCCGCCCCCTCACGGCGAAATTTGAGCACCACGGTATCAAGCGCCGCCACACTGGAAATATCCCAGATATGCGCGTGGCTTACATCAATGGTGACCTTATCGAGTGCTTCCTTGAAATCAAACCCTGCCGCGAAATCACCCACAGAAGCAAAGAACACTTGGCCCTCGACGAGATAGACGCGCGCCGTGCCATCGTCTGACAATGTGGAAGTGATACGGAAAATCTGGGCAATCTTCCAGGAAAAGAAAATGCCAGACAGCAGCACCCCAACAAGAACCCCAATGGCAAGATTGTGCGTGGCCACGACAACAACGACGGTGGCGAGCATGACGATGCTGGAGCTACGCGGATGATCGCGCAGATTGACAATCGACGACCAACTAAACGTGCCGATCGCCACCATGATCATGATGGCGACAAGGGCGGCCATCGGGATGCGGCTGACGAGATCGCCCAGCACGACGATCAGGAACAGGAGGAAGATGCCCGCGCAGAAGGTCGAGAGCCGTCCGCGCCCGCCTGATTTCACGTTGATCATCGACTGACCGATCATCGCGCACCCCGCCATGCCGCCAATGAAGCCCGTGAAGAAGTTGGCAACGCCCTGGCCCACGCATTCGCGGTTCTTATCGCTGGTGGTGTCGGTGAATTCATCAACGATGGAGGCGGTCATCAATGATTCAAGTAAGCCGACGGCGGCCACTGCGGCTGAATAAGGTAGGATGATCCACAGCGTTTCGAAGGTGAAGGGGATCTGCGGGATCAGGAAGACCGGCAGGGTCGATGGCAGCTCGCCCATATCGCCAACGGTGCGCAAATCAAGATGCAGCCACAGCGACAGCGACGTCAGCACAACGATACAGATGAGCGGCGACGGCACGGCCTTGGTCAGCAGCGGAAACAGATAGATGATGGCAAGCCCGCCCGCGACCATCACATAGGTGAGCGGCGGCACATGCGTAAGCTCGGGCAATTGCGCCATGAAAATCAGGATGGCCAGCGCGTTGACGAAACCCGTCATCACTGAGCGCGAGACAAAACGCATGGCATAGCCAAGCCGCAAAAACCCTGCACCCACCTGAAGCACGCCCGCGAGCACGGTAGCAGCGAGCAGATATTGCAGCCCATGATCTTTGACGAGGCTGACGATGAGGACGGCGGTGGCCGCGGTGGCCGCTGAAATCATACCGGGGCGCCCACCCACAATCGAGGTGATGACGGCAATTGAAAAAGAGGCGTAGAGCCCGATCTTGGGATCAACGCCCGCGATGATCGAAAAGGCGATGGCCTCGGGGATAAGCGCCAGCGCCACAACAAGACCTGACAACACATCGCCGCGAATATTGCCAAACCATTCCGTGCGCAGCTTGAAGAGTGTTTCTGAATTCAATGGCGTTCTCCAATGGCGATGCAGCAGCACGCGGGGCGGGATGGCGGCGGGCAAGCCACGTCTGGCAAGCATGAAAGGGGGGATCACACGCATTGGGACAAATCAATGAGCGGCGGGCATATAAGCCTGCAATGGATCAACTAGGGGGCCAATATAGACACGCAGCAGGCGCGGCAAGCTCTTTCTCCCGCCGGTGCCGGTGATAGGGTTAGCTTTGCGCCGTTTGACCCAACCTTGAGACACCGCCCATGCCGCCTTCAAATGCTGACATTCTACGCCTTACCTGCGGAGCGCTAGACTCCCATATCGCGCCACAGGCGGGCGGCAGCCTGGCGCGCTTCAACGCTGGCCGGCAGGCCCTGATGCGCCCCTGCGCCGATGAAGGCTCAACCGATCCGCTAACCATGGCGTGTTATCCGTTGCTGCCTTTTATCGGCCGCATCGGGCTCGGCCATTTCCGCTTTGAGGGCCGCGACATCGCATTGCTGCCCCATCCGATTTCGGCCCCCCATGCGCTCCACGGCATCGGCTGGCAACGGCCATGGCGCGTGGTTGCAGCATCGACCTGTGACGCGACCCTTGCCTTGAGCCACGACGCCGCGCGCGATGCAGGCTGGCCGTGGAGCTTTGAAGCAACGCAGCATTTTGCGCTGGAAGAAAACGCACTCACCATCACGCTGGCAATCGAAAACAAAAACCCCAACCCCATGCCCACCGGCCTTGGCCTGCATCCCTTCTTTGAGGGCCGCCAAACCGCCCATCTCACCGGCGACCTGCCATATATGTGGGAATCTGCACCCGATGGCCTGCCCACCCATCGCGCCGAGGTGACGGCGGCGAATAATTTCAGGCGCGGGTGCCGCGTCGCGCCGCTGACGCTCGACCATTGTTTTTCAGGCGGCGTAGGGCCGCTGCACATCCATTGGGAAGATCGCGCGCTGGATTTGCGCCTTCAGGGGCGCAATGCCGGGCACACGGTCATCTATACGCCACAAGCCCACGACTTCTTTTGCGTCGAGCCTGTGACCCACGTGCCAAACGCGGTGAACCGGCAACAGCCTACCGAGATCACCGGACTTAAAATCCTGCAACCGGGCGAGGCAATGCAACTGGCTTGCCGTTTTGAGGTGGTCGGCCTGCCGTGAGAGCGCGCTACTCGCGGTGGACTTCGACCGGATCGAAAGCGACGTCCTTGGCGGTCTTCAGCGTATCAACTTCTTGCTGCGAACCTGCACTCAAGGGGCGCGCCGACGCGGTTTGCGCGTCGGGTTGACGAAAGAAGGTGTAGGAGAGCGTGATGGTATGGATATATTTCGCATCCGTGTCCTTCATCATGTCGGGATCGACATAGAAGACAACAGGCATACGCGCACTTTCGCCCGGCGCCAGTTTTTCTGCTGTAAAGCAGAAGCATTGGACCTTGGTGAAATAATAACCCGCTGCATCCGGCGTCACATTAAAGGTGGCGCGCGCCGTGATGGTCTTGTCGGTAAGGTTTTTGGCGAGAAAAAACACCGTCGTTGGCAGGCCGATATGGGTTTCGACTTGGCGCTGCTCAGGCTCGAACGACCAATCGAGGTCTGACGAGACATTGGTATCAAAGCGCACCGTGATGGCGCGGCCGACGCCGGGGCCGTTCACTTTAGTCTGCAACGAGCGATTGACCGAGGTTGCCCCACCATAGCCCGTCGCGGCGCAAAACAGCCGATAAAGCGTCGGTGAATAAACAACGCCCGTTGTCATAATCCCCAGTAGCGTCAGCGACAGGATGACGGACGGCAAAACGGAAACTTTCGATGCCTTTTTCATGCCGCAAATCTAGCGGCGAGAGCCCCGCAGCGGCAAGGCCCACCCGCGTGGCCGATTGCCACGCCAACACGCCCACAAGGTTTGAATTCAACCGAAAGACTTGAATTCCAATGGAAGGCTTGGGTTTCGGCGAATTTTTCGGCATGCTGCTACTTCAAAGCGTCCGGCGCGACCGGGCCAATAAAAAGACAAAATACTGGGGGAGCGACGACGTGCGTATAGATGAGGGAAAGCTGTGTCAGAAATCGAACAGGACGCGACGCCTAGGCGGCCTGACAACCGGCCTTGCGACGGGTTTGGCCGCAAGCCTTCTGGCAGCGACGAGCGCCTATGCCGCTGACACGACCCAGACGCTTGATGAACTGGTTGTGACGTCAACCGGCTATGGCGAACCACGCGCCACCCACCCGAGCAATATTTCCAAGATCGACAGTTTCGACATCGACTTCACCAAAGCAGAACAACCCAGCGAATTGCTGAACCGCATTCCCGGCGTCGCCATCGAACAAGGAAGCGGCGTGGAACATCTCACCGCCATCCGCTCGCCGGTGCTAACGGGAAGCGCAGGCGCTGGCTCATTCCTCTATCTTGAAGACGGCGTGCCGTTGCGCGCGGCAGGCTTTGGCAACGTCAATGCTCTGATGGACGCCATGACCGAAGAGGCAGGCGGCATCGAAGTGGTGCGCGGCCCCGGCAGCGCGCTTTATGGCTCCAACGCCGAACACGGCCTGATCAACGTGCTGAGCCGTGCCCCTTCGCTGACACCAGAGGCAAGCCTGACAGGATGGCTCGGGCCGCATGGCGTCAAAAACCTCGATGGCACCGCCTCGACCACCGTTCAGGGAGACGATGGTTCAAGCCAGGGCTTTCGCGGCAGTTTTGCGCTCAATGAAGACGAGGGCTTTCGCGCCAGTTCAGGCTATGGCCAGCAGAAAAGCCAGTTTCGCTATGACTTCAAAAACTTAGACACGCGCATGCGCGCCACATTGACCACCATGAACCTCAATCAGGAAACGGCGGGCTACGTGACCGGCTATGAGGCCTACAAAGACCCGGCGCGCTACAAGACCAATCCCAATCCAGACGCCTATCGCGATGCCTGGGCGATCCGCGCTGCCGTGCGCGTCGAACATGATTTAGGCGACAATCAAACCATCGCGATAACGCCCTATATGCGCACCAATGGTATGAATTTTCTGATGCACTATCTGCCAACCGCGCCCATCGAGACCAACGGACATTGGTCAGCCGGGCTGCTTTCCAGCTATGAGAAAGTCTTGAGCGGTGGCCACAAGATCATCATCGGCTTTGACAGCGAATATACCAACGGCTTCGTCAACGAAACCCAAACGCAGGCGACATCCGGTGGTGCCTTTCAAGGCGTCCATTACGACTACACAGTGAAGGCTCTCGTCCTCGCGCCTTATCTGCATACCGTCTGGAACCTGGGCGATGCGACGCAAGTGACGGCCGGAATGCGCTACGAGTTCACGCGCTATGATTATGACAACAACACAGGCATCGGTGTGTTGGGGGACTATTACCGTCCAGCCAATCGCCGCGACACATTCTCAAACCTGACGCCGAAGCTCGGCCTGACACATGCCTTTAACGACAATCTGATCGGCTTCGTCAATCTTGCCCGCGCTGCGCGCGCGCCACAAACTTCCGATCTCTACCGTCTGCAACCGGGCCAAGACCCCGACATCATCAAATCTGAAGTCCTCGATAGTCTAGAAATCGGCGCACGCGGCAAGATCGGCAACGCGCAATATGAAGTCTCGACCTATTTCATGGAGAAGCACAATTACGCCTTCACCGACAGTGCCAACAAGAACATCACCGACGGCAAGACAAAACATATGGGCATCGAACTCGAACTCACCACGCCGCTGATGTGGAATTTCGATCTTGCGGCCTCTGCCACCTATGCCCGCCACACCTATGACTTCACCGATGTCGCCGACAGCATCTACGCTGGTAATGATGTCGATACGGCACCACGCACCATCGCCAATGTCCGGCTCGGCTATAATTTTGCCGCCGACCTCGCGCGCCTTGAACTGGAATGGGTCCACATGGGGGCTTATGAGACGGACGCGGCCAATCTTCATTCCTATGCCGGTCACGATCTGCTGAACCTGCGGGCTGAATATACGATAACGGAAAATCTCTCCGTTTTTGGCCGCCTCTCCAATCTGCTCAATACGCGCTATGCTGATCGTGCCGATTACTCAGGCTTTTCCGGCGACCGTTATTTTCCCGGCGAGGACCGCGCGGTCTATGCGGGTGCAACAATAAGGTTCTAAGATGACGCCCCTATGAGGCAAATAACCCCAAAGCTTGATCTCTGATACGCCACGCAACCTGACAAGGCCTATGCAAACATTCGCTGACCTCTGGCCGATTGCCGTTGCCTCGATCCAGCTTGCTGCGATGCTGGGCGCGGCGGGTCACGCCATGCTGACCAAAAGCGACGTACGCTCGGCAGCCGGTTGGGTGGGCTTTATTCTACTTGTGCCTTTTCTCGGCTGGCTGGTTTATCTGCTGTTTGGCATCAATCGCATTGAGCGGCGCGCGCGTGTCTTACGCAGGATGCCGCGCGGCACCATCCTGCATCTCCTAAAACACCAGACCAACGGCCTGCCCGCCTTGCAGGGCGAACAACGTCGCACGCTGGAAAATCTCGCCCGATTTGGACAGAAAATGCTGAACGAAGCCTTTGAGCCCGGCAACAGCATTGACGTGCTTGAAAATGGCGACGAAGCCTATCCCGCCATGATTGCGGCCATCGACGGCGCCACACGCTCGCTGGCGCTTTCGACCTATATTTTCAACAATGACAAGGCAGGGCGTCTGTTTCTCGACGCGCTAACACGCGCGCTTGATCGCGGCGTTCGCATCCGTGTCTTGATCGATGGTGTTGGCTCTTGGTATTCGCATCCTTCCCTCATTCCTGAACTGCGCAAGCGCAACATCAATTATGGACGTTACCTGCATTCATTCATGCCGTGGAAGATGCCTTACCTCAACATGCGCAATCATCAGAAAATTCTGGTGATCGACGGCACATATGGCTTTACCGGCGGTATGAATATCTCCGAAGGCAATCTTGTTAAGGACGGTCCCAAAAAAGCCATTCTCGATTTTCACTTCCGCGTCGATGGGCCTGTCGTCGCCCAGCTTATGCATACATTCGCCTTTGAGTGGACCTTCACCACCGGCGAAATTCTCGATGGGCCCGACTGGTTCCCGGCCCTGTCGGCGGTTACAGACACCAAAGACACCATCGTGGCGCGCGCACTGCCCGCTGGGCCTGAGCAAGGCATCAATCCGATCCGCTGGACTATGCTAGCCGCCTTGACCGAAGCCAGTGAATCCATCCGTATCGTTACGCCCTATTTCTTGCCTGATAGCACCTTGAGCACGGTGCTGTCGGTTGCAGCCATGCGTGGCGTGCAGGTCGATATTGTGCTGCCCTCGACCAACAATCTGCCTTTTGTCGACTGGGCCGCAACGCCGCAACTGGCATGGCTGGTGGAAGCAGGCTGCCGCGTCTGGAAGACAACAGGCCCCTTTGAACATTCAAAGCTGATGACCATTGACGGCATCTGGTCGATGATCGGCTCGGCCAACTGGGACGGGCGCAGCCTGCGGCTCAACTTTGAGCTCAATCTAGAATGCTATGACAGCGTCTTTGCCAAGCGCCTCAATCATCTGATTGATGCGCGGATCGCAACTGCCGTGCCAGTCGAACGCGAACACATTCTCGCGCGATCCCTGCCGGTTCGCCTGCGTGATGCGGCTATTCGTCTGGCCTCGCCCTATCTCTAGTCAGTTGTTGCCATGATCCGTGGCCATATAATCGCCATGCTAAGCCATCATGCTGGGATCTTGTGAAAGGAGTTTGAGACATGACAGATAAGGCCGCGAAAACCGTTGAGGCTAAGGTTACCGCCGAGTTGGACGATTTACGTGCTGAAGTGGACCGTCTGACGAAAGCTCTGGCAGACGCAAAAGACGTTTTTGCCGAGGATATCGGCGTGCAGGCGGAAAGCCTGCGCAAAAGTGCTGAAAATGTTGCCGAGGATGTAAGCGAGCGAGCTCAGGAAGGGTGGAGGGAACTGCAAAGACAGGTTTCTGACAGACCCGTGCAAAGTGCGCTCATCGCCCTCGGTATCGGTTTCTTGTTATCGCGCCTTCTATCACGCTAGGGGTTCATCATGGCCGGTTCAGCCGAAAAACTACGCCGTCTCGCCGAACTGGAGCTGCTGCGCGCCGAACTACACGCACGGCAAACGGCACGACGCGCGCTCTGGATCACGATTGGCGCATTGGTTGGGCTGATGGCGCTCGCCATTCTGGCCTATGCTGCTTTTCTCATGCTGTCGGCCCAACTCGGCACGATTAACGCAGCGCTCACCGTTGGCGGCGCGCTCGTCGTTTTTGCCATCTGCGCGATTGTCATGGCGAACCGCGCGCCGGGACGCACACAACAACTCGAAGCTGAAATTTTGAAACGGTCATTGCAAGACGCCCGCGACAACCTGCGTGAAGAATTTGCCGCGCTGGAAAAAGGCGTCGATCAAATCAGCAACGGGCTTGGCCTATTCGCGAAAGGCCAATCTTCTGGCACAAACAAGAACCTCGCCACGATCATCGTGATCTTAAACGCGTTGGCCGCCTTGAGCCCGACGCTCAATCGTTATATTCAACCGATCCTGAAAATAGTCGACTAAGCGCTAGGCTCAAACCGCCTCGACCTGTAACACGCCGTCGCTTTCGCCGATGACGCAGACCGATGTGCCAACCGGCAAATCCGGGCCTGAGGCGAGCCACTGCCCATCGCCGATCTTGAGCTTGCCGCGTCCGTTCACGATCGCTTGATCCAGCACAAAGCTCTGACCGACATAGGATTGCGCCCGTTGATTGAGCAGAGGCCGATCACTGATGATGGGATTGCGGCTCAGCCAACGCCGCGAGGCCCAAACCGCCAGCACCGAAAGGGCGGCAAAAAGTACGATCTGCCCTGTCATCGGAATAGGCAGAACGAACTGCAACACGCCGACAATGGCAGCGGCCGCTGCCAACCAGATGAAAAAAATACCGGGCACCAGCAATTCTAGGATGCCGAGAACAACGGCGATAATCCACCATGTCCAGTGGTCAAGATCGGCGAGAAAAGTCTCCATACTTCACCCCCCGCTCAATCGTCGCGGCTGATAGGCGGCACCGCCCCACCAGAACGGCGCGGGCGTGTCCCCGAGCCTCCACCCGTGCCACCGCCACCACTGCCAAAGGCTTCCTGCGCCAACTCGCTAATGCCACCGAGGGCGCCAATGACGCTGGCCGCTTCTAACGGCATCAGCACAAGTTTCTGATTGGGGGCCTTGGCAATGTCCTTCAGCGCGTCAACATATTTGGTCGCCACGAAATAGTTAAGCGCCTGCACGTTGCCACCGGCAATCGCTTCGCTGACGACCTGTGTTGCCTTAGCTTCGGCTTCGGCCTGACGCTCGCGCGCCTCGGCGTCACGGTAAGCGGCTTCGCGGCGACCTTCTGCTTCAAGGATGGCCGCTTGCTTCTTGCCTTCTGCCGCTAGAATGGCAGCCTGCCGGAAGCCTTCAGCTTCCAAAATATTAGCGCGCTTTTCGCGTTCAGCCTTCATCTGGCGCGCCATGCTGTCGATGATGTCGCGCGGCGGCGCAATGTCCTTGATCTCGATACGGGTAACCTTGAGGCCCCAAGGGTGCGTCGCTTCATCTACCACAGTGAGAAGGCGCGCATTGATACTGTCGCGCTGGGAGAGCAATTCATCAAGATCCATGCTGCCCATCACAGTACGCACATTGGTCATGATGAGATTGAGCACAGCAAGCCGGAGATTGCCGACCTCATAAGACGCCTTGGCGGCATCCAGCACCTGATAGAAAACGACGCCATCCACCGTCACCATGGCGTTGTCGCGCGTGATGACTTCTTGGCTCGGCACGTCAACCACGGTTTCCATGACGTCAACTTTGGCGCCAATCCGATCCACGAAAGGCGTGATCACGCCAAGACCCGGCATCAGGCTGTGGGTGTAGCGCCCGAAGCGCTCAACCGTATAGACATAACCCTGTGGGACGATCTTAACCGCCTTGATGAGAAAGATGATGGCGAGAAACAAGACCGCAAAGACAAAAAAAGTACCGCCGAACATTTGCTTCATCCTTCTCATGGTGCATGGAAAACAAAGAGCGCACGCTGAACTCCTGAGCCAACCATAGCCCAGAATGACAACCGGTGCCGCATATAGTGACACGACACCGGCTTTATATAGGAAGGCAGAGCAGGAAATTCAGCGCTTAGATATCAGCGCTCAAAGGTCAACGCCAAGGTTCAACCAGAATTTTGGCGTGTTTCTCAGGGCTGGCAAGATCAGCAAAAGCCTGCTTAACGCCATCGACGCCAATCTGGCCGGTGATCAGCGGCGTACCGTCGATCTTGCCGTCTGCCAGATGCTGCAAGGTCAGTGCAAACTCCTCGGGCGTATAGCCCAGCACGAACTGCATGTTGACTTCTTTGGTGATGCCGAAGAAAGGTTCAAACTGATCCTTCTCCATGCAGACACCAACCACCACAACGCGCGCATTGCGTGGCACGCTTTCGAGCATTTGCTGGATGATGCCGGGCACGCCGACACATTCAAAGATGACGGCAGGCCGCAGCTTGGGGCCCATGCCGAGAAGCGTCACAACACTTTCTGCGTCATAGCCTTCCGGTGTCGCTTCGTCAGTCCAGCGCTTATAGGGCGAGGTAACGGCTGGATCGAGCACGATATCGGCGCCCATTTTTTCGGCAAGCTTGCGCCGCGCAGGGCTAAAATCAGATGCGATGATCGGATGTACGCCTTTGATCTTGAGGCCGGCAATGACGGCAAGGCCAACAGGCCCGCAGCCAATGACCAGCGGAATTTCATCGCCCGTCAGCTGCGCTTTTTCAACCGCGTGCCAACCCACCGCCATCGGCTCGGTCAGCGCGGCTTGCTCGGTGGACAGGCCGTTAGGAACTTCGAGCATCAGCATTTCGTTGAGCACGATGTTTTCAGCAAAGCCACCCGGCAGATCGTTGGAATAGCCCAGCGTATGAACGCGCGCCTTGTCGCCGGCAATAGCAACGGCGATGGGAACAGAGACAACCCGCGTGCCGGGCTTTAGCGTCTTCTGCGTGTTGGGCCCATGGTCCATCACCTCGCCGCAAAATTCATGGCCAAACACAATGTCGCGCCCGGTATCCATAACAAAGACCGCACCTGCACGCCGGGAAGCATCGGCCATCTTGTCAGCATGATGAAAGGCATGAAGGTCGGACCCGCAAATACCGCAGGCCAGCGTTTTGACGATCACCTGCCCGTCGCCCGCAACCGGCTCCGGCATGGTATCGACAACAAGGTCTCCGTCTCGAAAAATGGCAGCACGCATACAAACTCTCCTCGCTTGGAACGCAGTCAAGCCGCGTACCTCAATTTTACAATGTTCCTATGCAATCAGGCCTGCAAGATTAGAGCAAGGCTTTGGCGCGCCTTGCTCGCAATTCATTGCGCAGCGCGATCATAAAAATGGGGAGGGCCAACAGAAAAGTCAGCGCATTGGCGGCAATGATAACGATGTCGCCCCGCAAAATGCCATAGACCATCCAGAAAAAGACCCCCGCCGTAAAACCAAAATACATCAACACCGAAATGCCCTCGGTATCGCGCGTCTTGATGGTCTTGATCGCCTGCGGAACGAAGGAAATTGTCGTCAGAGTTGCCGCCGCATAGCCGATGATCAACATCGTTTGCATGATTGACCCTTAAAGGAAAAAGACGCCTGCCGCATAGTTGAGCCTTGCAAATCAGGCCAACGCAAGAGCAATTTCTACAAGCGCCCCCTCGGCTTGTTCAAGCCACACCCCAACCTTGAACCCGCGCCGCGTCCTCGCGCGCACGCTCCGGGCTGCCCAGCAATTGCCGGTCAAGCCCGATGCGCTTGAACCAATAGTGAAGCCCCAGCAAATCGGTGAAGCCCATGCCGCCATGCACCTCTGTTGACGTGCGCGCGACAAAGCGCCCGACCTCGCTAAGATGCGACTTGGCATGGCTCGCCATCAATGTGGCCTCAGCAGGCACCTCGTCAAAAGCGTGGGCGGCATACCAGACGAGCGAGCGACCGGGCTCCAATTCCGCGGCCATTTCCGCACACATATGCTTGACTGCCTGAAACGATCCGATGACCCGGTCAAATTGCTTGCGCTCCTTGGCGTAATCCACCGCCTTGTCGATCATCATCCAGCCAGCGCCCAGCGTATCAGCGGCCAGCATAATGCGACCGGCATCCAGCATCCGTTGCAAACCAGCCTCGGCATCACCGGAGACAAGCGGCTCGGCCTCGACATTATCGAAATGCAATTCACCGATGGATCGCGTCAGGTCAATCGTGGTGAGCGCCACTTTGTTGAGGCCTTTGGCGCCCGCATCGACAAGATGCAATCCGCCTGCCTTGTCGGCCACAACGAATATATCCGCCGCACCAAAATCCATCACGAAGAGAGATTTTCCCGACAGCTTGCCGCCCGTGGCCGTGACGCCGCCGCCTTCGCGCGCGCCTGCTGCGCGTTCCGAGATCGCAGCGCCCGCCACCACCTCGCCACTGGCAAGTTTCGGCAGCCATGTTTCTTTCTGCTTGTCCGAGCCAAGCGCCGCCAGTGCCAATGGCACCATGACGCTGCTGGCGATATAGGGCACAGGCGTCACGAACCGCCCCAGCACTTCGGCAATCAGCGCTGCATCAAGCAGCTTGAGGCCCATGCCACCATAGGCTTCATCAACCAACAAGCCCGGCACGCCAAGCTCCACCAACGCATGCCAGACATCAAGCGCCTTGGGCTCGCGCGCCTCGGCGGCTGTGCGCACGCGCTCCAGCGACGACACTTTTTCCAGCGTGCGTCGCACACTGTCCTGCATCAGGCGTTGGTCTTCTGATAATCCGAATTCCATGGAACTGTTCCTTACGCTTTGGCAGGTCTCGGTTCGCGTGGCATCGCCAAGCCACGTTCCGAAATAATGTTTTTCTGAATCTGCGCCGTGCCGCCACCGATGATGAGGCCAAGGTCAAACATATAGCGTTGTTGCCAACCGCCACCGGCGCGCAGATGCGGGCTGTCGTCATAGAGCACGCCAAGCTCGCCCAGCGCATCAATGGCAAGCGCGGCCAGCTGATGATTGATCTCGCAGCCTTGCAACTTGACGATAAGACGTGCGAGGCCCGCGTCTTCGCCCTTGGTCGAGGCGGTGAGCAAGCGCAGCCCATGAAATTGCATCGCCAAAACGCGCGACTGCAACTGTACCAGCCGATCGCGATAGAGCGGATTATCGATCAGACGTTGCCCGTCCAGCGTCTCGCTATGCATAAGATCGATGATCTCGCGCAGACGCGCACCGGCCTGATTAGGGTCCCCCAACATGCCGCGCTCATGCTTCAACGTGGCATTGGCCACAAACCAGCCCTGCCCGCGCCCACCGACGATTTGCGTTTTTGGCACGCGCACATCGGTGAAGAACACTTCATTGAATTCAGCGTGCCCTGTCATGGTGGTCAGCGGCCGCACTTCGATGCCCGGCGTTTTCATCGAGAAAATTAAATAGGAAATGCCTTCATGCTTGGGTGCATTAGGCTCAGTGCGCACAAGGCAGAACATCATGTCGGCGGTCTTGGCCGTTGAGGTCCAGATTTTTTGTCCATTGATGATAAAATCATCGCCGTCTTCATGCGCCTTGGTTTGCAACGAGGCCAGATCAGACCCCGACCCCGGCTCTGAATAGCCCTGGCACCAAATGATCTCGCCGTTCAGCGTCGGCTTGATGTACGCCTGCTTTTGCTCTTCGGTGCCAAGCTCCAACAACGTCGGCACGAACATCGAAATGCCCTGACCTGAAAGCCCCATCGGCACACGCGCGGCGGTGAATTCTTCGGCAATGATGCGCGACTTCAAGATGTCGGGTTCAGCACCAAAGCCACCATATTCTTTGGGGATGGTGCGCGCCGCATAGCCGTTCGCGATCAGCAATTTCTGCCACGCCAGCACACCGCCTGACGGTCGCGTCATGCCATAGCCCTTTGGCGCGCTCGCCTTGTGCTTTTTCAGAAATTCACGCACCTCGGCACGGAACACTTCATATTCGGCGCTATAGGCGAGATCCATCACATGCCTCCCACATCGCCTGATCATCAGACGTTTTCATTTTCATTTCAGGGGGAGTGTAGCGCGCGAAAAGGAAGCGTCTAGCGGGCAAGCAAGATTATTTTTACAACGTCAACGCGACGCAACGTCAAGCGACGGCTCGTCTATCTGTTTGGTAAAATGGGGCGTCAAGCCACGGTATTATTCGCGCGGTATGAAATCGCCCTCTGATCGGGGGTGGCGTCAAGCGCAACGCTTGTTGCCGCGCGGATGTCTTCACGCGGGTGAAGGCCATCAATCGCGCCTTGCAGAAATTCAGCAAATTCGGCAGCTGGCATGGGCCGCCCCAGAAAATAGCCCTGCGCTTCATCGCAGCCGAGCGCGCGCAGAATTTCAAGCTGCGCCATGTCTTCGACGCCTTCGGCAAGAACCTCAAGACCCAGCGCATGGCCAAGGTCGATAATGACCTTGGGGATGATGTTACCGCTGCGCCCATCGGCAATGTCGCTGATAAAACTGCGATCAATCTTGAGGCGCTTGACCGGGAAACGTTTAAGATAGGCGAGCGATGAATAGCCCGTGCCAAAATCATCGATGCCGATACCAACACCAAGACTGCGTATACGTCGCAAGGTACCGATCACCGCATCAACATCACGCATGACCATGCTTTCGGTCACTTCCAGTTCTAGATATTGCGGCGATAGCTTGCGCGACACCAGCGTGTTAGCAACCGTGTCGGTGAAGTCTTCATGACGCAGATCAAGAGCCGAGACGTTGACGGCGATGCCAATCTTCGGCAAGCCTTGCTCCTGCCAAATTTGGTTCTGACGACAGGCCTCATCGAGCACCCATTTAGTCACCTCGCCAATGAAACCACAACGCTCAGCGACCGGAATGAACAAGTCCGGCGGCACCAGTCCGCGTTCAGGATGCAGCCAGCGGATCAAGGCTTCTGCCCCGACGATGCAGCCCGACGTGATATCCACCTTGGGCTGGTAGTAAAGAACAAACTGCTGTTGCGCCAGCGCCGCGCGCAGATCGCGTTCAATCGAATTGCGCTCCATCGCGCGCAGATGCAACTCATGGCGATAGAGAATGCACGTGCCAGAACCTTCCTGCTTGGCGCACGACAACGCAAGGTCGGCATTCTTCAGCAGCACTTCGGCGTCGCGCCCATCCTGCGGATAGACCGTCAACCCGACACAAGCCGTCTGATGCAACTCGTGGCCCGCCGCACGGAAAGGCACGCCGACCGCGCGGATGAAACGATTGGCCATTTCCGCAGACTCTTCAAGCGCTGCCAGCCCCGTCAGGATCACACCGAACTCGTCAGCACCAAGCCGCGCTATCGTGTCGCCAGGACGCTGGCAGCCCCGCAGAATGTCGGCGGTACGTTGCAAGATGATGTCACCCACGTCATGGCCCAGCGAGTCATTGATCATCTTGAAGCTGTCAAGATTGAGGATCATCACGCCAACCATCTGGCCGGCTTCACCCGCGCGCGCTATTTCGCGTGCAAGCCGCGATTTGAAATAGATGCGATTGCCAAGCTCGGTCAGCCCATCGGTTTGAGCAAGGTCGGCGAGCCTTTCCTCATTCGTGTTGGTGGCATTGAAGGCGTCAGCCAAGCGATGCGCAATCACCGAAATATCATCGGAGGCACCGCCGGAAAGCGCAAAGGCGCCGCCGCCACGGTGCTCCGCAAAGTCGCGCAGCGCCTCGATGGGCGAGACAAGGATGCGCTGCATGATGAGCGAGATCATGAGGATCGGCACAACAACGGCAGCCATCAACCAGACCAGAAGGCTCCATGCGGTGGATTGAATGGTCGCGAGGAGAGGTTGAAGATTGAGCCGGACATAGATCGTTGCAGCGCCCTGTGCAAAGGGCGCATCGACCCGGCGTGCATATTCCATCGCGCCTGACGGCAGGGTATCGCCGTGAACGAGATGGCCATCGCTCGCGTCAAGACGCGCCAACAAATCCGTCCAGCCAAGATTGAAAATATCTCGATGCAAAAGGCTCGGATCATTTGCGGCAATGATTTTACCAGAAGCGTCGGCAATCACGATGGAGCTAACACTCGGCAGAGCGGTAAACGCACTGATCACCGTCGCAATGTCATCAGGCGACTTTGCATCCGTCATCACATGCGCCAGCACATCGGTGAGAGTTGACATGTGTTCAGAGACGCGGCTTTCAATTTGGTTTTCATAGATATGCAGAACAAAAACGCTGCTAAGCGCCATGATTGCGATGCCCACTGCGCAGAGCAAACCCACTACCTTGACGCGCACGCTCATCGACAATGAGCTAACAATCGCCCGGGATCTGGCCATCACGTCGCGCGGCGTCTCGCTCGGCGTGGCCGAGGCGGTGCCTTCGATGTGGTTTGATTTGGCCGGCAGCCGCATTTTATTCTCAGGTCCCTAGGCCCACCGCCACGCACATACCTGCCGTTCGGGCCTAATTATTGGCTCATTTTATGTTGCCGAGGCCTAAGAAGTGGTTACACATTCGCCCTCGTAATGGTTACGCTTTGTTCAAAATGGCACGGATTTTTGGCGCAATTGCTGGGGTAATGGTAATTTCATATCTTAATGACGCCGCCCCTATCCCCGCTCTAGCGACGCTTGTGGTATGGCCTAGATCATGAATTATCGACACGCCTACCATGCTGGAAATTTCGCTGATGTGATGAAGCACGCGACCCTTGCGCTCATCATTAACCATTTGAAATTAAAGGAAAAATCCTTCTTCGTACTCGACACCCACGCGGGCACGGGCGCAACGGATTTGGGCGGCATCGAGGCACAGAAGACCGGCGAATTTCGCGACGGCATTGCCCGCATTCTGGCCGACCCCAGCCCGCATGAAGCGCTTATCCCCTACCTCACCGCCTTGGGCGAACTCGGCTTCACGGCGGCGACGCCAACCACCTATCCCGGCTCGCCGCTGATCGCGCATCAGCTCACAAGACCGCAGGATCGCTTGTGTTTTTGCGAACTCCACCCCGCCGATGCCGAGACACTGCGGGGCCATTTCCACCGCGACCGCCGCGCCAAGGTGCATGAGATCGACGGTTATTCAGCGCTCAAAGCCATGCTCCCGCCCAAGGAACGCCGTGGCCTCATCCTGATCGACCCGCCCTTCGAGCAACGCTCGGAATTCGAGCAAATCCTGCAAGAAATCGAGCTTTCCCTGTCGAGGTTCGAGACAGGCACATTCATGGTCTGGTACCCGATCAAAGACCCCTCGATCTCGGGGGCCTTTGTCGATCAGTTGGAACAAACCGGGCCGGCCAAAACGCTCCGCGCTGAATTATTTATCACCGCTTCTGACGACCCGACCCGGATGTCAGGCTGCGGCCTCATCATTATTAATCCCCCCTATACATTGCCCGACCAACTGCAAAGCCTCTTCACTTGGCTCGCCACCCGCCTCGCCCAAGGCCCCGGCGCGCGCGCCCGCGTCGCCTGGCTAAAAAAATAAACTAATTGCGACGCGCCCACTGACCCAAACCGCACATCCGGTCTATAAGGGCGCCAACTCAAAAACCCCCCGGCAGCGAAGGACGTCAACGCGTGGACGGCATTCCCTACAATCTCCCGCCCGACTGGAGCGAAGAGCGCCAAAAGGCGGAAACCACGTATCACGCCGAAGTGGAACGCGACCTCAAGCGGAATTTCGTCGCCCATCTCGGCCACGGGCTGCTCGGCCAAACGGGCTTTCGTCTCGTCACCGCGCCGACTTTCGTGCCCGCCTATATTTATCTTCTGTCTGGCTCTGAATTCATGGTGGGCTTTGCGCTGGCCGCGCAATGGCTGGGCAATGCGCTGTCGTCTCTGTTCGGCGCGACACTGGTGGAACACCGAAAACGCGTGCTGCCAATGGGCCTGCTAATCGGCGGAGGGATGCGGCTTGGCGTGCTGGGCCTCGCGCTCAGCGGTTATTTTCTGCCGCCGCATTGGGCGCTCATCTTCGCCATCGCGTTCTTGATGCTGTTTGGCTTATTCAACGGCATCCAGTCGGTGATCTTCAACACGCTGATGGCCAAAGTCATTCCGCTGCGCTTGCGCGGCCGCCTGACGGGGTTCAGAAATTTTGCCGCGGGGCTGACGGCGGCGGGCGTCGCTTATATCGGCGGCAAATATTTCGTCGAGGCCAACGCGCTGGGCAATGGCTATGCCACGACCTTCCTTGTCGCCTTTGTGCTCACGGCGGCGGGCCTTGCCATTCTTCTCTTCGTGCGCGAGCCTGAACCGCCAGAAGTCCGTCCACAGACCAATTTGTTTCGCCGTATGCGCCAAATCCCTGAGCTATTGCGCAATGACGCAGAGCTGATGCGCTTTTACATCGCCACGGCGGCGGCCTCGCTCGGCACGCTGGCGGTGCCTTTTTACATTCTCTACACCGGCGAGGCCATCGGCCTCAGCGGCACCAACCTCGGCGTGCTGTCGATCGCTTATTTGTTGGCGCAAACCGGCACCAATCTCATCTGGGGCACCATCGCCGACAAGTTAGGCAACCGCCTCGTTTTTCTCTGCGCCATCGGGCTGTGGGCCTTTGCCACGCTGATGCTGCTCGAAGCCCATACGCTGACCACGCTGGCGATTGTCTTTGCGGGCCTTGGCGCGGGCCAGGGCGGCTTTCAAAACGCGACGCAGAACATCATTTTGGAATTTGGCACGCGGCAAGACCTGCCCATGCGCATCGCCATGATGAACACCGGCATCTCCTCGATGAACGCGGTCGGCCCGCTGATGGGCGGCGTCATCGCCCATGCGTTTGGCTTCACGGCGGTCTTTTCCATCTCGGCGCTGATGCTGGCGATCTCGTTTGCCACGGTGCTGTTCACGGTGAAGGAACCCCGCGCCCGCGGGCTATTTCACTAGCGGCGCGCGCCCCCGCGCGATAGGCTCTCCGCCAACAAACCATTTGGAAAAGCCTTAAAGGGGAGACACATCATGGGCGTGAAAGCCACCAAACCGGCGATCGATCTCGGCATCGTCACCACCAATGGCTCGGCGATGCTGGCCTTTTATAAAGACGTGCTGGGCTTTCGCTACGAAGGCGACGTCAACATGGAAGCCGCGGGCATCAAGGTGATGCACCGCCTCTGGTTCGGCGACAGCCTGATCAAACTGGTCGTGCCCATGCGCGAACCCAAAGCCCCGCCCGTCATGGGCGGCATCCCCGGCAGCACCGGCTACCGCTACTG
Organism: Parvibaculaceae bacterium; assembly: GCA_041688015.1. Lineage (GTDB taxonomy): Bacteria > Pseudomonadota > Alphaproteobacteria > Parvibaculales > Parvibaculaceae > Parvibaculum. Next base: position 46,122 of record JBDNIY010000008.1, read on the forward strand.
GACCATGACGATTTCAAACTTGGCCGAAGTGCTGAAAGACGTCGAGGCGGCGGGCCAGAAGATCATCCGTCCTCGGACAGAAATACGCCCCGGCGTGGCGATTGCCATTGTCGAAGACCCGGACGGAAACTGGGTGGAGTTTATTGAGGGGTGAGGGGGGAAAGCGCGCGCAATCAGAAGCTTAATCTAAGCCTATGAGAAGGGTGGCGACCGGCCATTTCCAACTTCTAGCTAGGCCAACAAACATGAATATCAAAGACCTTGCACTACATGAGAACAAAACATAAACTAAGTCTAGAAATGCTGTGATACGTTCGGCAAAAATCACGGGGAAAATATGCCTACATTTTACGAGTTCTTCGCTGGCGGCGGAATGGCACGCGCCGGGCTAGGCAGCGATTGGACGTGCGCGTTTGCGAACGATTTCGACGCCAAGAAGGGCCTGACTTACCAATTGAATTGGGGGACTGGCGGCGAATTGAGCGTAGGCGATATCCAGCAAGTCACACTTGATAAGCTCCCCGGCACCGCCGATCTCGCGTGGGGGTCGTTTCCTTGTCAGGACTTATCACTTGCGGGAGGCGGAGCTGGCCTAAAGGGTGAGCGCAGCGGCACATTTTACCCGTTCTGGACCATCATGCAGAACCTAATCGCCGATGGTCGAGGTCCCAAGATCATCGCGTTGGAAAATGTAAACGGTACATTGACGAGTCACGACGGGGCCGACTTTGTCGCGATAGCAAAAACCTTCGCAAATGCTGGATACAACTACGGGGCCCTCGTCATCGACGCAAAACTCTTTGTACCACAGAGTCGCCCAAGGCTGTTTATGATCGGCGTCCGTGACGACATACGCATCGACAAGAAAATTATTTCACCAGAAGCCATTGAGCCATTCCACACCCGAAGCCTTCAGAACGCTGTAGCAAGGATTCCTGAAACGGCCAGAAAAAACTGGCTCTGGTGGAACTTGCCGACCCCTCCCGTTCGCAACAGTTGTTTTGCGGACCTTGTAGAAGAAAACCCAACCAGCGTCGTTTGGCATTCGCCAGAGCAAACAGACCGCTTAGTGGCGCAAATGTCCCCGGTAAACCTTGCAAAACTGGAAGCCGCAAAACGGGCAGGCAGACGCATGATAGGAACCGTCTATAAACGGACGAGACCGCAGCAGCCAAACGGGAAAGCCGTGAGGGCCGAGGTACGCTTCGATGAAATTGCGGGTTGCCTGCGCACACCAGCAGGTGGATCATCACGCCAAACGATCATGGTTGTAGATGGTAACAGGATACGTTCACGTCTAATTAGCGCAAGAGAAACTGCCCGGTTAATGGGTCTTGCCGACGATTACAAGCTACCCCGCGCATATAACGAAGCCTACCACCTTACTGGGGATGGGGTGGCAGTTCCGGTCGTTCGCTTTCTAGCGCAACACCTGTTCGAGCCTGTCCTCCAAGCGACCGAGGAGCGACATGCCGAAAAAGACCGACAAAAAAATCGACAACACAAGAAAATCTCCCTTCGAAACCGATGAGTTGCGTAAAGGTCTTCGGAAATTTCTCCAAGAAACTCTTTACCATGACCCTTCCGGTACCGAACGAGCCATTGGCAGTTACAAATGGGGAGTTTACGCATTCTACGACTATGACGGCGAACCGATCTACGTTGGCCAAACCAAGGAAAAAGTCTCTGGTCGTATTGGGCGACATCTTACTAACCAACGGACAGATGCTGTAGCAATGTCGGTGTTAGATCCCTTTGAAGTAGCGGAGATAGAAGTATGGCCACTACCCGAGTTCGAGGCTGTAGGAAAAAAGAACCCAAAGTTCAAAATGGCGAACGCACATCTCAACGCACTTGAGCATCTTGTATTTACCCGACTGCGTAGTGAGAGCAAATTCAAGGCCATACTGAACGAAAAAGACCCACCCGTTCCAACAGTAGAAATCAACGAGCCTCCTTCCGTGCGTGGTTCAATCATATCAGAGCAAATTCAAAAACTCCGTGGCCATCCAGACACTCGCTTAGCTCGACGAGCTCTTATCATATCCAAGTTGTCTCAAGTTATTGCTGAGCGCGCAGTTAAAATGGGCCTCCGCCGCGTGCTCGTTACTCAAACCAAACGCATGCATTGGCTTGCTAACAATCGTTTTGAAAATCTCGGCGGTGAAAGTCTGGTGGAGAAAGGGACCGAGGGAGATGAAGGCGAGCCATCAGACGAATAAGCTAGCCTGTTGAGACGCACAAAGATCAAACTAAGAATTCTTGCAGCTCTTACGAATCACGACAGGAAGATATTTTCCTGTTCTTTGGTGGCATCACCGCCATGACATGGGCAAGACTGAGCGCGAAGAAAAGACGAGGATGGCCGGATCAAGTCCGGCCATGACGGGTTGGGGATGGGGTGCGGTGTGTGGGGCGTCGTTGGCGCGTGGGGTCAGACCCACCTTCGTCGTTGCGAGGCTTCGGGTCCGCGCTTGCCGCGGCCCAAGGACGGGCTGCGCGAGGTAGTTCACCCTTACTGGCTCAGCATGGATTGCCGCGGCGCGGCGCGCCTCGCCATGACGGTGAGGGCGACGGTCGGATGACATGAAAATGGCCCGATCATGCGACCGGGCCATTTGCGTTTCGAGCAAAGCGAGTGCGGTTACTCCGCGACCTTCACCTTGTCTTGCGTCTTCGTATCAAAGTCGCTGGCGTCGTGGCGTTCCAGCAGTTGGGAGGCCGGGTCGCCGAAGGCGCGGTTGACCATGCGGCCGCGTTTGACGGCCGGGCGGTCGCCTATTTCTTTGGTCCAGCGGATGACGTTTTTATAAGACGCAACGTCGAGAAATTCGCCGCCCTCGTAGAGCAGGCCCAAAGCCAGCGAGCCGTACCACGGCCAGATGGCGATGTCGGCGATGGAATATTCATCGCCCGCCATATATTTGTGGGTCGCCAGATGCTGGTCGAGCACGTCGAGCTGGCGCTTGACCTCCATCGCGAAACGGTCGATGGCATATTCGATCTTCATCGGCGCATAGGCATAAAAATGGCCAAAGCCACCGCCGAGATAAGGCGCGCTGGCCATCTGCCAGAACAGCCAATTCATGCATTCGGTTTTGGCAGTGTGATCCTTGGGGATCAGCGCGCCGAATTTTTCGGCTAGATAGACCAGCATGGAGCCGGACTCAAATAGCCGCGTCGGCGGCGTGGTGGAGTGGTCCATCAGCGCAGGGATTTTGGAATTGGGATTGATCTTGACGAAATCTGAGCCGAACTGGTTGCCCTCACCGATGTTGATGAGCCAAGCGTCATATTCGGCGCCCTTATGGCCGAGCGCCAAAAGCTCTTCGAGCATCACCGTCACCTTGACGCCATTGGGCGTGGCCAGCGAATAAAGCTGGAAGGGATGCTTGCCGACCTGCAATGCCTTGTCATGCGTCGGGCCAGCCACCGGGCGATTGATATTGGCAAAGCGGCCACCGCTGGCCTTGTCCCAGGTCCAGACCTTGGGCGGGACGTATTCGGTTTTGGTGTCGGCCATGTGGGGCTCCCCGTTCAGATTTTGTGATGATGCTATTGTCCACTGAAATAGGGTCGAAACAAGCGCCAATCAAGAGACAGTCGAAAGAGGTTCGCCCTCGATCGCTGACAGCGGCTGATTGTGAATGGCGGATTCAAATCCACGCAGGCGTTTGTAAATTGACAAAAGCTCGATGATCGTCGTCCAGGAGTTGACGAGATACTGGAAGGACGAGCGCACCTGATCGAAGGCATTGAGGATCTGGTTCATCAGGCCCAGCGTGATCTGGCCCGCGACGATGGTGGGGGCGAGGATGATGTAGGGAAAGATATTGTCCGTTTGCAGATAGATGATCCGGCCGACGTTGAAATACATATAGTGAAAATAGAGCCGGAAATAATTTTCGCGCACATGGGAGAACAATTCGCGCACGTTAAGCGGTGCAGCGCGTGCGGCGTCATCCTCGCCATAGACAAGCTCTTTGCGGTAGGCCGCCTCGACGCGCTGATTGCGGAACTGAAGGCCCGGCAGCTTGACGCCGATGGCGGCGAGAAAGAGCGAACCAAACAGCGACCAAACAATCGCCGCGATGACCAGCGAATGCGGCACCGCACCGACGAGCGGCAAGGTGGTGATGTGCAGCGACAAGCGCTCCAGCACCGGCAGAAAGGCGATCAGCGTCATCACCGAATTAATCAGGCTGACGCCGAGGTCTTCGGTGGTGGTGGCAAAGCGCATCGTGTCTTCTTGCACACGCTGGGCGGCCCCTTCGATGAGGCGCAGCTTGCCCCAATGCGTCATGTAATAGGTGTTCATGGCGCTGCGCCAACGGAACACATAATGGCTGACAAAAAACCGCGTCAGCACGCCGACCGTGACGGCGACCAGCGCGATATAGGCAAAGGTCGCAAGCTCGCCGTAGAACTGGGCGAGCGTGACGGGCGCGCTATGGCTCAGCGCGGCCTGCACCAAGTCATAAAACGGCCCGTACCAATTGTTGATGGCGACGGAAACCTCGACCTGAATATAGGTGGCAAAGAGGATGAGCGCGGACCCCAGGATCGACCAATGCCACCACATATGCGGCGCGACGATCCGCCAGAAGGCCGCAAAGAGACCAACGGCGGCGACATAGTAAAGATAGAACCAGAGGAATGGCGGCGACCAAAAGAGCGACACGCCGACGATGGGCGGCGCGGCAGGCGGGGCAGCAGGCAGCCCGATCACCGCGCCAAAGGAGGCGCCACCTTCATACCAGAGCGCGACAGCCAACGCGGTCCACAAAATAGCCGACCAGAAGAACAGCCGGGGGCGCGGGAAGAAGGCGACGAACATGGGTGGGCCTCAAAGAGTGCATGATGGAGAGAGCGGGTGTTCCATCATGCGCGAGGCGGCGCATCCCTTTCACTAAACTTTCCGCAATATTAGGCTGGCGGCGTCAGCGCACCGATGAGCAGCCAATGAAAGAGCCGCTCCTTCAGGCTGCGGGGCGCGGCAAGCTCCATGCGGGCGAGGCAAGCGGCAACATCGCCCTGCGGTGCGCCCGCGCGCATGCCCCGCAGAGCGAGCGAGGCAAGGCGCAACGGGTTTGCTGATTGGAGCTGTTGCAGCGCGGGCATCAAGCGCTGCTCGATCTCGGTGAAATCGCTGCCGAAAGGAAAACGCGGCAGGTCGCCCACCGCCGACAAATCAGCCAACGCAGCACGGATGCGCGCGGGTGTATTGGCGCGATGGGCGAGCGGGATTTCATAGGCCTTGTCGATCTTGCCCGCCGCTTTGGCTTGGCGCAGCAACGCGGATTGAAAGCGCGAGTCCGCGATGGCCAGCAGCGCCGCAATGACGTCGCCGTCAGATTTTCCGCGCAGATCGGCCACGCCATATTCGGTGACGATGATATCACGCAGGTGGCGCGGGATGGTGGTGTGGCCATAGGACCAGAGAATGTTCGAGACGAACTTGCCCTTGGTCTTACGCGTGGCGCTGAGCGTGATGATGCAGCGTGCGCCCTCAAGCTCGAAGGCTTGCGCGACAAAATTATATTGTCCGCCGACGCCACTGACGACGCGGCCATCTTCCAAACCATCGGACACGACAGCGCCGAGCAGCGTCACCATCATGGCGTTGTTGACAAACCGCGCCTTGACCCTGTGGCGGCGCTTGGTTTCAGTGTCACCCGACAGATCATTGGTGTAAGAAACCGCCACCATCTGCAATTTGGCGAGCGCCTCAGCCTTCATCTCGCGCAGGGTTTTATAAAACACCCGTGTGCCGAGAAAGAACGCCGCATGCAACAACACACCATCGACTTCGCGCTTGAGGATGCCCGCCTTGATGAGTGCGAGAAAACCATCGACAAACATTTCGCTGACGCCGTAGAGCCCCTCAACAAAGGGTGCTTCGTGATGCGCGGGCGCAACCGGCGCAAGCCGCGCTGCCGTGGCGCGAAAGGCGGCGTTTTTATGTTGGCGCAAGGTAAGCGCATGCACCAGCGCGTCGGCTTGCTTGCCAATGCCGATTTGCAAGGTACCGCCGTCGGCGATGAGGCGCGCAACGTGAAAGCCGGTGGCATATTCGGTGGCGCTGACGGGCTCCTTGGGCGGCGCGAAGAGGGGAAAGTCAGTCGTGGGATCATCCAGCACATGCGCAAAGGCATCCGCCGGTAGATTGCCCGCGCCGGGCATGAAAGGCAGCTCAGAATTGACCTCGCCCACCAGCGCGAAAGACACCTTGCCCGCCGCACGCGCCTCCAGCAATTCGAGCGTCGTATCGGTATTGCAGCTCAGGCTGTAGCGCGTCTCGCCATCGACGACCTGCTTGGCGACCAACTGGGTGATGACATTGACGCCGCGTCCGATCATGTCGCGCGCCGCATGGGTGTAATTGGACGAAATATAATTCTGCTGGGCATGCGGCACGGAAAGCCAACGGCCCGCGAGGAAGAAAAATTCAGTGACGTCGATATTAGCCGGCAACGTGCCTGCTCTGAGCGCGCGCACATAGGCCAATTCGGGATAGCCGCCAAACACGCGCGCAGCGAACGGCGCAAGGAAGCGGCGTTCCAAATCACCCGACGCGCGTGGCACTTCCGGCGTCAACGCGGTGAAGATGCTGAGGCGAATGGAGGGATCAGCGACGGCGCGAGCATAGAGTGCATTGGCAATGGTGTTGGCCTTGCCAAGCCCGAGCGGCAAGCCGAGCACGATGGTTTTGCCGACATCACGAATGATGGCGTCAACGCTTTCTTCGACGCCCGTGTAAACAAGCCCGCTCATGGCGCGCTCGCCGCCGCAGCAATGGCCATCGGCGCGCCCTCATCATCAATCGCCACATAGGTGAACTTGCCCTGCGTCACCAGAATGGGGGCCGTCTCGTTGCGCCGAACGACCCATGCCTCAATGCCAACGGACGCCGAAGTGCGCCCGACATGCAGCACCTCGACATAGATGCCGACCACATCACCGACAAAGACGGGTTTGCGAAAACTCATCGCATCCACCGCCACGGTGACACAACGGCCTTTGCTCAACTTTGAGACTGTGACCTCGCCCGCCATATCCATCTGGCCAAGTAACCAACCACCGAATATATCGCCGTTCTGGTTTGTATTGGCGGGCATGGCGAGCACGCGGATGGCGAGCTCGCCCTTGGGGGCGGCATTTTCAATTGTTTCAGACAAGGCAAACCCGATCAAAAGACGTGAATCTGTGGCGACTATAGGACAGTCGGCGCGGGTTCAGAACTCTTTCGGGTGAGTGTGGCGGAGAGATGACAACAAATGCCTCACATATAAAACCCGTCATGCCCCGGCTTGACCGGGGCATCCAACTTTTTTGCGATGGGCTGTATGGATGGCCCGATCAAGTCGAGCCATGACGCACAATTTGCCGCACTGGATCCCGGCACAAGGCCGGGATGACAGCGGAGGGTTTTGTGGGTGTTGCCATCCTTCGAGACGCGGCTTTGCCGCTCCTCAGGATGAGGGATAGAGGGAGGGATGAGGGTTGTGGGATGTGAGATCCTTAAAAATTCTGCCTCATCCTGAGGAAGGCCGTTAGGCCTGTCTCGAAGGATGGCCAAGCCCAATGAAAAAGCCGATGCATCTCTGCACCGGCTTTTCCGTATTCGGAATACTCCGAAAACTTAGGCGGCGTTGTAACCCAACACGGCTTTCACTTCGAGGAATTCTTCAAAGCCGAACTCGCCCCATTCGCGGCCGTTGCCCGACTGCTTGTAACCACCAAACGGTGCGTTGAGGTCGGGGCCAGCGAGGTTGATGTGGACGTTGCCGGTGCGCAGACGCGCGGCGACCTTGCGGGCCTCTCCGGGTTCACCCTGCACATAGCCGGACAGGCCATAGACCGTGTCATTGGCGATGGCGACAGCGTCTTCTTCATCCTTATAGGGAAGGATGGTGAGGACGGGGCCGAAGATTTCTTCGCGCGCGATGGTCATGTCGTTGGTGACATCGGAGAAGATCGTCGGGCGGACATAATAGCCCTTGTTGAGACCTTCAGGACGACCCGTGCCGCCGGTGACAAGCGTCGCGCCTTCTTCGATGCCCTTCTGGATCAGGCCCTGGATTTTGTTGAACTGAACGTCAGAAACAACCGGCCCCATGTTGATGCCTTCAGCGGTCGGATCGCCGACCTTGATCGATTCAGCGGCTGCCTTGGCAATCGCCACGGCTTCGGCCTGACGCTTGGCCGGGACGAGCATACGCGAAGGCGCATTGCAGGACTGACCCGAGTTGGACATCATGCCCATAACGCTGCCCGCAACCGCCTTTTTGAAGTCGGCGCTGTCGAGAACGATATTGGCTGACTTGCCACCGAGTTCGAGCGCGACGCGCTTGACCGTATCGGCAGCGGCCTTGGAGACGAGGATGCCAGCCCGCGTCGAACCTGTGAACGACATCATGTCCACATCAGGGTGAGCAGAGAGCGGCGCACCAACGCTGGGGCCATCGCCATTGATGAGGTTGAAGACGCCAGCGGGGACGCCCGCTTCATGCAGCACTTCAGCAAAGAGATAGGCGTTGATCGGCGCAACTTCGGACGGCTTCAATACCATCGTGCAGCCAACGGCGAGCGCCGGGGCGACTTTGCAAGTGATCTGGTTGATCGGCCAGTTCCATGGCGTGATGAAGCCGCAAACGCCGACAGGCTCGCGCACGATGCGCGAGGTGCCCTTGTCGGTTTCAAATTCGTAGTTCTTGAGCAATTCAAGATTGGTGGCCAAATGCGCCACACCCATAGCGGCCTGCGCCTGCATGGAAAGGCCGCTGGGCGCCCCCATTTCGGATGTGATGGCGGCTGCAATTTCAGGATAGCGCTTCTTATAGGTTTCGATGATGGCTTCCAGAAGCTCGATGCGCTCTTTCTTGGAGGTCGTCGAGAATTTCGGGAAAGCGGCCTTGGCAGCCGCAACAGCCTTGTTCACGTCATCGGCACTGCCCATGCTGATTTTGGCGACGGGCTCTTCGGTGGCCGGGTTGATGACGTCGAGCGTCTTGGGTGTTGTGGGGTCAACCCATTTGCCGTTGATGTAAAACTTCAGATAGTCGGTCATGTTTTCTCTCCGTTTGGAAGCAATCCCTGAATTCGCAAAACAGCTAAACCTGATGAGGATGGCGGGGGAGCCGCTTTGCCGATCTCTTATGGGTCGTGCCCGATTGGTCGGGGCATTCTTGTTTGGCAGTGAACATTCTTGCTTGGCAGCGAAATTGACACATCGCGCGGAGGTGGGTCCAGCCTAAAACAGCGCAAAAGCTGCCAATTCTCCGAGTACCATAGCACAACTCGCCGCCGCGTAAATTTCGCGGTTGCGCCGCAAAATTGACACGCTATTGAAACACACCAGACTAGCCGCCGCATGAGGCCATATGCGCGGTAATAGCCTTGCCAAAATAAGGGCTATAAATGTGGGCGACGAGCGTATTCGGAGATAGACCAAAAGATGTTCATTGACGGGCGGCAGGTGCCGGACGGCACCATTATCGAAACCGACATCGCCATCATTGGCGCAGGGGCGGCTGGCATCACCATTGCGCGCGAGCTGGCGGGCTCGGATGTGGCTATTACGCTGATCGAAAGCGGCGGGCTCGACTTTGAACCGGACACACAGGCGCTTTATGAAGGTGAGAGCGTCGGCGTGCCCTATACGCTCGACACCTCGCGGTTGCGCTATTTCGGCGGCTCGACCAACCATTGGGGTGGCTGGTGCCGCCCGATGCAGCCCCTCGACTTTGAACAGCGCGACTGGGTGCCCCATTCAGGCTGGCCGATCACCTATGATGAGTTGGTGCCCTATTACAAACGCGCCAATGAGGTGGCGCAGGTGGGGCCCTATCGCTTCAACGACACCGACTGGTGGTCAGACGGCGGCAAAAACCAGACGCTGCCGCTGCCCGGCGGCGAGGTGACGACGCGCTGGTTTGAATACAGCCCGCCGACACGCTTTGGGCAGGTCTATCGCAAAAAGATCGAGCAAGCCCCCAATATCAAAACCTATCTCCATTCCAACGTGCTGGAAATCGTGCCCAACGCCGAGGCCAATGTGGTGGAGCGCCTGCGCGTCGGCACATTGAGCGGCGTTCATTTTGAGGTGCGGCCTAAGCTGGTGATTCTGGCAACGGGCGGCATCGAAAACCCGCGCGTGTTGCTGCTGTCAAACTCGGTGCAGAAGGCAGGCCTTGGCAACACCCGTGACGTGGTGGGGCGCTATTTCATGGAGCACCCGCATATCGATAAGCCGGTGGAAATCCTGCTGACGGACCCGGAAATCGTCGCGCCCTACTACAGGACCTATACCAAGCTCAATGGGGCGCAGATCCGCGCGGTCTTTATGTTCACCGACGAATATCTGCGCAAGACGCGCCGCCTTGGCACGGTGATGACTTTTTATGAATCGCAAATGATCACGGCCAATGACACCTACGACGAGAAAGCGCTGGCCGCTCAGCGTGATGTCGAGCCTGACATTTTGCAGTTGATGCATTCAACCACCGCCGATCCGGCGAGCGGCCCGACGCTGGGCATGCGCTACGGCACGGGCTGCGCCACCGAGCAGACACCCAATCCGTTGAGCCGCGTTTCGCTGTCTGACAGCAAGGACGCGCTGGGCTTGCACCGCACCAAGCTCGACTGGCGGCTCAACGTCGAAGATCGCGCCAACCTGCGCCGCAATCTAGAGGCGCTGGCGCGCGCTTTTGGCGAGTGGGGCAACGGCACCGTGCGCATTCTCTTTAAAGACAAAGACAAATGGGACGAGGCCGAAGGCTGGGGCAATCATCACATGGGGACCACACGCATGTCGGATGATCCGCGCAAGGGCGTAGTGGATGCCGACTGCAAAGTGCATGGGATAGATAATCTTTATATCGCGGGAAGCTCTGTCTTCACGACCTCGGCCACCGTCAACCCGACATTGACGATCTTGGCGCTCGCCATGCGGCTGAGTGACCATGTGGCCCAAAAATTTGCGCGGGGAGCCTGAGCCATGAGCGACAAACATCATCCAGCCATCTCGCGCCGCCCCGCTATTTCGCGCCGCAACGTCCTCATCCTTGGCGGTGTCGCCCTCGTGGCCGGCGCGGTACCCGCATCGTTTTCCTATTTTGAACCTGACAGCGGCCAACTGGCCAACAATCTTGCAAGCCTGCTTGCCGACCGCAAAGCGGCAGCCCGCCTTGGCATGAAATGGATAGAGACCGGCGGTAAGACCCGCGAGGCAAAAGTGATCGCAGCCACCATCGCCAAACGCTTGCAGCCGCTGGGCTGGGCCAGAAGCAGCACACCCGACGCCACCCGCACCGCCATCACGGCGCGCATCCGCCAAGACTATGCACGCAATGACATGATCTCGATTGCAGGCTGGCAACTGGCGCGCACAAGCGTGGAACTCTGCGCGCTGGCCGCGAGCCTCGACAGCACCGAGGCGGGCGAGGCCGAACACGGCTGATCAGGGGCAAGGGCCGTCTTTGCCAAGTGAAATACTGTTCATGCGCGCCTGAATGGTGCCTGCGCGCTCGCTCATCCACGGCCCCGGTTCGTCAGGCCGCCAATTAAGCGGGCTCGGCAAGGCGGTCGCCATGAGGGCGGCCTGACGGGCATTAAGATGCGCCGCGCTGGTCCCAAAATAATGTCGCGCGGCCGCTTCGGCCCCATAAATGCCCGGCCCCCATTCGATCTCATTGAGATAGAGCTCAAGAATACGCCGCTTGGGCAACAGCGCTTCAAGCCAGACGGTCAGATAAGCCTCCGCCCCTTTACGCAAAAAATTCCGCGCAGGCCAGAGGAGCAGATTTTTCGACGTCTGCATGCTGATCGTGCTGGCGCCGCGCAAACTGAGCCCACGCGCATTGCGATTAATAGCCTTATCCACAGCTTGCCAGTCAAACCCACGATGGATGCAGAATTTGGCATCTTCCGATGCAATCACGGCGCGTTGTAAATTGGGCGAGATGCGGCTGAGCGGCGTCCAGTCCTTGGTGATGCCATAGCCCTCAACCAAGCGAATGAGCATGAGCGGCGTCACCGGTGGCGGCACAAAACGATAGGCAATGAGGATGAGCGCGGGCACCACGAAAAGCACCAGCAACAGATTGCCTGCAAGACGTCTGAGGCTTGTCCGCTTGGTGGGCGCAGCACGGGGGCGTGCGCGACGTTTGCGGGCAGATGAGGGGCGGCGCTTTTGGGTCACAAAGATGATTGTCTGCGAAGGCTGTCAAAGGCACAAGCGGGGCAACAATACAAAGTTGGGGATACAAAATGGGGAAGCAAAATGAAAAAAGGTGTTGGGTCATCAAGACCGCAACACCCTTCCCATCCGGTTACGTCAAGCACCGGCACAAACGTCCTTACATCTCCCAAACGTACTTACATCTCAAAGCCGATGCGCAAGCCAACGATCCAGTTGTTTTCGTCGATCAACGTGCCGGTATTGTCAAAGCCTGGATTGCGCACGAATTGCACTGACGGCGTCAGAGCAACGCTCGGCAGCACATCATATTTCACATAGACTTCAGCCTCTGTGGTGTCGGCCGTCCCGGCCCCAAGATCATTGGAAACGCCTGTTTGCGTGACACCCAAGCCCAAGGTGACTTTCTCGCCAAGCGGGTGCTGCACCGAGGCACCAAGGAACCAATCGGCGTCGGAAACATCGGCGTCGGCCTTGCCTGCACGTAAGGTCCAGCCTGTGTTCAAGGCCGTGCCTTCCAGCACGCCATAGACGCCTTTGTTAGACGACGTGCCGGGGCGCGCATCGAGATAGCTGTGATCGGCGGTGTTGGTCCAGACGCCAAGATGCGCAGCTCCTTCGTCGCCAAGCCCAGCAATGGCCCAGCCCAATTCAGCACCGACAAATAGACCCTGGTCGGTGCTGCGCACATCAAAAAGCTCCGGATAGGTATGGCTCGGATTGTCGCCAAGACCGTTGGAGGCCCCCACAACAACAATGAGGCCCGGCACTGCGCCGTCGCCTTTGGTGCTCATCACGGCACCCAGCGTATAGTCGGGAAATTCAATGGTGGTGTTATGCACCAGTGACCAATTCATGAACTGTATACGTTCATCGCCAGCAAAAGCGCTGGTGTCGAGAAAGGCCGTCGTGTCGAGAAGACCGACATTGAACGTGACCGGGCCACCTTCAAACTCATAGTACAATTCAGACACCTGCAGACGCCCATGACCGGCGCTATTGGTGGCCGTGCCGACATTGGTGTTCGAATTACCAAGGAAACTTGTCACGCCATTGGCGCGCGGCGTTGTCGTGCCTTCAATATGCACATGCAATTCGCCGCCAATACCAGCCACCGGCAGGGTGATGAAAACTTCAGGTCGCAAAGCGGCTTCATCACTGACGTCGCTGTCGCTAGCACTCTGATAGGTGCCGATCACCGAGGCCGATATCAAGCGTTCTTCTACCCCGGTCTTGGCTTCGATCCGCTCAGCCTGCACGTCGTCTGCATAGGCGTTCGTTGCCACAAAAAGACCGACCAGCGCCGACCCCATAATCAAAAAGCTCTGCCGAGCAGCCATTTTCAACTCCATAAAGTAACTTCATTGTCGTGATTGATAATGATAATGAGAATTATTTTCAATAGTTTTTATTGATAAAATGTTATAACATATCATTTGAATAAAAAACGTCTGATCCCCGAAAAACAGAGAGCCCCGTCCAAAGTTGTAAAATTGACACGAAGGCCGCTCCCGTGACCGAAGTGAAGGTCCCTGATCGGCTTCAATGAAACAGCATCAGCATCACCAGCGACACTACAAGAAGCAATGTCGAAGCACTGGCGCGTGATGGCGGGTGACGGTGAGTGATGGCGGGTGACAGGCCCGCCGCGTCAAACTAAAGTCCCCCGACACAGGCGTCAGGCATCCTTGGGGGGAATCATGACCAATTCTGATAGCGGCAAAAAAGGCCCAAAAAGTAGCGCGCATAAGCGCCGCTGGCTGCTGCCGTTGATCTTTCTGCCGTTCATCCCGGTCCTCTATGTGCCCTTCTTCAACAGGCTAGAACCGACACTGGCTGGCGTGCCCTTCTACTATTGGTTCCAGATGATCTGGATCCCGCTCAGCGCCATCATCACCTTCTCGGTCTATCTCGCCACCGCAAAAGAAGAAGAATAAAACGAATGCCGATGCAGTGGACTGCGACCTTCGTTTTTGTTGGGCTTTTCGCCCTTGTCACCATCATGGGATTTGCCGCCGCACGCTGGCGCGCAGGCGATCTCAATCACATCAATGAATGGGGCTTAGGCGGCCAACGCTTTGGCACCATCGTCACATGGTTCCTGCTCGGCGGCGATCTTTACACCGCCTATACATTCATCGCCGTGCCCGCCCTCGTCTTCACCGCGGGCGCTATCGGCTTTTTCGCCGTGCCTTATACGATCATCGTCTATCCGTTGGTCTTTCTCATCTTTCCGCGCATGTGGTCGGTGGCACGCAAGCATGGCTTCATCACGGCGTCCGATTTCGTCAAAGGCCGCTATGGTCACCCTGGACTAGCGCTCGCCGTCGCCATGACCGGCATCGTCGCCACCATGCCCTATATCGCCTTGCAGTTGGTTGGCCTTGAAACCGTGATCGGTGCATTGGGCTTTGATACCCATGGCGCGATGGGCCACATGCCGCTCATCATCGCCTTCGTCATTCTTGCTGCCTTCACCTATTCAAGTGGCTTACGCGCGCCCGCCATGATCGCTGTCGTCAAGGATCTGCTGATCTACATCACGGTGATCGCCGCCGTTATCATCATCCCGGCAAAGCTCGGCGGCTATGCGGCGATTTTTGCAGCCGTGCCACCCGAAAGACTGACGCTGGCCACCCCATCTGCAGGCAGCATGGGCGCATGGAGCGCCTATGCAACGCTCGCCTTTGGCTCCGCATTGGCGCTGTTTCTTTATCCCCATTCGATGACCGGCGTGTTGAGCGCAAGCTCTGGCCGCGTTATCCGGCGCAATGCGGCGATCCTGCCCGCCTATTCGATGGTGCTCGCCTTGCTGTCGCTGCTGGGCTACATGGCCTATGCCTCAGGCGTTGGCAGCAAACCTGAGTTTGCCGAAGGCTTCCTCAAATATGGCGCCAATTTTGCGGTGCCTGCCCTCTTCCTCGATCAGTTTCATGGTTGGTTTGTCGGCGTCGCCTTTGCGGCCATCGGCATCGGCGCGCTGGTGCCCGCCGCCATCATGTCGATTGCCATTGCCAATCTCTTCACGCGCAATATCTACAAAGAATATATCCGCCCTGATTGCACCCCTCAGGATGAAGCCCGCGTGGCCAAGATGGTCTCGCTGGTGGCAAAGGCAGGCGCACTGCTCTTTGTGCTGGCGCTTGACACTAAACTCGCCATCCAATTGCAATTGCTGGGTGGCATCTGGATCATCCAGACGCTGCCTGCCGTCTTCTTTGGCCTCTACACACGCTGGCTCGATCCGCGCGCCCTGCTGATCGGCTGGGCTGTGGGCATTGGCACCGGCACATGGATGGCATGGGTGCTGAATTTCAAAAGCTCGATCTGGCCGCTGGAGATTTTTGGCTACACGGTGCCGGGCTACGCCGCTTTCTATACGGTGATCTTGAACGCCGTTGTCGCCGTATTGCTCACCATCGCCTTCAAGGCTTTCAGCTCAACGATACATGCTGATGTGACGGTGGCCGAAGACTACGCCTGAACGATTTGCAGATCGACCGGCCCAAATGAACCCGCAACAAGGACATCATCTTCGTTAGTCGTTTCATCCGGCCCCATTGCCCGATCAATGCGCGCGACCTGCAAACCTGCGGCGCGCGCGGCGCTGACTTCGGCAGGCATGTCGGTGAGAAAAAGGATGGCGCCGGGGGCTACATCAATCGCCTTGGCGATGGCAGCATAAGACGCAGCCTCTACTTTGGCTCCAACGGCGGTATCGAAATAGCCGCTGAACAGGGGTCGCAAATCGCCCTGATCAGAATAGCCAAAAATTAACTTCTGCGCGGCCACCGAGCCGGACGAATAGACATAGAGTTTGCGCCCCTGCGACTCCCAACACAAAAAGAGCGCGGCGGCGTCTTCATAAATCGGCCCTTTGAGCGCGCCTTCCTCATAGCCCGCCTGCCAGATCAGCCCTTGTAAGGTTTTGAGCGGGCCTGCCTTGCGATCTTCGGTCATCCATCCAAGAAGCAGCGCTACGGTGGCATCAAGATCAAGCGTGGGCTTGGCCTCCAGCGCGCGCGCGGCGGCAAGCGCGGCAGCAACCTCCGGTTCATCGTGATGCGCCGCACAGAACGTAGCCAAGCGGACTTGCGCATAGGGAAACAACACATCATGCACAAAGGCGATGGGTGTGGTGGTGCCTTCAATGTCGGTGAGGATAGCGCGGATTTTCATCGGGCTAATCAATCGCCAAACTTGGGAAACCGCGAGGCAATGTCATCGCCGGTGAAGTTTCCAACCCAGCCATCAGCAGACGTAAAAATACGGATGGCACAGAAATGGGGGCGAGCGCCGGTGTCAAACCAATGCGTGATACCAGCGGGCACACTCAACAGGTCATTGCGCTCGCAAATGACGCGGTAAACCTTGCCGCCTTTGCGCAGATAAAACGCGCCTGCGCCTTCAACGAAAAAACGCACTTCGTCTTCAGCGTGCGTGTGCTCGGCCAAAAATTTCTGACGCATGGCAACACGGTCAGGATGGTCGGGCTTGACGCGCACGACATCAACCGTCTGATAGCCGCCCTCGCGCATCAGTCTTTGCACCTCGGTGTCATAGGCGGCGAGCACAGCGGCCTGATCGGCATCGTCTGAAAGCTCAACGGCGGCCTGCCAGCGTTCAAACATGACGTCGATGTCAGATAGCGTCGTGGCAATTTCGATGCCATCGGTTGTGTCTATAAGCGTGACGGTCGGGTCGGTGTCTGGATAAACAGTTAGTTGCGTCATCGCGCGCCCTCCTGATGAAGTTCGGCGGTCAAAAGAAAATCAAAGGCTTCCATATGGCGCAACGTCTCCTTGACGTTGGCACCCCACACATAAAGACCGTGACCAGCAATCAGATAGCCCGGCGCGTGAACGCCTTGCCCAAGACGTGTCTCAACCAGAGCGGCCAAACGGTCGGTGTCCTGGTCATTGGGCACGATCAATATATCGAGCACAGTCTCATGAGTGGTGACGCCTGAAAAGGCCTTGAGCAATTCCCAGCCTTTAAGCCGCAACACGCCTGCGGCCTCATGGCGGCGCGACAGCACGGTGGCAGGCAGCGAATGGATATGGGCAATCGCACCGACGCAGGGCTCACCGGCATAACGTGCAAGGTGCAGCGGGGCCTCGGCGGAGGCACGCGGATGCGGCGCGCCGTCGATTTCGGCGGCAATCACTTCAGCTTGCGTGAGGTGAACCTTATCGGCCCCGGTGGCGGTCACGGCAGCAAACCGCTCGTCTATCCGCACCGAAAAATTGCCGCTGGTGGCGGGCACCCAATGGCGCGACCCAGCAAAATGCGCCATGGCCATCACGCCTTGCGCCGCCTCGCTGAGCGAAAGGGGGAGGGATTTTTTGATGTCTGAAATTTTTTTGATGTCAGGCATGGGGCGTCTCGCTCGATCAGGCCGTCCGAAAAACAGGCTTAGGAAGGGATGATGGGCTCTATTTAAGCCCTTCACCGCAAACATCAATTCATCGTTTTCCTACCAAACCTGCCTGTGGTTCACCAAGAGCCAAGGCCGGGACCAACGACACACGCAATACGCGTAATTTCAATTCTATAACTCTCGTTATGGTTGCATTAACAGTTCACTGTGTAATTATGGTTGCATGACCCAAAGATTCGAAATGCTCTCACGAGCTGCCTCCGCCTCCTCTCCGGCCAATGGACCGGACGGGAACGATACACATTTTGATGAGCGCCAGATCAGCCCGCCGCCGGTGGATCGCCCGATCTGGGGCGCACGGCAAGGCGGCGCGCGGCCCGCCATCCCGATCTCGGTTCCACAGACCCCATCACCCGAGCAATTGGCGCAGACCCGCCGCTGGGCAAAGCTGTTGCTCGACACTTACTCAGCCCGCAACAAATTCTTCCCCGGCGGTCTTTTTGCTGATCCCGTCTGGGACATGCTGCTGGATTTGATGCATGCCCAACTCAACGCAAAGCAGATTTCAGTCTCAAGCCTCTGCATCGCAGGCCGCGTACCCGCCACCACGGCACTGCGCCGCATCGGCGATCTGGTGGCGGCTGGTCTTGCCACCCGCGTCAAGGACCCGACCGATGGACGACGGGTCTTCATCGAACTCACGCCAGAAGGTTATGCCAGCATGGCGAATTATCTCGCCCATATGCATGACGCCGTCTGCGCGCTGGCCGACGACTGCAAAGATTTGAGCAAGCGCTAAACGATCTACGCTCTGACCGATTTTGCGCGCTTGCTGCGCATCCGTTTGTATTTGCCGAGACATCAACTTACGATCAGGGCCTTCGATAGAGGGCTCACACATGACATTCAACACAAAACTTATGGACCGGCTCGGCCTTAAATTGCCGATTATTCTGGCTCCAATGGGTGGCGTTGCCGGGCCCGAGCTTGCGGCGGCCATCAGCAATGCGGGCGGACTGGGGTTGCTGCCCATCTGGCCCATGGCAGGCGATCAGGCTGCGCATGAGTTGGACGTATTAGGCCGAGCGACGAACGCGCCCTTTGGCGTCAATCTTAATGTTGCCTTTGGCCCTGAGGCGCATATCGAGCTGGCGTTAGCACAATCGGTTTCCGTCATGCATTTTTTCTGGGGTGACGCCGCGCCGTTCATCGCAAGAGCCAAATCTGGCGGCGCGAAGGTCATGGTCACAGTCGGAAGCAGTGCAGACGCGCGGCGCGCGCGCGACGCCGGTGCAGACGTGCTTGTGGCGCAAGGCCTAGAGGCAGGCGGGCATGTTTGGGGCCAGATCGGGCTTCATGCGCTTGTTCCCACAGTCGTCGATGCCAGTGGCGGGTTGCCCGTCGTTGCCGCCGGTGGCATTGCTGACGGCCGAAGCCTAGCGTCAGCCTTCATGCTAGGCGCGAGCGGCGCAATGGTCGGCACAGCCCTCATCGTCTCCGACGAAGCCGATGCCCACGCAGCATATAAAGCGGCGATTTTGAAAGCGTCGGACTCCGATACAGCCTATGGCACAGTGTTCGATGTCGGCTGGCCTGACGCCCCCCACCGTGTCTTGCGCAATTCAACGATCGACGCATGGGAGCAGGCAGGATCGCTGCCAAGCGGTAAGCGGCCGGGCGAAGACAACATCATGGGGCACGCGGCCAAGCTCCCGATTGCTCGCTACAGTGTCATGCCACCCAACCGAGATGTTGAAGGCGATATTGAATCGATGGCGATGTATGCCGGTCAAGGTGCTGGCCTCGTCAACAAAACCGGCCCTGCAGCAGCCATTATCTCAAAGCTCGTTGAGGACGCTGAAGCGCTACTGCGGCAGGGGCCAGACGCCATAAGGTAATATGCGACCAAACCATCAAAGCCACGGCACGTTACTAGACTGGCTGAGCTTCAAAGCGCAAACCCTTCCTCCACCAAATCTAGGTATTCTGTGTGCTTCTTGATGTAGGCCGCAAAGAACGAACAGGTTGGTTTGACCTTAAGGCCACGCGCGCGCACCTGATCAAGCGTATTCTTGACAAGGTGCGAGCCGACGCCCTTGCCGCCCAATGCCTCTGGCACGACGGTATGATAAAATTCAATGCCGCCGGGAATCATACGATATTGAGCAAAGGCTGTGATGCCTTCAACCACAAGCTCAAACTGGTGCCGCTCGGGCACATCGCGTGCGTCATCCATTCAAAATTTCCTTATTGGTTAAGCCCAAGCCCATCACTCGTCACGCACCAGCATATGGTCACCGGCCTCGCGGATATCCGTGCAGCCCGTCAGCATCATCGCCACCCGAAGTTCGCCACGCAGCGTATTCAACATGTCCATGACGCCTGCCTCGCCGCCACCCGCCAACGCATAGGCCCAGGCGCGCCCGACCAGAACGCCCTTTGCCCCCATCGCCATCGCCTTCAAGACGTCGAGGCCTGAGCGCACGCCGCCATCCATCAATACCGTCATGCGCGAGCCAACCGCTTCCACGATGGGCGGCAAGGCGGCGACGCCTGACAGCACGCCGTCAAGCTGGCGCCCACCGTGATTGGAAATGATGACCCCGTCGGCCCCGACATCGGCGGCACGGCGCGCGTCTTCAGGGTCAAGAATACCTTTGATGACGATGGGCCCGTCCCAGCGCTCGCGGATCCAAGCAAAATCATCCCAATTGACGGAAGGATCGAAATTTTTGCCAATCCACATGGCAAAATCATTGGTGCCTTTGGCGTTGGGCATGGCGTCCACGATATTGCCAAAGGTCTGCGGGCCGCCGTTGAGCATCACGTCCCAAATCCAGCGGGGGTGGCTAGCCGCGTTGAGAGCGCGCTTCATCTTGTCGAGCGGCGTCAGATCGCCCGATAGGCCCGAACGCACATCGCGGTAGCGCGCGCCGGGCGTCGGCAGATCGACGGTGAAGACCAGCACGCGCGCGCCGGAGTCTTTCGCGCGTTGCAGGAGCTTTTCCATATAGTCACGGTTTTTGATCATATAAAGCTGAAACCAGAACGGCTTTTCGCGCGCCGCGCGCACTTCCTCGATCGAGCAGATGCTAACCGTCGATAGCGTGAAGGGCACATCTATCTTTTCAGCGGCGCGCGCCGCTTGCACTTCACCACGGCGCGCATAAAGCCCGGCCATGCCAACCGGCGCAAGAATGACAGGCATCGACATGGTCTCGCCTAGAATCTCGGTCGAGAGAGAAAGCTGCGACACATCGTTGAGAATGCGTTGGCGAAGCGCGATGCGCTCAAGGTCCTCGACATTGCGCTTGAGCGTCGATTCCGCATAGGACCCGCCATCGATGTAGTCAAACATCATGCGCGGCAAGCGGCTCTGCGCCTTCGCTCGCCAATCGGATACAGAAGCTGGTCTGGTCACGTCTCGTCCCCGTCTTTTGCCTGTTTCTGTCAATATAGGGCAGTTGAGAGGCCGCGACGAGGGCTGACTGGCTCATTGAAAATTGAATGGAATTTCGAAAAAGAGATCGTCCTGCGTCAGCTCCGGCGGCGGCACGGGAAAGGGCGCAGCGCGCGCCAGCGTCTTGCGTGCCAGAGCCTCAAACGCAGCGTCACCGTCGGCATGCAGAACCTCGACGGACACGAGAGCCCCCGTCGACGAAACGCTGAACCGCACATCGACGCTGCCTTTACGATGAAGCCCGACGGGCTTGGCCTCGGCAATTTTCTTCCAGACAAGACGGCCATAGGCAGCGCGACCCTGCGCCCGGGTTGCGAGCGCCGCGCTTGAAAGAGCGGCAACACCATTGGCCTGTGAAACGGAGGGCGCGGGTGGCGCAGCCTCCACAACTTGTTTGGCCGATGCGGGCTTTTGAACGATCACGGCATGTTTCTTCCGTACCGGACGAGGCCGCGGCGGCGGCGTCTTGATGACAATTTTTTTTGGCTCTGGCGGCACGACAAATTGAAGAGGTGCCTCAACCTCCGGCTTTGGCTTTTGCGGCGCGGCGACAAGCGCGATGGAAATTACATGCGTGTTTTCATCCGTGCCGATGCGCGGGGTCGAACGGACATGGAGAAAGGCGAACGCCAGAGCCGCATGGGCGGCAAGGCTCACCATCAGCATCACCCACAAGAGTCGATGAGACGCCGGCAGACGAGGCGGCAAAAATGCCGCCTCGTCTTCACCCGACATCGCAACGCTCGCGGTGTGCCTATTCATCATCAGAGGCTCAACGTGAGACCCAGATTGATCGAACGGCCTTCGCCGGGGATCGGACGCAAGATGCCCGTCGCCTTGTAGTCACCCAGCGACATGCCGCCGAGCGGCGCGTCATAAGCCTTGTCGAACAGATTATCGACCCCGACATCGATCCGCACATGTTGCCATGTGTAGGACGTTCCCAGATTGACCAACAGGTATGAGGGCGTCACGGGTTCACTGCGAAGAGAATCCACAACCGACTTGCGCGCCACACCCTGCAACTGGATGTGCCCCGTCCAATCCTCATAGGCTTCTTCCAGCGTCACCGAGGCGTTGATCGGCATCATGTGATAGAGGTCGCCGCCGGTTGTGAGATCACGTCCGCGCACATAGCCAAGCGTGCCCATGAGCGTGCCTTCGCCATAGGTTGTGCTGTTCCACACACGGGCCTTGCCGGACAGATTGAGCCCGTAAAGCTCGGCATTGTGATTGACGAACTGAAGCTGGGAGAAGCTGCCGAGCGTGCCGATTTTCTGGACGTTGATGTAATCGGAAACATAGGTGTAATACGGCGTCAGCTTAATGCCCCAGACGCCATCGGCGTCATGAAAACCAGCCGTGGCGCTCACCGTATTGGCCACTTCGGAATCAAGATCGAGATTGCCGACATAGCCGTTGCCGTCACCGAACCATCCGATCATGCGGCTCGCCATCGAGCCACGGCCCCATGCGTAAAGCTCATAGAGATTGGGCGCACGCGACTTGCGCGCGAAGCCGAACTCGAAGGCCGATGTATTATTGGCTTCATATTTGGCAATTGCCGTCAGGTCAAAATTGACGAAGCTGCGCTGATGGTCTGCCGCATTGAAGGCGGTGGCCGCCGCATTATCAGCCGCGCACATCATGCCGCAATTGTAGGATTGGACATCGCCGGTATTCATCCAGACCGTGTCGTTGCGAACACCCAGCTCACTCGTCCAGCTGTCGGACCAGCGTGCATCCCACTCGACAAATGTACCAAGCCGGTCGCGCTTGCCGCCATTGATGTTGACGTAAGTATCCGGGCTCATCATGGGGCTGCCAGTGACAGGCGGCCACCAATCGTCGAGGCGCAGAATGTTGAACTCATTGCCAACCCGCAGCACATCGCCGCCGCCCAGATCAAAGGAGGCCTTGAACGAATAGCCACCCGAATCCGACTTCGTATTCATCGGCATTTGGCCTCCCTTGTCGGGAAGCATGTTCATCTCGTGATTGACGTTCTGCCAGAAGGCGCGGCCCTCGAACTGGCCCCAGTCGTAAGTGCCTTCATAGCGACCATTGATGAACGTCGAACGATTGTCCGTCATGTCCATGTACTGGGTCGGGTAGGCCTCATAGGGAATATATTGCTGGCCGACCTGCAGGACGACCAGATGCTGGCCTTCGCGCGCGGCAAGCGTGACCGACTGGTTGAGCGACTTGTACTCGGTGGAAAGCACCTCGCCGTCATTGCCGCCGCCGTCATAGTTGTCGGACCGCGCACCCGAGCCGGCGTAGGTGACGCTGACCTTGTCATTGGCAACCGTCGCCGATGCCGAACCGGAAAGCCCGTCGCCATTGCTGCGATAGAAGGTGGAGACCTTGGCCGCCTGAACGGTCACATCGCTGCTGTCGCCAAAGAGCGGCGCAGGTGTATTGACGCTAATCGTGCCTGCAATGCTGTCGCCACCCATGCTGACGGGCGTCAACCCCGCCATAACCGACGCCGTGCCCACGTTCGACGGGGCGATATAGGAGAGGGGCGAGTTCATATGGTTGGGGCATGTGGACGTCATGACCATGCCGTCGATGACGACACGCACACGGTCATCAGCCAGACCGTTGATGACGGGCAGACTGGAAACACCACCGGCCTTGTAGCTGGAGACACCGGCCATATCACCAAAGAGTGTTGCCGTATCATTGGTACGGGCAAGCGACTTCATGAGATCGGCCGACGACACACCTGATTGCGTGAGGGGCTGATAGCCGAGATCGTCAAGCGAAACGACGGCGGGCGATTCAATATCAACGGGTGGCAGAGGCATCGCCTCGGCAGCATGTGCGCGCGCGGCAAAGAGCGTGAAAGGCACGGCCAGAAGTGCGCTGCCTGCCAACAGGCGGCGGCGAAAATGGGAGATAGACATGGAGTTGTCCTCTTTCTGAGAGACTGACAAAGACGATGGCTCACACGCCGCCGATGGTGGCGGAGGCGAAGAAGCCAGAGGGCTTAAAGGTCAGGCAGTCAGAAAAGGAGGTGCGCGCGAGCGCTTGCGCTGGAAAATATCGCGAACGACAGGCGCATTGATGTCGCCCTCCTCAAGGAAGGCGACAAAGGTTGCCTCATAGAGCGCAATCGCGCCGCTAAAGGCGGGTGTTGAAAGATGGGCGGCCGCCGAATAGGGGCAAGGCGCAACGTGATGGGTCTTATTGTCGTCGCTATGGTCGCTGCCAGGCGCCGCGTTGAGCCGGACAAGCCCATTGCCCGTACAAATGACAAAGGGCACCCATTCGGCATCGGCTGTGTGGAACAGCGGCGCAGGCATCCAGCCAACCGGCAGGAAGGCGCGCAGCAGCATTGCCACAAGGGCAATATTTAGACCAGCCAGACGGATGTGTTTCCCAGCGCTTTTCATTGTCATACTGACAATGATCGGTACATGAGCACCCCTCGGAGATCAAGCAACCGCGCCTGGGCGAAATGGCCGCATGGGGGACAAATTGCCGCCTATTCAGCCGTTGAACATCTCGGGAATCGAAGAGATCGATCCATTTACTTTGTAGATGAACGGCTGAGCTTTCTTCAAAACCGCCATCTTCAGATTAAGCGGGATCGCGGAATTTGCCTTCAGTTGACCCAAGGTCGTGAACTCGACAATGGTCCGCTTCGCGCCGATGCCGTCAATGCCACCATATTCAACCGCCGCATATTGGCTGGCGCCATCGGGGTCGATGATGAGGTCGGTGAGCGTCACCGCCGTGCCGCCTACATCCATAGGCTTAACCTGTGCGCCCAGAACGGTGCTGACGAGCACATCGTCGGAGGCGAGCCTGTCGGCGTTGAACGCAGGCAATTTCTTCAGCGCAGTAAGTGTCAAACCGATGCGCGCTGTCGGATGTTGCTGGCTTTCACCGCTGATAGAGAACTCATGGAAGGGCACCGCTACTTCCTTCGTGTCGTACCCCATGAAACCGCCAACGGAAAGCACAGCACCTTCGGTCTTTCCGCCATTGCTGAAAACGAGATCCTTGATCGTTCCAATCGGATCACCCTGCTCGTCGGTCACCTTTACGCCGATGAGATAATGCGCACTCAACCCACCGCTAGACAGGACGATGGCATCACCATCTGTCTCACGCACAAGCGGATGGGGCGCTGACGAGCTGGGCGACATCTGGATGCGCGCCGGGTCGATGCCAGCTGGCATGCCGGGAACTTCGGCGGCGTCGGCTTCGGCGTAATTCTGGTTGGTTGATGCGAAGGCGGGGGAGCCTAGGCTTGCCGAAGCAAGGCCGAGCAGAGCTGCGCTCACAAGAAGATGTTTCATAGCTAATCTCCTTTGTTTTTTGGGAGACCAGCCTGCGATCGACAACCCGTCAGCACCATGTCGAGGAGATGAATTCTTCTTAAGACAAAATCACGCGCGACGCTTCAGGTAGGCCTCGGCCAATTCCACCAGCCGTTCGCGTCCGAAACTCGGATCATGGCCCGCATGAACGATCTCGACGGGCAAGTCGCGCAACCGCTTCATCGTACGGACATAGACCTCGATATCCGCCCCTTCGATCTCGTCGAGCAACGGACCGTCATAAATGGCATCGCCGGAAAAGAGCGTGCCCGTGGCAGCTTCCCAAAGACCGATACTGCCCGGCGAATGACCTGGCAGATGCAGCACTTCAAAATGCCGGTCGCCGAGGTCAACGATATCGCCTTCGGCGACGATTTCGGTGACGACGGCCGGTTTGATTTCATAGGCGTCGATGTCATAGCCCGCATGCGGCAGCGCGGTTATGAGATCACCGTCAAGCTCATAGCCCGCCTTGACGAGGCTCGCGACATAAGCCGGATCGATCTTGTCGAAACGCAGCGTGCCTTGTTCGTATGGCGTGCGGAGATATTCAGCTTCCAGCACGTGAACGAGCGTATGTTCAAATTCGTGATGCCCGCCAACATGATCAGCATGGGTATGTGTCGCGACCGCCGTCACTTTTTTATCCAGCAAATGCTTCGTCGCCTCGCGCAGACTGCTGACGCCCATGCCGGTGTCGATCATCAGATCACGATCGCGGCCACGCACATGCCAGATATTGCAGCGCATGAGCGGAATGACATGCGGCTCCCAAAGAAGCGTGATCTCGTCACTAATCTTTTTGCTCTCGAACCAGCGCTCTGCAATGGGGAAGGTCGTCATGTGGAACCTCCGATAATGCGCCGCCGCATGACAGATGCGGCAAGGTAAATCCGGTCAGGCTGCCCGTCCGTCAGCCAAGGCGTTGCGGCGGCGGACGTTGCGCGAGACGATGCCAAGCGCGAAAGATGCAATCACACACCATCCCGCCATCCATAGCAATTGCACGGGAAGCCCGATGCCGTGATCTATCAGCAAGCCTGTCAGCCCCGGCCCGATCGCGGTGGACAACACCATTGCCGAGACGATGATCGCGCGAATGCCACCAAGGTTGGCCGTGCCATACATTTCAGGCCAGAGCGCGCCAAGAATGGTCGAAGTGAAGCCGCTGCTGACGCCAAGCAACAACATGAAGACATAGACGCCCCAGAGCGGCACGACCAACGCCAACACCACAGAGGCGATGGCCAGTGGCGCCAAAAAGTAGGGCAGCAACCGGAGCGCGCCGAACCGGTCAATCAGATGGCCGCAATAAAGTCCGAACACCACCGTGGTCACCGCCATAACCGGAAAGGTCGCCGCAAACACCAGCGGCTCATAATGGCGCAAGGCGATGATATAGCCCTGATGAAAAAAGACAGTGGTACCGATGAACGCGGGTGCCAGCGCGCCGGCAAGCGCCAGATAGAGCATCGGGTCGCGTATCACCTGCGCCCTGCTCCAGTCCCTTGCGATACGCAGCTCACCCGAAGGTATGTCGCTTGTCCGCGGCACGCGCTCCACGCTGAGAAGTTTCACCACCACAGGAAAGGCCAGTACCATCAGCGAGACAGCAGACCACACCCACGCCATGCACCATCCATAAGCATTGCTCACCAGCACAAAGCACAGAGGCAGCAACGCCAAACCCGCTTGTTGGCCCGGCACAATCAGCGCCATCGCGCGACCGCGATTGGCGACAAACCAACGACCGGTTTCAGTGAGCGCGATCTCGGTCATCATGCCCTGCCCGAACAGACGCAGCAGATAAATGGCAAAGGTCAGAACCACCACATAAGGTGTGAGCGCCAACAGCAGACAAGCGCCTGCAAGACAAGGAATGGAAAAGCGGGCGACCTTCCAGCCCGGCATCAAATCAAGAGTACGCCCGAGCCAAGGCAGCGTGATGGCACTCGCCAAGGTCGCCACCATATAGAGCGTGCCAAATTCGCCACCCGACAGATCAAAGCTCGCCCGGATGTCATTGCCCGACAAGCCAATGAAGAAGGTCTGGCCGAATGACGAAAACATAGTGAGCAGGAAGCCCGCCCCAATCCAGCGCGCGTTATCAATGGCAAAGCGCGTGTTGTCCTGTGCAAATCGAATCATGGCGGGGCGACGTGCAAGACACGCCTCTTTGATGTGAGGGGAGGACCCTTCTACAGAGTGTTGCCCTGCTCGTCACCCACCTATAAGCGCGCGCACAAAAACGCCGCAGCGTTCAAAGCTGCGGCGTGTTCGTTCATTTTGTCAGGTCTGATTTTAGGCGATGTCGAAGCGATCTGCGTTCATCACCTTGGTCCATGCGGCCACGAAGTCACGCACGAACTTCTCCTTGTTGTCATCCTGCGCATAGACCTCGCCATAGGCACGCAGGACCGAGTTTGACCCGAACACCAGATCGACGCGCGTCGCTGTCCATTTGACCTTGTCGGTCTTGCGGTCGCGGATCTCATAGAGATTATCCGCCGCAGGCTTCCAGACATAGGCCATATCGGTCAGGTTGACGAAGAAGTCGTTTGTCAGCACGCCTTTGCGCTCTGTCAGCACACCATGCGGCGTATCGCCATAGTTGGTACCTAGAACACGCATGCCACCGACCAGCACCGTCATGTCTTTGGCAGTCAGGCCCATGAGCTGGGTCCGATCAAGCAGCAGCTCTTCGGCGCTGACGACATAGTCTTTCTTCATCCAGTTACGATAGCCATCGGCGATGGATTCCAACGGCTCAAAGGATTCGACATCCGTCATCTCGTCAGTGGCATCGCCCCGACCCGGCGCGAAGGGAACCACCATGTCAAAGCCAGCCGCCTTGGCGGCCTGTTCGACACCCATATTGCCAGCCAGAACGATGACGTCGGCGACGCTCGCACCAGTGGACGCCGCAATGGGTTCAAGCACGGCCAGCACCTTTGCCAGACGGGCGGGCTCGTTGCCTTCCCAATCCTTTTGCGGGGCCAGCCGAATGCGTGCGCCATTAGCACCACCACGCATGTCGGACCCACGGAATGTGCGCGCGCTGTCCCAAGCGGTGGAAACCATCTCGCCGATGGTGAGCCCACTGGCAGCGATCTTGGTCTTGACGTCTGCCAAATTATATTTGGTGCTCCCGGCGGGAATGGGGTCCTGCCAGATCAAATCTCCCTTGGGCACATCGGGCCCGATATAGCGCGCCTTCGGCCCCATATCGCGATGCGTCAGCTTGAACCAAGCACGCGCAAAGATGTCCTTGAAGTATTCTGGGTCGGCCATGAACTTTTCGCAGATAGCACGATAGGCCGGGTCCATCTTCAAGCCCATGTCGGCGTCTGTCATCATCGGGTTACGACGGATCGAGGGATCGCTGGCATCAACCGGCTTGTCTTCTTCCTTGATGTTGATCGGCTCCCACTGATTGGCACCAGCCGGGCTCTTCGTCAGTTTCCACTCATAACCGAACAGCAGATCAAAGAAGCCCATGTCAAACTGTGTGGGGTGTGTTGTCCACGCACCCTCAAGGCCGGAGGTAACAGCATTGCTGGCCTTGCCACCCATGTTCGGGTTGGCCCAGCCCATGCCCTGCGCCTCGAGGCCTGCTGCTTCAGGTACCGGGCCCAACAGGCTCGCATCACCGTTACCATGGGTCTTGCCGACGGTATGACCGCCAGCGGTCAGGGCAGCGGTTTCCTCATCGTTCATGGCCATGCGCAAAAAGGTTTCGCGAACTTGGGCGGCTGTCTTTAACGGGTCGGGCTTGCCGTTCACACCTTCAGGGTTGACGTAAATCAGACCCATCTGTACTGCGGCAAGCGGGTTTTCCATCGTCGAGGGATCGTCAACATTCCCGTAACGTTCGTCGCTCGGCGCCAACCACTCTTTCTCGGCACCCCAATAAGTGTCCTTCTCCGGGTGCCAGATGTCCTCGCGACCAAAGCCAAAACCATAGGTCTTCAAGCCCATCGACTCGTAAGCGATCGTGCCCGCAAGGATGATCAAATCGGCCCAGCTGATCTTGTTGCCATATTTCTTCTTGATGGGCCAAAGCAGACGACGCGCCTTGTCGAGACTCACATTGTCCGGCCAGGAATTCAGCGGCGCAAAACGCTGGTTGCCAGAACCGCCGCCGCCGCGACCATCGGCAATACGATAGGTCCCCGCCGAGTGCCAGGCCATGCGGATCATCAGGCCACCATAGTGACCCCAGTCAGCCGGCCACCAGTCCTGACTGTCGGTCATCAGGGTGTGCATGTCTTTCTTGAGCGTCTTGACGTCAAGTTTCTTGACCTCCTCGCGATAGTCAAAACCCGCGCCCATAGGATCGGTCTTGGTGTCGTGCTGATGCAGGATGTCGAGGTTCAGCGCCTTGGGCCACCATTCCATGTTTGACACGTCAGTTGTTGTGGCACCGCCATGCATCACGGGACATTTGTTTTCACTCATTGCTCATCTCACTTTTCAAGTCGGCGAGCCGTGCGGAAATGCACCGGGCATTGAGCCCGAGAGACCACGGCGCCTGTAAATCGTCTGGTCACGTCACGCGACAAGGTTAGGCCGCATCAGCCGGAACGTCAACTACTTTAGAATGATTATAAAATAGATTTCATGGGGCATTCATATAAGAAATCCAGAGCCCACCATGCGGCACCCCGCCTCGCGGCGCTGCCCATAGACATTTCGCGCAGCAACGCGTCGCTCCGGCGCGCCCAGCCAGATCGGTTCATTCATCAGTAAACGAAAAAATTGAGAGCCTCAGATCATGAAGCCATGACTGCCTGCGGCGGCACCCAGGATCGTGATGAGGCTCAAGACCAGCGCAACCCAATGCAATCGCTGAAGCAATGCGAGGGTTTGTGCAGGCGCCTGAGTGGCTCTGCGCTCAAGCCAATGGTGGAGAAATAGTGGCTCGGCCACAAACAAGGCAATCGTGAAGAGCGCCCAAACCAGAACCATGGCACCGAGCCACCAATAGGCCGGTGTCACAAAATTACCCCACAGGTCCAACTGGTCGACCATGTAGAAACCACTCGCCGCAGCAAGAAGCGTCGCGACCCGCGCATGCCAGGCAAAGCGTTCTTCAACCCGGCGGAACATCGCCATGCCTTCACCCGCATCGGCCAGACTACGAGCTGCAGGCAACAACACCGTTGTCACCATCGCAACCCCACCAATCCACCAGACGATGGCAAGCACATGGGTCGCAATGGCAATGGCAAATCCGTTCATGGCCGAAACTCCAATTGTTAGCGCTTAGCCCGCCTGACGCGGCCACAACAACATCGCCCCATAGCGAACGACAAACAGGAGGAAAGCGATGATCCAAAAGAGCGCGGCCATGGTCAAAAGTGGCGTGACAGCGCCGGTCGCAAAAGCAGCCGCCAAGCGCACCAAGGCCGCCGCTATGACGCAACTAAAAATCAAATTTGTTGTCGCGTCGGAGGTCAGCGGACGACCGGAATGGCCACGGGTGACGCGTGTCATCACCGCAAGGATCATGGTGCCGATGGCCCCGACCGTCACGGCGTGAATGCCTGCGCTTTGAGGCACCTCGGGCGTCAGGATGGACACGCCGAGCAAGCCAACCCCAACACAGAGCCAGCCATAGCCGATATACAGGATCAAAAGGAGCGGTTCAGCCATGGTCTGCAAACCCTGCCACCGCGCCATGCGCCAAAGGTTGATGGCCGCGCCGATCAGAAGAAGAACACCAACAGGCCAAGCGTCAGGAAAGATGGCCCAGCCGAACAACCCAACATGGAGCGTAGCGAGCGCGAGACTATCAACGTGACCAGGCTGCGCTGGAAGCTTGGTCACCTTGCGCGCGGTGAGCCAGTTGCGGGTGAAAATAGGAATGATGCGGCCACCGATCACGGAAATTAAAACGAGGATGCCTGCCAGTGCCAAACGCCAGCCAAGGCCATAGGGAATGGCAACCCCATTTGCCTCCAAGTGCATCAGAAGATTGGCAATGGTCAGCACCGCAATGGGCAAGAGCAACGGCATGTTACGCCGGTTCCGGCCACCAATGATTTCGCGCGCCACGACCACAAGCAGCCCCAAGGGGAACGCCAAATCAGCCGCGATGCCCAACCACACCGGAAAGTCCTGTGAGACGAGGCAAGCGATCCGGCCCAATAGCCAAAGGGCCGCTAGCCCGGCAAGTGTCTTGCCTGCGACCGGCTTGCGGCCCGTCCAATTGGGGATGGCGGTGAGTAGAAAGCCTGCGACTGTGGCCATCACGAAGCCGAACAGCATTTCATGGATATGCCAAGCCATCGGATCGAACCGGCTGGGAAGGGCCATGCCCGTATTAACCATGACGATCCAGATCGCCAACGCGGTGGCCGCCCAAAGCCCGGCCGCCAGAAAAAACGGGCGAAACCCTAAAGTCCACAAACTTAGCGTGCGCAGACCCGTTTTGGGTGGGGATGCTAGGTTCATGTCTTGGTCTCCGGGGCTGGTGGACGGGGCGTGAGAAAAAGGGAAAGCGTGGTGCTGACCCGCTTGCGGCACAACGCCGAGAATAGCTGCATCTTTAAACAAGCATAATAAATGCATGTTTGATATTATTGCGGAGCATTCTCAAAAGCAATATCACTCATACATCTTATATAAGCTGGGATACACGATGCGTCTGACCCTCGATGCTAGCTATAATCGCATGTTTCTGGCGATTATGACGCTCACGAAGGTTGGTTTTGTGAAACGCAAACCGTTCCATTCAAAAACACCACACGCAGGCTGAGACAAAATGCCCATCAATCTCCACACACCCGTTTGTGACCTTCTCGGCTGCGAAGTCCCCATCATATTGGCGGGCATGGGCGGCGTAGCGCGTTCTGAACTGGCTGCGGCGGTGACGCTGGCGGGCGGCTTTGGCATGCTCGGCATGGTGCGCGAGAGCCCCGAGCTCATTCGCAGCGAGATCGCCAAGGTGCGCGCCGCAACCAACCGCGCCTTCGGCGTCAGCCTCATTCCCGCGGCAACACCGCCCGAGCTGTTTGCCGCCGAGTTGGAAGCCTGCATCGCCGAACGGGTGCCCGTCGTCGGGCTGTTCTGGGATCTGGCGCAGCCCGCCATCGCACGTCTGCGCGCGGCGGGCATCATCGTGGTCTGTCAGGTGGGAAGCGTCGAAGAGGCGGTGGAAGCTGAACGGGCTGGCGCACAAATCATCATCGCTCAGGGCGTGGAAGCCGGCGGCCATGTGCGCGGCACGACACCGCTTGCGACGCTCCTGCCTGCAGTGGTTGCCGCCGTTCGCGTTCCCGTGATGGCCGCGGGCGGCATCGCCGACGGGGTCGCCATGGCTGATGCCATGTTGCACGGCGCTCAAGGCGTGGTCATGGGCACGGCTTTTCTCGCCACCGGGGAATCTTTTGCTCATGCCTATCACAAGGACCGGATCGTGAAAGCCGAGGCCAACACGACGATCTACACTGATCTCTTCCATGTGAACTGGCCAAAAGGTGCGCATGTGCGCGTGCTGCCCAATTCAGTCACAGATGGAGCACAGGGCGACGCCTTTACAAGCCCGCGCAAACCCATCGGCAAAGAAGATGACCGCACCATCTGGCTTTTCAGCACCGACTCCCCCTTGCGATCCATGACGGGCGATTTTGAGGCGATGGCGCTTTATGCAGGCAAGGGCGTTGGCAAGCTCAATGCCATCATGCCTGCCGCCCAACGGCTGAACGAAATCGTCGCCGCCGCGCGCCAGCGCATGGCCGAGGCGACGCCCACCGAACACGTGGCCACTTCAGCATCGCCCGTTTGCTACGCCGACGAGGCAGATGACGCCTATATGGGTTTTGCCAGCCGCGTCGAAATCATCACTTTCCTCAACATGCTGTTAGAAGCCGAACGAGCGGGCGCACGCATCACGGCAAAGACAGCGACGGACACCCAGAATGCAGACCTGAGCGCCTTGATGAAGCAGGTTCACGGCGACGAGGCGCGCTGGTGCGCCATGCTGCTGGGGTGGATACGCCGCCTCGACGGTGAGGCGTCTCCCAAGGTCGGCGATTTTTATGAAAAATGCCTCGCCTATGGCGATCTACTGGAACGCGCAGCCTTCATCAATCGGGGCCAAGGATGGGTGGTGCGCAAACTCCGCGAGATGCTCCCCAAGATCCGCGACAATCAAATGCATGCCGACCTGAGCGACATGCTGACATCACATGAACACAACATCGCTCAAACGAATGACATGCTGGGCACATGAGGGCAGTCTTGCGCGGCACTACGCACAGCTAACAACAAAAAATCCGCCTCAAAAGAAGGCGGGTTTTTCGTTTTTGGTTGTTAGGCAAACTGCTTAATATTGGAAGCGCAGCGCAACGCCGACATGGACGCGGCTGTCGATGCCGTTGCCGCCAGAGACCCCATTGGCGAAGAAATCGAGCTTGGTGGCACTGGTGATGGCGTAGCCGAGCCGCCCAGTTCAGCGAAGGGATGGATGAGCGGTATGGCGTCATAAACATACTGAGCGGCCAAAGCGCCAATGACGCTGTGGTCGAGTTTTGCGTCGGAATAGCGCTCTTGCGCATAAGAGATGCCGCCGAGGAAAGAAAGGCCGTGTCCAGTGTTGAAGCGCGCAAAACCGCCGCCTGCTGCCAAACCGACAGAGGCAAAGACACCTGCCTTATTGCCGGTGTCCATCGGCTGACCGCTACCGAGCAGAGGCGCGGCAAAGCCCACCTGCTGCGCCATGACATTGAGGTGCGTGTCCGATAGTCCGTTGATGGATTGCTGGATCGACGTTTGCGTCGTTAGCCCACCAAGCGGTGTGCCCGTGCCGTCAGCATAGCGAACGAGATAGGCATGAACCCCCGCCACAAAGCCGCTTCTGACAATGAACTCACTGTTTGTGCTGACCGCTGCGGCGATCGTAAGCTTAATGCCGGTCATATCGACAGCTGCATTGGCGAGCAAGGTGTTGAGATCGGCCATGCCCGTCGTCGCCGTCCAGCGGAAGGCACCGGCAGTGACAAAGTCCGCATGGGTCCCGTATCCCACAACCACCGTGCCGTCAGCGTTGATCCCTTTGCCATATGAATAGAACCCGCCAAGAGAGCCAAGGTCTTCAGGTGGCGTTACGCAGGGCGCGACCATAGAACATGCCGCAAGAGCCGGAGGGGAGGCAAAAGCCATTCCCGTAGTCGACAGGGCAACCATGAGGGTAAGAGAATGAACATTCATGCAACTAACACCATTCCTTGAGGGGCTCGAATTTCGATTTTCGCTGATCGGAGGGGCACAGTCCCTGATGGCCGAATCCCAGAGAAAGCTAGTGGAAGGGATCGCTGTGGGTTAGCCTCTGATCAGAGACCCCTGCCATGAAAAACAGTTGCGGCCCCATGACCTACGACTTGCCAGACGCGCACCAGCGCCAACACGTGCATGAAATTTGGGACAAGCTCGTTTCATTCGGCGCGCCGCGCACCCAAGAGGCGCTCACCTATGCGCATGACGGATGCGAGGCCCAATGACCCGATCAATGGCTGGCGGCCACGCGCTGTCACCTGCTGGCTGCATCCACATGTGAACGAGCTGCTTGGCAAGCCAAAGCTGAAGGAGTGCCTTTGCAAAGCGCTATCGTCAAGCTGCGCGAGGCGGGGCGGTTCCGCGTCATGCTCGACAAGGACACAATACCCGAAGGCTGGAAAGACACGGACGAATACCACTATTACTACACAGCCTAGAGCGTGCATGACGCGATCTATGTCGCAACGCCGATGGACCAAGACATGGAATCCTGGTTCGGCTTCATGCGGCGCGACAGCGCCGTGGAGCCGTTCGGCGAAGAAGAAAAAATGCTGCTGGACTATGCCATGCGCCCGATGGCCTGGTTCCAGCGTCAGGTGATTTTACATCGTGGCGTGTCATTGGTTGAAGATCCGCTCACGCCATCAGAACGACGTGTACTGAACGAACGTCTGACCGACAGGCCGGAGCGCGAAATCGCGGAGATAACCGGCTTAACGCAAGCGACCGTCCACACTTATGCAACGCGCATTTGCCGCAAATTCAATGTGCGGGGCCGCGCCGGACTGATGGCGCTATGGCTTGGTCAAATGGATGCGCCAGAAGTGGGCCAGAGCGCACCTTTGGCCAAAGAGCCAATGCGTCTCGAGAGACTATTGCACGCTGAATTTGGGCAATAAAAACCCGCCTCGATATGAGGCGGATTTTCGTATGTAGCTCAGTTCTTTCTGATTCCCTGATTCATCCCGCACAGCACGAAAGCTTCGTCACATCTTTATCGAAGGTCTGTGCAGCGAGCTTGAAGCCTTCGACAGTCGTGAGATACGGGAAGATTGTCTCGCCCAACGCCTTTGTCGTCATACCAAACTTCAGTGCCATGGCGAGGGTCTGGATGCTGTCCGAGCCTTCAGGCGCGGCAATCACCCCCCCTAGCAATCGGTCGGTTTTTACGTCAGCCACCAGCTTGATCAGCCCACGCGTGTCGCGGGCCGCCAATGCACGCGACACGTTGTCGAGACTCAGCAGCGAAGTCTTCACCTCATATCCGGCTGCAATCGCTTCAGCCTCAGTCAGACCCACACCGGCAACCTGCGGGTCGGTGAAAACGACCCAGGGCATGGTGGCATTGTCATAGCGCTCCGCACCACTCATCGCGTTTTTCGCGGCTAGTTTTGCACCATAGGCGGCCATGTAGACGAATTGATCGCGGTCGGTCACGTCACCAGCGGCATAGATGCCCGGCCGGGTGGTTGCCATGTCGTCGCTGACGATAATTGCGCCACGCCTGTCGGTCTTGATCCCCATTTCGGTCAGCCCCAACCCCTCTGTATTGGGGCTCCGCCCTGCGGTCACCACCAGATGATCTGCGGTTAATTCCAACCGCTTGCCAGCTTCCTCGATACAAAGGACGACGCGGCCCCCCTCAGCCCGGCATGCGTCATAGGTCACACCACAATGCAGCGTGATGCCCTCGTCACGGAATGCTTGGGCCAGCGCCTCGGATACCTCAGGTTCGACCTGCGGTAGCAGGCGCGAGCGGCAGACGACTGCCACCTTGACACCCATCCGCGTCATCATCTGCGCCAGCTCTGCCCCGATATAGCCACCGCCGAGGAATACTAGGCTTTCAGGCAAAATTTCCAGCTCCAAGAGCGACGTGCTGTCGAGGGTGGGTACGTTGGCAATGCCGGGGATTGGTGGCAGCGCCGGTCGCCCGCCGGTGGCAATGATCACCTTTGGCGCGCGGATCAGGCGGTCACCGACTTGCACACCACCTTCGACCAGCGTTGCGGCACCCTCGTCGATATAGGTTACGTTCTCGTATCCCGGCAGCAAATCAGTATATTTCTTCTGCCGCAGTCCAGCGACCAGCGCCTCCTTGCCGGCCATCAGAACCGCCCAGTCATCGACATGTGCCGCGCCAGACACGCCGGGGAACCGCTTGGCCGCCCCTGCGCCATAAATCGCCTCGGCAGCGCGTATCATTGTCTTTGAAGGCACGCAACCAACGTTCACGCAAGTGCCACCGATCAGTCCATGTCCGATCAGTGCCACGCGCTTGCCTGCCTCGGCCGCGGTGATCGAGGCAGAAAACCCTGCCGATCCGGCACCGATCACGGCTAGATCAAAATCGTTTCCACCTACTTTGACCACGCGAACGGCGCAGCGATCATCTGTCTTGGCTTGTTGGCTCATCATCTTTCCCGTTCTGCGCCATCATTTGCGCGCTGTTTCAGAAGACGAGTTGGTGCACGTGAATGTCTTCAGAGCATCAACACGATGTGCGAGGCGTCTCTGGGCTAGGCAAAGATCATGGCTTTGATCTCGCGCGGTCTCACAGAAATTTTGTCAGTACTGTGAACATCCAGTTAGGACCGCGTCATGTGTCGCTGGCGTCGCCAAATAGCGTAGATCGTCAGCCCAATGAAGAAGATCAACGCGGGCATCAACACATAGTCGAGCCAACCAAGCACCGCCGACAGTCCGACGATGCCCAAAAGCACCACCAGAACCGGGGTGAAGCAGCATAGCGCCACAACCGCGGTGCCGATTAGACCCGCCCCCAGTATTTTCAGGTCATGTTTTTCAATTCTCATTGTTGATTTTCCTTTTTGTATCGTCGCCGTTGTCCAGCAGCGCGCATACCTTGCGCGCCCGTTGGATGCAGCGCGTCGCGAGGATGGCCATAGCCGCAAAAGACACATGCCGCCGCTGCCGTCTGGGGCGATTCCGGGATCGTGAATATCGATCACGCAACAATTATTTGTCACCGCGTTGATCCCTGTGTAAGCTCTGTATGAACTACAGGTGCAAGGGTTTTTATGTCATCCAATTTGAAGATCGCGATGAGCAGGGGCCTGCGCCGCTCAGATTTGGCGTGCGCCACTGGCTGTAATCTGGAAACGATCCGTTACTACGAAGACATTGGCATTCTTCCGCCGCCCGCTCGCACAGCGGCGGGCCATCGCAACTACGGCGCCGCCGACACACAACGCCTGCGCTTTGTTATGCGTGCGCGGGAACTCGGGTTTTCGCTCGACGATATTCGTGGGCTTCTAGGACTTGGCGATCGCGTCTTGCCGACCTGCAGCGAAGTGAAGGACCGTACGGAGCGCCATTTGTCCGACGTTCGCGCGAAAATTGCAGATCTCAGACGTATCGAAAAGGCGCTGGCAACAACGGCGGCGCTATGTTCGGGTGAAGATGTGCCCGAATGCGCTGTCCTAGATAGTCTGCGGAGCTGAGGCCTATGAGCTCTTTTTTGTCTTACGACCTGAGCCCCGCGTTTCATCTAACCGAAAGTAGAGTCCCTTGATCATTTGGAGCTACAGCGCTCGTCGCGCTGTGGGTGCCTGAAGACTGCATTACCGAGCCCCACATAATTTTGCTCCCGACACTGAGCATCTCCGGACAACTGCTCGTGCATAATGCAAGAGATGCTGTTTAAAAACTCAATTCATACTCGATCACACTTTTCAACGTCCCTGATGCGGTGGCACTGGTGACGCCGAACAGATAGCCAACATTGTATTTCAGTTTTCCGGGCATAAATCCGAGCCCTCGAATTGTTCCCTGTACCGCCGGGCCGACCATGTGCTCTTGACGGTCAGGTGATTCAAAATTGTTGATGGCGCCAAGATTGCCAAAGGCCTCGATAGCGGGCTCAAACGCCTCGTACAATCTCCAGCGTTCCTGCAAACGATAGGTGAACGCAAGACCATTGGCTCTGTTAGCGCCAAGTTGGCGCTCAAAAATAAAGTTCGCCGTCGTGGTCGTTCGGCCGATGTCCTTGGCGATCAGTGGTCCAAATGCCAGTTCGTCAGCGTCATTTTGACGGTCTCGCGCGTATTCGTATTCAACAAGGAAGCCAAGGTCCACAAAATAGGCATTACGTTCGGTTAGCTGAAACCTGTTTTCCCATTCTGTGGCGTCAAGGTGAGTGCCGCCGCCAAGAGACTTCTTCAAAATGCCGTAGACTTCTGTGGCCCAAAAATCCGTGACGCCATAGCCTAAAGCTAGCTTGTTTTTTTGTTCGTTATCTTTGCGGCTGTCGCTATCAAAAGTACGGTACCCCTGATACTCAATCTCTACTTCGCCTTTTTCTACATAAGGCGAATAGACTTTGATGCCGCCTGCATGTGCGACACCAGACGGAAGCAAAGACGGCGCGGCGACACCGCATGCCATGATAGCGGTTGCGATACCAAGAGAACGGGCTTTTGGGCATGTGAAACGCATCAATTGTGTCAATGCGACGCATTATCAATGTGTTCGTTAATCTTGGTTGCGGGGGCAGGATTTGAACCTGCGACCTTCAGGTTATGAGCCTGACGAGCTACCGGGCTGCTCCACCCCGCGTCAATTCTCGAATGCCGAGGCGTGCTCGGCAGCGTCTCTTTCGTTTGTGTCGTTCAGCTCTCGCCTCACGACACGGGCGGGCTGCTCCACCTCGCGTCAATAGCTTGAACACGACAAAACCTCGCGTTCGGCGCAATCGCCGGACACAAAGTTCGATGATGTGTTTGGGCTTTCGCGCAAAGAAATTCGTGAAGAAGGGATCTCTGAATGATGTGCATTTGGCAGGCCTGGCAGCGTCCTACTCTTCCATGCCTTAAGACATAGTACCATTGGCGCTGAGGGATTTAACGGCCGAGTTCGAGATGGGATCGGGTGCAGGCCCCTCGCAATAACCACCAGGCCGGCGAAATGCACATGTTCAGGATACGAATGATTATCTTAGTCGTCTTCTGTTCGTCATTCACTCTCTCATCTAAAGAAATGAGCAGAGATAAATGAGAGTAATCAAGCCAATCGAGCGATTAGTACCGGTAAGCTGCAAGCATTGCTACTCTTCCACACCCGGCCTATCAACGTGATCGTCTATCACGGCTCTCAAGGGAAAACTGGTTTTGAGGTAGGTTTCCCGCTTAGATGCTTTCAGCGGTTATCCCGTCCATACGTAGCTACTCGGCTATGCCGCTGGCGCGACAACCGATCCACCAGAGGTATGTTCATCCCGGTCCTCTCGTACTAGGGACAAATCCTCTCAATTTTCCTACACCCACGGCAGATAGGGACCGAACTGTCTCACGACGTTCTAAACCCAGCTCACGTACCACTTTAATCGGCGAACAGCCGAACCCTTGGGACCTGCTCCAGCCCCAGGATGTGATGAGCCGACATCGAGGTGCCAAACGGCCCCGTCGATATGGACTCTTGGGGGCCATCAGCCTGTTATCCCCGGCGTACCTTTTATCCGTTGAGCGATGGCCCTTCCACGCGGGACCACCGGATCACTATGACCGACTTTCGTCTCTGCTCGACATGTACGTCTCGCAGTCAGGCAGGCTTATGCCATTGCACTCAACAGCTGATTTCCGACCAGCTTGAGCCTACCATCGCGC
Organism: Parvibaculaceae bacterium; assembly: GCA_041688015.1. Lineage (GTDB taxonomy): Bacteria > Pseudomonadota > Alphaproteobacteria > Parvibaculales > Parvibaculaceae > Parvibaculum. The sequence continues at coordinate 86,398 of JBDNIY010000008.1, forward strand.
GCCTCCGTTACTCTTTGGGAGGCGACCGCCCCAGTCAAACTACCCACCATGCAGGGTCCCGGATCCGGATAACGGACCGCGGTTAGACGCCAGTAAAAGTAAGGGTGGTATTTCAAGGTTGGCTCCACCTGAGCTAGCGCCCAAGCTTCAAAGCCTACCACCTATCCTACACATGCCGTCACTAACGCCACTGCAAAGCTATAGTAAAGGTGCACGGGGTCTTTCCGTCTGACCGCAGGAACCCCGCATCTTCACGGGGAATTCAATTTCACTGAGTCGATGCTGGAGACAGCGGGGAAGTCGTTACGCCATTCGTGCAGGTCGGAACTTACCCGACAAGGAATTTCGCTACCTTAGGACCGTTATAGTTACGGCCGCCGTTTACCGGGGCTTCAATTCAAAGCTTGCACCTCTCCTCTTAACCTTCCGGCACCGGGCAGGCGTCAGACCCTATACGTCGTCTTGCGACTTCGCAGAGCCCTGTGTTTTTAGTAAACAGTCGCTACCCCCTAGTTTGTGCCCCCGGCCAATGGTTGCCCAAAGACCGGGCCTCCTTCTCCCGAAGTTACGGAGGCAATTTGCCGAGTTCCTTCAGCATCGTTCTCTCAAGCGCCTTGGTATACTCTACCAGTCCACCTGTGTCGGTTTAGGGTACGGTCTCATGTGGGGGCTATTTCCTGGAACTACTAGGCAGCAAGGACAATCCAATAAGCCCTCACTACTTCCGTCGTTCGTCACCACCCACTGGCCCACGAATATTAACGTGGTTCCCATCGACTACGGCTTTCGCCCTCGCCTTAGGGGCCGGCTAACCCTACGCAGATTAACTTTACGTAGGAACCCTTGGACTTTCGGCGACAGTGTCTCTCACACTGTTTGTCGTTACTCATGTCAGCATTCTCACTTCCGATACCTCCAGGTGCCCTCGCGGGTCACCCTTCACAGGCTTACGGAACGCTCCGCTACCGCGTGACTTGCGTCACACCCGTAGCTTCGGTGCATGGCTTTAGCCCCGATACATTTTCGGCGCAGGAACTCTTATTTAGACCAGTGAGCTGTTACGCTTTCTTTAAATGATGGCTGCTTCTAAGCCAACATCCTGGTTGTTTTGGAGTTCCCACATCCTTTTCCACTTAGCCATGACTTAGGGACCTTAGCTGACGGTCAGGGTTGTTGCCCTCTCCACCACGGACGTTAGCACCCATAGTGTGTCTGCCGAGTAGTACTTCCTGGTATTCGGAGTTTGGTTAGGTTTGGTAATTCGGTAAGAACCCCTAGCCCATCCAGTGCTCTACCCCCAGGAGTATTCGCTCGACGCTCTACCTAAATAGATTTCGCGGAGAACCAGCTATTTCCAAGTTTGATTGGCCTTTCACCCCTAGCCACAAGTCATCCCCGGCTTTTTCAACAGACGTGGGTTCGGTCCTCCAGTAAGTGTTACCTCACCTTCAACCTGCTCATGGCTAGATCACTTGGTTTCGGGTCTAATCCGACGAACTGAATGCCCTATTCAGACTCGCTTTCGCTGCGCCTACACCTATCGGTTTAAGCTTGCTCGCCAGATTAAGTCGCTGACCCATTATACAAAAGGTACGCTATCACCCTTGCGGGCTCTAGCTGTTTGTAGGTAACCGGTTTCAGGAACTGTTTCACTCCCCTCGTCGGGGTGCTTTTCACCTTTCCCTCACGGTACTTGTGCACTATCGGTCGCGCAGGAGTACTTAGGCTTGGAGGGTGGTCCCCCCATGTTCAGACAGGATTTCACGTGTCCCGCCCTACTCGTATCCCTTAACCTCCAACACCTGTACGGGGCTATCACCCGCTAAGGCCAGACTTTCCAGACTGTTCCAGTTAGAAGATTAAAGGCATTGGCCTAGTCCGCGTTCGCTCGCCACTACTAACGGAGTCTCAATTGATGTCCTTTCCTCCGGGTACTGAGATGTTTCAGTTCCCCGGGTTTGCCTCGCTAACCTATGTATTCAGTTAGCGATACCCTTGCGGGTGGGTTGCCCCATTCGGAAATCCACGGATCAAAGCTTGCTCACAGCTCCCCGCAGCTTATCGCAGCGTGCCACGTCCTTCATCGCCTCTGCGCGCCAAGGCATCCACCGGATACCCTTAAGACGCTTGATTACTCTCATTATCACTGCTCATTCCCGGTCAATGAGACGACCGAGATGATTGGTAATAACGAAAAGACCTAGATAATCATTCATTCTACCCGATCAACGAACACCAATTGTAGTGTGGGTTGTGTTCGCGCTGGCTCCCATGTGCATGAGAGTGATCCAGCAAACCAGCGTAAGCTGAGTGTACCGCCTTGATCTTCCACCAAGCACAAGGCCTGAGAGAAAATCAGCTTGGTCCAAACAGCCGGCTGCGCCGGTGTCGGGTAAAATCCTTCTTCACGATGTAAATGAACTTGGACCTACATGCATTGCACGCAGGCCAAACTTGTTCTTTGGACGAACTAAACGTCAAATTGTCGATAATCACCGACACGACTAACACCAACACTCTAAAACGCCTTGGTGGAGCCGGACGGGATCGAACCGACGACCTCAAGCTTGCAAAGCTAGCGCTCTCCCAACTGAGCTACGGCCCCGTAAGGCGCTGAGCGTTTGCACGAGGCGTGCCCGTAAGTGGTGGGCCTGGATAGACTCGAACTATCGACCTCACGCTTATCAGGCGTGCGCTCTAACCACCTGAGCTACAGGCCCGCTGATGCGTGCGCTCGTCCAAAATGGATCCGGAACACTCAAACGCCATATGCGATTGAATTCCAGATCCTGAGAAAGAGAAACGAAGACGGCGGCATCCCGCACTGTCTCTAATGAGGCTACATGGAAAAGCTGACTACCTTTCTCATTAGCCTCTTGTCTATTGAGGATCCGATAGAAGCAAGCTTCTGAAGGATCTTCCTTAGAAAGGAGGTGATCCAGCCCCAGGTTCCCCTAGGGCTACCTTGTTACGACTTCACCCCAGTCGCTGACCTTACCGTGGTTGGCTGCCTCCTTGCGGTTAGCGCACCAGCTTCGGGTAAAACCAACTCCCATGGTGTGACGGGCGGTGTGTACAAGGCCCGGGAACGTATTCAC
>JBDNIY010000001.1:0-847062 GCA_041688015.1 Parvibaculaceae bacterium
CATCCTGAGGAGCCGCGAAGCGGCGTCTCGAAGCCTCATCCTGAGGAGCCGCGAAGCGGCGTCTCGAAGCCTCATCCTGAGGAGCCGCGAAGCGGCGTCTCGAAGCCTCATCCTGAGGAGCCGCGAAGCGGCGTCTCGAAGGACGAGGCCTCCGCACCAACAACACCCATCACGCGCAACCCAAAACTAACCACCAAAAGGAACCGTCATGCCCCGACTTGATCGGGGCATCCACCTTCCTTTGCCGCATCAAAGTTGGACCACCCGATCAAGTCGGGTGGAGACGAAAACTTTATGAACTTGTACTCCCAAACCTCACCATTCTCCGTGTCGTCCCGGAGCTTGACCCCGTGACCCATCTCCCCAAAACCGAAAAACATCACCCTCATCCTGAGGAGGCACCCTTGCGCCGTCTCGAAGGACGAGGCCTCCGCACCAACAACACCCATCATGCGCAAACCAAAACTAACCCCCCAAAAAAACCCGTCATGCCCCGGCTCGACCGGGGCATCCACGTCTTTTTTTGCTTTGGGGCTATTGGAAGGACGAAACGCGCAGCCTAGAGGTATTCATACGCGGATGCCACAAGTTGGATAAGTCAGTAGATTTGTCTACAGAGTGAATATAAAAAACCTGTATTCTAATTTCTCCGACTTGATACAGGAGAGTTGCACACTCAATTCGTTGGTTGACGTTATCTCTAATCGCATGGATTTCAGTTCGCAATAGTAGGGGGCCGGTTTCGATGGTCGGAATTCGGCAGAGCTTCAGATATATTTGGGACTGTGGCTTGGTCCGCGTAATAGCATTTGCAAAATGCGTGAGGTCAATGTCGCAGTCGTCCTCGGAGATCGCGCACCCAAAAAGTTTTACAAAAAATAGATGAACATTGAGCATGCGCAATTTTGTATTGTACTTAAAAATTGAATTCGTGCGAATGCTCTGACCTAGCGCGATTGTTGGAAGTCGGTCCTGTAGCTCTTTCGATAACCCTTCCCATGCTCGGTCGGAAGCTTGTGTTCGCGAGTTGTTGCAGTCAGTACATATTTTTGCCGGGGAGTGAAGTCGTTTGGACCTTAAACTGGCGATCGGAATATTCCGTTTTGCGCTCGTATGCAGTCTCAATGGATGTTCTTGGTTTGCTTCTCCGAAAACATACTTGATGTCTGATTTTTTTATTACATGCTCGCCAGAGTCGGCATCGTTCCCACAAATCCAGCATTTTTGTATGTGATTTGACATTCTAGATTATCCATTCGGTAGCATTGTGTGCTTTGCGGTTTTCACCCCGCAATCGCTTCCCCATCCCCGCCCAAATCCAAAAACCGCCCCACCACAAAAATAGCCAGCGAAGCCGTCCCCGCAATCGCCGCGATCATCAGGAAAAACTGATCTTTCGGCAGCACGCTCCAAAACGTGCCCAGATACCCCGCCACGAAATTGCCAGTAAAGCTCGTCGCTAGCCACACACCCATCAGCATAGAGATCAATGAGGCGGGCGCGATCTTGGACACCAGCGACAATCCAATCGGCGAGAGATAAAGCTCGCCCGTGGTGATGATGATGAAATAGGCAAACAACCACAGCACGCTGGCCTTATGCGCCACATCGGCGTCCGCCTGCCACACCGCGCCCACCATGACGAGATTGGCGACGGCAACGCCAAGGCAGCCGATGGCCATCTTGACGATGGTTGAGGGTTCGCGCCCGCGTTTAGCCTGCCAGACCCAGAGCGCGATGACGAGCGGCGTGAAGGTGAAAACGATAAACGGATTGAGCGCCTGAAACACCGTGGTCGGAATATCGCCTTGCCAGAACAGCAGATTGAGGCTGCGATCGGTATAACCGTCGATCCACAGCACCAGCGTATTGCCTTGCTGTTCATAGGTCGCCCAAAAGAAAGTGACGAGAACGCAGAGGATCAGTAGCGAGATGATGGTGCGCCAGTCCTGCTTTGTCAGCGGCGGTGCGGGCGCTTTCACCACGCCGCGCTTGGGCAGATTGTCCATCGGCAAATGCCGCGTGCCCCAGAGGTAAATCGTGAGCCCAATCAACATGCCGACGCCCGCCGCGCCAAAGCCATAGTGCCAACCCCATTCTTCGCCCAGCGTGCCGCAGACAAGTGGTGCAAAAAAACCGCCGAGATTGATGCCAACATAAAAGATTGAGTATGCCCGGTCGCGGCGTTCGTCGCCCGGCGCATAGAGCATGCCGACTTGGCTCGACATATTGGGTTTGAACGCGCCGTTGCCGAGGATCAGTGTCAGCAATGCGATGAAAAACATTGGCTCGAAAGCCATCATAAAATGACCGATGGCCATCAGCACCGCGCCGATGATCACCGTGCGCCGCCGTCCTAGCCAGCGGTCGGCGATCAGCCCGCCAAGGATCGGCGTCAGATAAACAAGGCCTGTATAAAATCCATAAATCTGCGAAGCGATGGGTTGCGTTTCAGTGATGCCGAAGACGTTGGCAAAAAAATGCGACACCGCACCATAGCCGATCACCTGGCCTGCGTTTTCAGGCTGTAGCAGATGCTTGACCATGTAGAGCACCAGTAGCGCCCGCATCCCATAGTAGGAAAAGCGCTCCCACATTTCTGTGCCAAACAGAAAGGCGAGCCCCCGCGGATGGCCGAAAAGATCGTCACGCTTTGCGTATGTCGTCGCTGTCGTCGCCACTCATACCCCCATGAAATTTGTGCTTTTTCGCGCCTTGCTCAGGCATCCCCTTTGAGAACACGCTCAATATGTTTGAGCGCTTCTTGGGGGGCGGCTGCGCGCGCGCCAAGCGCTCTGATCCGATCTGGCAATTCCGCCATGATCTCGCGGCGGTCGGCCTCATCAAGTGCCCCCCAGCAAGCGATTTCCCGCGCGTTTCGGGCGCACCCTAAGCATGTTCCCCCAGTGCCATCCGGGCAAATGGGCGCATCGAGGTCGCAAATGTCGATACAGGGCGATGATGCCGCGGTGGGATATTCATAAGGTGACGTCAAAACAGGCAATTCCGGTTCTCATGAGTGAGAGGGCAGGGTATAGGAAACCACCTCGAAAAATAGAGACTTATTGAAATGACCCGTTCCTTCACTGGTATGCCCTTCGACGACATTCAAAATTTGCTCGACACTTTGCCGCCACCCAATGAGCAAGCGGTGGACGATTGGCGCGCGCGCAACGCGACACTCGTCAAGGCCGTCGGCAGTCTCGGGCGTCTGGAAGAAATCAGTGTCCACTTGGCGCGCTGGCAGGGGCAATCAAAGCCGACCGTCGGCCGGCCGCTCGTCGCCATCTTTGCCGCCACCCATGAAGTCGCCAAACGCGTGCCGTCGGGTTTGCAAGCCGCCGACACGCGCGCCGCTGTCGAACTTTTTGCCGCCGGGGGTGCCGCCGTCAATCAATTGGCGCTAGCCGTCACCGCGGGATTAAAAGTTTTCGATCTCGCACTCGATTTGCCGACGCCCGATATTTGTGTCGAAGACGCGCTGTCTGAAAAAGCCTGTGCCGCGACCATGGCCTTCGGCATGGAATCGATTGCCGGTGGCACCGACCTTCTCTGCGTCGGCGCTTCAGGCGGGGGTAACATGATTGCCGCCGCCGCTGTGATGGCCGCGCTGCATGGGGATAAGCCGACGGACTGGGGGCTCGAAGGGCTCGACATGAATAGCCTCGAAACCTTGCAGGAAAGGCTCGACAAAACACGTGATCCGCTCGAGGTTTTGCGTCGCTTCGGTGGCCGCGAAATGGCCGCCATCGCCGGGGCCATCATCGCCGCCCGCTTTCAGCGTATCCCCGTTTTGCTGGATGGCTTTGTCTCCTGCGCCGCCGCCGCCGTTTTGCAGATGGCCGAGCCCTCCGCGCTCGAACATTGCCTCGCCGCGCACCGCTCCGGCCACCCCGCCCATGACAGGCTATTGGTATCATTAGAAAAAACGCCATTGCTCGATATGGGCATCGCTCTGGAAGACGGCTCCGGGGCCGCGCTTGCCATCGGTCTCGTCCGCGCCGCGTCGGCATGTCACACGGATATGGCCACCCAAAATCAGGCCAAAACGCGTCATGATGCTTGACAGATGACAATGAAAATGAAATTCGTTCGCAACTAGGAAATTTTGCGAGGGAACGAACGATGCAAAAACGGCAGAAAACAACGACTCTTGTCGCAGCGATTATTTTCGGTGCGACATTCGTCTCGGCCCAATCTCCCGTTCTGGCATCCGGCCCTGGCATCATCCCGAGTAATTTCGCCAAAGCAGGCAGCGCCGCCCCGACTTATGGCGCCGCCGCCGAAATCGTTTCCTATGCCAACCTCGTTCATCGCTCTTATGACGCAGCCTATCAAAAAGCGTTGGTGATGCAGACGGCGATCGACGCCATGATGGCGCATCCCGATGCAAAAACTTTGGCCACCGCACGTGCCGCTTGGGTCGACGCTCACATCACTTATTCGTACACGGAGGCTTATCGCTTCTATGAAGGCCCGATTGACTTTGCCAAAAACGCCGAAGGCGAGGAAGGGCCAGAGGGCCGTCTCAATGCATGGCCGCTCAATGAGGCCTTCATCGACTATGTGAAGGGCAATCCGAAAGCTGGCATCATCAACGATACGTCGATCCCGATCACCGAAAAGTCGATCCGCGAGCGTGATCAGGTGAGCGATGAATCCGACGTCACCACCGGCTTTCACGCCGTTGAGTTTTTGCTTTGGGGTCAGGACATGAGTCTGACGGGCCCCGGCGACCGCCCCGCCAGCGATTATACGGCAGGTGATCCAATCAAAGAGCGTCGGCGTCTTTACCTCAAGACTGTGACGCAAGACATCGTCGATGATCTGCTCTGGCTGTCGGCGCAATGGGATATGGGCAACGACAATGTCTATGTCCACAAGTTCGAGGCGCTCGATCAGCGCGACGCGCTGGGCCGCATCCTCACGGGCATGGCGACATTGGCGGGCGACGAACTGGCGACCGAACGCATGAGCGTGGCGCTTGATTCCGGCGATCAGGAAGACGAAACATCCTGCTTTAGTGACAAGTCGCACCTTGTCTTCCGCGCTGACCAAAAGAGCGTCGCCAATGTCTGGTTTGGCACCTATGACGACTGGAAAGGTCAGGGCATTCAAGGGCTTATCGCCCGTGTCGATCCCGATTTGGAAAAGCGCATAACGGCTCAAATCCACAAAACAACCGCCGCAGTGGACGACATTCCCTCGCCGATTGATCGCATTTTGGCCAGCCCGGCAGGGAGTCCCGAACGCATGAAGATGGAAGCGGCTGTCGCCGATCTGACCGCCGAGAGCAATCTGCTCATTGAGGCAGGCAAGGCCCTTGGTTTGAAGATCACGGTGGGTGCCGGTTCGGAGTAATTTTACGTTGAAAAAGTCGATTGTTACCGCACCAAAGACTTTAGCGCTGATCGCCACCGCGATCATTGTGTTGGGCGGTTGCGTTTATCAAGCTATGCGACCGGCGCATGTTTTGCCGCCGGTCGCCGCTGTGATTTCGCCCGATCCGTCGTCGCCGCCAGGCGGTGCCTATACGACGAAGCTCGCCAACCGCGAAGCCTTTGCTCAGTCTGGCCCTCTGACACCCAAAGAGCGTCGGATTTTTGCGTTCGGCAATCGGCTCTTCAATACCAATTGGACAACGGCTCCCGGCTCAGTCAAAGCCTTCGACGGCTTAGGCCCTGTCTTCAATCGTGTCTCTTGTTCTGCCTGCCACACGCGAGATGGCCGTGGCCGCGCGCCAGAGTCGGGCAGCCAAGAATTCAACAGCATGTTGATCCGCATTTCCGTGCCCGGAAAGGCCCCCGATGGCGGTCCCAAGCCGCATCCCGCTTATGGCGACCAGATCAACAACCACTCGATCCTTGGCGTCCCTGCAGAGGCAAAACTCCATATCGAATGGCAGGAAACAAAGGGCGTCTATGATGACGGCACGCCCTATGTGCTGCACAAACCGCTCATCACCTTCACGGATCTGGGGTACGGTCCATTTGGCGATGATGCGATGTTTTCGCCTCGCGTCGCCAGTCAGGTGATCGGGCTCGGTCTGCTTGAATATGTCTATGCCGACGACATTCTCAAGCGTGCCGACCCCGACGACAAGGACGGTGACGGCATCTCTGGTCGGCCCAATTGGGTGCCGGATCCGGTGACCGGCAAGCTGGAAATCGGTCGTTATGGTTGGAAGGCCAATCAGACCACTATTCTTGCGCAGGACACAGCCGCCGCCTTCGGCGACATAGGGCTTTCCACAACGGTCCGCCCCGGCCAGAATTGCATGGCCCCGCAGACCGCCTGCCGCGCTGCGCCCAGTGGTGGCGAGCCAGAAATATCAGATGAATTCCTTGCCAAGCTGGTCTTCTACAGCAAGACCCTTGCCGTGCCTGCGCGCCGCCACCCCAACGATCCGCAGGTCATGCCTGGTGGTGAACTCTTTGCCGGTGTGGGCTGTGCGGCTTGCCATACGCCGACGATGAAGACCGGCCATGCTGCCGATCCCATTAGCCTGGCCAACCAGACGTTCCATCCCTTCACCGACCTCCTGTTGCATGACATGGGGCCAGGTTTGGCCGATGGACGCCCGGATTATCTGGCGACGGGGTCTGAATGGCGCACCACGCCGCTGTGGGGCGTCGGCCTCATTCCGCAGGTCAACGGCCACCAGCAGTTGCTCCATGATGGCCGCGCCAATGGCGTCGCTGAGGCCATCTTGTGGCATGGTGGTGAGGCTCAGGCCGCCCGTGACCGCTTTAAGGCCATGACCGCCAAGGAACGCGCCGAACTCGTCGCCTACGTCAATTCGCTCTAGTCGCCTACGTCAATTCACTCTAAATGAGCGGTTCCGGGCCCTGCCGGTCCATCAGCGCACAGCACGCCGTTCAATCTTCGCTGTCCAACAGCCTTGCAACATGAGCCATCGTGACTAATATCACGCCAAAATAGGATGACGTGGCGGGGCCTTATGCCGCCATGCAGTTTAAAGTCGTCCATCCACCCCCGTCCGTCCTTGGTCGCACCGAAGCCGGTGCGCTCTGACGGCGCTATTGCCCAGTGCGCCCTGACGGCGTTATTGCATTGTCTGTTTCAGGCCTCTGGTGTCCCCACACGCAAAGGTTCTGGCCGATCTGGAGGTCCGCCTATGGATATGAGTTTTTCTGCTGAGGAACTCGCGTTCCGCGACGAAGTCCGCACTTTTATTGCCGACAACTACCCCAAAGACCTGAAGTCGCGCCGCACCCGTGGCGAGATGTCGAAGGAAGACATCCTTGTCTGGCATCGCATTCTCTACAAAAAGGGCTGGGTCGTGCCGCATTGGCCGGTGGAATACGGCGGCACAGGCTGGACGATCACGCAGCGCTATATCTGGAACGAAGAAAATGCGCGCGCCGAGACGCAGCCGCTGCTGCCCTTCGGCCTGTCGATGGTTGGCCCTGTGATTTTCAACTATGGCAACGAAGAACAGAAAAAGCGTTTTCTGCCGGGCATCTTGTCGGCGGACGATTGGTGGTGTCAGGGCTATTCAGAACCCGGCGCCGGCTCAGACCTTGCCTCGCTGCGCACCAAGGCCGTGCTCGACGGTGATCACTATGTCGTCAACGGCGGCAAGACCTGGACGACACTCGCGCAATATGCCGATTGGATGTTCTGCCTTGTACGCACCAATGCTGACGTCAAGGCGCAGGAGGGTATTTCCTTCTTGTTGATCGACATGAAAACGCCGGGCATCACGGTCCGCCCCATCATTACGTTGGATGGCGCGCATGAAGTGAACGAAGTCTTCTTGGAAGACGTGCGTGTGCCAGTTGCAAATCGCATCGGTGAAGAAAACAAAGGCTGGACCTACGCCAAATTCCTGCTCGGCAACGAGCGCTCAGGTATTGCTGGCGTCGCACGCTCTAAAAAGGCCATCGAGCGCCTCAAGAGCATCGCCGGTGCTGAACTGATGGACGGTCAGCCGCTCATCAAGACCGACGCGTTTTCGCGCAAAGTCGCCGAACTCGAAATTGACCTCTCCGCGCTCGAAGTCACCGAACTGCGCACGCTGGCGGCCGAAAGCAAAGGCAAGGGACCGGGCCCAGAAGCCTCGATCCTCAAGATCAAAGGCACCGAAATCCAGCAGCGCATCACCGAACTCGCGGTCGAAGCGGTGGGTAACTATGGGTTTGTCGAAACACCGACGGGCGAAATGGCTGGCAATGATTCCATTGCAGGCCCCGACTATTCCAACGGTGCAGCGCAAAATTATTTCAACGTCCGCAAAACCTCGATCTACGGCGGCTCGAACGAAATTCAACACAACATCATCGCAAAAATGGTGCTGGGCCTTTAAAAGGTCAAAGCAGCAAACATAAACAAGGCAAAAATGATCGCTGCGGCGGTCAGGAAAAACGGGAAGGGTAGGACATGGATTTTTCGTTCACCGAGGAACAGACGCTACTGCGCAATTCGGTGCAGGGCTTACTTGCTGGCAAATATGACTTCGACACACGCCGCAAGATCGTGAAGTCGGCAGACGGCATGAGCAAGGACGTCTGGGCGCAGTTCGCCGAGATGGGCCTTCTGGCTGCCCCCTTCAGCGAAGAGCAGGGCGGCTTCGGCGGCGGTGCCATCGAAACCATGATCGTCATGGAAGAGTTGGGCCGCAATCTCGTCGTCGAGCCTTACCTCGAAACAGTCGTGATCGCCGGTGGCTTCCTGCGTGAAGGTGCTAATGCCGAACAGCAGGCAGCGCATATTCCCAGCATCGTTGACGGCTCGGCCATTTGGGCTTTCGCCTATGCCGAACCGCAGGGGCGCTACAACCTCGCCGATCTCGTCACCACGGCCAAGAAAGAAGGCGCTGGCTACACGATTAATGGCTACAAGGCCGTTGTGCTGGGTGCCCCTTGGGCCCAGAAGCTGATCGTCACAGCCCGCACCAGCGGTGGCCAGCGTGATAGCGACGGCGTTTCGGTCTTCATCGTGGACAAATCGGCGCCGGGCGTTTCGACCCGTGACTATCCGACGGTTGACGGTCGTCGCGCTTCCGAAATCACCTTCGAAAACGTCAAGGTTGGCGCGGATGCGCTGATCGGCGCAGAAGGCAAGGGCCTTTCCCTCGTTGAGAAGATCACCGATCAGGCGATTGCCGCCATATCAGCCGAAGCGGTTGGCTGCATGGGCGAACTGAACAAGGCCACCGTCGAATATTGCAAGACACGCAAGCAGTTCGGCGTACCAATTGGCAAGTTCCAGGTGCTCCAGCACCGCATGGTCGATATGTTCATGGCTTATGAGCAGTCCGTCTCGATGACTTACATGGTCAACCTCAAGCTCGCCGAAAACGAAGCCGAGCGCACCAAGGCCGCTGCTGGTGCCAAGGTGCAGATCGGCAAAGCTGGTCGCTATGTTGGCCAACAGGCCGTTCAGCTGCATGGCGGCATGGGCATGACCGACGAGCTTAACGTCGGCCATTACTTCAAGCGCCTAACCATGATCGACACCCAGTTTGGCAACGTCGATCATCAGCTGAAGCGTTATTCGACGGCTGCCTGATCGGTTGATCGAACAAAATCAAGGCCGCGTCCTTCGGGATGCGGCCTTTTTTGTTGGCCGCTAGCCGACAACATCAAAGGGCGGTTGCTTCATGCGGCGCGCTATGGTTATGCAACAGACGTGACTGCGGGAAAACAGCTTCGGCCTGTGTGCCCTCGCCCAACTTGCTGTGGATTTCAAAGCTGCCGCTATGAAGCTGGAGCAGACCTTTGACGATCGATAGGCCAAGGCCTGAGCCTTTGCCCGGCTGAGCGATTCCCGCAGCCCCTTGCGTGAAGACTTCCGTCACGCGGCTGATTTCGGTCTCAGAGATGCCACACCCCTGATCGCGCACGCCAAACCGCAAGTCGCCGTCAGGCTCAAGCCGAGCCAGCATGGTGACAGTGCTACCTGCAGGCGAAAATTTGATCGCATTGGTGAGCAGGTTGATCCAGATCTGACGCATGGCGCGCGCATCGGCATAAAGCTGCGGCAGGTTAGATTCAAACTCAAACTTCACAGAAACGCCCTGCGCTTTGGCGCGAATATCCAGTAACCGCTCAGCTTCTTCAGCGGCCAGCACAATATCGACTTCTTCCTCGGTGATCTCAAAGCGCCCCGCCTCAATGCGTGATAAATCGAGAATATCATTGATCAACCCCAGCAAATGCTGTCCCGAACTGTTGATGTCGTGGGAATAATCTTTGTAGATCGGCTTGGAATGCCCACCGAAAATCTCACGCGCCATAACTTCTGAAAACCCGATAATGGCATTGAGTGGGGTGCGCAATTCGTGGCTCATATTGGCCAGAAAATGCGACTTCGCGCGATTGGCTTCCTCGGCGCGCAAACGGGCGGCATCAGACTCTCGCTTGGCACGGAAGAGTTGTTCGATCAGCACGTTCTTGTCGGTTTGCAGGTTGATGGAGCGCGAAATGGCACCATTGACGGATAGAGCCAAGCGACGCAGCACGAGTGCAAACATCAAGATGACACCAGCAACAACGACGTGGCGCGTATCTCCCAATGTGACAAAGGGAATGATGAGCGCAAATATCATGGGCAGGATTGTTCGATGGAAGACAGGAATATAGCAGATGGTGGCCAGCGTCATCGGTGCAAGCGAAATGGCGATAGTTGATGTGATGTAGTATTGATAGGTGATGCTATCTGGCAACCAGAACAGAAACATGATTGACGCAAGCGTTGTCGCAAAGCCCAGACTGAGCAGCTCAAATCTAGGTGCCCAGTAATTGACGTCGATCGTCTCCGTATCGTGCCTTAAAAAGGTGCGAGCATTGTGCGCACTGAGGAAGTGCAACACTATCATTGCTGTCGCCCAACCGGCCAGTATCCTCCAATCGATCACTGGGAAAAGACTAGCGCTATAGGCAATGACGAGGATGGGCAGGGCAAGGGGCGTAACAGATTGAAATTCTGCTAGGACGCGCAACTGCGCGATGCGTGTGGCGTCAGACTGAGAGTGTGAGTCTCTGGCTATATTGCCTTGCAGCCGCTCGCGTGACGCGGTTTGCGGCATGGCAGGCCCACACTCTGAGATGATCTTCTCGCTTCGCCGAAAAAGTCCGGAAAAGCGAGGCACGTCAACCCACGCCATTTCTTCCTTGCCCATTACTGCAAAATGCTGACATGCACCCAATTGCACGCCGAATCCTTCATTTCGCGAATGGTCAAGATCGCCTAAAATTGTTAACACCGGTTTCAGACAGATGGTTAATGACATCTGGATTTCTGCTAATCATATCGAAAGCCATTATCGAGGCGTTGCCCCTGTCGCATGCGCCCGTCAAAAGGAGCGCCTGAACATGAGCGATGCATTGTTGTTTGAAAAAAACGGTCCCGTGGTCACCTTGACCATCAACCGCCCCGAAATCCGCAATCCTCTGGGAGCCGCCGACGACCCGGATAATTTCACAAATGCAGTTGCGCGCATCAATGCTGACCGCGACGTCCGCTGCGTTATCCTGACAGGTGCCGGCAAGGCGTTCTCGGCGGGTGGCAACATCAAGGCGATGCGCGAGGGCAAAGAAGGCTTCGGCGGCCCCGGCGTCCATATCCGCGAACGCTACCGCAACGGTATCCACCGTATTGTCCGTTCTGTTTGGGGCATCGAAGTGCCGGTCATTGCCGCCGTGAACGGTCCCGCCATCGGCCTCGGCAACGATGTCGCCTGCCTGTGCGACACCCGCATTGCCGCTGATAGCGCGATCTTCGGCGCGACCTTCCTCAAGATCGGCCTGATCCCCGGTGACGGTGGCGCATGGCTGCTGCCCCGCATCATCGGCATGGCGCGCGCCAGCGAGCTTCTCTATACTGGCGACACGATTGACGCCAAGACCGCCAAGGAATGGGGCCTTGTGTCCGACGTTGTTCCCGCCGCCGACCTAATGGAGCACGCCCGCAGCGTTGCCGACAAGATTTGTCGCCAAGCGCCCGACGTGCTGCGCATGACCAAACAGCTGCTGCGTCAGGGTATGACGACATCCTTTGATAACATCATGGAATTGTCAGCCTCCATGCAGGCGCTCGCTCACCATACGAGCGACCATATGGAGGCGCTGGACGCATTCTTTGAAAAACGGCCAGCCAGCTACAAGGGCGAGTGACGATCTGTTCGATTCTGAACGGGGGAGCGGCATTGTGAACGTTGAACAACAGTGCTTTTGCTCCTAAAGTCCCGCCAACAGAACCATAAAAACCGCACAATTTTCAGGGAGATAGCTTATGTCCACCATTGGTCTCGTTGCGACGCTCAAGGTCAAAGCTGGCACGGAAGATGAATTCGCAAAAATCTTCGGCGAGTTGCGTGCTCAGGTGAAAGCAAACGAAAAAGGTTGCCTTCAGTACGACTTCTTCAAATCGAAGGCCGACGGCACGACTTTTATCGTCATGGAGCAATATGCAACTCAGGCTGACCTCGACGCTCATGGCAAGACGGACTATTTCCGCGCAGCCGGTGGCAAGTTTGGCGGCATGCTGGACGGTGCGCCGAGCCTCGTTTTCGCCGACAAGGTTGAATAAGGAACGACAATGAACCTGAATTTCAGCAAAGAAGACGAGACCTTCCGTCAGGAAGTTTGCACTTTCATCGAGGAAGCCTATACGCCCGCCATGCGCGCCAAACAGGCGCGTTCCAAGCACGGCTATATCGACAAAGATAGCCACGTCCAGTGGCAGAAGTCGCTGGCGAAAAAGGGTTGGCTCGCGCCCAATTGGCCCGTGGAATACGGCGGGCCCGGCTTCTCGGTGTCGCAGAAATATATCTTCGACGTCGAGATGGGCCGCGCAGGCGTTCCCCACACGATTCCCTTCGGCCCGACCATGTGTGCGCCGGTCATCATGAAGTTCGGCACGCCTGAGCAGAAGAAGCGCTTCCTGCCCGATATCCTCGAATCCAATGTTCTGTGGTGTCAGGGCTATTCAGAGCCGGGCGCAGGCTCTGACCTTGCCTCGCTCCAGACCAAGGCCGAGAACAAGGGCGACCATTATCTCGTCAATGGGTCCAAAATTTGGACTTCAGTGGCGCAATGGGCCGACTGGATTTTCTGTTTGGTGCGCACGTCCAAAGAGGGCAAGCGTCAGGAGGGCATTTCCTTCCTGCTCATTGATATGAAGACGCCCGGCGTCAATGTTGAGCCGCTTGTGCTGCTTGATGGCACGCCCGGCCCACATCAGGAAGTCAATCAAGTCTTCTTCACAGATGTGAAGGTGCCGATGGAAAACCTGATCGGCGAAGAAAACAAAGGGTGGACTTACGCCAAGTACCTGCTTGAGTTTGAACGTGGCAATCCTTATTCGGCAGGCCTTTATCGTGGGCTGAACAAGCTAAAGAAGATCGCCGCTGATACACAAGCCGACGGTGGTGTGCTGGCCGATCAACCTGAGTTTAAGGCGCAGGTGGCTGATCTTTTTTCCCAGATCACCGCCATGGAGTTCACCGAGCTTCGTATCTTCTCTGCGCTGTCAACAGGTGGCAATGTGGGCCCGGAAAGCTCTTTGCTGAAGTGCCGTGGCACTGAAATTCAGCAGGCGATTTCCGAACTCACCATGCAGGCCGTGGGCGACTACATCACGCCTTTTGTTGAAGACGGCATGATCGAAACCAACGAACCCTCGATCGGCCCCGACTACGCCATGACCGCTGCGCCTTACTACTTCTCGCTCCGCAAGGCATCCATCTATGCCGGTTCGAATGAAGTACAGCGCAACATCATGGCCAAGGCTGTGCTCGGCCTTTGAGCCCTCCTTTATGAATAGAGGGCCGCATATAACGATCAGACGAGCGAGCGCCGGAGATCTTCCGGCGCTCGCTCGCGTTTGGCATGATGGTTGGCATCACGGCCATGCGCATTTGTCGCTGGAGATCGCGGCAGGCCGTCCGTTCGAGTTTTTCCTGCCCCGCATCTGGCTGCAATGCCAAGTCAGAAACCTCCGTTCACGCCGTTTTTACGAAAAGCACAATTGGCACGTCGCCCGCGAAGTGGATGTCACCATCGGCACGATGGACGGTCGCAAACCGCAACTCGTATGGCGGATGGAGAAGAGTCTTTCTGCATTTGCGCATCAGATTGACGAGAAAAACACTGGCGATAGATAAGTTTCTAGCTCAGCCAAACAGGTCGTTTGTTGTTGGCACCTGACCAGCCCCAATCCGTCAGCATTTCTATCATCTGTGTTTGGTCATAGTCTGCCGGCGTCCCGCCAATATTTGACGCATAGCCATATCCGTACTCAATGAGTGTTAGTAGGCTTGTACTTGCCATTTCATAATCATCAACGACAACCATCCCATGAGGTGCCCCGAAATGTTTGATGAGGGCACGAATATCGAGTTGCTTGCCACTTGGCAGGGTCATTTGGTGAGAGGCAAGAATTTCGATGCCAAGGTCCTCTGCGACCATTTGCCAGAACAAATCATCTTGAGTGATGCTGGAACTGTCTATGTGGTTTGCACCATTTCTTGGGAAAAGCACTAATCAAGACATTAGACTGGTTGATCTCTACAAAAAAGGGGAGCCCGCGAGGTTTCCTTTGATCATATCGCCAGAAGTGAAGACTACTTCTTTTCAGTCATCAGACCATCGCAACGCGGCAATCCACTTTGTCCCAAACGCATCCTTTGAGACGGCGTTAGAACGCCTCCTCAGGATGAGGTGAATTTTGAGTGGAAATAAAAAGAGGGAATAAGAAAGAACCTCATCCTGAGGAGGGCCACTTGGCCCGTCTCGAAGGATCGAGCCCCTTATCCCCGCCTGAGGACTAAATTCCGCAACTTACCCCGCAAAATAATTCTTTCCTTGGTTTTTTGACAAAAGCTCCCGCACGGCACCATGTCAGCTCGACACCCTCGACACCCTCGACACCCTCGACATGGAAAGGCTCGATTTCATGCAGGAAACGACAGTGTTTTCGAGCTTGATTTCGAGGTCCGCCGTCGCTTATCCCCGCTTTTCAGAACAAAAAAGGGGAGCCCTGAGGCTCCCCGATTTCGTTTCGCATAAAGCGAAATCTTACTTCTTTTCAGTCGCCAGCTTGAAGAACTTGCCGGTCTGTTCGCCACCCATGAAATAGGGCGTGGCATTCGAGAAATCTGAAATCTTGTCCCAGTTTTCAGCAACCTTTTCAGCCGTCAAACCGTCGCGACCGAGGAAGATGCCTTCAGCTTCTTCCATACGCGTGGCGGCAAACACGCCCGCGCCCGCGCAAAGGATGACGCCTGTGGGCGCATCTTCTGACACGAGATACATCACGCCCGGCGACACGCTTTCCGGCGTCAGCATCTGTTCGGTTTCCGGTGGCATCAGGTCCGATGTCATGCGCGTATAAGCGACAGGGGCCAGCGCGTTGCAGCGGATGTTGTTCTTCTGGCCTTCGAGCTTCAGCGTATTGATGAAGCCGACAACGGCGAGTTTGGCCGCGCCATAGTTGGTCTGACCGAAATTGCCATAGAGGCCGGTCGAGGAGGCGGTGACCATGATGCGACCGTAGTTCTGCGCCTTCATGATTTCCCAAACGGCCTTGGTCGGCTTCACGGTGCCCATCAGATGCACGTCAACAACGAGCTGGAAATCTTCCATCGTCATCTTCGAGAACGACTTGTCGCGCAGGATGCCCGCATTGTTGATCAAGATGTCGATGCGGCCATAGGCGTCCATCGCTTGTTTGACCAGATGTGCAACGCCGTCATCGTCCGTCACGCTGGCACCATTGGCGATGGCTTCTCCACCGAGCGCCTTGATTTCCGCGACAACCTTGTCGGCGGCTTCAGACGACCCGCCCGTGCCGTCGCGTGACCCGCCCAGATCGTTGACAACAACCTTGGCACCGCGGCGTGCGAGTTCGAGCGCATGGCTGCGACCAAGGCCACCGCCTGAACCGGTCACAATGGCAACCTTGCCGTCAAAACGAATGCTCATGGGGTCTCTCCCGTTGATCTATCTGTGTGGAGGCCGCTGAGCGCGCCCGATAGGGACAACTCGCTGGCCAAAAGGCATGTTTCGTAGAAGTTTGTGCCCAAAAGGTGGGCCTTGGTCAAGCCAAGCCCGCATGTCAGGGTGCGACCGTTGCGCATGGCTCGCGCGCCCCTATGATATGAGCCATATTCGCTGCCTTATTTGCCCCGCCGGAACCCCCGTTCAGGTCCTTGCCGTCTCCTGGCGGCAGGTCGCCGTTGGCATCGCCACCCAGATCATTCTGACGTTCGCCGCCTTGAAGCGGGCCTTATCACTTGACCGCAAACAAACAATGGGAGGACTGCCATGAAGCTTTACAATGAAAATATCCCCGCGCCCAACCCACGCCGCGTCCGCATCTATCTGGCGGAAAAGGGCATCGAGGTGCCGCTGGCCCATATCGATATGATGAAGCGCGAACACAAATCGCCTGAATTCATGGCCAAGAATTCGCTCGGTCAGGTTCCCTCGCTCGAACTCGATGACGGCACGGTGATTTCTGAAAGCGTCTCGATCTGTCGTTATTTTGAAGCCCTAACGCCTGAGCTCCCATTGTTTGGCCGCACCCCACTGGAAATCGCACAGGTGGACATGTGGGTCCGGCGCAGCGAGTTCATCGTGATGGGGCCGGTTGGCAATTTCTGGCGACATGCTCACCCGCGCACGGCAAAGCTGCTGAAGCAGTTTACCGACTTTGGTGAATCAAACCGCGAAGCTGCTGCGCGGTCCATGCACTGGCTCGACAAGGAACTTGTCGGTCATGACTTTGTGGTTGGGGATTATTTCAGCGTTGCTGATATCACGATGTTCTGCACCGTTGATTTCAGCAAAACCATCGGTCTCGGTGTTCCAGATGATTGCGCCAATGTGTGCAACTGGTTTGATCGCATCGCCGCGCGACCAAGCACCAAAGCCTAATTTGAGTGTCAGAATGAGAAATGGCGGCGTCCATGGGGTACGGTCTGGACGCCGCCATTACGCCTCGTTGATGCACCCGAATGAGGAGTGAAAGAGGCGGTCGAATATTCACAAGAACACTCGACATCACGCAAAATAGAGCCTTCAACATGAACCTGATCTGAAGGGCAGGTTCATCTGCGGCTTAGGTGATTGCGGGCGCACAAAGCCGATAGTATGGTCGCGTTACTATATCAAAGCGCCGGGGAGGGCGTGACGATGGATGCAGGACCAGTCGGCCCCAAGAAGCTGACCACATGGCAACTTTTGGGATTCGGGCAGCTGGTGGTCCCCATGGCCGTCATCGGGCTGCCTCTCGCGGTCTATATCCCTCCATTTTATTCTGGAACGCTCGGGCTCGATCTGGCAACGGTCGGATATATCCTCACATTGGCGCGCCTGTCTGATGTTTTCACCGATCCCTTCGTCGGGCGCTTGAGTGATCGCACGCATACGCGATGGGGGCGCCGACGTCCTTGGATCGTGGCTGGTGCCCTCGTCATGATGGTGTCGAGCGTGATGCTGTTTCTGCCGCCCGCTCATGTCAGCAATCTTTATCTCCTCGTATGGATTGCGGCGATCTATCTCGGTTACACGCTGATCGAAATCCCCTATGGCGCATGGGGCGCAGAATTGTCGCAAGACTATGACGAGCGCAATCGCATCACCGGAAGTCGCAATATCTTCCTGCTGCTCGGCCTGCTCGTCGCCATCACGGTGCCCGGCGTCGTGGCAAAGATGATGGAAATACCCGGTGAAGCAACAAAGGGGGCGGCGACGCGCGAAGCCATGAGCGCGCTGGGCTGGTTGACAGCGGGTCTTCTGCCGATTTGCCTGTTTACGATTTTACGCAGCGTGCGCGAGCCCGCCGTGGGCTACAGCACCGATATATCATTTGTGAAGGGCATGCGCATCGCGTTGCGCAACGGTCCGCTGCGCATCGTGCTAATTGCCACCATGCTTGGTGCGCTTGCTGGCTCGATCAATGTGGGCGTTGCTATTTTCTTTTTCGAGCATGTTGCGCGGCTCGGTGCCAATAGTTCGGTGTTGATCTTTGTCTTGTTTCTGGCGGGCGTCATTGGCTCGCCCTTCTGGGTGAAGATTGGCAGCAAGATTGGAAAGCATCGAGGAATCGGTGTCGCGGGTTTTTCGAGTCTAGCCGCTTTCGCCTTCGTGCCTTTCATCATCTACGTCGTCATGCCAGTCCACCCCGAAGCTGTCTTTCCCGCCATGTTGGTCATCACACTTATTCAGGGCTTTACAATGGGCGCATCGCCCATCCTTGGTCAGTCAATTTTGGCAGACGTATGCGACCTCGACATGATCAAAAGCGGTGAACAGCGAACAGCATTCCTCTTTGCATTTCTGGCGATGGTCAAAAAGATATTCGAAGCCATTGGTGTAGGTATTGCCTTACCGATTTTGGCTTGGTCGGGGTTCAACCCGCAATCAAGCAGCAATGATGGCTTTTCGTTGTTTATGTTGACGGCCATGTACTGTCTGGTTCCGTTGGTCCTTTGGACCATCTCGACAACCGTGATCTGGCAATATCCGATCACCCATGCACGCCAGACGCGTCTGCGCGCCGCTCTTGATCGCCGTATCGCGAGACAGGCCGCAAAATCTATCTGATAGGTGTCAGGCCAAAGGCCTCTGCCAACAGTTCATAAGAACGCACACGATCTGCGTGGTCATAGGTGATGGTCAGAATGACGAAATCATCAACGCCATAGGCCTCACCTAAGGCCAGCAACCGGCCACGCACCTGCTCTGGTGTGCCGACAATGCCGCGCTGCTCGACGGCCCGCAGCATGATCTTCTCTTCATCAGAATAATCGTAGGCCAAAGTTTCTTCGATGCTGGGAAAGGCGCCCGCGCGATTTTGCAGCAGGTGCAACACCCAAAGATTGCGCGGGGCGGCCAGCCGTCGTGCGTCTTCCTCAGTTTCCCCAACCGTCACAGAGACGCCAATGGAACCATAGGGCGAGGATAAGGTGTGTGACGGCTTAAAATTGCGTCGATAGATGTCGAGCGGCGCAACGCCCGCGTCCTGATTGATGAAATGTGCAAAGCAATAGGCCATGCCGAATTGGGCCGCATAGGCCGCGCCGTCGCCGCCGGACCCCAGCATCCAAAGATTTGGCACGCCGGGGCCACGCGGCGTCGCATGAATGCCCGTATAGGGATGGCCGACGGGAAAGCCGCCGACCTCGCCAGTAAGGCCCGTTGAATCTTCGAGAAACTGAATGAGCAACTCAACTTGCTGCGGAAAAACGTCAATCGGATAAGCCTGTGGGCCCGGTTGTAAGGCGCGTGATGTACGTTGATCCGACCCCGGTGCGCGGCCAAGCCCAAGGTCAATGCGTCCGGGATAAAGCGTTTCGAGCAGGCGGAACAGTTCGGCGACTTTCAATGGCGAATAATGCGGCAGCATGACGCCAGCCGACCCGACATGGATGGAAGACGTTGCCGCCGCAACCGCCGTGATCATCACCTCAGGCGCAGACCCGGCAAATGAATTCGTATTATGATGTTCAGCCAGCCAGTAGCGTTGATAGCCCAACCGCTCGGCGACGCGCGCCAGATCAATGGTGTTTTGCAGCGCTTCGGCCGCCGTTCCCCCTTTGCGAATGGGCGATTGATCGAGAATGCTGATAGTAACCATCCTATGGACTTTCTAAATCGGCTGCTGTTTCAGACGTTTGACGATGCCGCTGAAATTGAGAAGGATGCGTGTCTCGTCGGCCTCGATCGTGAATACTTGCCCCCGCAGAAACACCATGCTGCCGGTATTTTGCACGATTTCGCCGCGTGCATAGACGATCCCGTTTCCACCTGACGCGGCTGTAAATTCGGCATTGAACGAGACCGTGACGGCTGGTCCGCTCAAAACGTCCGTGCCAAAGCAGAAGAGCGAATAGTCGGCGAACGTCATCAACGCACCACCATGGAGAAATCCTCCCCCATTGCAATGATGGGGTTGGGTTTCGAAGGCGCAAATCACGTCGCCTGTCTCGGTCTTACGGTAAAAATAGGGGCCTGCATGATCTTCGAACGGGTCAGTCCCGTCCCAGCCGCGAAAGCCCGCAGCGGCCAGGGTCGCACTCGGTGTCTTCGACATGGAATACCAATCTCAAACGTTTGTTTTTCGCCAATAGGCGGATAGCTGAATTCCCAATAGGCGGATAGCTGAATTCCCAATAGGCGGATAGCCAAATTCCCAATAGGCGGGTAGCCAAATTCAATGTGTCCGTTTCTTATCAGGAACTGCGCCAAATCGAAATGCGCTGTTCACTCCACGTTAGGCGCCAAGCAATAGAATGAGGGCAGAGGGCCAGGAGCAAAGGTATGGATGAGCACGCAAATTTGATTATTGCCGCCGGGGCCGAGAAGGCGGGCTTGCGCAAGCTCAGAGATTTGACCGACCCGACGGTGCTTCAAGTGCTGAACTATTGGTACGCGAAACGCGGGCCACGGCGGATGCCAACACCTAACGACATTAATCCCGTCGATCTGCCAAAGGCCCTGCGGCATCTCATGATGCTGCAGGTCGACTATGACCCGTTCCAGATTTCCTATCGACTGATTGGCGAACATATTGCCGAATCGCACGGCACGAATTTTCGCGGACTTTCCGTCCTTGATGTGAATGCCCAGAGGCCGCATTTGGGCACGTTGCTGTTTGACCTCTTCAAAGCGGTTTCCGAATTGCGCCGTCCGGTCGGCGCTGGCGGCGAAATTGAATTTCCCGGTGGCGGTTATATGAATTTCGAAGCGGCCTATATGCCGTTGTCCTTGGACGGAGAGCGAACAGACCGCATTTTGACGGTGACGGTCTATCGCCCGATCCCAGCAGCAGAGCGCTTTGGCGACGAATTTACCTCGATCTAGCGCCAATCTGTCGCAATTGCCGTTTTCAGCCTTTGACCCTTGCCCGCGCCATAGCCTAAATTCCGCCCCAGCTTGATCCCGCCCAAAAAGAAGCTGGAGCACCTATGGCCCTCGACGTCGAAACACGCGAACAACTCATTTCCTCCGTCCGACGCTTTGTTGATGAGCGTCTCCGGCCCATCGAAGACAAAGTGTCCGAAGAGGACGCTGTACCGGTCGAAATTGTCGAAGAAATGAAAGAGCTTGGTCTTTTCGGGCTATCTGTCCCCATCGAATATGGTGGCCTCGGTTTAACGATGGAGGAGGAATGCCTCCTCATGTTTGAAATGGGCCGCACCTCGCCTGCCTTCCGCTCTGTCTTCGGAACCAATGTCGGCATTGGTAGTCAGGGTATTGTTATGCATGGCCGCCAAGACCAGAAGGAAGAGTGGCTGCCCAAGATCGCCAGCGGCGAAGTCATCATCAGCTTTGCGCTGACTGAGCCCGAAGCGGGCTCTGACGCTGCTTCCTTGCGCACGACCGCCATTCGCGACGGTGACCACTATGTTGTCAATGGCACCAAGCGCTTCATCACTAACGCGCACAAGGCCCACGCCTTTACTTTGCTGGCGCGCACCGACCCCAAGACTCCCGGTGCCAAAGGGGTGTCAGCCTTTATCGTGTCGCGCGATACGCCGGGCATCACGCTTGGTAAAAACGAAAAGAAAATGGGTCAGCAGGGCGCGCATATTTGTGATGTCGTTTTTGACAATGCTCGCATCCCCGCATCGAGCCTTCTGGGCGATCAGGAGGGTAGAGGCTTCATCACAGCGATGCAGGTGCTGGAGCGCGGGCGCCTCCACATTTCCGCTGTGTGTATGGGCGTGGCGGATCGTTTGGTTGACGATTCCACAAAATATGCCGCCGAGCGCAAACAGTTCGGCGCGCCCATCGGCAATCTGCAACTCGTTCAGGCGATGCTGGCGGATTCCAAGATGGAACATTACGCCGGGCGCTGTATGGTCATTGATGCCGCCAAGCGTCGCGATGCAGGCGAAAACGTTGCGACCGAAAGCTCGTGCTGCAAGCTCTTCTGCTCCGAGGCGGTTGGCCGCATTGCAGATCGCGCGGTTCAGATTCATGGTGGGGCGGGTTATGTTGCCGACTATGGCATTGAACGATTCTATCGTGACGTGCGCATTTTCCGTCTTTACGAAGGTACCAGTCAGGTTCAGCAGGTCATCATTGCCCGCAATATGCTGAAAGCTGTCAGCTAAGCGGAGGATAAGGCATGGCGTCACGTCTCGACAAACTGGTCGCGGACATTCGCGCCTGCCGCATCTGTCGTGACGAACCCCTCGGCAAGCCGCTGCCCCACGAGCCGCGCCCCATCGTCCAAGTCGGGCGCAAAGCCCGCGTCATCATCATCGGACAAGCACCGGGCACCAAGGTGCATCTCTCCGGCATGCCCTTTACCGACCGTAGCGGTGATCGTTTGCGCGGCTGGATGGGTGTGACTTCGGACGAATTTTACGACACATCGAAAATCTCCATTATGCCGATGGGTTTTTGCTTTCCCGGCCAAGATACCAAGGGGGGCGACCTGCCGCCACGCCGCGAATGCGCCCCGCGCTGGCATAGTCTGCTGCTGGCTCAATTGCCTAATATCGAACTCACATTGCTGATCGGTCTATATGCGCAACGGCACTACCTGGGCGCGAAGGCCAAGCCGTCTCTCACCCAAACGGTTGCGGCGTGGCGTGAATTTGGACCCTCTGCCATACCCTTGCCACATCCCTCATGGCGCAATACGGGTTGGCTCAAAAAAAACCAGTGGTTTGAGCGCGATACGCTGCCCGTCCTGCGCCAGCGCGTCCGCCAGCTTATAGATTGAGCGTAGACAAATGAGGGCAGCAAGAGACATGACGCGCTTATTTCGTTTGGCATTGGGAGCGGCCCTTGTCGCTGGGCTTGTGGTTGGCTGTGCGCCACGTCTCATGGCGACAGGCAATCCGGTCTATGCGCCGCGTCTCGATGCCACGCCCAACGTACAAATGCTCAACGCGGCCATGTCTGATGGCGCGCGCCTACCCATGCGCCTCTGGGCGGCAGATAATCCCCACGCCGTCATCATCGGTGTTCACGGCATGAACGATTATTCCAATGCCTTTGCTATGCCGGGCAAATGGTTTGCCGCGCGTGGCGTCACGGTGCTCGCCTATGACCAGCGAGGGTTTGGTCAAGCGCCGGGTCATGGCCTTTGGGCGGGCAGTGCGCGCATGGCCGATGATCTCGACACTATTGTTATGCTTGCCCACAAGAAATATCCCGGCCTGCCGGTCTATCTCCTAGGTGAGAGCATGGGAGGGGCTGTGGTCATGCGGGCCTTTGCCTCCGCTCATCCACCGCAAGTCGATGGTGTTATTCTCGCTGCTCCGGCCGTCTGGGGATGGCGCGCCATGAATGCGTTTTACGAGACGGTGCTCTGGATGAGTGCCCATCTGGTGCCGTCACTGACGCTGACAGGCGGCAATCTCGGCATTCATCCTTCGGACAACATCGACATGCTGCGCGCCCTAGGCCGCGACCCACTGGTTGTCAAAGGAACGCAAGTCGGCACGATTTACGGTCTTGTTGATTTGATGGATGAGGCGGCCGCTGCCGCCACACGTATCACTGTGCCGGTTCTGTTGATGTATGGCGCACACGATCAGGTCATCCCGCCGATCCCCATGGGCCAAGCCTTGCGCGACATGAGAGCAAATGCCGTTGCCGTTACGCCAGCCTGCTACGCCAAGGGCTATCACATGCTATTGCGTGACCTTGAACGTGAGACCGTCTGGCGCGATGTCGAAAGCTGGATAACATCGCGTGATGCGGCGCTTCCCTCGGGCGCCAATAGCCTAGCATCCTGCCCTGCCATGTTAGGCAATGCACCTGACTAATTGGTGGCTTCGTTTTGCATGGCGCTTTTGTTTTGTGTTTTTTCCGGCCCGAATCGGGATGTGATTTCGCGTTCAATGTCGGCAACAATATCGGGCACACTGCCGAGAAACGGGCGCTCGGCCTTCAAGATGGCGCGAAACAGGCGCGCTTTGATTTGTCCATATTTGTCTCCCGACGCGCTGGTCCCTAGTCCCGCGCTGACGACAATATCGACCAATCTGTCCGCGGCGTGGAGCCTGCCCCAGAGATAATCGTTTTCGCGCGCACGGCGACTGAAGAAAGCCGCAAAATGCCCGAGCGCTCGGCCCATCAATGTCGCTTGTGCGCCTCCCTGACGAATGGCTTTGGCATCTTCGGGGCTGATTCGATCGACCCGCATCGTATCAACGTCGTCAAGCTCGTCCCATTTGTTCAAGGGCAGCGTTAGGACGTCAAAGAAGGCAAACCCAACATAGGCCAACATCAGCTCGACGCGCGCTGTGGGCGGCAGATAGGTTTTTGCCATCGCCGCAAAGTTTTCATCGACCGTCTTGTCAGTACCGACCAGATCGAGTGCCGGCCCCATCTTTTTCACCAGTTCATCGATCTCATGTGGCTCGGCAATGCTGTCGTCGAAAATGCGGATGCACATTTTTTTGATTGCGGGAGTTTCCAGACTGTTCACCCCGCGCGCACGCAGCATTTCAAGACTTTCATAGGCACTCGCCTTGAACTCGTCGAGGGCGCCGGTCTTGTCCGCGTCAGTCGTCGGGTCTCCGTAAAGCTCATTTAATCTGCGCACGACAAAGCGCATCCGACGAATACGGAAATTGAGATCGAACTCGCGCAAAAAATTGACCCATGACGTGCCTGCTGTTGGCGCTTCCACCACGCCCTCGCCATGCGCCCATTGCACCGGAAAAATGTTCTTGGACCTAGCCCAGCCTTCGACCGCTCGCGACAGGCTGAGAAGTTTGGCAGGATTATGCGTGATCCCGCTCGTCTCGGCGATGAACTGGGTTAATCGATCCAGCACCGAGCTGACTTTGAGCTGGATATATCCATCATAGGCATACCCGGCTTCGACGGCAGCTTGCGTATTGGCGCGATTGCGCCATGCCGCAAGCGTTTCCATTGTCGGCACCGTGTCGGGATCAAATCCTAGAAGCTCGCGCACGCGCGTCGAGACATGAGGCCGTGTCGCCCCGACGATCTGTCGATATTGGCGCACACGTTCTGAATATTTGTGTATCGATTCAAGTTCGTCGCGCACCGGCTGATTGCGCGGAATGTCGGAGAGTGCGCCGCGAATGGTGTGAAAAAATCCAGGCGCGGCGCCACCAGCTTCCAGATGCCCGCCCTCAGGATCTGGGTCAATATAGACGATGCGGCGATCGACTTCGCGATAGGCTGGTCGGCCACGCAGTGATGCAATGGCTTCTCCGAACGGTTTGTTGTTGAGTACGCTGCCATCGATGAATGAGGTCTTGCTTGGTTCAGACCCCGCCGCAATCAGCGGTTTGAAATTCTCTGCAATGAATTCAGCCCGCGTCGGCCATGATTGGCGACGCGCGACAAGGCATTGGTCGATCTCCCCGATTTGGGCGGGCGGAAAAGCGCCAGGAAACGACGAGGTTGCCCGCGCGGCGAAAACAAGACCCGGAATATGGGCCGGGTCAAATTCGCTGCGTGTCTGCCCGCTGACATGCTGGATGTAATTAAATTTGAGGACATGGCGATGCTCGCGTTCCTGAATCGAGGGCGGGTCGTGCAGAGGAATGTCCTGCGTATATCCATAGAAATCGGTGACGGAGACAATGAGTTCGAGCTTGTGGCCTCGTGGCAGCAGAGAGGCACCGGCCACCGCGCCGTTCTCCATCGAGGCACAAGCGTTCAGCAGCATATTAGTCATGATTTTGCCGGAGAAAGGCGGCTTGAACCAGCGCGAGCGGGTAAATAGAAGCAACTTCTGGCGCATTTCTGCATCCGGCGCAAAACGCACCAGCCAACGGTTGTTCACGGCCCAAAAGAGCGGCTTCATGAAGAGTTTGCTCCACTTGCCCGCCAGATGGTCTTCATCCATCAAGGCAAGGATGTCGGCTTCCTCCAGCCACATCTTGCGATGTTCATCAAGGGACAAGTCGTGTGCCAGCGCGCGTGCCAACAGCACGCCGTTGATCCCACCCGCCGAGGCACCTGCAATGGTGTCGATAATGATGCGAAGTTCAGACGTCTCGCCAATCATGCGCAGCAGATCGAAATAGACTTCTTCCGTGTCGCGCTCTCTGTTGTCATCCACATCAAGGTCGGCAAAGCCTGACGATTGTCGGCGCGCGCGATTGTCCTCGCCGTGATAGACGCGAGAGGCTCGTATCAGCTTTAGAAATTCTTTCGTGACGCCGTGCATGTACACCGCCAGCGATACGCCGCCGTAACACACAAGCGCCAGTCGGAGTTCCTTTTCCTTCATTCCAGCGCCCATTCTATTCAGACCCGTTCAATCAGCATCGATTCACGCTCCAAGCCAAGACTAAACATTGTCTTGTTAACCACAATAGGCGGCAAAAAGAGAGGAAACATTAACGATATTTAACGCCCGATTCCTACGGAAACTTGAGCCGATCATCAACATGATGAGCCAATCCGTTCAAATTTTATCGATCCACTCAACATCCTCTTAAATCGACAATGGAATACTGAAGGTCAGGCAGGGTGGAAACCTTTTCACTGCCGGTCTGAGAGGCACGGGCACCATGAACTCCCATACGGATTCGCAAGAGAACATTCGTCGCAAAGTTCTCCTATATTGGATTTCGATGGAGGACCGGCTCTATCTCTTTCGCTGTTCTTTCCCGCTGGCCCTCGCCCTCACTACGCTTCATGCCAACGGCGTGACCAGCGCGTTGGGCTGGTTTTTTGCCGCGGCCGCGCTCGACACGGGCACATTCATCTGGCGGCGCAATGTTAAAAAGACCATCGCCCGGATCGATACAGAACGTTGCTGGGACGACGCGGGCCTGTTTCATGTCGCCGCCGTCGGTACCTATACGTTGGCAGGTTACAATTGGGTGATTGGTGCGCCCGCGAGCTATGTTGTCACCGCCATCGTCTTCGGGGCGAGCCTGCTGACGCATTGCTCATGGGTGCCGACGATGCGTCTTTGGGCCAACGTCGTCGCACTGCTCATGCCGTTCTCGCTGATCATCTTTGCTGCTTGGCAGGCTGATTTACTCAATCCGACATCGGCCATGCTCTGCGCTATGTTGCTCGGCACGGTGTCGGTCATCATGCACTTCAATCGCCAGAAATATTTTGAAACCTTTGCGCAGTTGCAAGCAGGCCAGGATTTGGCCGCCAAGGCGGACATAGCCGTGGATATTGCGATGCAGGAGAAAGCAAGGGCGGAAAACGCCAACCGCATCAAGTCTGATTTCATGGCGACTATGAGCCACGAAATTCGTACGCCGATGAATGCGATCATGGGATTTTCCGATCTGATCTCCAAGATGAGCAAAGAGCCCAAGACGCGCGAGTATGGCACCTATATTCACGAAGCCTCGGTTGGCCTGCTGACAGTGCTGAACGATGTATTGACCTTCTCAAAGATCGAGGCCGATAAGATTGAACTTGATATGCACCCTTTGGAGTTTTCTGCGTTGTTTGAATCACTTCTCTTCTGGTCTGCCAAGGCGCGCGACAAAGACATTCAATTGACGATTATTCATGACGACCTTCCCGACGAAGCTATGCTGGCTGACGAAGGACGCTTGCGCCAAATCCTGTCCAACTTTATTTCCAATGCGCTCAAGTTCACGCCCGAAGGCGGAGCGGTGGAAATACGTGTTCGTGTCGTGACCAAATTGCAAGGCGCACTCCGCATTCGCTTCGACGTGCGCGACAACGGTATCGGCTTTGCCGAGGGTGTTGCCGATAAACTCTTTGCTCCCTTTGTTCAGGCTGATGGAGAAATTGCCAAGACCTACGGCGGCACGGGTCTAGGTCTCGCCATCAGCGCCCGCCTTGTCGAACTGATGGGGGGCAAAATCGGTGCCGATGGGCGCTCTGGCGAGGGCGCGCACTTCTGGTTTGAAGCGCCCTTCGCCTATGCCGTTGACGTATCAGAGCCGCTTGCCCGCATCGCCTAGAGCCTGATCC
This sequence comes from Parvibaculaceae bacterium, assembly GCA_041688015.1. Classification (GTDB taxonomy): domain Bacteria; phylum Pseudomonadota; class Alphaproteobacteria; order Parvibaculales; family Parvibaculaceae; genus Parvibaculum. The sequence continues at coordinate 27,894 of JBDNIY010000001.1, forward strand.
CGTTTAATAAATACACAATTTGGCGAATTGGAACGCGCGAAGATCGTGCGTGAGAGAGTAGTCATGGCAGATTGAATGCAGCCTCAATGCCATTGGCTTGACAAAATTTTAATGGATGACATTATTATGTGAGAAGTCGGTAGGGGGAACAATACGTATGGCCAAAAATCTCAGCGTAGCGACGCGCGTGTTCGGCGTTGCGCTTTTGACACTCGCGGTCGGATCGCTTAGCGGCGGCATGTTCTTCCCAGCCCTTGCTGCAGCAAGCTCATCGCGCCCGAATATCGTCGTTCTTCTGGTGGACGACGCTGCGCTGATGGATTTCGGTGCCTATGGCGGCGAGGCACATACGCCCAATATTGATGCGCTGGCCGCGCGCGGAGCCTTCTTTACGCAATATCGCTCATCGCCACTTTGCGCGCCGTCTCGCGCCATGTTGCTGACCGGCATGGACAATCATCGCGCAGGCGTTGCCACCATCCCTGAGGTCATCCCACCTGAGCAGATGGGCAAGCCGGGCTACACCTTGTCGCTGGAACCCGGCGTCGCCACGCTGGCGGATTATCTCAAGACTGCTGGCTATCGAACCTACATGACGGGCAAATGGCATCTGGGCAGCGGGCCGGGCGAGCTACCAGTGTGGCATGGCTTTGACAGGTCTTTCGCGCTTGATGCTTCCGGTGCCGACAATTGGGAAGACAAATCCTACATGCCGTTCTATAGCCACGCGCCTTGGTACGAGGACAGCAAACCCGCCGCTCTGCCTAAGGATTTTTATTCGTCGAAATTTCTGGTCAACAAGATGATCCAGTATATCGACGAAGGTGACGCGGCTTCGCCCTTCTTTGCCTATGTCGCATTTCAAGCCATTCACATTCCCGTCCAGGCGCCAGCCGAATTCACGGCGCATTACAAGGGTGCCTATGACAAGGGATGGGAAGCTTTACGTGAAAGCCGTCATCAGCGCGCGATTGATTTGGGCTTGATTTCCAAAGGTGCCGAGCTTGCGCCGATGGCCAAGGGGTCGCGGGCATGGGCTTCGCTCAGCAAGGACGAGCAGATGCTCTACGCCGCGCGCATGGAGGTCAACGCCGGCATGCTAGAGGCGATGGATTTTTATGTCGGTCATCTGATCGAACATCTGAAGGCAAAAGGACTTTATGAAAATACAATCTTTGTCGTAACGTCTGACAACGGTCCAGAGCTTAATCGCGGCGACAATGATTGGCGGTTGGCACTCTGGATGAAGTTTAACGGCTATCACCTTGGGTTGAAAAATATCGGCGAGCGCGGAAGCTGGGGTTTCATCGGGCCGGAATGGGCCAATGCCGCAGCTTCGCCGAGTGATTTATTCAAGTTCTACGCTGCAGGCGGCGGCGTGCGTGTGCCTTTCGTGATTGCCGGGCCCGGTATTCCCCATGAGCATGTGCAGTCTTTTGCCATGGTGACGGATGTCGCACCCACCTTGCTGGAACTTGCCAATGTGAAGCCCGACGAGAGTGGTATCCGCCCCATGACCGGGCGCAGTCTTGTTGCCGTGTTGCCGTGTTGGCTGGAAAGGCTGAGAGCACCTATGGCCCCGACGATCCTGCCGGAATCGAAGTGGCAGGGAATACGGCTTTCTATCTCGACGGTTTCAAGATCACGCGCAACATGCCGCCGATCGGAGATGGCCAATGGCGGCTGTATGATATCGGGCTCGATCCCGGTGAGACGGCAGACCTCTCATCGCAACACCCAGATGTGAAAACCAAACTTCTTGATCGCTATGCCGCATACGCAAAGAAGATGGGTATTCTCGAAATGCCCGTGGGTTACGACTCGACCGCCCAACTCAATGTCAATGTGCGCAAACGGCTGCTCGCGCGCTATTGGTGGATCCCGTCCACCCTCGGCGTCTTTGGCCTTGCGCTCTTGGCTTTGGTGATACGCTTGGTCGTCCGACGTTTTGCCCGATGAAACCTATTGATTAAAAATGCCGCCTCATCACTGGCTCACACTTTCGGATGCGAGAACAGCGGAAGACTGAAATTGTCAGGTTGAACCGATTTTGGGAAAGGATGGTGGACGCTACTGGACTTGAACCAGTGACCCCTGCGATGTGAACACAGTGCTCTACCAACTGAGCTAAGCATCCTCTGAGGGGCTGTCTATAAGCTGTGCTCTCGCGTTAAGTCAAGAGATGCTGGGTGGCAGGGGGCGGTTTGGGGCCTGAATGGCTCTCTGGTGATGCGCGGAGGCGAGTGTATGGTAGCCAAGCGCGCACTGGAGGGTTCAGGTGGTGTGGCGCGAGGTTCGAGGGGGAGACATCATGGCGACATCCAAAGGCTTGCGAACGGCAGCGACTTTGCTCCGTCTCGCCTCAAGAAGTGCGCTCAAGGTGTTGGTTGGAAACGATAAAGAGGACCCTGACGGCGACGGGTTCGAGGCTGCATTTCGGCCCTTGCTGGCCAATCCGTCCGTTGCTGCTCAGATCACTTCAGCGCGCCTGCTTAAACTCGAAGCCAATGAGAGCGGTTGGGTCGACGCCGGGATTAATGTGCCCAGCGGTGCAAACGTGACGGTCATGGCGACGGGCACGCTTTGGGCCTCCAAGGCGCTCGATATGCGGTTCAATCCACGCATTGGCATATGGCTGCGCTCGGGGCCCAATGGCACGATTTTTAAGACGCCGGGCGATGTGGCGAGCGTAGGGGTTGCCGAAGGAGGCCCCCTTTATCTGGTCGCCAAACCGCCGGGCGAATGGGCCGATGAGCGCGGTGCGTTTGATCCAGCGTTCTCTCGCGCTGGGATCAGCGGCGCATTGCATGTCTGTGTCATTGTTTGGAAGAACGACGCGGTCTCAGGCCTCAAGGCTTTGCAGCACGCGGGCGACTATCACGGGTTCGTTGCCCGCGCTCTTGACGAGGCCGAAAATCCTGTGCCAACACCGCAAGGTTGGCGCTACCTCTGGCGATTAGGGCAGGGAGCCATCTACCGGGATAGGGACGATGGCCAGGGACGTCACATTCATTGCCACACGAAGGAAGATGTCGGCATCTTGCAATTTCCCGCCGACTTTCCGCTCACCGACAACACCCGCCTCACATGGCGCTGGAAGGTGGATAAGCTCCCGTGCGATCTGCCGGAGGATATTCAGCTTACGCATGACTACCTGTCCATCGCGGTAGAATTCGATAATGGTCAGGACCTCACCTATATGTGGTCAGGTAGCCTCGCGGAGGGAACCATCTTCAAATGCCCTTTGCCCTATTGGGACAAGCTCGAAACCCATTGGGTGCTGCGGTCCAATCCCGCCAATCTGGGCAAGTGGCTGTCGGAAGATCAGCCCGTCAAGGCAGACTATGCCCGCGCCATCGGTGCGCCGCCGGCGCGCATTGTGCGTGTCTGGCTCATTGCCGTCAGCGTCTTTCAGCGCGGCGAGGGTATTTGTGACTATGCCGACATCGAGCTTGTCGATGGTGACCAGCGCTTGAAGGTGCTCTAGACCCAACCACCGAAGTGATCAGGCAGAAGACGCGCCAGCGCTGCCGGAAACGCGTCAAAGTGGTCAATCACCACATCAGCACCAAGGGCCGGCACGGGCTGACGCGAATAGCCAAAGCTGACACAGATCGACGCCATCTTCGCATTAAGCGCGGCATCTATGTCTGTCTCACTGTCGCCGACCATGATGGATGAGGCCAGATCGCCGCCAAGCTGGCGCATGGCCTCAAACAGATGCTCAGGGTTGGGCTTTTTCACCGCCAGCGTATCGCCACCAATCACCACCGGAAAATATTTGTCTACGCCCAGTTCTCCCAGCAACTGCCGAGCCAAATGCTCGGCCTTATTGGTGCAGACGGCGAGCCTGACATTCGCTTCGGCCAGTCGTACGAGCAACGGTTCAACACCCGGCCAGAGCTTGCTGTGATCGGCAATATGCGCCGAGTAATATTCGATGAATTCTCTAAACATCTGGTCGAGCAGGGCATTGTCTGCAGGCGCGCCTGTCTCGGCAAAACCACGCTCCAAGAGCAGGCGTGCGCCGCCGCCCACCAGATGGCGCACCCGCGCTTCGGGCACGCGCGTGCGGCCATGCCGCGTCAAGATCACGTTCGTGGTTTCGCACAGATCGCCTGCCGTATCGGCAAGCGTTCCATCAAGATCAAAAAGCAATGTGGCGGGAATCATCGGACCAACGTGACTAAGAGATGGGGGTACCGATGTTTTGCATGAGCGGGCGGGGCTGGCAAGGCCTCAAAACCCAGCAAGCCGCGCCATTAGCCTGTCGCGCACCGCGGGCCATTCTTCGCGAATGATGGAAAAATAAACCGTGTCGCGGATATGGCCATCCGGCAATACCATGTGGCGACGGAAGACGCCTTCGCGGACAGCTCCCAACCGCGCAATGGCTACTTGCGAGCGTTCGTTGCGAGCGTCTGTCTTGAGTTCGATCCGGTTGAGCCCCAGCGTTTCAAAACCATGCGTCAGCAGCATGAGCTTGCAGGCTGGATTGACAACGCTGGCCCAGGCTTCGCGCGCATACCATGTGCCGCCGATCTCGACGCGCTTGTCATGGGCGGCAATGTTGAGATAGCGCGTGGTCCCGATCACTTTATTGTCCTCGGCCCGGCATACCGCCCAGACGGCGTCGCGGTGGCTGTGCTGCAAGACAAGGGTCGCGTCGAACCACGGATCAAAGCCTTGGCCCGCCCCGTTCCACGGCAAATAGGTCCAGATGGTGGGGTTGCTGCCAGCTTCGGCTAGGCTCACGCGATGGCACTCTTTTATGAGGGTGCCTATAGGCTCACCAGACCCAATTTTCAATTATACGGCAGACAAGACATTCACATCAGCTTGTCGCATAGTTTGCCCATGAATGTGCTGACGCGATATCAGTTACGCATGGCTTGGCCGGATCAGGATGAGGGCCTGATTGCGCGGCTGAAAGTTGCGTGCTGGCGCGAAGCCTATCCTGGTATTTTGCCCAAAGCCCTGCTCGATGGTCTTAACGTCGATCGTTCAACGCGCGAATGGGCCCAGGGGCTCCACAGCGGCATCGCCTGGATTGCCGAACAATCGGGTGCAGCGGTTGGCTTTGCTCATGCCAACGGTGATGAAGTCACCACGCTTTATGTGCGCCAGGACGATCACGGTCACGGCATCGGCGCCGCATTGCTCCATCATTGCTTTGATGAGATTGCCTGCCTTGGCCACCGTACGGCGCATCTCTGGGTGCTGGACGAAAACACAGTGGCGCGGCGTTTCTATGAGCATATGGGCGGGAACTACAATGGACGCCGTTCTGTCGGCTTCGTGCGTTGGCCACATATCAAAGAAGTGCGCTATGATTTCCGCCTTGATGACTAGTCTGCCGCGCGCAGGCTCTCGCGGTTCCACTCGCTCATACCGATCAATGTGGTGCGATAGCATTCCAACGCGTTGCGAATGACGTTGATATGCCATGTCTTGCGATGCGGTGCGTAGTCCTCGCGGATTTCGGCAAAATACTGCTGTGCTTCGGGTGCGTCGAAACTGCTTTCAAAGCGCAACCAGCGTTCAAGCAGCGATGCACGAATGGCTTTGGTTGGGTTAGACTTCTGCAGCGCTGAGCGAAACTCGATGACCGCCCCAGCAAATTGCGCCTGCGGCTTCAGTTGCTGTTCAAGCCCCCAGAACATGATGCCTCGCCGTGTCGGTCGCTTTGACCCCCACATCGAATTGACCTTTTTCGGGTCCAGCGCCTCGCGGCCCCACCAGTGTGAGGCGCGCGCAAATTCGGCGCTGTCGGGGTCTGAAAAACATAAATGAATAAGTTCCCCGTCACCAGCGGGCCCCGAATGCCAGTCGATAAAGCCCACCCGCGCAGCGTGACAAAGGTCACGCTTCACAATGTCGTGCATGACCACATTCGACCATTCCGGCTCCAGCCCACCATAGTGATAGCCGTCCGGGTGGGTGTATTGCCCCCGGCTCATCGCGTCTTCCAACGCCCATTGGCCATGCCGGTCAACAAAGCGAGTGCCTGCCGCCAGCATTTTGTGGATTGACGCTTCGTCGAGCGACTTCGGACACAAAAAACTGTGCAACTCTTCATAAAGGTCATTTTCAGGGTGAGGGGCGGTGTGATCAACAAAGTTTCTGTTGATGTCCACATTGCGCTCGGTGGCGCGCAGGCCCCATGCAAAGCCATATGGATTGACGGCATGAACCAGCAATACGGCGGTATCAGGGGCCAGATCCATCGGGCCGCAGGTCATCATCCATGCAAGCTGTGCAGCAGAGCCCGCATAGCCCTCCGCGCCATGTGTGCCGCAGGTATTGAGCAGGACAGCTGAGGCATCAGCTGGGCCAAACCAAGCCGTGTCCAGCGCCAGCGGGCTCCCGCCGGGGCCGCGCGCGGTTGGGTGATCATAATGCGTTAGTTTGGCACCCGAGCGCGTTGCTTCCTCCAGAAACCGTGATCGAGCTTCCGCGTAGGTTTTGGAGAAGAATTTACCTGCATCCATCGCGTTGACACCACTCTAGACAGCGAACGGGTTTGCCCGGCCTTTTTTCTCGGCGCTGCCAGTGCTACTTAATGATGAGCCCTGCGGGAAGGCAAGCCACTTCCCTAAACGGCCAATCGCCTGTCGAGAGGACCTTATCATGAAACTTGCCGCCCGCCTGAAGGATCAATCCCTGCTTAGAACTCAGTGCTACATCGATGGCGCATGGGTGGGTGACAACAAGACAGGGATCAAGGTCACAGACCCCGCAACCGATGAGGTAATTGCCACTGTGCCCTCGCTAGGCACAGCCGAAACCCGCGCCGCCCTTGAAGCGGCAGAACGCGCAGGCCCCGCTTGGGCGGCTCGTCCCGCCAAGGAACGTTCGGCGATCCTGCGGCGTTGGTTTGAATTGTTGATGGCCAATCAGGAGGATCTGGCCGCTATCATGACGGCAGAGCAGGGCAAGCCGCTGGCCGAATCCAAAGGCGAGATCGCTTATGCCGCTGGCTTCCTGGAATTTTATGCCGAAGAAGCCAAACGCATTTATGGCTCCATCGTCCCCTCGCCAAGCAGCGACCGCCAGATTGTCGTCCTGAAACAGCCCATTGGTGTCTGTGCCGCGATCACGCCTTGGAATTTTCCCGCCGCCATGATCACCCGTAAGGCAGGCCCCGCGCTCGCCGCTGGTTGCACTATGGTCGTAAAACCCGCCTCGCAAACGCCACTCTCCGCGCTTGCACTGGCAGAGCTTGCTGAGCGCGCAGGTGTGCCCAAGGGCGTGTTCAGTGTTATCACAGGCAAGGCGAGCGAAATTGGCGGCGAGATGACCTCCAGCGCCATCGTGCGCAAAGTCACGTTCACTGGCTCCACCGAAATCGGTAAAATGCTGATGCAGCAGGCCGCATCGACTGTCAAGAAAGTCGGCCTCGAACTTGGCGGTAATGCGCCGTTCATTGTGTTTGATGATGCCGATATCGATGCCGCCGTCGCAGGGGCTATCGCGTCTAAATATCGCAACACTGGCCAGACTTGTATCTGCACCAACCGCTTCCTTGTGCAGGACAGCGTCTATGATGTCTTCGTCGAAAAACTCACCACCGCTGTTAAGGCGATGAAGCAAGGCAGCGGCTTTGAAGAGGGCGTCACGCAAGGCCCGCTGATCGACATGGCTGCCGTCAAAAAAACAGAAGAGCATGTCGCCGATGCGGTTGCGCACGGTGGCCGCGTCGTAATCGGCGGCAAGCGCAGTGCGCTGGGGTATAGCTTCTATGAGGCAACAATTATTGCCGATGCAACGCCTGCCATGCTGGTGGCGCGCGAAGAAACCTTTGGCCCCGTCGCTCCAATTTTTAGGTTCAAGACGGAAGCCGAAGCCATCAAGCTTGCCAATGACACACCTTTCGGCCTCGCCTCCTATTTCTATGCGCGTGACATCGGGCGCGTCTGGCGGGTGGCAGCGGCATTGGAGTCCGGGCTTGTCGGCGTCAACTCTGGTTTGATCTCAACCGAAGTCGCGCCCTTTGGCGGCATCAAGGAATCTGGCATTGGTCGCGAAGGCGGACCATGGGGGATCGAGGATTTTCTCGAAGTGAAGTATGTAGCGATGGCAGGGCTTTGAAACCTTATGGCTGGCGATAATCAAAAACAGGCGGCCGCGCGTCGCGCCCTCGACTTTATCGAAGACGGTATGAAACTCGGTATTGGCACAGGCTCGACGGCTGAGGAGTTTGTGAAGCTGCTGGCCGAGCGCGTCGCCGGTGGCCTCAAGATCATTGGTGTGCCAACGTCTGAGCGCACTGCCGCGCTGGCAGGAAAGCTCGGCGTACCGCTCTCCAATCTCGACGAAACGCCGCATCTCGATCTCACGATTGACGGAGCGGATGAATTGGACAGCGCCTTGTGCCTCATCAAAGGCGGCGGTGGCGCGCTGCTGCGTGAGAAGATCGTGGCGACAGCGTCTGATCGCATGATCGTGATTGCCGATGCCTCAAAGGTCGTGGCAACGCTCGGGGCTTATCCGCTTCCCTTGGAAGTCATTCCTTTTGGCGCGGTCTCAACCGCCAAACGCATCGTGGAAGTTTCAAGCGCCTATGGCTGCCAAGGCAAGGTCGCGCGCCGCTGCGACAGTTATGGTGTGCCTTTCTTCACGGATTCGGAAAATTTCATTTTTGATTGTTCCTTTGGAAAAATTCCCGATCCCGCAGGCCTTGCGCGAGCCCTCAATCTCATCGCCGGTGTCGTCGAGACCGGCCTCTTCATAAATATCGCCTCGCTCGCCCTTGTTGGCACACCGTCAGGTGTCGATATGATTGAGCCGAAATAATTAACTGGAGCGAACCGTGACGCATTCCGCCGTGAAGCATCCCTATGACTACGACCTCTTTGTGATTGGCGCTGGCTCGGGCGGTGTCCGCGCCAGTCGCATTGCGTCAGGTCATGAAGCCCGCGTGGCAGTGGCCGAAGAATATCGTGTCGGCGGCACCTGCGTCATTCGTGGCTGTGTGCCCAAGAAGCTCTTTGTCTATGCCAGCAGCTTTGCCGAAGAATTTGAAGATGCGGAGGGCTTTGGCTGGACGGTCGGTGAGCGGCATTTTTCCTGGACGAAACTGATTGCCAACAAGGACAAGGAAATTGACCGGCTAAACGGCATTTACATTCGCAATCTTGAAAATTCTAAGGTCCAGATCATCCAGTCCCGCGCCGTCCTCAAGGATGCGCATACCGTTCATCTCGTCAGCGAGAACCGCGACGTGACGGCCGACAAAATCCTGATCGCCACGGGTGGCACGCCATTCAAACCCGATATTCCTGGTATCGAACTCGCCATCACTTCCAACGAGGCGTTCCATCTCGAAAGCCTGCCCAAGCGCGGCATCGTTGTCGGCGGTGGTTATATTGCCGTTGAGTTTGCGGGCATCTTCAACGGCCTTGGCGTTGACACAACGCTGCTCTATCGCCGCGACAAGGTGTTGCGGGGGTTCGATGAAGATCTGCGTGACGGCTTGATGGAAGAGATGCCGAAAAAGGGCCTCAATATCGTCACCCATAACGACATCACCGCCATTGAGCGCAAGGGTGATGGCCTGCTGGCAACACTAAAGGACGGCAGCACCATCGAAGCCGGTTTCATCATGTATGCAACAGGCCGCATCCCCAATGTGGCTGGCCTTGGTTTAGAAGACGTTGGCGTCAAGTTGAAGCGCAATGGCGCTGTCGCCGTCGATGCTTATTCCCAAACATCGGTGCCCAACATCTATGCCGTCGGCGATGTCACCGACCGTGCTGCGCTCACGCCCATTGCCATCCGTGAAGGTCAGGCCTTTGCCGAAACGGTCTTCAATAACAATCCGATTGCGGTGGATCATTCCGTGATCTCGACCGCCATTTTCTCGCAGCCCGAGCTTGGCACCGTCGGCTTGACCGAACATGAAGCGCGTGAACAGTTTGGCGAGATTGACATCTACAAGACCAGTTTCCGGGCCATGAAGCACACCATGACGGGCCGCCAAGAGAAGACCCTGATGAAGCTGGTGGTCGATGCCAAGACCGAGCGCGTGCTGGGCGTCCATTTGATGGGGCCGAGTTCGGGCGAAATCATTCAAGCCGTCGGTATTGCCGTCACCCTAGGCGCCACCAAAAAACAGTTCGACCAAACCGTCGCCGTTCACCCGACGGCGTCCGAAGAACTAGTGACGCTCAAGGAAAAGTGGAAGCCTGCAGCGGCCTGAGGAAGGCGTCCTCGACGCGTCAGAGCGCTCGATTTAGTGTCGATTCCTGTGAATATGAGCCCTTTCAAGGGCTTATGCTTCCCTCACTCCATATTGTAGATTATAAACCCCGCTCCATATTAAGGGAGCGGGTGGCTTGAAATGCAGGTTTCGAGCCGCGCGCTTATGCGTTTCTTGGAGTGATGACTATGGCAGAGAGCTGGACACCGGATAGCTGGCGGGCAAAGCCTGCAAAGCATCTGCCCGTTTACCCTGACGCGGCCGCCTTGGCGACCGTTGAGAGCCGCTTGTGCTCCTATCCACCGCTGGTGTTTGCTGGTGAAGCGCGCAAGCTGAAGAACGCGCTGGCGGAAGTTTGTGAGGGGCGTGCATTTCTGCTGCAGGGCGGTGATTGTGCCGAGAGCTTTGCCGAATTTTCTGCCGACAATATTCGTGACACCTTTCGTGTCCTGTTACAGATGGCGGTTGCACTGACTTTTGCCGCCGCCTCGCCGGTGGTCAAGGTCGGCCGCATTGCCGGTCAGTTTGCCAAACCCCGTTCTTCCGCCGAAGAGACGATTGAGGGTGTGACCTTGCCGTCGTACCTCGGCGACAATATCAATGGCATCGACTTCGATCCGCAATCGCGTATCCCTGACCCCGACCGTCTGCTGCGCGCCTATTCGCAGTCGGCCTCGACATTGAACCTTATCCGCGCTTTTGCGACGGGAGGGTATGCCGATCTCGATTTTGTGCATCGCTGGAATCTTGGCTTCGTCGCCGACAGCCCCGAAGGCGCGCGTTACGAGGAGCTAGCCAATCGTATCACTGAAGCGCTCGATTTCATGCGCGCTTGCGGCGTCGATAGCGAAACCCAGCCGCAACTCCATACAACGGAGTTCTATACGAGCCATGAGGCTTTGCTGCTCGGCTTTGAGCAGTCGATGACCCGCATCGACTCGACGACGGGTGATTGGTACGACACGTCTGCCCATATGCTCTGGATCGGCGACCGCACGCGCCAGCCCGACCATGCGCATGTTGAGTTTCTGCGTGGCGTCAAAAATCCAATTGGCCTGAAATGTGGCCCGACGCTCGATCCCGAGGAGCTTGTCCGTCTGACAGACATTCTCAACCCGAAAAACGAGCCTGGCCGTCTCACGTTGATTTGCCGCTTTGGTGCCGACAACGTTGAAAAATATTTGCCGCCGCTCATTCGCGCCATCCAGCGCGAAGGCAAAAAAGTCGTCTGGTCATCAGATCCGATGCATGGCAACACGATCAAGGCATCAAGCGGCTACAAGACACGGCCCGTTGATCGCATCCTCAAGGAAGTGCAGAGCTTCATGGCTGTGCATAGTGCCGAAGGCACTCATGCCGGTGGCGTTCATTTCGAAATGACCGGCCAGAACGTCACCGAATGTATCGGCGGCGCGCAGGCGATTTCCGAAACCGATCTTGGTGACCGTTACCACACGCATTGCGACCCGCGTCTCAATGCAAGCCAAGCCTTAGAACTTGCATTTCTAGTGGCCGAAGGCCTCAAGACCGAACGCCAAGCGGTGCGCAAAAGAGAAAGAGCCGCTGCCGTCGGTGCGCGCTAATTTCTCTCAGCTTAATATGCAAAAAAAGACCCGGAGCAATCTGGGCCTTTTTCTTGGCCGCCATCCTTTGAGACACGGCTCACACTGCGCCTCAGGATGAGGTTGAAATTTATGGTGATGCCTCTCATCCTGAGGAGGGCGCTCTTGCGCCCGTCTCGAAGGATAACCACGCCCGCACCTCAAATCACCTTAATCAACCGCCGCCCGTGGTTCTCGCCCTCAAACAGTCCCACAAACGCTGCCGCCGAACCTTCAATGCCGTCTGATACATCCTCGGTATATTGAAGTTTTCCGCTATGGATCCATGCCGCCATCTCTGCTTGCGCCGCGCGGAAGCCTTTGAAGTAGTCGAACACCACTAGCCCTTCCATTTTGAGCCGATGCGTGATGAAGCGCGTCACATTGCGAATACCGACCAACTCATTCGGCCCCCGATTATATTCGCTTACCTGACCGGAAACGACGATGCGGCCATTCTCCTTCATGTTGAGGATGGCGGCGTCCAGCATCGCGCCTCCCACATTGTCGAAATAAATGTCGACCCCGTCAGGACAAGCGGCGGCAATCGCTGCGCCAATGTCTTCAGCCTCGCGATAGTTGATCGCGGCGTCAAAGCCTAGGCCTTTGATGTAGTCGCACTTGGCGTTCGAGCCCGCTATGCCCACAACCTTGCAGCCTCGCATCTTGGCGATCTGGCCCGCCGTCGCGCCCACAGGGCCAGCGGCAGACGAAATCAGCACTGTGTCGCCCGCATTCGGCTTGCCAAGATCGAGCAGGCCGAAATAGGACGTCAGCCCCGGAATACCGAGCACGCCGATGGCTGCCGTTGGCCGTAGCTTGCCGTGGTACATTGCCGGGTCAAGAATTTGTACCCCGCGCCCGTTCGATAGCGCATGGCTCACCCAGCCAAAGCCACCCGTCACGCGATCCCCCGGCTTGAATTTCTCATTATTGGAGGCTTCGACAATCCCCACCATGGCACTGTCCACGGTGTCACCGATGGGGAGCGCTGAGGTGTAGCTGTCGCCGGACAAGCGTCCACGCATCCCCGGATCAACCGAATGAAACTCTGTGCGGATGAGAATGTCATGCTCACCTAAATCACCGAGCGTCACATCCTCCAGTCGAAAATTTTCAAGCCTCGGCTTGCCTTCAGGTCGTGACGCCAACACCCAACGCTTTGCCTTTGTCGGCATATTGTTTCCTTCTGCTCATTCGTCATTGCGAGGAGCGAAGCGACGCGGCAACCCATACTGAAGCAGGTTGGATTGCCGCGCTACGTTCGCAATGGCAAAAATCAGACCGCCTTATCAGGTCCAATCTTCACAAGCATCTTGCCGGTATTGCTGCCAGTAAACAGATTGAGGAACGCCTTGGGCGCATTCTCGATGCCGTCTACAACCGTCTCCTGCCACTTCATTTTGCCGCTTTTGATCAACGGTGCCATTTCCTTGAGAAAAGCGGGCAGTAGATCAAAGTGGTTGGAAACGATGAAGCCCTGAAGTTTCAGGCTTTTGCCAACCGCCAGCATGATGTTGGACGGTCCCGGTGACGGTGTCGTGTCGTTATATTGCGAGATCATGCCGCAAAGCGCCAAACGGCCAAACTGCTTCATGTTGTTGATGGCAGCTTCGAGATGCGCGCCACCGACATTTTCAAAATATACGTCGATGCCCTTCGGGAAAGCCGCGGCCACCGCTTTGTCGAGATCGCCACAGGTCTTGTAGTTGATGGCTTTGTCGATGCCGGCTTCCTTGACGAGCCAATCACATTTTTCGTCCGAGCCCGCCGAGCCAACGACATAGCAGCCATGCGCCTTGGCAAGCTGGCAAACGGTTTGGCCGACAGCGCCCGATGCTGCCGACACAAACACCGCGTCGCCGTCTTTCATTTCGCCGATCTTGAAGAGGCCCACATAGGCAGTCAGGCCGGGCATGCCAAGTGTGCCGAGATAGGCCTGCAGCGGTCCAAGTTCCGGGTCGACCTTCTGGAAGGTTTCGGCCTTGTTGGTTTCATATTCGCGCCAGCCCCACATCGACTGCACGAAATCACCGACCTTGAGTTTGTCGGATTTGCTCTCGACCACTTGGCCCAGCACGCCGCCTTGCAGTGCTTCGCCGATCTGGAACGGCGGTACATAGCTCTCGCGGTCCATCATGCGACCGCGCATATAGGGGTCCACTGACATCCAGATATTGCGCACCAACACTTCGCCAGCGCCAGGCTGGACGACTTGCGTACTGGCAAGTTCAAAATTTTCGGCCTTGGGTATCCCGTTGGGGCGTGATTTCAGGCGGATTTCCTTGGAAACAAGGTTAGACATAGGTCTCTCCCGATGTTGTGGTGACGAATTTGTGTTGGGAGAGAGTAAACACGCTTTCCGCGGCGTCCGAAAGGTCAAGCAATGAACAACCCCTGTTCATAACCTCAATCGTCACGAAGACCAGCCGCCGCCGAGCGCAATGAAAAGGTTCACAGCCGCGGTAAGTTGCGCCAGCCGCGCTTGCGCCAGCGTGTCCCGCGCCGACAGCCAGCTTCGCTGTGCATCCAGCAACGAGCTAAAATCAATCGCACCCGCCTTATAACTCTCCTCCGACAAATCGTAAGCCTTGCGCGATTCTGTGGCTGCTATGTTGAGCGCGGCCGCGCGCCGTGCATTAGCCTCCGCGCTCGACATGGCGTCTTCCACCTCGCCAAAGGATGTCAACACGGTCTTGCGATAGTTTGCCGCCAACTCGACCTTCTTGGCCTTGGATGTTTGCAGGTTGCCCTCAAGCTGACCGCCAGAAAAAATGGGCGCCAGCAGAGAGGCCGCGATGGACGAGCCGTTGCTGGTGCCAATACCGGCCAGCCAATTGACAGACTTGCTGGCAGACAGATTGATGCTTGGGAAAAACGCCGCGCGTGCCGCCCCGATATTAGCATTAGCCGCTTCCAGTGATGCCTCCGCGCTGCGAATGTCCGGGCGTCGTTCAAGCAAGCTTGAAGGTTGCCCCACGGCAATTTTCGGTAGCGTGAGAGCGTTGGTGCCCGCCGTCGTCACGCTGAACCCTTCCGGCACGCGACCAAGCAGAATGGCCAAGGCGTGTCTGTTAGCGTTGAGTTGGTCTTCGATGGTCGGAATGCCAGCTTCGATCGTGGCCACGGCGGCCCGCTGCTGTGCCAAATCAAGCGCCGAAATGGCACCATATTTGTAGCGGTTCTCGACGAGTTGCAATGTCTCCTGCGCCGCCTTGAGCGAGTCTTGGGCAATCACCTGCCGGTCTTCAAAGGTCAGGATGGTGAAATAGGTCGAGGCCACCGATGACTGGATCAGCAACACCGTCGCGTCATGATCGAACTGGGTGGCACGATAGCTTGCTTCCGAAGACGCACTTTGCGAGCGATATTGACCCCACAGGTCCAGCGCATAGCTGATCGATAGATTACCGCCAGCACTTTTGGAAACGCTGGAGGAACTGGAACTGTTGTCGCTTCGCGATGCATTGCCGCTGGCGTCCACTTGTGGAAGCAACGACGAGTTGGTGGCACGCAGGCTGCCTTGTGCTTCGTCGATACGCGCTAAAGCGGCGGCAATGTCGAGGTTGTTGACAAGCGCCACACCCATCAGCGTCTGAAGCTCTGGATCGTTGAAGGCTGTCCACCAGTCAGCCGCAATGGTCGCGTCCTTCGCCGTCGTGCCGTTTGCGCCGTCAAACGCTGAGGGCATATCGAGCTTGGGGCGCTCATAGTCCGGCATCATCGTGCAGGCACCGAGCAGTGCTGACAAGGCGATGACGCTGACGGTCGAGCGAATGGAGTGGTGGAGGGTAAACATTGTAATGAAATCCTATTCCGATGCGAGCGCGATGACGGGGTCGAGGCTCGCTGCCTTGCGGGCAGGAAGGTAGCCGAATAAAAGGCCGGTGACGAAAGCGCATAAGAAAGCAAACAGAGGTGGTGCGACCGAATAGGCCACGGGCAGGCCAAACACACTGCAAATCGCCGCCGTTACTAAGCCGCCCGCAACGCCGATCAGCCCGCCAACACCGCAAACAACCAGCGCTTCGGTGTTGAATTGCAGCATGATGTCCGATTGCCGTGCGCCCGTTGCCATGCGAATACCGATTTCGCGTGTCCGCTCCGTCACGCTTACCAGCATGATGTTCATGACGCCGATGCCGCCAACCAGCAGCGAGATGGCGGCCACCGAACCGAGCAAAATAGTCAGTGTGTTCTGCGTTTCCGTTGCCGCCTCAAGGATCGACGTGGTATTGCGTGCGCGAAAATCTTCCGCCCCGTGCCGCGCGGTCAAAACGGATGTAATTTTCTCCTGAGTCGCATCTATTTTTGCGGCGTCTGCCACTTTGACCGAAATACTACTGACAAATTGCTGGCCGAACAGGCGCATATAGCCCGTCGAAAGCGGCACAAAGGTGACGTCGTCCTGATCGCCGCCAAAGCTCGAGGCGCCTTTGCTTTCCATCACGCCGATCACTTCAAATGGCACATTCTGCACCAGAATATATTTGCCGACCGGATCATCGCCATCCGGAAAAAGGATACCGGAAATTGTTGAACCGATGACGATCACAGGCGCATAGCCGTCAAGGTCCGCCTTGGTAAAGAACCCGCCTTCAGCCAGGTTCCAGTCGCGCACCATAGGATAGGCCGACCAGGTGCCCGTCGCCGTCGTGCGATAATCAATATTGCCATAGCGCACCGTGACGCTGGTTGAGCGTTCCGGCACCACAGCCTCAACATTGGCAATGGCGGCAATGGCGGTCGCGTCGTCGGGTTTCATGGAGGCGTTGTCGCCGCTGGATCGAATGCCTGGCGCGCCGGGACGGATCATTAGCAAGTTCGTGCCCATTGCCGATATGCGATCAAGCACATTGGCCTTGCTGCCATTGCCAATGGCGAGCATTGCCACCACCGCACCAACGCCAATGACCACGCCCAGCAGCGTCAGTGCCGTGCGAAAAATATTCATATGCAGGGAGCGCAGCGCCATCTTGACCGCTTCGCCGACCTCGCTGCCGAAAAGCGCACGCTTAGCGACCGCAACAGGTGCCGTGCTCGGCGTGAAAACAGGCGAGGGGGCCACCTTGCGTGTGTCGTCAAGCACCTTGCCATCGGCCAATCGGATGAGCCGGTCGGCATGGCTTGCCACTTCTGCGTCATGCGTGATGAGAATGACGGTGCGGCCTTCTTTGTTGAGATCAGCGAGCAGCGCCAGAACTTCCGCGCCGCTCTGGCTGTCCAGCGCGCCAGTGGGCTCGTCGGCGAGGATCACCGCGGCATCATTCATCAGCGCCCGCGCAATCGAAACGCGCTGCTGCTGTCCGCCCGAAAGCTGCGTCGGCTTGTGGTCTGCCCTGTCGCCAAGACCCAGTCGCGCGATCAAGCTGCGCGCGCGGATTAGTCGCTCTGCGTGTGGCTTGCCCGCATAGACGGCAGGCAGCTCGACGTTTTCCGTTGCCGTCATCGCAGGCAACAGATTATAGCGCTGAAACACAAAACCAAATGTGTCACGCCGCATCGCCGCCAGTTCGTCCGGTGTCAACCCCGCCACATCGATGCCATTGACGAGATATTGGCCTTCGCTCGGCCGATCGAGACAACCCAAAATGTTCATCAGGGTCGATTTGCCTGAGCCCGATTGCCCCATGATGGCGACAAATTCGCCCGCGTCGATAGTCAGGGACACATCGTCGAGCGCGCGCACCTCTGCCTCGCCTGTTGCATAGGCTTTGGTAACATTGCGCACTTCAATCAAGGGCAGGGTCATAGATGTGGCCCTCTGCGTCCACCAAACCCACCGCGGCTGGACGTCGCTCCGCCGCCAGCCGATTGAATACCCGTCACCACCACGTCGCCATCCTTGAGGCCGGATAACACTTGCGCCGACACACGATTTTGCAAACCGATGGTCACATTGACCATCTTCGGACGGTCTCCGTCCATGACGAGCACGCGGTAAGCGCCGTCTTTGCCACTGTGCGCTGGCTTTAATGCGGCGACAGGCACAATCGGCACATCTTTCGCTTCACCCAGTACAAAGAACACCTGCGCCGTCATGCTGGACATCAGCGCGTTGTCAGGGTTTTGTACATCGATCAGGGCATTATAGAGAATGACATCATTGATCGTCTCCGGCGTCGGCAGGATTTGGCGCACCGTCGAAACCCATTTGCGCTCCGGCATTCCTAGCGTCGTGAAGTAAACCGGCATGCCCGGTTTCAGCTTGCTCACATCAGCTTCGGCCACTTGTGCCTTCACCGTCATGATCGTGAGGTCGGCGATCTGCAAGATTGTCGGAGCAGACTGCTTGTTGTTCAGTGTCTGGCCTTGCAACGTCGTCTGCGAGGTCACAGTGCCTGTCATCGGTGCATAAATTTTCGTATAGCTGAGATTGGCCTCATCGCCTGACAAGGTCGATTGTGCTTGCTCAAACTGCGCCTTGGCGCTGTCGAGATTGGCGGCATAAAGCTTGACTTGCGCTGCGCTTATCTCGGCCACGTCTTTGCTCACCGCGTCGATCTTCAGCAAGTTCTGATTGCGCCTGTTCTGAATTTTGGCAAGATCGAGCTGTGCTTGCAGCCCGTTGATCTGCGCCTGAATGTCCTTGAGTTTGGCTTTGTCGGCGGCTACGGCCGATTCGTAAACCGTTGGGTCGATCTCAGCGAGCAACTCGCCTTTGGTAACAAGGTCGCCAATATTGACATGCACGGTTTCCAGCGTGCCTGATGCTTGCGCGCCCACGTCCACATAATCCTTGGGCTGCAGCGCACCCAGCGCCGTCACGGTCTGTTCAATACTGCCCTGCGTCACGGTCGCGGTTTTATAGGTTGTCTGCGCGGCGCTGAAAGAGCGATAGCTCATGAAAGCGCCAATAATGATGACCAGCAACACAGCGCTTGCCATGCCCCATCGCTGCGTTGGACTGAGGCGGAGCAGCGCGGCGGGCGTCGCGCGCCTTAGTTTTGATCCTGTGCGTAGCTGGTCCATAGTCAATCGTCCGTTCGTTCCGTGCCGTCCCCACTAGTCATACGCCGTCCGCATGGCACTCCGTCGCGTATGGCATAAAAAAAGACGGGCCGAAGTTTCCTTCGGCCCGTCGTAATATTGCCTTAATTTGCTATCGGTTAGTCCAACCGCACCATCCGCTTGCCGATGTTGTCACCAGCCAGCAACCCGATCAGCGCCTGCGGTGTGTTCTCAATCCCGCTCATGATGTCTTCGCGCACCTTGATCTTGCCTGCCTTCACCCAGCCTTCCAGATCAGCCAGCGCCTGAGCCCGCTTGTCATTGAAGTCCGTGAGGATAAAGCCCTGCATCGTTAGCCGCTTCACGACGATGAGACCGGGGATGCCGCGCGGCCCATGCGCCGGTGCCGCGCCATCATATTGCGAGACAGCACCGCAACAGGCAATGCGGCCATAGTTGTTCATACCAAACAGCGCGGCTTCCAAAATGTCGCCGCCCACATTGTCAAAGTAAACGTCAATGCCCTTAGGCGTCACCGCGCGCAAGGCCTTACCAACAGGGGCCATCTTATAGTTGATGGCATGGTCAAAACCGAGCTCGCTCGTCAGCAACGCGCATTTTTTGTCGCTGCCAGCAATACCGATCACCGTGCAGCCTTTGAGCTTGGCGATTTGCCCGACGATCGAGCCGACAGAGCCCGCCGCCGCCGAAACGACCACAGTGTCGCCCGCCTTAGGTTGCCCCACATCTAGCAGGCCGTGATAGGCAGTCAGCCCCGCGATGCCATAGACGCTGAGCAAATGGCTCAATGGCTCCATCGGGGCCATCTTCTGCAATTGCTTGGCGGGCAGCGCGGCATATTCCTGCCAGCCCGTGTCACCGAACACAATGTCGCCTTTAGCAAATCCTGCCGCCTTGCTGTCGAGCACTTCGCCGATGGCACCGCCCGCCATGATCGTCCCGGCCTCCACCGCCGAGCGATAGGTCGCCCCTTGCATCCAGGCGCGGTTGGCAGCATCCAGCGAAATCAGCTTCACCTTCACCAGCACTTCACCGTCCTTGGGCGAGGGCACCTGTCCTTCGTTCATCGCAAAATTCGTCGGGGCCAATTTGCCTTTTGGCGTCTCGACCAGAAGAATTTGCTTATTTGTACCAGCGGCCATGTCGTCCTCCCTTGGATTTAACCCCGCAGCGAGGCGGGATATTCATTTGGCGGTGACCTTATCGGGAATGGCGGATTTACGCACCTGTCGCCTGCCTATTGTTCACAAAGCCGCCAAAGGCTAGAAACGCTTGGGCTCAAATCCTTATGCCAAGGCCAAATGACCGACAAACTCCGCATCGCGCTTGCTCAATTGAACCCCACCGTGGGCGATATTGCAGGCAATCTCAAAAAAGCCGTTGCCGCGCGCCGCGAAGCTACGCTGGCGGGTGCCGATCTCATTGTCTTCAGCGAGCTGTTTTTGGCAGGCTATCCGCCCGAAGACTTGGTGCTGAAACCAGCCTTTCAGCGCGCTGCTGCGCAAGCCGTAGCCGATCTTGCACGTCAAACCGCCGATGGCGGCCCTGCCGTCCTCATCGGCGCGCCATGGGTCGAGGACGGCAAGCTGATGAATGCCTTTCTTTATCTTGATGCAGGCGAGATCAAGGGCAAGACCTTCAAGGTCCATTTGCCCAACTACGGCGTCTTCGACGAGCCCCGCGTCTTTCAGGCAGGCAAACCATCCGGCCCGCTCAACATTCGCGGCGTCCGTATTGGCGTGCCCATCTGCGAAGACATCTGGCTCACCGATATTGTCGAATGTCTGGAAGAATCGGGCGCGGAAATGTTGCTGGTGCCCAATGGGTCTCCATATGATTCGACCAAATTTGACGCCCGCACCCAGCTTGTCCTTGCGCGCATCCGTGAGAGTGGCTTGCCGCTCGCTTATGTGAACCAGATCGGTGGTCAGGATGAGCTTGTGTTCGATGGTGCGTCTTTCGTCATCAATGCTGACTTTTCGCTCGTGGTGCAGATGCCAGCATGGATCGAAAAAGTAACAATCACCGATTGGGCGCGCGGCGATGATGGGTGGGCCTGCACGCCTGGCGAAATGACGCTGGTGGAAGAGGGGCTTGAATCCATCTATCTCGCCCTCGTACAGGGTCTGCGCGATTATATGCAGAAGAACCACTTTCCCGGCGTCGTGCTCGGCCTGTCCGGCGGCATCGATAGCGCGTTGGTCGCCGCCATCGCCGCCGACGCGCTCGGACCCGACAAGGTTCATTGCATCATGTTGCCCTACCGCTATACCTCCGACATCAGCCTCAGCGATGCCGCCGCCTGCGCCACGGCCATCGGCGTGCGCTATGACACGATCCCGATTGAAAATCCCGTCGCTGGCTTTACCTCTGCGCTTGCACCGCTTTTTGAAGGCACTCAGTCTGATACGACGGAAGAAAACCTCCAGTCGCGCACACGCGGCGTCATCCTTATGGCGGTGTCAAACAAGTTTGGTGCGCTGGTGCTCACCACCGGCAACAAGTCGGAAGTCTCGGCGGGCTACGCCACGCTCTATGGCGACATGAACGGCGGCTTCAACCCCATCAAAGACCTCTACAAAATGCAGGTCTTCGCGCTATCGCGCTGGCGCAATGCGCATCGCCCGGCAAGCTGTCTCGGCCATGACGGCGAAGTGATCCCGGACCGTATCATCACCCGGCCTCCGTCGGCCGAATTGCGCCCCGACCAAAAAGACGAGGACAGTCTCCCGCCCTACGAAATGCTGGACGCCATCCTCGAAGGGCTGGTTGAAAAGGAAATGTCGATCCGCGACATTGTCGCTATGGGCTATGACCGCACGATCGTCAAACGCATCGAGCATTTGCTCTATATTTCTGAATACAAACGCCGCCAGGCCGCCCCCGGCGTCAAGATTACCTCACGCAACTTCGGCCGCGACCGCCGCTACCCGATCACCAACGGGTTTCGCGATGCAGATTGATCCAAAGTAAAATGACCACCAACATCATCACCCGCTTCGCTCCCAGCCCCACAGGCCGTCTCCATGTTGGCAATGTGCGCGCCGCGCTCTTCAGCTACCTCTATGCCAAGCGCAATGGTGGCCGCTTCATGCTGCGCATGGACGACACTGACACTGAACGCTCAACAGAGGCCTATGCCAAAGGTATCGAAACCGATCTTACTTGGTTGGGCCTCACGCATGACATCTTTGCGCGTCAGTCAGAGCGCTTTGCTGCCTATGAAACCGCTGCCGAAAAGTTGAAAGCCGATGGTCGTCTTTATGCCTGCTACGAAACGGCCGGTGAGCTAGACCGCAAGCGCAAGCGCCAGCTCGCCATGAAGAAGCCGCCGGTCTATGACCGTGCCGCGCTGTCGCTGCCCGCTGATCAGATCAAGGCTTATGAAGCCGAAGGGCGCACGCCCCATTGGCGTTTCAAACTCAGCGCTGAAGAAACATCCTTCGTTGATCTCATCCATGGACAAACCCGCATTGATCCCGCCTCACTGTCAGACCCCGTGCTGATCCGCGAAGATGGCCGCTTCCTCTATACGCTACCAAGCGTCGTCGATGATGTGGATTTCAACATCAGCCATGTTATTCGCGGCGCAGATCACATCACCAATACTGGCGTGCAGGTTCAGATCACCCGTGCGCTTGGCGCAACGCCCCCCACCTATGCGCATTTCTCTCTCTTCTTGAGTGCCGATGGTCGTCCGCTATCAAAACGTCTCGATGCTGATTTTTCTCTGGAAGCTATGCGCGCCTCCGGCCTTGAGTCTATGGCCGTCAACGCGCTACTCGCTCGCCTTGGCACGTCGGATGCGGTCGAACCTACGCTTGCGCTTACTGAGCTTATTGCCGGTTTTGATATTTCCCATCTTGGCCGCGCCGACATTCGTTTTGACCCTGTCGATCTCGACAAAATGAACGTGGCCCTTCTCCATATGCTGCCTTATGACGCCGCGCGGCCCCGTCTTGCCGCAATGGATTGTGACCTTGGCGAGGCCTTCTGGCGGACAGTTCAGCCCAACCTTGTTCATTTCGCTGATGCGGCGCTCTGGGCCGCCGTGGTCAAAGGACCGGTGACACCTCTGATCGACAACGCCGAATTTGCCGCAGCGGCGGCCTCCGTCTTGCCGCCCGAGCCTTGGGGGCCGGAGACGTGGAAGCTCTGGACGGACGCCTTGAAGGCTAAAACCGGAGCTAAGGGGCGGGCGCTTTTCATGCCTCTGCGCCTCGCGCTCACCGCGCATGAGCATGGACCGGAGCTGAAAAACCTGTTACCTCTGATCGGGCGAGAGCAGGCTTTGGCCCGTCTTTCAGGTTCAAGTCTCTGATTTTATTTGGATTTTCAGGGCTTGGGTATTTTCAACGGCACGACGCCACCACTTAAGAATGGCCTATCTCATGGCGCTTTCCGCCCGAGCCATTATCTGGACCGTCATTATTATCGGCTGACCTCCGTCTGCCGCCGCCGTGCAAACTCGCCTTAAACATTCAGTGAGATAACGGGACCGGTCGCGGCAGGTATAGCTTTGCGCGATTTTTTGGAACCAAGAGCAATATCATGAGCACGTCTGAACAAAAGGCCCGCCTCTATCTTTTCGACACCACGCTGCGCGACGGCGCGCAGACGCAGGGCGTTGATTTTTCGGTAGAAGACAAGCGCCTCATTACAGGCCTGTTAGACGAGCTTGGCCTTGATTACATCGAAGGCGGTTACCCCGGTGCCAATCCAACCGACACGTCCTTTTTTGCCGAACGTCCGGTGCTGAAACACGCTAAGTTTACGGCCTTTGGCATGACCAAGCGGGCAGGGCGCAGCGCCTCCAATGATCCGGGTTTGGCGCAAATTCTTGATGCTGACACCGACGCCGTTTGTCTCGTTGCCAAGAGTTCAGATTATCAGGTTCGCTTCGCGCTCGGCATCACCGAAGAAGAAAATCTTGAGTCCATCGCCGATAGCGTCAAGGCCATCGCGGCGCGTGGCCGCGAGCCGATGATCGACTGCGAACATTTCTTCGACGGCTATAAGGCCAATCCTGTCTATGCGCTTTCCTGTGTGCGTACCGCGCTTGATGCCGGTGCGCGTTGGGCCGTGCTCTGCGACACCAATGGCGGCACCATGCCCCATGAGGTCGCCCGCATCGTCGGCGAGGTCATCGCGACAGGCATCTCCGGCGACAAGCTCGGCATCCATGCCCATAACGACACCGAAAATGCGGTGGCAAACACGCTCGCTGCCATCCATGCCGGTGTGCGTCAGGCGCAGGGCACGTTGAACGGGCTAGGTGAGCGTTGCGGCAACGCCAATCTCTCGTCGATCATCCCGACGCTGCTGCTGAAGGCTGAATTTGCTGACAGGTTTGAAATCGGCGTGACGCTGGAGCGCCTGAAAAGCCTCACCCATGTCTCGCGCACACTGGACGAAATGCTCAATCGGGCGCCTGATCGTTATGCCCCTTATGTCGGTGAAAACGCTTTCTTCTCCAAGGCTGGCATCCATGTCTCCGCCATCTTAAAAGACCCCGCAACCTATGAGCATGTGCCACCAGAGTCCGTCGGCAACACGCGCAAGATTGCTGTTTCCCAACAGGCGGGCCGGTCAAACATCTTGGTCAAGCTCGAAGACGCCGGCATCGCCGTTGATCCCAAAGATGTGCGCATCCAGCGTCTTCTCGAAGAGGTGAAGGCGCGCGAATTTCTTGGCTATTCCTATGACGGCGCGGGCGCATCGTTTGAATTGCTGGCGCGGCGTCTGCTGGGGCAAGTACCAGAATTCTTCACCGTCGAGAGTTTCCGCGTGTTGGTCGAGCGGCGCTACAATGCCAAGGGTGATCTCGTCACTGTGTCCGAAGCCACCGTCAAAGTGAATGCCGATGGCGAAGTGCTGATCTCGGCGGGTGAGGGCAACGGTCCCGTCAATGCGCTCGATCAGGCCTTGCGCAAAGATCTCGGTATCTATTCGCCCTATATCGAGGACCTAACGCTGGTCGATTACAAGGTACGTATTCTCACCAGCGGCACCGAAGCCGTCACCCGCGTCATGATCGAAAGCCGCGACGGTGAGGGCAACCGGTGGTTCACCGTCGGTGTGTCAGAAAATATTGTCGATGCCTCCTTTCAAGCTCTTTTGGATAGCATCACCTACAAACTTTTGCGTGACGGCGCGCCCGCACGTAAACATGCCGCCAAAACCTAGCTCAGCAGAGCGCGTTTCCTTGTCAGCGTTCAGTGGTTGGGCGCTGGCAAGATGTAATTTAAAGGCTCTGCATAATGTCGGACGTCTCTCAAACAGACTTGGAGTTTCGCAGGCAAGCCAAGTTTGGCGCTGCTGCGGCTGGCAGCGGCTATTTTCTCTGGGGCCTGTCGGTCATGTTCTATCGACAGATCGCCACTGTATCGCCGTTTGAAATTCTCGCCCACCGCGCACTTTGGTCATTTCTCATGTGCGGCGGCATCATTTTGGCGCTCAACAAGGGGCCGGAACTCTGGGCCATCTTTCGTGATCGCCGCACCTTCGCCACCCTTTGCCTGTCCGGCCTCATCATCGGCTCCAATTGGGTTCTCTTCATCTGGGCGGTCAACACCGACCGTATCCTTGAGACGAGTCTGGCTTATTTCATCAACCCCTTGATGAGTGTGCTGCTCGGCGTCGTGTTACTACGCGAGCACATTTCGCTCGCCCAAAAGGCAGCCATCGGCCTCGCTGCCGCAGGCGTTCTTTATTTCAGCTTCACACTCGGTTTTGTGCCTTGGCTGTCTCTTTATCTCGCCGTCAGCTTTGCCGCCTATGGCTACCTGAAAAAGACTTTGCGTGTGGATGCGTTGCTCGGCCTTTTCATCGAAGTCATCGTGATCTCACCTTTCGGCATCGGCTTTATGCTCTGGCAATCTGCCCATGGCGGCAGCGCCTTCGTGCAGGATGGCTGGTACACGGACTTGTTTTTGGTCCTGTCGGGTGCAATGACAACGATCCCCCTGTTGCTCTTCACCTATGGGGCGCAACGCATCCGGCTAACCACGCTCGGCCTGCTGCAATATCTCGTACCCACCACATCCTTCTCAATTGCGGTCTGGGTTTACGGCGAACCGCTGGGGCAGGGCCGAATGGTGACTTTCGGCCTCATCTGGGTAGGCCTTGCCATCTTCACCTTTGATACTTGGCGTCGAGATTTCTGGGTGCGGCGCGTGGTTTAAGTGTCGATGGCGGTCATCCATGGGGCGGTGATGCCCACGGGATATTCAAATCCGAGCCCGTGAGCGAGAAACCCTTTGGGGCTTATCACGGGCAGCTTGTGCGCGCAGAAAAAGCCGCCCCACCATGACAGCGTAGAATTTGAAATAACGCCCCCATCGCACAGCGTCATCATGCCAAAGTCCTCATAGACGTTGGCTCCGGCAAAAACATGACAAGCGGGCAGCGCATCGCGCACCGCGTTCACATCATCGCTAAGTAAAATGAAATGCGTATCCGGTGCTTGCGCCCAGATTGCCTCCATGCCGCGCCGAAAATAGTTAAACTCCAGCAGCGGTGAGCGGCCGAAGATTGTCCATTTGGCATAGTCTCCTCGGCGTATATGCACAAAAGCGAGCGGCCCCTCTGGCAAGCTATTCAAAAAAGAACGGCCGGCACTAAGGTGTTTCTCTTTCAAACGAAACGAAGGCGAGCCCGCCAGCGTCGCATTCTGAAAATATCCCTTGTCCACGTAGATGAAGTTTTTGAAAAGCCCGTTCGTCCGGCTGATCTGATCGCCATGCAGCAAGTATCTCTTGCCGCCGACATCAAATTTTTGCCGCAGCTGGACGATACCGTTCACCAGTCGTAGCTTCACCGCGAGGCTTCCTAGTCGACGAAACCAGCGTTTGGCGCTTTTATGCACGCGGCTGTCGCGCCTGTTGCCGATGTCGATCTGCGGCCAGTCAAAACCGTCGAGGAATTCCTTCATACCTGTCGTCGACAGGCGGTCGTCAAGACCAAGAAGGCCGTCGAGCAACGCAGCCTGAAATAGCTGGTTCCCCAGTCGTCCATCACCAGTAAAGAGCGCGTGTTTGCTCATAGCGCCGCCTGTATGCGCGGCAGAATGTCTTCCACTTTGTCCACCACGCCATAAAAGCGTCGAATGTTTGAGGCCATGAATTGCTGCTTGATCATATGGTCGAACAATTCGACCAGCGGGTCCCAAAAACCATTGAGATTGGCGATGATGATTGGGTGATGGTGCCGCCCAAGCTGAGCCCAGGTCAGCATCTCGACCAGCTCCTCCAGCGTGCCGATGCCGCCGGGTAGGGCGACGAAGGCGTCAGACCGCTCAAACATCAGTTGTTTGCGCATATGCATGCTCTGGGTGATGATGGTTTCCGTCACGTCATGGAGCTGAATTTCGGCATCGGCTAGAAATTCCGGAATGATGCCCGTCACCTTGCCGCCGCCGTCCAGCACCGCGCGCGCCAGTGCGCCCATCACGCCGATGCTGGCCCCGCCATAGACAAGGCCAATGCCAGCCGTCGCCAAATCCGTACCAAAGCGGTGTGCCGCTTCAACAATGCTCGCGTCCGCCCCGCCTTTGGAGCCGCAATACACACATACATTCGCAGGTTTCATTGAGGGGTTCCGAGTTGATGCATTGAGTTGACGCATAGAACTGACATGATACAGGGCTTCTAGGCTGTAAAATTTCCCAAATCTGGAATTTCACAGTGGTGCCGCAATTGCAAGATAGATGATAATTGTGTGTCCTGCTTGCTGGCTGTTCCGGCATGGCACGGGCTTAACCATGTACGAGGCGTTCGATGCGAAATACCGGGTTTATTGCGGGGGGCGTCACGCTCCTTCTGGCGCTCCTAATTGGTGCCTATTTTCTGTTTTTCTGCGCCTCGACGCCCGAGCCGGTCGTGCAAACGCCTATTATTGAGCAGCCCGCAAGCGTGGACGAAGCGCAAATGGAAGACAAATCCATCCCCACCTTCGACATTGTCCGTGTGGAGCGCGACGGGTCCACCGTCGTTGCTGGGCGCGCCTTGCCCGGTGCTAAGGTTGAGATCAAAGCAAATGGCGCCGTTGTGGGCACAGCCACAGCCGACGACCACGGCGAATGGGTCGTGGTCCTCGCCCAACCGCTAAAGCCCGGCAATATTGAAATCACACTCTCGGTAACAAACCCCGACGGTTCGGTTAAAGCCTCGACCCAGAGCGTCGCCGTCAGCGTCCCCGAACAGCCAAACCGTCCCGCCCTCGTCGTTATGTCTGAGCCCGGCAAGGCCAGCCGCGTGCTGCAGGGCCCCGGCGTGCCGTCAGACGCTGGCAATCTTGTGCTTGAATCAGTGGACTACGATGAGAACGGAAACCTCATCATCTCCGGCAAGGCTGACCCTAGCGCGGCCATTCGTGTCTATATCGGCGGTAAGGTGGTCGGAGATGTCACGGCCGATGCGGCCGGCCATTGGGAACTGCGCCCGACCGTGGTCATCGCGCCCGGTCAATATGCCTTACGGATCGATCAACTCGACGCCGCAGGCAAGGTCGTCGCCCGTGTCGAATTGCCCTTTGAGCGTGGCGAACCCGGTGCTGTTCTGGAAGCCCTCAAGAAGGGCAAGGTTGTGATCCAGCCCGGCAACAACCTCTGGAACATTGCGCGCAACATTTATGGCTCAGGCTATAGCTACACCGTCATTTATGAGGCCAACAAAGACCAGATCCGCGACCCGAACCTCATCTATCCCGGACAGGTCTTTGCCACGCCTAAGCAATAGCCAAATGCGCGGTGCACTTGCGTCATAGGCTGAAAGGCTTATCTAAAGGGCATCAGTTCAGACGCCCCGCCAGGGCTGATAGCTTTGGCGGGGCGTTTGGCCATGCTCAAACCAATGACCAAAGCGGAATGAAGCACACTCTATGAGCAGCATGAGATCAGGACGAGGAACGGACAGCGGCGCACATCCAGTAACGGGTGGCACTGCGCCTGTTCAGACTAGGCGCTTGCAAGCGCTTATGTCCTTTGCGCCCTACCTCTGGCCCGAGGGACGGCGCGATCTGCGCACCCGTGTCGTGCTGGCTCTGGCCCTGTTGCTCGCCGCCAAGATCATCACCGTCTTCGTGCCCTTCCTTTACCGCGATGCCGTCAACGTGCTGTCGGACACCTCACCGGCGACCATCGCCATCACCATGCCGATTGTGCTCATCGTCGCCTTCGGCGTGGGCCGCGTCCTCATGGTGGGGCTGGGCCAAGTGCGCGATGCAGTCTTTGCGCCAGTCAGTCAGCACGCCGTGCGCGCATTGGCGTTGCAAACATTCCGCCATCTCCATGCGCTCTCACTCCGCTTTCATCTGGAGCGCCGCACTGGCGGCCTCAGTCGCGTCATTGAGCGTGGCACCAAAGCCATTGACCTTCTGCTGCGCTTTTCCCTGTTCAACATCATTCCAACCATTCTTGAACTGGGCTTTGTCGTCGTCATCTTCGCATGGGCGTTCAATCTCTGGTTCGCGCTGGTCCTGTCGCTCACCATCGCCCTTTATATCGCCTTCACCTTCACGGTCACCGAATGGCGCACGCGTTTTCACCGCGAGATGAACTCGCTCGACACGGAGGCCAATTCCAAGGCCGTCGATAGCCTGTTGAATTTCGAGACGGTCAAATATTTCGGCAATGAAGACTATGAGGCCAGCCGTTTTGATGCCTCGATGAAGCGCTATGAGCGCGCTGCCATCAAGACCATGACGTCGCTCTCCACATTGAATGCCGGCCAGACCGTGATCCTGTCCGGTGGCCTCACTATTTTGATGTTGATGTCAGCACAGGGCGTTGTCGCGGGCAAGATGACCGTTGGCGATTTTGCCATGCTCTTTGCCTATTTCATGCAATTGTCCCAGCCGCTTAATCTTCTAGGCACCGTCTATCGCGAAATCCGCCAGGCCTTGATCGACATGGAAACCATGTTTGAACTGTTGCGCATCCCTTCGGAAGTCGAAGATAGCCCGTCCGCAATTCCGCTCAAGGTCGATGGCGGCGAAATCGTCTTCGAGAACGTCTCGTTCCACTATGACAAGGACCGCGGCATCCTCGACAATATTTCGTTCCGCATACCCGCAGGCAAGACGCTCGCCATCGTCGGACCGTCGGGTGCAGGCAAATCAACTATCTCGCGCATCCTCTTTCGCTTCTATGACATCTCGGCAGGCCGCGTCCTGATTGACGGTCAGGACATCCGCGATGTCACCCAGTCGTCATTGCGCGCCACTGTTGGCATGGTCCCGCAGGACACTGTGCTCTTCAACGACTCCATCCGCTACAACATCCGCTACGGCCGCCCCTCTGCCAGCGACGCCGAAGTTGAAAGCGCCGCCGCACAAGCTCAAATTGCCGACTTCATCCGGAGTCTACCCAAGGGCTATGACGCCGCCGTAGGCGAGCGCGGCCTGAAACTCTCCGGCGGCGAAAAGCAACGCGTCGCCATCGCCCGCACCATCCTGAAGAATCCGGCGATCCTTATCCTCGACGAGGCGACCTCCGCACTCGACACCCATACGGAAAAGGAAATCCAGTCGGCTCTGAAGCGTATTTCGGAAAATCGAACCACGCTCATCATCGCCCATCGGCTCTCCACGGTGGTCGATGCCGACGAGATCATCGTCCTCGATCACGGCAAAATCGCAGAGCGCGGACGCCATGAGGAATTGCTGGCGCGCGGTGGCAAATACGCCGCCATGTGGAACCGTCAGCGTGAGGCGGATGCGGCGCGCGAAATTCTCGGCCAGGCCGATGACGGCATCTCGTCTGAAGCCGCGGTTGCTAGCGCCGAGACCGCGCGGGACCCCGCCTTGGTGGAGCCTTTCAGCGAGGGTGCATGAAAGCCCCGAACGGGTTAAACTACGATTGTCGCCCTCGAAAACTCTGGAACTCGATCTTATGGATAGCCTGACCTCGATCCTCGTCCCCATTCATCGTGAAGGCCATCGCTGGGTCATCATCTTTGCGGCCGTCACCGCGGTCCTGTTTCTGATCTGGCAGCCGCTTGGCTGGATCGGCGTCATTCTGACGCTCTGGTGCCTCTATTTCTTCCGCGATCCTGATCGTGTCACCCCACAGCGCGGCAAGCTCGTCATCAGCCCGGCTGACGGCGTGGTGAACCTCATCACTGAGGCCTCGCCCCCGCCGGAGCTTGGTCTTGGCGACATGACCCGCACCCGCGTCACGATTTTCATGAATGTCTTCAATTGCCACGTCAATCGCTCGCCGGTGGCAGGCAAGGTGAAACGCATCGCCTATCGTCCCGGCCAGTTCCTCAACGCCAGCCTCGACAAGGCGTCAGACGACAATGAACGCAATTCCATGCTCATCGAGCGCGAAGATGGCTCGGAGATTGTCGTTGTCCAGATCGCCGGTCTCGTCGCTCGCCGCATCGTCTGCGATGTTGTGGAAGGCGCTGAACTGCGTGCCGGTGATCGCTACGGCATCATCCGTTTCGGCAGCCGTCTCGATGTCTATTTGCCCGAAGGCGCGATCCCGCTGGTCGCGCTGGGGCAAACCGCCATTGCTGGTGAAACCGTTTTGGCCGACGAGATTTCCGTCGAACCGCACCACATCTGAGCGGGTCCGCTTCAGGAGAAGACGCCATGGCAAAATCACTTCCTCCCTTCGGTCCCGACAGGAGCGGTGCCTATTCCAACCGCCGTTCGCGCGCCTTCGGCACCCTGCCGGTCAGAACCGTCATTCCGAATGCGCTCACCGTCTTGGCGCTCTGCGCGGGCCTCACCGCTATTCGCTTTGCGCTGGAAGGCCGATTTGAAGCCTCGGTCGCTGCCATCATCGTCGCCTCTGTCTTTGATGCGCTGGATGGGCGCGTTGCCCGTTTCCTTAAAGGCACCACGCGCTTTGGTGCCGAACTGGACTCGCTCACCGATTTTGTGAATTTCGGCGTCGCGCCTGTGCTTGTCCTCTACCTCTGGTCGCTGAACGAAATCGGCGGCATCGGCTGGATTGCTGTGCTCGGCTATGCCGTCTGCTGTGCTCTGCGATTAGCCCGTTTCAATGTCGCGCTGGAAGACCCTGACAAGCCCGCATGGTCGGGAAACTTCTTTGTCGGCGTGCCCGCGCCCGCTGGCGCGCTCATCGTCATGCTGCCGCTCTATCTCAGCTTTATCGGTTTCACGGCGCTTCAGGACTTGCCGCTGTTGCTCGCCATCCATTGTTTCTTTGTGGCGTTTTTGATGATTAGCCGCGTGCCGACATTTTCCGGCAAGCGCATGGGATTGCGCATTCGCCGCGAAATGGTATTGCCGATTTTGCTTTTTGTGGGGTTTAGCGCCGCGGTAATTTTGAACTACCCTTGGCATGCCTTTTCCGCGATTGCGACGGGCTACCTTGCGGTCATTCCGCTCAGCATCATGCGCCATCGTCATCATCAGGCGCGGTCTGCTGCAGCTCTTGAGCCGGTAGGCGACGATCTTACAATCGACTGATTAAGGCGATTGATTGAGAGGCTGGCTTACGAGGTTTGCCTCAGCGGCCGGGTGTTTGGTTTGCCACTCACCGCGAACAGGTTGATCGCTCATCTGTGTGGAAGGACCGGCGGACACATGGCGCAAGGTGCCTGATGCGTCAAAAATAGGTTCGATCCGTCGTTGTCGTAATTCAGGTTCTTGCGGTGGCATCTTCTGCGTCGCCATGGTCTTGCCTTCTCTTCTCTAGAGTGGCGAACCTAATCGGGGTTCGCCTCGGGGTCGGTCATCAAACTTGTCGGCTTCAATGTGCCTTAGATGCTGACAAGCCGAAGGTCACCTGATTCCAGAGCTTTGCACCGGGCCAGCCATACACTTCCTTCAGCTATCAACATATTGGCTGTTTCAGGCGAAAGTTTGGCCGTTTGAAGACATATATGCAGCCGTTGCCAGCCCGCCTGAATGAATCCGATGTATTCAGCGCTCATATCGCTGCTGGCGTGTATTGCAAACTGCGTCTGATCCAGCAAATCGCTATATTCCTCAAGCGTAAAGGGCAGCGCGCGAGCAGATTCTGCCTGCCGCCATGCTTCCAATTCGGGATTGCTGGATGTTGTGCGGTCCGCCAGCATGAAATCGGTCAGGACAATCGAACCCGACGGGCTCAATGACGTGGCCATGTTCCGCAGCAATGTTTTGCGGTCGGGGATTGTGAACAAAGTTTCACGCGCGAAGATAGCGGCATATTTTCCCTCGCCCAGCTTTTCGCTCAGCGGATCGGCGCATCTGATCGGTGAGACGTCCGCGACACCGCGCGGTCAGCAGCCCCAGCGCGGCCTCTGCCAGCGCCGGATCGACTTCGGCCCCTTCCGCCGTCACTTTGTGGTGTTGGGCAATCACGCTGGTCCCGCCGCCAAGTCCGGCTGAAATATCGAGATATGGCAAACTGTTGTGGAAGGTCAGCCCCTTCACCAGCTTCAAAGCGAAATCGTCACCACCCGGCAGCATATAGCCCGCACCTCAGAGCGTTTGTAGCACCTCGGCCTTGCTCATAGGTGGAGCGGGGGGAGCCGGTTGCGGCGGTGCCGGTGGCGGTGATTTTGCTGTCGGCTGGGCATTGGCATTTTTCGCTTTAGTCGGGGAGGCTTTCTTGCCGCGCCGCTTGTCGAGCGTGTCGAGGTCTTTCACCTCGACGCCCACCCACCATGCACACAGGCGCGTTTTGAAATCGGGAAAGGAACTACGCCGATCAACGCCCTCGGGTTTAGCGCTTTTAGGTGTCGCCTTGTCCTTCTTCTTTGCCTTTTTGCCCTTGGCTCCGCTAGGGGCGGCCTTGGAGGAGGAAGTTTCATCTTCACCGCCGGGGCGCTTGTCAGGATGTTTGATGAGGTATTTTTCCAGCGCCGAGCGATGGCTTGCCGAGAGTTTGCGCATCCTCTTGAAACGGACGATAGCCTCACTGGACATGCTTTCGAGGCATGAGGCAAAAACCGGCACGGACATCGCTTCGAGTTCGGCGGTGCCTACGGTAGCCAGGTTTATAGTCGAGCGTTCACTCATGTCCGTCCGGTCTTGGGCTCTTGTTGCCTGATGGGCCTTTGTTGAACATCGAAGCGTTCGCAGAAATGCCCAACATCCTATTTTGGCAAAATTTTGTTAATTTCGCGTTATTCCTACTTTCTCTAGCCCTTGGTGCAGGCTTCACCTATTGCTAAACTAGGGCAGAACGAGGGTTGGGGCAGGGCAAGAATGTCGATGGGTGGAGTTTGGGTGCCGGCGCTAAAAGCGCCTCGGTTGATCGTATTTATCTGTTTGGTTTTGTGCTTTGCCGCTGCTCTCGGTTTGCCGCGCCTAACGCTTTCCTCCGACAGCCGTATCTTCTTCGACCCCAAAAGCCCCGAGCTTGTCGAACTCGAAACCTTTGAAAACAAATACGGCCAGAACAACGGCGTCCTGATAGTCGTCTCGCCCAAGGACATGAGCGGCACGCGCAAGGTCACCGACCCCGCCATCCTCGCCGTGATCGGCGAACTGACGGTGCAGGCTTGGAAACTGCCCCATTCGACCCGCGTTGAATCGCTGACCAATTTTCCCCATGTCACGTCGGACGCCGACAGCTTCGCGGTCGAAGAACTAGTGCCAGATCCCGCTGCCGTCACGCCCCAGCGCGATCGAGAAGACCGCTCTTGATGACCCTTTGGTCGTCAACCGCCTCATTTCAACCGATGCGAAAGCCGCAGGCATCTTGGTCAATTTCAATTTGCCCAAGGAAGGTTCCAAGCAGGTCCGTGAGATCATCGCCGCCAGCCGTGCGTTGGCCTCCCAGATCGAGCGCGAACATCCCGACATCGACGTCAAGCTCACCGGCAATGTCATGCTGCTCGGCACTTTTGCCGAAGCGGCTGTTAGCGATGCTTTGCTCTTGATCCCGATCAGTCTGGTCGTCTCGGGGTTGATGATGGTGCTATTTGTACGCGCCATCAGGCCAAGTCTTGCCATCGTGACGCTGCTTGTCCTGTCGAGCGTATCGGCCATGGGCATTGCAGGCTGGCTCGATTTCGTGGTCAATCCCGCCAGTATCGCCGCCCCCGTCATCATCGTGACGGTCAACATGGCAGCCGCCGTGCGCATCGTCACCACCACCATGGCGTTTCTTGGTCAAGGCGAGAGCAAACGTGACGCTATCACCAAATCAATGGCCATCCACATCCGGCCCGTTACGCTGACGAACTTCACCAGCGCCATCGGCTTTTTGTCGATGAATCTCGCCGAAGCGCCACCCTTCCGCGACCTCGGCAATATGGTCGCCATCGGCATCGCCTTTGCCTATGTCTTCACCTTCACATGGCTGCCCGCCATTTTGATGTGGATGGATTTAAAGCCGGCCGAAAACCGCTCCGAACGCGCCATGATTTCGCTCGGCCATTTCGTCAATCGCTACTATCTCTCGCTGTTCTTCCTTTGCGGCGTCGTCGTCGTGGCCTCCAGTCTCTGGATTCAGCGCATCACGCTGGACGATGATTTTGCCCGCTATTTCGACAGCCGCTTTCAATATCGCCAAGACAGCGATTTTGCCGAAGACCACCTCACCGGCCTTAACGTCATTGAATTTGATGTCGGCTCAGGCGCAGACAATGGCGTCTATACACCAGCCTACCAGCGCAAGCTGGAAGACTTCCTTACTTGGCTGCGCGCCCAGCCGCATGTCGTCAGCGTCATTGGCATTCCCGACATCACACTTCGGATCGAAAAGGCGATGATGCCGGGTAGGGTGGGGATGCCGGGCAGGGCGGGGCCAGCGGTCATTCCCGATGAAGCAAACCGCATCGCCCAATATTTTCTGCTCTACGAGTTGTCGCTGCCTTATGGCTCGTCGCTCAACGACCAGATCAACGTCGCGCGCTCATCCAGTCGCGTCACGGTCATCTTGCGCCACGCCAAATCCAGCGAAATCCGCGCCCTCAATCATGCCGCGCAAGGCTGGCTCGCCGCCAATGCGCCTGCCCCCATGGCGGCCAAGGGCATCAGCATCAATGTCCTCTTTTCCAATGTTTCGTGGATCAATATTCGCTCAATGATCGGCACCACTATCGCCTCCATGGCGCTGATCGCCGTCATTGTCGGGGTGGCGCTTGGCAGTGTGCGCTATGGCCTGCTCAGTATTTTGATGAACATGTTGCCCTCGATTGTTGGATTTGGCATCTGGGGCCTTCTGATCGGCCAAGTTGGGCTTGCCGCCTCCGTTATCACCGCCATGACCATCGGCCTTGTGGTGGATGACACGATCTATTTCCTGATTATGTATCAGGCGGCGCGTAATCGCGGCTTGACTTCCGAACACGCGATCAATGAGGTCTTTGAAACCGTCGGCACGGCCATGCTCGTCATCACGCTGTCGCTCGCGGTAGGCTTTGGCGTCCTGATATTTTCCGGCTTTGAGGTCAATCGCTCACTCGGTGCACAAACCACCATCGTCATTCTGGCAAATCTTTTCATCGATTGGCTGATGTTGCCACCGTTGCTGCGTCTCATGGACCGCCGAGGTCCAATTGTCGGGGCCGATGGGAATATGGCGGATGCGTCGGCACAAAAGTGAGTGTTGGTGAAGCACGTCGCGAAAAAACTGCGTTAACTATTTGTTAAGTAATTGCAAATTGGACTTGTCTGTGATTCCCTCAGCGCGTGTACTGAGTAAGTTGGGTGGGATTGCTTATGAGAACCTATGAAGAGCTGACAGGGGCCGAAGGTCGGCGCATGTTCTATCGCGCCGAGCGCCATAAACCGGACGCTTTGTTCAATGAAGGCGTGCCTTTCGCCCTGCTTGGCGGTGAAAAGGCGGCTCTTAAAAACCTGTCCATGACCGGTGCTGCCTTTCAGTCCATCAAGATGGATGGCTGGGACGAGCATATGGGCGCTGAGGTGCCCTTCGAGCTGCGTCTGGGCAATGACAAGCTTTATGCCGGGGCTGGCCTCGTGCGCCGCGTTGAGCCGCATGGCAGCCGCACCACCGTGGCGCTGGAATTCACCACCGGTTATCTCGATATTCCCGCGATGGTCACCAAGCACGACGATCTGCTGCTTGCCCAAGCGTTGGCCAATCCCACATTCGGCACGTCTGAAGGCATTTTGCCCGATTTCGTGCATCTCTGCACCGAGATCGTCAATACGTTCCGCTCCTACAAGGAAGTGCTTGAGGCGTTTGAAGCCCGTCTGACCGCCACGGGCGAGGAACGCGACACCAAACTTCTGGAGGCCCTAATTGCCTGCGAGGACCGCATCGTCCCGCAATGGAAGGAACTATGGTATCGCGGCAGCGACATTCTGGAGCCGATCTGGGCCGACCCTGCGATGCTTGAAGCCCATAAGCGCTATGCCGAACGCGTCTTGACGCCTGATTTCATGCCCGGCGCGGTGATGAAGCGCTGCTATGAAAAGCCGCTGGGCTATCCCGGCGACTATCAGATCATGAACTATGTCTATGAATGGAAGCGCGTCGGCGACACGCCTTACGAAAAACTGCTCCATCGCATCGGCATCGAAACCGGCGCTTGCGTCGGCACGCGCTTGCGCATGACGCAGGATATCCTGCGCGCTCGTATCGCCGAAAGTCCCGACGAGACGACGCCGCTGAACATTGCCAATCTGGGGTGTGGTTCGGCTTATGAGATTTACGACTACCTCAAAATCTCGCACCTGCCGCGCCCGATCAATATCACCCTGATCGATCAGGATCAGGGCGCTTTGAGCCATGCCTATGAAAACGCTTATCGTGAAGTTGTGCGCCACGCGGGGCGAGCAAAACTTAAATGCCTGCAAGCCTCCTTCGCTCAGCTTCTCAAAGCCGGCGCCCTCTTCAAGACCTTGCCGCCGCAGGACGTCATCTACAGCCTCGGCCTGTTCGACTATCTCTCGCACCGCCGCGCTAGGGCGCTGGCGCATGACCTCTATGCGCAGGTCGCGCCGGGCGGCAAACTGATCATCGCCAATGTGAAGGTGGGCCGCGAAACCTGCCAATGGCCGCTCGATCTCATCACCGACTGGGGCCTCGTCTATCGTACCGAACAAGATATGCGAGACATGTATGAAGGCCTCGACATCGAGAATGTCGAAGTGATCGAAGATTCCACCAAATGCGTCTACATGATCGTTGGCGACAAACCCGTCTGATTTTGCTTTGCCGACATAGAAAGCCGTCGTGCTCCAGCCCACCTTTAATCAAAGGAGGCGGGGCATCCACCTTTGATGCCGTCAAGATGGATCGCCCGCCGCCTTTAATTAAAGGTGGGTCGGGCGATGACGCAGAAAGGGGTAGATGACATGTTCTGTATATAAACCCTCATCCTGAGGAGCCGCGTGAGCGGCGTCTCGAAGGGCGAGGCCCGTGACCCATCTCGCCATCACAAACAAAAAGCCTGACCGCGTCTCCGTGGTCAGGCTTTCTGATTTTCAAACCGTCAGATAGGTCAGTCTGCCCGGCGCTGCCACCAGCCACGCCGCGTGGGCTTGGCTTTTTCTGCAACCGGAGCTTCTTTGCTGATCGCAGGCGCCACCTCAACATCAGCCACCAGCACCGGTGCAGCCGCCACCGCGTCCACCACCGGTTCGGCAACGGTCTCAGGCTCTACCACATCCGTTTCCGCTTTTGTTTTCGGCTCAGCTCTCAGCACATCGTCGCGTGAATAAGCCAGCAGCACAGGCCGCTCGCCTGCGTCAGCGTCGCCTTGCTCTGGCACGGCATCTGTAGTGGCTGTATCGCCTGTAACGGCCGTATGGACCGCTTCGCCTTCCGCCACGGCTTCGCCCTCTTCGCCATCGGCGATCAGCTTGCCATCAGCATCCCGACGATTGCGGCGACCACCGCGACGGCCTCGACGACGGCGTTTGCGCGGCCGCTCGTCGTCGTCACCTTCGCCATCACTGGCGCCCGTGGCTTGCGTGTCGTCGCCCTCGTCATCGTCATCAGACTTCTTGCTTGCCTTGGCGCCTGCCTTGGCATCGGCGTCTCCGCTTGCGTCGGCTTCATGCTCGTCGTCTGCGCTATCGCCGTTCTGGTCGTGACCTTCTTCGCCCTTTTTGTGGCGACGCCGCCGACGGCGTTTGCGCGGACCTTGATCGTCGCCACGCGCTTCGCGTGTGCCGCCGTTGGCTTCGCCCTCGGTCGCATTCTCGTCGTTCTCGTCTTCGTCGCTCACATCGTCGACAACGAGATCGTCTTTTTCGTCGGTCGTATAGGCTGTCTCGATGTTGATGGCACCCGCCGCCGGACGGGTCCGCGTCAGTGCGCGCGCATCGGCCTGTTCGACGCGATGCTCAGAACCCTTGAGCGAGGGGTCGGCTTCGATATAGACCGACAGCCCGTAGCGTTCTTCCATGTCGAGCAGGTTTGAACGCTTCTGATTGAGGATATAGACCGCGCATTCCATCGGCACTTTGGCGTTGATGGCCGCCGCGTGGCCCTTCATCGCTTCGGCTTCCACGCCACGCAACACATGCAGCGCCATGGATTCCACCGAGCGCACCACGCCCGTGCCCGTGCAATGGGGACAGATGATGGTCGAGCCTTCGAGCACGCCGGAGCGCATCCGCTGGCGTGACATTTCCATCAAACCGAAGTGGCTGATCCGGCCCACCTGAATGCGCGCCCGGTCTGTCTTCAGCGCGTCTTTGAGTTTGCGCTCCACCGCACGATTGTTGCGGTTCTCGTCCATGTCGATGAAATCGATGACGATGAGACCGGCGAGATCGCGCAAGCGCGCCTGACGCGCCACCTCTTCGGCCGCTTCTAGGTTCGTCCGTAGCGCCGTCTGCTCAATGTTGCGCTCTTTTGTCGAGCGCCCTGAGTTCACGTCGATCGAGACCAACGCTTCGGTCGGATTGATGACAATATAGCCGCCGGACTTCAACGTCACGGTGGGGTTGAACATCGAGTCCAGCTGCTGCTCAACCTGAAACTTCTGGAACAGTGGCTGGCGGTCTTTGTAAGGCTGTACGTTTTTCGCGTGGCTCGGCATCAGCATACGCATGAAGCCCTTGGCTTCCTTGTAGCCTTCGTCGCCTTCGATAAAAACCGTGTCGATGTCTTTGTCATAGAGATCGCGGATCGAGCGTTTGATCAGGCTGCCTTCTTCATAGACGAGGGCAGGGGCGGTCGAACGCAGCGTCAGTTCGCGCACGCTTTCCCACATGCGCAGCAAATATTCATAGTCGCGCTTAATTTCAGCCTTGGTGCGCTTGGCGCCCGCGGTGCGGATGATCAGCCCCATGCCTTCCGGCACATCTAGCGATTCTGCAATGCCCTTGAGCTTCTTGCGGTCAGCTGCCACCGTGATCTTGCGCGAAATGCCGCCGCCACGCGCGGTGTTGGGCATTAGCACACAATAGCGTCCGGCCAGAGACAAGAACGTCGTCAGTGCCGCGCCCTTGTTGCCGCGTTCTTCCTTGACGACCTGCACCAGCATGATCTGGCGACGCTTTACGACTTCTTGAATTTTGTAGTTGCGGAAGTTGTGGCGAGCTTTGCGCGGTTCAGCCTCGGCGTGAGCTTCCTCATGCGGGTCTGCTTCACCGACGGCCTCGACCGTCTCGTCAGAGTGGACGCTTTCCATCTCCGAAGTATCGTCAGATGCGTGGTTGTCCGACGTACGATTGTCGTCCTCTGAGGCAGCTTCCGTCTGGTCGCCAGCCCCGTCGGCATCGTCCGTTTCAGCGGTGCGCTCATGGGAGACCGTCACTTCGATTTCGTCAGAGGCATCCTCGTCATGGTCCGCATCAGCGCCCGCGTCGCTTATTTCGCCGCGGCCATCTTCGTCGCTCACGTCGTCATCGTGCTCTTCGCTCAGCACTTCCGATGTGACCGTGTCGTGCATATTGGCGGCGGCGGCGGGCTGCGTCGAGATGGACTCAGCGCGGTCGTCGGCGGCGTATTCTTCTTCCTGTGCGCGGCGCGCCTGCTCTGCTTGATGTTTCAGCAGCGCTTCGCGGTCCGCCATCGGGATCTGGTAATAGTCCGGGTGGATTTCGCTGAAGGCGAGGAAGCCGTGACGATTGCCACCATATTCGACGAAAGCCGCTTGTAGTGAAGGCTCTACGCGCGTGATCTTGGCAAGATAGATATTGCCACGAAGCTGTTTGCGCGATTCCGACTCAAAGTCGAACTCGTCAACTCGGGTTCCATTGACGACCACAACCCGGGTTTCTTCCGGGTGGGTCGCATCGATAAGCATCTTGTTTGCCATTGGGCAGTTCTCCAGGGCGCCCGCCGCCGCGTGTGGCCCGTCGCAACCTGATGCGACCGAGCAGGCGCGGGCGAGCGCCGATTGTGTGATGTCGATTGGCCAGACCCGTCTTGTCGAGGGGCGCAGGCTTGCAATCGGATTGGGTCATGAAAAATGATGAGAGGTGGGGAGCATCCCGAAAGATCGGGCCCCGCAAGATCGGGAAAAGCATGAAGGACCGACAGGTCTGCGCTCGCTTCAACGAGCGAACGTAAATTCCCAGACTTGTTTCCAACTGCGTGCCCGTTACGGGTATTGCGTCGTGCATCTCAACCTTGGCACCCCCTGATAAGTCGCCGGGGGCGGGCGGAAATTTTGTGTCTCCGCTTGCGAGTGCGCCAACTAACAGGGGCGCGAGGTCTCTTGAGCGGTTAATGAGCGTCATTTGCTCTTTATTCTTTGTCGTCTGATAGCGGTTCTTTTGGCGTCGCTGTCATGCCGCAGGTGTCAGCCCTAAATATATGGGCCGCAACACTTTCGAACGTGAAGAAACGCGAAGTCGAAAGGGCCGACGTCATTAAGACGGGAGCTGCCTCCATCGCGCGTCTTAAGCCCCTTCATACGACCTAAGCCTTTGTCGGGTCATTGACGCCAAACCGACTGACCTTCGCGTGGCCAGCCTTTGCTTTGTACGTTTGCAGCCCTGATTTGGCAAGCGGCAGCTTGAGCCACAAGGCACGACCTATTAACCATATAAATCATTGATATTTCGTGCATTTCTCGCAAATTTAGCTCAATTTTCCCGATATTTCGGAAATCTTTGTGAGTCTCACTCGCAATTGTGACGAATTAGGCCAGCGCAGATCGACTACCGCTCCGTGTTTTCCGGGCTTTCGGGGTCTTCCGGGGCGTGGGCTCTGTCGCTTCCGCATTATTCAGGAAATCGCGGATCAGCGGGATCACCTCCTCGGCACGCGAAACCAGAAACAGATGCCCGCCCTGAACCACCTCAAGGCGTGCATTCGGGATCAATCGGGTGAGAAAGCGCCCATTGATGACCGGCACGATCTGGTCGTTGGCACCCGCCAGCACCAGCGTCGGCTGCTTTAAAAATGGCAAAAACAGCACGCTCGTCCAGCCCGCACCCGCCACCAGCTGATAGAAATAGCCAAGCAGGCTCGGCGGCCGCAACCGGCTGGAATGAGCCGCCGCACCCGATTTTGTGTCACCATAGAGCATTTCAAAATGCTTCATCATGTAATTGGGGTCCATGTAGCGCCGCGGATGTGCCAGCTTGAGCAGCGCGCGGGGATGGCCGGGCACCATCAGCACGCCCGCCGCCGTCGCACACAAGATCAACTGACGCACACGCGAGCTGAACTGAAAGGCAAACTGCTGCGCCATCGCGCCGCCCCAAGACACACCCATCACGTCCACTTGCCCCTCATAGCCCAAGGCGTCGAGCACAGCGGCCGCCATGCGTGCCAACTGCCAGGGCCGATAGGGATAGACCGCCGGACCAGAGCCGCCCACGCCCGGCGCGTCAAACGTAATGATATCGCGGTCGGTCATCGCTTCAGCGAAAGGCGCGATCACCTCGATATTGGCCCCAATACCGTTGAAGAAAAGCAGCGGCGGAAGCTTGCCCTTGCGCTTCCAGACCGCCGCCCGCAGCACATTTGAGCCGACGGTCACGTCCTGAAAGTGGGGCTGTATTTCGCTCATTCTCTCTCCAACTCTTGAATGTTTGGTGATCGGACGGCCGCCGTAGCTGCCTTTGTGGGCGGTCGTCTTTGCCCCACTGGGGCGAATCCGTCTTAGACCTAATGCATGATATAAGTGCCCGGTGCCGCATCCGTAGCCTTATATTTGCGATTTCCCAGCGTTTTAGGGGCCGCGATCATTGTGCCTGAGCGCTCTCCAAGCCACACAGCCCAGCGTTCCCACCATGAACCTTGCACTGGCGAGGCGGTAGCGGCCCATTCGTCGGCCGTCGCGGGTAGCTTGTCATTGACGAAATATTTGGCTTTGGGATTGCCGGGCGGGTTGAGGATCGCCTGAATATGACCGCTGTTGGACAGCACGAATTCCTTGTTACCGCCCAGCATTTGCGTGGTGCGATAGCACGCTTTCCACGGCGTAATATGGTCCGTCACGCCGCCCACGATGAAGGCGTCCACCGTCACTTTGCGCAGATCGACAAGATGACCAAGAATTTCCTCCGTCCCCGGATTAGCAAAGGGCTGCGTTTCATAAAGCCCCAAATAGTCCGAGTGCAGCCGCGCTGTCAGATTGGTGGAATCATTATTCCAGAACAGCACATCAAAGGCGGGCGGCTTGCGGCCATGCAGATAATTGTTCACCACATAGTTCCAGACCAGATCATTGGGCCTGAGCCATGCAAACACGCGCGATAGATCAGACCCTGACAGCACACCTTTCTTGGCGGATCGTTTGCGCGCCATGTCGATGCCGCGCTTTGTCACCATCGCGCCGACGTCGCTGTCTTCCATCCGCGGATCAAGCACGCAAACCCAGAACGTCACGGAATTGATGCGGTCGTCTTTCTCAGCGGCCAGATGGCTCAGCAATGTCGCCGTCGTGATGCCGCCTGAACAACCGCCCGACACATTGATTTTTTCCATGCCCGTGATCTTGCGTACGACCTCGCTCACATCAACCAGCGCAGACACATAGTCCGCCAGCCCCCAGTCAGCATGTTCTGGCCCCGGATTGCGCCAACTCACGACAAACACCTGAAAGCCTTGGTGCACCAGAAATTGCGAGATGCTTTTTTCCGGTGTGAGATCGAGCACATAATATTTGTTGATCTGCGGCG
The DNA here is from genome assembly GCA_041688015.1 of Parvibaculaceae bacterium. Taxonomy (GTDB): domain Bacteria; phylum Pseudomonadota; class Alphaproteobacteria; order Parvibaculales; family Parvibaculaceae; genus Parvibaculum. The sequence continues at coordinate 71,643 of JBDNIY010000001.1, forward strand.
GCACGAAAAGAAGCGGTATGGCATGCACGTCCTTTGTCTTGGGCGTGTATTGCAAAAGCTCCAGCATCTCGGTGCGATAGACGACCGACCCTTCCGTGGTCGCGAGATTTTCGCCGACCTTGAACGGCGATTTATCGACCTGCGAAGGCATCCCGCCATTGTTGCGCATATCGTCAATGGCGTGGCGAACGCCTTGCACCAGCGATGCGCCGCCGGTGTCGATAGCGTGTTTCATGGCCGACGGGTTGCCGATCAGCGTGTTGGTTGGGGCCACCGTGTCGATGATGATGTCAGCGATCAGCATGGCGCGGCGATGCTCGGTTTGATCAAGCTCCAGATTATCGATGAAGCCGCGCGTGTCTTTTTGAAAGGCGAGCCAACTCTGCATCACGCGGTTATAGATGGGGTTCTGCTGCCAGGCGCTGTCTGTGAACCGTCGATCCTTGGGCTCCGGCGCAAATTTTGCTTCGCCGCCGACAATATCAACAATGTCGCGCCCGAATGCGCCTGCAAGCTGCATCAACGTAAAGGGTTGGCGCGCCGCCCCGCCAATGATCGAGCCTATCGCAGAGAAAATATCTTCTCGGCTGATGCCAACAATGGGGCTGAGTACATTTGGCGTCTCGGCTGCAACGTCTCCAATTCCCTGTTCGATGCCTGCGTCCGCACTTTTGCTTGCGCTCGCCTCTGACCCACTACGACGTTTCGCCATGCGTCTCTATCTCCCCCATATCCATGTGCCGACTTGGCCCTTCCTCCCAGAAGTCTGTCGCCCGTGCCCGTTTATTTTTTTAGTCACGACAGAAACTTATGATGCGTTGCAGGCCAGTGAGCCGCAAGGGCTCGTGCGGGAGAAAACGCTGATCTCGCCCATGCGCAAATCTGCCAGGGCAGAGGCGGGCAAAGGCGAGCAGAGCCAGACAGGGAGCGTCTCCACCACTGATTTTGGCGAATCACTAAGGCGTGCCCCGCGCTGAACTGATTAACGTTGATAAAAGGTAAAAATTCTGGCCCGGTAAGGGTTTATAAACCATTTTAACTACAATAGCTTAAGTGCATTCAGTGATTCGCGGGTGCAGGTTTTTGAGGGCGCTTTGGGATTCGCGGGTGATGTGAACCAAGCGCAAACGGGCAGATTGCGGCGAAAAATATGACAATTAAGGGTCATGTGAGCAGACAACGCTTCGGGCAGGGCTTGGGGCTGGTTCTGCTTGCCTTCGCGCTGGCGCTCTTCTGCGTCTTGCCGCTCAAGGCTGACCCTATTGGCCCTGTGCCCTTTGCTCGCCCCGTTAGCCATAACATCTCCGTTCCCGCCCACCTTGCGACGCCAACACCAGCGCCCGCGCGGGTTTCGGGCAGGGCCTCCCTCCAGATCGCCGAACTTGACCAAACGGCCTATGCCGCGCCGCCCGATGGCCCCATTCCTGATGACGCCGCCGCGCCCGCGTCCACGCCCGTCCTTGCCAATATCTCTGGCATTCGCTTGGGCGAGCATGGTGCCGAGACGCGCTTTGTTATCGAAATGACGGGAGCCAACGCCGTCAAATATCAAGTCTTCACGCTCGCCAATCCCTATCGTGTCGTCATCGATATGCATGACACCGGCTCGACGATGCCCGATGTTGTAGGCATCAAGGGCCATGGCGCCATCACCAGCTATCGCTACGGGGCCTTTCAGAACAATGTGTTTCGCATCGTCATTGATGCCGCTAGCCCCGTCAAAATAGTGCGCGATTTCACGCTCGATCCGCAGAGCGGCTTTGGGCGCCGCGTCGTGCTTGATCTGACGCCAACCGATCCCATCTCCTTCATGGCGTCGCTGTCGGTGCCCTCAACCAGCCAGCCGGTCGTCGTCCCTTCCACGCCCGTTGTACCGAGCAACCCGGAAGATAAAAAAACGCGTCGTCGTATCGTTGTGATCGATCCCGGTCATGGCGGCATTGATCCGGGTACGCATGGCAGGTCCGGCGCACTCGAAAAAGATGTGGTCCTCGCGTTCGGCAAAGAACTCGCCAAGCGCCTGCGCGCCACGGGGCGCTATGATGTCTCGATGACGCGCGACAGGGACATCTTCATTCCGCTGCGCGAGCGCGTCGCTATCGCTCATCGTCGCAATGCAGATCTGTTCATCTCGATCCATGCGGATTCGATTTCCAAACTCAGCGTCAGCGGCATGTCGGTCTATACGTTATCTGAAACGGCCTCTGACAAGGAAGCGGCCGCCTTGGCGCGCAAGGAAAACCTTTCTGACGCCATTGCCGGCATCGATTTTCGCGGCGAGTCCCCTGAAGTCGCGGGCATCCTAATCGATCTCGCCCAGCGCGAAACCAAAAATTATTCCTCGCGCTTTGCCCGCTCTGTGGTCAATCACGCCCGCGGCGAAACGCCCTTGCTTGAGCCCACACATCGCTTTGCGGGTTTTGTCGTGCTGAAAGCGCCTGATGTGCCCTCCGTACTGATCGAATTGGGCTTTCTCACCAATCGCTCTGACGAAAGAAACCTCACCTCGCCCAGATGGCGCACCAAAGTGGCGACCTCCTTTGTCAGTGCTGTGAACCGCTATTTTGGCGATCGCAGCGCCGAAGGCCCCAATTAGCCACATCGTAGCCATAATTGTTGTTCAAAAACCAAGCGATCTGCTTCCATGTTAACCATGAAGCATCTGTTTGCCTGATATTTTGGCCGCCATACGAAATGTTCACGCACAAGGTTTTCGCCTAAAGTTTTCCCCTATGCTAAATGGTGCGATACCGATGCGTGACAAAGCGATGCTGACGCAATCTGAAGTTGGCTGAGAAGGGTGGGCAAAGGCCCGATGTTGAGATTTCTGACTGCCATTGCGGCTGTGTTTCTTGTGGTTCTGTGCGGCGGCTTGCTCGCAGGCGGTTATTTGCTGTGGCAGATGAACCAGGATTTGCCCGATTATTCCAAGCTCGCCAATTACGAGCCGCCGGTCATGACCCGCGTGCAGGCAGGCGACGGTACCCTCATTGCCGAATATGCCCATGAGCATCGTCTCTATGTGCCCTTCAACGTCATCCCCAAGCGTGTCGTGAAGGCTTTTTTGGCCGCTGAAGACAAGAATTTCTATTCTCATGGTGGTGTTGATCCGCGCGGCATCGTCCGTGCCATGCTCGATAATGTCATCAATGTCGTGCGCGACCGCCGTCTCGTTGGCGCGTCCACCATCACTCAGCAGGTTGCGCGAAACTTCTTGCTCAACAGCGACCGCACGCTAACCCGCAAGATGAAGGAAGCCCTCATCGCGCTGCGTCTTGAGAAGGCCTATTCCAAGGACAAAATTCTCGAGCTTTATCTCAACGAAATCTATCTCGGTATGGGCAGCTATGGTGTGGCCGCCGCCTCGCAGATTTACTTCGACAAACCGCTCGACAAACTCACCATCGCGCAGGCCGCTTATCTCGCCGCTCTGCCCAAAGGCCCTGCCAACTATCAGCCCTATCGCTATCGCGATCGCGCCATTGCGCGGCGCAACTGGGTGATCAGCCGTATGCAGGAAGACGGTTTCATCACCACCGAAGAGGCCACCGCCGCGCGCGCTGAAGATTTTGTCATCACCCAGCGGCCCGTAGGTGCAGCCCTTGTCGATGCGGAATATTTTGTCGAAGAAGTACGCCGCGAGTTGATGAGCAAATATGGCGAGCAGAAATTATATGAAGGCGGCCTCTCGGTCCGCACCACCATCGACACCCATCTGCAAATTATCGCCGCCAAAGCGCTGCGCAAGGGCCTGATCGATTACGACGAGCGCCACGGTTGGCGTGGTCCACTGGCTAAACTTGAGGCCGGTGCCGATTGGCGCAAGGGTCTGGAGGATCAAGACTATGCCAGCGATCTGGCGCCTTGGACTTTGGGCGTCGTGCTCGATCTTACCGACAAGGGGGCAAAAATTGGCGTCCGCCCCGACAGGCTTGAGAGCGGCAAGTTCTCCGACGTCGTCAAGACTGGCGAGATCGCGCTGTCTCAAATGACCTGGGCGCGCAAATCCATCAAGGGTTTGTATCTCGGCCCCGTCATCAAGAAGCCCGCCGACGTGTTGGCCATCGGTGACATTGTTTATGTCGAACCCATCAAGACTTCTAGCAAGGCCAAGACTAATGATGATGACGACGCAAAGGTCGCCCAATACGCATTGCGTCAGGTGCCTGCCGTCAATGGCGGTGTCATTGCCATGGATCCCCATACCGGCCGTATCCTCGCCATGCAGGGTGGTTTCAGCTTCCATCTCAGCCAGTTTAACCGCGCGGTACAGGCGCTGCGCCAACCCGGTTCAGCCTTCAAGCCGTTTGTCTATGCCGCTGCGTTGGACAATGGCTTCACGCCCGCCAGCCTCATCCTCGATGCGCCCTTTGTGATGGACCAAGGCGCTGGTCTTGCGCTTTGGAAACCCGAAAACTACGAACATAATTTTCACGGGCCTTCGACCTTACGTTATGGGCTCGAGCATTCGCGCAACGTCATGACCGTGCGTCTGGCGCAAGCGGTCGGCATGGACAAGATCGTCGATTACGCCAAGCGTTACGGCATCGTCGATAATATGTCGCCGGTGCTTTCCATGTCGCTTGGCGCAGGCGAAACCACTTTGATGAAACTCGCCGCCGCTTACGCCGTCCTCGACAATGGCGGCAAGAAGGTGGTGCCGACCTTCATCGACCGTATTCAGGATCGTTGGGGCCACACCATCTACAAGCACGACAAGCGCGAATGCCTCGGGTGCAATGCCGACTGGACTGGGCAAGCGCCGCCCGACCTGCCCGACGCCCGCGAGCAGATTGAAAATCCGCAAACCGCCTATCAGATGACCTCGCTGCTCGAAGGCGTCGTTCAGCGTGGTACAGGCTCTGCGGCCAAGGCCGTGCCCGTGCCGCTCGCAGGCAAGACCGGCACGTCGAGCGAAGAACGCGACGCTTGGTTCATGGGCTACTCGCCCAACCTCGTCGTCGGCGTCTTTGTCGGCTACGACACGCCCACGCCGCTGGGCCACGCCGAAACTGGTGGCCGCACCGCCGCCCCCATTTTCCGCGACATCATGATGGCCGAGGTGGGTCATAAGCCTGCCATCCCGTTCCGCATCCCGCCCGGCATCAATCTCGTCAAGGTGGATGCCAAGACCGGTGAGCTGGCCTCATCGACCAGCCCCAATGTCATCCTTGAAGCCTTCAAGGAAGGCACGGACCCGCAACCCGATGACACCAACGCCACATTAAGCGTCGTCACCGGCTCGCCCGTCTCCAGCCTCGACGGCACCGGCGCCCCTGCGATCCCCGCCAACACCAGCGTCAATTCCGGCACCGGCGGCCTCTACTAGCCCAATCAATCTTGGCTCTCTTAGCCCTCTCCCCCTCCTTTGCGCTTACGCGCAAATGGGAGAGGGTCGGGTGAGGACCTTTCTTTCTTTCCTTTCTAGTCCCTCTCCCTCTGGGAGAGGTTAGGTGAGGGTCTTTCTTTCTTCACCCCCCCACGGGTTTACACAGGCGCTCGATCATCCTATTTTCTGCCCGTCTTCCACGGAGAAAAAAATGCGTACCGAGACCCAGAACCTTGCCGATGAAATCAAGCAGTCGCTCGCGCTGCTGAGGAGGCATCTTTGACTGGGATTCCGCACAAAAACGCCTCGACGAACTAAACGCCAAGGCCGAAGACCCCGATCTCTGGAACGACCCCGCCAACGCGCAAAGCCTGATGCGTGAGCGCACGCGGCTGGAAGAGGCGATCAACGCCTATCTGCGCCTCGAAGCGGCGCTCAACGACAATATTGAATTGATCGAGATTGGCGAAGCCGAAGGCGACGACGGCATCGTCGCCGAAGCCGAAACCGCCCTCAAAGCCGCACGCGAAGAAGCCCGCAAAGCCGAAATCGAAACCCTGCTGGCCGGCGAAGCTGACGCCAATGACTGCTATGTTGAAGTCCATTCCGGGGCCGGCGGCACCGAGAGCCAAGACTGGGCTTCCATGCTCTTGCGCATGTACACGCGCTGGGCTGAGCGCAAAGGCTATAAGGTTGAATTGATGGAGCGCCATGACGGCGAAGAAGCGGGCATCAAATCCGCCACCATCATGATCAAAGGCCATAACGGTTTTGGCTGGATGAAAACCGAAAGCGGCGTTCATCGTCTGGTGCGCATTTCGCCTTATGACAGCAACGCGCGCCGCCACACATCGTTCTCGTCGGTCTGGGTTTATCCCGTGGTCGATGACACGATCGACATCGATATTAACGAAAGCGACTGTCGCATCGACACCTATCGCGCTTCAGGCGCAGGCGGCCAGCACATCAACACGACCGACAGTGCCGTGCGTATCACGCATATCCCCACCGGCATCGTCGTCTCTTGCCAGAACGAGCGTTCCCAGCACAAAAACAAAGCCACTGCCTGGAACATGCTGCGCGCGCGTCTTTACGAAGCCGAGTTGGAAAAACGCGAAGCGGTCGCCAACGCTGAAGCGGCCACCAAATCGGAAATCGGTTGGGGCCACCAGATCCGCTCTTACGTGTTGCAGCCCTACCAGATGGTCAAAGACCTGCGCACCGGCGTCGTCAGCCCGTCACCCGCCGACGTGCTCGACGGCGACCTCGACGACTTCATGGCCGCAGCCCTTGCTGCCCGCGTGAAGGGCGGGGTGGAAGCGGTTGAAGACATCGACTAGGGCCATGCCCTCATCCATCAAACACTATGATGTTGTCATTCTCGGTGCGGGCGGCGCGGGCCTCTTCTGCGCCATGACGGCAGGCGCACGCGGCCGCAGCGTGCTGGTCCTCGATCATGCAAAAGCGCCGGGCGAGAAGATCAGGATTTCTGGCGGCGGGCGCTGCAACTTCACCAATCTCCATACGACGCCCGCAAATTTCATCTCTGAAAACCCGCGCTTCTGCATCTCCGCCTTGAAAAGCTATACCCAGCGCGATTTCATTGCGTTGGTCGATAAGCATAATATCGCGTGGCATGAGAAAACCCTCGGCCAGCTTTTCTGCGATGGCTCCTCGCAACAGATCATCGACATGCTGCTCGCAGAATGTCACGCCACGGGCGTCGCCATCGAACTGCAAACGAAAATCTCCCACGTTGGAAAGACAGAGGCAGGCTTCGAGATCGCAACGGATCGTACCCGCGTCGCCTGCACCTCGCTCGTCATTGCGACCGGTGGCAAGTCGATCCCGAAAATGGGCGCCACCGGCTTTGGCTATGAGCTCGCCAAACAATTCGGCCTCAACATCGTGACGCCGCGTCCGGCTCTTGTGCCGCTGACGTTCGGCCTGGACCTTATGCGCCAGATCGAAGGTCTCGCCGGTCTTGCCGCAGACGCGAGCGTGGCTTGTGGCAAGACACGCTTTGCCGAAGCCTTGCTCTTCACCCATAAGGGATTGAGTGGGCCTTCGATCTTGCAAATCTCGTCATATTGGGAGGAGGGCAAGGAGATCGCCGTCAACCTCGCGCCCACCACGGATGTTCTGGCGGTGCTGAAAGAGGCGCGCAAGGAGCAGCCGAAGCAGGACGTCGCCACCGCGCTCTCGCGCCTTGTGCCTAAACGCCTTGCCGACCGCATTGTCGAGCTGAATGGCGGCAGTGCCCGCCTCGCTGATACACCGGATGCACGCTTCAAGCTGCTGGCCGCCGCCGTCAACGATTGGCACATCGTCCCAAGCGGTACAGAAGGCTATCGCATCGCCGAGGTCACGGCGGGCGGCGTTGATACCGACGCGCTTTCCTCCAAAACCTTTCAAGCCCGCGCCGTCCCCGGCCTCCACTTCATCGGCGAAGTCGTCGATGTGACGGGCCATTTGGGCGGCTTCAATTTTCAATGGGCTTGGTCATCAGGTTACGCGGCGGGCCAGCACGTCTGAACGATCAACGCTTCTGAAGAACGCGGAGCCGCGCCTTGGCTGCCCGCGTCAAAGGCGGCACGAAGGCGATCGAAGACATCAATTTATTTTCTCCGTATCAAGCATAAAAAAACCAGCCACGGAAATTCCAGGCTGGTTTTTCTTTTTTCAAAATTGAAAGCCTTACGGCAGGCTGACCACAAGACGAACGAAGGGACCATGATAGAGCAAGTCGTCCTTGCTGCTGCCATAGCTTTCTGTGCCTACGGAACCTGTACCGTTCGTCGTGTCACGCACGCGGTCCATATAAGAAACTTGATAACCCGTCGAAATCGTCAGCGGATGGTCGGGGAGCTTGTAGGAAACGCCTGCTTCCGCTTCGACCGTGTAGGCCATGTGATTGTCGCTGCTATTAACGGTTGTACCACCGTTGTTATCCCAGCGAGACGTCTTCTGTTCGCCGAAAAGAACGCTTCCAAGTGCAGAGCCAAATACCGACACACCATTGGACGACACCGGCACGCTATAAGACGCGCCGAGAATAGGGCCGTAGCCCTTATAGGTGGATTTCAGCGAGTCAGAATATTCATAGGTACGTGTGCCGCATACAAAAGCCGAACAGAAAATGTCTGTATTGGATTTCTGTTCAATTTGTCCATAACGCAGACCGGTCGTCAGGATCAAGGAACTGGCGCCGCCCAAGCCCACGTCATAACCAACAGTAAGATCGACCATGTCCACGTTGAGGTGAGTCGAAACGGCAATTTCATTGTAGCTGGTGGTTGTATTGCCCAGCACATTGTAAATTGGATACCTCAAGGCCGAATTGCTATCGTCAAACGTTCCGGAATTGGCGTCTTGCGACGTACGGACGCCGGTATAGCTGAGACCAAATTTCCAGCCACCTTCAAAGCGCGCTGCGACGCCAGCTTCACCGTTGAACCCATCGCCAGTGTCCACATCAAAGGTGCGATTGCCACCGGCATGGTCATCGAACTGACCATAGGTCAAATCACTGGAGCCGAAGCTGTAGCCGCCTTGAAGCATCAGATCGATGCCGAGAAAACCATGATTGTCGACGGTGGCCCATTGCGTATCTGCACCGCCGGAAGCCATGGCTTGGGTCGAACCAAGTGAAAGTGCTGCGACTGCGGCACCCATCAGTAGTTTGTTATGAAATGCACTGCGCAATTTAACCTCAATTGGAAAATAAAAACCATTAGTACAAGAAGTTAATTGTAGTTTAACCTTCTATTCATGCAATATCTTGCATCTTGAAACGAATGGTGAATAATCGAAATAGCCTACGATGCTTCATTAATGTCACAGACGAATACATCGTGTACCAAGTAATCGGTTAAGAGAGAAAAATGGGCGGAATAGTCTGGGTGGCGTCTTTTCCCAAGTCGGGTAACACTTGGGTGCGTCACTTTCTCCATGCGCTGCTCCAAGAGGGCAAGCAGAGCATCAACACCATGAATACGTTGACCGTGGGTGATGCAGCCGCAAAGTGGTATCAGCCTTATTTCAATCAACCGGTTGAATCTTGCTCAGATGCAGAAATAGCCTCCGTGCGCCCGACAGTTTTGCGTGGCCTAGCGGCTCAGTCGGATGGTCTGGTGTTCGTCAATACGCACAACGCGCTCGTCAGCCATTTGGGCTCACCAATGATCGAAGGCTCGGTCACAGCAGGCGCAATCTATGTTATGCGTAATCCATTGGATGTCGCTATTTCACTCGCCAGCTTTCAAGGAACCGCAATCGACACAGCCATCGACGAAATGGTGATGCAGGGGGCGACGGGGCCTACGGCCAAAAAATTTGTTTATCAGTATTTTGGGTCTTGGGCGGAGCATGTTGAAAGTTGGACGCGTCGCCCCATGCGCCAGCTTCATGTCATGCGCTATGAAGACATGCTGGAAAAACCGCAGGCCACCTTCGGCGACCTAGCCAAATTTCTGCGCATCCCCGCCGCCCCAGCAGCAATCAAAAAAGCCATCAAGGCATCGTCCTTCGACAAGCTGCGCAAGGAAGAAGAAGAGCAGGGGTTCATCGAGCGCCCAGACACCGCTGACAGATTTTTCCGCGAAGGCAAAGCGGGCCAATGGCGCGACACCCTGTCTGCCGATCAGATCAAACGTCTCAAAGACGTCCTCGGCCCCCAGATGAAACGCTTTGGCTATATGCCCTGATCCCCAATAAGCCCGATCCCCAAACAAAAAAAGCTGCAGCGGAGGCAATTCTACTGCGGCTTTGTCGTTTTATACGCCTCAACACTGAGGCGAACGGCCTTACTGCGCGGCGGGGCGCTTGACCACGACGCCGCCATCACCCACCACAACCGGGCTTGTTGAAGCTTCAGCCGCGTGCGGCGTCATGGGGCGGGGGGCAGCAGACAGCGGCGACGCGCTGACCGGACGGGCAGCAACAGGTGCCTTGACGCTGGTGTTGGCGCTGGCCTGACCAATCGGATCGTCGGAATGGCGACAATTGCCTTCAAAGAAGGCCCCGGTTTCCACTGCCAAGGCTTCATGCAGAATGTCGCCTTCGACATGGCAGGTCGAGGCCAACTGCACGCGGCGGCCGCGAATGGTGCCGATCACGCGGCCACGGATCACGATATCTTCGGCCACGACTTCGCCATTGACTGAGGCTTTCTCGCCGATGGTTAGCGACTGGCTGCGAATATCACCCTCGACGGTGCCATCGATCTGAATGTCGCCGGTGGCCACAAGGTTACCGTGAACCACCAGATCGGTGGAAATAATAGACGGCACAGCGCGCACGCCATTGCGTTTGCCCGACGGCGTAGGGGCCATAGGGGCCGCCGCCTGAATGACGGGACGATCGGTGTCTTTATCTTTGTTTCGCGAAAACATAATGCCCTGCCTCAATGAACTTGGTGGGGTCGCGTACAATTCCGTCAAACCACACTTCATAGTGAAGATGCGGCCCAGTGCTTCGGCCGGTGGACCCGACACGGCCGATGACGTCTCGAAATGCAATTTTTTGGCCAACTTTGACCTTGATGGCGCTCAAGTGCCCATAACGGGTTTTGAACCCATTGCCGATGTCGATTTCAATCATGTTGCCATAGGCCCCACGAGGCCCCGCGTAGACGACCGTGCCCGACGTTGTGGAATAGACCGGTGCCCCATAAGCGGTCGCCATGTCTTCACCGGCATGAAACGCCACTCGGCCCGTAAAGGGGTCACGGCGCGCGCCAAAGCCACTGCTTTGATGAAAGCCGTTCAGCGGTTCAGCTAGCGGCATTTTGACAATGGTTCTCTCAAGTTCCGCCATGGTGTGGATATTCTGGCTGACCCGTGAAAGCTGTTTGTCGAAGGCATTTTCGCTGCCGCCACCTGCCAGGGCTTCGCCTTCGGCCAACCCGAGCAGTGGCCCGCCTTCGCCTTGATCGCCTCGGTCACCTGTGGCGCTGTCATCGCCCGCACCGCCAATTTTTTTCAGCAGCGTTCCCACATCAGCGACATTTGTCATGCCTATGATAGAGGTCAGTTCACGGATGCGCCGGTCGGTTGTCTCGTCGATTGTATTGATGAAGCTCTGTTGTGCCCGATCCAAATTGGTCAGTTTTGTATCAATCAGAGACGTTGTCCCCAATTGACCCACATCCGCGTCCGCCGCGCTGGTCAGGCTCGCAACGTCAATGCCGCCGCTTTCGCTGCCGTCAATCACATAGGTTTGGCCGCTGCCTTTGTGCTGTGGTCGCGTGGTGGTCTGGGCGATGTTGACGCCCTCAGAGTCTTGATCGACCGACATCAAAATCGTGTTGCCTTGCGTATTGGCGGCGGTGCTGCGCGCCGTGGCCGCATAGCGCTTGCGCATCTGGTCAAGCTCTGTCCCCGCCGAACGGCGCTGGCCCATCAGCGCGGTCAACTGGCGATGCTTGTCTTCAAGCTCGCGTGTCGTCGCCAAAAAGCGTTCCTGCGAAATCACCAACTGGCCGTTCAAACCATCGTAAGCCGATTGCAATTGCGCCAAGCGTTCTTCGTAAGCGCCTTGCATCTTGCTGTAGCGCTGATCCTTCGAGGCGATGATCTGCTGCTTGAAAACAACGTTGACGGATGAAAAAGCGATCCAACCGAAAAAGACCACGGCGATCCCTAAAAAGATGGCTTGGGTGGAGGGCGAGAACGAGATGAACTGAACCTGTCCACGGCTCCGCAGATAAACCTGGCGTTCGACATAGTGGTGACGCAGAAACCGACGCACGGCGTCTCCAAATTCCGAACCGCTATGGTGCACGCCCCTCATGCGCCATTTCCCCCTAATTTTAATGTCAGCCTGTGAGTTCGGGCCCATTTTTCAGCACACGTATTAACATTTGGTGTGCATGGTTAATGACCCTTAACCATCTCATCGTCGACGTCACATAACTCAAAAAACTGCATCGTGGCCCCCACCACTGTCCCATTTAGTGTCACTCATTAAAGCCGCGATGAAAAGACCTTTTCACCATCGGAGTATAAATCATGCCGTCGAAAGAGGCAGATAGAAGGGTGGCGGCAGGCCCGCTTTGTCGCGCGCTGCCACGTTGAAGGGCTGTTTGAGGATACCGCGAAAGTGCTTGCGCACCAATTGGTGAAAGGTTTCTTCAGACGATAGCCCGCTAAGATCACAAAAATATGAAAACCACCGCGCACCAGCCCCTACATGTTGTTGTTCGTCGCGATAAATCATCGCCAGCACCGCTGCGCTCTCATGGTCGCCCGCGTTGGTGAGCTTCTCGATCATCCCTGGCGTCACGTCCAGCCCACGCGCTTCCAGCACCATCGGCACCACGGCCAACCGCGCTAACAAGCTATGGCCCGTTTCTGCCGCCGCCTCCCACAAGCCGTTATGGGCGGGCAGGTCACCATAACCCCCGCCTGTTGCGGCCAGCCGGGTTTGCAGCGCCAGAAAATGCTTGGCTTCCTCGTCACCCACTTTCACCCAATCATCGAAAAAAGCGCGCGGCAGATCGTCTCCGGCCCAGCGCCCGGCCATATCAAAGGCCAGATCAATCGCATTGAGTTCGATATGGGCCAGCGCATGCAGCAGCGCAAAGCGCCCGCGTGGCCCCTTGAAGGTGCGCTTGGGCATAGCGCGGTGCGACAGCAGCTCCGGCTTTTCAGGTCGGCTTGGCCCGTCGGGCATCGCCGCATCGTCTGGCGAGGTGAGGGTGAGATCACCGCCGCGCCAAGCCGCTGCCACCTGATGCGCCAGCCGCGCCTTGGCTTCCGCCTCGCCGCAAGTCAGCACGGCGCGCGCACCCGCCGCCAATGACGCAAAAGTCTGGGTCAAATCTCTTTCACCGCCGCCAACACGTCGGCCGCGTGTTCCTTCACCTTCACCTTCACCTTGGGCCAGATCCGCGTGATCACGCCCTTCTCGTTGATAAGAAAAGTCGTGCGGTTGATCCCCATGAATTTACGGCCATAGAGGCTCTTTTCCGCCCAGACGCCATAAGCCTCTAGCATCTCGCCGCTTTCATCCGACAAAAGCCGCACCGTCAGCGCGTGCTTGTCGCGAAACTTGCAATGCTTCTCGACCGTATCCTTGGACACGCCCAATACCACGGCGCCTGCCTTTGCAAAGGCGGCTTTCTTGGCTGAAAAGTCGATCGCCTCGATGGTGCAGCCCGGCGTGTCGTCCTTGGGGTAAAAATAGAGCACCACCTTCTTGCCCTTCAGCCCCTTGAGTGTCACTTCCGAGCCATCGTCGGCGGGGAGCGCGAAGGCGGGGGCTTTTGCGCCTGCCTCCAGCCCGTTGGGCATGGTTACTGTCTTTGCTGCAACTGCTTTAGCCATTCCGCACTCCAGTATTGTCTGCATCGGTCGTGTTTTAAACCGACATGGTAAACGCCCGGCGACATCTTGTCGGGCTATTTCATGCCATTTCTAGAGACTTCCTGCGCCTCTCCGGCTAAAAAAGCGGGACGGTTCTCATTCTGGCCGTTCTTTTGCTTCAGGATATGTGTCCGCCAAATGGGGTAGGGCGCTACAGGAGACCGTTCCTTCGTTGTTTCGTCGTGTAAGCAAATTTTTTCTGGAAGCAATTGGCGTTACCGTGGCGGTGAGCGCGGTTCTGCTTGCCGTTTTGGCCTGGCGTCTTTCGGCGGGGCCGGTCTCGCTTCCCATTTTGAGCCAAATCCTCCAAGACGCCGTCAGCGGCGAGTTGGAAGGCGGCACCATCACCATCGGCGACACCATCCTGCGTTGGGCGCCCGATAGCCACCAGCTTGGCCTGCGCGTCGTCAACGTCACCATCAACGGGGCCGACGGCAATCCCGTCACCACGCTGCCCCAGCTTTCCTTCCGCCTGTCCGTCCCCGCTTTGCTGCGGGGCCATTTCGCGCCCACATCGGTCGAGCTTTACGGCGTCACCACCACCTTGCTGCGCCGCCCCAGCGGTCTGTCGCTCGGTCTTGCGCCTGCCAACAAGGTCGCCGATCACCCGAGCAACATTGTTCTTGGCCCGATGATCGAAGCCCTGGTTTCAGGCTCGGCAGATATGCCTGTGCTGGCCTATCTGCGCCGCGTCGGCATCCATGACGCCACCCTCCGCGTCGTCGATGAGGTCAACAGCGTCACCTTTGAAGCCCCCAACGCCAATCTTGAGTTCTATCGCAGCGATAATGAATTGGCCGCCACCTTGAGCGCCGATCTGACGCTCGACGACACCACTGGTCATATCGATCTCAAGGGAACCTTGCCTCAGGGCGCCGACGTCGCCTCGGTGCATATGAACGTCACGGGCATCGTGCCCGCCGCGCTCGCCCGCATGTCACCGTCGTTTCACAACTACGCATCGGTGGACGCGCCCATCTCGACGGTGGGTGATCTCGATATCCTGCGCGACGGCACGGTCAAGGCCGCTCGCCTCGAAGTGGAATCCGGCAAGGGTCGTTTTCACATCCCCGGTCTTGCCCAAGCCCCCGTTGAACTCGAAAAAGCCCGTGCCGAATTGACGCTTGATGCGCTCGCCCATCGCATCGAGGTCAAAGACCTCACCCTTCAGGCTGGCCCCCATAGCATTACGATGAAGGGGAATATCGTTTATGCGATGGGCAAGGGCGTCAATATTTCGACCGCCGCGCTCGATCTCACCGCAGGCAAGACCACCACCGAAATCGAGGGCGTCTTTGAAGGCCCCGTCACCTTCGACAACGCACATTTTGTGGGCACGCTGGATTTCGACAACCGCGCCATCGACATCAAGCAAGTCACGCTCGGTGTCGCGGGCGGCAAAATTACCGCCTCAGGTATCGTCGGCGAAGGCGAGCGCTCGCCCGCCCTCAAGGCAACTGCCACCATCGGCCAAATGCCCATCAATGAGGCGCGCGCCGTCTGGCCGCTCTTCCTCTCGCCCAAGTCGCGCGATTGGGTGGTCAAAAATCTTAAAGACGGCGACCTGATGGGCGGCGAGCTTTATATCGACGTGGCCGCCAATGTGCTCGCCGACGATGAAGTCACTCACACGCCGCTCCCCGACGGGGGGCTGCGCTTTGAGTTCAACATCCGTGGCTCAACAGTCAGCTATCTCCACGACATGCCGCCACTCGAAAATGTCGTGGCCCGTGGCCTCGTCGCCAATAATCGGTTTGACGCCTATGTGTCGTCGGCCAGCGTCACCGTCAGCCCTGATCACGTGCTGGCGCTGTCCAATGGCCGCTTCACCGACTCTGAATTGTCAAACCACCATACGCGCGGTCAGATCAGTTTTCTCGCCACCGGCCAGACCGCCGATATTCTAGCGCTGCTCGACCACGAGCCGCTCCACCTCATCAGCAAATTCGGCATCGACCCCGCCATCATCGGCGGCGCGGCCACCGTCAACGCGCAGCTCAATCTGCCGCTCGTCAAAGAAGTCACCATCGACGAAGTTGATTTCTCCGGCACGGCACACGCCGAAGATGTCTCGATCCCCCATATCCAGCCCGACCTTTCTATCACCGGCGGCACGCTCGACATTGATGTCTCGCGTGCTGGGCTCAAAGCCACTGGCACCATCGCGCTCAACAACATTGCGCCGTTCAATCTCGTCTGGACCGAACGCTTCACGCGCGGCAATGGGCCAAGCTCGGCTTACACGCTATCAGGCGACATCGACAACGCAGGCCGCGCCGCCATCGGCTTGCACTTTGACAAATACCTCGATGGGCCCGTCACGCTCAAAGCCGCGCTGACGGGCAGCGGCCCCAACATCAATCACGCGGCCATCCATGCCGACCTCACACGCACCAAGGTCATGGTCAATTATCTCGGCTGGACGAAACCCGCCGACGCCGCCCTCAGCCTTGATGTCGATCTCTCGCTCACGCCCGATCTTTATCGTTTCAAGGGCTTCAAGCTCGCGGGCGAGGGCGTCGATGTGCATGGCGATTTTGACATGAACAAAACATGGGATTGGATGAGCCTCGACCTGCCCGTCGTCAGGCTCGGCCCCGCCAACAGCTTCGCCATGCAAGGCCGCCGCGATGCCAAGGGCACATTGTCGCTCGATATCAGCGGCGCGCGCGCCGATGCTAGCGGCTTGTTGCACAGCTTTGTCTCGGGCAATGGCGACAAGGCCGAGGCCGAAGCCGCCGCCAGCCGCCTCGTCACCCCAGAGATGGTGGCCGATCCCGCCCGCCGCAGTGCCATCAGCGCCAGCATCGCTCATGTCACAGGCCAGAACGGCACGCATTTTTCTAAACTTGAGGCGCATTTCACGCTGATCGACGATTGGGTCTATGCCCTCAAGATCGACAGCCTCGACCAAACACAAAAACCGATCATGGCTGAGATCGCGCCGGGCCCAGAGCGCAGCCGCGTTTTTTCCATGGCCTCCAGCGATGCCGGCTCCATTTTCCGCACCTTGGATTTGGCCAATGGCGTCAAGGGCGGCGCGCTGACAGTCAAGGCGAGGTTCGATGACAGCCAGCCCGGCTCGCCCATGAAAGGTTCCATCGACGTCTTGAAATTTCGCGTCAGCAACGCGCCGGTGCTCGCCAAAATCCTGACCCTGGGTTCGCTCACCGGCATCAGCGACACCATGCAGGGCGATGGCATCTATTTTGATCATCTCATCTTGCCGTTCCGCGTCACCGGCCACCGCATCCATGTCGAGGACGCCCGCCTCGCGGGTCCCGCCATCGGCTTGACCATGCAAGGCCAGATCGACCGCGTTATGGATGTGGTTGATCTCGAAGGCACGCTGGTCCCCGCCTATACGATCAATTCGGTGCTCGGCAATGTGCCGTTGCTCGGCCCGCTGCTCATCGGCCGCGAAGGCGAGGGCATTTTCGGCATGACCTATAAGGTCAAGGGTGCGACAGATAATCCCAGTGTCATCGTCAATCCGCTGTCGGCCATCGCGCCCGGCTTCCTGCGTCGTCTGTTCGAGTTTGGCAATTCGCTGCCGCCAGAACCCACACCTCCGGCCATAAACCCAGCCAAACCCGCCGAATCCGCGCCTCCCGTTGCGCCTATTCCATCAACGCCCGCCGCCCCTGACGCGCCCGCTTTGCTGCCCAGCAAATAGAAAAATGCGGAGTGCCGAATAGATATTGCGGAGTAAAGCTCCGCATATCATGCTGGTGCTAACGACATTCATGATTTGGGAGGTCAAGGCCATGTCGCTACCCAAGAACACACTGAATGCCAGCAACGAAAGCATGACGATGGATCCCGCCTATGAGGCGGTCGCCCCGAATGATTTTCAGGCGATGATGGAAGTGGATCGTTACAACAAGCGTTCAACAGCTTTCGACAAGATCATCTCGGCAACCCATGATCATTTCTGGGATCCGCTGGATGCCAAATATATCGACTTCAATGACAAGTGGGATCTCGACCGCGATCTGTTGATGCCGACCGATTACACGCTTGAGCTTCAGTCGGCCGTCTCCGACAAGCTCGACACAGATCAGAAAATTTATCTCGTCAACGAGAGCGTGCGCTGGACCATGTCGTCCATCCTGCATGGCGAGCAGGGCGCATTGGCATTGTCAGCCTCGCTCTGCCACATCCTGAAAGATCCGGGCGCCCAAGAATACGCCGCCAATCAGACACGCGAAGAAGCCCGCCACGTCACCGGCTTTGCCAATTACATCAAGGCCCGCTGGGGCAAGCCGACCGCCTGCGGTCTCGTCTTGCAAGACCTGTTGGTCGAAATCGTCGCGACGCCGCTTGCGTGGAAAAAGCTCGTCGGTATGCAGATGATCGTCGAAGGCCTTGCTATGGGCACCTTTGCGAAATTCTACTCCGAAACCCATGATCCGCTGATGAAGAAGTTGATGCAATTCGTCATGACAGACGAAGCTTTCCATCACAAGTTCGGCAAGATTTGGGCTGACCGCACGGTCCCCAATCTGCCCGAAGCCGAACGCAACATGATCGAAGATTGGGCGCTGGAAGTCTTTATGACCCTGCTGCGCAATTCGACCGGCCCTGAGCAAAAGAAGGTCATCTATGAGCGCGTCGGCCTTGATTGGCGTTGGGTCCAGTCTGCCCTCATGGAAGCCATGACAGACAAGAAGCTACGCTCCACCATGCAGGATGGCACCAGCGTCTTCCGCGTCCTTATCAAGACGCTTCTCAAGGCTGGCATCATCACCAAGCGCACCTCCAGCCAATACGCTGCTTATGTGGATATGGAAGAGTTGCATGGTGAAGGCGACCGTATGATCGGTGACGAGATTGCCGAACAAGGCATCCGCAACCTCATCGCCATCAACGGGGCCGGTGGCGAAGCCGCCATCTACGCCATGAGCAACACCCAAGCCGCCGAATAGATTTAACCAGACCCCAAAGCGGTTCGTCGCCCTCGGATCAGACGACCCGCACCCCAAAGGCTCTCCAGCGGAACACTGGAGAGCCTTTTCTTTTTCCCTCACCGCACATCCTTCGAAATGGCCCCCACACCCCAAAAACCGTCGTGCCCCGACTTGATCGGGGCATCCACCTTCCTTTGATGCATCAAAGTTGGATCACCCGGTCAAGCCGGGTGATGACGCAAAAATTGAATAAACCCTCATGCCTCAATGAGGCGCACTTGCGCCGTCTCGAAGCCTCATGCCTCAAGGAGGCGCACTTGCGCCGTCTCGAAGGACGAGGCCCGTGCGCTGCACCAAACCCAGCCTCAAGCCTCAGCCACAAAGCCCTTCCAGTTCCTCATATAGGTCACAAAGACATCGCTCAATCCTTCCGCGCGCAGATGCGCTGCCGTCACAGGCAAGGCAGGCGAGGTGTAGCCCGGCTCGCCACGCAGCCGCTCTGGAAAGTCATGTCGCAAGATCGCGCCGCGCCCGATCAGCACATAGTCGCATCCCGCTTCAATCACCTTCACCGCGTCCGCTGCACCCATGATCTTGCCCGCCGCCCCCAGCGCCACCTTGCCGCGCGGCAGTTCGGTAAAATAACTCATCAGTGTGCGGCCTTTGAAGTCTTCTTCCGCTGGCTCCTTGGCATAGTCCCAAAGCGACATATCGAGGAAATCGATCTTACCATCACGCAAAATCTGCGCCGCCACGTCTCGGACCTCCGCGAGCTTCACGCCAAAGCGTTCCGGTGATAACCGAAGCCCAAGCTGGAAATCAGGCCGGCAACTCAAGCGAATACCGTCAATGATTTCATTGAGCAGCCGCGCCCGGTTTTCAAGGCTGCCTCCATAGCGGTCTTCGCGTTTGTTGATCTCGCCCGACAGAAACTGGAGGATAATATAGCCATGCGCCCCATGCACTTCGACGCCATCAAAACCCGCGCGCTCGGCGCGCTTGGCCGCTGCGATGAAGTCATCACGCAAGCCCTCAACTTCTGCCAGCGTCAGCGCCCGTGCGCCGGTGTCAGGGTCATCTGACGGACACACAATGTCACTAACAAGGTCCTTGGGCGAGCGGTTGCCCGCGTGGTGCAACTGCAATGACGCCAACGAACCCTGCGCCTTGATGGCACTGGCGAGCCGCGTCAGGCCTTCCAGATGTTCGTCCCCAAACACACCAAGCTGCCCGGGAAAACCCTGCCCGCAGGCTTGAACATGCGCCGCGCACGTCATCGTCAACCCAAACCCGCCTTCGGCCCGCATCGTCAGCCAGCGAAATTCCTCATCAGAAAGCCTGCCATCAGCATGGCTCTGCGAATTGGTCAGTGGCGCCAACATGAAACGATTTTTCATGGCAGGCCCATGGGGCAGGGTCAGCGGTTCAAAGAGCTTGGCAGTAGATGTGGTCATGGAGAACTCCAATAAGCGGAAATGTCTGATGCCTCTTTATATGGTGCGCGCCCCTCGGCATCAATTCGCAGACCACGAAGACAAAAAAGACCCTCATCCTGAGGAGGCGCACTTGCGCCGTCTCGAAGGACGAGGCCCCGGAGCCAACCCCAACCTCGTCATGCGCGGGCTTGACCCGCGTACCCACGTCTTTGCTACGGGGAAGAAGCGGATAACCGGATCAAGTCCGGCCATGAAGTATGGAGAAATTGAAAGCCCTCAAGCCCTCTGCAATGCGAGCCATTGCTTCTACAGCGATGCCACAAATCTGCATGGCAGCTATGGACTTTTTGTTTCTCTCGGAACCTTGATTTGGTTCGGTTTATTGAAAGCCGGCCATGGCCAGTAACTGCGACCAACTTTCAAGTCACAAAGATTGCGTTCCAGCCTTGAAATTTTTTCCATTAGGAAAAGGTGTAACAAAATTTGCTTGATTGTATTGAGGAAACGAACCCGAGATGTATCTCTACCCGTAGAACTCGCTACAGAGACAGCCTGAACTTTCCAGTCGGAATCTTCTCCCTTAGACGCTAGCAGCTCGATTGCTTCATCATAGCTTAGTTTAAATTTTTTCTGATCTATTGGTTTAGGTAGATTTTTGCACAGGTCAGCAATTCGTTGTGTTCGAAAGGTGACCGGCCGAGGGTTGTGCGCGAATTCATTCCTTATTTCTTTAATTGTTAACAATGCCTTGTAGATATACTCTAGATACAGACCAATCATGTATGCGATGTCGATTTTCGCAGAAAATGACGATAACGGCCCGTAACCTTTGAACACTCTGTCGGCAACAGCCTTGTGCTGTTCCAAGACACATTTCAAGGTTTCACCGAGTCGATGTTCGAGATAAGAGGCAGACGCTATTACTGCGGGTCGATCGCGTTGCCCTTCAATTTCTTTAACGATTGCATCATCGGAAATGAGCCAAACCATTTTTTTCCTAGCAAGGTTGGAGGAACATCTTCGACAATACGCAGTCATCTCTAGCTATTGAAAGGAAAATTCAATGCATCATTTGCATTGCAAATAAATTTTCCGGCATGCACGTCCCTCACCCCCGCAACAACACATGCCGCTTCTTCCCCATCGACAGCTTCACCACGCCATCGTTGAGCGCCGCCCGTGTCAGCACCATGCGATCATCGCTCACGAGCTCATCATTGACCCGCAACGCGCCGCCCTTGATTTGCCTGCGTACATCGCTGGTGGACGCACAAAGCCCCGCCGCCACAAACGCATTGAGCACGCCAAGCCCTGCATCAAGCAGCCCGCCATCAATCTCAATCGTCGGCAGGTCAGCCGTCGCCGCGCCGTCTTCAAAGGCCGCTTTCGCCGCGCCCGCCGCCTTGTCGGCTTCGGCCCGCCCATGCGCCATCGCGGTCACTTCGGTCGCCAGCACTTTCTTCGCCTCATTCAGCTCCGCGCCTTGCAGCGCCTCCAGCCGCGCGATCTCATCCAGCGGCAATTCGGTGAACAACCGTAAAAACCGCCCCACATCAGCGTCTTCGGTATTGCGCCAAAACTGCCAATAGTCGAACGGCGAGCGCATCTCGGCGTTGAGCCACACCGCGCCGGACGCCGTCTTGCCCATCTTTGCGCCTGACGAGGTTGTCAGCAGTGGGCTTGTTAGTCCGTAGAGGGATGTTCCATCGGTGCGCCGTCCCAGCTCGATGCCGTTGACAATATTGCCCCATTGGTCCGAGCCGCCCATCTGCAAGGTGCAGCCATAGTTGCGGTTCAGCTCGACAAAATCATAGGCCTGCAAAATCATGTAATTGAATTCGAGGAATGACAGGTTCTGCTCGCGCTCAAGGCGAATTTTCACGCTGTCAAAACTCAGCATCCGGTTGACCGAAAAATGCCGGCCATAGTCGCGTAGAAAATCGATATATTGCAGCCCGTCCAGCCAGTCGCGATTATTGACCATCACCGCGTCAGTCTTGCCCTCGCCGAATGTCAAAAATTTGCCAAAGACCGATTTAATCCCCGCCAGATTTTCGTCGATCTTTTCATCCGTCAGGATGGGCCGCGCGTCATCGCGAAAGCTTGGGTCGCCGATCCGCGTCGTCCCCCCGCCCATCAGCGCAATCGGTTTATGCCCGGCTTTCTGCAACCAGCGCAGCAGCATGATCTGGACGAGACTGCCCGCATGCAGCGAGGGCGCGGTCGCGTCAAATCCGATATACCCGGTCACCATGCTTTCGACAGCTGCTTCGTCCAGCGCCTCCTGATCGGAGATTTGATGGATAAAGCCGCGTTGTGAAAGTTCACGCAGGAAGTCGGATTTAAACTCGGTCATGTGATGGTCTCGATTGCTCTTGCAGGAAAGGCTCGAAAAAGCTCGGAATATGCTTGAATGCTTGCAGGAAATAGCACGAAATTCCGAGCTTCCAAACGAGATGGTATGAATTTATGCGCGCCTTGGGATTAATGTCCGGCACTTCGCTCGACGGCATCGACGCCGCCATCATAGACACCGATGGCGAGGATTACGTCGCCCCCGGTCCATCCCTCTCCGTGCCCTATACGCCTGAAGAACGCGCTGTGCTCCGCAATGCGCTCGAAATGGCGAAGCTCTGGGAGGTGGGCCAGCAGATGCCGCAAGCGGTCGCCGAGGCTGAGCGTCTGCTCACTTTAGCCCATGCTCAGGCCGTTCGCGCGCTTCTGAAGCAAGCCAAGCTGACGCCGCAAGACATTGATATCATTGGCTTTCATGGCCAAACCGTGTTGCACCAACCCGACCGTCACCGCACCGTTCAGATCGGCGTGGGGGCCGAGCTTGCCCGCCTCACCGGCATTGATGTGGTCAATGATTTCCGCATCGCCGATGTCGCCGCCGGGGGGCATGGCGCGCCGCTGGTGCCGCTTTATCATCAGGCATTGGCCAAAAGCGCAGGCCTTACCGAGACCGTCGCCATCATCAATATCGGCGGCGTCGGCAATGTCACCTATATCGGGCTTGATGGATCATTGATCGCCTTTGATACCGGCCCCGGCAATGCCTTGATAGATGATTGGGCGCAGCGCCATACCGGCGAACCGGTGGACAAAGACGGCGCTATGGCCGAGATCGGTGAGGTCGATGTTGATGCCTTGCAAGTCCTTATGGCACATGACTTTTTTGAAACGCCGCCGCCCAAATCACTGGACCGTTTTTCGTTTTCACCCGACCCCGTCGGCCATCTATCCCCGCCCGATGGCGCGGCCACGCTCACCGCTTTCACCGTCGAAGCCATCGCCCGCGGCCTCGCCCATATCCCCGGCATACCGACCCGCTTCATCGTCTGCGGCGGGGGGCGGCACAATCCAATCTTGATGAAAATGCTCTCCCGCCGCCTTCAGGGTGGGGTGCTTCCAGCCGAAGATTTGGGTTGGCGCGGCGACGACATCGAAGCCGAAGCCTTCGCCTATTTGGCCGTTCGCTCGCTCAAAGGCTTGGCCCTAAGCTTGCCGACAACGACCGGCGTGCCCCATCCCATGCCCGGCGGCACCCTGCACAAAGCGCATCTGACTTAGCGCTCCCCCTAAATCCCTTTTGCGCCTACGCGCAATGTGAGGGAGGGGGTGAAGCCACACCCACCAACTCTTAACGTCCATCTTTCGAGACGGGCTAAGCAGCCCTCCTCAGGATGAGGTAGAATTAAACTGCAGAAAAAACCCTCATCCTGAGGAGCGGCGAAGCCGCGTCTCGAAGGACGAGGCCCGTGAACTTTCCCAGTAAATTCAACCCCTTGCAGGTTGTCCTTCCAACCGCTTATCGAGATAAGCGCCGGTCACTGTTGCCAATTGTTCGATATGCGTATCGAAGAAATGGTTGGCCCCTTCGATCACCGAATGCTCGATCACGATGCCTTTTTGCGTCTTCAACCGGTCCACCAGCTTTTGCACATCGCCTGCTGGTGCCACCTGATCGGCGCTGCCATTGACGATGAGGCCCGACGACGGGCAGGGCGCCAAGAACGTGAAATCATACATATTGGCGGGCGGGGCCACCGAGATAAAGCCTTCGACTTCAGGGCGGCGCATCAGCACCTGCATGGCAATCCATGCGCCAAACGAAAAGCCGCCGATCCAGCATTGCGAGGCGTCGGCATTTTGCGATTGCAGCCAATCGAGCGCCGAGGCGGCATCCGACAATTCGCCAATACCGCTGTCAAACCCGCCCTGGCTGCGGCCAACGCCGCGAAAATTGAAGCGCAGCACCGAAAAACCGCGCGCCACAAAGTCCTGAAACAGCGCTTGCGTGACCGGATTATTCATCGTGCCGCCAAATTGCGGATGCGGATGTAGCACCAGCGCAATCGGCGAATTCGCCTTACGGCTATGGTGATAACGGCCTTCGATGCGGCCGGCGGGGCCATTGAAAATGACTTCGGGCATGTTGTTTTTGTCTCACCTTACGAGCTGCTCCGCCTGTGCGGAGGGCAATAACCCACTATGGAAGTGGGGATTAACCAAAATAAATTTGGCTTTTTCTCTGGCAATTATGACCAGAGATCGCTAAATAGTTGACTACGGTACTAGGGGAACCCTGGTTCGCGGCACGCGCCTCCCTGTATTTGCAGGGACCGACGATGGTTCTTTAACACAGGCAAGTGCCGATTAGGCAAGGCTTTTGGGTGCATTTGTTGCGCCAAGGGCCGTTTCGACAGGAGTTGGCTCCCATGAAACTCACCACCAAAGGGCGTTATGCCGTGATGGCCATGGCCGATCTGGCGCGTTTTAGCACAGGACGCCCGGTGGCTCTGGCCGACATCGCACAGCGCCAAGAGATTTCACTCTCTTATCTGGAGCAATTGTTTGCCAAGCTGCGCCGCGGTGATCTCGTTAAAAGCGTGCGCGGCCCCGGCGGTGGCTATCTTCTGTCGCGCCAAGCCGATGACATTCGCATTTCCGATGTGATTCTGGCCGTCGATGAGCCGATCAAGGCGACCCGCTGCGAAATTGGCTCGCCCAAAGGGTGCTTGGGGCAATCTTCCAGCCGCTGCATCACCCATGACCTCTGGGAAGAGTTAAGCCATCAGATCCACACATATCTCAGCAGCGTCTCTCTAGGCGATGTCATCAATGGCCGCGTTATCCGCTCGGCAGGCGACTTGCTCGACAAGCCGCTTACCGCGACGGCCGCCGACTAACTGAATTTTTGAAGCAAAGGCTCACCTCCGCATGAAGACGCGCGCCTATATGGATCACAACGCAACGGCTCCGGTTCGTCCGCAAGTCGCCGCTGCGGTTGCGCGCGCGCTGACGTTCACGGGCAATCCCTCGTCAGTTCATGGCGAAGGCCGCCGCGCTCATATGCTGATCGAAGAGGCCAGGGTGGATGTTGCCGCGCTTGTTGGCGCAAAGCCCACCGAAGTCATCTTCACCAGTGGCGGCACTGAAGCTGCCAATCTCGCCATTCACAGCGCGAAAGCGGCGCTGGGTGTAGAGCGTCTCATCGTCTCGGCCATCGAGCATGATTGTGTTCGTGCTTCCGCCGCAGCTTCCGGTTTGCCAGTTGATATCCTCCCCGTGGATAGCGATGGCGTCGCTGATCTGGGCGCACTGGAAGCCCTGCTGGCAAAGCCGGGCAAGGCGCTCGTCGCGCTGATGCTCGCCAATAATGAGACCGGTGTTATCCAGCGTGTTGGCGAGGCGACGTTGCTCGCCCATGCGGTTGGCGCTTTGGTGCTGTGCGATACCATTCAGGCGGTGGGTCGCGTCTCCGTCAATCTGGAGGCCCTTGAAGCCGATATGCTGTTGCTCTCCGCCCATAAGATCGGTGGACCGCTGGGCGTTGGCGCATTGGTCATCCGCGAAGGTCTGGCGTTTGAGCCTTTGATCCGCGGTGGCGGCCAGGAAAAGCGCCGTCGTGCGGGCACCGAAAATATCCCCGGCATTGCAGGTTTTGGCATCGCCGCGCGACAGGCAGTGGCCCAAATCCCCGCGGCGCAAGCAATCGCCACGTTGCGCGACGACATGGAAAACGCCTTGCGCGCCGTCGCGCCAGACGTTCAGTTTTTCGGTGCCAATGCGCCGCGTCTTGCCAACACAAGCCTTTTTGCGGCATCGGGCCTTGATGCCGAAACACTCGTTATGGCGCTCGATCTCGATGGTATCGCGGTTAGCGCAGGCTCTGCCTGTTCATCAGGCAAGGTTGCGCGCTCGCATGTCTTGAGCGCCATGGGCGTGGCCGATGCTTTGGCCAGCGCCGCCATCCGGATCAGCCTTGGTGCAGAAAACACCAAAGCAGATATCGACCAACTGGTGTTCAGTTGGTCGCGCGCGTGGAAACGCGCTCAGACTAAAATTCAAACTGCGACGACGAGCGTGGCCCCGTCCGCGCTTGCAGAAGTGGAGCAATAAAATGGTGGCTGTGCGCGAAACAGTCGAAACGGTCGATCAGATTGCCGGCGAGAAGTATAAATATGGCTTCTCCACCGACATCGAATCCGAACGCGCGCCTATTGGCTTGAGCGAAGATACGGTTCGTTTCATCTCGGCCAAAAAAGGCGAGCCGGATTGGATGCTGGAATGGCGTCTGGACGCTTATCGCCGTTGGCTGACCATGGAAGAACCGACATGGGCCAAAATCAAAATTCCTCCTATCGACTTTCAGGCCGCCTATTATTATGCCGCGCCCAAACAAAAGGCGAAGCTCGACAGCCTTGATGATGTCGATCCAAAACTTCTCGAAACCTACAAAAAGCTCGGCATTCCGCTTGTCGAACAGCAGATGCTGGCCGGTGTCGCGGTTGATGCCGTGTTCGATAGCGTCTCGGTCGTCACGACGTTTAAGAAGAAGCTCAGTGAAGTTGGTGTCATCTTCTGCCCCTTCTCTGAAGCTGTGCGCGAGCATCCAGAATTGGTGAAGAAGTATCTGGGTTCGGTTGTCCCCCCCGCTGACAATTACTATGCGGCGCTCAATTCCGCAGTCTTTTCTGATGGGTCGTTCGTTTACATCCCGCCGGGTGTGCGCTGCCCGATGGAACTGTCCACCTATTTCCGCATCAACGAAGCCCAGACGGGTCAGTTCGAGCGCACCATGATCATTGCCGATCAGGGTTCTTATGTGAGTTATCTTGAGGGCTGCACCGCACCTCAGCGCGACGAAAACCAGCTTCACGCCGCCGTGGTCGAATTGATCGCCCATGACGATGCCGAGATCAAATACTCGACCGTGCAGAACTGGTTCCCCGGCGACGAAGACGGCAAGGGTGGTGTCTATAATTTCGTAACGAAACGTGGCGATTGCCGCGGTGACCGTTCCAAGATTTCGTGGACGCAGGTTGAAACCGGTTCTGCTGTCACTTGGAAATACCCAAGCTGCATCCTGCGTGGTGATGAATCGCGCGGCGAATTCTACTCCATCGCCATCTCGAACCATTTCCAGCAGGTCGATAGCGGCACCAAGATGATCCATCTGGGGCGCAACTCGTCGAGCCGCATCATCTCCAAGGGCATTTCGGCGGGGCGCTCGTCCAGCACCTATCGCGGCCTCGTTTCGGTCCACAAAAAGGCCGAGAACGTGCGTAACTTTACGCAATGCGACAGCTTGTTGATCGGGGATAAATCTGCCGCGCACACTGTTCCTTATATCGAAGCCAAAAACCCTACGGCGATTTTGGAACATGAAGCCACCACCTCGAAAATCTCCGAGGAACAGCTTTTTTATTGCATGCAACGTGGTGTGTCCGCCGAAGAGGCGGTCGCACTCATCGTCAACGGTTTCTGCCGCGACGTGCTTCAGCAACTTCCCATGGAGTTTGCCGTCGAAGCGCAAAAACTCGTCAGTGTTTCCTTGGAAGGAAGTGTCGGCTAATGCTTGAGATCAAGAACCTCCACGCCACCGTCGGCGGCAAAGAAATCCTCAAAGGCATCGACCTGACGGTCAATGCGGGCGAAATCCATGCCATCATGGGCCCTAATGGCTCGGGCAAATCCACGCTCTCCTATTTGCTGTCGGGCCGCGATGGCTATGACGTGACCGAAGGTTCCGTGACCTATAAGGGGCAGGATTTGCTGGCGCTATCTGTTGACGCACGTGCCGTCGCGGGCGTTTTCCTCGCCTTCCAATACCCGATTGAAATCCCCGGCGTCACCACCATGACCTTCCTCAAGGCGGCGCTGAACGCTGTGCGCAAAGCGCGTGGCGAAGAAGAATTGGATGCCCCGCGCTTTCTGAAGAAGGTGCGCGAGAAGGCCAAACCCTTGAACATCGCTGACGACATGTTGAAGCGCGCCCTCAATGTCGGTTTTTCCGGCGGTGAAAAAAAACGCGCCGAAATCCTACAAATGGCATTGCTGGAACCAGCGCTGGCGATCCTTGACGAAACAGATTCAGGTCTCGACATCGACGCCTTGAAGGTGGTGTCAGACGGCGTCAACGCCTTGCGCTCGCCCGATCGTGCCATGATCGTCATCACCCATTATCAGCGTTTGCTCGAATACATCGTGCCCGACGTCGTGCATGTGCTCTCTGAAGGCAGAATCGTGCGGACAGGCGGCAAGGAATTGGCCGGCGAGCTTGAGCGGACCGGCTATGCCGAATTTGCGGCATAAGGAAGACCAATGACTGATACGGCTAGAAAATTCATCGAAACCTACGAGCGCGAACGCACGGCTTTGCCCGCTGCTGACCTTGGCTGGCTGAAAGCACATCGCGACGCCGCAATGAAGGCGTTTGCTAAAGCGGGTCTGCCGCATCGTCGCCTCGAAGATTGGCGTTATACCGATCTCGCCCGCGTGCTCGACAAAGCAAGCCTTGCCCCTATGCCCTTGCACAAGGGCGATGTGAGCGTTCCCGACGCGCAAGCAGCTGTTCGCGTCTTTGGCGGCATCGACCGCCATATCGTGACCATCGTGAACGGCCAATTACGCGGCGACGTGTCTTTGCCCGACGGCGTCAGCCTATTGCCTTTGAGCGATGTCCTCGCACAGCCTTGGGCGCGAGCGTTGGTCGAAACGCGCGTGAGCAAGACGCAAGCAGCCGATATTCTGGCACTCAATACCGGCCTGATGCGCGGCGGCTTAGGACTGCATATCGCCAAAGGCGTAAAGCTCGATAAGCCACTGCATTTGATCTATCTCGTCGCCGATGATGGCGCCGTTCACCTACGCAATCTGATCCAGCTGGAAGAGGGTGCAGAAGCGACGATTTATGAGAGCTTTGTCGGCACGGGCTCTTATTTTACCGATCACGCCACCTCGCTTTCGCTGGCCGAAGATGCGCGTCTCACGCAGATCAGGGTGCAAGACGAAGCCCCCGCCGCCATTCATCTGGCAACTCTGAGCGCCACGCTCGCCGCGCGGACCTACCTGTCGAGTTTCACCTTGAGCCTCGGCAGCGCCTTGTCGCGCGGGCAGACTTTCGTGCGTTTCGACGGCGAGGGCGCTGAAGCCCATATCAACGGCGCAACCGCGCTAAAAGGCCGCCAACATGGCGACCAATTCTGCATCACCGATCATGCGGTACCCCATTGCACCAGTGCGACCTTGTTCCGCACCGTCCTCGATGACGCCTCCACGGGTGTTTTTCAAGGCAGGGTCATTGTGCGCCCTCATGCGCAGAAGACCGATGGTCGCCAGATGACCAATGCGCTTTTGCTGTCGCGGGATGCCGCGATGAACGCTAAACCTGAGCTTGAGATCTATGCCGACGATGTTCAATGCGCTCATGGCAGCACGATTGGCGAATTGAACAGCGAGGCGCTTTTCTATCTGCGCTCGCGCGGCATTGACGAGCAAACGGCGCGGCAATTGCTCATCTCTGCGTTTCTTGATGAAGCCTTCAAGACTGTGCCCGACGAACCCGCGCGTGAAGGTCTACGCGAACTGGCCGCCGATTGGTTTCGACTGACCGAGAAGGAGAGCGCATGACTATCGTCCCGAAAATGGCTGATTTGCCCTATAATGTTGACCTGATCCGCGCGGATTTCCCCATCCTTGCGCGCGAAGTTTATGGCAAACCGCTTGTCTATCTCGACAATGGGGCTTCGGCGCAAAAGCCGCGCGTCGTCATCGACGCTATGCGCCACTCGATGGAGCATGAATTTGCCAATGTCCATCGCGGTTTGCACTATCTGTCCAACACGGCGACGCAAGCCTTTGAGGATGCGCGTGAAAAGGCCCGTGCCTTTCTCAATGCGCCCTCGACCGATGAAGTGATCTTCACCAGTGGCTCGACCGATGCGTTGAACCTTGTGGCTTCCAGTTTTGTGGCGCCCATGATTGAACCGGGCGACGAAATCGTGCTTTCTGTCATGGAGCACCATTCCAATATTGTGCCCTGGCATTTTCTGCGCGAACGCCATGGTGCGGTACTGAAATGGGTGCCAGTGACCGACGCGGGCGACCTCGACATGGACGCCTATGCCAAACTTTTGGGCCCGCGCACCAAGATCGTCGCCATCACGCATATGTCGAATGTGCTGGGCACCGTGACACCTTTGAAGGAGATCATCAGGCTTGCCCATGCCAAGGGTATCCCCGTGGTCGCCGACGGCTCGCAGAGCGCCGTTCATCTTGACGTCGATGTGCAGGCGTTGGACGTGGATTTTTATGCCGTCACCGGCCACAAGATTTATGGCCCAACCGGCATCGGTCTTCTCTACGGCAAGAAAAGCTACTTGAGTAAGATGCGGCCCTATCGCGGCGGCGGCGAGATGATCCGCGAAGTCTCGATGGATAATGTGACTTATGCATCACTGCCGCATCGCTTTGAGGCGGGGACGCCTGCGATCGTTGAAGCGATTGGGCTCGGCGCCGCGCTTGATTATGTGCGCAGTGTTGGTCATGAACGGATCGCGACGCATGAAGCGAGCCTGCTTGCCTATGCCACCGAAAAGATGTTGGCGATTGAAGGCTTGCGGATCATTGGGACGTCAAAGTCCAAAGGCGGCATCATCTCCTTCACAATGGGACGCGCCCATGCGCATGACATTGCCACCATCATTGATCGTGCCGGCGTGGCCGTTCGCGCCGGGCATCATTGCGCGCAACCCTTGATGGAACGCTTCGGTGTCACCGCGACGACGCGCGCCTCCTTTGCCATGTACACGACGCATAAGGATATCGACCGTCTGGTCGCCGCCCTTATCGATGCTCGTAAATTCTTTGTTTGAGGTCCACAAATGTCACAAGAAGCGAACATGAGCGAAGTGCCGCCCGAAGCGGCAGACCTCAAGCCCTCGGCCATTCCACCAGAAGAACTGGCGGCCCTGACCGACGACATCATCGCTGCGCTCAAATCGGTCTATGACCCTGAAATCCCGGTCGATATTTACGAACTTGGGCTGATTTACAAGGTTGATGTGTCCGATGAGCGCGATATTGTCATCGACATGACGCTGACAGCACCAGGGTGTCCGGTGGCGGGAACCATGCCCGAAATGGTGGCAGACGCGGTTCGCTCTGTTGAAGGTGTGGGCGATGTGAAGGTCAATATGACTTTTGACCCGCCGTGGGACATGAGTTTGATGTCAGAAGAGGCGCGCGTTGCCCTGAACATGTATTGATGGCTTGAAGGCAACAGGCTCGGCTACCATCTTAGGGACTGAGGAGCGAAAAATGGCTAGACAACTTCCCAAAGCGATCACACTGACCGACAAGGCCGCCGTGCATCTGCGCGCGATCATGGCGGAGTCGGACGGAAAGTTGATTGGCTTGCGCGTCGGCGTAAAAAATGGCGGCTGTGCCGGCATGGAATACACGATGGAATATGCCAAGGATCAAAAGCCGCTGGACGAGGTAGTCGAGGATAAAGGCGTCAGGATTTTGATCGACCCCAAGGCGATCCTGTTCCTCATCGGCACCGAAATGGACTATCAGACCGAAAAATTCTCGGCGGGCTTCAGGTTCAACAATCCCAATCAGACGGACGCCTGTGGTTGCGGTGAAAGCGTCACGCTGGAACCGGCTCGCATCTGATCTGCCATTCAACCGATCAGGCGAGCGCATTCCATTTGGCGTTGCCTGTGGCCTCAGGCGCCACAAAACGGCTCTTGGGGAAGATGGCTGTCGCCGTCGTACCTTCATTGACCACGCTGTCCAGAGTGATCGTCCCGCCGTGCAGGCTCATGATCTTGCGCACCAAAGGCAGGCCAAGGCCGGTGCCATGGTGGCTGCGCGACATGGCATTTTCCACCTGAACGAAGGGTTGGAAGATCCGCTGCATGTCATCTTTCTTGATGCCGATGCCGGTATCGCGCACAGATATTACCAGATTGCCCTGGGCATCAAGGCCGATCTCGATCCAGACGCGGCCGCCTTCCGGTGTGAATTTTAGGGCATTTGACGTCAGGTTGATGGCAACCTGATTGAACAGCCGCGGGTCGGCAATGACCCAGGGAATATCGTCGCGGACCCGGAATGTCAGGTCGACGTCGATTTCAGACGCGCGCTGGCGGAACATGTGCATGGTGCGGTTGAGCGATTCCACCGGATCGATAGGCTCTTCCTCTAACGAGAGCTTGCCCGCTTCGGCTTTTGAAATATCAAGAATATCGTTGATGATGCTGAGCAGATGCGTGCCGCTTGAACGAATGTCATTGGCGTAATCAGCATATTTTTCCTGCCCAACGGGGCCGAACATCTGGTTGGCGATGATCTCCGAGAAGCCGATGATGGCGTTGAGGGGCGTGCGCAATTCGTGGCTCATAATGGCGAGGAAATCGTTTTTGGCGCGATTGGCGGCTTCTGAGCGGCTCAGCAAGCGCTCCGAGCGGATCTGCTCTGCACCGAGGCGCTCCTTGTCCACGAAGTTTTTGCGGAGTTGGTATTCCTGAATGTAGTTTACAAAAACACTGACGCCGATGGCAAAGCACAAGAAGGCGTTGTTGTTGAGCAAGATGTCGGGCGACAGAGGATTGACGACTATTACGACAAATTCGTAAGCGGCGAGCACTAGCATCGACATCACTGTTGAGTGGAGATAACCAAGTCGCCACAAACAGTTGTTGTAGCCAATGATGATAATGATGCCGGCGTAGTAAAAATGATTACCCGGTGAGTTGGCGAGCGCCGTCATCCCGACCACGCCAAGGCTCGGCAGAGCCATGGAAAGCCCGAGGAGGCCTTGCATCCGATAAGTAAAGATCCGGGTATAAGAAAACGCGACCATGCCCAGCAGAAGCGGCCCGACAATGCCAAGCCGGATGATCCAAGCTTGATAGGTCACGTCTGGAATGATGTAGGGGTCAAGAAGCGCATAGAGCGCGAAAATGAGCGCACCACCCGCGATCGAAAAACGTGTCAGCGCAATGTTTTGTGCGAAATTTCCAACCTGGTAGATATCCTCGATAACCGGTTCGCGGAATCGAAGCGTTATCAGGCTCATGCCAAAGCTGGGTGTACGATCAAGCATAGCTTCCCCTGCAGACAATATCGTGCCCGGCTTGGGATCGGTATTTTTACTGACTGCACTTTGGCCCAACATCAACCTGAATGCTTCCGTCTTTACTACCATGGCGCAGCGGAACCCTGTTCCCACCGCTTACCATTGATATGACGAAAACATCTAACGTGAGGTTAAACGTCATTTACGAGTGGTTAAGACATGTAGTGTTCTTCAGGCGATGCCAAGAAAATAGCCTGCCAGAAGCAATCCAAAAATGATCCGGTACCAGCCGAATACCGAAAAGCCATGATTGCTGATGAACGCGACGAGCCAACGCACGACAACGATGGCCGACAGAAAGGCTGCAACAAAGCCGATCGCGATCACAGCGCCGTCATCGGGATTGAGAACGTGACGCGCCTTCCATAGATCCAGAACAGTTGCCCCCAGCATTGTTGGGATCGCCAGAAAGAATGAAAACTCAGCGGCGGTCTTGCGTTCAACGCCAAGCATCAGCGCACCAAGGATGGTCGCGCCGGACCTCGAAACGCCGGGGACCATCGCCAGACACTGAAACAACCCGATTTTAAACGATGTCATCGGGGTCAGATTTTCAACCTCGACGATTGTGCTGGCCGGTTTCCATTTCTCGATCGCCAAAATGGCAATACCGCCCAGAACAAGTGATGTGCAAACAATGAGGGGCGAAAACAACACGGCCTTGATGAAATCATGCAACAAAAATCCGAACACCGCCGCAGGTAGGAAGGCAATGATGATGGCCAGCGCGAAATGCTGGGCGGCAGGATCGTTTGTCAGGCCGAAGGCGACGCCAAGCAACTTGCGAGCGTAGAGCACGCAAATAGCAAGAATAGCCCCCAACTGAATCACAACCTCAAAGACATTGGCTGTGGTGCCTGTAAAGCCAATCAACTGACCGGCAATGATCAGGTGGCCCGTCGATGATATGGGAAGGAATTCGCTCACCCCTTCGACAATGCCGAGAAAGATTGCCTGAAACGCTAAGAAAAATGTCATTTGGGGGACGACTCGGGCTGAGAGAGATTTTCGCGCGAAGACTAGCACAGCGATGGGTTTCACCCACCGTAGAGTGGCAGGTGTCGGTCTCATCGTTATTTTTAGTTCATCTTGGGTTCAGGCTGGCAATGGAATGATCACCATTGACCGGAATCTGATTTGGGGCCTTGGAGCCGGTGTCATACAGGAGATACCGATCGTGGAAATTGACATCTCATCTCGAAAGCTGGGCCTAGCTGCTGCCCTTATACTGAGTTCATTCTTCCTTATATCCAGTGCGGCTTTGGCCGCCGATCACCGTCACAATGGTGACGGTCAACGTGGGCAGGCTGCGCAGCAACATGAAGATCGTCGGGGCGACCGAGCTCAGCGCCGACAAGGTCAGCGTCAGAACCAGACTCGGCAACAAAACAGGGAGCGTCAACAAGCGCAACGCTCACAATCCCAGCGCCAACAGGCTCAACGTCAAAAGTACCAGCGCCAACAATCCCAACGTCAGCAGGCTCAGCGTCAGAACACGCAACGCCAGCGTGCTCAAAGAGAACAATCTCAGCGCCAGCAGGCGCAGCATCAAAGCCAACAACGTCAACGCGCGCAAAGAGAACAGTCTCAGCGCCATCATGCACAGCGTGCACAAAATCAACGCCAAAAGGCGCACCGCCAGCAGGCCCAACGTCAGCAGGCCCGGCATTCTCAAAGGCGTAGTGATCGGCGCGATGCGCGACGGTCTTCACAACGCCACGACAATCGCTATGCCGCCGCTCGGCGTCATGTCGCTCGTGGACCGGGTTGGGATCGCTGGCGCACACGTCACTATGTCAAATCACCGCGCTATAGGTGGAGCCATGATCGCCGGTCACGCCCGTGGTTCGACTACAACCGCTCGACCTACATTTCCATCTATCGACCGACCTATGTCGTTCCCTCTTATGGGTATGGCGGCTATGGCTCTTCCTATTACGGTCCGGTCGGATGTGGTCGTGACGTTGTTGGCGCGGTGCTGGGTGGCGTCGCGGGTGGTCTGATCGGTGCGCATAATGGCGGTGGCAACGCCACGCTTGGCGGCGCCATCATCGGTGCCATTCTCGGCGGGACATTGGGCCATGCTGTCGATCTCAGCGATCAGGCTTGCTATGGGCAGGTGCTCGAATATGCGCCGTCCAATCAGCCAGTCTATTGGGAGAGCGATGGCGGCCAGTATCAGGTGACACCATTGCGCACCTATCAGGCCAGTTCAGGTCAGTATTGCCGGGAATATCAGACCTCCGTCTATATCGACGGCCGTGATGAACAGGCCTACGGCACCGCTTGCCGTCAGCCTGACGGCGCCTGGCGTGCGGTCAACTAGGCCTGATGGCGTCCACGCGCCGTCAGGCAATGGAGACGCGCTCCGCCGCTTGTTTACTTGACGCGGCGTCAATGGGGAGAGCGTGTGGCGGCGGTCCGAGGGGGTTCTCGGACCGCCGTTTTTTCTAGTGCCCGCGCTTGAGCAAACCATCCAATAGCGAAACATCGCGGACAGCGCCGCGTGCCGCGCTGGTTACCATGGCGGCATAGGCTCGCAGAGCCGGAGAGACCCGACGTTTGCGCACTTCTTTTGGCATCCAGCCATCCGCCTCTGCCTTCTTGCGGCGGACCGCCAGGTCGGCGTCGGATACGGCCAGATGAATTTTACGCTGAGGGATATCGATATCGATCACATCGCCGGTTTCAACCAACCCAATTGTGCCACCTTCGGCAGCTTCGGGCGAGACATGGCCAATGGACAAGCCCGACGTGCCACCAGAAAAACGACCATCTGTGACAAGTGCGCAGGCTTTACCGAGGCCTTTCGATTTGATGTAGCTCGTTGGATAGAGCATCTCCTGCATGCCCGGCCCACCGCGCGGGCCTTCGAAGCGGATTAATACCACTTCGCCAGCTTTAACCTCTCTGGTCAAAATGCCAGAGACGGCGCTGTCCTGACTTTCATAGACGCGTGCAGGCCCCGAAAAGACGAGGTTCGATGGATCGACACCGGCAGTTTTTACGATGCAGCCGTCTTCTGCCAGATTGCCATAGAGAACCGCCAAGCCGCCATCTTTGGAATAGGCATGCGCAATGTCGCGGATGACGCCATTGCTACGGTCGAGATCAAGTTCGGGATAGCGACGCGATTGTGAAAACGCTTTGGTTGTCCGTACGCCACCGGGTGCGGCACGGAAAAATTCATGCGCGTGATTGCTTTTTGAACGACCGATATCCCAATGATCAATGGCTTCGCCAAGCGTCGGGCTATGAACGGTCACCGCATCACGATGAATAAGCCCGCCGTGGTCAAGTTCACCGAGGATAGCGAAAACGCCACCTGCGCGATGAACGTCTTCCATATGGACATCGCCACGCGCAGGCGCGACCTTGGACAGGTTCGGCACGCGATGCGACAGACGATCAATGTCTTTCATTGAGAAAGGCACCTCGCCTTCAAAGGCAGCGGCGAGCAAATGCAACACTGTATTGGTTGAACCGCCCATGGCGATATCGAGCGACATGGCGTTCTCAAACGCATCGAATGTCGCAATATTGCGCGGCAGCACGCTTTCATCGTCTGTTTCGTAGTGACGGCGCGTGATTTCGACGATCAGGCGACCGGCTTCAAGAAAAAGCTCCTTGCGGTCAGAATGGGTAGCCAGCGTTGAGCCATTGCCTGGCAGTGAGAGGCCAAGCGCTTCGGTCAGGCAATTCATTGAGTTCGCAGTGAACATGCCTGAGCATGAGCCGCAGGTGGGGCAGGCTGAACGCTCGACAACGGCGACTTCTTCATCGCTAATCTTGTCGTCGGCAGCCGCAACCATAGCATCGATCAGATCGACGGCGCGCTCGCTGTCTCCCCATTTCACTTTGCCGGCTTCCATCGGGCCGCCGGATACAAACACCACGGGAATATTAAGGCGCATGGCGGCCATCAACATGCCGGGCGTGATCTTGTCGCAATTGGAAATGCAGACTAGCGCATCTGCGCAATGCGCGTTGACCATATATTCAACGCTGTCGGCAATGAGGTCGCGTGACGGCAAGCTATAGAGCATGCCGTCATGGCCCATCGCAATGCCGTCATCGACCGCGATCGTATTGAATTCTTTGGCGACGCCGCCCGCTTTTTCGATTTCGCGCGCAACAAGCTGGCCCATGTCCTTCAGGTGTACATGGCCCGGCACGAACTACGTAAATGAATTGGCAATTGCAATGATGGGCTTGCCAAAGTCGCCGTCATTCATTCCGGTGGCGCGCCATAGGCCGCGTGCGCCGGCCATGTTGCGGCCATGGGTCGATGTGCGAGAACGATAGGGGGGCACGGTGATGTCCTTTCGACCAGAGAAACAGGTGTTGCTCCGCTCTATACCAAGAGCGACGCGGGTATTTCTATCTGCGTGGAAGCGAAGTGACAAATATCACAAATAGCCACATGCAGAGAGACGTTAACTCACTGTTCCTAATGCCTTTTTTTATCGAAGTGCAGCCTGTTGGCCCGCTATGGTTTTTAACACGGGGCAATCGCTTGCCGATGGCTCCGTTGCGGCCCTCTTATTGCTGGTTGGTTTATTCAGGCAGTTAGGTAATTGCTGCGCTGCCGTTGCGCGGTACGAATAACCATGGAGCACGGGAAAAAAGAGACACGCCGCCTCTATTTTGTGCATCGCACCACAAGCAGCGTTCATCGGAGATAATTGCGTCTACAGAACATCCTTGAAAGCACGTCGGTGCTTGCTGGGTTCAGCGTTCCCATGCGGAAAACCACGAGCTTGAAAATGCTCTTCTGTGAATTTGCTGTGTCATGCGTCGCGGATATAGAGTTAACTTGAGCGTGGGAGCGTGGGAGCGTGGGAGCGTGGGAGCGGGGGCCCGGTGGTTCGATCTCCAAATGAGGTCGGGCGCTATCGGGGTCTCTCTTGATCTGAGTGGAATACTTCTTGTGGCAGCGCTTTGCCTATATGAAGCAAACGAAATCAAAACGGAGCTTCTTTATGAACTGGAAAATCGGGACTGGAATCGCCGCGATGGTATTTGTCGGAATGTTCTCCGCCAATGCGCACGCCGAGGACAAAGTCCTCAACATCTACAACTGGTCAGACTACATCGCCAAAGACACAGTGGCGAACTTCGAAAAAGAGACAGGCATCAAAGTTAATTATGATGTCTATGACGGCAATGAGACGATGGAAGCCAAATTGATGGCTGGGTCATCGGGTTACGACATTGTCGTGCCGACAGCCTTTCCGTTTCTTGACCGCGAAATCAAGGCCGGGGTGTTTCAGAAACTCGATAGGAGCAAGATCCCGAACTACAAAAACCTCGACCCTGAACTGATGAAACGCGTAGCTGCCGCCGATCCGGGCAACAAATATGCTGTCATCTGGATGTGGGGCACAACGGGTCTTGGCTACAATGTGGATGCAGTAAACAAGCGCATTCCCAACGCGCCAACCAACTCCTATGATCTGCTCTTCAAGCCGGAAAATGCTGCCAAGCTCAAGGATTGCGGCATCACAATTCTCGACAGCCCGACGGACATTATGCCGATCGCGTTGAACTATCTGGGTCTCAATCCGGTGTCGAAAAATCCTGATGACCTCAAAAAAGCAGAAGCCTTGATGATGTCGATCCGGCCCTACGTCAAATATTTCAACTCATCGCAGTACATCAACGACCTTGCCAATGGCGACGTCTGCCTGTCGGTGGGCTGGTCGGGTGACGTGTTTCAGGCTCAAGCGCGTGCCGAAGAAGCCAAGAATGGCGTCAATATCGCATACTCGATCCCCAAAGAGGGCACGATGATCTGGTTTGACAATATGGCCATTCCGAAAGATGCGCCGCATCCTGAAAATGCGCTCAAATGGATCAATTTCATCCTTCAGCCGAAAGTCGAAGCGGCGAACTCGAACTATGTGGCTTACGCCAATCCGGTGCCTGCCTCCAAGGAGTTCATGGATGCGGAAGTGAAGGACAATCCTTCGATTTATCCTTCCGATGAAGTGATGGCGAAACTCTTCGCCGTTCCCGCGCAGGATGCTGCCTTCATTCGACAGCAAACTAGAATTTGGACAGCGATCCGCACGGGTCAGTAAAAAATCGGCCCCGGTGGTAATTCCTCCGGGGCCACTTTGTTTGTATATTTATTTGAGCTTCAGTGAGGCTGGTGTTTGATTCAATAGAGTGGAGAGGGTTAGTTTCGGCCGACTGGCAATTCCAAAAAGCGCGACATCCCGATGTTGCACTCGCGTGGATCAATTTCATTCCTCAGCCCAAAATTGAGGCCGCCAATTCGGTATCTGCCTCCAAGAAATTTATGAATCCATCGGTCGCGGAAAATCCGGCGATCTATCCACCGCCCGAAGCCATACGAAATTTTTACTGTGCCAGCCAAGTTGGTGAAACTTAGTGAACTTCAAAAATGGGCCATGGACTTCGATCCAAACCGCCCTTTAAGTATGATAACGACGGTAGAGAATGCGTCGACGTTACAAGTGCGAAATTAAACGAAAGCCTCATGGGGTGTGCGAGTGACTGATGTACAAGTGCAGGGTGCCAAGATAGCCGAGCAGATAATGGCCGGATTGGCGCGCATAGGCCTGACAGGCCGACGCATCGTTATTGGCGTCCCATTGGTGTGGCTCTGCATTTTCTTTCTGTTGCCCTTCCTAATTGTTCTCAAGATTAGCTTCGCATCTCAGATATTAGCCGTCCCCCCATTCACCCCGTTGCTTGATTGGGGCAGTGGCTATTTGCCCAGTTTGCATATTGACTGGTCGAACTATCACTACATGTTCACTGACGACCTTTATATTGTCGCCTACTTGAACTCCGTTCGTATTGCTTTCGTATCAACGTGCATCTGTATCTTGATCGCCTATCCGATGGCATATGGTGTCGCGCGCGCGCCTGAGAGGTGGCGCAATATGATGCTGCTCCTTATTGTTCTGCCGTTCTGGACATCGTTGCTTTTGCGCGTTTACGCTTGGATCGGTCTCTTAAAGACCAATGGCGTTATCAACAATTTTCTTCTGGATATCGGCATCATTCATGCGCCGCTTCCGATGATGAACAACGCCTTCTCGGTCTATGTTGGCATCGTCTATTCCTATCTACCGTTTATGCTTCTTCCGCTTTATGCCTCGTTGTCTCGAATGGACTTTACGTTGCTTGAAGCGGCGAGCGATTTGGGCGCGTCACGCATGCGGGCGTTTCTGTCCATCACGTTGCCACTGTCGATACCGGGCGTCATCGCTGGTGCGATGCTCGTTTTCATCCCCGCCGTCGGTGAGTTTGTCATTCCCTCGCTTCTCGGCGGCACAGGCGTCACCATGATTGGGCGTGTGATTTGGGATGAGTTTTTCAGCAATCAGGCATGGCCCGTCGCTTCGGCCGTTGCGGTGATCTTGATGCTCGTCCTAGTGGTGCCGATCATGCTCTATCAATATTTCCAGACCCGGGCGGAGGCACGCTTATGAGGAAGACCGGCCTTTCACCCTTCGTCATCGGTTGCATGATTTTTGGCTTCACGTTCCTCTACGCGCCGATTGTCATGCTCATCATTTTTTCATTCAACGCATCGCGCCTTGTGACCGTCTGGGCCGGCTTTTCCACCAAGTGGTACGGTGTCCTGATGACGGACGATCAGGTGCTGGGCGCAGCTTATCTGAGTTTCAAGATCGCCATAGCCAATGGTTTTTTGTCTGTGATTTTGGGAACAATGGCCGCTTTCGCTCTCGTTCGATTCGGTCGGTTTTATGGCCGCTCGATCGTGATTCAATCGATTTCGTCCCGCCTCGTTTTGCCGGACGTCATTCTTGGCCTCTCAATTCTTCTCTTGTTCGTTTCGTTGCAGGCGCTTATTGGCTGGCCAGCGCAACGTGGCGTGATGACTATCCTCATTGCGCATGTCACTTTCTCGTCAGCCTATGTAGCGATCGTCGTACAATCGCGGCTGGCGGGGCTTGATCAATCATATGAAGAAGCCGCTTTTGATCTTGGCGCGGGACCGTTTACGGTCTTTCGGACCGTGACACTTCCCATGATTGCGCCTTCTCTGGTCGCCGGGTGGCTGCTGTCGTTTATCCTATCATTTGACGATTTGGTGATAGCGAGCTTTGCCTCTGGACCAGGGGCAACGACTTTGCCGATGGTTATCTTTTCGAAAGTGCGGTTTGGGATCAGCCCGGAGATCAACGCCCTTGCGACACTCATCGTCGTAGCGGTGGCCATCGGCGTGGTGCTGGCTGGCACCTTGCTGCAACGGAGCGCGGCAAGGTCGGGAGAAGGCAAACCCTGACGGATATCAGGATTTGCGTGGCGGCCAGGGAATGAAGGGGCTGGTGCGGCGCATATAGTCAGCATAGGTCGGACGTGAGCGCTGCACGCGGCGCTCAAGAAGTGCTGCGCCGCTCCATTCGACCAACAGGTATGTCATGACAATGGGGCCGGGTAGGCTCATCCAGCCATAAGGCGCCTCGCAGGCGATCAGAAAGCACCCCCACCAGAAACAGAGGTCGCCGAAATAGTTGGGATGGCGGGTATAGCGCCACAGTCCACGGTCGAGCACTTTGCCCCGATTGTTGGCATCCGCTTTAAACCGGGCCAACTGCCAGTCTCCGATGCTTTCAAAACCGATGCCGATGATTGCAAGGCAGGCACCACCAATCGCCAGAAACCTGAGCGACCCCGTCGCGCCATAGGCCCCTAATTGAATGGGGAACGATACAATCCACATCATGAGGCCTTGCAGCGCGAAGACATATCTGAGCGTAAAGAAATGTACATTGCCTTTGGCCTTGCCAACCATGGCTTGATAGCGTCCATCGGGCCCTTCGCGCCGCCATCGCGCCAACAGATAGAGGCCAAGCCGCAGCCCCCAAACAACGACGAGGATGACTAGTATATGTTGATGATCGCCGCCAAAGGGAAAGAGGCGCGCGGTCACGCTACTGACGAGGAGGAAACCAAAAGCCCAGAATGCATCAATGAAGCTGACATCACCAAGAAGGATGCTGAGCCCCCAGAGCACAAGCATCATGACGGCGACCGCACCTAGATTGGCTGCCAACAGCGTTGTGACGCTGATCGTTTCAAAGACCATGGTCGTTCCTTCCGATTTTCACTCAGTCTAGCTTGTGGGTTCCCGGAAATCTTCAAAAGCTCCCGTTGCTTGCGTCAACATACTAGGCTCGCGTCGCGCCATGGCGAATCGTGATGAAATCCCCATGAAACAATCTATGACCCTATCGGAGTGTGCCCACCCTTATGCCTGAGATTTTTGTTGATGCCGATGCCTGCCCCGTCAAGGACGAAGTGTTGCGGGTCGCCGAGCGGCACGGCCTTGCGGTTTGTATCGTGAGCAATAGCGGCATGCGTCCGAGCCGAAACCCCATGGTTCGCCAGATTGTCGTGCCGCAAACCCCTGATGCCGCTGACGATTGGATTGCCGAGCACATCAGCGCGGCCGATATCTGCATTACTGCCGACATTCCGTTAGCCGCGCGATGTATCGAAAAAGGTGCGACCGCGCTCCATTCCAATGGTAAGCCGTTCACGATCGAGAGCATTGGCATGGCGCTCGCTATGCGCGATCTGATGCAGCAATTGCGCGAAGCGGGTGACGTAAAGGGAACCAACCCACCGTTTACAAAGGAAGATCGTTCACGTTTTCTGCGCGCGCTGGAGGATGCCGTTCAGGTACATTTGCGACGCGGCTGATCGGCCCGACCCTTGCCATTCTCTCTTGATGATAGATGATGCGTAGATAAAAATAAGAATTGTGGGAGGTCGCATGAGCGGGATCGACGAGAAGGCGTTTCAGTTCAAAGGTGAGGGTGGTCATGCCGTTGCCGCCTGGCGTTGGTCAAAACCGGTGCCTGCGCGTGCTGTGTTGCAAGTGGCGCATGGTATGGGTGAACATGCGAAGCGCTACAAGCCAAAGCTAGAACCACTGATGGAAGCCGGGATCGTTGTTTATGCCAATGATCATCGAGGCCACGGCCTCACCGCACCGACGCCAGACCAATATGGCGATTTTGGTCCGGGTGGGTGTTTCCCGCCCTC
This sequence comes from Parvibaculaceae bacterium, assembly GCA_041688015.1. Taxonomy (GTDB): domain Bacteria; phylum Pseudomonadota; class Alphaproteobacteria; order Parvibaculales; family Parvibaculaceae; genus Parvibaculum. The sequence continues at coordinate 115,172 of JBDNIY010000001.1, forward strand.
GTCAGCGATATGGCAAAACTAACGGCGGTAGCACGCGCCGAAAACCCTGATCTGCCGCTCGTTCTGCTCGGACACAGCATGGGGTCTTTTGCTGCTCAGCTCTATGCCATTCACCATTCGCAGATGATTGATGGATTGGTGATCTCAGGCTCTGCCGCGCTTGACCGCGTTGTGGCCGTTCTCCCTGCAGACCCCGATGCGCCCGCTCTCGATGCGTTCAATGGAGCGTTTGAGCCTGCGCGGACGTCGTTTGATTGGCTAAGCCGCGATGAAGCAGAAGTCGATCTCTATATCGCTGATCCCATGTGCGGTTTCTCGGTGACGCCTGCATCCATGCAATCCATGGTTGAGGTCTTGTTGCCAACGGCCGATGCCGCCGAGATCATGAAAATTCGTAGTGATTTACCTGTCTATTTCATGTCGGGCGACAAGGACCCGGTTGGAGGTCCTGATCTTAATTTTCTGAAGACGCTGATTGAGCGGTATGCCGCCCGCGGCCTCACCGTGACCAAAGATTTTTATAAAGACGGCAGGCATGAGATATTGAACGAAACCAATCGAGGCGAGGTGGTGGCCAATCTGCGCGCTTTTGTTGAAGGCTTGGTGAAATGACGGTCACCCCTACGCTTGCTGGGTACAAGGCCATTTCCAAATTTTACAACGCTTTGATGACAGGCCTTGTTCTGACGCTCGTCACCCGCAAGAGCGCGGATGCGGCGGCGCAATTTGTCGAAGGGCATTTCCGCCGTCAACATCTTGAAAAATTCTTGCCCGGTTTGAAAAAACTTGGTCTTGATGGCCTGCCCGACGCGGTGGCTTGCGCGCAGTATCACTATTTTTCCAACGCGTTGGGGGGAGTCAAAACGGAATATTTTGCCGAGAGTGATGCGAAGGCTTGGGTGCGCTATCCGCCGCCGCGCTGGATCTGGCAAGGTGCCGCTATTTGCGGTATCCCCTCTCACGTCAATGCTGGAATGCTACATGGTTGGCATGGGCACAATGGTGTGTCGCTCGGCAATAAGCGTTTGGGTTTTGTCTGCACAGGCCAGACCGTAGACGGATCATCTGGCCTTGAAGGTTATTATCTCGACTATGGCCATGAAATTTCTAAGAGCGAACGTGTGCGCTTTGCCTTCGATGAACCAACGCCGGACTATGATCCCGCCACTGCGCCAAAACTTGATCTCGCAGACTGGCCGGAGGAGCGCTTGAAAAAAATTGAGCGCGCTTACGCCATGGAGTATGTCCGCTCACTTGTGCCAACTATGTTGGCACAAGTGAGCGGACATACGAAACAAAACTGCATCTGGGTCACGCTGCCCGTCTTGTCGGCATGCAATTTTATGATGAGACAGCCGCTCTGCTTGGCACCCATCCCGGCAGCGCACGTGATTTTGCGGACTATCTGGCAGGTTTGGCTGCCGCGCAAGGCGAAGTGGTGGAGGTTGCAGAGGGCGGCGGGCTGGTCACAATTCGCCAGACCGGGTGGCGTCTGATGGACGGCATAAACTCGCATCCAGCCGCATTTGAGGCGTGGAATCAACTATGGGAAGGGGCCCTCGCGGTTCACAATCGTCACTTGAAGCTCACCACAACCCGCACGTCTGACGGCATCGAATGGCGCATATCGATCTGACATGTCGGTCTGTGGCTTGACATAGTTCTTTTTTAGAACTTACATGACGAAACAGAAACCCAGACAGGAAACGCGTCATGCCAAGCAAGCGCAATGCGACCGTCGCCGTCATTGGCGCGGGTGACTATATCGGCGGGACGATTGCCAAACGGTTTGCTCAAGAGGGCTACACGGTTTTTGTTGGCCGGCGCACGGCCGACAAGCTCGCGCCCTTGAAGGCGGAGATTGAAGCGGTTGGCGGTGCTTGTGAGGCGCGCGGTCTTGATGCCCGCAAGGAAGATGAGGTGGCGGCTTTTCTGGCAGAAGCTGATGTCCATGCGCCGCTTGAGGTTTGTATTTTCAATGTCGGCGCAAACGTCAATTTTCCTTTGCTTGAGACGACCGAACGCGTTTTCCGAAAAGTCTGGGAGATGGCCTGCTATTCAGGTTTTCTTGCCGGGCGCGAAGCAGCGCGCCATATGGTGCCACGCGGACAAGGTTCGATCTTTTTCACTGGAGCGACGGCCAGCTTGCGCGGCGGCGTTGGCTATGCCGCTTTTGCATCTGCAAAGTTTGGCCTGCGCGCGGTTGCCCAGAGTATGGCGCGCGAATTGGGCCCGAAGAACATTCACGTTGCACACCTCATCATTGATGCCGGCGTTGATACAGCCTTTGTGCGCGAGCGCATCAAAGCGACACAAGGCGAAGAAGCGATGGCTAATTTGCCACCTGATCGCCTGATGAACCCGTCTTCCATTGCCGAAACCTACTGGCAGCTGCATATGCAATCGCGCGATGCGTGGACACATGAACTCGATATCCGTCCTTATGGGGAGCAATGGTAGTGGCAAACATTACAGTGGAACATCATTTCGATTTCGGTAGCCCGAATTCCTATATGGCGTGGAAGGTGATCCCTGAGATCGAAGCACGCACAGGCGTCACGTTTGAATATGTACCGATCCTGCTTGGTGGCGTCTTCAAGATCACTGGCAATCAGCCGCCGATGATTGCTTTTGGCAATATTAAAAATAAACCGCAATATGATGCGCTCGAGATGCAGCGTTTCATTGCGCGTCATAAGCTCAACAAGTTTACGTTCAACAGCCATTTCCCAGTGAATACGGTGCAGATCATGCGCGGTGCAGTGGTCGCTAAAATGGACGGTAACTTGCCGAAATATCTCGACGCCGTATTCAAGGCGATGTGGGAAACGTCCAAGAAGATGGATGATGCCGAAGTCATCCGCGCTGAGCTTGACGTAGGGGGTATCGACGGATCGTACACACTTGCCCGTATTCAAGAGGAGGAGGTGAAGGATAGGCTACTGGCCAACACCACGGCATCGGTCGAACGCGGAACATTCGGCGCGCCAACATTTTACGTCGGCAAGGAGATTTTCTTCGGCAAAGACCGATTGCGCGATCTGGAGGAGGAAATTCTGCGGGCGAAGGCCACCTGAGCCAATCGTTCAAATCGGTAGGGCTGCTCGCTTGCTCATATCGCCTGAAGGTCTATCATTTCCTCAAACATCTTGGGGAGACGACCATGAAAGATCCAGAGATCGGCGCCGTCCGCGAATTTCTTGCTAATTCTAATTTTCCTGAAGACATGATCGAGCTTCGCAAAGCCTATGACGGCATGGGCGAACTGTTTCCGCCAGCTGCGGATGTCACGCTTGAAAAAGTCAGCGCCAACAGCGTGTCCGCCGAATGGTCGTCAACGCCGGGCGCAGCGCAGGATCGCGTCGTCATGTATGTGCATGGCGGCGGCTATGTGATCGGCTCTGTGGCGAGCCATCGCCATCTTGTGACAGAGCTTGGACGCGCCGCAGGAACACGGACTTTGTCGCTCGACTATCGTCTGGCACCCGAACATCCGTTTCCCGCCGCTGTCGATGATGCTTTGGCCGGCTATCGTTTTTTACTCGCACAGGGACTTGAGCCCGCCAATATAGCTATTGCAGGCGATAGCGCAGGAGGCGGTCTAACGGTTGCTACTTTGCTCGCAATCAAGGGTGCCGGATTGGAGCAACCTGCTTGCGGATTTTGCATTTCGCCATGGGTGGATATGGAAGCGTTGGGCAATTCCATGACCACGCAGGCTTCTCTTGATCCAATGGTGCAAAAGGACGGCCTGCTTGGTATGGCGGCCGCCTATCTCAACGGGTCAAATGCGCGCGCGCCGCTAGCCGCCCCTCTTTATGGCGACCTAAGGGACCTGGCGCCGCTTCTCATTCAGGTGGGCGCGGCTGAAACCTTGCTTGATGATTCAACGCGCCTTGCCAGCGTGGCGGGGGCGGCGGGCGTCGAAGTCAATTTGCAGGTCTGGCCCGAAATGATCCATGTCTGGCATTTTTTCCATCCGATGCTGGGAGCTGCGCGTCAAGCGATTAAGGGTGCGGGAGAAATTATCTCCAAGGCGATGGATCGCGGTGCGGGATTGAAGAAGGTCGCCTGATCTTCAATCGAGGATTATGCCGATTGATCCGACGATATGGCGCGGCCTCTTTGTCTTGTCCGAGATTTTAGACAAGAGCCCTTGTTCGAGCGGTGCCTCAAGCATCACGGTTAGCGTCTGCATCAGATGCGGAAGCGTTTCGTCCGAGCTCCACATTGAATGTTTGCGGGTGCGGTCTGTAAGTGCCGCCTCGCGCATGCTGAGAACGCTGCTGAGATAGCCACCCATAAAGACAAAGCGCTGATTTTTCGCCGTCGCAGGCATGTCGGGCATCAGGCGCCGTAAATGATCGAGCGCGCGCATGTAACCTGAGTTCCAGCGTTTTTCGAGCGCGTCCATAAAGAGCGCGCGGTGGTTGAGCGTCAGCATGGCGATAAAGCGGATATAGGTGTCTTCTTCGTCCTCGCTCTTGCCCAGGCCGATTGAGGGAAAGACAAGCGCCTCCACAACATCGCGCACATTGTGCAGCCCGCCTGCTTCCTCCAGCTGATCTAGGAATGCATTGCGCCGTACATCAATGAGCTTTGCGCCATCGGCCACTAGCTCGCGTACCAATGTTTCCTTGGTGCCAAAATAATAAGTGAGCGAGCCATGATTTTTTTGCTGCGCCGCATCTACAATTTCGCGCACGCTCACACCGTCGATACCCGATACGGCAAAGAGCCGCCGTGCTGCAAGCTTGATTTGCTCACGCGCGGACATCTTTTCTTGTGGTTTCCCTTGCGTCTTTGCCATGCGCGAAAGAATGCCTTGCCAGACGGTGTTCGTCAAATATATTATCCAATCGACCTAAAATTCAAAAAAACAAAAACATCTAAGGGAGCCTCCGATGTCTGAACTTGATTTTTCGGGAAAAACCGTACTTGTCGTCGGTGGCTCAAGCGGCATCGGCAACGGCATCGCGCATGCCTTCAAGGACAAGGGTGCAACGGTTCACGTCTGGGGTACGCGCGCGAAAGCGTCTGAATATTCCGCCGCTGAAGGCTCGGACATGGCCGGGCTTCATTACGACCGGATGGATGTTTCTGATTTTGATGCGATTGAGAAATTCGGTGCACCATTCAAGTCACTCGATGTGCTGGTGCTCAGTCAAGGCACGGTCATCTATCAGCGCGGTGAATTCAAGATGGATGGATTCCAGAAGGTGATGGACGTCAACGTCAATAGCCTCATGGCCTGCGCAATCAAGTTTCAACCTTTGCTTGCTGTGGCCAAAGGTTCGCTTATCACGGTGAGTTCAACCGCCGCGTTCCATTCGACGCGCGGCAACCCCGCCTATAATGCCTCGAAAGCGGGAGCGGTGGGCCTCACGCGCACTCTGGCGGAAGCCTGGGCGAAAGATGGAATCCGTGTGAATGGCATCGCGCCAGGTCTCGTCGATACGAAACTCACCAAGGTAACAACTGAAAACCCAGAACGCCTTGCAGGGTCCATTCAGGGCATTCCGATGCGTCGCCTCGGTACACCGGCTGACATGGCGGGCGTCGCGCTGTTTCTTGCGTCGCCGCTCGCCTCTTACGTGCTGGGTCAGACGATCCCTGTAGACGGCGGCCTTATTCTCTAAATTTCAAATTCAGAACAAAAAAAATCAGGGAGAGAAAAATGGCGTGGGATTTTGAAACTGATCCGGAATTTCAAAAGGACCTTGATTGGATTGCAGAATTCGTTCGCACGGAAGTCGAGCCGCTCGATCATGTGCTGGGCAGCCCCTACGACGTGAACAACCCCAACAACATCAAGCTCGTGCGCCCGCTGCAAGCCAAGGTGAAGGCGCACAAACTCTGGGCCTGCCATCTCGGGCCGGAACTCGGCGGGCAGGGCTATGGTCAGGTGAAACTCGCGCTGATGAATGAAATTCTGGGTCGCTCGCATTTTGCGCCAACCGTGTTCGGTTGTCAGGCTCCCGACACAGGCAATGCCGAAATTCTCGCGCATTACGGCACGGATGCGCAGAAGAAAAAATATCTTCAGCCGCTTCTCGATAATGAAATCGTCTCCTGCTTCTCCATGACCGAGCCGCAGGGTGGCGCTGACCCGCTAATTTTCACGACAACCGCGGTGCGTGATGGCAATGAATGGGTCATCAACGGCGAGAAATGGTTCTCGTCCAATGCGAAATATGCCGCGTTCTATATCGTTATGGCGATCACCGAGCCCGATGCATCACCTTATCAGCGTATGTCGATGCTGATCGTGCCTGCCGAAACGCCGGGCATCGAGATTTTGCGCAATGTCGGCTTCGGCGCGGAGGGTGAGGGCAGCCACGCCTATATTCGCTACACCAATGTGCGCGTGCCGCTCGACCATGTGCTGGGCGAGCCTGGTGGCGCATTCGTCGTCGCGCAGGTCCGCCTTGGCGGTGGCCGCATCCATCATGCGATGCGTACGATTGCTGACGCCAAAGTGGCCTTCGACATGATGTGCGAGCGCGTTATTTCACGTGAAACGCAGGGCTCTAAACTCTCTGAAAAGCAGATGGTGCAGGAAAAGATCGCGGATTCATGGATCGAGATCGAGCAGTTCCGCTTGCTGGTGCTGCGTACCGCTTGGCTCATCGACAAGCACAAAGATTACCGCGTTGTACGCAAGGATATTGCGGCGGTGAAGGCGGCCATGCCCAAAGTGCTGCATGATGTGGCGGCGCGGGCGTTGCATTTGCATGGTTCGCTCGGCCTGTCGAATGAGATGCCGTTCACGGGTCAGGTCATCTCGTCCTTCTTCCTCGGGCTTGCCGATGGCCCGACCGAAGTTCACAAAGTGACTGTCGCCAAGCAGGTCTTGCGCGAATATCGTCCGAGTAATGAACTTTTCCCCGCCTATCATTTGCCCAATGTGCGTAAGTATGCTTTCGAAAAATACGGTGACCAGATCGAAGATCTTGACGAAGCTGTGTGACGCAAAAACAAGAAACAGGGAGAGACGACATGAATTCACGTTCGTTGAAGGGCTTGAAAGTGATTGTCACCGGAGCGGCCAGCGGTATGGGGCGCGCCACGGCGGAGATATTCGCTGCTGAAGGCGCGCATGTGGCCGTGACCGACTACACGCTCGAAGGCGCGGCGGTGGTCGCCGATGCTATCGTCGCTGCGGGCGGCAGCGCCAAAGCGTGGAAGCTCGATGTCGGCGACAAAGCGGAGATCGAAATCGTCGTTGTCGGTATCGCCCAGCATTTCGGCGGGCTTGATGCAGTCGTCAACAATGCGGGTATCTCTGGCTTCACCCAGATCGATAACGAAGGCTATGACGAGTTGTGGGAACGCATGATCCGCGTTTGTCTGACAGCGCATCAGCGCATCATTCGTGCGGCTTTGCCTTTTTTGCGTCAATCAAAAAGCCCCCGCATTGTCAACATTGCTTCGACAGAAGCCTTGGGCGCAACCGCACTTGATAGTGCTTATTCGGCTGCTAAGGCAGGCGTCACCGGGCTGACGCGTGCGCTCGCTGTTGAACTTGGCAAGGAAGGCATCACCGTTAACTGCGTCTGCCCCGGTCCGATTTCAACCGGCATGACACAAGGCATTCCTGACGATCACAAGGAAATCTATGCCAAGCGCCGCACCGCGATGCGTCGCTATGGCAGGCCTGAGGAGGTGGCGCATATCACTGTCAGCCTCTGCATGCCTGCGGCATCTTACATCACGGGCGTCACCATTCCCGTCGATGGTGGGTTAATGGCGCGCAACGCATAATGATGCTCGCTGTGAGGGTTTCTATGGTGAAGGAAGTGATGTCGAATGTCCCTTGAATCGTGGGCCGATCTTGTTGATCTGGAGAAGCTGAGAGAATGGATGGATGCGCAGGGTCTTGAATCCGGCGCGCTGGAAGACGTGACCCAGCTCACGGGTGGGACGCAAAATATCCTGCTTCGTTTTACCCGAGGGCTACGCACCTTCGTGCTTCGTCGTCCACCTCATCGTCCACATATGAACGGCAGCGAGACCATGCGACGCGAAGCGCGTGTGCTCGCGGCGCTGAAGGGTAGCGACGTGCCGCATCCCGGTTTGATTGCTGCTTGCGCGAGCGAAGACGTATTGGGTGCCGCATTCTATCTGATGGAACCGGTTGATGGTTTCAACGCGACGATAGGCCTTCCGCCTCTTCATGCGAATGACGCAGCGATCCGTTATCGCATGGGGCTTGCCATTGCTGACGGGGCCGCTGCTCTTGGCCGCGTTGACTATATCGCTGTCGGCTTGTCTGGCCTCGGCAAGCCCGAAAATTACCTCGAACGACAAGTCGCGCGTTGGCACAAGCAGTTGGAGAGTTACACTGAATATGCCGACTGGGAAGGGCCAGGCGAGATCCCCGGCGTGGATCTCGTCAGCAAATGGCTGGAGGCAAATCGGCCGGGATCATTTCAGCCCGGCATCATTCATGGCGACTATCATCTGGCTAATGTCATGTACCGTCATGACAGTGGCGAATTAGCGGCCATCGTGGATTGGGAGCTGACGACCATTGGCGATCCGTTGATCGATCTTGGGTGGCTTATGGCGACTTGGCCGGATGCCGCAGGCAAGCGTGCAACAACTGCAACAGGCATTCAACCTTGGGACGGATTTCCGACAGCCGATGAGCTGGTCCAGCGTTACGGCGAAGGCAGCACGCGCGACCTGTCGGCCATTCGATGGTATGCTGTTTTAGCTTGCTTCAAGCTCGGGATCATTCTGGAAGGCACCCATGCGCGCGCCGCTGCGGGTAAGGCGCCTAAAGAAACGGGCGACATGTTGCATGCCTCCACCATTGGCTTATTCCAGCGGGCCTTGGGTTGGGTTGGCAACTGACGAAACTGACACCCAAAATGGTGCTCATGGACAATACTTTGTGCCCAGCGGCAGATTGCCATATTCCCGCCATCGGATGCGGGGCACAATGACGGTTCGAGTTCCAATGGTTCTAGAGGCGTGCGTTCATCTCTGAGGTTCGCCAGATCGGCCCACCCGGCGGGCGGCGGACCATCTTTCCAATTTCTGCAATCGTGAAGGCCCCGCATGATCACGCTCAATCGTTTTGCGCCGTTTGCCTGGATCATTCTGGTAGTAGCACTAGGCACATTAGCGCCCATCGCCGCCGAGGCCGCCGAAAGCAGCTTGAGTGTCGCGCGGATCACGCCTTCTGGCGAAGACGTACCGGCCGCCCGCCAACTCGTGATCGAGTTTGACCGCGCGGTGGTTCCGCTTGGGCAAATGGACCGAAGTGCCGACGAGATACTCGTTTCGATCTCCCCTCAACTTGCTTGCGAGTGGCGCTGGCTCAGTGATCGTGCATTGGCCTGCGAGCTCAAGGAAAGCGATGCGCTGAAGGCTTCGACGCATTACAGCGTCACGGTTAATCCTGGTCTTGTCGCCCAAGACGGCACCGCATTGACAAAGCCGATCACGCATAACTTCATAACGGAACGCGTAGCGTTGGACAGAGCCGGATTTTCCGATTGGGCCGGTCCGGCTATGCCCTCGCTACTGGTTACGTTCAATCAGCCGGTTCGCCGCGACAGTGTCGTCAACCATCTGGCGTTCAACTGGAAAGGGGGAACGGGCGCAGTCATCGCGACAGAAGGCCCCGACTGGTCACAATCACCCGGCGACGCTTTGGTTGATGTGCCGCGCGAGCCTGGGTTCAGCGGCTTTTTCAAAAAACTCCTTTCGTATATCCCGTGGTTTCGATCTGAAACGACAGCTGCCCCGCACGAATGGACACGTCGCACGTGGTTGGTCGCGCCCGTGAGCCCTTTGCCGTCCGGCGTCGATGCTGAACTCGATATGACGCCAGGATTGATTTCAGGCCTCGGACCAGAGCGCAGTATCGCCGAGCAGCAAGTCAAAAAATTCGCCACCTTTGGAGATTTTAAATTCGTTGGACTGCGTTGCGACACCAATCAGGGCAAGACGATAACTATTCGCCCGGACGAAACGCAGGACGCACTTTGCGGCCCATGGAGCATTATACGGCTTGTTTTTTCAGCGCCGCTTCAGCTTAAGCAAATCCGTGATCATGTTGTCTTGTCGCCAGCGCTCGGAAAACCCGCACCTGACGTCGACCCTTGGGTAGATGCTAATCCTGACCAGACAGAAGGCTATTACGGTGGGATGGGACACAACATTGGCGACGAATATACCGCACGCTTTCCCGTCTATCTCCGTTCAGATCGCGACTATGAAGCGAACCTGAAACCCGGTGATACGAAGATCGTCGATATATTTGGGCGTTCGCTTGAAGGCGCTCTCAACATGCATTGGCGCATGGATAATCGCCCGCCAAATTTTGAATTTCCCAATGACATCGCCGTTCTCGAAAAAGGCGTGGACAGCGATGTCGCGCTTTATGTCAACAATTTGACGGACAGAGACTTCACCTATTCGAGATTGACGACAAAGGGCGCTGAAAGCGGCCTGACGTTTCACCAAGCGCTGGATCCCATTCGCAATCTGCAATATGCGATTCCGTTTGGCGTGCGCGATATGTTGAACGGAAAATCCGGCGCGATATTGGGTCAGTTGACCACAACGCCATCGACGCAGAAGCGGCCTGCCGTTGTCTTCGCGCAAGTGACGCCATTTGGATTGCACGTAAAGCTCGCGCATTACAACACATTGGTTTGGGTGACCGATCTGGCGACAGGCGAGCCGGTCGAAGGCGCGCGCGTATCGTTCTTCCACGATCCGACCCTGCTTGGTGCATTTTGCGGTAACGACAAAATTGGCAAATGGGTGTCAGCGCGCGAAACGGCGTTCGCCCTGAGCGATGCAGATGGCTTGGCGCGCCTACCCGGTCAGGCACCGGTGGTCGGCGAATGGCAATCGGAATGTGATCGCGCCTTGAGCATCCGCACAGAGAAGGGGGCTGACCTCGCCGTCATGCCGCTCAACTATCAGTTTGAAGCCGATACCTATCGCGCCTCCGGCGAGCAGATATGGGCGAACGATCAGGTTGAACAGGCCCATATGCGGGTTTGGGGCACGACGGCGCAAGGCATCTACCGCGCTGGTGACACCGTTCAGTACAAGATTTATGTACGCGGCCAAAATAACGAAGGCCTCACCGCTGCGCCGCCGTCGTCCTATCGTGTTCAGTTGATCGATCCGACAGGGAAACTCGTCGCTGAAACTAAGGATTTAATTCTTAGCGAGTTTGGCGCGACGTCTGGTGAGTTCAAGCTGTCAAAGTACGGCGCCGTCGGCTGGTACAGGTTTCGCCTGTTGCAAAAGATGTATGCAACGGCGGGTGACATTAAGGACAATGCGACCGAGGAAGGTATGCTGGGGCAAACTGGGTGGTACGCATGGAAGCCGATGCGCGTGCTGGTGAGTGATTTCACGCCAGCATCATTCCGTGTCACCGCCACAGTCAATGGCCATGTTTTTGCACCCGGCCAGTCTGCTGAAGTGGTGGGCAAGGCGACGCTCCATGCTGGTGGACCCTATACTGATGCCACCGCGCGCATCACTGCCGTGTTCAACGCGATGCCGATGCATTCCGAGCATCCAGTCGCTGCCGGTTTCAGCTTTTATCGCAGTGACGACACCTCCGGGTCTGATCAGCGTATGATCGCGCAGTTGCAACAGCCGCTCGGCGCCCAAGGAGACGTCAAGACCGCTATTGCCATCCCCGATCAGGGAGATGCCACATTCGGTAATCTGATATTTGAAGTCGCCGTCGCCGATGATCGTGGCAAGAACATTGCCAATGCTACGAGCGCTATCTATGCCGCGACGGATCGTTTTGTCGGCCTGAAACCAGACGCTTGGATATATCAGGCGGGCAAATCCGGATCGTATAAATATATCGTTGTTGATCCAAAAGGCGTGCCTGTGTCCGGCACACAAGTCGATCTCAAAATTGAGCGAAAAACGGTGACGGCGGCGCGCGTCAAGTCGGCCGGCAATGTCTATCAGACGATCTACAATACAAATTGGGAAGCCGCAGGCACATGCGCAGGCACGCCGAATGCGCAGCCGGAGACATGCAGCTTCACGCCCAAGCAGGCCGGTGAATATCGCATCACCGCGTCGGTTAACGGCAGTAAAGGTAAGACGCAGGTCGCATCAAGCGACTTCTGGGTCACAGGGCGTGACGTTGTGCTGTGGGATAGCGAACCTGACACAGCACTCCAGATGTTTCCTGAAAAGGCGAGCTACAATGTCGGCGACACAGCGCGCTATCTGATCAAGAATCCTTACCCTCACGCCAAGGCTCTGATCACCATTGAGCGCTACGGCGTCATTGATCATTTCGTCAAAACTTTCGACACCTCCACCCCCGTCGTCGAATTCCCGGTGAAGCCAGACTACGCGCCGGGGTTCTATGTTTCGGTCGTGCTCTTGAGCCCGCGTGTGGACATGCCGATTGATGCCAACACGGTGGACCTTGGCAAGCCATCGTTCCGAATGGGCTATATGGCCGTGCCGGTCAATGACCCCTACAACGAAATGAAGGTGACAGCGAAAGCAGATCACGAAGAATATCGTCCGGGCGAAGCTGTCGCCGTTAAGCTGCACGCCGAGCCGCGTCATAAGGGACAGACGCAGCCTATCGAATTCGCTGTCGCGGTCCTCGATCAGGCCGTCTTTGATCTCGTCACCGGTGGCAACGCCTATTTTGATCCCTATCGTGGTCTCTACCGTCTCGATAACCTCGATGTGCGCAACTATAATTTGTTGTTGAAACTTGTGGGGCGCCAGAAGTTTGAAAAGAAAGGTGCCAATCCCGGCGGCGATGGCGGCGCGGACTTCAAAGTTCGGGACGTATCGAAATTCATCGCCTATTGGAACCCATCCATCCTCGCGGACGCTCAAGGCAGCGCGAAGTTTTCCTTTGCTGCTCCTGACAACTTGACTGGATGGCGGGTGCTCGCGCTCGCGGTGACGCCAATGGATAAGGTCGGACTCGGTGTCGGTGACTTTAAGGTCAACCGCCTTACTGAAATCCGATCGGTCATGCCCAATCAAGTGTTGGAGGGAGACACGTTCGACGCGGGCTTCAGCGTGATGAACCGGACAGACAAGCCGCGAGAAATTTCTATCGCAATCAGCGCGAAGGGAAACGTCGGCGATAATGACAAATCTGTGTCATTCAAGAAGACCGTCAAACTCAATGCTTTCGCGCGGAGCACCATTTTTGTACCAATCACGGCAGGTCTGATCCCCGCGACGCGAGATGCGCACACTGGCAACATCGATTTCACCGTGTCGGCTGGCGACGCCTTGGATAAGGACGGTTATGTTTTTCACCTGCCCATTGGCAAACATGTTGATCTGATCACTTCAGCGGCCTACGGCACAACGGATAGCGCCGACGTGGTGACGCCGATTGCCTTTCCCAAGGTCATTCGGCCGGATGCCGGTGACCTCACGGTGACTTTGAGCCCGACAGTCATTACCAATGTCGCCGCTGCCTTCCGCTACATTGCAAATTATCCGTTCTTGTGTTGGGAGCAACGGTTGACCAAAGGAGTGATGGCCGCAAACTTTGCCGCCTTGCGAAAATACCTTCCGGACAATTTGCAATGGGCTGACGCACCCAAAACACTTAAATCGACCATCGAGAGTGCGGCAGATTTTCAAGCGCCTAATGGTGGAATGGCCTATTGGCTCGCCTCCAATGATCGCGTTGATCCCTATTTGTCAGCCTATACGGCGCTGGCTTTCACTTGGCTCCATGATCGTGGCACCGATGCCACATCGCCCGTCAAAGACAAGCTCCAAAAATATCTGGAGGAATTTCTACGCAAGGACACAGCCCCGAACTATTACACGGCCAATATGTCTGCTTCCGTGCGCGCTGTTGCGCTGGCGGCGATGGCACGCGAGGGGCATGTGAGCGCGCGCAATATTGAGCGTCTGCGCCCACGTTTCAAGACTATGGGGCTCTTTGGTAATGCCATGTTGCTGCAAGCCAGCCTGACGTTAAAAGACCAACAGGGTGAAAAGCTGGCTCGTGAATTCCTCGACATGATCTTGGCGCATTCCAACCAAACGTCTGGTAAGTTCATTTTTTCGGAGAAACAAGGTGAAGGCTACGCGCGTATCTTGTCGTCTCCGCTGCGTGACAATTGCGCCATCCTGTCGAGCCTCGTTGCCTACGCGCGTGTTCCCGGCAAGAAATCTGCTGTTGAGGGCGTTGCATTTAAACTTGTTCGCTCCATTTCGCAGAGCCAAAAGCAAGAAGGCTATTGGGGCAATACGCAGGAAAACATGTTCTGCGCCAATGCGCTTGCTGACTACGCGAGTGCGTTCGAGACAGTAGATCCGAAACTGAATGTAACGGCGTCTCTTGATGGCGACACGCTAGGCACGGCCAATCTTGTTGGCGTCACGGCAAAACCTATCACGCTTGAACACAATATCAGTTCTACCGACATTGGACGCGACGCCACGTTGACGCTTAAACGCGAAGGGGTAGGGCGGCTCTATTATGCCACGCGGCTCAGCTATGCACCCATCAACGGCAACGTCACTCCTGTTAACAGCGGCATCGAAATTCGACGGGAGTATAGCGTCGAGCGAGATGGCAAGAGAGTTCTTCTCAGCGAACCGGCCACCGTTAAACGTGGCGATCTTGTGCGTGTCGATATCTATCTGTCGCTGCCTGCCGCGCGCAATTTTGTAGTGGTCGATGATCCTGTGCCTGGCGGATTGGAACCGGTCAACCGCGATCTTGCGACGACCTCTGTGGTGGACGCAGACAAAGCCAACCTTGTTCTGCCTGAGGGAAGCTGGGGTGCCAAATATAAAGACTGGATTGAATACGCGGCAGGTTATTGGTCCTTCTATCATCGCGAATTGCGTGACGATAGCGTGCGTTTCTACTCCGATTATCTGGGGGCGGGAAACTATCACCTGAGCTATGTGGCCCAGGCGATTGCAACAGGAGATTTCTCCAGCCGCGCAGTCAAGGCGCAAGAAATGTATGATCCTGAGGTCTTCGGTCTTGGTGCATCGGGAACGCTCCATGTAACGGCTAATCTGAAATGAGCAGGCCGCGTACGTTTATCGATTGGGCGGTATGTGTGGGCTTTGCCGCTGCGGTAGTTTTGCTCGGCGCGACGTGGTTTGGTCTTGCCGACAAAGCGGCGCTTAACCTGCATGTGAGGGCGCAGGGTCACATTTTGTTGGACCGTGAAGGTCACGCCTTGGCTGAAAAAACTGACGCCTGGAACATTCAGGATCAGGTGCCGCTTTACGCCATTCCACAACGCTTGCAACAAGCTGTTCTGACAGCGGAGGATCGACGCTTTTACAAACATCGTGGCGTTGATTGGATCGCGCGTCTTCACGCCATTTGGCAAGGCGTAGTGGCTGGGCATAATGTGCGCGGTGCGAGTAGCATCTCCGAACAAGTCGTGCGCATGTTGGTGCCGCGTCCACGCACGCTCTGGTCCAAATGGCTTGAAGGTTTTGACGCCAACCGCCTCGAGGCTAGCGTCACCAAAGCTGATATTCTTGAGTTCTATCTCAATCAAGTTCCTTACGCATCGAACCGGCGCGGCGTTGTGGCAGCGGCGCGTTTCTATTTCAATCGCGATTTGGAAACGCTTGATGCGCGCGAAATGTTGGCGCTTGCTATTCTGCCGCGCGCGCCCTCGGGTCTTGATCCCTATCAAAAGGGGGCCAAGCGTTTGGAGCGCCGCACCATTCATCTTGCAAGGGCTATGCGCCATGCCAACTTGATTGACGGTAGCGAGTGGCAAAACATCATTGAGACGCCGTTGACATTGGAACGCGCGTCGCGCCCATTTTCTATTGGTCATTTTAGAACTTATGTTGATCAGCAGTTGGGCGGTGCCACTAATAAGACGATGCCGTTGCGCGTGAAGACGACGCTCGACAGTGGACTGATGGACTTCGCGCAAGGGCTGGTTGATCAACGCGTCGATGCCCTTTCTGGTCGGCGTGTCCACAATGCGGCAGCGCTTGTGATTGACCGACGCAGTGGAGAGATACTCGCGTGGGTCGTTGCGGGGGCGCAATCCAGTACATATGTGCCAGGACAATTTCTTGATGCTGTTCTCATTCCGCGTCAACCGGGTTCGGCGTTGAAACCTTTTCTCTATGCGGCGAGTTTTGATGCGGGTTGGTCGCCGGGCGTACGGATTATTGATGCGCCGTTGTCGGAAGCGGTCGGCACGGGAATGCATCAGTTCAATAATTACAGTCATCATTTTTACGGCGATGTTTCGATACGGCAGGCGTTGGGAAACTCGCTTAATATTCCGGCGATCCATGCCGTGAATTTTGTGGGGCCGGATCACTATCTTTCGGTATTGCATGATCTTGGTTTCAAAAGCCTGACGCGAGGAGCTGGTTTTTATGGAGACGGTTTGGCACTCGGGAATGGTGAAGTGTCTTTGCTCGAACTGGTTCGTGCGTTCGGGGCACTTGCTAATCAGGGCGAGACGTTACCTTTACATGCGGTGATGAACAATCATCCGTCTAATGATCAAAGTCATCGTGTATTCAGTGCGCAAGCAGCGACTATGGTGAGCAATATCTTGTCCGATCCGTGGGCACGTTCGATGGAGTTTGGGCGCTATTCGTTACTTGATTTACCGACACAAACGGCTGTGAAAACGGGCACCTCGACCGACTATCGAGACGCCTGGTCGGTAGGGTATGACAGCCGCTATGTGGTGGGGATATGGATGGGAAATTTGGACCAGACGCCCATGGATGGCATTACCGGATCGACCGGGCCGGGGCTCGTTTTGAGGGGGCTCTTTGCCTACCTCAACAGGGACCAGAATACCTCGAAATTGGCTCTCAATTCCGAGCTTTTCCTGCAAGAAAACTGTGTTAATTCGAGCCTTTCCTGCACGCCCATCTATGACTACAGAACAGCCAGCTCGCGCGCCATATCCCCGCCTGAGGACAACCTTGTCCCCGCCATTATGAGCCCATCGCAGGATTTGCGCTTGGCCTTTGATCCGCGCCTGCCAGCTGACCGGCAGTCGTTTCGTTTCTCGCTCGCGGGCATCACCCCTGAGGATAAGGTGACATGGTTCGTCAACGGCGATGAGGTCGGTGAGACGCGGGGCGGGGATTACGATTGGCGTGTGAAGCGGGGATATTATTCCGTTTTGGCGCGTGTCGAGACGGCGAAGGGCAAAAGACTTGTCCTCGGACCCGTTGCTTATTCGGTGCGGTGAGGCTCTAAACCAGCGAAATTTTTATCCCGCAGATATTAAAGCCTGTTCCGTCCACCGTGAGCCCATGCGCCTTGGCGGCGGCGAGAACGGGGGCAGCATCGCGGACGGCAATGTCGATGCCGACAACGCCGGTGCCATCGTCATCGACGGGGGAGACAAACCGGATTTCACCGCGCGCGAGACGAACCACATTCGATCTGTCTACAGATGATGATAAATGTACTGCCCAGCGTTTGGCCGCCGCCGCGGGATCGCGCGCCTGGATGGTGACGGCGGGAAGGCCCAAAACATTGGCGTCGGTGCCAGCGGATCGCCAGTCGGGGCCAGCGGGCGGCCAGTCGCACATGGTGTCGAGCGGGTCGGCAACGCCACCAACGGAATCGATGGAGGTCAGCACACCATCGAAATCGCCGGGATGGAAATGCGTGAAGGTATAGGTCTTGCCAGCGTGTTCGGCGATCTTGCGGATTCCGTCAGCTTCAAGCCGCGCGCGGTGGGCGAGCGCGTCCTTGGTGTGCAGGATCACCATATAGCCTGCGTTGCCGCCTCGGCGTTTCAGATAGCGCGCGGCAGAGGCATCGTCGCGCACGGGCTGGACGATTTCGAGAAACTCGCCACCGACAGGAAAGACCACATTGACGAGGCCGAAAACCGCGACGCCGGGGTCGCGATAGGCCACCTTGAGGCCAAGCACGGCGTCGAAGGCTTTGACGAGCGGTTCAAGGTCTGATGCCACAAGGGCGATCTGGCGCAGGCGCATGATTTGGTCCTTCCCTTTGGCGATAGGGTGCAATTGATTTGGCGTGGGTGCAAGGGGGAGGAATGTCGTGAGACTATGACGGATTCAGAATACGCGGTTTCACCCCCTCCCAACCCTCCCCCCTCAAGGGGGAGGGCTTTAAGGAAATTTGACGTATAGTGATTGCCGAACATCTTTGGGGAGAGAAAATGTCGGTTGAATTTTGGTGCCTGTTTGGCGCGCTGATTTTGGCGCTTTTGCATGTGACGACGTCGGCTTTTGCTTTCAAGGCGCAGGTCGGCAATCGCTATACGGTGGGCGCGCGCGACGAGGATGTGCGGCCGACAGGTTTTGCAGGACGGATGGAGCGGGCGCAGCGTAATTTTCTGGAGACATTCGCGGTCTTTGTCGCCGCCGTCTTTATGATCGAATTTCTCGACATCGCCAGTAGCCTCAGCCAGTTTGGGGCCATCCTCTATATCGCGGGCCGTCTCGCCTATTTGCCGCTTTATGCGGCGGGCACGCCTTGGCTGCGCACATTTGCGTGGAATGCGGCGACGCTGGGGCTTGCCTTGATGATCGTGCAAATTGGCATCGCTATGATGACGGTCGCGCCGACGCTATGAGCCACTGAACCAATTATAGCCTTCATCTTCCCAATAGCCGCCGGGATAGTCGTTGGTGACGAAAATTTCGGTGATGTGCTTGGGGTTCTTAAAGCCAAGTTTGGTTGGCACACGGAGCTTCATTGGGTAGCCGTATTTGATCGGTAATTGTTCACCTGCATAGTTGAGCGCCAAGATGGTCTGAGGATGGCGCGCGGTTGGCATGTCGATGCTTGAATAGTAATTGTCGGCGCATTTGAAGCCGACATATTTGGCGGTCTTGTCTGCCCCGACGAGATCGAGAAAGAGATGGAAGGGCACGCCGCCCCATTGGCCGATAGCGCTCCAGCCTTCAACACAGATGTGGCGCGTGATCTGGCTTTCCTGCGGCAGGGTGCGCAGTTCCTCAACCGTCCATGGTTTCTTGTCGGCAATCTTGCCCGATAGTTTCAGCTTGTAGGTCGCGCCATCAACAACAGGGGCGCGGCTTTCGGCGTAAAACGCATTGAAGGGGAAGGGCTTGGTGATGGCGCTGGCCGGATAAATCGGCGCTCGCGTGGTGGGGCTGAAGATGGCCGCCTGCACACCGTCATTCCATTTCGACATAGCGTTGAGCACGCCTTGGACGGCTTTGCCATCGCCAAGATCACAACCCGATAGCATGGTGAGTGCGCCGAGCGACAGGCTGTGGCGAAGAAAGAGCCGCCGCTCAATTTTGCGTAATTCAGGTTTGATGTCTTCGAGCATAACGGCGGCGCGTGATTTTGTTTTGAAGAGACTCATTGCGCCGCCTCCTTTTTGGGGCGCGGCGTGCGCCCTGTAATCATGGGCAAAAAGACAGAAGGCACGATGGCGACAAGGGCCAGATGCACGATCACGAAAGCGACGATGGCCGACATGCAGATGAAATGAACGAGGCGCGCACCTTCATAGCCGCCAAAGACAGAAGCGAGCAGATGGAATTGCACCGGCTTCCAGACAGACAGGCCGCTCAAGACAACCACGATGCCGATGGCAAGCACACCGAGATAGAGCACCTTCTGGACCGCATTATATCTGCCTGAGGCATGAGCGAGCTTGAAGGCAAGGGCGGCGCGGACATCGGCAAAGACGGCGCGCGGGCTGACGGGCAACATGCTGGCCTTGAGATGGCCCGACCAGAGCCCATAGATAAGATAGACGAGGCCGTTGATGACCAGTAACCACATGGCCGCGAAGTGCCATTGCAAAGCGCCACCCAGCCAACCGCCGATGGTGAACTCATTGGGGAAGCGGAAATTGAAAAGGGGCGAGGCGTTATAGATGCGCCAACCGCTGCCGATCATCAAGATCATGGCAAAAGCATTGACCCAATGGGTGATGCGAACGATCAAGGGGTGGAGCGATGTGGGCGCGTCGGGCACGTTGTCGGTCATGCAGAAATGTCCTCTTCGAGGGGCAGTCTATCAAGGTTACGCTGCGGTGTGGCTTGGTGTTACAGGGGTGGCCTAAAAATTTGGGTAAAATGGCTGGTCGCTTGCCCTTTATCTGTTGGTATGATGCCCTCACACCCGCAGGAATAATGACGAAAGGCCAGACCATGACCGAATTGACCGTTGCCGCGACGCAAATGGCCTGTAGCACGGATGTTGATGAGAACATCGAGCGGGCCGAAAAGCTGGTGACGCAGGCGGCAGAGAAAGGCGCGCAATTCGTGCTCATTCAGGAATTGTTCGAGTCGCATTATTTTTGCAAGGACGTCGCGCCCGACCTGCTGCAAATGGCTGTGCCGGTGGCCGATAATCCGGCGGTCAAGCGGATGCGCGAAGTGGCCAAGCGCTTGGGCGTTGTGCTGCCGGTGTCGATTTATGAACGCGCCAATTCTGCGCTGTTCAATTCACTGGTGATGATCGATACCGATGGTGAAGTACTGGGCGTCTATCGCAAGTCTCATATTCCCGACGGGCCGGGCTATAATGAGAAATATTATTTCTCGCCGGGCGACACTGGCTTGCAAGTATGGGACACCAAGGTTGGGCGGATCGGCGCGGCGATCTGTTGGGACCAGTGGTTTCCCGAAGCTGCGCGGCTGCTGGCACTGAAGGGCGCGGACATCATTTGTTATCCGACCGCCATTGGCTCTGAGCCACATGATGCGACATTACATTCGCGCGATCACTGGCAACGCACAATGCAAGGCCATGCGGCGGCCAATATGACGCCGGTGGTGGCCTCCAATCGTATTGGCCGTGAAGTGGGGCGAGCTTGCGAGATCACCTTTTATGGCTCGTCCTTCATTGCCGACAATACGGGCGGCAAGGTGGCCGAGGCCAATGAGACGGATGAAACCGTGCTGACTGCGACTTTCGATCTCGACAAGCTACGCAACGCCAAGATCGAATGGGGCGTCTTCCGCGACCGGCGCCCGGACCTTTATGGCGATCTGCTGTCGCTGGATGGCACGCATAGGCATCTCTGATCTTTTGGCATCCTTGGTCCATCGCGAAATCTGCTATCATAACGATATCAAAATTAAATTTGGGCGAGGAGACGCTGATGGATTTTTCATTTACGCAAGCTGACGAAAAATTCCGCATGGATGTGCGGCACTTTTTTGAGACGGAATATCCTCAAGACCTGATTGAGAAGATCGGCAAGGGGCACTCGCCTGCAAAGGCCGACTATCAACGCTCCGAGAGCGCGCTGGACGCGAAGGGCTGGGTGGCGGTGAACTGGCCCAAGGAGGTCGGCGGCACGGGTTGGTCCTCCAACCAGAAATATATTTTTGATGAGGAGTTGGAACGCGCAGGCGCGCTGAACGTCGTGCCGATGGGGCTGCTTTATGTCGGGCCAGTGATCTATACGTTTGGGACCGACGCGCAGAAGGCGAAATTTTTGCCGGGCATTTTGAACAGCACGACATTTTGGGCACAAGGCTATTCAGAGCCTGAGTCCGGCTCCGATCTTGCCTCGCTGCAAGCCAGCGCCAAACCGGACGGCGACGATTACATCGTCAACGGCACGAAGATTTGGACGAGCCTTGGCCAACATGCCGATTGGATTTTCTGTCTGTTGCGCACAGACAATTCGGGCAAGAAACAGGAAGGCATCACCTTTTTACTGATCGATATGAAGACGCCGGGCATCACCGTGCGACCAATCATCACGATTGACGGCAAGCATGCACTGAACGCGATTGATTTTGTCGATGTGCGCGTGCCGCAGGAAAATCGCATCGGCGAAGCGGGCAAGGGCTGGACTTACGCCAACTATCTGCTCGGCCATGAACGCACCTCTTATGCGCATGTCGCGGGCAAGCGCAAACAATTGCGCAATATTCGGGAGACGGCGGGCAAGACTGGCGTTGATGGCACGACGCTGCTGGCGCAGCCGAGCTTTGCGCGCAAGCTGGCAGAACTGGAAGCGCGGCTGGATGCGCTGGAGCTGACGGTGCTGCGCACGCTCGCCTCTGTTGCCGATGGCGGCGCGCCGGGCGAGGAATCATCCATCCTCAAAGTGATTGCAACGGAATTGGCTCAGGACATTACCGAGCTTGGGGCGGAAACATTTGGCCCTTATGCGCAGCCAGCATTTCCTGATTCCGTGGTGCCAGAAGGGTCTGATAACTTTGCCATTCCCGCTGCCGCTGCGCCTTCGGTCGCCCAATATTTTGGGGCGCGGGCACAATCGATCTATGGCGGGTCGAATGAAATTCAGAAAAACATCATCGCCAAGCGTATATTGGGGCTGTAGGGACAAAGCGGCGTGAGCCGCGCGCTCCATGCGCTTAAACGTCGCGTTCGTGTCGTTTTGGCCAATTTTAGGCCTAAATCGGACGAATTTGGCCTTGGATGCGAAGTTCTTGCGTGACTGGGAGGCGAGCGCACGCTATTGCCCGAGGTCCCCGGCTGGCGTGCGTGTGACCCGCCCCTATGCGCGGGGTTCCTCATGGCTCAAGGCTAGGTTTATCCGTGGCATTTCCCCCGACCGCAACTCCGCTCGCTCGTGCTCTTGCAGAGCACGACTATTCTGAACCAACGCCGGTGCAATTGGCGGTCATGGAGCCCGAAGCGGCTGAGCGCGATCTGCTGGTGTCAGCGCGAACGGGGTCTGGCAAGACGGTGGCTTATGGGCTGGCCATGGCCTCGACGCTGCTGGGCGAAGCTGAACAGCTGGGCCGCGCGGATGCGCCACTGGCCCTTGTGGTTGCGCCAACGCGCGAACTGGCCTTGCAGGTGCATCGTGAACTGACGTGGCTTTATGAGCACGCAGGCGCGCGCGTCGTCTCCTGCGTGGGCGGCATGGACCCCAAGAGCGAAGCGCGGCAACTGAACATTGGGGCGCATATCGTGGTCGGGACGCCAGGGCGTTTGCGCGACCATCTGGAGCGCGGCCGTTTGCGCATTGGTGACTTGAAGGTCGTCGTGCTCGACGAGGCCGACGAGATGCTTGATCTGGGATTTCGCGAAGATCTTGAATTTATTTTGAAGGCAACGCCGGTCGAGCAGCGCCGGACGATGTTGTTCTCGGCAACCTTGCCCAAAGAGATTGTGGCGCTGGCCAAGACCTATCAGCGCGATGCCTTTCGCATTCAGGCCGGCGGCAGCGAACGCGGCCATGCCGATATTGAATATCGCGCCATTGTGATCGCGCCGCGCGAAACAGAACATGCGGTGGTGAACACGCTGCGCTTTGTGGGATCACCTAGTGCCATTGTATTTTGCAACACGCGCGAAAGCGTGCGCCGTTTGCAGGCAGCGCTTTCTGAACGCGGCTTTGCCGTGGTGGCGCTGTCGGGCGAGCTGAGCCAGAGCGAGCGCAACCATGCGCTGCAGGCTTTGCGCGATGGCCGCGCGCGGGTATGCGTGGCAACCGACGTGGCAGCGCGCGGCATCGATTTGCCTAATTTGGGCCTCGTCATCCATGCAGACCTGCCGCATGACCCGGAAGTGTTGCAGCATCGATCAGGCCGCACAGGCCGGGCCGGGCGCAAGGGCGTCAGCGTTTTGCTGGTGCCGCATTCGCGCCGTCGCAAGGCGGAAATTATGATCCGCAATGCGCGCATCACGCCCAATTGGATTGCCGCACCCACTGCGGAAGACATCCGCAGGCTCGATCAGGAACGTCTGATGGAGAGCGACATTTTCGACGCTGACAATAGCGAGGAAGACAAGACGCTGGCGAGCGCCCTGCTGGCGGTGCGTTCGCCCGAAGACATTGCCATGGCGTTGGCGCGCATTTATCGCGCGCAATTGCCCGCTCCTGAAGACGTGGCCGATGCTGGCGCGCAACGCAATACGTATGAGCGGAGCGAGCGGCCCGAACGTGGTGAACGCGAACCTCGCAATCGCCGTGACCGCGACACGCATGAGCCCCGAGAACCCCGAGAACCCCGAGAACCCCGAGAACCCCGAGAACAACGTGAGCCGCGCCCGCCGCGCAAGGCGAGCGGTCAGTCCTTGCCGGGTGGCAGCGTTTGGTTCCGCCTCAATGTGGGTCGCGAAAAGAACGCAGACCCGCGCTGGTTGCTGCCGATGATCTGTCGTCAAGGCGGCGTGACAAAACGCGAGATCGGCGCGATCCGCATTTTTGAGCATGAAACGCGCGTGGAAGTGGCGGGCGTGGCGTCTGACGGTTTTCTTGAAGCCGTGCGCCAAGTGCCCAAGGGCGAAGTGCGCATTGAGCCGATGAAGCCCGGCGCGGAACTGAAAGAACCAACCGCCGGTGAGCGGATGCCCGACGACGCCAAGGTCGAAGGCGCGCGCCATGAAACGCGGCGCGAGACGCCTGCCGCTGAAGCCAAGCCGCAGGGCAAGAAGAAGTGGGAACCGCGTGATCGGCCAGCCTTTACGCCCGAACCGGACTTTCATCCTGACAAAACGCAAGGCAAGCCCAAGGGCAAGGCTAAATACGAAGGCAAGGCCAAGCCAGAAGGCAAAGCCAAATACGAAGGCAAGGCCAAATACGAAGGCAAGGCCAAATACGAAGGCAAACCCAAGCACGACAGTAAGCCCAAGTACGAAGGTAAACCGAAGGCTGGCGAACGTTCCACGGCAGGTGAGGCGCGCGCCAAGCGCCCTGATCGCGGCGACGTGCGTAACCCGAGCGAGCGCCTGAGCTTTTCAGACCGCCCCAAGAAGCCCAGCAAGCCGACCTTCAAACCCAAAGCCAAATATGCAGGCAAACCCGCTGGCAAGGTTGGCGGCAAGCCTAACTACAGCAAGTCTAAAGCCTAGCGCTCGAAGCCTTCGATGAAATCGATGATGCGGTCGAGCGTGGCGCTGTCTTGGGCAACAAGGCGGTGGCCCAGCTCGTCCGTCAGCATGATTTTAGCACCCGGCCAGCAGCGTTTTAGATCTTGCGAGTTGGAGGCGGGGCAATCCTCATCATCTAGCGAATGGACAAACAGTGCCTTGGCCGTCATGGCCTGCGCCCCTGCCTCCATGTCATAGGTGGGGGCCCGCGTCTTTTCACCAGCCTCATAGATCGCCTTGGCGCGGTCCACGACGTCTTGCGGGACGCCCTTCTGCAAGGCGCGCTCCCAGCGTTGCGACATGCGCGGGATGGGCGTGGCAATCAGCGCGATGCGTTCAACGGCCAGCCCATTGCTCATCGCCTGCATGCTGAGAGGGCAACCGAAAGAATGGGCAACGATGCTGTCGATGGGGCCTTGGGCCGCTGCGACGGCGGCGACCGCAACGGAGGCTGCCTCGGGCGACACCAGCTCGGCGCGCGAAAACCCATGCCCCGGCAAGTCCATCGCCACGACGGCACGGCCAAGCGCGGCGCATTTGTCGGCCATGGCCCCCCAGAGGCAATTGTCGTCCTCCCAGCCATGCACCAATAAGGTGGCGGGCCCTTTGCCCAGACGCCAGCTCATCACCGGGCCGGACGGCGTCTCGACTTCGAGGTCGTCTGCGTCGCGAAACGCCTCGGCGATGCGTGGGCGCACACGGCGCTTGGGCGTTGACATAACGGCGAGAAGCTCATGGGCCACAGCGTCGAGATCGTCTGAATTTGTATCGCTCATAGTGAGATTTGGCCTTTTGTTTTATCCTTGGAAGTCAGCATAACCAAATTCGCCGGGCGGGAGTCAGCCAAAATTTCGAATGCCGTGATGGCACAGGCAGGGGAGGGACCTCCCCTCAGGTTTGATCCAATGGCTGAATTCATCAGCAAAAAAGCCGCGCCCGGTTAGAGCGCGGCCTTTTCATGTCGTCATTTCAGGTTAGCGTTTGGCTTGTGCCGCTTGGTGGGCGGCGTCGGAATCAGCTTTTGTCAGGCCGATCTCCTTAGCGAGACGTGCAATCATCGCATCTTCCATGTGGTTAAGATGGCCATCAGCCAGAGCGATCTGCCAGATCATGTTCAGCACTTCTTTGCGCTCATCGTCGCTGAAGCTTTCGGCCACTGTGCGCGTAAAGATGGATTCGCTATAGGGCAGCTTTTGGCGTTGCTCGGCCATCTCGACCAACGTTTTTGCATCGTCCGGCGTCAGGTTGAAATTCTCACCCACGACCCGCACGATGGCGGCGCGTTCGTCATCGGCAAAGTCGTTGTCACGGCGCGCTGCCTCGACCAGCAGGGCGGCAGCGGCCAGCCGCTTGACCTCTGGCGGCACCGGCGCAGAATCTCCCGATGTCACTTTTTTCAGTTTGTTGATAATCTTTTCTAGCATCCAGTTCGCTCCACTTCAGAGCCGCCCTCCCACGAGCGCCCCCATTTCCCCAAGTCGGGGGAGTTTAGTGCGCCAAGGGGAGCCTGTCTTGTCTGCAAGGACCCTATGGGCAATTAAATTTGCGCCGTGCCCAGCAGCTCTATAGGGGGACGGCGCGCAAACAGCGTCTCCAGCATCACTAGGATGGCGGGCACGAGGGCGGGTATCAGAGCAGGGCAGGAAGGCCCTTAGCTTGCCCATCTCTCCGTATCGACCGCTGCCTGCATGGCGTCGTTGTAGCGGCTGCCAGTGACGGTGCGCTCATTGACGAGATCGTCGATTTTGGCGATCAATGCTGGTGTCAGGCTGACGGAAGCGCCGCCTGCGTCCTCGGCCATGTGATCGGGGTTCGAGGTGCCTGGGATCGGGACGATGAACGGGGCCTTGTGTAGCAACCATGACAGGCAAAGCTGAGCCGGTGTGCATTCTCCCTCACGCGCCAGAGCAGTGAAGGCGTCGAGCAGCTTCAGGTTGGCGACAAGAGCATCGCCGTGAAAACGCGGCATGACGGCGCGCATGTCACCTTTGCCAAATTTGTCAGGATCACGGGCACCACCTGCAAGAAAGCCGCGCGCCACAGGGCTGAAGGCGACGAAGGCCACACCCAACTCGCGGCAAGCCTCAAGCACGGCGATTTCGGGATTGCGCGTCCAGGGCGAATATTCGGTTTGCAAGGCGGCAATCGGATGCGTCGCATGTGCTTTGCGCAGATTGACCGCGCCAACCTCTGACAGGCCGATGGAGCGGATCTTGCCAGCCTTGACGAGATCAGCGAGCGCACCGACGCTTTCTTCAATCGGAATGCGCTTGTCCCAACGATGCAAATAATAGAGATCGATCACATCGACACCGAGACGCGCGAGGCTCTCGTCGCAGGTCTTCTTAAGCCGTTCCGGCGAACCATTGAGGTCGCGCTCCTCGCCATCGTTCATGCCGCATTTGGACGCGAGCACGATCTTGTCGCGATGCGGCTTGAGGACGCGGCCGACAAGGCGTTCATTGTGGCCAAGGCCATAGACGGCGGCGGTGTCAAAGAAGGTATAACCGGCATCCAGCGCGCCCAATAGCACGCGCTCGGCGCGATCTTCGGACGGCGCCGGACCATAGGAGCGCGACAGGCTCATGCAGCCAAGGCCAATTGCAGAAACGTCAGACGCGCCGATGCGGCGTTTATCCATCGAGAATCTCACTTTAAAAAATTTGTGGGCAGGAGCGGGCAGTCTTGCACGGTTGAGCCTAAAGGCATCTTCAATTGTAGCGTATTTTCAAACTCTGAAAATTTAGAACCAAACAGCCGTAAAATCAACGCACTCCTTCAAACCTGAAGGGTTTGCTTGGTGGAGTCGTCTCCCATGGCGAGATATTGCAGTTCACGGATCAAATGAATGGTTGGCTTCATTGCAAAAAAGATTGACCCGATGAGAAAGCACCAGCTTGCCTTGGACGTGTCTTCAGGAAAGAAAAAATAGATAGAGCCGATAACGAACATGAGCGCCGCCGAAAAATCTACGATTGTGTGGAGGATTTCATAACGCGCCCAGACTTGCTGGTGACGCGGAGATTTTGCGGCATTAAAGGGGTTAAACATGGTCATCGGATTTAGGTCCTCGACGGTTAGGGTAGGGAGGGTGTAGCGACATCTGTGAACGCTGAGGACGCTTACAAGCCGCACACGGTAGGTTTCAATTTAGCTCAGTGAGCCTTCATGATGAAAGCAGCGACGCGGGTCGCCACATTGGCTCTAATGTTCATATAAAAGAGATTGTAGTCGTAGATGTGATAGTCACCATTTGTGACTCCATAGGTGAAGCCAATGTTGTCTGTTGGCGGGGACACGACCAGCAAGCCGCCCTGGCACGCCGCGCCCGTCAGGGCTTTGATCGCAGGCGGGAATGCGGCTGTGCTTTTGACATAAGGCAGGCCACCCAGATTGGCTGACGCCGGTGCCGTCCCGTCCAAGGTCCATGTCAGCGGATTGACGCAGGTATTGGGCACGCCATTGGCCAGATGATAATGGCCGTCGCTCCAGGTTGTGCCCGTTTGCGTCCAGCCCCCTCGATCCTTCACATCGCGCATCGAATTCCAGTTGATGTAGCAAGACGTTTGGGTTGGCGTGGCGCAGGGCTCGATGCCTGGAATATGAGCCTCGCGCGGCATTGCCGAGCCGATGAGATAGGCTGCAATGAAACGCTTGGCGAGCGGGGTGCCCGAAATTTTCTCTTTTAGCAGACGCATGCCATGGAGCGATCCTTGGCTATGGGAGGCGATGATGAAGGGACGATTGTGATTGCGATGGGCAATGAACTCGTCAAAGGCACGCGCCACATCTTGATAGGCAAAATCCAGTGCGGCTTTCTCGTTGTCGCCCTTGCCGATGAATGAATAGAGCGTCGCTTGGCGATAGCGTGGCGCAAAGACACGGGCGCTGCCGTTGAAAGCACTCGCCTGAAACCGCAGCACGCCGGATTGAAGAAAATCCAATGTTTGGCCCGGCTCGTCGTAAGCGGCGTTCCAGCCATTTTTTTTGTAATAGGTCGTCGGGTGAATGAAAAACACATCGACGGCGGCGGTTGCCTGATTGTCGTGGGCATCTCTATTTTGCGGAACGACATCGGCGTTGTCTTTGCGATCAGGAAGAGCCGCCCAGGCATCGTCATGGGTATAGTCGGGCGCAGGCGGCGCGGAAGCCGCATTAAAGCCGCTCCAAGGTTCCAGCAATACGGTCAAACGGAGAGGCTTGTCGAAATAGAGAACGCCCGCGCCCACAATCAGCAACGCCACAAGCGCACCTACGCCCATCAGAATTTTCTTTAGCATTGAGCGCTGTGTCCTTGCAGATTTATAATTTTGCATAGTGTGGGATGGAACCGCGCCCAAGGCAAATTGAGGTCTTGCGAGGAGAAGCGCCGAGCGGACTATCTATTTGAAGTGGCAGGGAATGAACGCGGCGAGGACGCGACACCTGCACCCTAGACGGGCGGAAACCCGTTTTAGGGTGGCGTCATTAGTTGCCTTGCATGGTCTGCACTCGCTGATAAGGTTACCCCCATCAAATTGCAGGGGAACGAGTCGGCGCAAGACCGACGGACGCCGTCAGAGGCGAGTTCAGGGGAAAAATGACCGTTAGATTTATTTCATGTCTGGCCAGTGCTGCGCTGGTCGCGACTGTATTTGCCACTGGTGCACTCGCCGGTGCTGTTGCCGATAGCGGCACCAACAGCGCTGAAGTCGCGCTGCCCGCGCCGCCGAATGTCTGGCTGGCGAAAAAGCCGGTTGGCGTGAAAGCGCCCGTGACCCCAGAGATGCTGGAAAAGGCTCCGACTAATACGGCCCAGTGGCTTCTCTATGGCGGCGACTATCGCAATTTCCGGCACAGCCCGGTTACGAACATTACGCCCGAGACGGTGAAAAACCTCCACGTCGCTTGGTCGTTGCCAACCGGCACGACAGGCCAGTTCGAAGTGTCACCTGTCATTTATGGCGGCGTGATGTATGTCACCACTTCCTACAATCGCTTGATGGCGGTGGATGCTAAAACCGGTCAACTCCTCTGGCGTTATGACGTGACGTTGCCCGATGACCTGCGTCTTTGCTGTGGCTCGGCCAATCGTGGCGTCGCTATTGGCGGCGACCTCGTAGTGATGGCGACGCTGGATGCGCATTTGATGGCGTTCAATCGTATGACGGGCAAGCTCGCTTGGACGGTTGAACTGGCAAACTACAAAGATGGTTTCTCTGCGACAGCCGCGCCATTGATCGTCGGTAACACTGTCTATACAGGCGTTGCTGGGGGCGAGTTCGGTGCGCGTGGTTTCATCGACGCCTATAACCTCAAGACCGGCAAACGCCTATAGCGGCGCAATACCGTTCCCGGTGAAGGTCAGCCCGGCGTCAAAACCTGGGCGGGCGACAGCTGGAAATCAGGCGGCGCACCTGCATGGACAACGGGCGCTTACGACAAGGAAACCAACACGCTGTTCTGGACCGTTGGCAACCCGTCGCCAGACTGGAACGGAGATCTGCGCGCGGGCGACAACCTCTATTCGGACTCGGTGCTTGCCCTTGATCCCAAGACTGGCGACATGAAATGGCACTTCCAGTTCACACCGCATGATGTTTGGGACTACGACGGCAACACGCAGATTTTCCTCGTCGACACGACGATCGATGGCAAGAAGGTCAAAGTCATCGCGCAGCCAAACCGGAATGGCTTTTTCTATGTGCTTGACCGCACGACAGGAAAATTTCTGCACGCCTCGCAATATATTGAGCAGCTCAATTGGGCCAAAGGTATCGATGCGAACGGTCGGCCGATTGTGAACCCCGACGCCATGCCGCAGGACAATCCGACGATGCGCGTTTGTCCCTCCAATCTTGGCGGTATGAACGGTTCATGGACGGGTGCTTACGACCCCAAGACCAATCTCGTTTATGCGCCCTCGATTGAATCCTGCCAGAAATATGAGAAGGGCATCGTCACTTTCGTAAAGGGCATTCCTTTCATGGGTGGCTTCCCCGATACGGTGGACGCCAATGATGGCGAGTCTTATGGACTGCTCTCGGCAATTGATGTGAGCACAGGCAAGGTCAAATGGCGTTATCGCGATGACAAGCCGATGATGTCGGGCGTCGTCACGATAGCGGGCGGGGTGCTCTTCACCGGCAATATGCGCGGTGAAGCTCTGGCCTTCGACCAAGCGACGGGCAAGAAACTCTGGTCTTTCCGCATGGGCGGCGCGACACGCGGTCAGCCGATTGTTTATCAGGTTGATGGCGAGACTTTTGTCGCCATCCCCTCAGGTGGTTGGTCAACGCTTGACGGTTTTGCGGGCGCGGCTTCCATGTTGCCCGAAGGCGGACAACTCTTCGTCTTCTCGCTCGGGAAGTGACAAACGTGAAAACACTCGTTCTCGCCGCAGCCTTTCTGGCTCTGACTGTTTCAACCAGCGAGGCTGCGGCGCCTCTTCGCGTCTGTTTCGACGACCATGATGCGCCGCGCGCGGTCAAGGATGACGGCAAGGGCTATGACATCGAGATCATGACGCTGGTGGGCGAGAAAATCGGCCGCCCGATGGTGCCCGTCTGGTTCGAGACTGAACCGGGAATGGCAGAGGTGGAGGATTCCGACCTGCCACTGGAGCCGCTGGCTAAGGGGCAATGCGACGCGGTGGCTTCCGTGCCGGGCGACATGGCGCTGCAAGGTTTGCACGACAAGCTCGCGCTGAGCGGGCCTTATTATGGTGCAGGCTTTGAGCTTGTGGGTCCGGACAGTCTGCCGAACGATCTGGCATCGCTGAAGAACATCAAAGTTTCGGTGCAGAATGTCTCGCTCGCCAATCTTGTTGTGGCGAGACTGGGCTACGACTGGACGGCACAGACAACGGCCAAAGGGCAACTTGAAGCGCTCGACAGCGGTGCTGCAAAGGCTGCACTCATTTGGGGGCCGTCATTGGGCGAGTTGGGGCGTAAACCCAAACCTGGCTTCACGCCGCCCTCCATTTTCCGCTGGAACGAACATGTGGCGGTGCGCAAGAGTGACGAAGACTTGCGCAAGGCAATTGACGGGGCGCTCGTGGAACTTGTCGCCAGTGGCAAAGTTAGAGACATCCTCGTCAAATATGGGGTGCCGCCCCATGCGGCCTTCGCAAAAGTTTTCACGCCCCAAGATCTCACGACAATCAGGCTTACTAGGAATTAATATGCAGAAGAACGGAATGATCGCGGCAGTTCTCCTTGTCGCGGGTTGCCTTGCGCTTACAGCATGCGACAAGCCGAAAGATAAATCGGCTGAAGCGGCTCAGAGCGAATCCGTACCTGCCCAAGTCAGCGATGCGCCGACGCTTGCCGCAACGCCGGTGGCTGATACATCAGCTTCGAATGACCTTGTGCCCGCCATGATGAAAGTGCCCGCCGACGTTGCACGCGGCAAGGCGATCTTTGCCGGCACTTGTGGCGCTTATTGCCACAAGATGACCAACGCGCAGAGCGATGCACCATTCCTCTTCGATTGCATTTGGCTGCATGGCGGTTCGGATGAGGAAATCTTCCATACCATCACACATGGCGTGTCGGGCACCCGTATGGTTGCCTTTGGGGGTGCTATTCAGGATGACGATATCTGGCGGATCATCGCCTATCTGAAGACGGCCTCTCAGTGTAAGAAGTAGACCGCTTCTGAAGTTGCCGAACCGAGTTTGTCGTCTATGCCCTCAAGCGGGCTGGGCCTGCAGGCGTGCTGCATATATCAGCTTCTGCTTTTCGGAGTTCAGGAGGATCAGAGCCATAATGCCGCCCGCCAGCGTCACCGCCCCGCAAATGACAAAGCCGTCGCTATAGCCGAGCGCCACGCTGCTGGCGCCTTCAATGACGTTGCCTATGAGCAATGGAGCGATGATGCCGGCCGATGTCGCCACCGCATTGTTGATCGAGAGCACGGCACCGCGCTGGGCGGAAGGCACGATCTCGCCGATGATTAGTGGTGCCAGCGTATAGATGATCGAGGGGGGCGTTGTGCCCGCAACGATCAGCGCGATCTTCAATGCTGCGCTTCTCGCATAGGGCGTCAGCAGGAGTGCAATGCCGCCAAGTGAAATGGAGGTGCCGGAAAGAACGCCTCGCGCCATTCGGCTGCCAATGCCCGCTCTTGTCAGGCGTTGCGAGAGCCAGCTGCCGCCGACGACAACTATTGAGCTGACGATAAATGGCAGCGCGGTGAGCTTGCCCGCCAAACCCTGTTCGATGCCCAAGCCCTCAATGAGATAGGGCGTGAACCAGGCGAGCATCATAGCCAAGCCGAAATAAGCCCCGAAGCCCGCAAACCAGCAGCCCAGATTGGTCGGGTTAAGGCGCATTCATCAGCTTAGCCTCGTAATGGTCGATGGCTGCTGATACGGCACGGGCCAAGCGTCTGGCGGTTTTTGGATTTGCGGTGTGCAAAGACCAAGTCAGATGCGTCTGCTCCATGATCGCTCGCAGCGTCTTAGGCAGTCTGCCCCGCCAGTAGTAAAGGGCTCCTCTACGAGTGAGATGTAAGTGGCGAGTAGCCAATGGCTTAGGCTCCGATTTGAGCCGGTGTGCACCACCTCTACCTCTGTGTCACCGTTGTGTGTTGCGCCCAGCGCGAACGCCGGAAAGCCTCTGGTTATCAAAAGGTTATAAAAATTGGCTGTGGACGCAGTTCGGTGCGAACCACGCTCCACCTGATATTCCCTGATAACAGGGTAAAATACAGGGAAAATTCAAATAAATGGCTGGATTAGCTCAATTTAGAGTGATTTTCTCCGGTGAAATTAGCTACTTACGGGAAAATTCCCTACGCAATGGAACAGGGTATTTTTTTGGAATATCAGGGACCGAACTTCAAATAACAGGGAGATAACAGGGGCGAGCACCCTGTTAAAAAGGGCGGCGCGAATTCAATGTTCGGAGCGCGTTGCGGCCATAGATGCCGCCATATTTTTGGCTTGCCAAAAATAACCCATTGGGGTACATGGAGATATGCAAACCGTCGCAGAAACCACGATCTTTCGTCGGCGTGCCGAGGCCCTTCTTTCAGAGCAGGAACATTCGGACCTGATCGAGTTTTTGGCTTCGAACGCCTATCTGGGCGACGAAATAGTCGGGACAGGTGGTGTCCGTAAGCTGCGTTTTGCGGCTCGCGGTAAGGGCAAGAGCGGCGGCGTGCGCGTGATCTACTATGTGTTTTCTAGGGACGCTCCGCTTTATGCATTGATGATCTATGGCAAGAACAAGAAGGACAACCTGAGTGGCATGGAGAAGAAGGCAATTGCCACTCTGGCCCAGGCGATCAAGAAGGAGTTCACATGATGGCTAAATTTGGTAAGGAGCTTATCGCCTCGATGCAAGAGGCCCACGATCATGCCCGCGGCAAGAAGACCGGTGTGCGTGTCCGTAAGGTCGAGGTCGCTCAGGTTGATGTGCGTGCCGCTCGCAAGGCACTTGGGATGACGCAGGAGGAATTTGCGCCAGTGCTCGGGACCAGCGTCTCGGGCCTTCGTAAATGGGAGCAAGGTGCGCGCCAGCCGAACGGAGCGGCACGCACTCTCATTCGTATCATCGAGCAGGCACCGGAAACCGTCAGGTTGGCGCTGGCTAGGTAAGTCGAGTAGCTGGTCGCCGGTATTTATCGGCAGGGGCAGAGGGCCCTGTCAGCCCAACATGATCCGGGCGCTCATCAATGGAACGTTGGCCTTTGGACAGGAAAGGCCTCCAGCATTTGCCGCCGGGCGCGGGCGCAGGAGAGCACCGCTTCGTGGATTTCGGTTTCCATGATCCGGGTCAGCTCGACGACGTGTCGGAAGGTGGCTTCAAGCCCGGTTCGGCTCTCGGCCTCCTCATCAGTAAGAACCAGGTCCTCGATGCCAGCCATTATGGCGCGCATTTCGGAGAGATGACCGACCGCAACGTGAGCGCGCTCTGGTAGGTTGATGCTGTCCTGGCCGTTAAACAGACCCTCAATGAACCCGTCCAGTTCCTGCCGGCGTACCGTGGCCACACGCGCCAGATCTGCCGGCGTGGGCTGGGTCGCCAGCCGCACCAACCGGAACGGCTCACTGCGCTTTTGGTGCCTGATGAGTGAGTTCCACAGGCCCTGGACCAGAGCGCCGATCAACTCATTGGCTTCATCCAGCGTTTCGAACATGGGAAATTCTCCGCCCCACAGATCCTGGGCGCTCTGCAACGGGGAGACCGACAGGGCTGGCGCTGCGATGTGGCCAAGAAACCGCGTCCGCACCTCGTGCCAGGGCACAGGGCAAGCGTAGCGTTCAAGCAGACTGCGGATGGCCTTCTCGCTTACGATGGCAGGTTGAGGTTTACGGCTCATATGGCCATTCTAGCCAAGTCGTTGCGGGCCGTCGACACTGCGCTATTTGGTGATCGCGACCGCTGTTTTGCTCTACGGCGACCTGCATAACGAGGGTTACGTGAAGATCAACGGCGAGATGCATTTGCCTGACTAGCAGGAATGGGAGCATTCATGGGAGACGCTGAACGAGGGCAAGGTCACTTAGTGGAAGCGCGTGACGAACGCCGTCTGCGCGCGCTGCAAAAGCATCTCAACACAGTCAAATTGCTGATCGTCGATGAACTGGGCTACGTGCCGTTCACCGCCGTCGGCTCCGAACTGCTCTTCGAGGTGTTTAGTTAGCGCTACGAGCGTGGCGCAACGCTTGTAACCAGCAACTTACCATTCGATGAATGGACCACTGTCTTCGGATCAGAACGCCTGACTGGCGCGCTGCTCGACCGGCTCACACACCACGTCAACATCCTGGAGATGAACGGCGGCAGCTATTGGCTCGCGGCCAGCAAGAAAGCTCAGCGACGATCAGAAAACGCATTGAATGCGGTCAACACAACCGACACCGAAGGAGGCACCAGCACCAAACCATAAATCGCCGCCGCGTACATTGAGCCGCGCTACGCTACGCTCCGCGCGCCTCAATGCACGCGATAAAAGAAAACAACCGGGGCGCACGCAGCCCTTTTCTATCAACCTGACTGGTACACTTTCTTGCCGCCATCTGGCACATTTTGTCGTCGCCATTGACACAGGGTCTGTTGGACCCTTAACGCTCCGCTGAAAGCTAGGGCTTGCAAAAGATGCAAATTGTGCGTATTATATGTGAAATGCAGGAGATGTGTATTATGCGCGCAGATGAGATTGTAAGAGTCACCGCTGCCGATTTTCACCGCAAAATCGGTGAGTATCAGGACATAGCGCTGACAAAGCCGGTCGCCATCACCAAAAATGGTAGGGAGCGGACTTTTCTATTGTCGGCGGAAGAGTATCACCGCCTTAAGCGCCGCGACCGTCAGGTGATTGCCGCTGGCGAGCTTACCGACCGTCAGGTCGAGGAGATTAGCAATGCCAAGGTTCCAGACGAGCACGCTCATTTAGACGACGAACTTAAAGACTGGAAAGAGTGAGCTTTCCGGCACCTCATCCCGGTCTGGTTATCCGCTACGCCTACCTCTGGAAGGAGGAGGCCGACGAAGGGCGCGAGGAAGGTTCCAAAGACCGTCCATGCGCCATCATCATGGCCGTCGATACGGCTGACGAGGAGCCGGAAATCCTGGTTCTTCCGATCACCCATAGTCCGCCGGCCAATCCGGCGGACGCTATCGAGATACCAGCGGAGACCAAGAAGCGCCTTGGGCTCGACTCCGACAGATCATGGATCGTCATCACCGAGGCCAATGCCTTTATCTGGCCCGGTCCTGATTTGCGCCCCATTCCCGGACGTGAGGCGGTATATGCTTATGGCTCCCTGCCGCCACGTTTCTTCACCCATGTACGTGATAAGTTTCTCGAACGCGATCAGCGCGGTAAGCCGGGGCGTGTGAAGCGCACGGAATAGCGTTCGGTTTGCGATCAAGCCTGATCGGCGACCGCGCAACGGAAAAGTCGTACAGAGAGAAAACCTGTCAGGCAGCAACCAACATTTCATTCTGAAATTTATCTTGAAGGGATTCAGAACCTCAGCTCCCCTCTATGCAGGCAAGGTGTGGGTTTTCCGTCGAGGAGAAGCGCCCTCTGCAAAGTCGGTCAAAAAGACTGC
This sequence comes from Parvibaculaceae bacterium, assembly GCA_041688015.1. Classification (GTDB taxonomy): domain Bacteria; phylum Pseudomonadota; class Alphaproteobacteria; order Parvibaculales; family Parvibaculaceae; genus Parvibaculum. The sequence continues at coordinate 152,011 of JBDNIY010000001.1, forward strand.
CGTTGATCCGCATTTTTACTCGAAGCCTTCGGTCGATGGCGGCAAGACGCTCGATGATGAAATCACAAGATACGAAAATCGACTTGCAGCACTTCATGCCTCGCTGAAGGCACTGCCATTTGGCAGCGTAGCCGACCCCAAAACTGCTGCGGAGGTGATTAGCTACCTCATTGTTCGCAATGCCCATATGCGCTCAGCGTCAACGCACGGCCTGAAACGAATTGTGATTGGTGCCTCAGGTATCTTTGGAGACGAGACCTTTACCAGACAATATCTTGGGTTGAACGGTGACTCTCTGAGTCCGAAAGCTCTGCATTTTCTTGAAGATGAAGTGAAAAAGGATGTGCAGTTTGCCCAGCTAGGCTTGCCGCTTGAGGTGTTAAACAAAATGGCCTTCGTTCTGGCGAAGGAAAATTACCCCGATTTTGTCAAAAATTATTTGCCTGTCTTGCTTGGGGCGCTTGCCTCTGTTTTTGTCCAGTCTGATACCATTGCGCGCGAGGCACATAATAAGGCTCTTTCTCACACCATTGTCCCAGATCGGCTTGTTGTCACACTGAGCGCGCTTTCATGGAGTGTGGTGAAGGCAGACACCGTGGCAGTTCTCCCAGATTGTGTGGCCTTCTGCATTGAGACCTCTGGCGACATCCACCCCCTCATGATGGCCGACAGCGATAAGCTTGCCGTGGTCTTTATGCCGATAGACCCGGACAAAATTCTTGTGGGTCAAAGAGCTGACGCCCTTCCTTTCGATTTCAAGGATTTCAATATTCTCGCCGCTGCTTGTAGTCAGGATTTCTTTGTTAGCAATGAGTGTACACCGGAGATCGAGCGTCTGGCAGGTGTGATTGGCGAGAGGGCGCGGACTGCAATAGATCAAGCGGTCACAGAGAGCCTTCTGGAATTTACTACGCCCGTACAAGTGCCCGTGCCGGAAGTCTCACAGGTTGATCAGATTGTTGTGGAGGCATCATCCAATGATGAAGTAGCCGCTCCGGCACCGATTAATTTTCCACTACATTTTCCAGATAGCGCTGATGAGGAAACAGCTCAGCGCATTGGGGCGGTAGTGCAGGTTATCGTGTCCGCGATTGCTGATCGAATTCCACTTGGAAGGTTGGAAGGCGTCACGTTCGCAAATGATTATGAAGCTGCGCTATTGCAGTTGGACAGGGGATTTGGTGCAACCGCATCGCTTCAGCCAATAGATGAGAAATTTGGTGTCAGCGTGGCGATGGCCCCCACTGTTCTGAGAGATGGTGTTTTGAAAACTCATATCGTAATGAGGGGCAGTTTTGGTCAAGCTCTTGCCAGCGCAGATGAGCCAAGTCGCGACGCTGCAATTCATATGTTCGTGACTCAACTCGCGCACGCCGGTTGTCTCGAACTGGTAGAGCAGGCGCTTCCGGGGTTCAGTCTGACAAAGATTGAAAATCGGTTCGAGGCACAACGCTATGCTTGTGTGGACCCTGCATGGAGCGGTTATCTGGTGTCACGCGTTAGCGCTGCATATGGCGAGGATGCTGGAGCCGGATAGAGGTGGCTCGGTTTGTTTGAACAGGCTCGCGCGTTTTCTGACCGTCGCTGAGCTTTCTTGCTGGCCGCGAGCCGATAGCTGCCACCGTTCATCTCCAGGATGTTGACGTGGTGTGTGAGCCGGTCGAGCAGCGCGCCAGTCAGGCGTTCCGATCGCAGCCTTCAGAGGTGGCAAACCTGATGCTCGATCTTCAGAAAGGGAAATCTAACGTTCTAAGTTAAATTCAACCACGGACTTAACGGCCCCGTGAGATACTAAGTAAATAGTCATTGGGTGAATTAGCATGCATCCTTCAAACCCCGGTATCGAACGCCGCTGTCTGACAGACTGGCTTTGACCTGATTGTGTTAAACGGAAACCACAATCATGGCACTTAGATGCCGAGTGTGGGAGCCATCCACAACCGGTCAAAGCCAACGGCATCTATGGCCGCAAACGAAGCGTGAGTTCGCCCAAGCATGATTGATATTGTAATTTATCAGCCTGTCAGACAGCAGCACTAGCGAGGGCTTTTACCACGGGCTCGCGGAACTGAAGAGCGCAGAGATGGGCATACAGGCCACCTTGGGAAATCAATTCGCTATGAGATCCGGATTGTAGGACCTCACCGTGCTCCATGACATATATTTTGTCTGCATTTCGTACCGTTGAGAGACGATGTGCGATGACGACCGTCGTTCGATTTTCCATGAGGCGGTCGAGTGCCTCCTGAACTTTGTGTTCCGATTGCGCGTCAAGAGCTGAGGTTGGCTCATCAAGCAGAAGAATAGGGGCATCTCTCAGCATTGCGCGCGCTATGGCTATACGCTGACGTTGGCCGCCCGAAAGGCGTCCGCCTCCTTCTCCAACAGGCGTGTCATATCCAGCTTCAAGTATGGAAATGAACTCGTGGGCATTGGCATTTTGTGCCGCTTCAATGACTTCATCTTCTGATGCGTTAGGCTTGCCAAATGCAATGTTGTCTCTGATGGTTCCGTCAAAGAGAAAGGTATCCTGCGTCACGAGCGCAATATTGCGGCGGAGAGATTCAAATGACACTTTGCGGAGATCTTGGCTGTCTACCAAAACGCTGCCGATTGTTGGATCGTAAAATCTTTCGATGAGCGCAAAAACAGTCGACTTGCCGCCTCCTGACGGCCCAACCAAAGCTGTTACGCCGTTTGGTTGAATGTCCAAAGAAATATTATTCAGAGCAGGGGAGTTGCCATATGAAAACGACACTTCATTCAGCGTGATCTGCCCATTTGCCACTAAAAGCTCAGCCGCATCGGAAGCTTCATCAGTATCAATTGGTTGATCAAGTATTTCATAAAGCATCGAGGCGGCGACAATATTAGAATGGAGCTGTACATTAAGGCGAGCTAGGCGTTTTGCAGGTTCGTAAGCCAAGAGCATCGCTGTAATAAACGAAAAGAAGCCGCCAGCATCAGCACCATTTTGAATGACGTTCCAGCCGCCGTATACAATTACGCCAGCAATTGCGAACCCCCCAAGAGATTCCATTAGTGGCCCTGTCATCGCACCAGCAATAGCAATTTTGTTGGATCTTTTTTCTACATCTCTGATTGCTTTAGTCATAGTCTTCCGCATCACGTCTTCAAGGTTAAAAGACTTGACAATGCGAATCCCGATAGCTGTCTCCTGCATTGTTGAAACAATTTGTGCAAGTGACTTAAGTTCAGCGCGCATAATTAGTTTGACGCGTTTTACCAGCCTTGAAACGCCCAAGACTACGAAATCCCGCCAGTTAGGTCGCACTTTACGATTACGGTGCATGGGCTGATTGAAATGGCACCCTTTATAGGCGAATTTAGGTACCCGCTCGCCGCTCGCCGGTTGAATACTTATCTTGGTGAGCAGTTACAGTTGATGGGGGAGATAGTGGTTGAGTGAACTCGAAGATCGGATTCGGCATCTCATTGTGGAGACGTTGAATCTGGAAGACATTACTGCTGAGGAAATCAGCCTCGATGAAGCCCTGTTTGGGGACGGACTGGGTTTGGATTCAATCGACGCGCTTGAGCTTGGCGTGGAGATACAGAAAGCCTTTGGCGTCAAAATTGATACACAAGATGAAAAACTCTCCAGCTATTTTTCGAACATCAGAGCTTTGGCGGCTTTTGTGGCCGAAAGCCAACAGCGCGAAGGGCAGGTTGTATGACCCGCGACGAAATCCAGATAAAATTGACAGAATTTCTTGTCGAGCTATTTGAGATAGATCCTGAAACGATTTTACCTAATGCATTGCTGTCTGAAGACTTGGATATTGACAGCATCGATATCGTCGATCTCATTTTAAAGCTGCAAGATTTCACAGGACAGAATGTATCAGCGGAACAATTTCGCTCCGTTCGAACGGTCAACGATGTCATAGATCAGGTTCATGAGCTCCTCGGACAAGCGGCTTGATCCTTGGGTCGCGATGCTCGCGGCCATATCTTTTCTCTTTCCGCCTATAGCGGCAATCGGTATGCAATGGATTGGGCCTTGGCCCATTGTCGGCGGTTTGATCGTCGTCTTGCTGCTGCGCGTTGTTATGCCTACTGTAACGCCGATGCCTATCGAGATGACTTTGGGCGTGTTGGCCGTGGCGGTCAGCGAAATCATTGTCAGCCTTTATGATCCTCATCTGGCAGCGCGGCTCTATCCTGTCTTCATGAATGCGACCTTGTTTCTCGCTTTTGCGGCTACCTTATGGAGGCCGCCGAGCATGATCGAACGCTTTGCCCGGATCTCCGATCCTGACCTCGATGCCCATGGCATCGTCTATACGCGTGTTGTGACCTGTGTCTGGATGGCATTCTTCGTCTTCAATGGAAGTATCGCACTCTGGACCGCGCTTCACGGCAGTTGGATGCTATGGGGTGTCTATAATGGTGGCATCTCTTATGTGCTGGCGGGCACATTGATGGCAGGTGAATATATTATCCGACGTATTGTACGGACCAGAAAGACGGCATCATGACGTCGCACTCTTGGTCTTTCATTGACGAATTCGACGACGCTGCTCCAATGGTTCTGCGCGGGCGAGATACTTTGAGTGCGCGAGATGTGCGTGGCGAAGCGGTGAGGGTTCGCTCCCAGCTTGCGGGAGGGCATGGCCCCATTTTTCTCTATTGCGAGGATGCTGGGAACTTTCTCGCTGGGCTGCTGGGTGCGTTAAGTGCGAGCCGGGATGTTTTTCTGCCGGGTCATGCCGCGCCTGCCTATCTTCAAGAGATTGGGGCCACCAGTGAGCGGCTTTTGACGGATATGGAGGGGCTCGACGCGGAGGCTTTGGTCGTTTCGATCATGCCGGAGATGGCACCCGCGACGATCGACAAGGTCAAAATCGACGAAACCGCGAGGATAGGCTTTTTAACGTCAGGCTCAACGGGCGCGCCAAAACTCTGCATCAAGACCCAGCGCCAAATTCTTTTGGAAGCCGTGGCCCAACTTGACTTTTGGGGTGCGCCCTCCGGACCAGTGCTGGGCACCGTGTCGCACCAGCATATTTATGGCCTGTTGTTTCGCCTGTTTTGGCCATTGATGGCAGGCCAGCCTATCTTTGCCCAACAGTTTGAAATGTGGGAGCAGGTTGTTCATCACGCAGCTTCCGGGAGCAGTTTCATTTCGAGCCCGGCGCATCTTGCGCGCATCCCTGGCAGTCTTGCCGTGAAAGACATGCCCCAGCATATTTTCTCTTCCGGTGGGCCCCTATCCTTTGCTGCCGCGCAGAGCGCACTGGCAAAATTTGACACCTTGCCGATTGAGGTTCTGGGAAGCACGGAGACAGGCGGCGTGGCGTGGCGCCAGCAGGGCCGCGAGGATGAACCATGGACGCCATTGCCTGACGTTGAAGTAACTTCGGGCGACGAAGGGGCGCTTTGCGTGCGTTCACCCTTTACTGGTGAGCCCGATTTTGTGGCAATGGGAGATAGGGTCACGATTGGCGCTGAGAGGCGTTTCACGCTTCATGCGCGGATTGACCGAATTGTTAAAGTTGAAGGCAAACGCGTATCGCTGCCGCATGTCGAAGGCGTGATGCGCAAGCTGCCGAGCATTGTCGATGTCGCGGTCGTTGACCTGCCTGACAGGGGGCATGTGCTCGGCGCAGCGGTTATCTTGTCGCAAGAAGCTGATCACCGTCTAAAAGAAATCGGGCCGTTTCGTTTCTCGCGGGAATTGCGCAAAGGCCTAGCCACTCATCTCGAACCGATGGAGCGCCCGAAAGTCTGGCGGTTTCTATTATCCATGCCACAGAATGCGCAGGGCAAGCGGCCTGTTGCAGAATTGCGGAATTTGTTCTTCAACAAACACATGCAATTGCCCAAAATTATTACGCAAGATACCAAACAAGACGAGGCCCGTTTTGAGTTGGTGCTTGATCCCGAACTCGTATGGTTTGACGGGCATTTCCCTGAACAGCCTGTCTTGGCTGGCGTAGCTCAAATTCACATTGCGTCGATGCTTGCGGAAAAATTATGGGGCTTCATACCGACCGGTAAGGAGATGGCGCGGGTCAAATTTCGTCGTCTGCTTATACCGGGCGACCACGTCACGCTGGTTTTGGTTCGGCATTCCTCTGAGAGTTTGAAATTTACTTATCTGATAGGTGACGAGGTTGCAGCAAGTGGCACCTTAAAAGGCATGGTCGCATGAGTTTTTGTCCATGCGCCATTGTGCCAACTTTTAAGCATGTCGAGGCGCTTGCGGAAATTCTTGGACATCTCCGAGTCTTCGACCTGCCGGTTATTGTGATCGATGACGGGAATGAGGAAAGTGTTGCTGAGCGCATTCAGTCGATTTGCATAGAACACGAAGGCGTTGAATTTTTTTCGCGCCCAACCAACGGTGGCAAGGGCGCGGCAATGTTGGACGGTTTCAATTTGGCAAAGAGCCGAGGTTTTACACATGCCTTGCAGATTGATGCCGACGGACAGCATGAGATTTCGCTTGTACCTGAAATGATCGCGTTGGCGCGTTCTAACCCCGCCGCCTTTGTCACAGGCGCTCCGACTTTTGACGATAGCATGCCACGAGCACGCAGGATGGGCCGTTGGATTACGCATCTATGGGTATCGATCAACACGCTATCGCCAAATATCCTCGATGCCATGTGCGGCTTTCGTGTCTATCCCCTGGCTTCCACGTTGAACGTAGTCGAAAGCCAGCACCTGTCATTGCGAATGGGGTTTGATATCGAGATCGTTGTGCGCCTGATTTGGGCCGGTTTAGAAGTAAAAACCTTGCCAGTTCGGGTGGTCTATCCCGAAGGCAATCATTCTAATTTTTCGGCGGGCGAGAATGTTGGTATATCGCTCATGCATACGCGCATGTTTTTTAGGATGCTGGGACGCGTGCCGGGTCTGCTTTTGCAGCGCTGGCGCGGCGGGCGGGCGCGAAGCTCACAACACTGGGCATATTTAGGTGAACGTGGTGGTGCCTTTGGCCTTTGGTTTTTGGCAAGCATATATAAAGTCCTGGGGCGGCAGGCCTGTCTTGTTGTGATGTCGCCGGCCATTCTCTTTTTCTTTCTGACAGGAACAGAGCAGCGGCGTGCATCGGCGGATTACCTGCAAAGACTTTGGCATGCGGGCGGATTACCAGCTAGGCCGAACCTCGTTATGTCGCTTCGCCATTTCATGGCCTTCGGCGTGGCGGCGCTGGACAAGCTAGCAGCGTGGACAGGCCATATTCCCATTGAGGATGTCGAAGGCGACTATCCAAGCGCTTTCGATATGGTGCGCGAAAGCGGCAGAGGTGCGTTTTTCATAACGGCGCATCTTGGCAACCCAGAGGTGATGCGCGCCATTGGAAGTCTCAAGAAGCGCGCGCGCGTCAACGTGTTGGTTCATACTGCGCATGCGTTGCGTTTCAATTCGCTCATCGCTTCCCATGAAGCTGGATCAGCTCTTCGCGTGATTCAGGTGACGCAGGTTGGGCTTGATACGGCCATCTTGTTGCAAACGGCGATCGAGAATGGCGAGATCGTGGTGATTGTTGGTGATCGTATCCCAGTCGCGGGGGTTAAACGGGTCGCCTGGGCGAATTTTCTTGATAGCCCAGCGCCGTTTCCTCAAGGTCCACATATCTTGGCCTCCATTCTCAAATGCCCCGTCTATTTACTTTTCTGTGTACGTGACGGGGAGAAGCACAAGGTCTTTTTTGAACTCTTTGCCGAGCGTATTGAACTACCCCGCAAGCAAAGAGAGGCGGCGATCCAAGCTTCCGTTCAGCGGTATGCCGCGCGGCTCGAACATTATGTGAAACGCGCGCCTCTCCAATGGTTCAATTTTTTTGACTTCTGGGGGCCCGCTGACCTTGAAGCGACTTCGCCCGACATATTGAAACCTGAATTGAAAAGCAAGATAATCCCGTGACATCAGAAAATACGATCAGGTTTGGAGACGTTCCTTTGACGCTGGAAGTTGTGGGTGGCATTGCGTCGGGCCGTCTTAGTGTCGAGGTGAACAAGGATGAAACCTTTGTCGAGAGGATTACCACATCTGCTGCGCATGTTGATCGGACACTGGCGCGCGACGGTGTCGTCTATGGTGTGACGACGGGTTATGGGGACAGTTGCACGACGGGTGTTGGCCCCGATTTGGTGCACGAACTCCCGTTGCATCTCGTTCGTTTTCACGGTGTCGGCACGGGACGCATTTTGAGTGCGGAAGAAACGCGCGCGGTGATGGCGGTACGCCTTGCCTCATTGGCGCATGGTTGGTCCGGTGTCAGCATCGAGCTTGTCGATCTTCTGACCAATATGCTGCGGCTTGATATTTTGCCAATGATTCCGGCCGAAGGGTCGGTTGGCGCGAGCGGCGATCTGACACCCTTGAGCTATATCGCTGCCGCGCTGGTTGGTGAGCGTCGGGTACGCGTCAAAGGGGTCGAAATGCCCAGTGGTGAAGCCTTGGTACAAGCGGGCCTCAAGCCCATCGAGCTTCGCCCCAAGGAAGCCTTGGCGATTATGAATGGGACGGCGGTGATGAGTGGGTTGGGCGCGCTGGTCTTTTTGCGGAGTCAATATCTCTCGGCTCTTTCAACGCGTTTATCGGCGCTGGCCTGTCTTGTTCTCAAGGGAAACCCTGCGCATTTTGACGAACGCCTTTTTTCTGCCAAACCGCATCCTGGGCAAGGGTTGGTAGCCGCACGGATGCGCGAGGACTTGAGTTGTTTTGCGCGGACGCATGAAGTATCGCGCCTCCAGGATCGTTATTCCATCCGTTGTGCGCCGCATGTCATCGGTGTTCTGGAGGATATGCTGCCGAGTTTTCGAACTATTCTCGAGACCGAAATTAACAGCGCGAACGATAACCCGCTGATCGATCCCGATAATGGTGATATACTTCATGGTGGCCATTTTTATGGCGGTCATGTTGCCTTCGTCATGGATAGCTTGAAAAACCTTGTCGCCAATATCGCCGATTTAATGGACAGGCAAATGGCATTGCTGGTTGATACACGCTTCAACAACGGCCTGCCAGCCAACCTTTCAGGCGCGGTAGGCGAACGGGCCACCATCAACCACGGACTGAAAGCGCTTCAGATTGCCATGTCGGCATGGACCGCCGAGGCCTTGAAACTGACAATGCCCGCAAGTGTTTTTTCCCGTTCCACTGAATGCCACAACCAAGACAAAGTCTCGATGGGCACGATTGCGGCGCGCGATGCATTGCGTGTGTTGGAACTGACCGAGCAGGTGGCCGCGGCGTTGTCCATTGCGGTTATTCAGGCCTTGCGCCTGCGCTCACGGGACAGCGCGCTCAGCGACCATGATCTGACGGAGACGCTTGCCACATTTACCGGCGTGTTGGCAAGCCGAGTACCCTTTGTCGATGAAGATGAGCCGCTTGATGGCGTGTTGAACACTCTTTGTGCGGAGATAGCCGGGCGGGGGTGGGATTTGAAATGGGAAGCATCGACATGAACGCCACTGGTCTTGTGCGAAAAGCGGGTGCCCTTCCGATCCTGCTCATGGGTGTCAGCCTGGCGACAGGCGCAACAGCCTGCCCTTCGCCCGAAGCATTGAACACCGAGGCGTTCAATCGTGCGTTTACACAAGAAAAATTTATGGCTGGCATGGATCATCCCTTACGCTCGTCCGGGCGGCTTGTGGCACACGACAACGAAATCGTCTGGCATATGCTGACGCCGTTCGACGTGAAGACGACAATAACGCCCCAAGGCATTTCGCAGTCCATCGATGGTGGCGCGTCGGCGAATGTCGGCACGGGTGCGAGTGAAATCTCTACCTCTCTTGCGCGCTCCCTGGCAGCAATGATGCGCGGCGAGTGGAATAGCTTGAAGTCGATTTTTGCCGTGACGTTACCTAGCGAGATGGGTGAGGGCGATTGGACAGTGCGGCTCAACCCGCTTGATGATCGTCTCAAGGCTTTGCTTGGCTCTATTACGGTTCGAGGCTGTCAGGATGTCTCGACCGTTGACATCAAGCGGCCGGATGGTGACCACGAACATATCCAGTTTGATGCTGCCGCCTCATGACGAAAACAAAGCTCGCAACAGCTGTGCTTGTTTTGATCTTTCTCCTGTCCGCGGCTTATGTTGCGACGCATATCGCGAGCGATGTTGATACTAATATCCTTTCACTTCTGCCTGGTGACCGCCACAACCCGGTCTTGAGCGACGCCATGCAGAAGGCGAGCGAAGACGCTTCTAATCGTGTTGCCTTCGCCATCGAAGGCGGGACGTTTGATGAGAGGCATAAGGCAGCGGAACGACTTTCCTCGGCTTTGCTAGAGAGCGGTCTTTTCCGATCATCATCGGATGATGGAAAAACATTGTGGCAATGGCTTTTCGTTCATCGCACGCAGATGCTTTGCCCGGCGGATCGCGAGAAATTGCGTTCTGAGCAGGGCACCGTCGTCGCGCGAGATGCAATGGTGCAATGGTATGCCCCGATGGGTGGCGGCAGCGCGGCGCTGCTGAAAACAGATCCCTTGTTGCTCACAAACCGGCTTCTCGGGTGCTTGATGCCGTCTAACATTCATCTGTTGACCCACCCAGACGCGGAAATCATCTCAGGCATTATTACAGCTCCAGTTTATCGACTCGATGTTCAAGATCGCATCGCGACTGTTGTTGCAAAGTGGACGAAGGATACTGCTGCACAGAGCCTGACGTTGAGCCGAGCCGGTGCTATTTTTCATGCCGCTTACGGCGCCACCCATGCGCGCAGCGAAATGTCGGTGATCGGCAGCATTACGACATTCGCTGTTCTCCTGTTCTATTGGATGATGTTTCGTTCCTTTCGTGCGCCGTTGATTGCGGTGAGTATGGTCGTCTTCTCTTTGACGATTGGTCTGGCCGCCGCCCTCATTATCTTTGGCAGCATTCACGCAATGGCGCTCGTCTTCGGCGCGGCGCTGATCGGCATGGTGGTGGATTACACGACCTATTATCTCGTCACAGGGTTAGCCGATCCTGATCGCACCTTTGCGGCGCGCCGTGCTCAGATCGTAACGCCGCTGACACTCGGCATGGTGACTTCTGTCGGCGCTTTTGCGGCTTTGTTGTTTTTTCCTGTGCCGGCTTTTCGGCAGATCGCAATTCTGGGGAGCGTCGGGCTGGCGACGGCATGGGCGGCGACGCTTCTACTGACGCCTCTTGTGGAAGGTGGCGCGATGCGGGTCGGACCGGGCGCGCGCTGGACGAAAGATGTTGCTGGACAGTTTCTGGCGCGGCACCCAAGCAAGCGGCTTTCGGTAATGGTCATTGTGGCAAGCATCGTGGTTATGTTGCTTGGAGCCTGGCAGGGACATACACTAGATAATGTCAAAAAATTTCAGGCACCGTCCACCGAGCTTGTCAAAGAGGAAGCGCGTATTCGCGCGCTAACCGGCTTCGCGCCATCGAGCACATTTTTTCTTGTTCGTGGTGAGACGCGCGACAGCGCGACAGCTCATGAGGAGCATTTGCTTCAGGCGCTTCATGCCAACGGTGACGAAAGCGCGGTTACTTGGGCGGCGAGCCGTTTTGATCCTTCGCTCAAGCAACGTCAATCTGACACCATTTTGATCCGCAACGCACTTTTGATACCTCAATTGAAGGGCATGTTGGCCTCGCTCGGCGGAGGCAATCCGGCCTCTTATGAGCCAGCAGAGGTGAGTGCCAAGAAAGCAGACACCATGCCACCGGATTTTGTGAATGGCCTCAGGGGGCGGTCAGGCAATCAATATTGGTCGATCGTGCCCGTCAGCCACCCGATTGCAGATATGCCGGATAGTCCTTTTGTCGTCTATGTCGAGCCTGCTGAGCGCTATTCTGAGCTGCTTGGTGGCTATCGTCGGCTTGCCACTTGGGGTCTTGTCGGCGCGGTGGCTCTGACGGGCCTTATGTTGTTGGGTTATTATAGACGGCTCTCTGCACTCAGAATTCTTCTGCCAACAATGGTCGCTCTGATTGTGACGCCGGCGATAACGGCTTTAGCGGGTTTGCCATATTCCTTTTTCTCCGCCATGGGCCTTTTCCTTGTGGCGGGTGCGGGTGTGGACTACGCCATTTTTCAATGGGAGAACCCTGGCAAGGCTGGAAGCTGGACGCGAGTCGGTATCATATTGGCCGCCGCTATGACGTGTATTTCGGTCGGGCTATTGGGTCTGAGTTCCGTCTTGCCTGTCAGGAGTTTTGGTTCGACAGTGGCGCTCGGCGTTTTTCTTTCGCTCATCTTGTCGCCATTCGTGCGTGGGTGGAGCGAAGACGCGGTTTCCGGGGAGGGCCAATGACATCTGATGTTGTAATTATCGGCGCGGGGCCGGCAGGCGCCGTCGCAGCCGCCATGCTGTCTGGCCGAGGATATTCGGTTGAAGTGCTGGAGAAGACGCATTTTCCGCGTTTCTTGATCGGCGAAAGCCTGTTGCCTCAGGCGATGGAATGGCTTGAGGAAGCCGGACTTTTGCGTGATGTGATCGAGGCGGGGTTTCAACATAAGAACGGTGCAGTTTTCAGATGGAGCGAAAAGGAAGAGACTTTCGACTTTCGTGATAAATCATCCGAAGGATGGGGAACGACCTTTCAAGTCCGCCGCGAACAGTTTGATGAAATTCTGATCCGTGGCGCGGAACGCAAAGGGGCCCGTGTCACGTTCGGTCAGACCGTGGTCGCGATGACGCCTCATGCCAAACACCCTAGCCTCAGAGTGCGCGATGAAGAGGGGCATGAACGCGAAATCACCACGCGGTTTATTCTTGATGCGAGCGGTTTTGGTCGCGTTGTTGCTAGGCTTCTAAAACTTGAGATGCCGAGCACCGTGTCCTCGCGCCAGTCGCTCTTTACCCATGTTGAGGACAATATTCCACATGGTCGTCATGACCGAAACAAGATCATCATCACCATCAATCCACGCGATCCGGAAATCTGGTATTGGTTCATTCCTCTCTCGGACGGATTGACGTCAATTGGCGTTGTCGGCGAAGCCGATCGTATTGAGCCTCTTGGCACAACGCGTGAGGAACGGTTCAATGCACTTATCGCGGAGTCCGGTTTCATGGCTGAGTTGCTCGTTAATGCTCGACGAGTACGCGAAATAGGCGAAATCTCTGGATATTCCTGTAAGGTCAGCCGGACGAACGGTGAGGGCTATGCGCTGCTAGGTAATGCAAGTGAGTTCCTCGATCCGGTTTTTTCTTCTGGCGTCACCATTGCTCTTAAATCTGCTTCTTTGGCGTCCCCTCTCGTTGCACGTCATCTGGATGGGGAAACGCCCGACTGGGAGAAAGAGTTTACGGAACCCTTGAGCCGCGGTGTTGAAACCTTCCGCGCTTATGTCAATGGTTGGTATGACGGAAGTCTGCAGAGGGTTATATTTGGCACGCCAAGCGGACAAGGTCAGGTCAAATCACTTATCACGTCTGTCTTCGCGGGCTATGCTTGGGATGACCAAAATCCCTTCGTCAAAACACCTTCAAAATATCTCAATATGTTGGCAGAGCTTGGCCGATGAGATTTGCTGGTGCTCTCTGCGTCTTTCTATTGCTGGCTTCTTGTGCTTCTGTGCCGACGGGTGGGATTGCTGATCAATCGCTCGCCCCAGGCGTTACGCTGAGTCTACCAGACGGCGCCCCTTTTGGTGATCTTGATGTAGTGCAACTTGTTCAGGCGCGTTATCAGGATCGCCAGCAGGTTTTCCAGTCCTGTATTCAGGCTGGTGCTGCACGCTTTACGCTTGTTATGACGGTTCCATCGGGACCACGCATTATGCGTATCGATTGGCGTGATGGTCGAATTGTTGCCAAGAAAGAACCAATTGCGCCCACCGCCCTAGAGCCAGAGCGCATGATGGCGGATATCTTTCTTGTCTATGCCCCACATGAGGCTCTCGTGCGGGCTCTGCATGGCGCGCAAGTAGACGATACGCCAGATGGCCTGCGCCGAGTGCGTGTGTTGGGTCATGACGTTATTGTGATCAAAAGACCCAGTGGCCAAGCCTGGGTCGGCGACGCGACGCTTTCAAACCTTGCCCATGGTTACGTTTTGAATATACAGAGCCGGAGAATTGGTCCGTGAGCGATCTGTCGCAAAGCCCGATCTATCTGAACGCCATGGGTGTTGCCAATGCACTGGGCCGCGACTGGCTGGAGGTGTCAAATAATCTCTTTGCAGGTGAGCGGGGTGGTCTGGACCAGCGTTTCGCGCTCGACGACGGGCGCATGGTGCCGGTGGGGCAGTTGCGATTTGATCTTGATCCTCTGCCGCCGTCCTTGAGCAATTGGGAAAGCCGCAACAACCGCTTGACCCAGCATTGTTTGTCATTCATCTCAAAAGAAATTGAACAGGCAAAAGAAAAATATGGCGTGGCACGTGTTGGTGCTGTTATCGGGACGAGTACGTCCGGCATATCGCAAACCGAAACTCATCTGAACGAATGGGCGGCAATGGGCAGATTGCCGCCACATTTCGATTTTTCGCGCCAAGAGCTAGGAGATCCTGCTGCCTTCGTGGCCGCTACCACGAGCATTTCTGGCCCCTATTTTGGTGTGTCGACCGCTTGCACATCCGGCGCACGAGCGCTTGCGAGCGCGGTGCGCTTGTTACGCGCCAATATGTGTGATGCTGTGATTGCCGGTGGCGTCGATACGCTTTGCCGTCTAACGCTTAATGGTTTTTCGGTGCTCGACTCCGTGGCGAGCGAGCGTTGCAATCCCTTCAGCGCCAATCGCACGGGCATCAATATCGGCGAGGGTGGGGCGTTGTTCCTAGTGACGCGAGAAGCGTCGGAAATTCGGTTGGCCGGCTGGGGCGAAAGCGCTGACGCCTATCATCTGAATGCGCCAGATCCCGAAGGTGCTGGCGCGCGGCTAGCCATTGAGCAGGCACTTGCCATGGCGAAGGTTGATGCTGATGATATCTCCTACCTTAACCTCCACGGCACCGCCACGCGCCTCAATGATGCGATGGAGGCGAAGGTTACGAGCGCTATTTTTGGTAATGGGCTGTCATGCAGTTCCACAAAAGGCATGACGGGTCATATGTTGGGCGCTGCGGGGGCGGGTGAAGCTGCCTTTACCGCAATGGCGCTGCAGCGTGGCAAAATTCCGCCGCATATCTGGGATGGTGAATGTGATCCAGCACTCGCGCGCATTCATTTGGTAGATGAGATTGGTGAGCGCATCATGGGACGTTATGCCATGAGTTGCTCTTATGCATTTGGTGGCAACAACGCCTCGTTGATTTTGGCGCGCGAATGATGCCCCGGTCTTTGCCGTCAATAGATCAACTCGTCATGCATCGTGGGCCGATGTTGCTGCTCGGCCATTTGCTGGAGGCGTCCGACACCCACGCAGTTGGCGAAGTCGTGATCGCAGGTTATTCAAATTTCTTCAAAGAAGGACACGGTGTTCCAGCCTATGTTGGACTCGAGTATATGGCGCAAACGATTGCTGCCTTTGACGGTGCACGTCGCCTAGAAACAGGGGAGGCGCCTTCCATTGGTCTTTTACTGGGCACAAGGCGCTATTCATCCAAAGTTGATTTTTTTCCGGCAGGTATGCATCTGAGTATCCGGGTAGATATGGTTTTTCGCAACGGCAGCATGGCGTCATTTGATTGCATTATCAGTTCCGGTGAAGAAGAACTTGTGTCAGCATCGCTCAATGTTTACCGCCCTGAGAATGGCGAAATGACGATGCCGGGAGATCGTGCGTGACAAGAAAAAAACTTCCACGATCTGTTCTAGTGACGGGGGCGAGCAAAGGCATCGGCAGGGCGATTGCCATCAAACTGGGTGCAGCAGGTTTTCCTGTGACTGTGCATTTCGGTCAAGACCGCGCGGGCGCGGAAGATACACTGAAATCGATCGAGACAGCAGGTGGTAGCGGCCGTGTGATTGGGTGCGATGTCGCCGATCGCGAGGCGACGCGTCAAACGCTTGAGGCGGACATGGCGACGCATGGCGCCTATTGGGGGGTCGTCGTCAATGCGGGTATTGCGCGCGACAAAGCCTTTCCTGGGCTTAAAGGCCCAGATTGGGATCAGGTGCTCGCTACTAATCTTGACGGATTTTTTAATGTCCTCCATCCGCTCGCCATGCCGATGATCCAGCGTCATGATGGCGGGCGTATTGTGACAATCTCTTCCGTATCCGGCATTATAGGGAACCGTGGTCAGGTCAATTACAGCGCCGCAAAGGCAGGTATTATTGGTGCGACCAAAGCGCTTGCCGTTGAACTTGCAACGCGGAAAATAACGGTCAATTGCGTCGCACCGGGGATCATCGAAACGGCAATGGTTGGCGAAGCATCGATTGAGGAAATTATCAAGACGATCCCGATGGGCCGCCTTGGTCATCCCGATGAAGTGAGTGGTATCGTTGGGTTTTTGATGTCAGATGAAGCGAGCTATATTACTCGGCAAGTTATATCTGTAAACGGAGGAATTTGCTAATGCGCCGCGTGGTCGTGACTGGTATGGCAGGGTTGACGTCACTTGGGACGCAATGGAGTGATATTCGTCACGCTATGCAACAGGGCCAAAGTGGCATCAAGTATATCACAGATTGGGACAAGCTCACCGACCTGAAGACGCGTCTCGGCGCGCCAGTCGAATATTTCGTTCACGATAAAATTTTCCCGCGCAAAAAAATGCGTTCCATAGGGCGTTGTGCGGCCTTTGCCGTCAAAGCGGCGGAGGATGCGTTTGCTCAGGCTGGTTTGATCGACGACCCGATTTTGCAATCTGGCCGGACAGGTTGTGCCTTTGGGTCGTCCTACGGTTCAACCGAACCGACAAAGGGATTTGTCAATTTCGTGGAGACTGGAAAGTCAACGGACCTCACCGCCTTGAGCTACATCAAGATGATGAGCCATACAGCTGTCATCAATGTAGGTATTTACTTTGGGTTGCGTGGGCGCGTCATTACCACTTCCTCGGCTTGCACTTCCGGTTCTCAGGCAATCGGTTTTTCCTATGAAGCAATCAAATATGGTCATGCCGATGTAATGATCGCAGGCGGTACGGAGGAATTTTGCCCGACCATGGCAATTGTTTTCGACACGCTTTTTGCTACGAGTTGCAAGAACGATACACCAGACAACGCGTCGCGGCCTTTCGACAAGGACCGCGATGGCCTTGTTGTCGGTGAGGGTGGGGCGGCGCTGGTGCTTGAGGAGCGTGAACATGCACTAGCGCGCGGCGCAATGATTTTTGCCGAGCTCGTCGGCTTTGGTACGAACATGGACGGCTGCCATGTCACGGACCCACAACCAGCGACGCAAGCTCAAGCTCTTCGGTTGGCGATTGAGGATGCCGCGTTGAAGCCGGAGGCGATTGATTTCGTCAGCGGGCATGGAACGGCAACCCTTCAGGGTGACATCGCCGAAACAATGGCAACATCCAACGTGCTCGGACCCGACACGCCCATCCATTCGCTTAAAGGACATTTCGGCCATACGCTTGGGGCCTGTGGCGCAATGGAGGCATGGCTCACCATCGAGATGATGCGTGACAAGAGCTTTGCACCGACCTTGAACCTTGAGGAAGTAGACGAGCGCTGTGGCGAGCTTGATTACATCACAGGTTCATTCCGCGAGATTGATGCGCAATATGTCATGACGAACAATTTTGCTTTTGGTGGGGTCAATACTTCGCTGATCTTCAAGTATACGAACTAGATGTTCCGGATTGGAAAATTCGAAAATTACGAACTAACCTGAATCCCAATGTTCATCCAGCTGAAAGTAGAGCCCTTTGAACTTGCCCCCAACGTTTGACCACGTGGGCTAATAGACCCCGGCGTCGAGTGTCGACGCTCGGGTATCTAAGCCCTGTGGAGTTCGAAAAGAAAATGTTGTTAGCTTAATGCTATCTATGAAATCGGCAGCAGCCCAGGCTGCTGATACGGCACGGGCTAGGCGTCTGGCGGTCTTCGGATTTGCGGTGTGCAAAGACCAAGTTAGATGTGTCTGCCCCATGATCGCTCGCAGCGTCTTAGGCAGTCTGCCCCGCCAGTAGTAAAGGGCTCCTCTACGCGTGAGATGTAAGTGGCGCGTCGCCAATGGTTTGGGCTCCGATTTGAGCCGGTGTGCTACACCTCTGTGTCACAGTTGTGTGTTGCACCCGGCGTGAGAGCCGAAAACCCCTTGATTATCAATGTGTTATAAAAAATTGGCTGTGGACGCAGTTCCGCGCGAACCAAGCTTCATTTGATAAGCCTGTTATTTCGCGTTTTTGCCCACAAAACAGGTCCCTGAGACTGCGTCACGCACGTATGGCACGAAAAAATCTTTTGATTTCATGGACTTATGCGATTTCCAAAGGTGTCGGATAACAGGATCAAAATCCGCGATATCAGGACGGTATCAGGCTAATATCAGGTGCGTTGTTGCCTGTTTCGCGGAGCCCCTATGCCAACTCAATTGTGCCTGAATCTCGGCCCAGCCCTGATGCCTGATTTCATGACCGGGGCTTTGTTTCATGCGATCTTGGCATGGCCCACAGCGAAAGAGGGGGCGAGCTACCAGCGAGTGAGCGCAGAGCTGATGGCCGGCGTGATCCGACTAACCAAGGCGGAAGACCCTGCTCTAGCGCGTTCCGTCATGGACGAATGGCCCGAGCACAATTGGCTATCAATCGAGGCCCGCGCGCAGAAGCCAAAGTCCGCATTGGGCTACCTCGACAAGCGGCTCAAGCAGAGAATGGCGGCGGCTCGAGCGGGCTTAGGTAAGGCACACGAGCAGATCTTCGAGACTCCAGTGAAGCTACCAAAGCTCAAGACGGAAGACTTCCCTGATGGCATGACCGCGACGTCTTTTGATCAGCTATGCAAGCTGATCAAAAGCGATGTCTCGATTAACGATGCTAATGACATAGAAAAACATGTCTGGCGCAAGTCGCTCCCAATAATTCACCTCGCAATGGCCGTGCAGTTGATGCTTGCAGGCAAATTCAAAGATCGCTCCGAATTCGGGACTGATCTGCAAGACATTGATTTCTATCGCACTGCGGTGTTCCTCGCAGCTGCGCTCGAACTGGTTGTGGCCGATCACTCCGAATTTGACATTGCAGGCGACCAACTCACCCAGATCCGCTGGGTCGAAACCAGTTAGAATTTCGGCCCCAATCGAACTTTTCCCCCGCCACCGGGAAACATTTGTGACTATTAGTTTGTTCCCTTCCAATGAAAGGAACGATCCATGTCTCAAACCTTCCCCCCGCGCCGCAACGCGCCGCTCCATACCGAATACCTCAGCGTCACGGCGCTGACGCCCATGCCCGGCGCGCCGCGCCAACACCCCAAATCCCAGATCCAGGCGCTCACAAAGTCGTTCAAGGTCTTTGGTCAGGTCCTACTGATCCTGATCGATTCTGAAAGCCGCATCATCTCCGGCCATGCCCAATGGGAGGTCGCCAAGCGGCTTGGCATGAACGAAGTCATGGCGATCCGCATCGAATATATGTCGGAGCCCCAGATCAAGGCGTTGATGGTCGCCCTCAATCGACTGTCTGACCTTTCCACATGGGATGACGCGGCACTCAAGACCGTTCTGCTCGATCTTCACGATCTGGAACTCGATTTCGACATTGAAGCGACCGGCTTCAATGAAATCGAAATCGAACTGCGCATCGAGAACCTTGAAGGCGATGGCGCAGCGGTCGAAGACGACATTATTGTCGGCACTGGACCGATCATTACCCGGGCGGGCGACCTCTGGCAGTTAGACAACCACGTCCTTCTATGTGCCAGTGCGCTCGAGGAAGCGAGCTGGAGCAAACTGATGGGCCCCGATCTAGCGGCGTTGGTCGTGACGGATCCTCCCTTCAACGTGCCGGTGGACCCATGTCTCAGGCCTCGGTAAACACAAACATCGCGAGTTTGCGATGGCCGCCGGCGAAATGACCCCTTCTGAGTTTACAGACTTCTTGCGCACGTCCATGACCCACGCCCACCGCTGGTCACAGCCGGGATCGGTACACTATTGGGCGATGGACTGGCGTCATGTCGTCGAGGTCGCCAGTGCCGGTCAGAGCGTCTACGAGCGCTTCCTCAATATGGCGGTCTGGGCAAAGAACCAGCCCGGCATGGGGAGCTTCTATCGCTCCCAGCATGAGTTGTTCTTCATCTTCGCCAAGGGCGGCGCGCCGTCACGCAACAATGTGCAATTGGGCCGCTTTGGCCGTTCACGTTCGAACGTCTGGAACTATCCCTCTGCGGCAAGCCTTGCCCGCACCGCCGAGGAGGGCAACCCGCTTGCCATGCACCCGACGGTAAAGCCGTTAGCCCTCATTAGCGACATTTTGCTCGATGCCAGCGTCAAGGGCGACATTATCGTCGATCCCTTTGCGGGTTCGGGCACGAGCCTTATTGCCGCCGAGAAGCTCGGTCGCAGGGCGCGCTGCATCGAGCTTGATCCGGCCTATTGCGACACCATCATCCGGCGCTGGCAGCGCTGGACAGGTGAGGTGGCCGTGCGCGTCGCCGATGGCATGACCTTTCCTGCGCTCGAGACCGAAACCGACGTCGCCTCCGAAGGAGGCCTCTCATGAAATCCGATCGTGATAATGCGGGCCGGTTTCGCGCTGGCCAGACCGGTAATCCTCAAGGTCGCCCCAAAACACGTCACGGCGTCGATGCCGCCGTCGTCAAGGCCTTGTTCGAGAAAGTCACCGTTACCGAGCACGGGGTGCGCAAACGCAAATCAAAGCTCGACATCTCCACCGCACAGATGGCCAACCAGAGCGCAACAGGCGATCTGCGGGCGACCAAAATGGCATTCGATCAAGCCCGCAAGGCCGAAGAGCGCGCCGAGGCCGAGGCCGTCCGAGTGCCGATCATGACCGAGGCCGACCGTGAGATCGCCACCCGTGTCATTGCCCGCCTGAAACAGTTCATCGCCAAAGGAGAGGTCGATAATGATTCCGGAAACTGACTTCGGCCTGGCGCCGGCAGAATACGACGCCATCACGCGCCTCGACTTCTGGACCTTCGTCCAACGGGTTTTTGCCGAACTGACCGGCGAGCCCTTCGCCGACAATTGGCACATCCAGTTGCTTTGTGCCGAAGTCGACCGCATCCGGTCCGAGCCCAACACAAAGCTCGCCATCGCTCTGCCACCGCGGAGCCTCAAATCGATCATCGTCTCGGTGGCGCTGCCCGCATGGCTTCTCGGCCATAATCCGGGGCTTGAAATAGTTTGCGTCAGCTACGGGCAAGAACTCGCCGACAAACTCTCGTCCGATTGTCGACGCATTATGCTCAGCCCCTGGTATCGCCGCCTGTTCCCGGCGACACGTCTCGAAAAGCAAGCCGTCGGACATATGGTCATGACGGCAGGCGGCAAGCGCTATGCGACGTCGGTGGGGGGAACGCTCACCGGCATGGGTGCCGACGTGATCATCGTTGACGACCCTATCAAGCCCGAAGACGCATTCTCCGACGTCGAGCGCATCAAAGCGAACGCCTGGGCCCGCCATACGCTCTTTACCCGGCCCAACAACAAGTCGGATGTCCGGATCATTGTCATGATGCAGCGCCTCCACGAGGACGACATGATCGGTCATTTGCAGGACATTGCCGACTTCAAGCTGATGGCTTTCCCGGCGGTTGCGCGAGATGATGAAGTTCACACCTTCTCCACGCCATTTGGGACGCTCACCCATGCGCGCAAGGCCGGCGAGGCGTTGCACCCCGAGCGTGAGCCGCTGTCGGTGCTGGAAAAGCAGCGAACCCTGCTCGGCACAGAGTTCTTCTCTGCCCAATATCTTCAATCCCCGACGCCGCCAGGCGGTGGGCTGGTGAAACAGGCCTGGTTCAATCGCTACGACCTTGCCAACATGCCGGCCTTCACACGCATTATCCAAAGTTGGGATTGCGCCTCAAAGACCAGCCAACTCGCCGACCATAGCGTCTGCACGACTTGGGGCGAGACCTACAAGAAAGACATTTTTCTGATTCATGTATTCCGCGCCCGGCTTGAATATCCTGAACTCAAACGCAAGCTGCGCGAAATGGCCGAGCAATTTAAGGCTGGGATTATATTGATCGAGGATACGTCCGCGGGCGTGCAACTCATCCAGGAGCTGCAACGCGAGGGCTTTGCACGGATCATTGCCATTAAGCCCAAAGGCGACAAGGTGATGCGTATGGCCGCGCAGACGCCCATGATCGAGGCGGGGCGCGTGTTCATCCCCCGAGACGCCCCCTGGCTCCCTGACTACCTTCACGAGCTCGCCATGTGCCCAAAAGGCCGGTTTGACGATCAGGTCGACAGCACCTCGCAGGCGCTTGCCTTCATCGGCACGCCAGTGCCTGGCGATGGCTGGATGGGGTTTATCCGTATCGACACCTTGCGCCGATATGGTCTCAAGCCCGCAGACCTCACCGTCACATTCGACAGCACCAACGCTGAGGCGAGATTCACCGCCTCCAACGGGCGCGACCTGCGTCGAGACGACGATGGCTTCTACCACTGCTCGCGGGGTGAGTGGGAAAGCATGCGTGGGCGGCTGGGGGTGACGCTGATCGAGGGGGGCGAGTAAGGGCGCGCGGACTGCGCGGCAGCGGGACGAGACACACTCAATTCCTTGCCGGCAACCGACAAAAAGGGAGAGGTGCGGAGAATAGCGCCTCTAATCTCTGCACAGAGCGCAGAATGGTGCTTGCCTGTCGCACGGCGGATGTCATTTACGACCCGATCGGCAGGGGCCTTAGACCCCAAGAATATGGTCATCGTCGTTATGACGACGGAACGAAGATGGGAAACAAATACTCTTTTGTTTAAAGCCTCAATTTTGTCTCACGGGTGCTGATGTCGGACAGTCATCTCGCTAACGATTCAATCCCTGCACTTGGCCGGCGACATCATCAATACGTCTGGAATCAGCTCCTAGCAGGGAGGGGACGATACATTCGATGGTGTCTATGATCGCATTCATCCAGCTGAAAGTAGAGTCCTAAGTCGGCTGTTACATCCGTCCGAACCGCGGCCTGTCTGTCCCCGAACGTAGGATATTCGGACAGTTGTATGTCCGCTTCATATTACCCAAAAAACCTAGTCCTTTGAATTCATAACGAGAATAGCTTGATAGCCTCGTAGGCACAAATAATGCATTTCAAAAGCAATAGCCAATTGTTGAAATGGCGAAATAAAAATGAACGTAAATGAACGTGTAGTCAATGACTATTGACTCACTTTCAGTGGCAGAGTAAATTTGGAAAAGGGAAAAAAAGACAGATCAGGGAACGATGTATTTGTCGCTCTAGACGGGCGAATGAAAGTGCCTGCCCCGCGACAGCGCCTGCTGAGAATGAAATATCTGCAGCCGCCGCCCAGCCAATGTGGCAGGTGCCCACAAAATATCCATCGTATAGGGAGGAAACAAACATGGACGATCAAGTCAACAAAACGGCCAATCTAGATGTGATAGTTGTTGGGTCTGGGTTTTCAGGCCTCCACATTCTGCATGAGCTTGTGAAGCGCGATTACAAGGTGTGTCTGTTTGACGACGGCGAAGGGCCGGGCGGAACGTGGGACAAGAACCGCTATCCGGGCGCCCGCGTGGATTCCGAGGTATGGGTCTACCAGTACACTGACCCGGCGCTTTGGAGAGGGTATTACTTCTCGGAAAAATTCCCTGGCCGGCAGGAGCTGAAATCTTACTTCAATTATGTCGCTGACAAATGGGGTATCCGACCCTACATGACTTTCAATACGCGCGTTGATGGCGCCACGTTCGATGAGGCAAATGGTGTCTGGCGGGTGCGGACGAGCGACGGCAAGACCCAGACCGCACGTTATCTAGTGCTCGGGCTAGGCTCTACGACGAAGCCTATCCCACCGTCCTTCCCTGGCGCGGAAACCTTCAAGGGACAATCCTTTCACACCGCACGTTGGCCGGGCGAAGGTGTCACGACGAAGGGCAAGCGAGTTGCTGTCATAGGCACGGGCGCTTCGGGCGTGCAGGTCATCCAGGAAATTTCACGCGACGCTGATCACCTTACCGTCTTCCAGAGGACGCCTAATCTCGCTCTGCCGATGGGGCAAGAAAAATATACCCGAGAAGAATACGATAAGTTAAAGCAGCTCTTCCAGCCTGCGATGGAGAGAAGCAAACAAACTTTCGCTGGCTACCCCTACGACCTGATTCACAGGCCGTGGAAGGAGATCAGCGAAGACGAACGCCAGGAAATCATGCGTAATAATTGGGAGCAAAAAGGTTTCCACTTCTGGCTTGCGGCTCCGATGGATGTATTCTTTGACGAGGAATGCAATCGCGCGCATTACAATTTCTGGCGGGACGAGACGCGCAAGCTAATCAAGAAGAAGCATCTGATCGAGGTGCTTGCCCCGACCGAGCCACCTCACCCCTTCGGAACGAAACGCCCTTGCCTCCAACAGTGGTATTTCGACGCTTACAATCAGGACAACGTCGATCTTGTCGACATCACGGCGTCCCCAATCGAGAGGATCACCGAGAAAGGTATCGTCGCTGGAGGCAAGGAGCATGAGGTAGATATAATCGCGTATGCTCTCGGTTTCGACACGTGCACTGGTGCGATTTCTGCTATAGACATTAAGGATGCAAACGGCCGTACGATAGGCGATCTCTGGAAAGAGCAGTCGCTCAGCTATCTTGGCAAGGCGGTTCCAGGCTATCCAAACCTGCTTTACACGTATGCGCTGCAGAGCCCCACGGCCTTCCTTAACGGGCCGACGGCTGGTGAGCTCGAAGGCGACTGGGTTGTGAAGTTCATCGAGGATATGGACAAGATGGGCGTTCGTCGATTTGAAGCCGAGCGTGGTGCGGCCGAGGCTTGGGGCAAACGTTGCAATGAGTTGGCCGACCAAAGCCTCTTCCCGAAAGCTAAATCATGGTACATGGCGTCTAACGTTCCCGGCAAAAGGCCGGAAATGCAAGCGTTCATCGGCGGACAGCCAGCCTACGACATGGCGTTGCACGAGGAATCGGAGGGGGGCTACCCCAACTTTAAACTCGCCAAGTAGCTGAAGCGATCCCTGCGGAGTGCTCTCTGCACGGTGCGGGCGACGGTAAATTCGTGCCGTCGCCCTTGCTTTCAACCCGACGAATGCTCTAGGCGAAACAGCATGTCGAGTTTCCCCTTTTGACCATGCAGAGTAGAAGCCGGTCAGTGCTCTAAAGGTCTCTGGTTTGTTCCGGGTCAACCTTTCCGCAGTCAGAACATCAGACACCAACGGGTACTATACGTTCGAAGGCATTCACCCTGATGAAAATATGGCCTTAAGTCGATTGCGACATCCGTCCGAAACGCGGCCTGTTTCTATCTGAATGTAGGATTCTCGGACGGTTTTATGTACGCAAGATATTTCTCAAAAAATTCTAAGCCGCGGAATTCGTAGCGAGAATAGATTGCGGCTTCACTAGGCACGAATAATGCCGCCCAAAGATTAAGTGTCGACTAGTGAGTCCACCAACAAATAATGAATAGTCAGTCAATGACTATTGACTCATTTTTAATTTTGTGGACAGGTGAGTACACAAAAAAGTCGGTCAGTAGAGAGAGTTTCATCGTCGCCGGTGAATGGCAGGCAAAAAAGGGGGCGAGGTAATGAATTCAATAGATATTTGTGGCGTACGCACAGTGTCAGAAATGGCAACCAAATTAGTCGTCGTTGGAGTTGACTGTGTAGGGCTGGATAAAAGCCAGCTATGGGGCAATCTCCGGGCATTCTCGGTAGAAACGATCGCAAAAGATGGGCAGGCGTAATTTGCTTGCAGACGGCAGCGTGTTCGTTTGTTGGGTGGTTGGCTTTGCCAAATCCAAAAATTCAGGAATGTAGATGGAAAATACACTTTCTTCGCAGCGGTCGGGTCAAGGTCAGCAACCTTCAACTTTGAGGCGGATCAGTTCAGTTGTTGGCGGCGTTACACCTGCTTTGATTATCGCGGCCCTCTTGTATGCCGCATTTTTTGTGAAACCAACTGTAAATACTGTGGGAGCGATCCGACCTGTCATCGAGCAGCGTGACCTATTTTATAGCGTCGTAATGCCCGCAGACGAGACGGTCTGGGCCGTCGGCAACTACGGCAAAATTGTTATCAGTGAGGATGATGGGGCTACATGGACCCAGCAGCCTTCTGGCGTCGACGCACATCTGCAAAGCATAGCCGCATGGGACAGTAATCGGGCAGTCTCCGTTGGCAATAATCTTACGGTGCTCTACACGAACGACGGCGGAAAGCACTGGATAAAGGCGAAGGTCGACGCGAAAAAAAATCAAAATATTAATGAACTTGTGCGGGTGCGAGTACTTGCAGGAGGCCACGCGGTTGCTGTTGGAGAATTTGGGACCGTCCTTGCGTCCGACGATTTTGGCGCGTCCTGGCGCGCTCTTCCGGTTGAAGGAGACGCTTCGTGGAACGATGTCGGGCTTCTGAGTGCGCAAACGTATTTAATCGTGGGCGAGATTGGTCGAATTAAAATTACCTCAGACGGCGGAAAGACATGGGCGCAGTTGCCCAGCCCAACCAAGTCAACCCTGAACTCAGTATTTTTCCGTGATGCGCGAAATGGCCTTGCTGCCGGTACCGGTGGAGTCGTTATTTCGACAGACGACAGCGGGGCCACATGGACGCAGCTCCCTCTGCTGACTCAGCAACATATCTTCGACGTGATGTGGGATGGCAGTCATTGGGTGCTTACTGGAGACAAGGGGGTCTTTCTATTTGGTTCTGCTAACACAAAGAGCTGGAGCGACATGTCGCAATTCGCAGGCTCGAGCTGGCACACTCAGACCACAACGCGAAATGACATATACGCGCTAGCGGGTCGGGGAGGGATCACTATTGCTAAGCCTGGCAAAGATAAGAAGAAAAGAGGGGCACAGTGATGATTAATAAGTTTTTAGATTGGTGTTGTTCGAACCGAAAGGTCGTTCTAATCGCGCTGATATTCATCACTATGGTAATGGGCTTTTTTGCCACCCAAGTGAAAATTAAGACGGTCTTTGGTGACTTGCTTCCGCAAGACCATGCCTTCGTGAAAGTGAATGATAAATTCAAACAGAGCTATGGCGGTTCGAACATCGTCAGCATCATGGTTGAAGTCAAAAAAGGAACCATTCTCAATCTTCCAACTCTCGCGAAGATCCAGAAGATCACAGAAGAGGTGGCGCTGATACCAGGCGCCGACCCTTTCCAAGTAACGTCGCTGGCATCCAAGAAATTGAAGGAAATCACGGCTTCGACGGAGGGCATAAAGACCCGTCCGCTGATGTTTCCTGACCTGCCACATAATGCGGAGGAAATAGCTGACCTGCGCCGCGCGATCACAAATAATCCGCTCGTCTATGGCGCCTATGTGTCACAGGATTTCAAGGCAGCGCTAATAACTGTGGATTTTTACGATCATCTTCTCAACTACCGTGTGTTTTTCGACAATATGTCGAAAATCATCAAGGACAACCAGTCACCCGACATCAATATCCGCGTTGTCGGGCAACCCATGCTTTATGGCTGGGTAATCCACTATTTTTCTGAGACCGAGAATCTCTTCCTAGGGACAATTGTAGGACTTTTCCTGATCCTATTCCTCATTGCCCGGACGTGGCATGGAACATTGATCCCGCTGCTGGCGGCAGGTACAAGTGCTGTTTGGGCTATCGGCTTTGCAGGTTTGATGGGCTACAATCTTGATCCACTGGTTGTTGTTGTCGCGTTCCTCATCAGTGCGCTGGCTATTTCCAACTCAATCCAGATCATTCAACGATTTGATCACAACATAGACACTGGATCTGAACCTACACCTCTTGCGGCTAGCCGAACCGCGCTTCAAAAGCTATTCCGTCCAGCGATGCTGGCGGTTGTAGCTGACGCAGGTTGTATGCTCGTTGTGGCAATGACGCCCATTCCTGTGTTGCAGAAAATTGCGTTCATTGGTGGATTCTGGGTCCTCAGTCTTGCCGTATGCGCTGTTATTTTGCCTGGAATTGCAGCGACATGGACAAAGGGCGTAACGAAGTTTGCGCATCCACTCAATTTAAAGCCTGCCATGCATTTCATATTGGGTGGGTGTGTGAAAGCGGCAACCTCTCGCGCGAGGTATGTAATCATCGGGATTTCGGCCACCATTTTGATGGTCTCGGGCCTTTATGCCACCAATTTGAAGATTGGTGACGCCAATCCAGGCTCACCGATTTTACGCGCTAATTCTGAGTATAACACTGACGCCAAGGAACTTAGTGCAAAATTTCAGGGTGCCGATCGCCTGTTCGTTGTCGTCGACGGACAGAAAGGTGATGCAATCAAACAGCCCGAAATGCTGGCCAATATGGAAAACTTCCAACGTTATATGGAAGCCCAGCCAGAAGTCGGCGGCAGTCTATCGATCGTAGATGTATTGCCTGCGGTAAACAGGACGCTTCATGAAGGCAACCCGCATTACTTGGAATTAGGTGCCGACGCCGGTACCAATGGTGAGCTTGCCTACCTCTTTATCTCTGGTTCGGATCCTGGTGATTTGCAACGTTATGTCGCGCCGGACTTTAGCAATGCATCCGTGACGCTGTTTCTTCGTGATCACCAAGGCGACACCCTTCGCAATGTTATAGCGCGAATTGAGGAATATACTGCGGAGCATCCGCTCCCGCTGGGTAGGTATCTTCTTGCTGGCGGTTTGGGAGGTGTCCTGGCGGCAGTGAACGATGTGATCCTTGCTGGCCAGATTGAGGCTATTGCCTTTGCGCTTCTGGTTCTCGTTCTTGTGGCATCGCTAACATACCGCTCGTTGGCAGCCGGCACGTTTTTCATGGTGCCGGTAGTGCTCTCAAATACATTGACGTTCAGCTATATGGCTTATTATGGCATCGGCATGAACATCAACACGTTGCCAGTCGTGGCGCTCGGCATTGGACTCGGCGTGGACTATTCATTCTATGTCGTCGATGCGATCCGCGAAGAGATGCACAAGAGTGGCAATCTAGAGCAAGCGATCACTCACGCATTGAATAGTGCCGGTATGGGTGTTCTTACCACCGTGCTGACGTTGGTTGTAAGCGTCAGCTTGTGGTCAATGTCGTCTCTGCGTCTGCAATCGGAGATGGCTGCGCTGATAGCGATCTGGCTAACCATTTCCGCAGTGGCGGCGTTGTTCCTGATGCCGGCGCTAGTTTATGTCTTCAAACCCGCATTCGTCGTGGGGCGCGGAGGGGCGCAAGGTACGCGCACGGCAGTTGTTGCTAACGCTGTGTGATTGATTTCGTTGTGTTCCATATATCTAGCCGGGTAGGCTTTAATGAACTGCCGGTCTTTTAACTCGAAGGGGAGGACGTTTCTATGCTGATAATTCGTAGACTGAAATATAAACCATCGCGGTTAGCGATGGCTCTGGCAGCCGGATTGATGGTGGTGTCCAGTGGACCGGCTTCTGCCGAAGATTTCTTCGACTCCATACATGTCGGAGGCTACGTGAGAGGTTGGGCATCCTTAAACTTGCAAGACATTCCCGACACGCCGCAAAATGATCGGGGCGATTTATCGATGTTGCGTGGATCGGTGCTCGTTGACACAACCGCAAAAACCGGACCAGTCAAGTGGAAGGCAATCGTTCGCGCAGATCGAGAATATAAGACCGACTTCATGAAGCGACTGGAGAATATTACAAAAACGAAGACGCCTAGTGGTCCAGGTAGCAATATAACGGATCAGTATAACCGGGTCGACTTACGTGAGTTCTACGCGGATATTGATCTGAACAGCCGCGTCAAGCTGCGTCTGGGCAAGCAGCAGGTTGTTTGGGGAGAAAGCGACTTCTTTCGCGCAATGGATCTTATCCAGGGCTACGATTATCGGTGGCGTTCTTTCCTTGAGCCTGAGAATGAGGAGTTGAGGAAGCCTCTAATTCTTGTAAACACGATGATTCAGGTGCCTGAGGCAGACGGAGCGTTGCAGGTGGTCGTGCGTCCAGGGTTGGATCGTAACCGCGATATTGGCAATACTTACGACTTATATGGCGGGCGCTGGACGCCACAGACCTTCAAGGGCGCCGACTTTATCGCTGGTGGTCTTACGATGGGCTATGATTATCACCATCCATCAGGGAATACAGACCACGTCACCGGAGGCATGCGCTGGACCGGCAGAGCAGGACCGGTCACTTACTCGCTGGCCTACCTGAAAACCTTCAATCCAGACCCGATCATCAACTCGGCCTTTGCTCCCTATCAAAAGACGCCCAGCAACCCCTTTGGCGACTGGATTTATCCGGAAATCAATCTGGTGGGCGTGACAGCTAGCGGGCAGGTGCCGATGATCGATTCCGTCTTGAGCACTGAGATCGTGTATTTCAAGGACGCGCCATACAATGTTGGACTGGCGACACCCGGCAGCAAGTTTATGCCAGCTCCCTACGGTAGCCTAAATACAATTCCGGGCTTTGGTGGAGTAATCCGTAAAAAGACTGTTATGTCGATGTTTCGTATTGATAAGCCGATAAACCTTAAGAACATGATCGGCACAAGCAGCGACTCTTTCCTTTCGTTCCAGGTCTTCGACAAGTGGATTCTCAATTACAAGGCCGCTGACGAGATTGTGGACATGGCGGGATACAATGCTCCCAAGGCGGAACACTCTACCATCGTAACTGGAATCCTAGCGATGAACTTTGCTGGTAACACTATTAATCCTACGCTAGCTGCGGGTTACGATCTCTGGAACAACGGTGCCTTCCTCATCCCCTCAGTCGAATTCGTAAGAGGAAACAACTGGCGACTCAGGGTTGAAGCTGACTTGTTTTTCTCAGCCAACAAACGACAGCCATCTGCGGCATCGCTGACCGGCTTGTCAGAAGACAAGGCCCATCTCTTTGGAACGCTTGCCAATAACGACCAGCTGGTTATTCGCGTGACCCGTCAGTTCTGACCTATTGCGGCACATCAAAACTATTAGGAGAGAAAAGATGAAAAAACTATTTGTTCGAATCTCCGCTGCGCTGATTGCTTCGGCATCAGTGATGGCGATGCACGCTGCCAATGCGGCAGAGTTGAAACCTGGAGATGTGATCAACGCAGCGAACTTTGATCAAGTCAAGAACGACACTTTCGAAGGCCATAAGATCGGCGACATGATCACGGACAAGGTCGAGTTGCTGATTAAGAAATTTAACTTGTCTATTCCGTTGCGTCATTCCGAGGCGATTCCCGTGCCGCAGCAGGATATCGACAATACCAAGAAATACTCTGGAGACGTGAAAATCGATCCGGTTACGCATGAAGTCTCCGGCTATAAGGCTGGGACGCCATTCCCCGATCTTAAGATCGACGATCCGTTGGGGGGATTTAAGGCGCTCTGGAATCAATACTACCAAAATACCTATGGCAACACGTTTGATGGCCATTACACCTTCCTGTTCGTCGACTCTAACCGCGGTCTGGACCGTATTCAAAGGTGGTATACGCTTTCATACAAGACGAAAGGTCGGCAGACTGGCGATCCGGTTGTGGGTGATGGCAGTCTTGTGAAGAAGCAACTGATTTTCGCAGTTGAGCCCTATGACATCAAGGGCATTGGCGTTTTCACGGTCCGTCATGACAGCCCTCAGCTTGAAGATAACTGGGCTTATGTGAAATCGGTGCGTAGGACTCGCCAGCTGTCCGGCAGTTCATGGATGGACAATTTGGCGGGTAGCGTGCAGCTGAATGACGAATATGACGCCTTTGCCGGGCGTCCCAGCTGGTACCCTGCTGCAAAACTTGTTAAAAAGAGGTGGATTCTGGCAGTTGCACATCTGCCCTTGCCGTTGGTGGCTGATGGCTCAGATAACGCGACTAAGTACCCAACAGTAGATCTCACGGACAAACCCTACGCATGGCCGACGCATAAGGTTGAGTGGGAGCCGCGTGAAGTCTACGAGATCGAACTGACGATGCCTAAAGAACATCCCTACAGCAAGCGTATCCTGTTCCAAGATGTGCATTTTCCCCGCTTTTATCAAGTTGAGCATTTAGACAAGAGTGGAGATTTCGCAAAGATGTCATTCGTCTTTACTGCACCACAGAAGGGCGGCGATGGAATCATCGGTATGGCTCCATTGCAAGGAACCGCGTTTGATATCAAGCGAGGGTCAGCCTGGATTTATCTTGCAGAGCCAGACGTCACGATCAACCGCCCGGGTATCACTTCAGATGACGTGACGCTCGGCCAGCTGGAGGCAGCTGCGCAATAACACCTAGACCTGATTTGGGGTGGCACACAGAGAGTTGCCACCCCGATCTATGGTCAAGATGATGGCAGAGAATAATATCAGTAGACAGATAATATTGAAGAAGGTCGACAGCAGCGTTGACTATTGTAGCTAATTAACGGCTGCGGAAAAATTTAGGGAAGGCTGATGTTTCCTTGGTCAGACGTGCGTTGTCCAAATCAATGCACTAGCATGCGCCGGAAAAGTATTGGGAGTTGCGCGGAATGAAAAATCATCAGACGAAAGTGCTTGTCGACGGCTTTGTTTTTCTTGAAGGGCCGCGCTGGCATAAAGGACATCTCTGGCTATCTGATATGTGGGACTATGTTGTTTATCGCCTCACCGTGGATGGTCGCTGGGAAGTGGTTTGTGAGGTGCCACAACGCCCGTCTGGATTAGGATTTCTAAAAGATGGAACACCGGTCGTTGTCTCGATGAGCGACCGCAAGCTAATGAAAATTATCGATTCAAGCCTTGTTGAATACGCAGATTTGAGTGACGTAGCGCGCGGCGACCTGAATGATCTCGTGGTTGATCCCGAAGGTCGAATCTACGTTGGAAATTTCGGTTATGACTTGTTTGGAGGTGGTGAGACTGCCTTAGCAAATTTGGCGATGGTGGATGTTGATGGTTCAATACGCGTGGTCGCCGAAGACTTGGATTTTCCGAATGGCGTGGTCATCAAAGATGATGGCGGGACGCTAGTTGTTGCGGAGACCTGGTCGAACCGCCTGACGGCGTTCGATAGGTCGCCTGCTGGTAATCTTTCAAACCGGCGTATCTATGCGAATATGGGAGAGCGTTCACCCGACGGTATCTGCATCGACAGTAAGGGCGGCATATGGGTCTCGTGCTTCAACACCGGTGAATTCGTCCGGGTTCTCGATGGAGGCGAAATTACTGATCGAGTATTTTGCGCAGGAAAGCGCGCGGTAGCCTGTCAACTGGGCGGCGACGACGGACGGACACTATTCTGCTGCACTTTTACGGGTGAATTGGAAGACATCCATAATCGCAAGCGTGCAGGGGCGGTCGAAACGCTGCGCGTTGATGTGCCTGGTGTCGGTTTTCCGGAGGCTTAAAGCGCGTGGAAAACAAAAACATACAAATGCATCAAAAGGCCAGTGCTTGGAAAACAAGATTGAACGCCGAAATGATCGCTCGCTACACCTCAAGTGGCGAGTGGAGCGGGATTACTCTGGCTCAGAATGCGCGGCAATGTTTGCGTGACTTCC
This sequence comes from Parvibaculaceae bacterium, assembly GCA_041688015.1. Classification (GTDB taxonomy): domain Bacteria; phylum Pseudomonadota; class Alphaproteobacteria; order Parvibaculales; family Parvibaculaceae; genus Parvibaculum. Next base: position 185,438 of record JBDNIY010000001.1, read on the forward strand.
CTGATCGGGTTGCAGTGATTGATGGCGGCGAGACGCGCACATTCAAACAAATCTCTGATGAGGCCACAACTTTGGCCGCGAACCTACGCGATCTGGGTTTGGTCCCGGGTGATGTTCTCAGTTTCCAGTTACCCAACTGGCGCGAAACGATGGTTATCAATCTGGCTGCGAGTCTTGCAGGCCTTGTGATTAATCCCATCGTGCCAATTTACCGCGATGCTGAGGTTGGTTTCATTCTGAAAAATTCTAACACGCGCGTTCTATTCATCCCCGAAACTTTTCGCGGGTTCGATTATGTGGCGATGATCGAGCGCCTGCAGGTCGAATTGCCTGAGTTGCGCGATATTATCATCGTGCGTGGTGAGCGGCGTGGTTATGCCTCTTATTCGTCCTGCCTCCTGACGCAGAAGGAGCGCGATCCGTCTCATATGAGCGTGTCGTCGGAATCGCTCGGTGTCTCGTCGGACGACGCGCTAGAGGCAGATCCTAACGATGTGAAACTGCTGCTATATACGTCCGGTACAACAGGCAGCCCGAAAGGTGTCCTTCATAGCCACAATACGTTGCGTTCGGAAATAGAGGCGCTGCAGAAGTTTTGGAAGTTGAGTTCCGCTGACGTGATTCTAATGCCCTCGCCTGTGACGCATATCACTGGTTATCTCTATGCGTTGGAGCTGGCATTTTCGCTTGGTATAACAGTTGTATTCATGGACCACTGGAATGTGGCCGATGCGACAAATCTTATTGTGGAACATGGCGTAACGTTCAGCGTGGGTGCTACGCCATTTTTGTCAGAACTAGTCAACGAACTTGGAGATCGGGGCGTTGCTTTGCCGACGCTAAGGCTGTTTGCCTGTGGCGGCGCACCAGTGCCGCCGGAAGTTGTTCGGCGTGCCAACAATGTCATTCCAAGTTGCTTGGTGTTTCGCCTTTATGGTAGCAGCGAAGCTCCAACAATCACCCTTGGCGTAGCCGATGGCGATTCACCTCAGCTAGGCGCAATCACAGACGGATGCATTGCTAACCATGAAGTTCGGATTGTCGATGCGACAAGCGGCAAACTATTGCCTACTGGTGAAGAAGGAGAAATCCTGACGCGGGGGCCCGAGGTGATGCTTGGCTACAGTAATTGGCAAGATACCCTTGACGCATTTGATGAAGATGGATTTTTTCGAACAGGTGATCTTGGTTTTGTAAGTCACGATCAATACATAACGATCAGTGGACGGAAAAAAGACCTCATCATCAGAGGTGGTGAAAACATTGGTGCCAAAGAGATCGAGGATGTGCTGTCTCGCCATCCAGCTGTCGTAGAAGCTGCAGTCGTTGCCATGCCTCATGTGCGAATGGGTGAAACTCCAGCAGCATTTGTGGTGCTTCGTTCCGGTATGGGGCTGACTTTCAAAGAAATGGTTAGCTTTCTTGAAGAGACGAGGTTTGCTCGACAGAAATTTCCAGAACGCCTGATTGTGGTCGATCAAATGCCGCGGACAGCATCTGGAAAAGTACTCAAGCATGTGCTTCGCGCTCGCTGCAAGGAAGATGGAGCATACGCTAATGAGACATCCTGACCCTGCCATACTAGACCCCCAGACGATTGAGCAGCCAACCCGATTACAGGTAGAATTGTGAGTGAGGTATATCGCGCTGTTTGCGTATCCAAGAGCGATTCCGGTCAGATAACCGAACTCGTCACGATCGGCCTTTTTTGCAAGTCGATATATATGGAAAAAAGCAGTGCGGCAGGTCTTGCGCTGGCGCCCCGCCATGATGAAGAAGCAGATGACGATGTTATAATTTACGAAGATTACCTATGCAAGAAACTGGTAATTGACGGATTCAGGCGTTTCAAAGAATCGGGCCGCAAGGGCCTGGTATTGGGTGTCGGCCATCATCAGATGGATGGCGTCCACGCGCCTCTCGAAGGCGTTCCTCCCAACTTCCCCGCTAGTGTCCCTCGCTAGCGGGGAGTTTTTCCCGTTACGCCGTAAGGATAGAGGATGCCGACCTAGTGCGAAATTTCAGGCATCATGATCTGGCCGTTCAAAACGTAAAACAGCTTTTATCCGGCGCATCAATAGAGGCCACAGATGACGCAAGTATATAAATATTTTCGAGGGGTTTCACGATGACAGCGCAACCGATCAGCAGGTTTCCAGTACCAAAGCTTTCTGATCTTCCTGACGATATCGCCGCACGGATTGCGGAGGTACAGGAGAGCGCTGGCTTTGTGCCCAATGTATTTTTGGTGCTTGCTCACCGCCCAGAGGAATTCCGAGCATTCTTTTCTTATCATGATGCTCTTATGGACAAACCAGGCAATCTCACGAAGGCCGAACGAGAGATGATCGTTGTCGCCACGAGCAGTGCCAACCAATGTCAGTACTGCGTTGTCGCTCATGGAGCAATTTTGCGCGTGCGCGCCAAGAACCCCCATATTGCTGATCAGATTGCCACCAACTATCGCAAGGCCGACATTACCGTGAGACAGAAGGCGATGTTGGACTTCGCCATGAAGGTGTCTGCCAGAGCATACGAGGTTGATGATATCGATATGGAAATCCTTGCAACGCATGGATTTTCTGAAGAGGACATTTGGGATATGGCAGCCATTTCTGCTTTTTTTGGTCTGTCAAATCGATTGGCTAACGTTACGAGCATGCGCCCCAATGACGAATTTTTTGCACTGGGTCGCAAATAGGAGACGAATGCAGGATACTGATGGGAGTGCTCATTTCGAGTTTCGATGATGATATTGCCAAATAGATAGTTGGCACAGCAAGGAGATTAAACATGACTGCTTATGCCATTTTCATACGTGAGAAAATGACCGACCCTTCCGAGATTGAAGCTTATAGGTCTATGGTTGGTCCAAGCATGGTGGGCCATTCAATCACACGACTTGCCGCTTACGGTCGCCATGAAGTACTTGAGGGCTCCGACATGGAAGGTGTGGTCATTCTTGCGTTCCCTACTCTAGAGGAAGCAAGAGCCTGGTACACTAGTCCTGCCTATATCGAGGCACGCGAACATCGCTTTAAAGGTGCTGAGTATCGCGCAGTAATCGTCGAAGGCGTTTAACGCCGTTTGAAGATCGACAGTATTTCTATATGGTTCTCTGAAGTGGTGTACTTGACCCCGCGATACGGAGAGCTTGTTGGGGTATGTCTGATTCAATCATGGTGCGGTGGATTAGGGACAATAACTGACTCCTGCTGCCGTAGCTGTAAAGACAGATTCAAAAATTTGTCGCATACGGGTTAAGGCATTAATCTGCTTAAAGAATGTCTCGACTTACAACGCTTCCATTCTATGAATTAATAGTCACTGACTATTGACTCAATTTTTTATCTGCACCTATAATTCTGAAGATAGAAACAACCTGACAACTATTGGCATTTTTGAGGGAGATATCGATGGCGAGTAAAGCATCTGAAGCACTAGAAGTTATGTACAGAAGCTGGGTCGCGGAGATGGGCAAAAACCCTGACATGGGTCTGGATGAAACCCGTGAGCTCTTTTCCCATTGGGGCGACGTAACGGCCGATCCGAGCGGTGTCGACTACGTGGAAGTTGATGCTGGTGGTGTGCCAGCTATGTGGGCAGTTCCTAAAGGCTGCGCATGGGACCGGGCATTGTTGTGTTCGCATGGCGGTGGCTATGTGGTCGGTTCGATGTACTCGCACCGCAAATTGTTTGGGCATATTGCTAAAGCTGTCGGGTGCCGCGCTCTGATCGTGGACTATGGTTGTGCACCGGAAAACGTTCACCCCGGTCCGGTGAATGATATGGTCAAGGCCTATCGATGGCTTCTCGAGCAGGCGGCGCTGAAGCCCGAACATATAGCTTTTGCCGGTGACTCAGCCGGCGGTGCGTTGGCGATTACGACAATCGCGGCTGCAAAGGAAAAGGGGCTACCTGTTCCCGCTGCGACGATGTCGATGTCGCCTTGGGCAGGGATGGATACTTCAGGCAGCACTTATGATACCAACGCAGAAAAGGAAGCATTGGTGTCACGCGAAACGACAATGCATTTGGGATCTATATTTCTCGGGTCCGCCAATGATCCCCATAATCCTTTAGCTAACCCACTCTACACGGACTATAGCGGATTTCCGCCGATGTTTGTTACTGTAGGTAGTTGCGAAACATTGCTGGATGACAGCGTTCGGATCGTGGCGCGTGCCAAGAAAGCTGGAGTGGATGCTCAGATGAAGGAAGCTCCTGGAATGCAGCATGTGTTTCAATTCCTCGCAGGCAAAGCACCGGAAGCTGATCAATCTATCAAGGAAATGGCTCAATGGGTGCGTCCAAAACTTGGTCTGATCTGATTTTCGCGTAAACATCTCGGGCAAACGGAAGATTTCGTTGTGACGATCACCCACTAGAAATTCGAGTGGACAAGACCATCTATCTTGAGCGGGACAAAACGTAGCGCCGCTGATTGCCGTTCCAACCACGGCGGGCACGGGCAGCGGCGCATCGACGGGCTCTGGCGAGTCTGGATTCATCTGCAGCGGCCGTTGAGGATGGCTCGGACCGGCAGGCGGGATGGGAAATGATGATAGCCTCTAACGAGCGGTGCGCTAGCTTTCGTCAAGAGGTTGGGTGCCGTGCGCTCGATGAGCCATGCGGCCGGACGAATACTGCCGCTACGTTTGCACCACGGCACGCTCAATGCCGTCATCCTGCCTACAGTGCTTGGCTTCAACGAAGGTGTTCGTGCGGCAGCTTATGCGCGTATCAGACAGGCTATGGGCTTGCCTGATGATGTCGATCTGGCTGTTGAGATCGAGCGAATGAACAAGAAGATTGGATTGCCTGGGCTTTTAAGCGCTATGGGTCTCGCCACTGATTTGATCAACGGTATGGTGTCTCACCCTATGTCGGATCTGGCCAACCGTACGAACCCAGGCCGGTCTGCGCCGAGGTCTATGTGGGTCTGTTTTGCGAGACCATGTGACGCAAATCGTCGGAGACCAGAGTATCTGGCTACCCTGATGATGGAAGGTTGAATACATTCAAGCGTCAACTGCCATAATCCGCCCCAAGCAGAGCGGATGGTAAAGCGTTTGTTGCTTCAAGGTCGGGAGATGACGCAATTACCCCTGTCGGAGCTCGCTGTTCAGATGTAAGTCCTAGCGCATACTTCAAAGGATCATGGTAAGGCTGTAGAAGCCATCTTGGAGATATAGAAGCCCAAGTTTACTGGCAAATGGAGCCCGTTGCCCACCGAATTGCGTCCATCTTTTTTGACTTGTATTCGGAAGTTTGGGGAAAGTATATGAGAAAAGTTATAGCTTAGTGTCGTATTCCGGCGGAGAATTTTCCGTTAGAACGGCCAGATTTGGTCCGCTGAAAGTGGCTCGCTTGAAAATGGGGTGCCGTGGAAGCGTCGCAAATTTTAAAAAAATGAAACATGCAAATTGGTGACACTGTGAAGAAAGTATCGGGCGCGGCTCAAACGAAAACAGCGCCTGCTCGCCGCCGTAAGCGATTGTCTCACGAAGAACGCGCTGATGACGCACGAGCAGAGATATTTGATGCCGCCGCCAAGGTGATAGATATTTATGGATACGCGGGTGCTTCCATTTCTCGCATTACCGAGACTGCAGGTATTGCGCAGGGCACTTTCTATTTGTATTTCCAATCCCGTCAGGATTTGTTCGACGAGTTGCTGCCCTATGCTGGTATGAAGATGCTAGATTTTATCCGCGAACATGTTCGCGGATCGAAGGACGTATACGAAATGGAAGAGCGTGGCTTTCGAGCGTTCTTTGATTATATGGATGCGAATAAGGGGCTTATCCGGATTATCAATGAAGCGGAAACAAGTGCGCCCAAAGCCCATCGTACACATTTCAAAGTATTGACAGACCGCTACGTCAAGGCACTCGATCGCTGGCACCGCGAAGGGATGATTCAGAATTTTGATCGCGAAGAACTTGTGACGATTGCCTATATTATGATGTCTGCTCGCAGCTATCTTTATATGCGTTACACCAAGATGAGCGGAAAACGAAAACGTGTACCTGAGAAGGTCATCCAGACTTACATGAGACTGGTGAGAAGCGGTCTTAATTAGAGCGCGTTGAGTCTAAATTGGGCCCCGCTCAACTTCCTACATACCCTCCAGTAAAATAGCGGACATTCGCACTCGTCGATGAGGCGGGCAGAATTTCAAAGCCGAGAAATATTGCCAAAATATGAATATATATTCAGTGACTATTGACTCAGTTTTCCGTGCCGGATAACTTCTTTCGAAACAACACGGTCGTGGCATCGCAATATTCTGCGTGATGGTGCGACCCCAAATGATGGGGGCATTCGTGCAATTCACCGACTATCAAACTTTATTATTCGAGCGGCGTCAGCGCGTGTTGACGATCACACTTAATCGACCTGAAAAGCTGAACGCGGTTGACGCTCTAATGCACGAAGAGCTGGCAAAAGTTTTTGTCGATGCCTCGAATGATCCAGATAGTGACATCATCGTAGTCACAGGTGCGGGCCGTGCTTTTTCATCGGGCGGCGACATTGACTGGATGCAAAAGATGATCGATCAGCCCGCTTTGTTTGAAAAAACTTCGCGAGAGGGAAAGCAGATTGTTTTTTCGCTTCTGGATTGCGAGAAACCTGTAATTGCCAAGCTGAATGGTCATGCGACCGGTCTTGGTGCAACAATCGCACTATTCTGTGATGTCGTTTTCGCAGCAGAGAATGCAAAAATCGGCGACCCGCACGTAAGCGTTGGCTTTGTCGCTGGCGATGGCGGTGCCGTCATATGGCCCCAGCTAATTGGTTATGCGCGCGCCAAGGAATATTTGATGACAGGCGATCTCATGAGCGCCACCCAAGCTGCAGACATCGGCCTCATCAATCATGCGGTACCATCAGAAGAGTTGAACGACCGCGTCGATCAGTTTGCAGATCGACTGGCTAATGGTGCGAGCAACGCCATTCGCTGGAGCAAGGTGTCCGCCAATATTGGTCTCAAGCAGCTCGCTCATTCGATAATGGATGCATCGCTCGCCTATGAGGCGATGTCCAATGTTAGCGCAGATCATCAGGAAGCCGTCAATGCATTCCGCGAAAAACGTAAGCCAGAATTTAAACAGAAACAAAAATCAGCATGAGCTTCAACGAACCCGCTCAAATTCAACAGCTGCGCGACACATTAGAGCGGTTTGTCGAAAAAGAAATGCCACGCTGCGCTGCAGCGCAGTGGGATAAGGCCAATGAGTTCCCGAGAGACGTGTTCAAAAAACTCGCCTCGTTGGGCGTGATGGGGTTAACCGTGCCGGAAGAATATGGGGGAGTTGGCCGCGACATTCTGGCTACCATGGTTGTCGTCGAAGAGCTTTCGCGACGTAGTCTGGCCGTTGCAGTACCTTACCTCATGGCGGCATGCTATGCGGGCATGAACATTGAGGAATGTGCGTCAGAAGAGCAGAAGAGAACGCTCTTGCCAAAGATTGTCGATGGAGAGCTTATTTTTGCTTATGGCTGGACTGAACCGGATGTGGGTGCAGATTTGGCGAGCGTGAGGACCCGCGCAGAACGTGTTGGAGATGTTGTACGCATCAATGGTTCCAAGCGGTTCTGTTCGGGAGCAAATATTGCCGACTATATTTATACGCTTGTTCGCACAGGCGCTGAAGGCGACCGTTATAAAAACCTTTCGATTGTTCTTGTGCCGCCCACACTTGCAGGCGTCACCATCACGCCGATTGAAAGTCTTGGTATGAAAGGTGCGGCCACTACCGATGTGACGTTTGAGGATGTGGAGGTTCCCTTTGCCAATGTAATCGGTGGCGCCGCGGGCTGGAATGCTGGTTGGCAAATGATTGTCGGATCAGGTCTCGATGTTGAGAAACTTGAGGTTGCCGCGATTGCGGTCGGGATCGCACGGGCGGCTCTGGACGATGCATGGCAATATGCGTATGAACGTCGGCAATTTGGCAAGGCGATCAGTGATTATCAGTCAATCCAGCATAAATTGGCAGATATGAAAACCCAATTACATGCAGCCCGACTGATGCTTTACCACGCAGCCTGGTTGGCCAATGATCGTCGCCGGTGTGGAGTTGAGACCTCGATGGCTAAACTCTTTGCAACAGAAGTTGCAAAATTCGTCACGCTCGAGAGTCAAAGCATCTTCGGTGCCTATGGTTACGTTAAGGGCACTGATACTGAGCGTTACGTGCGTGATGCCTTGCTGCTACCCATTATCGGTGGTTCCTCGGCCATTCAACGTAATAATATCTTTAAGTGGTCTGAAGGTAGAGCCTGAAATGGAAACATTCAATCTGCACGGAAAAACAGCGCTAATTACTGGAGGCGCAAGTGGGATTGGTGCAGATATCGCCCTCTTTTCAAAGAGCTGGGGGCCACTGTATGTATTACCGATTTGAATGCGAATGCTCAAAATGAAAGCGATGATCTGGTGACGATCGGCGATGTCTCTTCCCAAGAAGATGCATCGCGCACGGTAAAAGAATCTATCACCCGCATGGGTGGTCTCGACGTGCTTGTTAATTGTGCCGGTGTAGCCGACTTCTTAGCGCCGACGGTAGAGCAAGAAGAATCTTCCTGGCAAAAAATAATCGACATCAATCTCACGGGCACTTACCTGATGTGCAAGGCCGTGGGCGCGCATATGCTCGAACGTCATAGTGGCTCGATCATCAACATTTCTTCAATCGTCGGTCTCGGTGGCTTTCCAAGGCGTAATGCTTATGGATCGTCGAAGGCTGGTGTCATCATGCTGACTCGCTTACTGGCCTGCGAATGGGGATCCGATGGCGTGCGCGTGAACTGTGTTGCGCCGGGATATGTTCATACTCCGCTTCTGGATACCGTCATCAACTCTGGCAAGGTTGACGTTGATCGCATACAACGCCGCACCCCAATGGGGCGTATAGGCCAACCACACGAAGTAGCTCAAGCAGTCGCCTATCTCGCGTCCAGTTGGTCGTCCTACATAACGGGCGCGACGTTGCCTTTTGACGGAGGTTGGTCGGCTTTCGGCGGAGCCGGAGATGTGTCCACCGCTTGAACGAGATGGCCCCTTCCCAATTTTCCTTGTGCCTCCTCTGCCTCTGGGAAGGGGGGACTTGCACTGAATGCCTTCGAATTAAACGTGTCTGGTGAAATAGTGGTTTTGCTTCATGGGTCAGCCGCGAAATTCTGTCAGCTTATCCAGCGGGATAATCGAAGCTTCGCGTACCGTCGAAATTGTTCTCATCACAGTGCCATCCCCATTGAGGAACCTGATATGCCTGTGCCGCATTTCGTTTAGGCGATGGTGCCGAAGCCGGCGCTCACAGTCACGCTCGACAGCAGGCCTTTATACACAATTGGATAAAAGGTCTTTCCGCTTCTTACGTACACGCGAGTAAAGTTATGGTGACGAACATGATTACCCGTAATGCAGACGATGCCACCTCGCCATTTCTCGAAAAACGTAATCCCAAATGGGAGGTTGGCTGAGTTGCTGCGCAAAGCATTTCATGCTTGCAAAGTGCTCGACACATTCCTCCAAAGAAGCGTCAGAAAACATTTTTTGATTTGAACTAACGGTATGAAATACAGTTCAAAATTGAAACTCAAAATTTTCTCAAAGCAAGATCTCGCGACGTAAGTTTGACGGAAATACTAAACCTTGCAGAACGGGTCATTGGGTGTGAAGCTCTTGATAAGCTTAACGTGCATAGCAAAGAAACAAGCCACGAGGGAGATGTTGGGGAGCTCATTGATCTGAAGAAAATCTTTTCAGTTTTAGTTGCTAAGGTCTCTGTTGCTCGAATTGGTTATCTGATTGTAATAAATTTTCTTGGCTATGGTTTTCAGGCGATGAACCAATAATATTAGAGAAAAAGTGAACAAGTTTGCTCCTTATACGGAAGATTTAGTGTTAACGATATTCGATATTTTCGTATTAGTGCTCGTTGCTTGTTCGCCTACGGGGGGGGGATATTGCGGGTGGAAAATAGAAACGTCAGAGGGGCGTGGGAAGCTTTTGTCGACGGCAGGCAAAGTATGCCCAATTTGAAAAATACGGATCAGCCCAAGTTACGAAACTTGATCTTTGAATCGTGGCAGAGATCGAGTCATCATCGCGTCGACCTCGGCTTGAAGGGCGCGCCGCTGGTGGAGGAGGCTGAACTTTTCCGACGGCGGTTCGAAAATAACACTTTCATACATGCGTCGCAGAAAGCCCTGAAGAGTTCCCGCAAGTTTCTTGTCGAAGCGGGTGCGATAATGATTCTGACCGACCCGTCTGGCGTTATTGTTGAAACAGAAGGTGATTTCAAAACGATCGATTCTGGTCGTGAGATTCATGCAGAGCGTGGTGGTTGTTGGGGCGAGGCGGAAGTTGGTACCAATGGTATAGGAACCGCTCTCGCCTTCGGAAAGCCGGTGCAGATACGGGGGGCGGAGCATTTTTGCTCAGAATTCCATAAGTGGACCTGTGCCGGGAATGTTGTGTCCCATCCTAGTAGCGGTGATGTCATGGGAGGAATCGTTATTGCGGGCATGACTGTAAACTACAACCCCCAGAGTCTGGCGCTTGCCGTGATGGCGAGTCAGCAAGTAACGATGGAAGTAGCTTTTGCTATCCAATATGAACATCATAAACTTCTTCAACATTTTGTGAGCAAGCGGAAGCGTTGGTTAAGCGAAGATGTGATCGTGCTGGACATGCGCGGTGTGATTGTTCACGCGACCGAGCGTGCATTGTTGGACTTCACCCGACAAAATCCTGACTTCATACGTGATGGCGCTATACCATCTCTCAAATCAGCGCCGCTTTCTGCTTGGGAACTACGACTCAGCGTCGTTCTCCCGAATGCCAGCGTGGAGCTCGTTAAAGAAGACGGCGTCGGCGTTGGGGCGTTCCTCGTGCTGCGTGAGAAGCGGCGTTCAGTGGAGACCAGATCCGCGACAAACCACATTGAGAAAAGCTTCGACCTTTCTGGTATTTTGGGAGAGAGCGTCGCTATCAAGGCGGCAAAAGAACGCGCCGTGCAGATCGCGAAGAACGGCGCGCCAATCCTGCTCACCGGTGAAACGGGCGTTGGTAAGGAACTATTTGCAAGGGCAATCCATAGTATTAGTTCAGCCGCACCCGGACCCTTTTTGCCTGTAAATTGCGGTGGCATACCACGTGATCTTATGGCAAGTGAACTTTTCGGTTACGCCAAGGGTGCTTTTACAGGAGCAAGTGAGAGTGGGTATGTAGGCAAGGTGGAGGCAGCTAATAACGGAATTCTTTGCCTTGATGAGATAGGTGAGTTGCCGCTTGAGCTTCAACCATTTCTTTTGCGTGTGCTTGAGGATAGTATTGTTTACCGCATCGGGAGCAATGAACCGCGCCCAGTCAATCTTCGCCTCATCGCGTTGACGAACCGTAATTTGCTGGAGGAGGTTGATGCTCGTCGTTTCCGCGATGATCTCTATTATCGTATTGCTGCGCTGCAACTGCGCATACCGGCGCTCAGGGATCGGGGCGACGACATTTTGTTGCTGGCAGAACACTTTCTGAAGGATATTGCCAAACGGCTCGGGCAGACAGATAGAGCATTCAGTGGGGAGACCAAGGCTGCTCTTTTGCGGTATCCGTGGCCAGGCAATATCCGTGAACTTCGAAATTCGATCGAATATATGCTGACGATATCAAGCGGAAGTAGTGTCGACTTTCGTGATTTGCCTATCGATATCCAACGACACTCAGAGAGTGGCGAAAAATCTAGTCCGCATACTGCTGTTTTGATCGGTCAGGATATGAAGTCTGTCGAACGCGCAAACATCGAAGCTGCTGTGCACAATTGCGGAGGTAACCTGACGCGGGCCGCTAAACAACTAGGTCTCGCCCGTTCAACTTTGTACTTGCGCCTGGCCGAATATGGTGCGCCCTGTGCAAAAGATATGCAGCATGCACTGCCCGTCCGAAGGGCGGACAATTGATTGTTTGATGTCTGAGTTACAAACAAAACCGGTGCGAATTTGACCGCCGATGAAAACTACATAACCTATTGAATGGACAGGAGTAAGCGAGCTTCGCTTACTCCTGGCACGTTTTCTGCATGTGTCAGAAGAGGGTCTGTCACGAAGGCTTGTTCGTGTCTGTTCGTTCCGCATGCGCTAGGAGTTCATTTGAAATGAAAGCCAGCTGCGTGAACAGGCAGATCACAAACTTGATTCGTTCGGAATTGAGCGCCAGCGGCATGGACCGTCCTTTGCTGCCGCACATCGCTATATCGGAGAAACGAACATTATGCTGAACAAGCACGAAGAGAAAACGAACGGCAGTGTAGCGTCCCGGAAATTTGACGCGATCATCATTGGAGCAGGTTTTGGTGGGCTCTACATGTTACGCAAATTGCGCGACGAATTGGGGCTCAAGACGCGTGTTTTCGAAAAGGCAAGTGATGTCGGCGGAACCTGGTACTGGAACCGTTACCCTGGAGCGATGTCCGACACCGAAAGTTTCGTCTATTGCTATTCTTTTGATAAAGATCTTCTTCAAGAAGGCAGCTGGGCTAGGCGGTACGTCCATCAACCTGAAATTTTGGCATATTTGAACAAAGTAGCAGATCGTTTCGATCTCCGGCGCGATATCAAATTCAATACTGAAGTAAAGAGCATGCACTTCAACGAGGCGACAAACCTCTGGGAAGTTGAGACCAATAGGGGCGATCAAGTTACCGCCAAATATCTGGTGACCGCCGTTGGCCTACTGTCTGCTACCAATATTCCAGATATCAAGGGCCGCGACACATTCCAGGGCCAATTCATTCATACAGGCGCATGGCCAAAAGATACGAACCTCAAAGGCAAGCGTGTGGGTGTTGTCGGCACCGGTTCAACGGGTGTCCAAGTCATTACAGCAATCGCCCCTGAAGTTGAACATCTGACCGTTTTCCAGCGGTCGCCTCAATATTCAGTGCCGGCGAGAAATGCCGCTGTTTCACCGGAAGAAATAGAGGGTGTCAAAGAGCAATACGACGAAATATGGGCAGGCGTACGCAAGTCAATAGTTGCTTTCGGATTTGAAGAAAGCACTGTTCCGGCAATGAGTGTTTCAGATAAAGAAAGAAAAGCTGTCTTTCAAAAGGGCTGGGAAACTGGCGGTGGCTTCCGTTTCATGTTTGAAACCTTCTGTGACATTGCAACTGACCCGGCCGCAAATGCTGCGGCGGCTGGCTTTATCCGCAAAAAGATTGCAGAAATTGTGAAGGATTCTGTAACGGCGCAGAAGCTTACGCCGCATGATATTTATGCCAAGCGTCCACTTTGCGACAGCGGGTACTATGAAACCTTCAATCGGGACAATGTTTTGCTGGTAGATATCAAGGACACGCCAATTGCTGAGATCACACCAAAAGGCATCAAAACGTCTGATGGTGTTGAACATGAACTCGACATATTGGTCTTTGCAACTGGGTTCAATGCCGTTGATGGCAACTACACGCGGCTTGATCTTCGTGGCCGTGGTGGCGTTAGCATCAATGATCAATGGAAAGATGGGCCGACAGGTTATCTTGCGATAGCAACGGCAGGTTTCCCTAACATGTTCATGATCCTTGGACCTCATGGTCCGTTCACAAACCTTCCGCCGTCCATTGAGGTGCAGGTTGAGTTCATAGCAGACGCTATTGAACATATGGAGAAAAACCACTTCTCCACGATAGATGCGGTTGTTGAGGCCGAACAGAGCTGGGTATCGGCTTGTAACGATGCTGCCAACTCGACACTTTTCCCAAAGGTTAACTCGTGGATATTTGGTCAAAATATCCCAGGGAAAGCCAATGTAAATATGTTCTATTTTGGCGGGCTCGGCGCATATAGCCAAGTTCTCGAAGAAGTGAAAGTCAATGACTACGAAGGCTTCGTCTTGCACGGCTCAGGCGTGGCTATCAATTCTAATAAGGCGAGTACTTCTGAAAACTAAAATATCTAAAGCTTCGTAGTGTCGCTATATAAAACGTGTACAGATTTAAAATTCTGTATACATATGAAGTTAGCGTAAGCAACGATATTCCGCAGCCAGTAACTAAAACTTATTGACATATGTGGGGGAATTTCGCCATGCGTATGATCCATACACATATGTCGATAATAGCTTCTTCCAAAATGATTGGGGCGATGAAAGCTTTCGGCCTGAAATATGGCATTCGACAGACAAGCAGAAAGAGAACTTGAATGGGTACCGCAGATAACAAGGTAGCGATCATCACGGGCGGTGGTTCTGGAATCGGACAGGCAACGGCACTGCGCCTAGCTGAGGAGGGCGCGCGGCTCGTCGTGGCCGATATTGCAGTTGATGGTGGTGAGAAAACAGTTGAGAAAATTAGAGCTCTTTATGGAGAGGCAATATTTGTTCGCACGGATGTGACAAAGGACGCTGACTGCGCTGCCTTGGTTGCGGCTGCGCTAACTCAATACGGACGACTTGATATTGCATTTAACAATGCAGGAATCGTCGGCTATCCCTTGCTCACGGCTGACTATGGACTGGCGAATTGGCAGCGCGTTATTGATGTAAACCTGACAGGGGTCTTCAATTGTATGACGCATGAGATACAGGCTATGAAACAAGCTGGCGGCGGCTCTATCATTAATACTGCTTCCATCATGGGCTTGCGTGGAGCGGTCGGCGGCTCGGCCTATTGCGCGGCCAAACATGGAGTCGTCGGTTTGACCAAGGCGGCGGCGCTTGAATATGGTCGCAATAATATTCGTATCAATGCTGTATGTCCGGGATACATAGAAACACCGATGACGGTGGGCGAGGAGTCCATTTTTCCTCCCCATAAGCTGCAAGAAGGGCTTGGTCGTGCGGCTATCCGGCGGATGGCGACACCTGGTGAGGTCGGGGAGGTGGTAGTGTGGTTGAGCTCGGATAAGGCTTCCTACATCACTGGAGCCAGCTTCCCGGTTGACGGTGGCATAACAGCAGGATGAATAGATACCGGAGGCAACGCTGCGAACAGAGCGTCGCCCGGTGACAAAAAATTTCTTATAACTTTAAGAGTTTAAGTGTGATGGAACTGAACATTCGTTTGTTGCTAGAGCGAGCAGTAAAATACTTTCCAAACAATAAGATTGTAACGGGTTTTCCTGGTGGTAAGACACAGCGATACACCTATGGCGAGATGGGGCCGCGGGTTCGTCGTGTTGCTAGCCGCTTGGCCTCGTTAGGGGTGAAGCCGGGTGATCGCATTGCAACGTTTTCATGGAACACCTATCGCCATCTTGAGCTGTATTTTGCTCTGCCTTGTTCCGGCATGGTGCTTCATACAGTCAATTTGCGTTTGGCCGATGAGCATGTCGTTTATATTTTGAACCATAGCGAAGATCGGCTGGTTTTCGTCGATCCCGATTTGCTGCCGATCTTTGAACGTGTGGCTGATCAGCTTAAAACCGTCAAACATTTCGTCGTTCTTGCCGATTACGTTCCCAACACAAAACTTACCAATGTGATCGCTTACGAAGACCTTGTCGTCGCGGGCGATCCTGAGTTTGAATTTCATGAGCTACCTGAAAATACCCCAGCGGGCATGTGCTATACTTCAGCGACCACAGGGTTACCGAAGGGCGTCGTTTACAGTCATCGCGCCATCTATCTGCACACCCTTACTGCATGTCTGGGCGATGCTCTGGATATCCGTGAGCGCGATGTGGTTATGCCGATCGTGCCGATGTTTCATGCCAATGCTTGGGGGCTGCCTTTTGCGGCCGCATGTATGGGAGCAAAGCTGGTGCTCCCTGGCGAGCGCCCTCATGCCCCGGAAATATTGGACATGATGCAAGATGAGCGTGTCACGTTTTGCGCGGCAGCCGTGACTGTCGGTGTTGACATGATGGTGGAACTCAAGCGGAGCCGCCGCGATCTTTCGAGCGTTCGTTCCATCATGTTGGGCGGTTCTGCTACACCTGCGGCCCTGATGGAGTACTTTGACACCGAATTCAACATCCCCATTGCCACTGCATGGGGATCAACTGAGCTTGCTCCGCTGGCCACCTGCGCTCTGATCCGCAAAAAAGATATAGACAAGCCGCCTGCAGAGCACATCAAGACCCGCGTACGCCAGGGAATTGCGATGCCGGGCGTGGAATTGAAAATTCTTGACGATGCCGGCAAGCAGATACCTTGGGATGATGAGGCCATCGGCGAGGTTTATGTACGCGCACCCTGGAGTGCTACTGAATATTTTCATGATGAACGTAGCAAAGATGGTTTTATCGACGGCTACTGGAAAAGCGGCGACATGTCTGCCATTAACGAAGATGGGGTGCTGCGGCTGGTAGATCGCATCAAGGACCTGATCAAAAGCGGTGGTGAGTGGATCTCCTCGGTGGATATCGAAAACGCGCTGGTCGCTCATCCAAAGGTACGCGAAGCGGCGGTTGTGGCTGTGCCCGATCTGAAATGGGTGGAGCGGCCTTGTGCCTATGTGGTTCTGGAGCCGGGAGCCGAGCTTGTTGCAGAAGAATTGCGGACTTGGCTTGAGCCGAGGTTTGCAAGGTGGTCGCTCCCCGATCACTATCTGCTGATTGACGCCATTCCCAAGACCGGCGTTGGCAAAATCAACAAGCGCGTGTTGCGCGAACGGGTTGAATATGATGTTGAGCACGAGACAAAAAGTGGTGTCTCCGTTTGAGTGTTGGGGCGGAGGCTCAATCTGCGTCGGGTGAATAAGGGCGATGCCCCTTTTCGGCGAGCGACCGCCTCTATTGCAAAGATTGCAACATTACACAGGCGGTTCCTGACGATGGCCCAAGCTTCATCGGCGTGCGGTCTTGGGCCATTGCCCCGCGAGGTTGCCAAGCGCCTCTGGTCTCTGTTCGAAAAAATGGTTGGAGAAACATTTTTCCTTTAGCTGGGCGGTAGGTTAGAAATTTGGGATTAGGTGGAAACGCCGCTGCCAATTTTGATTTTGTATTCTTCAATAGAAAGTACCGAATATGGAAAAGCTCGTTATTCGTGACGATCAGAACGGCGTCTGCACGCTGACATTAAATCGACCCGACAAACTCAATGCTTTGAATGTCGGATTGTTTTCGGAACTTTCTGCCTGCGTTGATGACTTGGAAAAGAACAACGAGAAGGTGGGATGCATCGTGCTCCGTGGAGCGGGAAAGTGTTTTTCCGCCGGTCACGACCTGCGCGATATCGAAGTGGGCGAGAAGCTGCCGCGTCCGAATTTTCAGGCACACATTATCGAACGGCTTTCAGATCTTCCAATGCCTGTTATTTCAGCTGTACACGGACATTGTTACACCGGTGCGCTGGAGCTTGCGCTGGTCGGCGACCTCATTCTGGCCAGCGAGGGTGCGAAGTTCGCAGATACACATGCCAAATGGGCGCTGACGCCTGTATGGGGCATGAGCCAGCGTCTGCCGCGGCGGATAGGCCAACCCAAAGCGCTGGAAATGATGTTAACGGCAAAGACCTATTCCGGTCGTCAGGCACAGGAGATGGGGCTCAGTAATTTTTGCTTTCCGGATGCGGACTTCGACACGGAAGTTGCGTCCTTCTGTGTTGAAATGCTGAAGAACTCCTAGTTCTCGCTTCGCGCCAACAAAAGACTCCTGCGTGAAACGGATTTCACGCCTCTCGCGGTGGGGCTCGCGCATGAAATCTATAGGTCAGCAGGTGTCGGGCCCGACATGGCTGAGCGCATCGGAGGGTTCGGTAAGAAATGATCAGGGTCGACCAGTTCACCGATGAAGTGCGCAACTTTCTCGATGAAAAGTTGACGCCGGAGCTTAAGCGCGCCGGAGAATTGTGCGCTGGCATCTATGCCGACCAGCCCGTTGCGCTGGAATGGCACCGCATATTGAACGAGCAGGGCTGGGCCGTGCCGGGCTGGCCCGTCGAATTTGGCGGCACAGGATGGTCGCTGGAACAACGGGCCATATTCCAGCATGAGCTAACGCTGGCTTCCGCTCCGATCGTCAGCCCCAATTCGACGCGTATGGTGGGGCCGGTCGTTATCGCTTTCGGTACTGAAGACCAAAAGGCGCAATATTTGCCGAGAATTCGAAGCGGCGACGATTGGTGGGCGCAGGGCTACTCCGAACCAGGCGCGGGCTCCGATCTTGCCTCGCTGCAGTGCCGTGCGGATCGCGATGGCGACGACTACGTCATCAATGGTTCCAAGATATGGACAACCCACGCGCAATGGTCGAACAAGATGTTTTGTCTTGTCCGCACGCGCCGTGACGGCAAGCCGCAACAGGGCATTTCATTCCTTCTGTTCGACATAAACTTGCCGAGGATAACGATTAAGCCGCTGATTTCGATGTCGGGCGACCACGAGTTCAATGAGGTGTTTTTTGACAGTGCCCGCGTTCCTGTGTCGGGATTGCTGGGTGCGGAAAACGATGGTTGGACGGTCGCCAAATATCTGCTTCAGCATGAACGCGGCGGCACTTACGCACCGTCATTGAAAGTACGACTTCGAAAGCTGATGGCTTTTGTATCGGGCGGTGACGGTATCGGAACTCAGCTCGAGAATGATCCGGACTTCGCACGCAAGCTGGCGATGGCGGAGATCGAACTGGACGTTCTTGCCAGTTTTGAGCAGAAGCTATTTTCAGCAGCTAAATCCGGGGAATCAATCGGGGAAATGTCTTCTGCTCTCAAAGTTCGAGGTACAGAGATGCGCCAGCGGCTAACTGAGCTGGTTCTTGAGGCCGTGGCGTATTACGGATTTCCATATCAGCCGGATGTGCGGTCGATTGAAACACAAGCTGAGCCGGTCGGATCTGCGATGGCCGTGACGGCGCTGCCCCAATATCTGAATGACCGCGCCGCATCCATCTACGCCGGTTCCAATGAGATACAGCGGAACATTATGGCCAAGGTCGTCTTGGGTTTGTGAAGTCTGATGATGCTCGACGAGCGTGAGCAGCCGCAATGCCCCTCGGGGCATGGCATCGAATGCCGTACGAAGTGTTGTGGCGCATTGATCTGAGCACTTAAAACTCCCCCAGATTTGAATAGATTTTGCCTTAAGATGAACTTGCCCCAACGGTCGGAACCGTCAGGCTAGTAAATCCCAATTTAACGTCATTGGCTAGACAGAGGGTTTTCCATGAAGAAGACGAAGTTCAGCGAACAGTAGGTAGCCTTCTAGGACAAATTCCGAATTTACGCTTTGGGGAAGGAGCGAACGTTCAGATTTTCGGTAAAGTCAGGAACCCGTACTCATCCTCGCTCTCGTCGGTGCGCCAAGCAGGATGCGTCCCTTATGCGCGAGCCGAAATCAATATTCAGGGGCGCAAATCGAACTGAGAATCTTCCCTCAAGTGTCTGTTTCTTCGCTCGACTTGCTGCGCGAAGGAAGCGAACGTCTTGAACGCGAGCAGGGAGATTTGAACCCGCGGCGTGGCCTGGACCTCGGTTCCGGGCTTTGGCTGGTGGAAGCGCTGGATATCCCGGCGCCTCACCGAGGAGCCAGCCATGTCCAAAATTCAATCGGATTCAATTTCATCTGCCGACGAACTGTTAGTGGCCACTGCCGCTGTCCCGCGCCGGGTCCGTAGTGCAGACCGCGACGCAAAGACAAGATCCCCGAGTTCCGCTTTAAAGCCTGTGCCAACGACTGCGCAAGTCTCAAAGTCCGAGCAGGTTCTCAAACGGTTGCGCCGCAAGAAGGGGGCTTCGCTTGCCGAGTTGCAAGAAGCGACCGGGTGGCAGGCGCATAGTGTTCGGGGGTTTCTGTCAGGCACGGTAAAGAAGCGCATGGGGCTGCCGCTGCAGTCTGAGCAAAGCGAGAAGGGCGGGCGGCGGTATCTGATTGTCGCGAGCTAGATTGATGTCGCACTGCGATTTGCATACCGGTCAACTGGCCGAACTCGGCAACCTTGATACGTCTTCTCTGAGAGCACTTTAGGCCAAACTTTTGAAGACGGAACCCGGTACCCGGATCAGCCGCGATGTGCTGATCCGGGCCATCGCCTGGGAGATGCAGGCTCAGAAGAGGGGAGGGTTTGCTAAATCCGCTAAACGCGCCTTGTTGCGCCATGCCGACGAAGTCGGGGCGTCAGGGGCTGTGTCTCTGACTTCTGCTGTCGATCATAAGCCTGGCACGCGGCTGATCCGCGAGTGGCAGGGCAAGGTGCATGAGGTCATCATGCTGGATGATGGCTATCTGTGGCGAGGAGAGCGGCACCGATCGCTTTCCGGCATTGCTCGGGCGATCACGGGGACCAGATGGTCTGGCCCGCGGTTCTTCGGGATAGAGGTGAGAGCGAAGGGTAGGGAGAATGGCTAGAGACCTTCAACCGCCTCGAACTCGCTGTGCGATCTATACGCGCAAGTCATCAGAGGAGGGGCTTGAACAGGCCTTCAACTCGCTTCACGCCCAGCGGGAAGCGAGTTGAAGCCTATATCATGAGCCAGCGCCATGAAGGCTGGACAGCTATCCCAACGCTTTACGATGATGGCGGCTTCTCAGGTGGAACGCTGGAGCGACCCGCCCTAAGGGGATTGTTAGCCGAGATCAAGGCGGGGCAGGTCGATGTGGTGGTGGTCCACAAAATCGACCGACTGACGCGCTCGCTCTTTGACTTTGCCAAGATCGTCGAGATCTTTGACGCGCAGAAAGTCTCGTTCGTTTCTGTGACCCAGTCCTTCAATATGACGACATCGATGGGGAGGTTAACGCTCAACGTGCTTCTTTCCTTTGCCCAGTTCGAACGGGAGGTCACCGGAGAGCGCATTCGCGACAAGGTTGCGGCCTCAAAGAAGAAGGGCATGTGGATGGGGGGCAATGTGCCCTTGGGCTATGACATCAAGGATCGCAAGCTCGCCATCAATGAAAGTGAAGCCAAGATCGTTAGAATGATCTTCGATCTCTATCAAAAGCTCGGATCTGTCCGAAAGCTCAAGGTCGAGGTTGACCGCCTCGACCTCAGGACCAAAGCACGATCATCAGACAAACCTGACAAGGCACATGATGGCCTGCCATTCCGGATAGGCCATCTCTATACGATCTTGCGAAACCCTCTCTATCTCGGGCAGGTCCATCACAAGGGTGAGACCTACGAGGGTGAACACCCCGCGATCATCAGCAAAGACATATGGGACAGGGCACAGGAACAATTATCTACCAATGCCGTGTCACGACGATCTGGCCATTCATCGACGGAGCCAAGCCTGCTCGCTGGGCTGATCTATGATGGCAACGGTGAAAAACTGACACCGACCCATGCTGTGAAGAGTGGCAAACGATATCGCTACTACATCGCCAACAAGCTCATCGCTGGACGAGACGCTAAGCCCGAGGTTGGGCTTCGGCTTCCCGCGCATGAAATCGAGGGTCATGTCGTTCAGGCGATCTGCCGCTTTCTGGCTGATCCACAAAGGCTCAGCAACGCCCTCAGTCAGAATGACGAGCTACCCTCAACTCAAATCAAGATGCTCGCCACGGCCAAAAGCCTGAGCGAGGAACTTGCTGACGAGACAAGTCCCGATCGTTATCTGACGATCCGTGAATTGATCCAGGAGGTGAGGGTGTTGGAAGGCAGCATCCGCTTGGCGCTTGATCGAAGGTCGCTGGAGCAGCGATTGGGGGTCGTCGGTGAAGCACAACAATCCAGCGGTGATACCGGATCAGCCCTGAACCCAATCGTCTTGGAACTATCTGCTGAACTAAAGCGACTAGGCAGGGAAAAGAGGTTAGTAGTTACCGCTCATGCGCCGGACCGCAATCCGGATCCAGTTTTGATTAAAGCGATCGCGCGAGCGCATCGCTGGTTCGAGATGCTGAAAACTGGCCAGGTCTCGTCAATCACCGAAATAGCAAAACGCGAGAACACGCCGCGCACTTATACGAGCCGGATTATCCCGCTCGCCTTCCTGGCTCCCGACATCACGGTGGCCATTCTTGACGGTCGCCAGCCGATAGAGCTGACGCTTGATCATCTGCTAAATGTCATGCCGCTTCCACTCGGTTGGGAAGAGCAGCGTAGGGTCCTTGGTCTTTAGACTGAATTTATGCGCTCAGCACGATGACGTTTGGGCAAAGACCTGCATCGAGAGCGCAACAAAACTGTCTGAAGCCGCATCGCAATTGCCGCGACTGCCACTTCGAAACCAGGCTCCAGAGCAGAACAGTCAAAAAGGCTCCAGTTCTGCGGGGAGCTGGCCAGTTCAGTGGCACTCGGCCCTGCATCAGTCCCTCTATGTCTTTGAATTGTCGAGGTTATATCCGGTGTGCGGAGATCTGCTCATAAAGAGCAGACTGGCTGGCTGGGGGACTAGGATTCGAACCTAGATAGGCAGAGTCAGAGTCTGCAGTCCTACCATTAGACGATCCCCCAAGCGTGAAGCCATTGATGCTCGACGGGCCTGAGAATCTGGGGCCTTGAGCGGCTTGGACGCGCGGAAACTAGTCAGGCCGAGAGCGCACGTCAACTGTCTGTCGTGTGTTCGTCTTTACCCGAGGGCTCAACCTGTTAAGCTTGGCCCAACTGAAAAGATAAGGAGCCCGGTTGGAGGCGCTGCCCTAAGGGGTTTTTCGCTGCTTCCCGGGTCTTGGTCTACCGTGCACCCAGAAGGTGACAAAGGTGCGGGAGGGCCGTCGGAGCCTCCCGTTTCCGATGCTGGCCGGGGCGATCTCGCTTCATCCTCGGCCGAAACCGGCTCACAAAAACAAACGCCCCCCAAACGGCGTCGGCGGAGCCGTGCGCGCCGGAAAGCTGCAAAAAAGGCGCGGGCAGCACAAGCGGCATTGACGGATCAGGCTCAAGCGCCACAGAGCGAGCCGCTGTCCCAATCGCAAATTCAGCCCGATGCCGCTCAGAGTCCCGATACCGCCCAGAGTGGTGGCAAAGCGGTATCGAGCGACAACGGGGATGCGGACCGCATAAACGGCGCAGGGCGGAACGGGCAGATACGGCCTGCGCAGACCCCAACGGGCACGCGTGAAGGCCAAGCTCCAAACGGGCCGCTCTATGGGGCGCTTGACCTCGGCACGAACAATTGCCGGTTGCTGATCGCGCGGCGCACGCGCGAAGGTTTCCGGGTGGTGGACGCTTATTCGCGCATTGTGCGGCTCGGCGAGGGGCTAAGCGCTCGCGGCGCACTGGGCGATGAGGCGATGGCACGCTCCATCGAGGCGCTGAAAATCTGCGCCGACAAGATGGAACGGCGCGGCGTCACGCACTCGCGTCTGATTGCCACGGAAGCCTGCCGGGCAGCGGCCAATGGTGCGGAGTTCATCACGCGGGTGCAGGCCGAGGCCGGGCTGGCGCTGGAGGTGGTGTCGAACGAGGACGAAGCACGTCTCGCGGTGGCCGGTTGTGCGCCGCTGCTGGACCGGGCCTGCCGTTCAGCGCTAGTCTTCGATATTGGCGGCGGTTCAACGGAGTTGATCTGGGTCAGCATGGCTAAAGCAGTCAACGGCGCGGACGATCCGCGTCAGGCGATGCAGCAAAAGCCGCTGATCGAAGACTGGATTTCGTTGCCCTGCGGCGTTGTCACACTGGCCGAACGATATGGCGGTGTCGAGGTGTTGCCAAATGTGTACGCGCAGATGGTGGCCGAAGTGGCAGCGCGCGTGGAGCCTTTCGTGGCGCGACTGCGTGGCGCACGCGAGGCGCTGGGGGGCGATTTTCATTTGTTGGGTACGTCGGGCACAGTAACGACAATTGCCGGTGTGCATCTCGGCCTGCCCCGCTATGACCGGGCGCGCGTCGATGGTATATGGATCACGCCGGCAAATGTAGAGGCCGTGACGCGGGATTTGTTGGCCATGTCTTACAAGGAGCGCGCGTCGCACCCTTGCGTGGGGCGTGAACGTGCCGATCTGGTGCTGGCGGGCTGCGCCATTTTTGAGGCGATCTCACAGGCTTGGCCGTCTGAGCGATTGCGTGTCGCCGACAGAGGGTTGCGCGAAGGCATCCTTCTGTCATTGATGGAGAGCGATGGGGGCCGCGGCAAACGGCGACGTCGGCGGCGCAAAGGCGCGAAACGGCACGACTACCCCGTCCAAGCGCGTCCCGAAGGAACAGCCTGATGAGCGACCAGAAGAAAACCACAGGGCCGGGTGTCGGCGAGCGCAAGCTGCATGTGCGTGTGAAGACCGCTAAGAAACGCACTGTGTCGCAAGTGCGCTGGCTGGAGCGCCAGCTGAACGACCCTTACGTCGCCGCTGCTAAGCGCGACGGCTTTCGCTCGCGCTCGGCCTATAAAATTCAAGAAATTGACGACAGGTATCACTTCCTCAAACCCGGTGGTCGGGTGGTTGATCTGGGGGCAGCACCCGGCGGCTGGTGCCAGATCTCGGTGGTGCGCACCCATGCGCAGGACGGGCGCGGCGCAAAGCAGGGCCGCGTGATCGGTGTCGATATGGGCAATATGGCTGAACTGCCGGGCTGCACAGTGATGAAGCTCGATTTTCTCGAAGAAGGCGCTGATACGAAGATCAAGGACGTGCTGGGCGGCGAGGCTGATGTGGTGCTGTCTGACATGGCGGCCCATGCGACGGGGCATCGCCAGACCGACCATCTGAAAATTATGGCGCTCTGCGAGGCAGCGGCTGACTTTGCAATCGATGTGCTCAGCGAAGGCGGAACCTATTGTGCCAAGGTGCTTCGCGGCGGCACGGAGGGCGAATTGCTGGCTTTGTTGAAACGCCATTTCCAGACGGTCCGCCATGTCAAACCCAAGGCTAGCCGCGCCGATTCGGCTGAAATGTATGTGTTAGCTCAAGGGTTTCGACGTTTGAGCGAAGAAACGGAATGAGGCGAGATGATTGGCCGGAGGCGACCAAATCCTGCCTGCGGCCAATCACCATTTGCAATCTTCAGCAAGAGTGTTAGAAGCCACCGTCAACACATTATGACGCGCCGCAAGTCGTTGGCGCCTGGAGGTTGACACCATGTTCCGTGAAGCATTGACGTTCGATGACGTACTCCTGCTCCCGGCAGCTTCCTCCATATTACCCAGCCAAGCCAACACCCGAACGCGCCTTACGCGCTCAATTAGCCTCGGTATTCCGCTGATTTCAGCGGCGATGGACACAGTGACCGAAGGACGCCTTGCCATTGCCATGGCGCAAGCCGGCGGCATTGGCGTTCTCCACCGTAACATGACGCCAGATCAGCAGGCCGCCGAGGTGCGGATGGTCAAAAAGTTTGAAAGCGGCATGGTGGTAAACCCCGTCACCATTGGGCCGAACGCCACACTGGCTGATGCCTTCACGCTAATGGAACACCACGGCATCACCGGCATTCCGGTCGTCGAAGATAATGGCAAACTGGCGGGCATTTTGACTAACCGCGACGTGCGCTTTGCTACCAATATGGCCGAGCCCGTGCGCAACCTGATGACGAAGGAAAGCCTTGTCACTGTAACTGACGGCGTGAGCCAGAGCGAAGCCAAGAAGCTGCTGCACAAGCACCGCATTGAAAAGCTGCTGGTAGTGGACGACGCCTATCGCTGCATTGGCCTCATCACGGTGAAGGACATCGAGAAGGCACAGCTTCATCCTAACTCCTGCAAGGATGATCAAGGCCGCTTGCGCGTCGCCGCTGCGACGACGGTGGGCGACGATGGCTTTGAGCGTTCCGAAGCTTTGTTAGCTGCCGGGTGCGATGTCATCATCGTCGATACGGCGCATGGGCATTCCTCGCGCGTCGCCGAAGCGGTGCAGCGCATCAAGAAACTCTCCAACATGACGCAAGTGATTGCGGGCAATGTGGCGACCGGCGATGGTGCTAGGGCGTTGATCGATGCTGGCGCGGACGCGGTGAAAGTAGGCATTGGGCCCGGCTCGATCTGCACCACGCGCATCGTCGCGGGCATTGGTGTGCCGCAGCTCACCGCCATCATCGATGCAGTGGAAGTTGCGCGCAAAGCAGATGTGCCAGTGATCGCAGACGGTGGCATCAAGTTTTCCGGTGATCTGGCCAAGGCCATCGCGGCGGGCGCCGAATGCGCCATGATAGGTTCGCTGTTGGCGGGCACCGAAGAAAGCCCCGGCGACGTCTTCCTGTTTCAGGGTCGCTCATACAAAGCCTATCGTGGCATGGGCTCGGTGGGGGCCATGGCGCTGGGATCGGCTGACCGTTACTTCCAGCAAGACGTGAAAGATACGCTGAAGCTCGTGCCGGAAGGCGTTGAAGGGCAAGTCCCTTTTAAAGGTCCCGTCGGCACGGTTGTGCATCAACTCGTCGGCGGATTGCGTGCTGCTATGGGCTATACGGGCTCGGCAACGATTAAAGATTTTCAAGAACGCGCTAAATTCGTGCGTATATCCTCTGCCTCGCTGCGCGAAAGTCACGTCCATGACGTGACGATCACGCGCGAAGCGCCTAATTATCCCGGTATCGGCAGTTAACTTCACCAGTCAGGCGGCACCATGACCCCCGGCGCCCGCCTTCAGGCGGCCATCGACATTCTCGGCACCATCGTTACGACGCGGCATCCTGCGGATCGTGTGTTTGACGGCTGGGCACGCGGCAGCCGCTTTGCTGGTTCCAAGGACCGCGCCGCGGTAGGCGAACTTGTCTATGCGGTGCTGCGCCATCGCGCCGAACTTTCAACCGCTTTGGGCAGCGATGAGCCGCGCTTGCTGGCACTTGGCGCTGTCTCCATGATCGATGCCGCAGGGCCCGCGGCTGCCATGGCGCTGGCCGACGGGGCGCGTCATGCACCCGCACCGTTGGAGCCAGAAGAAGCCAACGCTCTGCGCAACGCCGTCTTGCCCGGCGAAGACGCGCCCGCTCATGTGCGGCTCAATTATCCCGAATGGTTGCAACCCGAATTTGAAGTGTCGTTCGGCGCGCGGCTCGAGGTGGAAATGGCGGCGCTAATGACGCGTGCGCCGACCGACCTGCGCGTCAACGCCTTGAAGGGCGACCGCGAGACGGCGCTTGCCGTTTTGAGTGAAGCTGGTGTCGAACTGGAAGAGACGCCGCTGGCGCCGCTCGGTTTGCGCCTCAAAGCGCGTGCCAATGTGCAAGGGCTTCAGGCCTTCCGCGATGGCTTGATTGAATTGCAGGACGAAGGCTCGCAGCTTGCCTGCATGCTGAGCGCGGCAAAGCCCGGTGAGCAGATCGTCGATCTTTGTGCAGGTGGCGGTGGCAAGACGCTAGCGCTGGCTGCGATGATGGGCAATCGCGGACAAATCCACGCTTGCGACACGGATCGTCGTCGTCTCGGAAAATTGATGCCCCGCGCGCAACGTGCTGGTGCCCGCAATATCCAGACGCGTTTCATTAAGCCCGACGCCATGGCGCTGGGCCTCGACGCTGATCTGGCTGATTTGCAGGACCGGATGGATTGCGTACTGGTTGACGCACCCTGCAGTGGCACAGGCGCATGGCGACGCAGCCCGGATGCGCGCTGGCGGCTGACGCCGGAATTGTTGGCCAGCTACGGCGCGGCACAAACAGAAGTTTTGGCGCGCGGTGCGCTGGCAGTGAAGCCAGGCGGCCGCCTCGTCTATGTCACTTGTTCAGTGCTGCCAAGCGAGAACGAAAACCGGATTGAGGCATTCCTTGCAGTGCATCCGGAGTTCACTCTGGCACCTTGGGAAGAGTTTTGGCCGGCCGACACAGCCAAGCCCGATGTGGCCGAAGGCGGCGCATTGCGAATTAGCCCTGCCAGCACGGGTACGGACGGCTTCTTCATTGCTGTGCTCAAGCGAAAGGGTTGATGGAAATTATGGTGATGCAATTGCGCCTTCCTCTCCTAACCCTAGTGTGCGTGGTCTCGCTTCTTTCAGTGACGGCCCAAGCTGCAAGCGCTTCGATGCAGGCACGATCAGAGCATCTTGTGGCTGAAGGCGAGGCGACAGGCGACCATCTGGCTGCAAAATTTTTGCTGGAGCAGGCAATTGTTGCCGATCCGGCCAGCGCCGCGGCTCTCAGCGCGCTGGCAAACCTTTATGTGAAGACAGGCAAACCGGCGCTGGCGCATAAATATTTTCGCACCGCGCTACTCGTCGACCCGACCAATGTGGCGGCCTTAGCCGGAACGGCGCGGCTCGATATCGCCGGTGGAAAGACCGACGCTGCCAAAGCCCATCTGGACGTGCTGAAAGTCGTGTGCCCGACTTGCGCTGAAACTCGTAACATCGAATCCGCTCTTTCAAAACCCTCTCAGCCATAGACAGGTCATGACCGACAGTATTCTCATTATCGATTTCGGCAGCCAGGTCACGCAGCTCATCGCGCGCCGCGTCCGCGAGAGCGGCGTCTATTGCGAGATTGTTCCGTTCAACAAGGCCGATGATCAGCTTGAAGTCTTCAAGCCCAAAGGCATCATCCTGTCAGGAAGCCCGGCTAGTGTCATTGGGCCCGACGCACCGCGCGCACCCGACTGGGTCTTTACGGCGGGCTTGCCGGTACTTGGTATTTGCTACGGCGAGCAGACCATGTGTGCCCAGCTTGGGGGCCGCGTCGAAGGTTCCGACGATGAGCGCGAATTTGGCCGCGCCGCGATCAAGGTGGTGGAGGCCTCGCCGCTGTTTGATGGCGTGATGAATGTCGGCGATCAGGAACCTGTTTGGATGAGCCATGGCGACCGCGTGATGGCGCTGCCCGAAGGCTTCAAGGTGATCGGCGTTAGCGGAAATGCGCCTTTTGCGGCCATCGCCGACGAAGGACGGCATTTTTACGGCGTGCAGTTTCATCCTGAAGTCGCCCATACGCCGCGTGGCCGCGATATTTTACGTAACTTCACGCATAAGATCGTCGGCTGCAAAGGCGACTGGACCATGGCCGCCTTCAAAGATGTAGAAATCGCCCGCATCCGCAAGCAAGTCGGCAAGGAACGCGTGATCTGCGGCCTGTCGGGCGGCGTTGATTCATCCGTTGTCGCTGTGTTGCTGCATGAGGCCATCGGCGACCAGTTGCAATGTGTGTTCGTCGACACAGGCATGATGCGGGCGGGCGAGGCTGATCAGGTCGTCAATCTGTTCCGCCATCACTACAACATTCCGCTCATTCACAATGATGCCAGCGATCTCTTTCTCGGCAAACTCGAAGGCGTGACTGACCCGGAACAGAAGCGTAAAATCATCGGTTCGACCTTCATCGACGTGTTCGATGCCGAAGCCAAAAAGATCGGTGGAGCAGCCTTTCTCGCGCAAGGCACGCTTTATCCTGACGTGATCGAAAGTGTCTCCTTTACCGGTGGGTCGTCGGTCACGATCAAAAGTCATCACAATGTCGGCGGCTTGCCGGAACGTATGGACATGAAGCTCGTTGAGCCGCTTCGCGAGCTCTTCAAAGATGAAGTGCGCGTGCTGGGTCGCGAGCTTGGCTTGCCGGAAGAGTTTGTCGGGCGCCACCCGTTCCCCGGGCCCGGCCTCGCCATCCGCATGCCGGGAGAGATCACGCGCGACGGGCTCGAAATCCTGCGCAAAGCTGATGTCGTCTATCTCGACGAAATCCGCAAAGACGGCCTCTATGACACCATCTGGCAGGCCTTCGCCGTGTTGCTACCCGTGCGCACCGTCGGCGTGATGGGCGATGGCCGGACCTATGATTTTGTCTGCGCTCTACGCGCCGTCACTTCGACAGACGGCATGACAGCGGATTATTATCCGTTTACGCATGATTTCTTGGGCCGTGTTTCGACCCGCATTATCAATGAAGTCAAAGGCATCAACCGCGTGGTCTATGACGTGACCTCGAAGCCGCCCGGAACGATCGAATGGGAGTAGGGGATTAGCGTAGTCTGGCGGGGTCTGGCGTAGGTTATCGTAGAAAAAGCAATGTCTTATGATCTCATCCGTTGATAATCAGCCTTGCATCATCAATTGGACCACGCGTTTCGGAAAGTGGTTGGATTTACAAGCCTTATTCTCCGGTTTGCCGCCAAGGTGTCCTGCCCAGCGAAGAGATTTGACGGTAGTTTTGATCTCTGGCTTCGGAGGTTGAAAGGGTACCGTCATGGATTTACGCTAACTGTCGGTATCCAATTTCCAAGTAGTCCGTTAAAATAACTGCCAAATTG
The DNA here is from genome assembly GCA_041688015.1 of Parvibaculaceae bacterium. Lineage (GTDB taxonomy): Bacteria > Pseudomonadota > Alphaproteobacteria > Parvibaculales > Parvibaculaceae > Parvibaculum. The sequence continues at coordinate 215,427 of JBDNIY010000001.1, forward strand.
TCGGCTCAAGGCAGATCGTTTTTAAGTGACGGTTTTTGATTGTTCGAAACGTCGGAGGCAAGCGGTTACTGGATTGGAGGTGCGTCGTCAGGCGCGACGCGAACGCCTTGATCAGCGATTCCAGCTCGCCTTCGTCGACAATGGCGATGCTGGCGAATGTCGTACTCAACATTATCGGGATGAGCCAACTATCGCACCCCGACTTCCCAATCGAAATCCACCCTATGGTAGCGAAAACTAGTTAAAGTCGGCTTAGATGGACATTGCTTCGATCATTGGACTCGCTTGCTTCATCGCCGCCTGTTTCGTCGCGGCGCTCACGGGCGCATTGTTTCGTCCCGGCGAATGGTACGAGCGACTAAAGAAGCCGTCCTGGCGGCCGCCGAACAGGCTTTTCGCGCCGGTGTGGACCGTCCTCTATTTGATGATTGCGGTTGCAGGGTGGCTGATCTGGCGGAAAGCCGGCTTCGCCGGCGCCGGCTTGCCCTTGGCGGTCTATGCCTTGCAGCTCATTCTCAATGCCGCGTGGTCGCCGCTCTTCTTCGGTCTGCACCGCCCCGATCTCGGCTTCGTTGATATCGTTGTGGTCTGGATGTCCATCATCGCGACCATCGTGCTTTTCTATCCGATCCACGTCGTCGCCGCGCTGCTGCTCGTGCCCTACCTTGCGTGGGTTACGTTCGCCACTGCGCTGAATTTCGCCGTATGGCGTCTGAATTCGGTGGCGTCGCCGCGAGCATAACCGGGCGTCGAAGATAAAAGCCACCGCCACCTCGCCGACTGCCCGCCCATCACCACAAGCTGGTGCCCGGCGCTCCCTTGAAAGGGCGACATCAGAAGAAATCCACCCGCTATAGAAATTTCCGGGTTGCGGCGTCACGCGCTCGTCATCGACAAAGCAGCCATCGAAAGGCCATGCGTAAAAATCCACGTGATCACGCAAGGATCTGAAGGCCGGGTTCGGATCGGGGTAGCTCTAGGCCACATCGCGCAGCGTTTCGTCACGCACGACGACATCGAAGTAGATCGTTTTGCCCTTCCACTCGCAGAAAGAGCGACGGCGCGACGGCTGCAGAACCAACGGTGCGGTATCAGCCGGTGGAAAGTAATAGCTGGGCGGATGACTGGTTTCTGACGTGCGTATGCCTTTCCGCGTGTCGGCGATGATGACATCGCGATGCACGATTTTGAGACGGCCTTGGCTTGGCTCAGCCACCACCGGCCGCAGATAGGACCAGACGCTTTCCTGTCCCGGACCGGTAGGATTGGGGATGACCTTCATGAAGAGGGCTCCTTTACTGACCGTGGCAATGTCATGAACCGCAGCCCGCCGAGAACAAGATCGGCCGAGAAGACGCGGCCAATGGCGACCACGCCGATCCGCCGCAACCGATGAGTATCGAGCAGAACATCCGTACGATGGGAAACAAAGTGCTCGAACGGCAGCTGCACCGTCTGCCACTCCGCGTCGGCCGTGAAGATTTGGCGATAAGATTGCCACGGCCTAGTCAGAGCGTCCGTCCACAGATGAACGCCGTACTCCTCACCGTTGCCGAATACGTCGAGTTCGATCCCGCTCCAAGCGCTGGCGTCGACGACCCCACCATCAGGCGAGAGGTCGAGGGCGATCTGAACAAAGCCGCCATTGTTCTCGAGGTTGACGTCGCCACGCATGCGGATGGCGGCCCGGCCGGCAATAACGCCTCGGACCATAGTCCCTTTGGAGACACCACCCATGACCTGGTCGGTGAGGAGTTCCCATTTGCTTCCTATCGAAGCGATGGGTGGCTCGCGGCTTAGGTCATCTATGATTGCAGACATTGCCGACATTCCTTCGCCCCTCAGCGCATTCATAGGCTGCTCTGCACTATAGGCCGGCTGGAAAGGGTCGGCTTGTCGGCGCTGACGATCGCCCCTGCCACTCGCCGGGGCGAAAGAAGGCTCCGGTCATGGCCGCGAGGAAGCGGGCGGCGATGACGCAGGCGAGCGCTGCGATCGAAGGTATTTCCACCCAGAGCTCCCTCTCCAGGGCATACCCCTATCTCGAGACCACAACGATTACCGTGCAGGTGCTCCTTCCCTGAAGGCGATAGCTGTGCGGGAATTCAGAATCGAAATACATGGAATCGCCTTCGGTCAATAGCGTGTCCTCGCCGTCAACGTTCACGGCAAGCTGACCACTGATCACATAGATGATCTCTGCGCCTGAATGTTTGTGGGGCTCCGTCGCTCCCGAGTGCGGTTCAAACTCCGCGCAGTAGGCCTCCATCTTTCGATCGCTTACAGGGAAGTCGAGGCTCTCGAAGAAATAGGAAGGATTCTCGGCGCCCGGACGGTCCGGTAGGCGCAACCGGTCCTTTTTTCTGATGACGGCGAGATTCGGTCGGTCTTTCGAATCAACGAAGAAATGCTCGAGGCCGACGCCAAAGACCATGGCGATCTTGAGCAGCGTCGGAAGCGTCGGGAAAAGCTGTCCCCGCTCGATCTTCGACAACATGCCTGATGACATGCCGGTGTGCTCACCGAGCTGCACGAGCCCAAGGTTCTTCTTGAGGCGAAGCGCCCTGATTTTCGGGCCAATCTCATAGCTCTCAAGGCCGGCGGTTAAGGTTTGCGAAAGCATGGCTCATACCCTTTCTTTCTTGGTGATCAAAAAGCCATACACGAATTGTCTCCCAGTGAAAATACATATTCTCATCATGAAAATGTGCGTGACAGTCATCTTCATTTGCCTTATATGCAATTAACGAAGCGGCGCCAAGAGGCCGCGATCGAGACGGTTGACTGAGGCCGCCAACAATCGAAAGGAGCAATTGCCGTGATGTTCGGACTTGGGAGAGTCGCCGCCGGTCAGTTCAAGACGCTGGCTGCGGCACTCGCTGCCGCAGGTCTCGTAGATACTCTGAGGGCCCTGGCCTGTTCACCGTCTTCGCTCCTACGGATGCCGCTTTCGCCAAGTTACCGGCGTGCACGGTTGAGAACCTGTTGAAGCCTGAGAACAAGGCTCAGTTGGCCGCGATCCTCACCTACCATGTCGTGCCCGGTAAGGTCATGGCTGCCGACGTCGTCAAGATCAAAGAAGCCAAGACCGTAAACGGCAAGTTGCTCCATGTGAAGGTGAACGGGAGCAACGTCATGATCAATGATGCGACGATCACCTCGGCCGACATCGTTGCGTCAAATGGCGTCATTCACGTGATCGACAGCGTAGTTCTTCCACAGGCTGCGTAGCGATTGGTGCTGCGAAGAGAGGCGGGTCGCCTGCCGTCAAGGCAGGTGGCCCGTTCTTCCACTTTAAATTCTCAATCATTGGCGAGGGCCACCCATGTTTACGCCCATAAGAAAGTTCGTTGTCTATTGTTGGAATTTTATATTCAACAATGAGGTTAGCCCGCTTCGTCACATCCCTGATGTCGCCACTCGCCATTATGTTTTGCAGGTCCTAGGTTTTATGTGGGCTATAAGTTTTGCGTTGGCAGTTGGAAGTTACACGTTCTTGGCCGTTAGCGTGATCGGCCACACTGTTCTAATCGCGGCCGCGGCTATTACGGTAGCCACTTGGACAGCTGCTACCGCGAAACCTAAATTATTTGTCCTTGGTTCTGCTCGGCCAGAACAAGATAGTCCCAAAGGTCAAAACAAGCCCTGATTGCGCCATCACGGACCGGCATAGTCTTAGGTAGCGTGTTCTACTCAAAGAGGAAGTTAGAATGTCCGATACGTTTGAAAAACTGATGAATGGAGCTGATGGTGTGTTGGCCTTGCTTCAGGTTTTGGCAGAAAATAGCTTTGATTCAATCCTGATCACAGAAGCATCGGCGGAAGGAAAAATCATCTATGCCAACGATGCATTTGAAAAACTAACTGGTCACGAACCCTCTTCTGTCATCGGCAAGACACCTCGGATTCTCCAAGGTCCGGAAACAGACGAGAAGGTGATCACCAAGCTTTCCAACGCACTGAAGTCGGGTGATAAATTTGAAGACAAAGCGATTAACTACAAGAAGGACGGCACACCCTTTATTATGTACTGGCGTGTGCTGCCGATCGAAGTAGCCAAAAAAATAGTCGCCTGGGTTGCCATCCAGCGCGAGGGGGCGGTCCTCTGAGAGGTCGTCTCGAAGGTGGTAGGGTTTGGATGGTCGGACTCTGGTGTGCTTCCAAACGGTTGTCGAAGCCTGTTTGGAACGTATAATGTGGACCCCGGCCAACCATAGGCAGTGCATGGCCGGGACGCGAGCCCATCAGCCGCCGTGATCGAAAGCCGAGGCGTCAAGGCCACCGAGGCTGGCAGCCGCGCGGATATCATGCCGGCGAGCAAAACAACTGCCGCAAGCCTTACGCCACGTTCGACACGGACAGCCGTCCGCTCGCGCTTCAGCCGCATCAGGCTTCAGTTCAAGTCTCGATGATGCGGTACCGCTTACGAAGGCCTCACGCCGCGTGTTCCTCTCCGTCGCGCTGGCTTTTTCCGAAAACGTCTGAAGTGCCCATGTGCGTCGCCTTCGCCACCTGCATCGCCATCCAGGTTGTAGTCGAGTGATACCTTCAACTCTGTAACAACGAGGCCATCATGCGTGTATTGATTATCGGCGCCAGCAAGGGGATCGGGTTGGAAACGACCCGCCAAGTCCTCGATGCCGGTCATCATGTGCACGCTCTGGCGCGATCCGCTGCCGCAATCGCGATCTCAAATTCTAACCTCGAGAAGATTCGGGGCGACGCGTTGAAGACCGAGGATGTAGAGGCAGCTCTTGTTGGGGTGGACGTCGTGATCCAGACCCTAGGCGTCGGATTAGGAGACTTATTGCGGCCTGTGCACCTGTTCTCGGACGCGACCCGGGTGCTGATCGCGGCGATGAGGGGCCATGGCGTTAAACGTCTGATCTGTGTGACTGGTTTTGGAGCTGGAGATAGCTGCGCGAGCATCAGCGGCCTGCAGCGGTTGCCGTTCCAGATTGTCTTTGGTCGAGCCTATCGGGACAAGAGTTTGCAGGAGCGTTTGATCCAGGAGAGCGGGCTTGATTGGACGATCGCGAGGCCTGGAGTTCTGACCGGTGGACCGCGGACAGGACGTTACAAGATCCTTTCTGATTTCTCTAAGTGGCGAAACGGGATCATCTCGCGCGCGGACGTCGCCGAGTTCCTCGTTCGACAGATCGAGGATCGGACGTACATTCGTCAAGCTCCTGTGCTGGTCAACTAGATGCTGGATATTCAGGAATTATCCGTGGAGCCTGAGTTTATGAAATCAACGGTGTATTTTGACGGCTCCTGCCCACTTTGTCGGGCAGAGATCGGATATTATCGTCGGAAAGATCAAGTCGGTGCTCTTTGTTTTGTCGACATTTCTGAAGCCGGCGCTACACCTCCGGAAGGAATTACTCAACAGCGAGTGATGAAGCGCTTCCATGTTCGTGCAAGCGATGGGCGTGTTCTCTCCGGCGCGGCGGCATTCGTCGAGGTTTGGACTCGTTTGCCCAGATGGGGCTGGGCAGCGCGCACCGCGTCCCTGCCGGGAGCACTGATTGCTCTGGAGTTGGGCTATCGGATGTTTCTTCCGGTGCGGCCGTTCATCTCGCGCGTCTTTGGACGGGTGCTGCAGCTTCAGTCGGTTATCGATGGAGCAAAGCGCCGGTGACTGAGCGATTTGAACCCCTAGCCGCAACTGCCGCCAAGGTTGACCTCGGGTCATTTCCCCAGACCGGCGTGGCGGTCGTTTTCGGCGCTGGCGGCGGAATCGGCGGGGCACTGGTCGAAACCATCCGGGCCGCGGAAAAGTTTGAGCATGTGGTCGCGTTCAGTCGCAGCACTTCGCCATCGATCGACCTTCTGGACGAGGCCAGTCTGGAACGCGCCGTGGCGTTTGCCGCCGATCTAGGTGAGCTTCGCCTTGTGATCGATGCGACGGGATTTCTCCACGATGACCGCCAGGGGCCGGAGAAGAGCTGGCGTCAACTCGATGCGGTCAACCTCGCGCGATCCTTTGCGCTGAATGCGACCGGTCCCGCGCTAATCATGAAGCATGTGCTGCCGCGGTTGCCGCGATCGGGCAAAGCCGTCTTTGCGACGCTGTCCGCCAGGGTCGGAAGCATCGGCGATAATCGGCTGGGCGGCTGGTATTCCTACCGGGCTTCCAAAGCCGCTCTCAATCAACTGGTTCGGACAGCGGCTATTGAATTGGCCCGTCGATCCCCTGACGCATTTTGCATCGCCTTGCATCCCGGCACCGTCGCCACGGCACTATCCGCTCCCTTCGCTGCGTCGGGGTTGGACATTCATACTCCCGCAGCGTCGGCCCGCCACCTGCTTGCTGTCGTCGATCAACTCACGGCAGACGCCAACGGCAGTTTTCGTGACTGGCGCGGCCAGCCAGTGCCTTGGTGATCCCATGGTTGGGATGCGTCGCAAGACTGATCTGCCGACTAAGCTCTGCGTGGTTTGCAGTCGGCCCTTCGTCTGGCGAAAGAAATGGGCGCGCGACTGGGCGAACGTGAGATACTGCTCGGAGCGCTGCCGCGCAGCTCCGCCCCGACCCCGGTCGGGGTCGGGAGTGCCCCCGTCGTGACCGTCCTGAGAATTATTCTCGGCGACCAGCTGTCGTTGGACCTGTCCGCGCTGGACGATCTCGATGCAGGCCGTGACATCGTCCTGATGATGGAGGTGTTGGAAGAAAACACCCACGTCAGGCATCACAAGCAGAAGATCGTGCTGGTGCTTTCGGCGATGCGCCACTTCGCGGAGACGCTCCGGCAGCGTGGTCTGACAGTCGACTATGTAAGGCTAGACGCGCCCGACAATACCGGCAGCTTCACAACCGAGGTCCAACGCGCCGTTGCGCGGCATCGCCCGAGCCGCATTGTAGTGACGGAACCTTCGGAATGGCGCGTCCAGGCGCTGGTCGATGGCTGGGCCGCCTTCACTGGCACGACGGTTCAAATCCGTTCCGATCATCGCTTCTTCGCGAGCAGTGCGCGGTTCGCTGCCTGGGCTTCCGGGCGCCGCGGCTGGCGGATGGAACATTTTTATCGCGCGATGCGGCGCGAACATGGGCTCCTCATGGACGGCGATCAGCCGGCGGGCGGCGAATGGAACTATGACCGGGCGAACCGCAAGAGGCTTCCGAAAAGCACTGTTCCACCCGCGAGGCGGCGGTTTTCACCGGACAAAACGACACGAGCAGTGATGGCGCTCGTCGAACGGCGCTTTCCCGATCATTTTGGAGAGCTTCAAGAATTCGGATGGCCGGTGACGCGGGCTGATGCGTTGCGCGCGCTGGACGATTTCGTTGCACATGGACTGCCGGACTTCGGCGATTATCAGGACGCCATGAAAGCCGGCGCCCCGTTTCTGTACCATTCGCTGCTGGCGCCAGCTTTGAACCTCGGGCTGCTTTCCCCCCTCGAACTTTGCCAGACAGCGGAAGCTGTGTGGAGGTCAGGCGCGGCACCGCTGAATGCCGTGGAGGGTTTCGTACGTCAGATTCTGGGGTGGCGGGAATATGTTCGCGGCGTCTACTGGACTCTGATGCCGGGCTATGCGGATCAAAACGCACTGCATGCGACCCGCAATCTGCCGGCGTTCTATTGGACCTGAGCGACCGACATGCGGTGTCTCAGTGAGGCGATCGGCAGCACAGCGAGACACGCCTACTCTCACCATATTCAGCGGCTGATGGTGACCGGCAACTTCGCCCTGCTGGCTGGCATCGCACCACGGCAAATCGAGCGCTGGTACCTCGCCGTTTACGCCGATGCGTTCGAGTGGGTGGAGATGCCCAACACGCTTGGCATGGCTGTCTTCGCGGATGGCCGGGCAGATGGCGTCCAAGCCCTATGCCGCTTCGGGAGCCTATATCGACCGGATGTCGGATTTTTGCGCTGGCTGCATCTATGATGTCAGGCAAAAGAACGGCCCGAACGCCTGCCCGTTCAACTACCTCTAATGGGCCTTTCTGATCCGACAGAAAGATCGGCTCTCAGATAACCCTCGAATGGCGATGCCTTATCGTACGCTTGCAGGATGGCCGCGAGAACGCGATGCAGAGATACTCGCTGAGGCAGACGCCTTTCTCGCTCAACTCGATCAGAACCATCCCCACCCCGGAGTTGGCCAGTGATTGAATTTGCCGCCTTGCTTTTGGTTTCGGTGCTTTTCGGTGAAATGATGCTTTATTCCTTCGGTTTCGCGCCAATGGTCTTCAGCGCCTTGCCGGCCGAGGTTGCAGGCCGTTTCATCCGAGCCGCGTTTCCCTAGGTACTATTTGTTCGTTATCGTCACCGTTGGCTTCAGCGGCGCGATCCTGTTGCTGTCGAATTCTCAGTCGGCCGCGCTGGCGCTTGCGATCTCCGCTGTCGCCATTTATGCGCGTCAGGTGCTGATGCCCCGGATAAATGCCGCGCGCGACGAGCAGTGACAGGGGAATGCTGAAGCGAAAGGACGCTTCGGCCGTCTTCATGGTCTCTCGGTTGTTCTCAATTTCGTCCAGCTGATTGCCGCGGGATACGTCCTTTATCGGTTCCTGTGAGGCTCATTCATCGTCTAGGTAGGACTGCGGCGAACGTTTGGCGGTTTGTTGGCGCCAGCGGAGTTTTTCGCGATGCGGATTGGCATCGTCGATGCGGGCATGGCAGGACTGGCGTGCGCCGAAGAATTGACCAGCCTTGGTCATCATGTGCGGCTGTTCGACAAGGGGCGCGGACCCGGCGGCCGTATGTCCACGCGCCGCATCCCAATATCTCGCGTATTCCCTATATCTCGGCGCGTACCGCTCTGGGAAAGATCGGGACCGAACTCGGCTCCTATACCGAGATCGTCGATTTCATGCAGGCCTATGCCGCCGATCCGCAATCCGATTTCCGCGAGCTCTTCCTGCGCCTAGTCTTCACCATCCTTGTGTCAAACAAGGACGACCATCTGAAGAGCCACGGCTTTCTCTATGTGGAATTGTCGCTGGCGCCTGTCGCCGATTTTCGATGTGAACCCTGCACCGGATCGCAATCCGCATCTTGAAACGGCGATCCTTGAGGGCGGCGCGCATGACCATCCGTCTGGCGCTCGAAGCGTGCGAGTTCTTCGAGATCGCCGAAGCAGACGCTCGTCGGATAATCCGCGAGACGGCGCTGCGCATTTTCGATGAATGGCGCTAGTGCTTCGACAGGTGGGCGTCTCGGGTACTCTAGCGCGCGAATATGAAGCCGCCTTCGTCAACGAGCAGACCGACCTCGCTCTTGCCATCTGAATGTCAGATATGTGCTACATATCGCGCTAATAAGTCATATATGGTATATTATGCTGTGCGGTCGAAGAGAGTGATTTGGGCTCGGAAGCTATTCATTCGGATTGATAGGTGTTTCACAATCTCCCACGAGGAGGCGGTGATGTCACAAGCCGCACCTGTAGCGCGGTCGGAATATGCTTTGAGTGGTTCTGATTATCGCGCATCTCACATGCGCGATAATTCCCCCAATTGGCCTGATCTTTCTCAACCAGCAACGCTGCGGCTGGAGGCCAGCTTGGATGGTTCGCGCCGGGCCGTTCTGCCTGCTGCCGGATGGCCTCCGCCCACGATGCGTGATATGGATTGAGTGACGGTACTTCTTGACGGGAGCCGAGTAGGCCGTCTGGCGCCGCGAAGTGAAAAATCGTCCGATTGGTCCCGATAGTTGGCGAAACCTCAAAAATATTCTTTCGGCGATTTTCCATTTAAAATCAAAATCGTAACCTTTCGACGGCCTCGGTGTCGGAAGTTTCTCGCCGTCCTAAGAAATTTGCAAGCAATTTCAATTGCTTATATGCTGTTTAGGCAATCGAGTGGGAATAGGAAAGAACAGCCGGAACATGACGGAACGCCCCGCGCTTCCTGCAAAGGCAGGAAAAATTCCTAGTGCCGACCATCCAATTTCTATTGAGCCCAATCCGCGCCGCATCGTGGTGCGTGTGGCCGGCAAAATAGTTGCCGACACTTTGCGCGCCTTGACACTGCACGAAGCTAAATATCCCCCGGTTCACTATATACCGCGTGCGGATGTGAACATGGCTTTGCTTGAGCCGACGGATTACACCACTTACTGCCCCTACAAGGGGGATTGCACCTACTATAGCATTCCCGCTGGAGGGAGCCGCGCAGTCAACGCCGTATGGGTTTACGAGGCACCCTATGCGGCGGTTGCCGAGATCGCGGACCACGTTGCATTCTATTCTGATCGCGTTGACGTCATTGACGAATTGGCGAGCTAAAGGCCGCGCTGAACGTCACGATCGATTATTGTCGAGAAAGACCCGTAGATCTTTCAGGAACGGCAGTGTTTTTTCCGCTGATGATGTGGACAAGGCGTCGGCCAGAACGGCAAGCTGGGGCGCAAGCGCCGTCAATGCAAGGTCACGGGCCTTGTGCCCCGCCGATGTGAGAGTGATGATTTTGCCTCTTCCATCGTCCGGGTTGGCCTTGATCGCAATGAACTTCAGGGCTGCAAGACGTTGCAGATTATTCGTCATTGCGCCCTTGGTCACTTGAAATGCGGATGCAAGTTGGCCCGGCGTCTCCGACGTTTTTCCGAGGCGGATGAAATGGTTGAGAATAGAAAATCCGGCGAGGGACATGCCGTCAGGCATTACGCGTTCAAAGGCTGCACGCGATAGCTGCTCGATAATGCCGATCTCGTTGAACAACGCAAACCAGATTGCGTCGTCGGGTTTCGTGTTCCTTGCCATGTCAGCCTTATGCAATTTTACGTTTTGATCTGATATCCCAGACCTCGCCGGGGCGCAGGCGCGATTTCTGGAGCATACCCGATCCGCACAAGCATCTGAATAGGCGCATGAGCCGACCCACCAAGCATGGCCTGTTGCTCAGTATAAAGGTCGGCCATCTCTGGGTATTCCTGCAAAGCCATACTCCAGGGATGCATCGACAGACCTCGCGCCGTAGCGGCAAGGTTCAGCCTTGCATAAGCGCGCCCAGCGGTGATTTGAATATGACGCGTGTTGTCATCGCTGGCGAGCCAGAGAAAGGCAGGCGCAGTCTCCGCCATTTCCTTCCAGATTGATGCTCCTTGTGCATTGGCTTCAGAAGTGGGATCGAGCAATGTCTCACGCGTGATCATGCCTGCCGCCGCCATGAGGTTCATCATTGGGCCGCCAAGCGATAGGCCGTCGCGATGAGCGGCGATGGCACGATCACCAATACGCATGACATTTACTGATTCCATCAACGATGCAGGCGTCGCCATTTCGCGTTTCCAGCCGCGCCACACCATGTCGCGCAAGGCGGCAACGCGCGCGGGTTCATTGGTGAACCCTGTGCGTAACTCTTCACCAGCAGAGCCCTCGGCGACGATGGCTTCAAGGTCACGCGACGCAGGAATGCGCGCCGTATCATAGGGCTCGCGATTGGTGCGTCGTGCCGGAATTTGGTCGAACAACGGATCGCGCGTGACGGCTCCCTTGCGGAAGGCAACATGTGCGAAAGGACGGTTATCAAGCGCTGACCCCGGCTCACCCTGTGGCCAAGAGGTGATCTCGACTTCTGCGCCATGCGCATGAGCGGCAAGGGTGAGAAGTTCCAGAAAGGCACCGCACCCCAGCGTGATCTGCCGACTGTAGGGATCAGTGGCAGGCAGAAGGCGTGTATGGTCGAGAAAGAGCAGGGCCTCATTGGGCACTGATAGATCGACCAACCACGGCTGCATATTATGTGGATTGGGCGCGAGAATGGCATAGCTCAACGCTTTGCGTCGGATGTCGGTTTCATCCATGCCGGGGTTGCGCCACGCGCGGGTGGCATCAGGTACACCAATCGGAAAGGCTGTCAGGCCGATAGCGGCGCTCGCAGCTAGTATCGTGCCGCCGCCCAGAATTTTTATGAAGTTGCGTCGGGTTGTCATGAGTCACCTCAACTAGTTTAACGATAAACAATATATAGTTTATCGTTAAACTAGTAAACTTGAGGTCGTCTTGATCATTTGCGCTGGGCGCTCTTGACGGAATAGCACCAGTGCAACGCCCGCCGCCACCAGCGCGGCAACGCCAAAGAGGCTAAGGGCACCGGTGAAACTTAATGCCAATGCGGCTTGGAACAGTAAGCTGCCAAGGCCAAAGCCGACGAACAATGAGAACGCCATCAAGGCCACGGCTTGGCCTCGTGGGCCGTCTAGGTTGGTCGCAATGGCTGCGAGCTGTGGGTGAGTTAAATCGAACCCGAGAGAGAGCAGAATGATGGCGATCTGTGCGACGGCCAACCCTAAGGGTAGGGCGAGCAGCAACGCACACAGCCCGGTCAGCATGACGCCAGCGGGAATGATCCAAGCACGACCGTAGCGGTCGGCCAACCTGCCAATAATCGGCCCGAATAATAATCCGGGAATGCCGTAGCCAAGCAGCGCAAGGCCAATACCCACTTCGCCGAGTCCAAATCGTTGATGTAGATACACGCCGAGCCAAGTAAATACGCCGGACTGCAAAATGGCGTTGATCAGAACGTAGCCGTAGGTGCGTCGCGCGCGCGCTTGAGAGAGCAAGACCGCATAACCATGTACCACGGTGCGCCACGGTAAGAGCATAGCAGGTGTGGCAAGTCGCGGAAAGGCACCGGTAACGAGGGCAAAGAGGGCGACTATGGCAGAGAGCGCCGCGACGATGAAAAACAGGCCGTGCCAGCCAATAAGGGGGGCGAGCAATGCACCTGCGGCGGCACCGGTGGCCGTGCCGCCAGCAATGGAGCCGAACATCCAGCCGACGGCACGGCCGCGGCGTTCAAACGGGATGACATCGCCGATGAGAATGAGGCAAATCGGGACGACCCCTGCCGCGGCCACGCCGGCTGCAATACGCCACGCAATGAATGTGTCGATGCGATTGGTGGTTGTCGTGGCTGCCGTGATGGTGACAAACAAGACCAACGAGGCGTAGATGACTTTGCGCCGCCCGAAGCGGTCTGAAAGCGGCCCAGCAAGCAGTGTCATGAGCCCCTGCGGAATGATGTAGGCGGGGACCGCCAGAGCCACCCAGGTGATCGGGCTCCCAAAGGCCACCGACAAGTGCGGGATCAGCGGGGCCACCATGAAGGTTTGTGTGAACACGACGAATGCGGCGCCGCAGATTGCCGGCAGCAGAGTGCGCGGCGTACCAGACTGTAAGCTCGGACTGGTATCGACAGAGTGATGCATCATGAAGCCTCGCGGTGGAGTTGATAGTGGCGCGCGACGCGTGCCCGGTTTCCACACAAGGCGCTTGAACACCAACGACGGCGTGGGTTGCTCGCCACGAACTGCAAGACACAGGCAGGGTTTGCGCACTGGCGTAAGCGCTCAGCCTGTGGACCCGTTAGCACGGCGACCGCATCGGCAGCCAGTTCGTGGAGCAATGTGCTGCGCCGCGCGTTGGCGTTCAGCATTGCAAGGTGCGGTTGCCAGTCGGTCCAGACCAACCGCATTCGGATAGGCGCTGCCAGTGCTTTGTTTACGTTCATCACGGCCGCCGGAGCAGGCCGACCATGGTCTCGTCGCGCACGAAACAATTCGGTGATGGCTACATGCAGCGCTCGTACTGCCAACCAGTCGGCTTTACTTGCCAGACCGATCCAGCTCAGACGCTTTCCCTCTGCTCGCAACCAGGCATCAAGTGCGGCAGGCGTGTCTAGCAAATCAATGTCGACGCCGTTGCGGCGTACGCGCGTATTGACCAGATCGAGCGATAGCGGCTCGCCAAGCAGGGGGAAATGCGGTGCGGGGTTTATGGGTATGACGATCCCTATATCAGACTAATGGTTCGATACATTAGTTAGGCTCTCCAGGCAATAGAGGACGCAGCTGTGCGTAAACGTTTACTCATTGCATGAAGCGTCTCGGTCGCTGTTTTTCTGATTTCCTGACGAAATGAGCCTTAATGATGAAGCTGGAAGATTCATTGCCCTTGTGAAGCGTTCTTGACCTTGGTTGCCATTCCCTCTGCCAGCGAAGACGGTTAGTCTGACGCTGTCTTTGTTGGAGGAGTGAAAGCATGAGTCGATTGGCGCTGATCGTTTTATCCGTTGTCAGCCTGTGGCCGGTGACGGGCTTTGCGGCGGTTAGCAAGGGCGTCGAAGCGAACAACAAATGTTATGATCAGTTTCGCGATGGCAATATGAAAGCTGCTGTGGATTTTTGTACGACGGCGATTCAATCCGGTGAATTGTCCAACGATGATCTGGTCGGCGCATTGATCAATCGCGGGGTGGCATTCCGCAATCTTGGAAAATATAAGCGTGCCATTGTGGATTACACAGCGGCGCTAAAATACGCGCCTAACGACACCATGATTTATGCCAATCGTGCCAATGCGCGCCGCGAACTGGGTGAGTTGAAGAATGCTTATGATGATGCCAACAAGGCCATCAAGCTCGATCATACGCGCTCGGCTTCTTACTATACACGAGGCGCTGTGCTGGAAGCGGCGGGTCAACTCAAGAATGCGCGCAAGGATTACAAACATGCGCTCTCACTAGAGCCTAGCAATACGGATTATCAAAACAAGATTATGCTGCTGAATGCCAATCTGGCCCAAGGTGGCGAAGGGCGGCCGCAATGAGTGATCCACACGACCCCTTCCGAACACCTCTCAGCGATCTTCATGGTGGGATGGAGCGCAAGAGGCTCGATGTGATCGCCGCATTGCGCGAGGCCTATAGCGGAGCTTGGTCAAACCTTGGCGAAATGGTGCGGCTGATCTGGCTGCCGGGTGTGCTCTATCTGGCGTTGAGTGTTGTTGGTGCTCTGTTATCAGGCGAAAGTAGCATTGTTCTGCGTCTGTTGGTTGAACTGGCGAGCCTGATGCTCTGGGCCATTATTTCCGTTGCCTGGTATCGTTTCATTCTGATGGGGGAAACACCTCAAGGGTCTTACCAGATCAATTTCAGTCGGCGTGAAGGGCGTTATCTACTAGTGTCGTTCTGTCTGGTCATGCTGGCAGCCCCAAGCCTCATCTTTGGCGGGCCCCCGGAATTTCCGCCAGCCGCTTACGTCTCGCAGATGTTGGCGACCGCCGGATCAGCGGGCTCGCTTATCGGTTTCTTTGGATTGTTGCTCTCGTTTGTCGGGATCTATTTTCTGATTCGCCTCTTGTTGCTGCTGCCCGCGGCCTCCATTGATGAGCCGCTCAATGTGCGCATGGTGCTGGAGCGTACGCGCAGCAATTTCTGGCGCATTCTTGCGCTGTGCATTCTGTCGAGCCTGCCGCTGCTGGCGGTCTATGCGTTGATCGTGGCGTTCTTTGTGGTCATCCATCTACCGCTCGTCGTCGCGCTTATCTTTTCGTCGCTCCTGTCTATTTTCTTTGCCATTGTCAATGTGGCGGTGCTTGCCATCGCCTATCGTGAGCTGATCGGTCCGCCCGGTGCGCTGGCCGATGACATTGATCGTCCGAACACGGTGTAATGGCGCTTGGAGAAATTTGTATTTTGCATTTATCCTGCACAGAGAGAATCCTTTGGGGGGGTAAGTGACGATGAGCGACGTTAGAAAATTTCTGGTCTTTAAATCGGCGCGCGAAGTTTACTCGGGAGTAACGCGTCACTATTTGGACCTGTTCTCTTCAGCGCCCTTGGCAATTGCTGCCTATGTCGCTGGCGTCCTCATTTTCAGCTACGTCAGTGGCAATGCGACAAGGACTGGGATGTCGCAAGAGGAACCCGGCTCAGCAATGATGCAGGCATGGGGCCATCATGTTTGGCTGGTTCCTATCATAATTATTCTGGTGACCGTCGGCGTGCTGGCGTCTGCTGTGCGTTGGCACCGCTTTGTGCTGCTAGGCGAACGCCATCGGGCGGGCTGGGGCAGTTATGAGAATGGCTATCTCTGGTCCAGCCTGAAAATCGGCTTTTCCATCTTCGGTGTTATTTTGGTCGGTGCCCTGCTGGTTGTCTTCACCTCGGCGATTTCAAAGTCTTATGGTGAATTGGCTAGCGGGGTCAAGACCGTGAGCTTTATCCTCCTGATTGTGGCCTATTTCTGGCTGTTCATATTCGTAACGCGCTTGTCGCTTGCGCTTCCCGATGTGGCTTTGGGCGGTAAAGGGGCGCTTGGTCAAGCTTGGGATAGATCTAGAGATAACGGCTGGCGATTGCTTGGTTATTGGATTTTGGTTCAGGCCGCCGTCGGCATAGGTGCCAAGATTATCGACGTGATCGTTTTCGCGTTGATTAGCCAGGTGCTTGATGCCTTCACAGCTAACATTGTCGCCACAGTCGTCACTCTGCCAGTGTCGATCTATGTGCTGATGATCGGCGTGACCATGCTTTCTGTTGCCTATCGCGAGATCGTCGGTTTGCCGGCAGACAGTGGAGGACCAGACGCTGAGAGAGTGGCCGCCTAAACCCTTCGGTTTGCGCTTCCTCGGCTCATCGGGTAAAGTTCGCAAATAAGGATCAGGGAAGGTGCTGGAAGGCATCTAAGGTCTTGATACACAAGACTTTTTCGCCGTGGCATTCGGCCATTGTTGTCAATCCCCGCACCACCCCATGTAGGGGCGCGCTGCACATGTGTAAGGATGGTCCCCCATGTCCGTACAATCGAAAATCAAACGTATCACTGTGCCTGACATCCGTGCCCGCAAAGGCGGCGAGCCGGTCGTTTGCCTAACGTCTTATCACGCTCACACCGCGCGCTTCATCGACCCCTATGTTGATGTGATCTTAGTGGGCGATTCGCTGGGCATGGTCATGTACGGCATGGAGACGACACTTGGCGTCACCGTTGATATGATGATCGCGCATGGCTCCGCCGTGATGCGCGGCACAGAGCGCGCATTGGTCGTCGTCGATATGCCTTTCGGTTCTTATGAGGAGAGCCCTGAAGTTGCTTTCCGTAATGCCGTGCGAATTATGAAAGAGACTGGCTGCACCGCCGTGAAGATGGAAGGCGGCAAGCGTTTGGCCGAGACGGTTCGCTATTTGAGCGAGCGTGGCATTCCGGTGATGGCTCATATCGGTCTGACGCCGCAATCGATCCAGACGATGGGCGGCTTCAAGACGCAAGGCCGCGTCGAAGAAGAATGGGCCAGCATTGAGCAAGACGCCGCAGCTGTCTCTGAGGCCGGTGCCTTTGCCGTCGTGCTGGAAGGCATGGCGGAGCCCTTGGCCGCGCGCATTACCACCCAGATTGCCGTGCCGACCATTGGCATTGGCGCGTCGGCTGAGTGTGATGGCCAGATTTTGGTACTGGAAGACATGCTGGGCCTCTCGCCCAAGGCCCCTAAATTCGTCAAGGAATTTGCCACCCTTGGGGCTCAGATCGCAGGCGCGGCGGAAGCCTATGCCCGTGAAGTGCGCGCGCGCACCTTCCCGGCGGTCGAAAACACCTATGCCATGAAAAAAGTGAAATAAAACAGGCATTTGCCGCAGTTTGCTGCCCCTTCCGGTTTGCCATTGGCCCTAGCCCGGGCTATTTTACGCCGCCTGCACGCGCAGACGTCACGGGGAGGAGCCTTTTCGCGCAATGGCGCGGGTCCCCTTTATTGCCAATCTGTCCTCTCGGAGTGTTCACTTGACCGACATCTTCAGCGAAATCGAACAAGATCTTCGCCGCGAACAAGCGAATAAACTCTGGGAAAAATACGGGATCTATGTTGTCGGCCTCGCGGTCGCCATTGTTCTCGCCGCCACCGCCGTTGTGGGCTGGCGCGCTTGGATCCATTCGCGCGCCGAAGTGTCGTCTGAGAAGTTCAACGCGTTGATTGCCATTGCGGCATCGCAAAAGCCCGAAGACGCTGCAGCAGCGCTCGGCGCATTCGCCGACGATGCGACCAGAGGATATGCCGTCCTTGCTCGGATGGAGCAGGCTGGCTATCTGGTCAAGACAGGCGACAAGAAGGGCGCGGTCGCGGCGTTTGACGAAGTGGCTAATGACCGGTCTGCCGCACCCGTCCTGCAGGGCATGGCGCGCATCAAGGCGGCTTTGCTTCTCGTCGATACGGCGACATATGACGAAATGGACGGACGCTTGGCATCGCTAGACGAATCCGGCAATGCATGGCGCAACAACGCGCGTGAATTGCTCGGGCTGTCTGCTTATAAGGCTGGCAAATACGCAGAAGCTGAGACGAATTTTGCTGCCATCATTGCGGATTCAAAGGCGTCGACGGGCTTGCGGGATCGCGCCCATGTCATGCAGGCGTTGCTTGCACCGTTCTTGCCGACGCCGGCCGTCGTGGAGACCAAGCCCGCTGTCGCGAATACCAAAAGCGAAGACAAGACGGCGGCAAAACCCGCCCCCAGCAATGAAGCCCCCGCGCAAGCGGCCCCTGATACAAAGTCGGAGTGATTCTGGATGGCTGCTGAAGTCGATATGCGCGCCGTTCGCGCCGGACGTCGCGCGAAAGCGACATGCCTCGTGCTCTTTGCCGTGGTTGCGCTGGGGCTTGCTGGCTGCAGCTCGGTCGGCGATCTTTTTCAGTCTGCATCCAAGTCGAAACTGCCGGGCAAACGCTTGTCGGTGATGGAACTTGAGACCACATTGACTGTCGATCCAGAGACGAAGGGCAGCGAGATTGATCTGCCCACCGCTATCGAAAACAAGGACTGGACCCAGCCCGGCGGCAGCGCAAGCAACGCCATGAGCCGTCTTGCTGCGTCCGACAAGCTCAAGGAACTCTGGACGGTCGATGCGGGGTCGGGTTCAGGTGGCGCGTCGCGTCTGATCGCCTCGCCGATTGTGGCCGAAGGTAAAATTTTTGTTCTTGATGCCGAAGCGCATGTGCGCGCCTTTGATGCAAAGTCTGGTAAGCGGCTTTGGACGCAAGACTTGACGCCGGAAGACATGGATTCCGACAAGGCGCGCGGCGGTGGCATTGCATATGAAAATGGCCGTCTGTTTGCGGCCACCGGACTGGGCTATGTGTATGCAATGGACGCCAAGGACGGTAAGGTGCTGTGGAAGACCAATGCAGTCGTTCCCTTCCGTGCCTCGCCAACAGCCGATGGCGGCCATGTTTTCGTCGTCACGTCGGACAATCAGATGCTCTGTCTTTCTGAAGACACTGGCGAAATCATCTGGCGCCATCGCGGCATCACTGAGGCCGCAGGCATTCTGGCTGCGACCAGCCCCGCTGTTTCTGGCTCAATCGTGATTGCGCCTTATTCGTCGGGCGAACTCTTTGCTCTGCGCGCAGAGAACGGCACTGTTCTGTGGTCGGATTCGCTGACGCGCACCGGTAATCTCACCTCGCTCAGCGAATTGAACGACATAGCGGGCCGCCCGGTCATTGATCAGGATCGTGTCTTTGCGATCAGTCATTCGGGCCGTCTGGTGTCGATTGATCTGCGCACAGGCGAGCGCGTCTGGACGCGTGATGTGCCCGGCGTACAGACGCCTTGGCTGGCAGGTGATTATATCTACCTCGTCACCACGGAGCAGGAAGTTGTTGCCATGTCGCGCCGTGACGGCCGCATTCATTGGTTGACCAAACTTGACCGTTGGGAAGACCCCGACGACCGCACTGAGCCGATCGAATGGAGCGGACCGGTCTTTGCCGGGGATCAATTAATTTTGGTTTCGACAACTGGCGACGGCGTCGAGCTTTCACCGACAACCGGCAAGGTAATTGGCAAATTCGATCTACCCGGTAAGACACTGATCGCGCCGATTGTGGCCGACGGCATCGTTTACATTCTGACCGACAACGGCACGCTCGAAGCGTTGCAGTGAGTTCGGTGGAGGCGCGCTGCTGCCTAAGTGGTGGCACGCCATAGAGAGGCTACAAGGTGTCATTCAAGGTCGCCATTGTGGGACGGCCGAATGTCGGCAAGTCCACACTATTCAATCGGCTCGTTGGCAAGAAGCTGGCGCTGGTGGACGATACCCCCGGTGTCACGCGTGACCGCCGCGAAGGAGAGGCGCATCTTGGCGACCTCACATTTACCATCATTGATACAGCCGGCTTGGAAGAGGCAACCGACGACAGCCTCGAAGCGCGGATGCGCCGCCAGACGGATGCCGCCATTGCTGACGCCGATGTCTGCCTGTTGCTCATGGACGCGCGCGCAGGCGTGACGCCGCTCGATAAACGTTTTGCGCAAATCCTGCGCAAGTTTCCGACGCCGGTTATCCTCGCCGCCAATAAATGCGAGGGCGGCGCGGGCGAGGCGGGGCGTATGGAGGCCTATGAACTGGGCCTCGGCGCACCCATTCCCTTGTCGGCAGAACATGGCGAAGGCCTGTCGGCGCTGTACCAATCGCTACAGCCTTACGCTGATGCGGTCAGCGAAAGCGAAGCTCGCCAAGCGCGCGAAGAAGCTGAAGCTGAGAGCGAAGGTCCCTTTGATCCCGACACGCCATGGGAGCCCGACCTCGAAGCGCCCTTGCGCATCGCCGTGGTCGGTCGCCCCAATGTTGGTAAATCCACCTTGGTCAATCTACTGCTTGGCGAAGACCGCATGATGACCGGGCCGGAGGCAGGTATCACGCGCGACTCCATCGGCGTGGAGTGGATGTGGAATGGTCGTCGTGTAAAACTTTGGGATACGGCTGGCATGCGCCGCCGCGCCCGCGTCACCCAGAAGCTCGAAAAGCTCTCGGTTGCCGATACGCTACGCGCCATTCGCTTTGCTGAAGTCGTCGCCATCACGCTGGATGCCAGCATCCCCTTTGAACGCCAGGACCTGCACATCGCCGACCTTGTGGAGCGCGAAGGGCGCGGCATGATCGTTGTGGTCAATAAATGGGACACGGTCGAAAATCCGCAAGAAAAACTCCGCGAACTGAAGGAGGAGCTGTTGCGGCTTCTGCCGCAGGTGCGCGGCTTGCCCATCGTGACGCTTTCAGCTTTGACGGGGCGCGGTATCGACAAGCTGATGCCCGCCATCAACAAGGTCCATGCGCTTTGGAACACGCGCGTCTCGACCGCCAAACTCAATCGCTGGCTCGAAGATGCGGTGGCGCGCCATCCACCGCCGGCCTCAAAGGGCCGGGCCATCAACTTGAAATATATGGCGCAGGTCAAATCACGCCCGCCGACCTTTGCCGTCTTCTCAAGCCGCGCCGCAGAAGTGCCGACCGCCTATAAGCGCTTTCTGGTCAACGGATTGCGTGAGGCCTTTGATATTCCTGCCGTGCCGATCCGCCTGTTCATGCGGGCACGCAAAAATCCGTTCGCTGGCAAGAAGCGCCGCAATGACTGACGAATTTGGCAAGCCGCCAAAGGGTGGTTGGTCAAGGCTTGTGCCGGAACTGTTGGTCTCCGACGTCAGTGTCAGCCGCGCCTTCTGGTGTGATGTGCTGTGCTTCATGATCGCCTATCAGCGTCCGGCGGAAAAATTCCTCTATCTTGAACGCCCCAAAGGCATCCAGATCATGCTTTGCGAGCGCAGTGGCAAATGGGAAGCCGCGCCACTCGATCAGCCCTTCGGGCGCGGGGCGATGTTCCAACTCTATGTGGACGATTGGGACGCCCTGTTGGCAGCGATCAACGCATCTCAGTGGCCGCTTCACTCAGGCCCGCGCGAAGTCTGGCGCAGACATGGCGACCGCGAAGGCAGGCAACGCGAATTCTTTGTGCAGGACCCTGACGGCTATCTGCTAATGATCGCGCAAATGCTCGACCATCGGCCTCTTACGCCTTAGCCTTCGCTTTACCCTTCACATATTCTACGACTTCGCCATTCTTGTCGTAATCGGCCATGGCCATTTCTATGAAGAGCGGAACGAGATCGGCAGGCCGCGTCAGCGAGCTTGGGTCTTCGCCGGGCATCGCCTGTTTGCGCATTGCGGTGCGGGTGGGGCCGGGGCTCAGCAGATTGGCGCGAATATTAGTGTTGGCGATTTCAGCTGCCCAAGTTTTGACAATGGCCTCCATCGCCGCTTTGCTCATCGCATAGCCACCCCAATAGGGTTTGTTCTTTTGGGCTGCGCCTGATGTCACAAAGATCGCGCGTCCAGCATCAGACCGCCTCAGGAGCGGATCGAACGAGCGGATCATGCGCCAATTGGCGGTCATATTGGTGTTGACGAGTTTGTCCCAGGCCTTGATTTCCAGATGGCTTACCGGCGTCAGCACGCCGAGCGTGCCAGCATTGGCGACCAAAATGTCGAGCTTGCCCCAGCGCTCATAGATCGTTGCACCCAGCCGATCCAGTGCAGCAAAGTCGGTAATGTCGAGCGGAACGAGCGTAGCCTTGCCACCGATCTTGTTAATCTCATCGTCAACCTCTTCAAGCCCGCCGACGGTGCGAGCGATGAGGATGACATGCGCGCCTTCTGCGGCATAGCCTAGCGCCACGGCGCGCCCGATACCGCGCGATGCGCCAGTGATGACCGCAATCCGGCCCTGAAGTCGTTTGCTCATTGACTTAAACTCTTATGCGATTTCGGCGAGCAGCGACAATTGCTGCGTGCGTTGTTCGCCATTTCGATCTGTCAGGGGCGTTGGATATTCGCCGGTGAAGCAATGATCGGTAAATTGCGGCTTCTCATTATCGCGTTTGGCAAAACCCAAGGCGCGATAAAGACCATCAACCGAAATGAAAGCGATGCTATCGACGCCAATATAGTCACGCATGCCCGCGAGATCATATTGCGCGGCGAGCAATTGTTCGCGCTCGGGCGTGTCGATACCGTAGAAATCAGAATGGGTGATGGGCGGGCTGGCGATGCGCATATGCACTTCCTTGGCACCCGCCTCATACATCATCTTTACGATCTTCACCGAAGTCGTGCCGCGCACGATGGAATCGTCGATCAAGATGATCCGTTTGCCCTCGACAACGGCGCGATTGGCATTGTGCTTGAGCTTCACACCAAGCTGCCGAATATGCTGTGTTGGTTCGATAAAGGTGCGCCCGATATAATGATTGCGGATAATACCCAACTCAAACGGAATGCCGCTTTCGTTCGCATAGCCGATGGCCGCAGGCACGCCGCTGTCAGGCACCGGGATCACCACGTCAGCCTCAACGCCGTTTTCGCGCGCCAGTTCTTCGCCAAGCGCCTTGCGCACGTTATAGACAGAGCGGCCACCGACAATGCTGTCGGGGCGGGAAAAGTAGATATATTCAAACACGCAAGGGCGCGGATGCTGCGGTGGGAAGGGTCGGATAGACTGGATGCCCTGCCGTGTGCAGACGACGACTTCGCCAGGTTCGATTTCGCGGACAAATTCTGCGCCGATAATATCGAGCGCCACCGTCTCGGAACAGAGGATAGGCGCGCCGCCCAGATTGCCGAGCACTAGGGGACGAATGCCAAGCGGATCGCGCGCGCCGATCAGCTTTTTTGGAGTCATGGCGACAAGCGCATAGGCTCCTTCGAGCTGCTTCAGCGCATCGACAAAGCGACCCATCATACGCGGCGTGCGCGAGCGCGCGATGAGTTGCAGGATTGTTTCTGTGTCCGACGTCGATTGGAAGATCGACCCCGCGCGCACAAGGTCATTGCGGATGGTCATGGCATTGGTGAGATTGCCATTATGTGCAATCGCGATGCCGCCGCCCCACAGTTCAGCAAAGAGCGGCTGCACGTTGCGCAGAATGGTTCCGCCAGCTGTTGAATAACGAACATGGCCAATCGACAGATCGCCTTTCAAGCGCTCCATGACCTTGCCACTGGAAAAATGATCCCCGACCAATCCCATACGGCGTTCGGAATGAAAATGCTCGCCATCAAAACTAACAATGCCAGCGGCTTCCTGCCCGCGATGCTGAAGCGCATGCAGGCCAAGCGCCGTCAGCGCAGCGGCGTCAGGGTGGCCGAACACGCCAAACACGCCGCACTCTTCATGCAGCGTATCGCCTTCAAGGTCATCGTCAGTCAGGCTCAGGGGGTCAGTAGGCGAGGGGTGGATGGAATGTGTAAGGGAACTTCCAGTGCCATCGTCTGGTGTCTCATCGGCAAGGGGGAAGGACAATTGTATTTGCATTCCATGTGCTCCGACCGGGGATGGTCACCCCCTAATGAACCCACTCATTCCGCATTCTCGAAAAGCCTGTCGAGCCCCTTGCGTTCGGAGGAGTTATAGCTCGGGGTTTGCTTGCTGTCAGCGTCCGATTTGGATTGTGAATTGTCAGAGGCGCTGGCGGGCGGATTCGCCGCAGGTGCTGGGGATGTAGGGTGAGATTCGTGTTGAATCAAGGGTTCGCGTGGCGTCCGCGGCGCCAGATCCGATTCGGTTGGCGCCAAAGTAAACAGCGTCGCGGCAGATTTTTCGACCAATGGACGCAATTGAGCGTTCCGGATCCAAGCGGGCTGATCGGCGGGATTAGGCACAAGCCATGCAAAAAAGAGGTAGGCGACGGTGACAATTAACAAACCGCGTATCAAGCCGAAGAGGAGGCCGAGTGTGCGGTCCAGCGTTTCTGCCTGATCGAACAGATCAAGCAGATTGCCCGCCCAGCGCGTTGTAAAGGCGGCCACGACCAAATAAGTCACGATGAAGATTGAGATAGCCGAGGCTGCCGCCGCCAACCAATCCGGCGAAATGAAGTCGCGGAAGAGCGGCGTGCCATAAGGAAAAAGCCACAGGGCGGCAACCGCAGCGACCACCCAGGCAAGTATCGACAAGACTTCGCTGGTGAAGCCTCTCAGAAACGCGAGCACGCTTGAAATCAGCAGTACTGCGATGATGATGCCGTCAAAGAGCGTCACTTCATCTCCCTTTGATACAATCCTATCATGTTTCGTCCTCCGAAACGGTGCGGATGCGCGGCTTGCCACCCATGGACAATTTTGCCACCAGACCCGCAAGATCGGAAATCTCGATCAGTTCAAGTCCCGTCGACGGACGCTGACGTGCTGCAAAGGCAGGCAGGATTGCGCGTTTGAAGCCGAGCTTTTCCGCCTCCTTGAGCCGCGCTTCTGTCTGGCTCACCGGACGAATGGCACCTGATAGACTGATTTCGCCGAAGATCACGCAATCAGCAGGCAGCGGTGTGCCGGTAATCGAGGACACTAGGGCGCCAGCAACGGCAAGGTCGGCGGCGGGCTCGTTGATTCGCAACCCGCCCGCAACATTGAGATAGACATCCTGCCCACCCAGCGACAGGCCGCAGCGCGCGTCCAGCACGGCAAGCACCATGGAAAGCCGTCCGCTATCCCAACCGACAACAGCGCGACGCGGCGTACCGAGTGCGCTTTGAGCGACTAGCGCTTGTATTTCGACCAGCACGGGTCGCGTGCCTTCGATACCTGCAAAGACGGCCGAGCCATTGCTGTCGCCGTCGCGTTCGCCCAGAAAGAGGGCCGACGGGTTCGGGACTTCCTGCAAACCCAACTCGCCCATCTCGAAGACGCCAATTTCGTTGGCCGGGCCAAAACGGTTTTTGACGGCACGCAAAATGCGAAACTGATGCCCGCGCTCACCTTCAAAATAAATGACGGCATCGACCATATGCTCAACGACGCGCGGGCCTGCGATCTGCCCGTCCTTGGTGACATGGCCGACAAGGATCACCGCCGTGCCACGCCGCTTGGCAAAGCGCACAAGCTCCTGCGCGGTGGCGCGCACTTGCGTGACGGTGCCCGGCGCGCTTTCAAGGACTTCGCTCCACATGGTTTGGATCGAGTCGATCACGACAGCAGCTGGCGGATTGCCGCTCTCAAGCGTGGCAATGATGTCTTTCAAGTTTGTTTCTGCGCCAAGCTGCACAGCGGTATCTGCAAGGCCAAGGCGGCGCGCGCGCATCCGCACTTGCGCAATGGCTTCTTCGCCGGAAATATAGACGACCGGCGCACCGCTGCGGCTCAGCGCCGCCATCGCTTGCAGCAGCAGCGTTGATTTGCCGATGCCCGGATCACCCCCGATGAGCAGCGCCGACCCCGGCACCAACCCACCGCCGCAAACGCGGTCAAACTCGGCAACGCCGGTGATGAGACGCGGTGGCTCCGCCGTTTCGCCCGACATTGGCACAAGCGCGATGTGGCGGCCTTTGGTTTTGCTGACGAGTTTGAGCGGGCCACCGGCCACGCCTGAGCTTTCGCCTGCTTCCTCTGAGATCGTATTCCACGCGCCGCAGCTTTCGCAGCGCCCGGCCCAACGTGCCGTGACCGCGCCGCAAGATTGACAGATGAATGTTCGACTGACCCGAGCCATCAGGGTTTCAGCACTTCCATTTTAATGGGGCCTTCGGCACGCCCATGAATGAACTGATCAACATAGTCGTTGCCGCTTTGAT
This sequence comes from Parvibaculaceae bacterium, assembly GCA_041688015.1. Lineage (GTDB taxonomy): Bacteria > Pseudomonadota > Alphaproteobacteria > Parvibaculales > Parvibaculaceae > Parvibaculum. The sequence goes on from JBDNIY010000001.1 coordinate 241,558, forward strand.
CAATTTGATCACGCGGGCCGTTCCAGATGATTTGACCTTTGTAAATCATGGCCATTTCGTCGGCGATCTTGCGGGCGCTGGCCATGTCATGCGTGATCGATAAGGCCGTCGCGCCCAAATCTTTCACACTGTCGACAATGAGATCATTGATGACATCGGCCATAATGGGATCAAGGCCTGTGGTCGGTTCATCAAAGAAGATGATCTCGGGATCGGTCGCGACAGCGCGCGCAAGGCCCACGCGTTTCTGCATGCCGCCTGAAAGTTCAGCTGGGTAGAGCGTGCCGACTTCAGCGCCAAGGCCAACCTTGGCGAGCTTTTCATAAGCAATATCCTTGGCCTTCTGCCGCTTCATCTTGCGACCCTGGATGAGGCCGAAGGCGACATTTTCCCAGACGCTCAGGCTGTCGAACAGGGCGCCGCTCTGAAACAACATGCCGAATTTGCGTAAGTTTTCTTCCCGCTCGCTCGTGCTCATTTTGAGGACGTTCTCACCATCGACCAGGATTTCGCCTTTGTCGGGGCGCAAAATGCCGAGCACGCATTTTAGCATGACCGACTTGCCAGTGCCCGAGCCGCCAATGACGACGAGCGATTTTCCGCGAGGAACCGTCAGGCTCAAATCGTTGAGAACGACCTTTGGCCCGAAGCGCTTGGTGACGTTGCGCAGTTCAATTTTGGGCGTGTCAGACATGTTAGCCCTCACTTCGCAAACAGGAGAGACGTCATCACATAGTTTGACGCCAAAATAAGAACAGAGGCACTGACAACCGCATTTGTCGTAGCCCGGCCCACGCCTTGCGCGCCGCCGCGCGACTGAAAGCCGTGGAAACAACCCATCATGGCAATGATGAAACCAAACACCGCTGCCTTGATGAGGCCCGAGGTGACATCGCTTTGCGTAAGGAAATTGGCTGTCGTTGTAATGTAAACACCCGCATTAAAATTTAGGCTCGTTGTACCAGCGATAAAACCACCCATGATACCAATGATGTCGGCCACAAAGACCAGCAACGGCAGCGTGATCACCGCCGCAATGAGGCGGGGCACGACGAGATATTTGATCGGATTGGTTGAAAGTGTCGTCAGCGCATCGATCTGTTCGGTCACTTTCATGGTGCCGAGTTCAGCGGCGATGGCAGCCGCGACACGGCCTGCCACCATCAAGCCACCCAGCACCGGACCTAGTTCGCGCGTGATGCCGAGCGCTACGATGGTCGAAACGATGCTTTCAGAATTGATGTTGTTGCCACCATAGTAAATCTGCAAAGCCAGCGCGCCGCCTGTGAAAAAGGCGGTCAGCGCGACGACGGGTAATGAGAAATAACCAATCCGCATCATCTGCTGACCAAGCAAACGCCAGAAGAAGGGAGGCCGGAAAATGTGGCTGACCGCGGACCATGTAAAGAGCGAAAGCCGTCCGATTTCGGCAAACAGGGCGAGGACCACCCGTCCGATGATTGCGAGGAAATTCAAGTTGGCTCCTTAACTCATGATTCTACTGGCATAATCGTGCCAGTGTAGTGCCGCGTATAGCGATTGCCCAAACTGGTCAGCACTTCATAGCCGATTGTGTGGGCGCGCGCTGCCACTTCCTCAAGAGAAATATGGGGGCCGATTAGTTCGGCTAGGTCGCCGCGCTGGACAGCATCAGGCGGGAGATCGGTGATATCGACCATCATGAGATCCATCGAAATCCGGCCCGCAACTGGCGCAAATCCGCCATTTATAAAGACCCGCGCCCCTCCCGCATTGGAGCCAAGGGCGCGGAAATAGCCATCAGCATAGCCCATCGAGAGGGTGGCTAGCCGCCGGGGACCGCTGGCCAACCATGTCGCGCCATAGCCTGCCGCGTCCTCGGCGCTGACGTCTCGGACCTGCAAAACGCGTGCTTCGGCGCGGACCACGGGAGCGACGGGGCTTACCCCATTTTCGCGCGGGTTTCCGCCATAAATGGCATAACCGGGGCGGACAAGATCGAAGCAATAATCCCCACCGAGCAACACACCCGACGAATTGGCAAGGCTGCGGGGCACGCCGGGGAAGGCCGAAGCCACGTCAATAAAGCGGGATAACTGGAGCTGGTTCAACGGATGGGCAGGCTCGTCAGCACAGGCGAGGTGGCTCATCACAAGCTCGATTTCGAGCTCTTTCCTGCAGCTTTCGAGCCTAATCATGCGTGCCGTCTCGACAGCATCAAAGCCGAGCCTATTCATGCCCGTATCAAAATGTAATGCAGCAGAAAGCGGGCGACCGGCAAGATGCGATTCGGCGATCCAAGCATCGAACTCGGCAAGGCTGCCAAGACAGGGGCGTAAGTTTGCCGCCCGCGCCGCGGGACCCGCCCCATGGGGCAACCCGTTGGTCAGATAGATCACCGCGTCGGGCAAGAGCGCGCGAAGCGTCGTCCCTTCGACCACATTGGTAACGAAGAAGGTGGTGCATCCCGCCTCCACCATGGCGCGCACGACGGGCGCGAGGCCGAGCCCATAGGCGTCGGCTTTGACGACGCCCGCGACTTCGGCCCCGTGGGCGAGCCGACGATAAGCTTCCACATTCGCCTTCAACGCGCCGAGATCGACGGTCAGAAGGGCGTCAGGGGCGCGGGGGTCGGGGAGGGCGGAAGCGGGCGGCGTAATTTTTGTCATCTTTATCGGGCTTATCGGGCGTTGGTTCATCGGGTCATCATGCCCGAAATAATGAGGCCATATGATGGAGCAAGTTTGGACGATGAACCAAGGCCGGTAAAGGACGCGTCAATAAAGCGGCTCAGGCATGTGATCACCCTGAATGTGATCGCTGAACCGGGTGACGTCGGCCTGAAACTGCAGCCGCACGGTGCCGGTGGGGCCATGGCGTTGCTTGCCGATGATGACTTCGGCAAGGCCGAGCAATTGCTCCATCTCCGCCTGCCAGGCAAAATATTCCGGCGTGTTCTCACGCGGCTCTTTGCGCTGGAGATAATATTCTTCGCGGAACACAAACATAACAACGTCGGCGTCCTGCTCGATTGAACCGGATTCACGCAAGTCCGAAAGCTGCGGCCGCTTGTCGTCGCGCGCTTCGACCTGACGCGACAACTGCGATAGCGCCAAAATGGGCACGTTCAATTCCTTGGCGAGCGCCTTCAAGCCGGTGGTGATCTGCGTCACTTCTTGTACACGGTTGTCGCCGCCCTTGCCGGTGCCCGACAAAAGCTGAAGGTAATCGACCACCAAAAGCCCAAGCCCGCGCTGGCGCTTCAGCCGACGCGCGCGCGCCGACAGCGTGGCGATGTTGAGCCCGCCGGTGTCGTCGATATAAAGCGGGATCGACTGCAATTCGCGCGAGGCATCAACGAGACGGTGAAACTCGTCTTCTTGGATATTGCCGCGCCGGATGCGTTCAGACGGCACGCCAGATTGCTCCGCGAGCAGACGAGTGGCCAATTGTTCAGCCGACATTTCCAGCGAGAAAAAACCGACAATCGCGCCGTCTTTCACATTCACTGTGCCATCAGCCAAATGCTCGGCTTTATAGGCTTTGGCCGCGTTGAACGCGATGTTGGTGGCCAGCGCCGTCTTGCCCATCGAGGGGCGACCCGCAAGGATGATCAAATCGGAAGGCTGCAAGCCGCCCATCTTGTGATCGAGATCGCGCAAGCCCGATGAAATGCCCGACAAGCCACCGTCGCGCTCGTAAGCGGCGGCGGCCATGTCGATGGCGCCTTTGAGCGACTCGTAAAAGTTTTGAAAGCCGCCTTCATATTTGCCGCTTTCGGCGAGCTGATAAAGCGCCTGCTCGGCATCGAGAATTTGTGCTGCCGGCGTGTCATCGACCGGCGCATCATAAGCGCGCACATGCATGTCGGTGCCGACCTGAATAAGATCGCGGCGAATGGAGAGATCATAGATCGTGCGGCCATAGGCTTCGACATTGATGATGGTCGTCGCCGCGCCAGCGAGGCGCGCCAGATATTGTGGGCCGCCGATTTCAGACAGCGCCTCATCGCGCTCAAAGAAATTTTTGAGCGTGACGGGCGAGGCGAGATGGCCCGCTGTGATCAGCTTGGCGGCGGCCTCATAAATACGGCCATGCAGCGGATCAAAGAAATGCCGCGGCTCCAGAAAACTCGACAGCCGATCATAGGATTCATTATTGACCAGCACCGCGCCGATCAGCGCCTGCTCCGCCTCAATGTTATTGGGCGCCACGCGATAGCTCGCGGCCCCCTCGGCGTCGGGCGGATTGTTGAAGGCAGAAGAGATGTTTTCCATGGTCTGGTTTTAGCCGATGCGGCGGTGATGGCCAATGAGAACTCGGTGAGACGCTAGGTGCCCACAGCTTACTTTTCCACAGCTTCTCATAACTTTCAGATTCGGCGGCTAAGGCGTTGGGTGGGTTGGATTTATGGGGGCGAATCTCATGTGGATGATGAGGATGTTGGTGTGGCTCGGGAGGAGATGTTTCGGGGAGTACGTTCCCGATGTATTGTTCTGGTCGGGTGAAGAAGGGTTTGGTCGCTTTTGGGCGCTAGTTTTGCCCTTTCCGCGATTGAGGAGGGGCCGATGGTACGCAGTGAGACCGAGATATTTGAGGACATTGCCGCTCTCTGTTCATCGCCTGGCTATATCCACGCGATAGCTTACCTTTGCTGGAGAGACAATCTGATCCGATACAGCGAGAGTTTGGTTGCAGACGACTTGCAGTCCCATTATGGACAGCCAAATCTAATTCGCACTGAAATATCGACATTGATTGGTCTGATGGCGCGGGTACCCATTGAGACAGAGTTGCCGACCCCGGAAATTATGGAGGGCTATCTAGATCGCACTGATGCAATCATGGACGAACTTCATCGCGCGATGATGACCTCTTCCCTTCTTGGCGAAAAAGATTGGGCCGCGCTTCACGCCGAAGGCAAGTCTCCATTTGATAGTGCATCCGCTATGCGCGAGCCGATCTTCTACGGTGGTGAGTCGGCATATGACTTCCAGTATGAGGCACTAACCTCGTTGAAATACCAAGCCGACGACGCTTGGCTTTTAGGCAATCGCGGCTTTGTAACAAGCGAGGCGCTGACTGTCGTTAAGGCGATAAATGCGGGCTATATTGCCAAGGTTACATCTGCACGCGACACGATATTTTCTAAACATCCTGATGAGTGGACGCTGCTACCAGCTTATATGTTTACGCGCGAGGATATCATCGCCGCATCGGGATTGTCCGAAAAGACGGTTGAAGCAGTTCTCTCCACCTTCCGGTTCGTGGCGCATGAGCGCAATAACTCCTTCACTGGGGTTAGTGAATTTAATGAAACCAATGTGCGTCCAATTTTGTATCTTGGGGATGGTTCGTACGTTTTGTTTCAGCACTATCAACTACAAGAATCTCTATATGAATCGCCATTTTTCTGGATGATGGCAGACGTCAACTACCGCCCAACAGCGACGTCCCATCGCGGAAATTTTACCGAAAATTATGCAAGCGAGCGACTTGGAGACGTTTTCGGCAATACGCGTGTTCTAAGAAATGTCGACATATATCACGGTAAGAATCGCCATGTAGAGGCTGATTCGTTAGTCATATTTGGCAGTCACGCGATAGTCGTACAGGCAAAATCAAAGCGCCTGACGCAGGAAGCGCGAAAGGGCAACGACAAGGCGCTGCGGGACGACTTTAAGAAGGCAGTGGAAAATGCTTACGAGCAGGCATTACTTTGCGCTGAGGCACTCCAGAACCCGGCTGCTTTCACATTCCGAGATGCCGAGGGCGTGGAAGTAAAGATATCCCATCCGGTTAGAGTCATATTCCCGATTTGCGTTCTTGCTGATCACTATCCTGCTCTGAGTTTCCAAGGTCATCAGTTTCTCAAAGTTCGGGAAACTAAAACGATACGCCCACCACTGATTACGGATGTGTTTACCATTGACGTGATTGCCGAATTTCTTCGGACGCCATTGCAGTTTCTGAACTATCTGGATTTGCGGGCGCAAGCCTATAACAAACTTCTCATTACCAGTGAATTAGTTCCGTTCTCCTACCATCTTAAGAATAACCTTTGGCTCGATCCCAAATATGACATGGTGAATCTCGGTGATGATTTCACCGCTCATGTTGATGCTGCTATGACTGTACGTCGCCGGGGCACATCTGGTAGCCCTGAGATAGAAGGAATCCTCACGCGCTATCGAGGAACGTCAATCGGTATTGTACTCGATCAAATCGAGAGTGCCCGCGTCACGGAGTTGACTGGGCTTGGTCTTTGGTTTTTGCAACTCTCAGGTGAGGCCGGAAGTGGCCTTGCGCGAGCACTTGACACTCAGGCGCGTGCGGCAATTCGGGATAAGGTCATGAAGGACATATCCCTTCCTTGCAAAGAGCAATCTACGGGGGTTACGATTCATCTCAGCGATTTTCCTGATGAGGTTGCTTGTAAAAAACTCCTTCATCACTGCAAGCTGAAGAAGTATGATTTGAAAGCGGACCATTGGTATGGGCTAATCTTAAATCCTGCCAATCATAGAATTAGGCATGCCTTAGTTTTAGATGAGCCTTGGGAGTCCGATCCAGCTATCGAAGAGGTTCTAGCAACGTTGCCGCGTCGGCAACCGATCGCGCTTACTCGAGTGGGCCATGGGCAAACAAAAATTGGCCGAAACGAACTTTGCCCTTGCGGGAGCGGTTCGAAGTACAAGAAGTGTTGTTTATCTCAATAAAGTTTTTAATTTCTCCGAGGTGATGCCGGAGTGGGGGTGATGGAAAAGCATCCGTCAGCCACCGGACGCTAAATGAAGGCCTTTGATCACCCCCCTTCAACTCCGCGGAAATACCTCTCGACACACCGCCGTCACCGTCTCACGCAGCCAGCGGTGCGCCGGTCGGCGTCCATGCGGGGGTGCCAAATGGCAGAGATCACGATCTCGGGGGTGCTGACGGGGAGGGCGAGGCTTTGTAATCCCGCTGCGGCGGCGGAGCCGGTCCGGCATCTTGTTGCGCATGCGAAGGCATCATTGGGCTGATTGTCTTGTGTCGTGAACAATCTGATGCAAATCCTTGCATAGCTTTGGGCGGCGTTTTTCCGTTAGTCTGTGTGACAATCATAAGGCCCGACCGGCAAGCCGGAGAGGCCGTCACAACGGGGGAACGATACGATGGATAAGGCAACGACCTATGCGGCACCTTTGGCGCGTCTTCTGCTGGCAATTCTTTTTCTGCTGGCGGGCTATGGCAAGCTGATGAACCCGGCGGGCACCATTGGCTATATTGCGTCGGCGGGCTTGCCTTTGCCGCAGCTTGGCTACGCGATTGCGCTGGCCGCTGAACTAGGCGGCGGCTTGCTGATCCTGGTGGGGTATCAAACGCGCATCATCGCGCCTTTGATGGCGCTTTTTGTGCTGGCAACGGCTCTGTGCTTCCACAATAACTTTGCCGATCCGGTGCAGGTGACAAACTTCCTCAAGAACATCGCCATTGCAGGCGGTTTCCTCGCACTGATGGCTAATGGCGCAGGCATGTGGAGCATCGACAACCGCAAGGGCTAAAGGCGCGTCCTACGGCGACGGCGACGGCGGCGGCGGGCAGACTGTGATCAGTCGCCCGCCAGCCGTTGCGGCAGGAGCTTGGGTTCCATGTCGCGTTCGCGCTCATGTATATAGTCACGCGTCAGCGGCAGAGCGTCGATCTTGCGCGTGATCTGCATTTGGAAATTGACCATGCCTTCGTGGCGGAAGGAGGTTTCCGAGCCTGCGAGATAGAACTCCCACATGCGGCAGAAGCGTTCGTCATAAATCTTGAGCGCCTCGTCGCGCCGCGCCATGAAGCGGTGACGCCATTCGCGTAGGGTCTTGGCGTAATGCAGACGTAGGATTTCGACGTCGCTCATCATCAGCCCGGTCGGCTCGACAGCATGGCTCATTTCGCTCAGTGAGGGAATATAGCCGCCGGGGAAGATGTATTTGGCGATCCATGGATTGGTCGCTGTCGGGGTATCAAGTCTGCCGATGGTATGGATCAGCGCCACGCCGTCAGGACTGAGCAGCCGCTCGACATTTCGAAAATATTCCGCATGGTAGCCAACGCCGACATGCTCAAACATGCCGACCGAAACGATGCGGTCAAAGCTCGGCTCGACCAAGCGATAATCTTGCAATCGGAATTCAACGAGATGCGAGAGCCCGCGCTTGGTGGCGCGCGCCACAGCAACCTTAAATTGCTCTTCGCTCAAGGTGACGCCCAGCACCTTTGCGCCTGTCTCCTCAGCGATGGTCAGCGCCATGCCGCCCCAGCCGCAGCCGATGTCGAGCACGCGCATGCCGGGCTCAATAGCGAGCTTGGCGATGATGTGGTGCTTTTTGGCGCGCTGTGCCTCTTCGAGGCTGGCATCATCGTGGGTGAAATAGGCGCAGGAATATTGTTTGTCAGTGTCGAGAAAAAGATCGTAGATGCCGCCGTTCAGATCATAGTGATGGGCGACATTGGCCTGCGCCCTACCAATTGGATTGTGCTGGTCGATACGGCGTTTCATGCGTCGGATAGTGCTATAAATCTGCATGGCGCGGCTGGCGTAATTCGTACCGAGATTGCTCAGCACAAGGTCCAGCACATCATAAATGGTATGGGGCGGATCGACGGTGAGAAGCCCGTCCATATAGGCTTCGCCGAGCTTCAGGTAGGGATTGACCGCGAGGGCAAAATGCACGCCGCGATCATGTGTGTGAATGGTGATCCGCTGGCCTGTTCCATCGCCATAGGCTTTTTCACGACCAGCAAAGTCAACGACACGCAGCGAGCCTGTCTTGACGACGTGTTTAAGAAGCAATCCGAACAACATGCGACAACCTCCGTATTGGAGCTACAGCATGGCTAGAACCGATCGGTACACAATCGGACCTAACCGACCTCATACCCCCCTGCACCAAAGGTTATCAGACATTTGGCATAGAGATCAATATTCGGAATGTACTCAGATTATTGGTTGTGCTGCCAAGCGATGCTGCCAATGAGGGCCAGCAGGAGGATTGACCAGATCGCCAAGCTGGTAAAAGTCGACTCTTTGGCGGAGCGTTGCTCGATCCAGCTCCGGGGTTTGATGCCCTGGATTAGAAAAACGATCTGGGCAGAGAGGTTGATGCAGACAATATTGACGGCCAGCAGCGAACCGGCGCCGGCCGCCAGCATATAGCGCTCCGTACCCAGCATATAGCCCGTGGCAGCCGCAGGTGGCATCAGCGCCACGGCGACCATGACGCCAACCAAGGCGCTGGAAACCCGTGTGGTGATCGAAATGGCCCCCGCCGCGCCTGAGGCGAGTGCCAGCGCGATGCTGTCATAGCCCAGCGTCGTGCGCGACAATAGTTCCGGCCCGCTGAATTTGTCGGGCAGCAACAGGCCCGCCACCGCCGCGCCTGCGATGGCAAGCGATAGGCCGACGAGATTGGACAGCGCCGCGCGGCCGATCAATTCGCGGTCGCCAAGGGCGCTGCCGAAAGCCAGTGCCATATTGGGGCCGAGCAGCGGCGCGATCACCATGGCCGCGATGATGACGGCGACATTGTCGTTAAAGAGGCCGATGGCCGCGACCACGGTGGAGAGCAGCACCATGATGATGAAGACGCGGTCGAAGCGGGCACCGCGCGCGATCTCGATGTAAAGCTCTTCACGCAAGGCGGACGTGGAGGGTTTGGATTTTTTTTCGTCCAGCGGTTCGGGGTCGGGCAGGATGGCATCCACCGGCAAGATGACCACGCGCCAGTCGCCGCCTGAGCCAAGGCATTTTTGTAAGCCGTCGATCAGCTCTTGCTGGCGTTCGGTGCGTGCCAACACGCGGACCACCTGCATGCCATGTTCGTCCGCCATGCCACGATGAAACTCCAGCGCCTTGAACTGGCTTGCCGTTGCCTCAAGCGTATCGGCTTGGCCTTCCTTGGCCATGACCTCGATCATGCGAATTGGCATTGTATGGTGTCTCCTTACCCGCCATTTGTCGTCAATTGTCTGCTGGAACGCCGCCGCATTCAATCGGGGTTCTACGTGCTGGCACGCAAAAACGCCGCCCCGGAAGGGCGGCGTTGATGGGCGTTTTTGAGAGGATCGAGCCGATTAGGCTTCGGTGGTGTTTTCAGCGGCAGCTTCAACGGCAGCGGCTTCTTCGCCAGCTTCCTCATCGAGCGTTTTTTCAGCGGCTTCTTCGCTTCCAAAATGCGCAATGGGTTCATCGTCATAGTCGTCGTGACGCTGAGTGAGGTCTTCACCGGCGGCCTGACGGGCGGCTTCTTCCTGCGAACGGGCGACGTTAATCACCACGGTCGTGATCACTTCAGGGTGAAGCGTGACGCGGACCTTATGAAGGCCGATGGACTTGATCGGATGACCCAGCACAACCTGACCGCGGTTGAGCGAGAACCCATCGGCGGTGACGCCGTCGGCGATATCGCGTGTGGTGACTGAGCCATAAAGTTGGCCGGTGTCACCCGCCTGACGCAGAACGATGATCGTCAGACCTTCGAGCTTGGCTTGAACCTTTTCAGCTTCAGCGCGAGCTTCGAGATTACGAGCTTCGAGATGCACACGCTGCGCCTCGAATTGAACCAGGTTTTCCTTCGTCGCCCGAAGCGCTTTCTTGCGCGGCAGGAGGAAGTTGCGGGCGAACCCGACCTTCACATTGACGATTTCACCCATTTGACCGAGCTTTTCAACCCGCTCCAGAAGTACGACTTGCATTGTACTCTTTCCTTTTTCCGGGCTTAGCCGATGACGTATGGCAGGAGGGCGAGGAAACGCGCGCGCTTGATGGCACGGGCGAGTTCACGCTGCTTTTTCGCGGAGACCGCTGTGATGCGGCTCGGGACAATCTTGCCGCGCTCAGAGACGTAGCGCTGCAGGAGCTTGGTGTCCTTGTAGTCGATCTTGGGAGCGTTGGCGCCTGAGAACGGGCACGTCTTGCGGCGACGGAAGAAAGGTCGACGTGCGGGAGAAGCTGTTGTATTCATGATGCGTTGCCTCCTGTGGCAGGGGCCGCTGCATCTTCGCGCTGGAAGCGGGGACGGTCGGGACGATCAGGACGGTCGCCACGCGGACGATCGCCACGATCAAAACGGCCACCGCCGCCGCCGCCGCGTTCTTCGCGTCCGCCGCCACGGTTGGACAGCATGGCCGACTGGCCTTCTTCGTGTTCTTCAACGCGGATGGTCATGAAGCGCAAGATGTCTTCATTGATGCCCATCTGGCGTTCCATTTCGGCAACCGCCGCATGCGGCGCGTCGATGTTCATCAGCGCGTAATGGCCTTTGCGGTTCTTCTTCACCTTGTAAGCAAGGTTGCGAAGACCCCAATATTCGTTCTTTGTGACCGAACCGCCGTTTTCTTTAAGAATGGCCGTGAACTGTTCAACCAGTGTCTCGACCTGTTGCTGCGACACATCTTGTCGCGCAATGAGAATATGCTCGTATAGAGCCATTGCCTTTTCCTCGTTTTGTCTGGCCTCGGCGCAAAGCCCCCTTTGAGCCCGAAAAGGCTCGAAAGGACTACCAAAGAAGCGGAGACACCGAGACCCGGGTTTTTCACCCTGTCACCTCCAAAAGAGCGCGACGCCTCGTTCAGCCCCCAACCAAGGCCTTCAGAAGGGGCGAAATATACGGAAAACGAAAGCGAACGCAAGGCTTGGTAGTGTCTCAGTTTGAAATCCGCAGGAAATGAATAACCTGACAGCCAGATTGGCTCGAATCACATATTTCTTGAATCCCGTAGGTTTTCTTTGTCAAGCGTCAAGGGCTAACAAACCTGTGGATTTGACACATATTCATAGTATAAGCGGGGGCTGAATAAGGGATAAGACAATGGCCGCACCATATAATGCGAGTCAGATTGCTCGCTGGTTGATAGCAAGCATCGATAGGGATGCTGGCGAAGCTATTACCCATCTGAAATTGCAAAAGCTAATTTATTACGCACAAGCTTGGTCGCTTGCCTTGATGGATGAGCCCCTTTTTGATGAGGACATGCAGGCGTGGGCGCATGGTCCCGTTGCTGAATCAGTATTCCATGAGTATCGGGAGTACGGCTGGGAGGCTATTCCGTCACCGAATATCGTTCCTGAAATTTCTGACAGTCACGCCGCACACCTCAATGATATTTTATCTATCTACGGAGAATTTTCGGCAAAGCATCTTGAGCGTATGACTCATTCTGAAGCACCATGGGTTCTTGCTCGCGGCGAACTCGCCCCCGAAGCTCGGTCGAGCAATGTAATTAAGAAAGAAGATATGGCGGCGTATTATTCAATGCTTTACGAAAAAGCGGAAGATGAGCAGCAAGAAGCTTAAAAACGTAGCAAAGAAACAGTCTGCCGCCGCTGCCGTGAATGTAAACCTAACTTTGAAGGACGCCTCCCTTCTTGGTCTTGGTGAAGACGGTGAAAACGAACGTCCATATGTAAACCTGAAGCACTACTGGCCAGACCACCAATGTTTTTCAACTTGGACAGCAGACGAACTAAAAGCATTCAGTTCATTCTGTCGAAAAATAGGACAGACAAATTGGGCTGGAATATACAGAACTGGTGGGGCGCCTAGCATCAAAACAGGCTTAGGTTACACCCCACATAAGAACACAGATTATTTGCCCGCAAATCCTGAGTTAAAATATTTGAGTTTAGACTTAACGTGGTTTGAGTTGCGCGTTGACTCCAAATGTCGAGTTCATGGGTTCCGCGCGAAAGAAGCATTTTTCTTGGTTTTCTTAGACAAAAATCACGAAGTCTATTCAGCTTAACTGGCCAACTCAGCAACATCCTCTAGAGTCCAAACGTGATCCGAGACACCTGCCTGCATAGCAGGGGTAACGCGAAGCGTCTTATGGATGCGGCAGAAGTTATAAAACATGAAGTGCAGGGCAACCGCGTGAGCGTGGTTTTCGACCTTCTTTGAAAAGCCATTTGTCAGGCGTGTAAAACGGCGCATGTGCATCCGCATGGTCAGGTTCTGGCGTTCCACAAATGACGTGTTGACGTGCTTGGGGTCGGGGTTGCCTGTCACAGCGTCCTTGCGAGCGCCCGTGCAAACGGCGGGGCTGTAGCGACGCTGGCCCTCCGGCGCATTGCCGTAAATCTTGATAAGCATTGCATAGTCAACGTCAGCGCCAAACGCGCCCTCAATGGCTTCCAGATAAGGCTTATGACCATCTGACGTAAGCTGGACGCGGTTTGCGAGGCGTGATGCCACGTCCTGCATGAACTCATGCGCATAGCCAGAGTCACGGCCACCGACCAGCCAAGAAACGATCAGCTTGCTATCGGCGTCAATGGCAGTCCACGTCCATGTGTCGCCAGCGCCTTCCGGTGCAGCAACGGCAGTCTTTACGTTCTTTGCCTTCGCGTAGGTGAAGGACCAAATCTCATCGACCTGAACACGCTTGCAGTTGAGATTGCGCAGGGCGCTGTCCTGATAGGCCGCACAAGCCGTGCCCACGTCCACAAGCAGCTTTGTAACGGTGTTGATGCTCACGTCTGCCAAACGCGACGTTGCGCGGAGGCTCATGCCTTCGCAGAGCATGCCGAGAATTTGAGCGCGTTTCTGGGTGGGCAATTTGTTCATGCCCGTAGTATGTGAATTTTTATGCTTAGCGTCAAGAATAAATTTTATTTTGAAAAATGAATTCGCAACTCACCTATTGATTATGCGTTAATGCCTCTCAACTAAAGCGGTGTTGACTTATATGTCAAGTTTTGACTTAATATCAGCTACAAACGGGACGCGGGTACACCAATGGATTCCTGTTCGCCCAGGACCGCATACGCGAGTGGTTTATTTAGAGGACGCTCTATATGGCGAAATCACGTTAGGCACAGATCACCGTATTGGCGGTTTGTGGCAAGATCTAGATAATTTCAGCCTCGGTGAGCTGATAACGGTAGGATATGGACCGGAAGCGACTTGCATGATGAAAAACTTAGACCCGCGCACAGATGAGGTTTGGGAAATTCGGAGCAAGGATCCTAAACCTCAAATTCGAATTTTCGGTAGATTTTGTGCCCAAGATGTATTTGTGGCAACACACGCAACATATCGTGACCATCTAGGTAATCCTTGGGAAAGCAAATTCGAAGGAAATCATTGGCCGCAAGAAATTCTACGTTGTAGGCAGATTTGGGAACAACTCTGCCAAGGCGCGGCCCCTCACAATGGAAGGTCAATTAATGACTATATCTCCGCAAATGTCGTGGAAGTCGGCAAGCTCGCTTGAAGATATTTCTTTAGATCCGGCAACGCTCGGGTATTTTCATGGATTAGCCCAGAGTGAGGCTCATGCGATTGTTTTATCTCTCTTCCAGTCGCTATCTGGTGATAAAAAAATTACGCGTGCATTTATTGCGCGACGGTTAGATAAATCCCCGGAGCAGGTTACTCGCTGGCTTTCTGCGCCAGGTAATTGGACGCTCGATACATTAACTAATCTGTTATTGGCGATGGGGCACAGACCAAAATTCTCTGTCGAGAAACTATCCGACATACGCCAGTCTAACTATCATCACCATGCTGTCTCGATGAACCTAACAGATGCACTAAATCTTACTGTAACCCCCAAAAGCGACGACAGTTATGCCTTGTCGACGCGAATGGAAGATGGGCCAATTCGTGTGAATAAAGTCGAATACCGAATTTAGGAGATTTTTGTGAGCGATATTAATAGATCAAAGGACTTTCGCTACATTTATGCGAATTCCGTTAAGCTCCAATTCAATGGCTCCGAACTAATGCTTGGTATCGGAGTAAAAGAAAACCAAGCGGAATCTGACAATGATTTTTATGAGGAAGTGACTATCATCCTCTCTGCGGCATCGGCCAAACTTTGGGGGCAAATGATATCTCGGGTAATCTCGTCGAGTGAGAAAGCAACTGGTGTTCAAATAGATATTGATGACACTAAATTGGAGAATTTAAACGAGATTCTAGAAAAAGCCGAAGAGTCCATGAAGAACAAGAAGAAGTGAGACGGCTTTGCCCTCTCTATAAAGGTTCTTTCCCCCACCGCTTATCAGCAGCTTTCTTAGCAATCTCCGCGCGGCGTTCCGGCGACATGCTGGACGCCCGCGACTTGCCACCCTTCCGTCCGAGCGCCACCGCAGCGGGGTCTTTGCCCTCGTCTGGGTCTTTTTCCACGGCATCGCCCGTCGCAAGATCAGTAATGAACTTGGCGAGCTGGTTAGCGTCTCTGGGACGTTTGGGCTTACTGGTCATTAGGGCCATTGGGGGTATCGAGCGTGAATCCGGGTGGCGGGGGTGGCGATTTCTTGGCAGCCTCACCAGAGATAAGCTTTTCAATCTCTGCGGGTGTCAGATCATTACAGCGGTATTCGTTGCCAATCACAGCCTGCGAAAGAGCCGCACTACAACTGTGGATTTCTCCGGTCCATTTATTCATGCGATAGACGTTCGAGCCAAATGCGTCCATTTGCCAATGAAAAGCAAAGAGGATCGCTAAAGCGATCAAAGCGGCACCGGCTATTATTGAGAAAGGAATTTTCATGCAGCTAGTATCGCATGGACGGCGGATAGGCCCAAGGGGCCACGGAATTTTCTAAATTCAAACTGAGACACTACCCAAGGCTTAGAGGGCGGCCTGCGGCGTTAAATCCGTGCGATCATCCAGATTGGCCGCCAAATTGAGCAGGCTGGATGGCATGAGCGCCATAGCGGCGTCATAGCAATGACGGGCCATAGGGGCGCGCCTGCCCCACGGGTTGGTTTCGATTGGCACCCATTTGGTGTATAAACGCGTATGGAAAACAAAGACTTGCACACGGAGTTGAAGCAGGCGCTTGAGGCGGAATTGGGGGAGGCTACCCAGTTGAGTGCCGCGACCGGGGCTGATCGCGCGCCGGTTTCGCTGGATCAGCAAAGTGTGGGGCGGTTGTCGCGGATGGACGCCATGCAGGGCCAAGCGATGGCCCAGGCGTCCGAGCGCCGCCGCCAGCAGCGCATCGTCCAGATCAAGGCAGCACTCGCCCGTATGGACGAGGGCGAATATGGCTTTTGCCTTGGTTGTGGGGAGCCTATTTTGCAAGGCCGCTTGAAGGCCGACCCGACGGCGGCGCGCTGCGTTGCTTGCGCCACAGCTTGACAGGTTCGGTTCGCGCTGTATCCCTTTCGACACGGTTCGCCCTGTCGAAAGGGATTCGCCCTGCCGAACATATAAAGTCGAACATATAAATAAGTAAGACCAAGGAAACGTGCATGAGCAGGGCTTTTATATTTCCCGGACAAGGGTCGCAGGCTGTCGGCATGGGCCGCGAACTGGCCGAAAATTTCACGGCGGCACGCGATGTCTTTCAGGAGGTCGATGAGGCGCTGAGCCAAAACCTCTCCAAGCTGATGTGGGAAGGCCCGCAGGAAGACCTGACGCTGACCGAAAATGCCCAGCCCGCCATCATGGCGATGAGCCTCGCCGTGATCCGCACGCTGGAGAGCCAAGGCGGCTTTAAACTCGCAGACAAGGCAGCCTTCGTGGCCGGTCATTCACTGGGCGAATATTCAGCGCTTGCGGCTGCTGGTACTTTCAGCCTGACGGACACCGCCCGCATCCTCAAGCTACGCGGCCAAGCCATGCAGCGCGCTGTGCCTGTGGGCGAAGGCGCGATGGCGGTGTTGTTGGGCCTCGAATTTGATGTGGCAAGCGAAGTCGCCGATGAAGCTGCCCAAGGCGAAGTTTGCACCGCTGCCAATGACAATGGCGGCGGGCAGGTGGTCATCTCTGGTGTTAAAGCCGCCGTTGATCGGGCCATCGAAATCGCCAAGACTAAGGGCGCTAAACGCTCGATGCTGCTGCCTGTGAGCGCGCCGTTCCATTGCGCGCTGATGCAGCCTGCGGCTGATGAAATGGCAACAGCACTGGCAGGCGTCATTATGAAGGCACCGTCGTTGCCGCTGGTGGCCAATGTGACGGCCTCGCGCGTCGCTGACGCCGACACGATCCGCACGCTGTTGGTCGAGCAGGTGACGGGCATGGTCCGCTGGCGCGAAAGCGTGCTTTATATGGAAGCGCAAGGCGTGACGTCTTTTGCTGAAATCGGCGCGGGCAAGGCGCTGACCGGCATGGTCAAGCGGATCGCTAAGGAAGCCCAGACGGCTGCCATCGGCACACCCGCCGATGTTGAAACTTTTCTGACGTCTCTATAAGGAGCCATCATGTTTGATCTCACTGGAAAATCAGCGCTTGTCACCGGCGCATCAGGCAGCATCGGCTCTGACATTGCGCGCGCGCTGCACGCCCAAGGGGCGACCGTCGCGCTGAGCGGCACCCGCAAGGAAGCGCTCGACGCGCTGGCCGCAGAGCTGGGGGATCGCACCCATGTGCTGCCGTGTAATCTGTCGGACGGCGAGGCCGTGGACGCGCTGCCCAAGCAAGCCGAAGCGGCGATGGGCCAGCTCGACATTCTTATCAACAATGCAGGGCTGACGCGTGACAACCTGTTTATGCGCATGAAGGACGAGGAGTGGGACGAGGTGATCCGCGTCAACTTAACCGCCTCCTTCCGCCTATCACGCGCTTGCCTGCGCGGCATGATGAAACGCCGCTGGGGCCGCATCATCGGTATTACCTCGGTCGTCGGTGTCACCGGCAATCCGGGGCAAGGCAATTATGCTGCCTCCAAGGCGGGCATGATCGGCATGCTGAAATCGCTGGCGCAAGAAGTGGCGAGCCGCAACATCACTGCCAATTGTATCGCGCCAGGCATGATCCGCAGCGCCATGACGGATGCGTTGAACGACGACCAGAAGGGCCGGATCATGGCGACGATTCCCGCCGGACGGCTGGGTGAAGCGACCGAAATCGCCGCCGCTGCGGTGTTTCTTTCCAGTGATGAAGCTGCTTATGTGACGGGCCAGACCCTGCATGTGAACGGTGGCATGGCCATGATCTGACCTGCAAAAAGTTGCGGGTTTTGTAAAAACCTGATTAAAAACAGGAAGCTAAGACCAAAAATTGCTGTCTTTCATCTGCTGGCAGGCTATGTAAATCTGTGTTAACTAGGCGCTCGATTTGGCTTGCGGTCTTGGGCTTAAATAGGCCAGAAGAAGGGCAGTCTTTCCGCCGAATTTGACCGCGTTGTTTCTTTGGTGCCACGAGCACGGGGAAGGGACGCGGGGTCGGTTTTAAAACCAAGGATCTGAGGACTTAAAATGAGTGATATCGGAGAACGCCTGAAGAAGATCGTCGTCGAGCATCTCGGCGTGGACGCTGAGAAGGTCAGCGAAAACGCGAGCTTCATCGACGATCTCGGCGCAGACAGCCTCGACAACGTCGAACTCGTCATGGCGTTTGAGGAAGAATTCGGCGTCGAAATTCCTGACGACGCTGCCGAGAAAATCCTGACGGTCAAAGACGCGATCGACTTCGTCAAAGCAAACGCCAAGGGCTAAGGCCCTGATCCGGTTTGCGCGATGTGGAGGTGCGAGATTGAGCGCCTCCACATCGCGCGACCGAATGCAGTGCGGCGGTCAATGTCATGTGCTTTCAGCGTTTTCGCTTGGGGCGTGTGACCAGTCGCCGTCATATCTGCTCTTCAGTTTTTGGGTGAGGTGAGAGCGAATGAGACGGGTAGTCGTCACTGGAATTGGCATGGTTTCGCCGCTGGGTGGAACCGCTGAAACAACATGGGCACGGATTCTCAAAGGAGAATCGGGCGCACGCAAAATCGACAAATTTCAGATCGACGACTTGCCCTGCAAGATCGCCATGCCTGTGCCGCGCGAAGGCGAGGGCGCGTTCATTCAGGACGACTGGATGGACCATAAGGAATCAAAGCGCGTTGACGACTTCATCGTCTTTGCGATGTCGGCCGCCACACAAGCGCTGAACGACGCCGATTGGCACCCCTCCACCGAAGAAGAAAAATGCCGCTCGGGCACGATGATCGGGTCGGGCATTGGCGGGCTTGAAGGCATCGCTGAGACAGCCCTCATCTTGCATGAAAAAGGCCCGCGCCGCGTCAGCCCGTTTTTCATCACAGGCCGCCTCATCAATTTGGCGTCGGGCTATGTCTCGATCCGCCACGGCCTCAAAGGCCCCAACCACTCCGTCGTCACGGCCTGCTCGACCGGCGCCCACGCCATTGGCGATGCGGCCCGCCTCATCGCTTTGGATGACGCAGACGTGATGGTCGCAGGCGGAGCCGAAAGCGCCATCTGCCGGATTGGCATTGCGGGCTTTGCCGCCTGCCGTGCTCTGTCCACGAAATATAACGACACGCCGGAAAAAGCCTCGCGGCCTTACGATAAAGACCGCGATGGTTTTGTCATGGGCGAAGGCGCGGGCGTAGTGGTGCTTGAAGAATATGAACACGCCAAGGCACGCGGCGCAAAAATCTATGGCGAGATCGTGGGCTACGGCCTGTCGGGCGACGCCTATCACATCACAGCACCCGCCGAAGACGGCAATGGCGGCTTCCGCTCTATGCAGGCCGCGCTGAAGCGGGCTGGCATTGTGCCAGCCGATCTTGACTATGTGAACGCACATGGCACATCGACTATGGCTGACACCATCGAGCTTGGCGCGGTGACGCGGATGCTCGGTAATTCAGTTGGCACGGTGTCGATGTCTTCGACCAAATCCTCCATCGGGCATTTGCTCGGGGCGGCGGGCGCGGTTGAAGCGATCTTCTGCCTGCTCGCCATGCGCGACAGCATGTTGCCGCCGACGCTGAACCTCGACAACCCCGATGTGGAAACAGAGATCGATCTGGTGCCGCTTAAGGCGCGCGCCAAAGAGGTCAATTACGCGATGTCCAATTCCTTTGGCTTTGGCGGCACGAACGCATCGCTGGTGATGAAGAAGGTCGTTTAATTGTCTGATGAAGCCGAAAAGGCCGAAGGCGCGCCCAAACCCCGGCGTCTCCTGCGTGCCTTGCTGGTGGGTTCCATCATTCTGCCGAGCCTGATCGTACTGATCGGCATTGGGCTTTTTCTTTACGGCAAGCACAGCTTTAATGCGCAAGGCCCGGCCAATGACAAGGCGGTGGTCTGGCTGCAATCGGGACTGGGGCTCAACGCCATCACGCAGCGATTGGAGGCGGCAGGCGTCATCGACGCGCCGCTGATTTTCCGTCTCGGCACGCGCTATATGGGTGCGGCTCATACGCTCAAGGCGGGCGAATATGAAATCCCCGCGCATGCCAGCATGGCCGAGATTATGCGTATGCTGAGGGATGGCAAATCTATCCTGCACAAAATCACCATCCCCGAAGGCCTGACGACGCATCAGATCATGGCGCTGGTGAAGGTCGATCCGGTGCTGACGGGCGACCTGCCGCTGACACCGGCCGAAGGCGCGCTACTACCCGAGACGTATAATTTCACTAAGGGCACGACGCGGATTGAGTTGATCGCGCGGATGCAACGCGCGCAGACAAAGCTGATGAACAAACTTTGGCCGGAACGCGCCGCCGCTCTGCCATTCAAGACGCCAGAGCAAGCGCTGATCCTCGCCTCCATCGTCGAAAAGGAAACGGGCCTCAAGGCTGAGCGGCCCAAGGTCGCGGCGGTCTTTATCAATCGACTGCGAAAACCCATGCGCTTGCAGTCTGATCCGACCATCGTTTATGGCATCACGATGGGATCAGGGCCGCTGGGGCGCCCCATTCGCCGTAGCGAGATCGACAAGGCGACGCCCTATAACACCTATCAAATCGATGGCCTGCCGCCGACGCCGATCTGCAATCCGGGTCGCGCCTCCATCGAAGCGGTGTTGAACCCGCCTGTGACCAAGGACCTCTATTTTGTGGCTGACGGATCGGGCGGCCACGCCTTT
This sequence comes from Parvibaculaceae bacterium, assembly GCA_041688015.1. Lineage (GTDB taxonomy): Bacteria > Pseudomonadota > Alphaproteobacteria > Parvibaculales > Parvibaculaceae > Parvibaculum. The sequence goes on from JBDNIY010000001.1 coordinate 262,342, forward strand.
GCGCCTTCGCTTGTCGACCATCAGCGCAATGTTCAAAATTGGCGCAAGATCGACCAGCAACGAAAAAAAGCGTCAAACTAAGCGCTTGATCGAGGCTGTGAGGTACGCGGGCGCAAAGCGCGCTTATATTGATCGCCTTGAGTGATGTGAATTTTGAGAAAGTAACGCCTATGCCGCTGACAAGCATGACAGGATTTGGCCGCGTCGATGGCGACAATGGCACGGCGCGTTGGCATTGGGAATTGCGTAGCGTCAACGGCAAGGGCTTTGATGTGCGCTTCCGTTTGCCGCAAGGCTTTGAAGGCATGGAGCCGCGGTTGCGCGAGGAAATGGCGCGGCACATGAAGCGCGGCAATGTGCAGGCGGCCTTGACGCTTGACCGGCAGCGCTCAGGCTCGGCTTTGCGCGTCAATGAAGACGCGCTCGCTGTCGTCATCGCCGCGATGCAATCGCTGAGCGAACGCATCGAGTTGGTGCCGCCCCGGCCTGAAGGCGTGTTGGCGCTGAAAGGTGTGTTGGAAACAGCCGACGTTGAAGAGGTCGCAGAAGATCAAGAGGGTTTTGAAAAGCTTCTGATCGCCTCATTTGGCGAGGCCGCCGCCGCGCTGGCGCGCGCCCGTGCCGACGAAGGCGCAAAGCTACAGACGGTGCTGGACGAACAGGTCAACACGATTGAACGGCTGACTAAAGAAGCCGCCGCTTCGCCTGCCGCCAGCGTTGAGGCGCTGCGTGCGCGGCTAAAGGCGCAGGTCGCCGAATTGCTCGTGGCCTCGCCTGCGCTGTCGGAGGACCGGCTGGCGCAGGAGGCAGCGTTGCTGGCCACCAAAGCCGATGTACGCGAAGAAATCGACCGGCTGGTGGCGCATGTGGCGCAGGCGCGCGAATTGTTTGCAGGCAGTGATCCCGTAGGTCGCCGCCTTGATTTTCTGACGCAGGAATTTAACCGCGAGGCCAATACGCTTTGCTCTAAGGCAGCCGACGTGGCGCTGACGCGGATCGGGCTGGAACTTAAAGCCGTTATCGATCAGCTGCGCGAGCAAATCCAGAATGTCGAGTGAAGCAATGGCTGAGGAAAACAACATTCACCGTCGCGGCCTGATGTTGGTGCTGTCGTCGCCATCGGGTGCTGGTAAGACCACGTTGTCGCGCGCGCTCCTAGAAGGCGATGGGGCCATCACCATGTCGGTTTCAGCGACCACACGCCATCCGCGGCCGGGTGAAGTGGAGGGGCGTGACTATTATTTTCTGAGTACGGAAGATTTTGGCGTCTCGCTCAACAAGGGCGAGTTTTTGGAACACGCCAAAGTCTTTGATAATTATTACGGCACGCCACGCAAGCCCGTGGAAGAGGCGCTGAACGCCGGGCGCGATGTGTTGTTTGACATCGACTGGCAGGGCACGCAGCAGCTTGACGAGAGCGCGGCAGAAGATCTGGTGAAGGTTTTTATTTTGCCACCGTCGGCACATGATCTGGAAAAGCGCCTTAAGTCTCGTGCGCAAGATTCTGCTGATGTGGTGGCAAGCCGCATGGCCAAAGCATCAGACGAGATCAGCCATTATCAAGAATATGACTACATCATCATCAATGAAGATGTGGACCAGAGCCTTGGTCAATTGCGCTCGATCCTGACGGCTGAACGTTTGAAACGCCGCCGCCAGACGGGTCTGTCTGATTTTGTGAAACGGTTGCGCGACGCGCTATAGGCGGTCCCAGTTGAGACCGTCGGCGTCACATGGTGAGGTGGAGATGGCCAAGTTAACTGACGAAGAACGCACACTGTTGCAGGAACTGCGCAAGAAACGACCGGCATTTTTATACAAAAAAAATTCAGCTGATGCTGGCCCACGCAGCTTCGGTCAACGGATTAGCGATTCAGTTGCCACCTCCATTGGCTCATGGACGTTTATCCTCATTCAATCAGCGATCCTTGTGGCGTGGATTGTCGTCAATGTGATGGGCATGATTTTTCGCTGGGATCCCTATCCCTTTATCCTGCTCAATCTGGTGTTGTCATTTCAGGCAGCCTTCACGGCCCCCATTATCATGATGAGCCAGAACCGGCAGGCAGAGCGCGACAGGCTGGAACAGCAACACGATTTCGACATCAATATCAAAGCAGAACTCGAAATCGAGTCTCTGCATCACAAGTTTGATTTGATGCGTGAAGTAGAAATTTTGAAACTGGTGGGGTTGGTTGAGAGCCTTTGCAGTCGCCTTGAAATTCAGCAGGATTTTCAAGGCGACTGACGAAAGCAGATGTGTTCGATCAGGGCTTCAGCACGACGCGGCCCATGACACCGCCCTTGCGCAGGTCGTCGAGCGACTTAGTGGCGGCATCGAGCGGGCGCTCTTCGACCGGGATCGGGTCGATCTTGCCGGCCTTCACCAGTTCCATCATCTCATGAGTTTCGCCGAGCGAGCCCACATAAGAACCACCGATGGAAATGGCGCGCATCGGAAAGAGCGGGATCGGCATGGCGAAGGCACCGCCGAACAGACCGACGACCACAACCTGACCGCCCTTGCGCACGGAACCCATGGCAAACTTCAATGAGGCTTCCGAGCCGACGAAATCGACCGCGGCGGGCACGCCGCCATTGGTGTCGGCGAGCAGCTTCTTCAGCGCATCTTCGTCCTTGGGGTTATAGACTTCATGCGCGCCTGCGCCCTTGGCTGATTGTAGCTTCTGCGCATCAACGTCGGCACCGAGCGGGGCCTGTTTGAACATGGCCTTGGCAAATTGCAGGCCCATCATGCCGACGCCGCCGAGACCGACGACGAGCACGCGCTCTTCATCGCTGACATTGAGCTTCTTCATCGCGCCATAGGCGGTGAGGCCCGAGCACATATAGGTGGCGGCAAGACCGTTCTTCACGCCTGTATAGTCGAGCAGGTAACGCTGATGCGGCACGATGACGTGGGTTGCATAGCCGCCCGCCACTTGAATGCCGAGATTGCTCGGCTTGTTGCAAAGCTGTTCTTCGCCACGATTGCAGGTCGGGCAATCGCCACAACCGATCCACGGATAGGCAACGCGGTGATCGCCGACTTTGACGTCGGTGACATCAGGACCAATAGCAACAACTTCGCCTTGGATCTCATGACCGAGCGTGAAGGGCAGCTTGCGACCGGCGCGCACGTCGAGCTTGTTGTCGCCGCCCATGTCGAAATGACCGTCATGGATATGCACATCAGAATGGCAGACGCCGCAATAGGCCACCTTGAGGAGAATTTCCGAGCCCTGGGGCTTGGGTGTTTCGCTTTCGATCAGCGTCAGGGGCTGGCCGTAGTCGGTAATGGCTTGTGATTTCATGGGGAGGTCTCCTCAAACTTTCGGTACTTATTTTGGCGACAATGTCGCATAGAGCGAGGCGGGGGCCAATGGTGAATTGGGATTTCAGGCGTGGCCCTTATAGGCGCGGGCAAGGGCGCAAAACTCTTCGACGCTGAGTTCTTCGGCGCGGCGTGTGCCCAAAATCCCTGCTTTATCAAGCAAAGCCTGTGCATCGTCGACCAGTGTCTTGAGGCTTGCGCGCAACATCTTGCGGCGCTGGCCGAAGGCGGCTGCGACAACAAGCTCCAGGGCACGCGCGTCAGCAGGGGCGAGCGGCGCGTCGCGCGGCATCAACTGGACGACAGTGGAGGTGATGGAGGGCGGTGGCGTGAAGGCGTGACGGTCAATATCGAACAACATGCGCGCGCGGGTGCGCCACTGGGCGGCGACGCCGAGCCGCCCATAAGCTTTGCTGCGGGGCAGCGCGACAATGCGCTCGGCGACTTCTTTTTGGAACATCAGCGTGAGGCTGTCATACCAAGGCCGCGCAGGCTCAGTTTGCAACCAGCCGATCAGCAACGGCGTGGCGATGTTGTAAGGCAAGTTGGCAACGATACGTGCAGGGCCGCTAACGAGCGCGCTTAGGTCGGTGTCGAGTGCATCGCCTTCAACAATGGTGAGGCGACCGGGATAGGCCACCGCAATTTCTTCGAGCGCGGGCAGGCAGCGCGCGTCGCGCTCGACAACGGTGACGTGTTGGGCCCCTTCCATCAACAATGCGCGCGTCAGGCCACCGGGGCCGGGACCGACTTCGACAATATGATGATCGTCAAGCGAACCTGCGGCGCGCGCGATGCGGCGCGTGAGATTGAGGTCGAGCAGAAAATTTTGACCCAGTGATTTTTGTGGCGCAAGCCCGTGACGCGCAATGACATCACGCAAAGGAGGCAGGCCGTCGCCCGATGGCTCGTCGCTCATGCGCGATGCCCAGCAATGTCATGCGCGAGCTTGATCGCTGCAATCAGGCTCAAAGGACTGGCGTGGCCTTGGCCCGCGATATCGAGGGCCGTGCCATGGTCGGGCGAGGTACGCACGATGGGCAACCCGAGCGTTGTGTTGACGCCGCGCTCAAAATCAATCGTCTTGATCGGGATAAGCGCCTGATCGTGATACATGCACAGCGCCGCATCGTAACGTGCGCGTGCCGCGGCATGAAACATCGTGTCGGGCGGCAGCGGGCCGGAAAGCGTGACGCCTTCTTCGGCAATGCGCTTCATGGCTGGCGCGATGATGTCGATTTCCTCGTGGCCAATGTGACCTTCCTCGCCGGCATGTGGATTGAGGCCGGCAACCGCAATGCGCGGCGCTGCGATGCCGAGATCGTGCTTTAGAGCGCGCGCGAGGATGATGCCCTTTTCGACGATCATGTCGGTCGTGAGCTTGCCCGCGACGGCGGCGAGCGGGTCATGCACAGTGACGGGCACGACACGCAGGCCGGGGCAGGAGAGCATCATCACCGGCGTCGCGCCGCCTGTGCGGGCGCTGAGATATTCGGTATGGCCGGGCACCTGAAGGCCCGCTTCATAAAGCGAGCGTTTGTGGATTGGGTTGGTGACCAAACCAGCGGCCTCGCCACTCAGAGAAAAATCAATGGCGAGGTCGATTGAGTGCATGACGGCTTGCGCATTGGCGGGCGACAGGGTGCCCGAACGCACCTCGCTGCCAAGTGTGATCGGCAGGACAGGCAGCGCCTCGGCAAAGACTGTGATGGCGTTGGCAGGAGATGAAATCTCCCGGATGGGCACATCCAACCCAAGCGTCTCAGCGAGCCTCGCATAGAGCGCGGGATCGCCGATGGCAAAGAAGGGCGGCAGGGCGTCACCACGCCGTGCCGCCCAAGCCATCAGCGTGATCTCAGGGCCAATGCCAGCCGGTTCGCCCATGGTAAGGGCAAGCGGACGGAGTGCTTGTGGCTGATCCCCCGCCTTTTGCATTATGGCCATGCTGTACGCGTGCCTTGTGGAAAATTTCTGCGCCTTAACGCATCTCGATGACGGCGTCTCGGCGCAGATCGCGCAAGTGACGACGCGACATCATCGCCAGTTGCTGTGAATAAAGATTGTCCTCGATACTATCACGCGTCGGCATTTCGGAATTGACGACCTGGTGGCTACAGATCGCGACCATTTCGATGCCTTCCTTGCTGCGAATGGGTGGAATGACCTCACCCGGCTTGCTCTTGGAAACGAGTTCCTTCATGCGGGCATCAAGGGTGCCAAAGACCACAGTGCGTGGCGTTTCGGCGACGCCACCGACATAGGATTTAACCTGATTGCTCAGGTTGTCGCAGGTTTTGAATTCTTGAGAAAACTTGACCGCTTCCTTGGCGCGGCGCTCGACCATCGCGGCGGGCGCGTCAGGCGTCAACGGCAGCAACACGCGCGCCAATGTCCATGTGTCCTCCATCGGGTCTGCGCCAATACCGACCTGCTTGTTGCGCAATTCGATCAGGTAAATGCCGTTCAAAGTCTTGATCGGAGCGGAAATTTCGCCGATGCCCATCTGGCCAACGACAGGCGCTACGGTTTGCGGTAGCTGGCTGAGATGCACCCAGCCAATGTCACCGCCATTGGCGGCGCTCGGCGACTGGCTGAATTGTTGAGCGACCGCACCGAACGGCGCGCCCTGACGTATCTGTTGGGCAAGTCGGTCGGCGCCGCCCATCATTTCCTGCGCTTGTTCGGGCGTGTCATAGGTCAGCAGAATTTCTGAAACGAGGAAGCGTGGTTGGTCGGATTCTTCCTTCAAGCTATTGAGGACACTGTCCACTTCCTCATCGCTCACCGTGATCAACGGGCTGAACTGCTGGCCGATCACCTTGTTCCATGCAATTTCCGCACGGATCTGATCGACGAGTGAATCTTTCGACACCTTGTTCTCTTTCAAGAAGGAGTCAATCTGGTCCATCGTCATGTTGGCACGCTTGGCGATGCCCTCCAGCTGCGCGTCGATTGCCTCTTGATCGACCTTCACCTCAAGACGTTTGGCTTCCTGGGTCTCAAGGGATTCATCGATAAGGCCGCGCAGCACTTGCGCCCGAATGCGGCTGATATTTTCCGGCGTATTGGGGATGCCGGACGTCGCCATGATCAATTTGATACGTTGCTGGAGATCGTATTGCGACACGATCTTGTCATTGACGACAGCGGCGATGCCTTGCTGGCTGACCACGTCGCCGGTTGTCGCTGCGGTCTTGTCGGCAGGTGCTGGGTCTTCTGCGTGTGCAGCGCTCGACATCACGAGCCCGGATAAACACAAGCACAACAACCCCGCGCCAAATTTGACGGCAAAGTGATGAAAGAACTTTTCTCTGGCAGGCGTGAACGAACACGCGAGCTTTTTTGAATTCATGATACTACGCCGGACGCTCCCGTTAGGCCTGGACGCCCCCGGCCTGAGGCGGACAGAATACTGCAATCGTCCCGCTAATCAACCGATGAGGCACGTTAAAACACCTTCATTTTCAGTCTTTATTTGCAGATCATGGCGGCAAGGGCGGATGATTTAGTCTTGAGGTGAGGTTTTTCTCATCCAGCCTGCCGGATCGCCAAAAATCGATGTATCTCGTGCGCCGAAAACGGATGAACCAGGGTTGATGATACCCGTATTGGCGGAGGAGACCCCTTGTCCAGTGCCCGTTGAGCCCAAGTTCTTGAAGGTGACTTCGACCAAGAACGTGTTCGATTTCTGGATGTCTTGATAATAAATGTTGGATTGATAGAAGCCAACTGACAGGCCAAAACACTCATCTTGATAGCCAATACCGAATCGGTTCGAAATCGTGACGCTCTTAGCCAGATCGCGGGTTGAGCTTCCAAATAGGCGCCAATAGTCGCTGAGCTTGAGGACGCCGCCGATATTCACTTCCTCACGCGAGCCGGTGGTGGTGGTCAAGGTCGGATCATTGGCAAAATACGCATAACCCAACTGGGTCGCGAGTGGCCCGATATGTGTGACGACATCAAGTTCGTTTCGATTGAACTTGAAGTCTCCTTCATTGATGCGGAACCGATGGACGATTAAAATCTTGTCATTCGGCGCAATTTGGATGACACCGACATAGTCCGATTTCTGATCGCGCAAGCCGCTGGAGGCCGTGAAGCTGTTGTCTTCGCGTAGTCGATAGCTTTGGCCAAATAAGATGCTCGCTTGTGCGCCGTCATCACCATAGACCGAATAGCGCAAACCAAGGCTCGCCCGCATGCCAGATTCCCACCGGTCAAAGCCGGGGAAACGGTTTTCCGAAAACAGGTTGGTGTCGTCGAATTCGATATTGATCGAATCCTGATTGGGAATTTTGTCTGTGTTGTGGAGCGAAGGTGCGGCGATAAACTCAGCAATGGGTTCGATGACCTGCCTTAGAAACGTGCTGCTATTGGCGAAGGGGTAGCTCACCTCCACACCGGCGGTCGGCATGACGCGTGCGATCGTCTCCTCACCGTAGTAAGTGGCTGGTGTTGTCCCTAAGGGCGCTTGATTGGTCGAATAGATATCGCCGCGCACATTGGCAAACAGGCGATAGACCTGACCGCCGCGCGATGTGAAGGGCTTTTCCCAACTGACGGTGGTAGACAGGCGGCGGCTATCGAGCCCGGCCGGTGTTCCCAAAACCATCATGTTACCGTTGAACATCAGCCGACCGTCGCCGAGAATATCCCCAAAATCATGGTTGAAATTGATGATGGGCGCGACCCAGGGCGTATTGTCTCTATTGGTCGTCGGCAACAGGTTGCGGAAGTAATAGCCGCTGGCAGTAAAGCTATTGCGCCCCTCAAAATGCTCGACATAAAGCTGGTTGGTCAGGTCCGTCTGATCGCTCAGGCTGTATTTGCGCAGGTAGGTATTGTCGGTAACAAGTTCGGCCTGAAAGCCCCATTGCCAAAGCGGCGCAATGTCAAATCGACCATCGCCAAACAGGCTGCCGCGAAAGTCGGCATCGCCTGGCGTGTTGGTCGTCTGTGTACGGGGCCATGTGCCTGTGCCAAAAAAACTGTAGGAACCCGATGTAATGCGGTGCCTGAATTCACCTTGATAGACGATCCCCTCATGCGAGGTAAAACGCGGTGCAATCGTGGCGTCCATATTGGGTTTGATGGCCCAATAATAGGGGATGATGACTTCCTGTCCCAGATCGGTGGAGCTGGCGATGCTGGGCACAAGAAACCCCGACTGGCGCTTCACGGTCGGATCGGGATGGGAGAAAAATGGCAAATAGGCAACCGGAATACCGAACATTTCCATCGTGGCGTCTTCGTAGATGATCCGCTTGGTATCGGCATTGTGGATCACACGGAAGGCCTTGATCTGCCAGAGTGGCGTGGAATTGCCTTCCTCTTTGCAGATCTTGCAAGGGCTATAAACGCCTCGATGCAAAGTGGTGACGGTGCCATTGACGCGCTCGGCGTCATGGCCTGCCAGACGCGATTTGTCCGTCATCAGGATGGAGAGTGTTTGGACAACGCCGTCTTTCATCTTGTTGCGCAAGACCAGATGGTCGGCAAAGGCCACCTCGCCCGTGGTCTCCAGCAGCGAGACGTTGCCATCCGCCGTCACAATGTCGCGCTTCTGGTCGTAAGTGACCTTGTCGGCCATCAGCACGCGACCGTCATAGGCGATTTCGACATGGCCGATTGCCGTGACAATTTCGTTATCGCTGTCATAGGTGAGCTTGTCGGCCTGCATCAGCACTTCGCCCGATTGCGGGTAGTTTTTTCCTGAATGCAGGTTGTTTTTTGCTGTGGCTGGAGCGGTGGCTGATGTGTCGGCTTGGGCCGTGCCTGTGGCGAGCAAAGCGCTCGCCGAGAGGCTCACGGAGAGAATGAGCGCAAAAGTCGTCGCGGCCTCGATAAAGGCGCGGCCTGATCTCATCCCCAAAATCATCGTCAGATATCCCCCGCCTGTCGTTATCCAATTCACCTTAAAAGGTGCCACCCTGAATGGTGGAAATCATCATGTCGCCCCGTATCTGAACTTGTCAGGCTTGCTAACCATCCTCAAGGTGGAACAGAACCGCAAGCCCCAAAAGCATCGCCACAATAGCGGGCGCCCAAGCCGCAAGGAAGGGCGGTAGAACCCCTGATTTGCCTAGCGCCAAGGCTAAATCGCTCAAAAAATAGAGCATGAAGCCCGATAGGACGCCGCCCAGCACCAATTGGACAACGCCGCCGAGCCGCGAAGAACGCAATGAAAACACGCCGCCGACCAGAACCATGGTGCAAAGCAGGAGGGGGGTCGCTAGCAGATCATAGAAATGCAGGCGATACCGCTTAGCCGAAAACCCTGCGGCCTCGGCCATTTCGATGAAATGCGGCAAGTCCCAGAACGAAATCGTATCTTCGTCGGCAAAACTCTCCTGCACCTTGGTCAGCGTCAACGTCGTGGGTTGGCGATAGCTGTCATAGTGGCGTGGCTGATCATTGGCAGGGCTGATCCACGCGTCGGTCAGCGCCCAATAGCCATCCTCAAGGTCGGCCTTCTTGGCATCGATTCGGCCCGTGAAGTTGTCGTCGTTGCCATAGAGAAAGATCGTCACACCTTCGAGTTTCAAGCCAAGCTCGCTGACGCGGGCCGCATGGACAACCGACTGCCCATCGCCGTCGGCTTGACGCAGCCACAGGCCATTGGCCGATACGGCGAGCAGGTTCGTTTGGCCACGCAAATATTTGCCGTCAAGCTGCGAATAGCGCGCTGACATGGCCGAGGCGACGGGGTTGTAAACTGTGATGACCAGCATGCCGATGGTGAACGAGACAACGATGGCGGGCATCATGAATTGCCAAACCGAGACGCCGGCGGCGCGCGCGATCACCAATTCATTGTTGCGCGTGATGCGCATGAAGGCGGCCATGCTGCCAAACAGGACGGCAAAGGGAAGGGTGTCGCTGCCCACTGTTGGCATGTTCAGAAAGGCCATGGAGGCGAGAAGGCTAAAGGCAATGTCCTTTTGGTCAGCCGCCCGCCGCGTCAACTCGACCAGATCGATCATATAAATCAGGCACAGAAAGATTGCGAAGGTGATGACAACGGTGATGAAGAACTGGCGCCCCAGATAGCGCGACAGCGTCCATGAAAGATTGACAGAGGTCATTGCCACGTTCCTCCGCTGACCATGCGGGCCGGTGTCGTGGCCATGATCCAGCGCCACATACCGTTGAAGGTGAGGCCCGCGATGACCGCACCCGACAATGTGCAAACGCTGATAGGGAGCAGATAAATGAGCGGAATGAACATTGGCCGCGTTGCCGCTAGATTGATAAGCCCGAAACCGATCACGCGCGCTACGATAGCGACGGCTGCACTCATCGCGATGCGCATCGTATAGCCGCGTCGGTTGAACGGCGCGGGCAGCAAGGCAGCCAGCGCAATCATCGCAAACATCAGCGGATAGAGCGCGGCGACGAGGCGATCATTGCCCTCCGCGCGCAACCGCATCTTGTATTGCTGGCCATAGAGATCATTGCTGGCTGGATTGAACAATTCCGGCAGGAACCTCTCACGCGCTTCATATTCGGTGACGGGGTGGCTGTTGCTATATTGCGAAAGATCATAGGTATATTTGTCGAAATAGAGCGTCGAGACGGGGCTTTGTTCGGGCGACTTTGTCTCCGAGACGCGTTCGATATTGCCATTATACATGACGAGACGCGCCCCTTGCGGGCTGCGCACCAATTCGCCGGTCTCGGCCATATAGGTAATGGGCTTATCGGGGATGCGTTCATCGTGGACGAGAATGCCGCGGATGCCGCCATTGGGCGAGCGCGCCCGCACATAGACGGTGAGCCCTGAGACTGGATTGGTGAAAGCACCTTCGCGGATCAGCGAGGTGGCGATGTCACCACGAATTTGAAACAGCTGCGTGCGCAACTCGCGCAAACCCGCAGGCATCAGATAGAGATTGAGCCCGATCACCAGGATCATGGTCAGCGCGACCAGCATCATAACGGGTACGGTGACGGCCAACCGGCTGATGCCAGCCGAAAAAATAACCACCAATTCGCTGTCGGAGATCAGCTTGTTGAGCGTGTAGAGCAGGGCACAAAACAGCGCGACGGGCAGCACAGTATTGACCGCGCTGGGGAGCGCCAAGAGGCTCAACTCAAAGAAGGTGGTCAGCGACTGCCCCTGCGTGATTAGCAGGTCGAGCATCTTCAGCGCCTGCGTGAGCCAGATGATGCCGGTCAACACGGCGGTCGCCAGCATGAAAGGCACGGCGGATTGCCAGAAAATATATCGCGTCAAAACAACAAGCATGTGGTCTGGCCTTCGTGGTTCAGTTTTAGCGACAGTGGGGCACAGACGCGCCGAGCGATCTGGAAGGCCAGATGGCTTTTCCTTTCAAGCGATTGCGATAGGATAAGTGTTATAGGTTAGGATGGGGAGCGGTTTTCTCGTTTTTGCGTCCTGACCGGGGTCGGATAACTCGTCCGATTGAATTTCGCCACCAAAATTGTCTCTATGAGGCCTTCGAGCGGGGTGATCCGCTTAACCTGATTCGTCTCCCATGACGCCAGCCAGCCCCAGAGATGGCAACAAGCTGGACAGTAGTTTGAGGAATGCAGCCATGAAAATTTCGTTCGCCGATGCGGCCATCGGCAAATCCGGCGCCATGGCGCTGGTTGTCACCGAGAGCGCGAGCCCGACCGGGCTTGCCGCTGATCTAGACCGCAAGACCGGCGGGGGCATCAAGCGCGCCATGAAGGCGACTGGCTTTACCGGCAAATCCAAGACGAGCCTCGAATTGGTCGCCCCGCAGGGTCTGACGGTCAGCCGTTTGGTCCTCATTGGTGCAGGCAAAGCCGGCGATCTGACGCCAACGGCGCTTGAAAATATCGGCGGTGAACTGGTGGGACGCCTTGAGCGCGCCAAAGAGACCGCGGCCACCGTCGTGCTGGACGGTATTGGCAGCGCAAAATTTGCAGCCGAGGAGGCGGCCGCGCGGCTCGCCTTTGGGGCCAAGCTGCGCTCCTACCGGTTCGACAAATACAAAGCAAAAAAGAAAGACACCCCGACCGCATTAAAGACGCTGGTGGTAGGCAGCAAGGCGACAACCGCCGCACGCAAAGCCTATGGGACGCTGGAAAAGATTGCCGACGGCATGTTCCTGGCGCGCGATCTCGTCAACGAGCCGCCGAATGTTCTCTTCCCGATCGAGTTTGCCAAACGCGCTCGCGCGCTGTCCAAGGTCGGCGTTAAAGTCGAGGTGCTGGGCGAAGCCGCGATGGCAAAACTTGGCATGGGTTCGCTGCTCGGTGTTGGGCAGGGCAGCACGCGCGAAAGCCAGCTCGTGGTGATGCGCTGGAACGGCGGCAAGGCAGGCGACAAGCCCGTGGCCTTTGTTGGCAAGGGTGTCTGCTTTGACACAGGCGGCATTTCGCTGAAATCGCCCGCGGGCATGGAAGACATGAAGGGCGACATGGGCGGCGCAGCCTGCGTCACCGGTCTCCTACATGCGCTGGCAGCCCGCAAAGCCAAGGTCAACGCCGTCGGCGTGATCGGCGTGGTGGAAAACATGCCCGACGGCAATGCGCAACGCCCCGGCGACATCGTGACCTCAATGTCGGGTCAGACCATCGAGATCATCAACACAGATGCCGAAGGCCGTCTCGTGCTGGCCGATGCGCTGCATTACACTGAAAAACGCTTCCAGCCGAAATTCATGATCGATCTGGCGACACTGACCGGCGCGATCATGGTGGCGCTGGGCAAAGAATATGCGGGCCTCTTTTCCAATGACGACAAGCTGTCCAAGCAATTGTCAGACGCGGGCGAAGCGGAAAACGAAAAAGTCTGGCGTCTGCCGATGGGCCCCGCCTACGACAAAGCGCTCATCTCGCAGTTTGCCGATATGAAAAACACCGGCGACCGCTTTGGTGGCTCGATCACGGCGGCGCAGTTTTTGTTGCGTTTCGTGAAATCCAGCAAATGGGCGCATCTCGACATCGCCGGCACCGCCATGGCCTCACCGAAATCCGCGATCAACACGTCGTGGGGTTCGGGCTGGGGTGTGCGGTTGCTCAATCGGTTGGTTGAGGATCATTACGAGGGGTAAGGCTCCTTCGAGACGCGGCTTTGCCGCTCCTCAAGATGAGGATGAATAGAATATTTGAGATCCTCATCCTGAGGAGGGCGCGAAAGCGTCCGTCTCGAAGGACGAGGCCCCAACATTCAACGAAGACCCATGACTGAAGTCCTTTTCTACCATCTACAAAACGCGCCGCTTGAGCAGGTGCTTCCACGGTTGTTGGAAGCATCGCTCAAGCGCGATTGGCGCGTGGTGGTGAAGGCGGGTAGCGCCGAGGCGCTTAATATCGTCAATGATCAGCTCTGGACCTACCGCAAGGACAGCTTTTTGCCACATGGCATGACGGAGGACGGGCCCGCTGCCGAGCAACCGATCTATCTGACGCTGGTAGACGAAAATCCCAATGGCGCGCATGTGCTGTTTTTGGTACGCAGCGCAGAGCCCGGCCCTATCGACGGTTTCAACCGCTGTGTGCTGATGTTCGACGAGCAAGATGAAGAAGCCCTGAACGCCGCGCGCGGACACTGGACAGCATTCAAGGCGGCCGGCCATGACGCCACCTATTGGCAGCAGAGCGATGAAGGTCGATGGGAAAAGAAAGAATAATCCGTTATCAGATGAAATGATAATGACGCACATTGTGGGTGCGGTTGCAGATATTTCCTTATAAGGCAAAATTATGGCGGGAGAAAAGAAAGTGGCGTGCTGTCGCTTTTCTTTGACCCTCAGACATCCACCACGCGTCCACCTCCGTAATACTAGTAACCTCTGATTTGAGGGAAACAATTACGGGAGATAATTATGCTGAAGATGACTTATGTCGCAGCCGCTTTGCTTGCCTCGTCCGCGCTGGTCAGTGGTGCTTACGCTAATTCCAAAAACGCCCCGGCGGGCAATGAGATGATGCACCCCGACTCTGAAATGGCCATCGGTGCAAGCTCAGCCATGGATAAAAATATGGATGCCAAGGGTGCTGCGGGCGTGAGCACGATGGCGCAGGCTGACACCAAGACAGTCGGTGGCGCGGCCATGTATCCCACCAAGAACATCATCGAAAACGCGGTGAATTCAAAAGATCACACCACGCTGGTCGCAGCCGTTAAGGCCGCTGGTCTTGTTGAAACGCTGGAAGGCCCTGGTCCGTTTACCGTCTTTGCGCCGACCAATGAAGCCTTTGACAAGCTCCCCGACGGCACGGTGGCGACGCTACTGAAGCCGGAAAACAAGGCCAAGCTGACCAAGGTTCTCACCTACCATGTGGTAGCTGGCAAATATAGCGCCGCAGACCTCGCAGCCTTGATCGCCAAAGATGGCGCGGATGCCAAACTTAAAACGGTGGCCGGTGAAGACCTCACACTGGCGATGGCGGCCGGCAAAATCGTCGTGAAGGACGCCAAGGGCGATGTAGCCCATGTGACCATTGCCGACGTCAACCAGTCGAACGGCGTGATCCATGTCGTGGATACGGTCTTGCTGCCGTAATCGATTGTTCGTCTCGCTTCTGGCAGCACAGAGGGGCCGCAAAGCATGATGTTGCTTTGCGGCCCCTTTTGCGTCTGCGAAATCGGTGCGTTTCCTCGACAATTGAACAGTTGCCATTCGATTTCGTTTATCGAAGGCTTTGCCCGTGATACCTAGATTTCGCTGGTAACATCAATGGGGGAAGCGACATGTCGAGTTGGAAGAGGGTTGTACTGATTGTTATAGCTGTCGTCACTGTAATCGGCGGGAGTGCTTACTATTGGCTCATTGCTGAAAGCCATATGCCATCGGATGCATATTTCGCGCTGGATATGAACAAGGTCCGCCAGCTTGCAGACGAAATCCCCGGTGACAAGGTGCTTGAAATTCAGGTCGAGAAAGTTGGCCGGTTTGAGTTTCCTGCTACCGCTGTGGTCGCGGGCGATGGCTGGGCCACCAGCAAACTGCCAGTGTTTTCTTATCAACTTGTCATCCCTATGGCACGACCGGCATCATCGATACGGGCCTCAATGCAGAACAGGGTGGCGATGGTCTCATTGCCTTTGACAAAGCGGCCTATGATCGCCTCGAAAAGGCTCTTGGGCATGCAGGTTTCATTGTCGTCACGCATGAACATGTCGATCATATCGGCGGGCTTGCGGCCTATCTTGATCTCACCAACATCACCGCCCAAGTCGATCTGACGCAGGAGAAAATCGATCACCCCGAACGCTCCGTGCCCGCTTCATTCTCCAAGGACGAGTTGGGCGCGCTGACGCCGGTTGTTTATGACAACTACAAGGCGATTGCGCCGGGCGTCGTGCTCATCAAGGCGGCAGGTCATTCGCCCGGAAGCCAGATGGTTTATGTGCGCAAGGTTGATGGCACGGAAGTGCTGTTTCTCGGCGATGTGGCTTGGCATGCCCGCAATATCGAAACGTTGCGCGAGCGCGCCCGCCTCGTCACCCAGTTTTTTCTCAAGGAAGACCGTCATGCGGTCTTCGGGCAGTTGAAGACCTTGGCGGTGTTGCACGAAGACATGCCGAACCTCATCATGATGCCGGGGCATGACGGCGAGGTTTATGACAAGCTCGTCAGCGATGGCGTGCTGAGCAAAGATTTTGAATAGCTGGCTCTAGCTCGCCATCGCCTCATCGTAAGCGGTGCTGGCGTCGAGCCAGTGTTCCTCGGCCTTGGCAAGCGCGCGCAGAGCGTCGGCGCGTGTCTTGGCGACCTTGGACGCTTCGTCGGGCTTGCCTTCAAAAGCGGCGTTGTCAGCGAGCTTGACATCAAGACGGGCGATGTCGGCTTGCAGTTTTTCGACGTCTTTTTCGAACGTCTGCGCTTTCTTTTTTAGCGGTGCATTTTGCTCGCGCTTTTGCGCGGCGATGCGACGGGCCTCTTTTTTGTCATGGGAGGGGCGCGGTGCGACAGGCGCGGCGTCCTCGCCATCCAATTCGTCTGTCGGCATGGGTTTGATGCGACGCGCGGGATCAAGCAGCCATTTGCGATAGTCATCAAGATCGCCGTCATAGGGCGCAACGGTGCCATCGGCGACGAGCCAGAGCCGGTCGGCGCATGTTTCCACCAGATGGCGATCATGGCTGATGAGGATGAATGCGCCATCATAGTCGTTGATTGCCATGACGAGGGCTTCGCGGCTATCGACGTCGAGATGGTTGGTCGGTTCGTCGAGGATGATGATGTGCGGCTTGTGATAGGTCGCGATGGCAAACAGCAGCCGCGCCTTCTCACCACCTGACAGTTTTTCAACTGCGGTGTCAGCCTTGTCAGCACCAAAACCATAAGAGCCCGCAATGGCGCGGGTCTGAGCTTGCGTGGACGTCGGCGTCAATGTGCGAAAATGCTCATAGGGCGTCTCGGCCATGCCCAACTCGTCGAGCTGATGCTGCGCGAAATAGGCGATGCGCAATTTCTTGGAATCATATTTGTTGCCGCCGGTGACTTGCAGGCGGTCGCACAGCAGCTTGGCAAAGGTTGATTTGCCGTTGCCGTTGGCACCGAGCAACGCGATGCGGTCGTCTTGGTCGATGCGCAGATCGAGCTTCGAGAGGATCGGCTTGTCGGGCTCATAGCCGACGGACGCATGCTCCAAGCGGATGATGGGCGAGGCCAATGGCTTATCGGGCGCGGGAAAGCGGAAGGGCATCACGCGCTCGTTCAAGATGTCGGCAATCGGCTCCATCTTGGCCAGCGCCTTCATGCGGCTCTGGGCTTGACGGGCCTTCGATGCCTTGGCCTTGAAGCGCTCGACGAAGCTCTCCATGTGGCGGCGCGCGTCTTCCTGCTTCTTCTTCATCGACATTTGCAGCATCAGCTTTTCGCGGCGCGTGCGGTCGAAGCGGTCATAGTTGCCGCTATAGAAGGTGAGCTTCTTGTTTTCCAGATGCAGGATGCCTTCGGCGACGTTGTTCAGCAGGTCGCGGTCATGGCTGACGATGAGGACGGTATAGGGATAGGTCTTGAGGTATTCTTCAAGCCAGATCGTGCCTTCAAGGTCGAGATAGTTGGTCGGTTCGTCGAGCAGCATCAGGTCAGGCTCGGAGAACAGCACGGCGGCAAGCGCCACGCGCATCCGCCAGCCACCTGAAAAATCAGCGCATGGTCGGGCCTGCGCTTCATCGTCAAAACCAAGACCGGCGAGGATGGCGGCCGCCCGCGCGGGTGCGGCATGTGCGCCCATGTCGGCTAAACGGGTGTGAATATCGGCAATTCGGGTCGGATCGGTCGCTGTTTCGGCCTCTTTGAGCAGGGCGGCGCGTTCAAGGTCCGCGGCCAGCACCGTGTCGAGCAGAGAGGTGGGACCGGCTAGAACCTCTTGGCGCACCACGCCGACGCGCCAGTTCTTAGGGTAGCTGATACCCCCGGTTTCCGTGCCATATTCGCCCGTAATAACCTTTAAAAGCGTTGATTTGCCGGTGCCATTGCGGCCGACAAAGCCGATCTTCTGCCCCGGCGGCAGTGCGGCGGTGACATGATCGAGGAGGAGGCGGCCTTCCATGCGGAAGGTGAGGTCATTTATGTGCAACATGATGGCGGTTCTCTAACACAGCCCGTTGCCGCCGTCATTAAGCCCGGCTATAACCCGGCCAAATCCCGATCACAAAATTTTAGGAAGCCCGACATGGCCATCCAGCGCACTTTTTCGATCATCAAACCGGACGCCACCCGCCGCAACCTGACCGGCAAGGTCACCGCCAAGTTTGAAGAGGCTGGCCTGCGCGTCGTCGCCTCCAAGCGTATCCAGATGACCAAGGCTCAGGCCGAAGGCTTCTATGCAGTCCACAAAGAGCGCCCCTTCTTCAATGATCTCGTCTCCTTCATGATCTCCGGCCCCGTGGTCGTGCAGGTACTGGAAGGCGAAGACGCCATCGCCAAGAACCGCGAAGTGATGGGCGCGACGAACCCGGCCAATGCCGACGCGGGCACCATCCGCAAGGAATTTGCCGAATCCATCGAAGCCAATTCCGTGCATGGCTCAGACGCCCCGGAAACAGCTGCTGAAGAGATCAAATATTTCTTCAAGGACGACGAAATCGTCGGCTGATTGCATCTCGCAGCTTTGAGATACCGAAGACCCCGCCAGCGATGGCGGGGTTTTTTGTTTGTGGGCAACCGTGATAGCCTTCGCCACTGCTGATCGAAGAGGTATCCGTGTGCGCCGCGCCTTATCCTACGTTCTCTGGCCATTGATTTTCATCGCTGCCGTTGCCTCGACGATTGTCGGCATGAGGAGCGGCCATGGCGTGCTGGGCTTCAACATTACCTATCTGATGCTCGCGGTGACGATTGCGCTGCTTGAACGCGCGATGCCGCATGAGCGCGCCTGGCTGAAGAATGACGGCCAGATGCCCGCCGACCTCGCCCATACCGTGTTGAGCAAGGGCTTTGCCCAAGTGCTCATCGTCTTCATGGTGTTCATGGGGATCGCCGCATGGCTGGCACCGACAGGCGGCGGCTATTGGCCAACGGGATGGCCGATGGTGGTGCAGATTACGATGGGGCTGGTCGTTGTCGAGTTCGGCCTTTATTGGAAACATCGTTTCGCGCATGAATGGCCGTGGCTCTGGCGTTTTCATGCCGTCCATCACAGCGTCACGCGGCTGTGGTTTTTCAACACGGGCCGGTTTCACTTTGTCGATACGGTGACAGGGCTGGCTGTTGGCATGCCGGTCTTGCTGGCGGTCGGTGCGCCGCAAGATGTTTTGCTGTTGGTTAGTGCCATCACGGCGATCATCGGGATGCTGACCCATTGCAACATCGAGATGCGTTGCGGCGTGTTGAATTATGTCTTCAACACGCCTTGCCTGCATCGCTGGCATCACTCGAAAATTCTGGATGAGGGCAACCGCAATTACGGCGAAAACCTTGTGCTATACGATATTCTCTTTAGCACCTATTTCAACGTAGACCGCCGCCCGCCAGTGGACATCGGCATCACCCATCCCATGCCTGAAACATTCTGGGGGCAGGTCAAAATCCCCTTTGGCAGTCAGCCCCTATGAGTGTTGCCACACTGACGGAAAAATTGCGCTGGTACTATGAGGGGATGACGCCGGACGCGCGTCTCTTTCGCTACAGCCTGTTGGGCTTCGATATCGCGACGATCATTTTCATCATCGTGTCGTCTTTCATGCCGAATTTGGTCTTTACTGAATATGTCGATGTGTTCATCGGTATCTTTGTGCTGGCTGATTCAGTGGCGCGCATTCTGATTAGTCGCGATCGGCTGAGGGCGCTCATTCATCCAATGAACTTGGTTGATCTGGTCGTCATTGTGTCGTTTTTGGCCCCGTTTGTCGGCGAAGGGCTGGGCTTCTTGCGCGTCTTGCGGACACTGCGCATGTTGCGGACCTATCGCACCGTCGAACTCTTGCGGCAGGACTTCAGGGCTTTTCGGCTGAACGAACCTGCGGTGATTGCCTCTGCCCATCTGGGTGTTTTCATCTTTCTGATGACCGGCCTCGTCTATGAGACCCAGCATCATGGCAACGCCAATATCACCAACTATGCCGACGCGCTCTACTTCACGGTGACGACACTCACCACCACAGGGTTTGGCGACGTCACGTTGTCGGGAACCGGCGGCCGGCTGCTGGCTGTGGCGATCATGATTTTTGGCGTGACGCTTTTCCTGCGTCTGGCGCAAGTCTTGTTCCGACCCAATAAAGTGACGTTTGAATGTCCGCAATGCGGCTTGCTGCGCCATGAGCCTGACGCTGTGCATTGCAAGCATTGTGGGGCCAATGTGCATATCCTAACGGAGGGCGAGGGGTAGGTGGTGAGCAGGGCGAGGGGACCAGCGCGCGGGCGGTTTTTGGTCTCGTGAAGTCACAAAACAACACGAAGAATTATTATTTCGCCGCGCTCACCCGCAAGATGGCATCGTCGCCATCATCCGTTAACAGATAAAGAGCACCGTCCGGCCCTTGCTCGATGGTGCGGATACGCGCCCCAATATCGGTGAGCAGCGCTTCCTCATGCACGATCCTGTCACCGTCGAGTTCCAGCCGCACCAGCTTGGGGATCGCCAGCCCGCCGACGAACAGATTGCCTTTCCATGGCGCTATGGCGTCGCTTGTATAAAACGCCATGCCTGACACGCCAATGGACGGTACCCAGTAATGGATAGGATCTGTAAACGCCGGTCCCGTCTTTGCGCCTTTGCCGACAGATGTGCCATCATAGTTGATGCCATAGGACACCACTGGCCAGCCGTAATTCTTTTCAGCCCTCGCAATATTGATTTCGTCGCCGCCCCTTGGCCCGTGTTCATTGGTCCAGAGTTCATGCGTCCATGGGTTTATAGCCGCGCCTTGTTGGTTGCGGTGGCCGTAAGACCATATCTCCGGCCTCATGCCTTGCTTGCCGACGAAGGGGTTGTCTGTTGGGATCGTCCCATCTCTGTTGAGCCGCACCACCTTACCCAGATCGGAACTGAGATCTTGCGCCTGCCCGCGAAACGCGGTCTTGGAACGCTCGCCCAGCGAAATGAACATATGCTCTTGGTTGTCAAAGACGATCCGTGAACCAAAATGTAAAGTGCTGGCGACCTTCGGCACTTGTGAAAAAATCACTTTCACATCGCTTAGGCCTGTCTGCGTCAGCACGCCACGCGCAACGGCGGTGCTATTCGTGCCGCCGTCGCCCGGTTCAGCAAAGCTCAGATAGACAAACTTGTTTTCTGTAAAATTGGGATCAATCGCCACGTCCAGCAACCCACCTTGCCCGCGTGCATCGACCTTCGGCACGCCATCAAGCGGAGCGGAAAGTTTCCCCTTTGGTGAAACGATCCTGAGTTGCCCGCCGCGTTCGGTGACAAGCGAACGCCCGTCAGGCAGGAAAACAAGGCCCCAGGGATGTTGTAGCCCGTCGGCAAAGGTCTCGACCTTGATCTTTACCTTTTCGGTGGAAATGACTTCATCTGCATTTGCGCTTGTCGCAGCAAGCAGAACAAACGCGAGGACGGGGAGAGCGATGTGCATGAAAACCTCTCGGATTAGATCGCGGAGCATTTCTACATAGGGCTTAGGCCACTGTATCACCTTCAATCACGCAGCGCTCATCGACAATCGTGACGCGCCCTTCGGCCACTAGGCGCAGCGCATGAGGATAGAGCTTGTGCTCTTCGACGAGAATGCGCGCCGCCAATGTTTCAGGCGTGTCGCCTTCCAGTACAGGCACCGCCGTCTGCGCCACAATCGGGCCTTCGTCCATGGCGGCGCGAACAAAATGCACGGTGCAGCCGCTGACCTTGCAACCGGTATCCAGCGCACGCTGATAGACGTTGAGCCCTTTGAAGGCGGGGAGCAGGGAGGGATGAATGTTGAGTTGGCGGTCGCGCCAAGCAGCAACAAATTCATCTGACAGGATGCGCATGAAGCCCGCGCTACAGACAAATTCGACGTCTGCCTCGCGCAAAGCCTGATCCATGACGAGATCAAAAGCCTCGCGGCTGTCGTAATCACGATGGCTCACGATGCGGGTGGCGATGCCTGCTGCTTTGGCGATCTCAAGTCCGCCCGCATTGGCCTTGTTGGAAATGACCAAAACGATCTCGGCAGGAAAATCCGGGGCGGCGCAGGCGTCGATCAGCGCTTTGAGATTAGAGCCGCGACCTGAAATGAGGACGCCAACTTTCATTTGAGACTTCCAATAGCACCTTTGATGGCGACGCGGGGTTCATCGCCTGATTGGGCGCGCAGATGACCGATGCTCCAGACCGTTTCGCCTGCAACCGCCAGTACCTTAGTGACAGCGGCGGCTTGGTCGGCGGCGACCACCACGATCATGCCGATGCCACAATTAAAGGTATGACCCATTTCAAATTCCGCGACGCCACCCAGTTTCATCACCCAGCGGAAGACGTCCGGCATCACCCATGCATTGCCTTCGATCTCGGCCACGATGCCTTCGGGCAGCACGCGGGGAATGTTTTCAACAAAGCCGCCGCCGGTGATATGGGCGAGCGCCTTGACGGCCCCCGTCTCGCGGATGGCGGCTAGCACCGAGCGCACATAGATACGCGTCGGCGCGATCAGCGCCTCGCCGATGGTGCGGCTGGTGTCAGGCGGGAAAGGTGCATCGTAGGCAAAGCCATTGTCCGCGACGATGCGGCGAACCAGCGAATAGCCGTTGGAATGAAAGCCGCTGGAGGCGAGCCCAAGGATGACGTCGCCCGCGCCAACATCTGAGCGCGGCAACACTTGATCGCGCTCGACAGCCCCGACGGCAAAGCCCGCAAGGTCATAGTCGCCAGCGGCATACATGCCCGGCATCTCGGCTGTCTCGCCGCCGATCAGCGCGCAATTGGCCTGACGGCAGCCCTCGGCAATGCCACTGACCACGGTGGTGGCGGTTTCGACGTCGAGCTTGCCGGTGGCAAAATAGTCCAGAAAGAAAAGTGGCTCAGCCCCTTGCACGACCAGATCATTGACCGACATGGCAACGAGGTCGATGCCGACCGTGTCATGGAGGCCAGCTTCGATGGCGACTTTGAGCTTGGTGCCGACGCCGTCATTGGCGGCGACCAGCACGGGGTCCTTATAGCCGGTGGCTTTGAGATCGAACAACCCACCGAACCCGCCAAGCTCTGCGTCAGCGCCGCTGCGCCGCGTCGAGCGTGCAAGCGGCGCGATGGCGCGGACCAGCGCGTTGCCTGCATCGATATCGACGCCAGCTTGGGCATAGGTGTAGCTGTTGGGGCGGTCTTTGGGGGTGGCCATACGGAGATCCAGACTTCGGAATCGTGGGTCAGTTCGAGCACAAAACACCTCAAAATGCCCCCATAAGCAAGCAGCCATAAGGAAGCAGAAGGCAAGAAGGGCGAAAAACCCTGCATCCGGCCTTCGCCAAGGCGTGACCATGCTATAGTCTGCGCCACGAGCCTGGCCGCTTTGCCCGGACAATTGTATGACGGATCAAGGGCCTACAGAATGACGCGCGTATTCCGGTTGGCAGCCCTTCTGGGGCTGGTTTTGAGTTTTGGGGTGCTTCAGGCGGCTCAACGGGCCGAGGCGGCGGACCTCTATACCGTCCGGGGTGTTCATGTGGACGTGACCGCGGCGAGCGCTACCGAAGCCCGCGCGATTGCCCAAGCGGCCGGCCAACGCGAGGCGCTGGGCGAGCTGATGCGCCGTCTGACGCTGTCGAGCGATTGGTCGCGCCTACCGCAGGCCAATGACGCGACCGTGCAGGACGCCGTGCGCGGCTTTCAGGTGGCCAGCGAAAAATCCAGTTCCACGCGCTATATCGCCGATCTCAATGTGAGTTTTAGCCCCGACGCTGTGCGCAAGCTGCTGAAGCGCAACAGCATTCTGTTTGGCGAGACGCAGGCCAAACCGGCACTGCTGGTGGCGGTTTATGACAAAGGCGCCGTGCCTGTTCTGTGGGACGACGCCAATCCATGGCGCAACGCGGTGGCCAAACGCGATCTTGATGACGCGATGACGCCCATTTTGTTGCCGGTCGGCGATGTGGAGGAATTCAACTTGCTGACCGCGGCGCAGGCGGTCAGTGGCGACAAGACGGCGATCAACAATCTCGGCCAGCGTTACGGCGCAGACGATGTTGTGGTGGCCGTTGCCTCGTCCAATACCGATGGCTCGGCCATCAAGATGAAGGCGACCCGCTATGGACCGGGGAGCAACGAAGTGATCCAACGCAGCTACTCGAGCCTTGATGCCGCCGCCGCCGGTCTGATTGATGCGCTCGGCGATCAATGGAAACGTGACACCATAGTCGCGCCCGGCATGCAGGCGCATTTGACGGCCGAGGTCTCCTATATCGGTCTTGATCAATGGCAAACGATCCGCCAAGGCCTGAGCTCGACGCCGCTCGTCAGTGGATTACAGGTCGATGGCATCACGTCCAATAGTGCTGAGGTCCAGATCAGCTATCGCGGCTCGCCCGAAAAACTGGCATTGGCGCTGGCGCAGTCCAATGTTGAATTGACGCAAGGCGCTAACGGCTGGTCGTTGCACGCGCGATAGCAAGGCCGCGACCCGGAGCAAGTAATGAGCAGACAACGGCAGACCCTGATCTGGATCGGCGTCGTGGTAACCTTTGTGGTTTTCCTCTGGCTTCTGTCTGGCATTCTGCTGCCCTTTGTGGCGGGGTTGGCGCTGGCTTATTTTCTCGATCCTTTGGCTGACAGGCTGGAAGCGCGCGGGCTATCACGGCTGAGCGCCGTCAGCATCATTTTGGTTGGCTCGACATTGCTGACCATTGCGGCGGGCCTTCTTATTCTGCCGCTGCTTTACCAACAGACCGTCGCTTTCATTCAGGTCTTTCCCGACATCATCAAAGGGGCGCGCGGGTTTCTTGTCGAAATGAGCAGCGGTAAGCTCGCGCATCTGCTGGGCGAAAGCGCCAACATGCAGAAGGCCGTCAGCGACGTGACGAACGGGAGCCTGTCATGGGCGCTGAGCTTTCTGACGCAGATCGGCTCGCAGGGGTTGGCGCTGGTCGGCCTCATATCGTTGTTCTTCATCACGCCGGTTGTGACGTTTTACATGCTGCTCGACTGGGACAATATGGTGGCGCGGATTGACGAGCTTTTGCCACGCGATCACGCCGAGACGATCCGCCAATTAGCCCGCGAGATCAACGAAGTGCTGTCGGGATTTCTGCGGGGGCAGGGCCTTGTCTGCCTCTTTCTGGGCGTCTTTTATGCCATCGGCCTGTCGGTCATCGGGCTGCGCTTCGGCCTGGTCATTGGCATCGTCACAGGCATCCTGAGTTTCATCCCCTATCTTGGCACGATCACCGGGTTTATCTCGTCGGTGGCGCTGGCCTGCTTTCAGTTCTGGCCTGACTACACGATGATCGGGCTGGTGATCGGCATATTCATTCTCGGCCAATTCATCGAGGGCAATTTTTTGCAGCCCAAATTAGTGGGCAACAAGGTGAGGCTTCACCCGGTCTGGGTGATGTTTTCCATTTTGGCGTTTGGCTCATTGTTCGGCTTTGTCGGTGCCTTACTCGCTCTGCCGGTCGCCGCCGCCATCGGCGTTGTCGCGCGCTTTGGTATCGGGCGTTATGAGCACAGCCCGCTCTTTCTCGGCGTCGATCCTGAAGGGCCTGTGGCGCCTTCATCATCTCAACCGCCACACGAGACCTGAATGCCACGCCAGCTTGTGTTTGAACTTGGTCACCGCACCGCGCGCGGGCGCGATGATTTCTTGATCGCTCCGTCCAATGAGGATGCCGTAGCGCTGATCGACGTCTGGCCGCAATGGCCAGGACCGACCGTAGCCCTGTCAGGGCCGCAAGGCAGCGGCAAGTCTCATCTGGCAGAAGTTTGGCGCGAAATGAGCGGTGCGGAATGCGTCGACGCGCGCGGGCTAGAAAGTGCCGACGTGCCGGCCCTCATCGCGGCAGGGGCTTTGTTGGTCGAGGATGTCGGCGTGCTGTCGGACGCAGGCGAGCGCAACCTGTTTCATCTTCTCAATCTTGTGAAGGAAGAGGGCGCATCGCTCTTGCTGAGTGCTCGCGACGCGCCCGCGCGGCTTGCCATTCGCCTGCCTGACCTTGCCTCGCGGCTCAATGCTTTGCCACATGCTGAACTGGGAACTCCGGACGATGCACTGCTGGCAGGTGTTCTGGTCAAGCTGTTCGATGATCGCCAGTTGCACGTCAGCGAAGCATTGGTCGCCTATCTGACCAATCATATCGAACGCAGCATCGCTATCGCCCGCGATGTTGTGGCCGAACTTGACCGCGCCTCGCTGTCGGGCAAACGGGCCATCACCGTGCCGCTGGCAACGAAGATTTTGTACGAAATGCGACTGGCGTGAGCAAATTTACGTCCATTTCGACAGCGATTTCGCCGCGGAAATGACTCGGTCATATGTTTGACGTAAACTTGACCGACAAAGAGAGTAACCACTTAAACTGCCGAATAAGACACCTCCCGCGAAAGCCATTCGATGAGCATGACGCCGCGCCCCTCCGTTGTTCCTAGTGAAAGCCCAGTCGCTGCCGCAAAGCCTGCGGCGTCGCTGAAGGACGCGGCTGCAAAAAAGCCATCGGCCAAAGAGCGCGGCGCGCGCGCCTTGTCGTTGCCGGTCAGTGAGGCACGCAAGACGCAGGATCGCGCGGACTCGGCCTTTGATGTTGCGTCACCGGAACGCTTCATCAACCGGGAACTGTCATGGTTAGCCTTCAACGCGCGCGTGCTGGAGGAATCGTCAAACCGCAATCACCCGCTGTTAGAGCGGCTTCGGTTTTTGTCGATCTCAGCTTCAAACCTCGACGAATTTTACATGGTGCGTGTGGCCGGCTTGCGCGGGCAGGTGCGTGCTGGCATCGAGACACTCAGTCAGGATGGCTTGACGCCGACCCAGCAGCTTGATCGCGTCAACACCAACGCCAACAATCTTGTGCAAGAACAGCAACGCCTGTGGATTTCGCTTAGCCGAGAATTGCGCGAGGCGGGCATCACGGTCTTGCAACCTGATGAGGTCACGCCGGAGGAGTTTTCTTGGCTCGAAACGCGCTTTCTGGAGCAGGTCTTTCCGGTTCTGACGCCACTTGCCATTGACCCGGCGCATCCCTTTCCCTTCATCCCCAATTTGGGTTTTGCGCTGGCGCTGCAATTGCGCCGCCAGACCGACGGCAAGGCGATGAATGCGCTGCTGCCAATCCCGACACAAGTGGAACGCTTTATCCGTCTGCCAGACCGCGAAGGCAGCACCTCGGTCCATTTCATCGCGCTGGAAGACCTGATCGGTCTTTTCCTCGGGCGGCTGTTTCCTGGCTATGAAGTCATGGGGCAGGGCGCGTTTCGTCTGCTGCGTGACAGCGATATCGAAATTGAAGAAGAAGCCGAAGACCTCGTGCGCTATTTTGAAAGTGCCCTGAAGCGACGGCGTCGCGGCAGCGTGATCCGGCTGAAGATGCAGGCCAAAACCCCGCCCGCCTTGCGCGACCTTGTGATCGATGAATTGAGCGTTGGCGAAAAAGAATTTGCCATGGTCGATGGCTTGCTCGGCCTTGCCCAGACCGCACAACTAATTGTCGATCAGCGGCCTGATTTGAAGTTTCCGCCTTACAATGCGCGGTTTCCCGAACGCATCCGCGATCATGGCGGCGACTGTCTGGCCGCGATCCGCTCCAAGGACATTGTGGTCCATCATCCTTACGAATCCTTCGACGTGGTGGTGCAGTTTATTCGGCAGGCCGCTGCCGATCCCGATGTCGTCGCCATCAAGCAGACGCTTTATCGCACGTCAAAAGACAGCCCCATTGTGCAGGCCCTGATCGAAGCCGCCGAAGCGGGCAAGTCTGTGACCGCACTTGTTGAGCTCAAGGCGCGGTTTGACGAAGCCGCTAACATCGTCTGGGCGCGCAATCTGGAACGCGCTGGTGTGCAGGTCGTGTTTGGCTTCATCGAACTAAAAACCCATGCCAAGCTGTCGCTGGTGGTGCGACGCGAGAGCGGGGGCTTGCGCTCTTATGTGCATTTTGGCACCGGCAACTATCATCCTATAACGGCCAAAATATATACCGATCTGTCGATGTTTACCTGCGACCCGCTATTGGCTGCCGATGTGTCGCAGATTTTCAATTTCATCACTGGCTATGCCGAACCCAAGCACCTGAACTTGCTGGCGGTGTCCCCCGTTAACTTGCGTCAGCGCCTCCTCGGTGACATTCATGCCGAGATCGATCACGTCAAGGCGGGGCGTCCCGGTGCCATCTGGACAAAACTCAATGCGCTTGTTGACCCAGAAATTATCGATACGCTTTACGAAGCAAGTTGCGCAGGCGTCGAAATAGACCTGATCGTGCGCGGCATTTGTTGCTTGCGGCCAGGCGTGCCCGGCATGTCCGAAAATATCAGGGTAAAGAGCATTGTTGGGCGTTTTCTGGAGCATTCGCGCATTATCTGTTTTGGCAATGGTCATGGACTGCCATCCGACAAGGCTAAGGTCTATATCTCGTCAGCCGACTGGATGCCCCGCAATCTGGACCGCCGCGTCGAATCGCTTGTTCCCATTTTGAACCCGACGGTGCATGATCAGGTGCTGGATCAGATCATGGTTGCTAATCTGAAGGACAACCAGCAAAGTTGGTATCTTCGGTCGGATGGCACTTATGAGCGTCATGCGGTGCCCGAAGGGGGCGAGGCGTTCAGTGCTAATACCTATTTCATGAATAATGCTAGTCTCTCTGGCCGCGGAAAGTCCCTGCATGAAGAAGTGCCGCCGGCCTTTAAGGTCAAGAAAGCACGCAAGGACTAATGGCTGGAGACAAGCCAGCGGCCGGGGACCATTAAGCTGCCAGAAAAAAATGAGAATAACGTGAGCCGCAGCGCATCCGGTGGCCGGTTCGGCATTGTCGATCTCGGCTCTAATTCCGTGCGCTTGGTCGTCTATGCCTCGGCGGTGCGCAATCCCGTACTCGTCTTCAACGAAAAAGTGTTGTGTGGGTTGGGCCGAACGCTGGCCAGCACGGGACGACTTGACCCCAAAGGCATTGAGCGCGCGCTGGCCGCGTTGAAGCGTTTCGTGGCGCTGCGCGATCAAATCGGCATCAGCAAGCTCGTCGTAGCAGCAACCGCCGCCGTGCGTGACGCCGAAGACGGGCCGGAATTTCTTGTGCGGGCGGAAGAAATTTGCGGCTTCAAGATCACGCTGGTGTCAGGTGCCGAAGAAGCCCGCCTGTCAGCACAAGGCGTGTTGTCAGGCATCCCTGACGCCGATGGCGTGGTAGGCGATCTGGGCGGCGCGAGCCTAGAGCTTGTCGCCGTTAATGGCGGCCAAAGACTGGGCGAAGGTGTGACCTTGCCGATCGGGCCGCTGCGCGTCATGGACCAGGCCAAAGGATCATTGCCGGATGCCGCGGCCATCGTGGAGAAGGCCTTCAAGGGGCTCGATCTTCTAAAAGACTTTCAAGGAAAGCGGCTCTATGTGGTCGGCGGGGTCTGGCGCAATCTGGCGCGCATCCATATGGCGCAACGCCGTTACCCGATCCATGTCCTGCACGAATATGTCATTCCCGCCAACGAGGCATCTGACCTTGCTCGCGTGATCGAACGGCTCGGACCAAAATCGCTGGCGCAAATTCCAGATATTTCAGAACGCCGTGTCGATACCTTGCCCATCGGCGCAATGATCCTCGACAAACTCATTACGGCGGTAAAGGCCAAAGATATCGTTATTTCCGCCTATGGCCTGCGCGAAGGTATCTTGTTTGATCATTTGGATAAGCGCGAACAAGCCAAGGACCCGTTGATCGAAGGGGCGCGCGATCTGGCAAAGCGGCTGGCGCGGTTTCCTCAACATGGCAACGAACTGCCGGGGTGGACAGCGCCGCTGTTTGCCGCTGACGTGGTGGGTGAAACACCGGCAGAAGCGCGCTTGCGTCAAGCGGCTTGCATCTTGGCTGATATCGGCTGGTATGTGCATCCCGATTACCGGGCGCATCAGTCAATGACGCAAATTCTGCTTGCGCCCTTTTCGGGCATTGACCATCCAAGCCGTTTGATGCTGGCGCGCACGCTCTATCATCGCCATGAGGGCAGGGGCGAACCTGAACTGATCGGCGATCTGGCCGGGTTGCTGAGCGACGAGCAGAACTATCGGGCGCTGGTGTTGGGCCTGTCGCTGCGTTTGGCCTTTACGCTCTGTGCGGCGACGCCGGGCATGTTGCCCAAAACGAAACTCGAGATCGACAAGAACATGATAACGCTTGTGGTGCCCCGACGCTTTGAATCGCTGCTCGGCGAAATGGTGAGCAAGCGCCTATCGGCGCTCGCCCGCTCCATCAATCGCAAGGCCGATACGCGGGTCGGGCGTTAGCCTTAGCTTGCGGTATTTTCAATCAAAATGATCTTGCGCCCTTTGGCACCAAGGGCTAACTCGCCATGCTTCAAGCGCAGCGCGTCCGCTCCGAATACCTCACGCCGCCAACCGCTCATGGCTGGCACATCGGCATCGTCAAAAGCTGCGATCTGCTCAAGGTCAGAGACTTTGGCGATCAGCTTCTGCGCTACATCATGCTGTTCGCAGCGCATGGACAGCAGAACCTTGAGCAATTCGACCAGCGGCCCGATGCCCGATGGCAAAGGTTCTGATTGTTCGACGACGGGAATTTGATCTTCCGGCATGTTCACGCCGCGCTCAATCGCCTCCATCAAGCCAGCGGCGGAACGACCATTGACCATGCCCCGAGGGACGGCGCGCAAACGGTCGAGTTCTTCGGAGGTGCGCGGGATCTGGGTTGCGATTTCGGCCAGTGCGTCATCTTTGAGAATACGCGAACGCGGCTGATTGCGGTCCTGCGCCTGCTGCTCGCGCCAGGCGGCGACTTCGACGAGGACAGCAAGCCCCTTGCGCCCCTTGAAACGTGTCTTGATGCGCTTCCACGCATTCTCCGGGCGCGCTTGATAGGTCTCTGGGTCTTGCAGAATGGCCATCTCTTCGGCCACCCAGCGTGCGCGGCCTGTCTGTGTCAATCGTTTGGCCAGCACTTCATAGATGGTGCGCAGATGGGTCACGTCTCCGCAGGCATAATGCAATTGCTTGTCCGACAGCGGTCGCCGCGACCAGTCGGTGAACCGCGAAGATTTATCGACGCTACCAGAGGTCAGCCGTTTGACGAGCGTTTCATAGCCGACGCTGTCGCCAAAACCGCAGACCATAGCGGCGACCTGCGTATCAAACAGCGGGTCGGGAATAGTCTCTGCGTCGTGCCAGAAAATCTCGATGTCCTGACGCGCCGCGTGAAAGACCTTCACGACCTTCTTGTTGCGCATCAGATCATAAAAGGAGGTGAGATCGATGCCTGGGGCGAGCGGATCGACGATAACCTCGTCGTTGGGCCCTGCCACCTGGATCAAGCAGAGCTTCGACCAAAATGTGGAATCTCGCATGAACTCAGTATCAACCGTCACAAAGCCCGCGCCGGATAGGCGCGCGCACACGGTTTCAAGGTCGGATGTTGTCGTTACGATTTGCATGTTGCGCCTCTATAGCCGATCCACGCGCGCCTGTCTCGACTAGAAAACGTCACGCTGGAAGACGACAGCACAAGGCATCAAACAAGAGCGTTGCGATGGAGGAGAACCGGACTCTGGTCGTGAAGGCCAGATCGGCGCTCCTTAGTTCAATCCAAAAAGCATTTTATGCCCACAAATAGGTCAGCCCCCAAAAGAAACATAAAAATGCCAGTATCTATAGTTGCGAAGGCAAAAATAAAAACTGAAGCCAGAGTCAAAATAAAAGTTTGAACAAAAATAAAATTTTTCCGTTGACTTAAAGTCGTCAAATCTTGAAATATGAAAATTATCTGTTTTAACTTGATTTTTGTTGCGTCGGTGAGTAGTTGCGTCGGTGTTGAGTCGTGTGAACGAGTGTCTTGGCCCGCATATCTAATCGCATGAATTAAACTGATGAGAAGGGCGCGGAATGAGATCAACAAATCCTTCGGAACTTGTGGGTGCTATTCAGATGCTTGTGGGCAATGTTTTGTCTCAAGTATCAGAATGTGAGTGGGAGACATTGGCAGATCATACGTTACTTGCTGAGCGAATCGGGCAGGTGGTTTGTCAGGCTATTCCGCACAAGTCCGTGGCCAGTGACATTCTGATCGCAAAGC
The DNA here is from genome assembly GCA_041688015.1 of Parvibaculaceae bacterium. GTDB lineage: Bacteria > Pseudomonadota > Alphaproteobacteria > Parvibaculales > Parvibaculaceae > Parvibaculum. The sequence goes on from JBDNIY010000001.1 coordinate 294,283, forward strand.
TCATTTTTGCGTCGGCTGAGTTCTGCGGGCACCAAGCGGCCATTGGCCTTGATACCGGTATGGTAATTGCCGGACGGCGCTTGCTGTTGCGCTGTGTTGAATTTGGAAGTGACGGCACTATCGATGCGCTTGCCAGACTGGATGCCTGTATTGCTTTGGTCGAATATGAATGTCTGACGGATCCAAATGACATTAAGGCCGTCTTGTCCAAGGTTAGGCGGTGCCTATCGCGAGCTACTCAGCATGATGTGGCAGCACCACTGCCGCTGCATGTATGTTTGTCGGGGTGAGTTGGCTGATGCCAGTTTTTTTTGGTGCCGCGGTCTAGGTTGGCAACTGGATTGAGCGGTCTAGCTCCCTCTCATCAACAGGCTTTGACAAGTTCGCGTCTTCGATGCACTTTCCCAGCGGTTTCGTGCGCGCCCGCTGGGCTGCGTCGCGAAGAATCTCCCTTGTTACTCAAGGCCTTACAGAATGAACCTCTATCGCAGTCACACCTGTGGCGCCCTGAATAAAGCTCATATCGGTGAAACCGTCCGTTTGTCGGGCTGGGTCCATCGCAAACGCGACCACGGCGGTCTGCTTTTTATCGACCTGCGCGACAATGAAGGGCTGACCCAATTGGTCTTTGACCCTGACCGCGCCGAGGCCTTTGGCTGGGCTGAAAAGGTTCGGGCTGAATTTGTTATCAAAGTGGAAGGCAAGGTTGTTGCCCGCGCCGATGGGACAACAAACCCCAATCTGGTGACCGGCGAAATCGAGATCGCGGTTGAGAGCCTTGAGGTTTTGTCCGAAGCGATGGAGCTGCCGCTGCCGATCTTCGGCGAGCCGGACTATCCCGAAGAAACCCGCCTGACCTATCGCTTCCTCGATTTGCGCCGCGAAACGTTGCACAAAAATATTCTGCTGCGTTCCAAGATCATCGCCGCCGTGCGTCGCCGCATGACGGGGGCAGGCTTTAATGAATTCCAGACGCCAATCCTGACGGCGTCCTCGCCTGAAGGCGCGCGAGACTTTTTGGTGCCCTCGCGTGTTCACCCCGGCAAGTTCTACGCTTTGCCGCAAGCGCCACAGCAGTTCAAGCAGCTCATCATGGTGGCTGGCTTTGATAAATATTTTCAGATCGCGCCGTGCTTTCGCGACGAAGATGCGCGCGCTGACCGCAGCCCCGGTGAATTCTATCAGCTCGATGTGGAAATGAGCTTCGTCGATCAAGACGATGTTTTTGCAGCGATTGAGCCTGTGCTTCATGGATTGTTTGAAGAGTTTGCTGATGGCCGCAAGGTCGAAGGCTATCCCTTCCCGCGCATCCCCTACGCTGAGTCCATCCGCAAATATGGCAACGATAAGCCGGACTTGCGCAATCCGATCGAGATGTCGCAAGCCACGCATATTTTTGCAGGCTCCGGCTTCAAGGTCTTTGCGGGCATGATCGAAAAAGACCCCAAGGTCGAGATCTGGGCGATCCCCGCGCCGGGTGGCGGCAGCCGCACCTTCTGTGATCGCATGAACTCATGGGCGCAGGGCGAAGGCCAGCCGGGTCTTGGTTATATCTTCTGGCGCAAAGAGAACGACGTGCTGGAAGGCGCTGGCCCGCTTGCTAAAAACATCGGACCCGAGCGCACCGAACAGATCAGAAGCGAGCTTGGCCTGAAAGAAGGCGACGCTGCTTTCTTCGTCGCTGGCCTGCCGAAAAACTTTGCCGCCTTTGCAGGTCTTGCCCGTACGCGCGTCGGCAAGGAGCTAAACCTGATCGAAGATGGCATCTTCAAGTTCTGCTGGATCGTCGATTTCCCGATGTTTGAGTGGAACGAAGACGACAAGCGCATTGATTTTTCACACAACCCCTTCTCCATGCCGCAAGGCGGGTTGGACGCGCTGGAAAATCAGGACCCGTTGACGATCAACGCCTTTCAATACGACATCGTTTGCAACGGCACCGAGCTGTCGTCAGGCGCGATCCGAAATCATCTGCCTGCGATCATGTATAAGGCCTTTGCCATTGCCGGCTACGAAGCCTCAGTGGTCGAAGACAAGTTCGGCGGCATGCTCAACGCGTTCAAGTACGGCGCACCGCCGCATGGGGGTCTCGCACCAGGGATTGACCGCATGGTGATGTTGCTAGCTGGAGTTGAGAACTTGCGTGAAGTCACCATGTTCCCGATGAATCAGCAGGCACAGGACCTGTTGATGCAGGCCCCTTCGCAGGTTGAAGCCAAGCAACTCAAGGAGTTGCACATCCGCGTTGTCCCACCGCTTGAAAAGAAAGGCTGACGCAGGCAAAGCCGCGTGAGCGTTTCTTTTCAGACCGTGCTTTAATAAATCACAGCTTCTGGCAGGTTGACGCAAGTCAGACCCGCCAGAAGCTGTTGTGCGTTAAAGTTGCGTCTTGGGCGCAGGCTCGACCGCATCTGTGGTCGGGGGAAGGGTCCGCTCGACGGGCGCAGGCACAGCAACGCTGTCATCGCTCTGCGAGAAGATCGGGACCGGCACGCTGTCCACCGGAATGATGATGCCGTTCGACGCCGTCACGGCGCTACCAGACTGGTCGGCACCAAACGCATCACCGAAATGAAGCACCGGGCCTGTGCCGTCAATCGTTACAGGGTCTTTCTGCAAAGTGGTGAGCTTGACCGTCTTGCCTTTGAAGCTCTCAGGCGTGTGGGTGCCGGTGACGATCTGATAAAGCAACAATGCGCTTGTATTTTCGCGGTTGGTCTTGCCGAGCATGTCGTCATAGCCACCCTTGATCTTGTCGAAGGCCGCATTGGTCGGCGCGAAGACCGTGCGTTCGCCACTGGTGTAGTTATGGCGGGTGCCGGTTGCGTCGATGACTTTGACCAAGGTCGAAAATTGCGGATTAGCCTTCAGCGTTTCATAGACATTGCCTGCGGCCAGCGCAGGCGTAGCTGTGGCCATGGCTCCTATGGCAAGGAACGCGGCCCCGGCAAAAATAGAATGTAATTTCATGGCAGATCTCCAACGAATTGGGCAGCAAAGCAGCGGGCGTTTTGCCCGCAATGTGATAAACCATAATCTGCCATTTCGACCGAATTGCGACAGCAACATGGCGCAAGCTGGCACGCCGGTGACGCGCTGAGGGAGTGGGGAGCGAATGACGGAAAAGACGCACAATCTGGTCTTCGTTAACCACCCAACCGGGCAGGAAAGGCGCGATTTTGACGAGATCGCCGCCAAGATCGAGGCCGTCGCGCCGGGTATCAAATGCTACATCGTGCCGCATGATGTGTTGGTTGAAGAGGCCGGATTGCCGACAGACATTTGGGCCCGCCCAGCGTTGACGGTCGCTTTTCAATGGCCTGAAAAATTCCGTCCTGAACGCGGCGTATTTTATGCTGGGCGTCCGATCAACAAACACGAACAGATGCACAAATTCGCCAAGGCGAAAGTGCCCATTCCAACGACAGTCGCCTATGAATTTGGTCGTGCGCTCGACCGCTCCGTTTGGGGCGATTTCGTCATTATGAAGCCAACGCGATTTGACCTGACGTCACAGGGTGACGCGGTTTTTCTGATGCGCACCCAAAGCGTCGCCCAATTGGCAACCCAAGTCTTTCCGCTCGGCCATCCTGCGCGCACCGCGTCCGTCCTCATACAGAGGTTTGTAGATACCGGTGTATTTTTGGAAAGTTTTCGGGTGCTGGTGCTTTTTGACACGCCACTCTATTGCATGAAGTTCCGCCGCCGTTCGCCGCGTGCACCGCTGCAAGGCGGGCCGGAAGAGATCTTGCAAATCCCCGTCGCTTCAACGGCGCAAGACGATTACGAGCACATTTTAGTGATGGACGCCGAGGTGATAGCGCTGGCGCGAAGAGCCGCCGAGGCCATGCCCGCCATTCCGTTGCAGGGGATAGACATCATCCGTGAGGTCGGGACCGGCAAGCTCTTCGTGCTGGAAAACAATCCCGGCGGTAATACATGGCATTTCTCATCGCATATGTCGGCCAAAGGGCGCCGTGAACTCAGCCGGGAAAAGCGGATCGAGCAATTCTGCGCTTGGGATGTCACTGCAAAGGTGTTGGCCGAGCGCGTGCTCAATGAAGCGACGTAGCGCCCCGCGCCAAGGCCGCGCGCTATTGTCTTTTTTATGCCGGTTCACTATGGACGCCCATATGTGTTGGAGAAATAGCATGACAATCTCGGTGATCGGTGCGGGCTTCGGTCGAACAGGAACCTTATCGCTCAAGGCAGCGTTGGAGCGGCTTGGGTTCGGGCCTTGCCATCACATGATGGAGGTTTTTATGAGCCCGGCTCAGGCCTCGACATGGGCGGCGGCGGCGCGCGGCGAGCCGGTCGATTGGGACGAGTTGCTGAAGGGCTATCAGGCTGCCGTAGATTGGCCGAGCTGTCATTTTTGGCGAGATCTGGCGCTGCATTATCCCAAGGCCAAGGTCTTGCTGACGGCGCGCGACCCTGAGAAATGGCTTTCGAGTTTTTCTGACACGATCCTCAAGGTCCTCACCACGCCGCCGCCGGATGGCGATGTGGACGAGGCCATGATGGCAGTCGGTCAAATGGTGGGCTATGTCGTCGGCGAAAAGACCTTTGGTCGAAATTTCGACAAGGCGCATATATTGAAAGTTTACAACGACCACAATGAAACCGTGAAGCGCGTCATTCCGCCAGAGCGCTTGCTAGTTTACGACGTCAGCCAAGGCTGGGAGCCGCTGTGTAAATTCTTGGACGTGCCGGTGCCTGATGTTGAATTCCCGCGCACCAATTCGCGTGAGGATTTTCATGCGAGAAAGCCAAAGAGAGTTTGACGCCTAGTCGCAATATTTGACGCCGACGTCGCGGCAGTTTTCGATCATGTCCTTTGCGTCTTGCAGCTGCTCAGGCGACATCTCCTTGGCGATGTCGCCGCTGTAACGCGATGCGGTCGAACGGTCGCGCCCGGTTTGACCCATCATGGCCACTTGCAACCACATATAGGCATGTTCCAGATTTTTGGCGACGCCCTGACCGTTGCGAAACAGAATGCCCAAATTCATCGCCGCGGTGACGTTGCCTTGGCGGGCCGATTGGTCAAACAGTGCCGCCGCCTCTGCCTCATCTTTGGCCACGCCCTTCCCTTCGAGATAGAGCATGCCCAAATTGATTTGCGCGTTTGGATCGCCTTGCGAGGCAAGGTGCTGCAGGATTTCCGCAGCTGCCTTGAAGTCGCCAGCATCCAGCGCGGTTCTGGCGTCGGCCATCGGATTGTCGAAAGCGTGAGCGGGCGCCATGCCGAGCCATAGCGCGCAGATGAGCGCAAACAGGCCGGGCAAGGCAGACCGCAATTTCATATATTTACGTCCTCAGCTACACCCGCTCGTCCCGCCACAGGTCTCGCACTTCATGCAGGTGCCGTTGCGCACCATGGTGAAGTTGCCGCATTCGCCACAAGCCTCGCCTTCGTAGCCTTTCATGCGGGCTTCGGCGAGGCGATTGAAACCGCTGTGCGGGCCGCCACTACCATTGCTACCACTGGTGATGGCCTCGTCGCGCAAGGTTGACGAATTGAGGATCATCTCTTCGGCGTGTTCGGACGCATCAAGGATCGCCTTGGTAGCGGACGTGCCTGCCACAGCAGCGCGCAGCGCGCCCCCGCGCACGATATAGAGGTTGCCCATCTGGGTACTGCGCGTGAAGCCGGGGCTGACCACGCTGGAGGCTGGCAGTTTGCCTTCGTCGGCTCCGCTGCCCATCACATCAAAACCAATGTCCGTGGGGTCTACATGGCCGAGATCGGCGCGGCCCAAATAAGAGACGGCCAATTCACGGAACACATAGTCAAGGATTGAGGTTGCGTTCTTGATGCGGTCATTGCCTTGCACCATGCCCGCTGGCTCAAACCGCGTGAAGGTGAAGGCTTCGACATATTCTTCCAGCGGCACGCCATATTGCAGGCCGAGCGAAATGGCGATGGCAAAATTATTCATCAGTGAACGGAAGGCAGCGCCTTCCTTATGCATGTCGATGAAGATTTCGCCGATAGTGCCGTCTTCATATTCGCCGGTGCGCAGATAAACCTTATGGCCACCGACCAGCGCTTTCTGGGTATAGCCCTTGCGGCGATCAGGTAGCTTATGGCGGTCCTTGGCACGCTCAACGATGCGCTCGACAAATTTCTCGGCGACAACACGGGCGCGTTCGGGCTGGGGCAGGGCGGCGATGCGTTCAGACACGGATGTGTCTTCGATGTCATCGTCTTCAAGCACTTCATCTTCGAGAATTTGTGCATTGAGCGGTTGCGACAATTTCGAGCCATCGCGATAAAGCGCATTGGCCTTAAGCGCCAGCTTCCAAGAGAGCATGTAGCTTGCTTTACATTCCTCAACCGTCGCGCTGTTTGGCATATTGATGGTCTTGGAAATCGCGCCTGAGATGAACGGCTGCGAGGCCGCCATCATGCGGATATGGCTCTCCACGGACAGGAAGCGCTTGCCCGTGCGTCCGCATGGATTAGCGCAATCAAACACGGCCAGATGGACGTCTTTGATATGCGGCGCACCTTCAACGGTCATCGCGCCGCAGACATGAATATTGGCAGCGTCGATATCGGCCTTGGAAAAGCCAATGGCGCCCAGAAGATCGAAATCAAGATCGTCCATTGCGTCAGGATCGAGGTTCAGCACATCCGTGCAGAAGTCCTCGCCCAGCGTCCATTTGTTGAAGACGAAACGAATGTCAAAGGCACTGGCAAGCGCGCTTTCCACGGTGTCGATTTTTTCCTTGGTGAAGCCTTTGGCAACAAGCGCGGTATGATTGACGCCCGGCGCATGCTGAAGCGAGCCTAGCCCCACGGCATAGTCGATGATGTCTTCAACTTCGCGGGTTGAATAGCCTAGCGTAGTGAGTGCCTGCGGCACAGCACGATTAATGATCTTGAAATAGCCACCGCCTGCGAGCTTCTTGAATTTCACCAGTGCGAAATCAGGCTCAATGCCGGTGGTGTCGCAATCCATGACCAGACCGATCGTGCCTGTCGGCGCGACGACGCTGGCCTGCGCATTGCGGAAACCATGACGCTCGCCCATGGCGACCGCGAGGTCCCACGCCGCGCGGGCATGATCGACGAGATCGCGCTGCGGGCAATTGGCCGCGTCAAGCGGCACGGGTGCAAGGTGTAGCCCGTCATAGCCTGTGGCGTCGCCATGCGCGGCGCGCGCATGATTGCGGATCACGCGCAGCATGTGCCCGCGATTGTCGGCAAAGCCTTCAAAGGCACCCAACTCGCGCGCCATTTGAGCCGAGGTCGCATAGGCAACGCCGGTCATGATGGCGCTAATCACGGCACACAGGCTGCGCGCCTGCGGGCTGTCATAGGCGATGCCCGATGACATGAGCAGCCCCCCGATATTGGCAAAGCCGAGGCCGAGCGTGCGGTAGCGATAGGAGCGTTCGGCGATTTCGCGGCTCGGGAACTGAGCCATCAAAACCGAGATTTCTAGTGTCACCGTCCAGAGCTTGACCGCCTGTTCAAAGGCCTCAACGTCGAAACGGCCCCCTTTGCTGTCGGCAGAGGCCGCTTCGCGGAAGGTCATCAGATTAAGCGAGGCGAGATTGCAAGCCGTGTCGTCGAGGAACATATATTCCGAACACGGATTGCTGGCGCGAATTTCGCCGGATGCCGGGCAGGTGTGCCAGTCATTGATGGTGGTGTGGAATTGCAACCCCGGATCGGCAGACGCCCAGGCAGCCTGGCCGATCTGGTCCCAAAGCTCGCTGGCTTTGAGCACCTTGGAAACCTTGCCGTCGGTGCGGCGCTTCAATTCCCAGTCGCCGTCGTTCTCGACCGCACGCAGAAAGTCGTCGGTGATGCGCACGGTATTATTGGAGTTCTGGCCGGAAACAGTTTGATAGGCCTCGCCGTCCCAATCCGTATCATAAGTGCGAAAGTCAATGTCGCTATAGCCCTGCCGCGCAAATTGAATGACGCGCTGGATGAAGTTTTCCGGCACATACATTTTGCGCGCCGCGATGATCTCGCGCTTCAGAGCCGGATTTTTCTTTGCGTCGAAGCAATCGCTCTCAGGACCTTCGCAATTGACGCAGGCGCGCATGATCGCGCCGAGGTGCTTTTGATTGATCAGCGAGCCTGTGACGAGGGCGGCAACCTTTTGCTCCTCGGTCACTTTCCAGTTGATGAAGGCCTCGATGTCGGGATGGTCGGCATCGACGATCACCATCTTGGCCGCGCGCCGCGTCGTGCCGCCTGATTTGATCGCGCCCGCCGCGCGGTCGCCGATCTTGAGGAAGCTCATCAGGCCGGACGATTTGCCGCCGCCCGACAGGCCTTCTTCTTCGCCGCGCAGGTTTGAGAAATTGGTACCCGTGCCCGAACCATATTTGAACAAGCGCGCCTCACGCACCCAAAGGTCCATGATGCCGTTCTCATTGACCAGATCGTCATTGATGCTCTGGATGAAACAGGCGTGCGGCTGCGGGCGTTCGTACGCGCTGGTCGAACTTTTGGTCTTGCCGCTTTTGTGGCCGACAAAGAAGTGGCCTTGCGCAGGGCCGTCAATGCCATAGGCCCAATGCAGACCTGTGTTGAACCATTGCGGAGAATTGGGCGCGGCGATCTGCGCGGCCAGCATATAGGCCATCTCATCGCGATAGGTGACGGCGTCTGCTTCGCTGTCGAAATAGCCGCCCTTCCAGCCCCAATAGGTCCAAGTGCCTGCAAGGCGGTCAAACACCTGCCGCGCGTCCGTCTCTCCGGTGAAACGGTCTTCGGGACGCAGCGTGGCCAGCGCGTCGTGGTCGGGCTCATGGCGCCACAGGAATTCGGGAATACCTTCTTGCGGCACGGCGCGCAGAACAGCAGCGACGCCAGCACGGCGGAAATATTTCTGCGCCAAAATATCGCTGGCGACCTGGCTCCAGCTCGCGGGAACGGAAACGTCGACGGCATTGCCGACGCGCGATCCATCGGGGTTACGAATCTCGCTCGTTGTCGTCCTGAAGGAGATGCCTTCATAGGGCGACTGCCCTTCGATTGTGAAGCAACGCTGGATACGCATCAGAGCCCCCGGCTTTCCTTGTCATTAGTTATGCTGAGGAGGCAGACGCGAAAATCCCGGATTTTTGACAAACGCTCCTTGCGTCTGATCCACATGTCTTCCAAGCGCTTAAGTGCTTGAAATAACTTGCTTTTCAGATGTCGGATCGACACCCGTTTCAGGTGCTATGTCCTTAAGTCCGGTTTTCGACCTCACGCCGCCCCTCGACGAAAAGAAATCTTGAGCCCTATGGGCCATTAGGTCAAGTGGTAGTGGTTGGGTTCAATGATGACGCGATATCTAGCAATTTAAGGGCACGGAAGTTGGGCCGAATCACGGTTGATTTGGCGAAGGTGGCTGGTTATCAAATCGGTAACGGCTTGCCAGCCAAAATGGATTGTTTTTGCAAGGAGGAGCAGGGCAGACCATGGCGCATATCACCAGCAATGCTTTAGGCATGGCGTTGAAGGATCTCGATATCCTTGTTGTTGACGACAATGCCAACATGCGTCTGCTGGTGCGCACAATTCTGCGTAGTTTTGGGCTGCCCAATGCGCGTCAGGCTCGCGACGGCACGACGGCGCTGGCAGAGTTGGAGCGCCGCGCCCCTTCGCTTATCATTTCCGACTGGGAAATGGCGCCGATGAACGGCCATGAATTCATCCATGCGGTGCGCCAGGTTGGCCGCGAGCCGCTTTGCTTTGTCCCGATTATCGTTCTGACAGCGCATGCATCGCGCCCGCTGATCGAACAGGCGTTTGCCTGTGGCGCGACGCAACTGTTGGTCAAGCCCGTGACCCCCGCCAATCTTCTCCAGCGTATCAGCTGGGTGTTGGAGGACGACCGCCCGTTCGTTCGAGCCGGCGACATATATCGCCAGGAAATGGGCGTGCCAAAAGCAGCATCCAAGACGGCAGGCGGAAACGGCGAGCCAGAAGAGCGCAAGATCTGGACACTCGACTAGGACGGTTGCGACCAAATCATCCCACAACTAGCCAAAAATGGCCGCAGGTCTGGACCATCCTGTCGCCGAGTGCCATATTCGGCCCGCTTTCTATGGAAGACGGAATCGATTTTACGGCCTCGCTCATGAGGCCCCGCAACGGTGATCCAATGGGCCTTTTCTCGGAAATTTTTATTTGGTGGCAAGGCCAGACAATGGGCACCCGCTTTTTTACGTGGAAGACCGGCAGGCTGGTGGGCACCGATGAGCAGGGGAACCGCTATTTCGAATCTGCCAAAGGCGAGAAGCTCTGCGGCTATCCGCGTCGCTGGGTTCTTTACAACGGTTATGCCGAGGCCTCTAGCGTGACGCCGGACTGGCATGGTTGGCTTCACAACACCGTGCCAACACCGCCCAACGCGGAAGAATACACCGCTAAGCCGTGGCAATTGCCGCATCGCCAAAACTACACCGGCACGCCCAAAGCCTATCGCCCAAAGGGGAGCATCTTGAGGGCGGGCATCCGCCCCAAGGCGACCGGCGACTATGAGGCTTGGAAGCCCTAAACTGAGCCCCTACGCCTATTCGCCCCAGCTTTCGCGCCCCCCAGCTTTCATATCGATGACCCGAGGATATCAATGCAGAGCAATTTCGTGGAAACGCTGATCGGTGCCATTGTTGTCATCATTGCCGGCGTCTTTCTGTTTTACGGCTACACCAATTCCGGTATGCGCAGTGCCTCGGGCTATCAGGTGAAAGCCGAGTTTGATCGCGTGGACGGCTTGGCCAGCGGCAGCGACGTGCGCCTGTCGGGCATCAAGATCGGTACCGTGGTCGAGCAGGCCATCGATCCGACGAACTACAAGGCCGTCGTCACGATGAACCTGGCATCTGATGTGAAAGTGCCAGATGACAGCAGCGCCAAGATCACAAGTGAAGGCCTGCTTGGCTCTAACTACATCGCGCTCACACCCGGCGGCAGCGAAGATTTTCTGGCTCAAGGCAGCGAGATCAACTTCACGCAAGGCTCGATCGACCTGATGAGCCTGATCGGTCAGGCTGTCTTCTCGACCACGGGCGGCAAGAGCGACGCTGGCAAGTCCGCCCCGTGAAGAGGTCTGGTTTCGTGAAAGCAAAATTCATTCATTTCGCTGGAGTGGCCGTGTTAGGCGCCAGCTTGGTTGCTGCCAGTGCGGCAACAGCGGCACCCTATTCGGTTGCCGTGTTCGGCGGCCTTGATAAGATCACAGCCAAGGTTTCCGCCTTTGAGGCAACAAAAGACAAGCCAACACGTTTTGGTGCGCTCGAACTGACCGTGCGCGCCTGCGACATGCGCCCGCCCGAAGATACCCCGCAGACAGCCGCCTATGTCGAAATCCGCCAGATCAATGAAGAAAACGATACCGTTGATCCTGCGCCGATCTTTAAAGGTTGGATATTTGCCGAAAGCCCCGGCCTGAACGGGCTGGAACATCCCGTCTATGACGTTTGGCTCAAGACCTGCAAAACACCAGCAGCGCCGTAATCAATCGGCATACGCCCGAAATCGGCCTGTTCAATGGTGGCTTCGCGTAAGCGGGCACGATAGGTGTCGCGCGGAATTTCGATGGCACCGAATTGTTCCAGATGTGACGTCACAAACTGCGTATCCAGCAGCTTGAAGCCCCCCACGATCAGACGCGCCACAAGATAGGCCAGCGCCACCTTGCTGGCATCCGTTTCGCGGCTGAACATGCTCTCACCAAAAAAAGCCGCCCCGAGCGAGATGCCATAGAGCCCGCCGACGAGACGTTCACCCTGCCAGCATTCAACCGAATGAGCGTGACCGCGCGCAAACAGCTCGCCGTAGAGATCGAGAATATGATCGTTGATCCATGTGCCTTCGCGCGCAGGCCCGCTTTCAGCACATCCCATCATCATCTGGCGAAAACTCGTATCGATACGCACATCGAAAGGCTCGGCCTTGATGGTGCGCTTCAGTCTCTTTGATAGATGAAATTGGTCCAACGGCAAGATGCCGCGGTGTTCTGGGTCGATCCAAAAAAGCTGCGGATCATCGCGCGCTTCCGCCATGGGAAAGACGCCGAAGGCATAAGCACGCAGGAGTACATCGCTATCGATCACGCAGAGAGTCTCTGGCTTCATGTCCGGTATTGAATGGAAACCCGCATGGGGCGAGCAGGGTACCGGATCGGACTGACGCTATATCCGATTGGGCGGTGCGATCAACTCATTCCATGAGGCCACGACAGATTGTACCTGCGCATAGAGAGATGAGAGCCCTGGACAAGCGATGGCCCCGTGTGCGGCGTTGCGCGCACGGGGCCATTGGTTAGTTTGGGATCGGCGCTGTTAGCGATCGATCTTGGAAATCTTCGTCCCTTCAATGCTGACGCCAGCCATCAGACCCTTCTGGTCAAAGATGAAGGCATAGGCATCATCCTTCAGCGTCGAGGTGGACAGGTTCTTAGCAACGCCCTCGTCAACAACGACGACGGTCGGGCCGACACCAATTTCCCAACCATGGCTGTCCTTGAGATATTTGACGGCCTTGTCGTTCATAAGAAAGACGACATAGCCATAGGACTGGGCACCGGCTTGAAGGCCCCATGAGCCGGTGACGGAATTATAGTAGCCGTCAACAGTTGAGCCCTTCTGCAGGACACCTTCACCATAGGCACCACCGAAGACCAGACCAGCCTTGACGATATTGGGGAAGACAAGAACGGCCTTGGCCTTCTCGGAAATGTCTTTGGCGACCGGGTTGGTTCTGTAGAGTTTTTGAAGCGCCTGATTTGCGTCAGCGTTCAAGTCCTCTGCGGTCGCAGCATGCGCGCGATCCATTGTCGCGACTGTCGCTGTGGCCGTTACAACCGTCGCCAGAGCGAGCGAAGTGGCGAGGAATAGATTTCGGATATTCGTCATTGCACGTATCCTTTTATCAGAGTTATTTCACGGGCGGCGCTCCGCCGAAACGTAAGGTGATGGCCGGATACGGCGAGAGTGTGACCTCATGGGGCAAGAGTGTGATCTTATAAGGCGAGAATGGGGCATTCCGCATTTTTGGTTAGGCGTATAAAGATTAATTTAAGGAACTCCAACTGATTATTTATCAGTACGCGATGCTTCCTGTGCTTAGACATCAATGGTGAGTGAATAAAAAAATCCCCGACACTCGTTTGAGTGTCGGGGATCAATTTTTTAGAAAGAACGATTAGAGGCGTTCGATGATGATGGCAGGTGCCATACCACCAGCGGCGCACATGGTCACAAGGCCACGCTTCTTGCCGGTGCGTTCCAATTCGTCAAGGATCGTGCCGATGAGCATGGAACCCGTCGCGCCAATTGGATGGCCAAGCGCCATGGCACCGCCATTGACATTGACCTTGGTGCGATCAAGTTTCAGATCACGAATGAATTTTTCCGCGACGACGGCGAAAGCTTCATTGATTTCCCAAAGGTCGATGTCATCAACCGTGAGGCCGGCCTTTTCGAGAACCTTGCGGGCGGCAGGTACGGGTGCGTTGAGCATCAAGGTCGGGCAGTCACCCATATTGGCGGTCGCAACAACGCGGCCACGCGGCTTGAGGTTGTTCTTCTTCGCGTAGCTTTCCGATGCGAGCAAGATGGCAGCCGCGCCATCCACGACGCCGGACGAGTTGCCCGCGTGATGGACGTGGTTGAACTGCTTCAGCTGCGGATACATGCGCTGGATCATGTTGCCGTAGGTGTTGCCCTGATCGTCCACAGGAATATCCATGAACACCGGGAAGACGGGCTTCAGATTGCCAAGGATTTCCATGGTTGTCTGGGGGCGCGGGAACTCTTCGTGATCGAGCGCCACTGTGCCATCAAGGTTGTAAACCGTCACAAGCGACTTGGCGAAACGGTTTTCCGCAATAGCCTGAGCGGCACGCTGCTGCGAGACATAGGCGAGTGTGTCCACGGCTTCGCGGTCGATGCCTTCCATCGTAGCAATGGCGTCAGCGCAGACACCCTGCTGCGACTGCGGATGGATCGAGCGGAGATGCATGTTGCCGCCGTCGAGCATGGGTGGTGTCTTGGGGTCGGCGGTCGATGACGTGTAGCTCATCATCTCGGTGCCGCCGGCAATCACAAGGTCTTCCATGCCGGACATGATTTGGGCTGTCGCCAAGCTGACGGTGGTGATACCCGAGCCGCAGAAGCGGTCGAGGGTGACGCCAGACGCTTTAACATCATAGCCCGCATCGAGCGCGGCCATGCGGCCAAGGTCGGCGCCCTGCGCGCCACGCTGCGATGACGTGCCCCAGAGGATGTCGTCAACTTCGGCTGTGTTGAGCTTGTTGCGTTCGGCAAGCGCCTTCAGCACGGTCGAGCCGAGATGCTGCGGGTGGAGATGAGCGAGTGCGCCCTTACCGACTTTGCCGATGCCGCGCGGCGTGCGAACGGCGTCAATGATATAGGCTTCTGACATGGTGATGGACCTTCCTGCTAAATGTGTCGCGCTTTTGGACCGCGATCTATGGCTTGGCTGATTGGCTGCCAGTCTAAACGATCTTGACCGTCTTGCATGCGCAATCGGCTTGTGTCCTCTAATGGGTGACGCAAGGGAACGGCTCATTCCGCCACGCAACATCTGCGCGCGGTGCATTTTTTTAAATCGAACGGGGCTCAGCCCTTGGCTTTGAGGTAATTCTCGAGCCAATGGATGTTGTATTCGCCATTGATGAAATCAGGCTCATTGACGAGATCCTGAAACAGCGGGATCGTCGTTTTGATGCCGTCAATCACGAACTCGTGCAATGTGCGGCGCAGACGCATCAAACATTCGTTGCGGTTGCGCCCATGCACGACGAGCTTACCGATAAGGCTGTCGTAATAGGGCGGGATCCGGTAGCCCGAATAGGCCGCGCTATCGACACGCACACCAAGTCCACCCGGCGTGTGGAAATCTTTGATCGTGCCGGGGGAAGGCGTGAAGGTCTTGGGATCTTCCGCATTGATGCGGCACTCGATGGCATGGCCAGAAAATGTCACGTCGGCTTGCGTGAAACTCATTTCAAGGCCCGCCGCGATGCGGATTTGCTCGCGCACGATGTCGATGCCGGTGACGGCTTCGGTGATCGGATGCTCGACCTGCAGACGCGTGTTCATTTCGATGAAATAAAACTCACCGTTCTCGTAAAGGAATTCGATGGTGCCGACACCGAGGTAACCGAGCTTGGCAATGGCGTTGCGAACAATCGTGCCGATCTTTTCGCGCTGCTCGTCATTGAGAGCGGGCGAGGGGCTTTCTTCCAACATCTTCTGGTGACGACGCTGCAGCGAGCAATCGCGTTCACCCAGATGCGCGACATTGCCATGCGCATCGGCAATAATCTGCAATTCGATGTGGCGCGGGGTGCTTAGATATTTTTCCATGTAGAGCGCATCGTCGCCAAAAGCCGCCTTGGCTTCGGCACGTGCTGTCGAAAGCGCGCCAGACATTTCTTCGCGTGAGTTGGCGACCTTCATGCCGCGACCGCCACCGCCAGCCGCCGCCTTGACGAGCACGGGATAGCCCGTTTCTTCCGCGACCTTATAAGCTTCTTCGTCAGTGGTGACCGCACCAGCAGAGCCCGGCACACAAGGAATGCCAAGTGCCTTCGCCGTGATCTTGGCTTGAATTTTATCGCCCATCAGGCGGATATGATCGCCGCTCGGTCCGATGAAGGTGATGCCATGCGCATCGAGAATATCAGCAAATTTTGCGTTTTCCGACAGGAAGCCATAGCCCGGATGCACGGCGTCAGCGCCGGTGATCTCGCAGGCCGAAATGATGGCCGGAATGTTGAGGTAGCTTTCGCTGGCGGGGGCGGGGCCAATGCAGACGCTCTCATTGGCAAGACGCACGTGCATGGCGTCTGCGTCAGCTGTTGAATGAACGGCGACCGTCTTGATCCCCATTTCGCGGCAAGCACGATGAATGCGGAGCGCGATCTCGCCTCGATTTGCGATGAGTACTTTTTCGAACATGGCCGGGGCCTATTCGACGATGATGAGGGGTTCGCCGAATTCAACCGGCTGGCCGTCTTCAACGAGTATCTTCACCACCGTGCCCGCTTTGGTCGCGGGAATATGGTTCATCGTCTTCATAGCTTCGATGATCAACACTGTTTGGCCGACGCTGACCTTGGTGCCAACAGTCACGAAAGGGGCGGTGCCGGGCTCGGCGGCAAGATAGGTCGTGCCGACCATAGGCGAGGTCAAAGCACCGGGATGCGTTGCGTCGCTGGCGACGGGTGCGGCAGGCGCAGATGCTGCTAGCGCAGCGGATGCCGCCGCAGGTATGGACACCTGAGTGACTTGCCGCGCGACGCGCAGCTTGAGCGCATCCGTTTCAATTTCAATTTCGCTGAGGTCGGTCTCCTTTAGGAGAGCCGCAAGTTGCCGGATCAAGTCCTGGTCTACGCCTGATTTACTCATCTCGCTTGCATTGGTCCCTGATTTGGAGCTGCCGGATTTTACTGTCGGTTGGCGGGTTGAGGACAATGTCTCAATTCCTGTTCTATTTGGAAATGTCGGCGAGGATCGCTTCAAGGGCAAGCGTATAGCCCTTTACGCCGAGACCACAAATAACGCCTGTCACGACAGACGACATGGTGGAGTAGTGACGAAATTCTTCGCGCTTGTGTACGTTTGAGATGTGAACCTCAACGGCGGGAATGTCCAGCATGGCCAGTGCATCATGAATAGCAATCGAGGTATGCGAATAGGCACCCGCATTGATGATGAGGCCACACGCCATCGAGCGGGCTTCCTGAATCCAAGTGACCAGATCGCCTTCGTGGTTGCTTTGCAAGCATAGCACACTGACACCGCGCGCCTTGGCGTCAGTGGCCACCATCTTCTCGATGTCGGCCAGAGAGGTGCTGCCATAGATATCAGGTTCGCGTAAGCCCAATAGGTTGAGGTTTGGACCGTTCAGCACATAGATAGGCTTATCGCTCGCCTTTGACGCCGCTCGAGCTGCTGTCTTAGGCGTTTTTGCCTTCGCCACGGTTTTCCCGGCCATTTCCCCGCCAAAATCTTCTATGCGGCGCCATCGTCCGGCGCTTGGAATTTCCCTCGATTCGAGGCGACCCTGTTATACGCAAGTCATGAAGGCCGCGAAAGGCCTTAACAAGCCCGTATTTGTGCCCTTTTCTCAGGTCCAGACGGTCGTTGCGTTAAGTGGGGGGCGACTTGCCGTTCTGTGTCTTGAAATGCTGTGACGCCTCACCCATTATCCCGACCATAAGGGCCGCTTTGCGGCAGTCCAAGAGAAGTTTCCGATGCAACTCACAGTTAATGGCGAATTACACGACGTACCGGCGGCCATCAGCCTGTTGGGCTTGATCGAACATTTCGGTCTTGAGCCGCGCAAGGTGGCCATCGAACGTAATCTCGAAATCGTGCCCAGGTCGGCCTATGAACAAACGCAATTGGGCGAAGGTGACCGGCTTGAGATCGTTCAATTTGTCGGTGGTGGTTAGAGTGCAGGAGAGTTGAAAGTGGTTGAGGCAGCGAAGGTCCAGACGAAGCGAGCAGATAGTCCCGATGACGATCATTTTATGATCGCGGGCAAGCCCTATCGCTCGCGGCTGATTGTGGGCACCGGAAAGTACAAAGACCTTGCCGAGAATGCGGCGGCTGTCGAAGCCGCAGGCGCTGAAATCGTGACTGTTGCCGTGCGACGCGTCAATGTGACAAACCCCAAAGAACCGATGCTGGTGGACTATATCGACCCCAAGAAGGTCATGTATCTGCCAAACACGGCAGGCTGTTACACCGCGGAAGATGCGCTGCGCACGCTGCGTCTGGCGCGTGAAGCAGGCGGCTGGAAGCTGGTGAAGCTCGAAGTGCTGGGCGATCATAAAACGCTTTACCCAGACATGATTGAAACGCTGCGCGCCGCTGAAGTTCTGCTTAAAGAGGGCTTCGACGTGATGGTCTATTGCAGCGACGATCCGATCATGGCCAAGCGTCTGGAAGACCTCGGCTGTTGCGCCATCATGCCATTGGCCGCCCCCATCGGCTCAGGCCTCGGCATTCAAAATCCGATCAACATTCGCCTCATCATCGAGCAATCAAAAGTGCCGGTGCTGGTGGACGCGGGCGTCGGCACGGCATCTGACGCTGCCATCGCGATGGAACTTGGCTGCGATGGTGTGCTGATGAACACCGCTATTGCCGAAGCCAAGTATCCGCTCCAGATGGCAAAAGCGATGAAGCTGGCCGTCGAAGCCGGTCGCCTTGCCTATCTTGCGGGGCGAATGCCCAAGCGCAAATATGCCGATCCGTCATCGCCGCTCGCTGGGCTGATCTAAGCTCAGCTATTGCGAGCGGCTTTGATGGCAGCTTTCAATTCGTTGGCCGACAAGGCACCAGGATGAGGGGTGTCACCGATTATGAATGACGGCGTGCCGTTGACCCCAAGCTCTGAGGCGAGCTTTTCGTTGCGCGCGATGATCTTGTCGATCTCAGGATCCTTCATGTCGCGGCGAAGTTTGGTGGTGTCGAGGCCAACGCTTTTTGCCAAGGTCATGATAGCGTCATCATCAATTCCGCCCTTGTGCAGATAGAGCGCCTTGTGCATCTCGAAATATTTGCCCTGCTTCCTCGCGGCCAAAGTCGCGTGGGTAGCCACGACGGAGGTCGGACCTAGAATGGGGAACTCCTTGAGGATCAGGCGTACATTGCCGTCATCCTTAATCGTGTTCATCAGCGGCGCGAAGGCCCGTTTGCAATAACCGCAGTTATAGTCAAAAAACTCGACAATCGTGACGTCGCCTTTGGGGTTACCCGCGACGAAAGACGTGGGGTCGTTGAAAATGGCGTCGTGATGCTTGGCAATGGCGCCGTTCTGCTGCTTCTTGTCAGCCGCCGTTTGCTTTGTATCTAGCGCGGTCATCGCCTCGATTAAGACTTCGGGGTTTTTGAGCAAATAGTCGTGCACAATTTTTTCGATAGCTTTGGTATCGCTAGGCCCAAAATTGGCCGCCATGGCCGAAGGGATGCCGCCCGCCAAACCAAACGCTAGCCCAAAAGCAAGAGCGCAAAGAAATCTGATTTTTGTAAACACTATTGATCTCTCGTCCGTTTGTTGGCGAGGGCAATGTCCTGCGCGAGTAGCCACTCGGGCGTGCCCTGCTTGAGGAGTGATTGCGCCTTGAGGGCATGACCGTAGGCGTCGGGTTTGGCCCCTAAGGCTTCATAATATCGCGCGGTGGAAAGTTCGGCCATACCAATCTGGTTGAGGCGACCATAGGCCACGGCAAGTTGATAATAGGCAAACGGGTTATCCGCATCGCCCGCAATCGATTGTTTCAACAACCCGAGTGCTTCCTTCGCGTAGTCCACGCGATCGGTCGCCAAGAGCGATTGGGCGAGCCCAAGCTCCAGCTGAGGTTCGTTTGGATCGAGCGCGTGGGCTTTGCGATAGCTCGGAATCGAAGCATCAACATGGCCGCCCTCATAGTCGATCTGGCCTTTTAGCTCCCAAATGTAAGGGTTGTTTGGCATCTTCGCGATGAGCGGAACCAACTCGGCCTGCGCCTTGTTGTTGTCGCCCATTTTGTGATAGGCGACCGCACGGCCGTAATGGGCATAGTCGCTTTGATCTGATTGTGGATAGCGGCGCAGCGTGACACTGGGATCATCGACAAAGCCATTGAGTTTAGCCTGAATCATTTTGAATTCATGGATGCGTTCAGGCGAATCCGGCGTGTCATAATAGGGTGACGCCTTGACGCGCTGTTCAAGCGAGGCAAGACGATCTTCCGAGATAGGGTGACTACGGATAAACGGATCTTGTGATGTGGAACTTAGGGCCTCCTGATCGCGGAACCGTTCAAACAGCATAAGCATGCCTTTGCCAGATTCATGCCCGCGCTGAAGGTAGGTGGCGCCCGCCTGATCTGCGCTGCCTTCCTGTTGGCGCGTATAGGCAAGCACCGAACGTTGCGCCACCTGCGAACCGCCCGCCAAAATGGCCATGCCAGCGTCACCAGCGCCCGCGATGATGGCACCTAGGCCTGCGATCATTGAGGCATAATAGGGAAGGGCGAGTTTGCCCATGGCCTCGCCACCCCGCGCAAGATGACCACCGGCCATATGGCCGGTTTCATGCGCGATAACGCCGCTCAGTTCCATTGGCGCATCCGCTTGCGTAATGAGGCCTGTATTGATGAAAAGATGTTGGCCGCCAGCCACGAAAGCATTGATGTTGGGGTCCATCACAAGATGGACCTGCACCGCCGATGGCACCAGACCGGCTGCCCGCCATATCGGTTCGGAATAGTCGCGGATCATTTTTTCGGTTTCGGCATCGCGTACAATCGAAATGCTGGCCGCCTGCGCTGTCGCAAACGGCACAAATGCCATCATGGCGCTAAGACAAATTGCGCTTGCGGTTCTCGCTCGACCCATACGCGTCGGCACCAGAAATTTCATTCTTGCTCCCTTGGTCCAATTCGACCCGCTGACCCTTTGGTCTTAGGCGAAATGGCTCTATCCCGAATGACCAACCTGACGGCAGGGCTATCGGCTTTATTCCGTCTATTTTCTGAAACGGCCCGTCTATCTTCTGAAACGGCCAGCGTGTTTTTTGAAACGGTAAGTGGGGTCGTGTCGCCCGTCAATTAAACCTCTGCTAAACCTCTGCCATATTGTGTCTAGGTTTAACGTTAGAGCGATCTAATTCCGGCGATCATGTCCGGTGATCGTGTAATGTGTGTCAGGAAAGCCTGCAATCAAGGCCGAATTGTGGACAAGTCGGCGTGGTTGGGCTTTGCTGCGGCGTTACGGTGGCCAAGGAGCTGGAAGATAAAAATGGGAGAGCGAATGTTGCGCCAAGGGATAAAACGGGCAGTTGGTTTGTTGGGGGGCGTGATACTGGTGGCTCAGCTGACCGCTTGTGCAGATGCGCCGCGTGACACGCCCCTCGGTGCGACGGCAGGGTCAAGCAGTCTGGTGACGAAGCAGCAGCGCGACAACTATGGCTTGAAGAAGATGGAGCTCATGCCGGACGGCTCGTCTTTTGCGGGTGCCGTGATTGCCGATGAGCCGACGGCGGCCCTGATCGCTCGCAACGCTTTGGAAAAAGGCGGCAACGCCGCGGACGCAGCAACAGCCCTTTATTTTGCACTGTCGGTGACCTATCCAGCCGCCGCAAGCCTCGGCGGCGGCGGTCTGTGTCTGGTGCGTGAGCCAGCCAAAGGCGACGTCACGACCATTTCTTTTCTCGCCGCGCGCCCGCAAGCAGGCGGCGCGGTCGGCGTGCCGGGCAATGTGCGCGGCTTTGCGTATCTGCAAGCGCGGTACGGCAAGGTGGCATGGTCCACGCTGGTGTCGCCCGCAGAGCGTATGGCTGCGACAGGGTTTCAAGTTTCACGCGCGACGGCACGTCAATTTACTGACAATGCGCAAGTGATCGGGCGTTCCGCTGATCTGAGCGGATTGTTTGCGCGAGCGGATGGCACGCCACACGGCGAAGCGGAGCGGATAGCGCAAGCGGCACTAGCCGGAACGCTCGGGCGTATTCGCGCGCGCGGCGTGGCGGGCTTTTATCAGGGAGATTTCGCCCACCAATTTGTCGCTCAGGCAGCCGCGCAGGGCGGCGCGCTGACCCTCGCTGATATGCGGGATTATCATCCAGACATTGCGCCAGCGCAGGCGATCGCGTCCGGTCAGTTGAATGTCATGTTGCCCGCGACAGGTTTTGAAGCGGGGACATTTGCTCAGGCGCTTTGGCAGGACATTCAAAATGCCAAAGGCACATCTGATTTGAACGCGCTGGCGCAAAAGGCGGCCACGTCTGTTGGCGCGTCCAATGATGCGCTCAATCACGATTATGGATCGACCTCCTTTGTGACGGTCGATGCAACGGGCGGAGCGGTCGCCTGCGGTGTAACGATGAACGGGGCGTTTGGGGCGGGCCATGTCGCCCCGACAAGTGGCGTTGTGCTGGCCGCGACGCCGGACACAGCGGTCACGGGGCGTGCAGGCGCCTTCATTGTGCCCGTGATGCTTGTCCGTGCAAAATCAAAGGATGGGTTTTTTGGCGCAGGGGCGGGTGTCGGATCACCCCAAGGAGGCGCTGCGATTGAGAGCGCTGTCGCTGCCGGACTGACCGGCGACCAAGGCGCTGCTGAACGTGCGCTCGCATCAAGCACAGCCACAGCGCAATCTCCCGCCAATCTTGTGATGTGCCCGCTCGGGCTGCCGCGCGGTACATGCACGGCAGATGTCGGGCCTGAAAGCGCGGGCGTCGGCTTTGGTGCCGTCGCGTCGGGCCGTTAAGCGGATAGCTGATCACGATGAGCAAACCCAAAATTTCGGCGCGGAGCGACGTTGCGTCGTTCATCGCTATGGACGTGATGCGCGAAGCAACGGCAATGGACCGGCAGGGTGGTGAGGCGCAGCGCATCATTCATCTTGAGGTCGGTCAGCCATCGACGCCTGCGCCTAAACGGGTCCGCGAGGCGGCAGCACATGCCCTCGTTCATGAGCGCCTTGGCTATACAGATGCGCTGGGCTTGCCCAAATTGCGTGCGCGCATCGCGGCACACTATGGCGAGCACTATGGGGTGGATGTTGCCGCAGAGCGCGTCGCCATCACGTCGGGTTCGTCAGGGGGCTTTGTGCTGGCGTTTCTCGCCTGCTTTGACCCTGGCGCGCGCATCGCCATTTGCGAGCCTGGCTACCCCGCCTATCGCAATATCCTGACGGCGCTCGGCCTTGTGCCTGTTGGCATTCCTGTTGGCCCCGAAACGCGCTGGGCGATGACACCGGAATTGATTGAGGCCGCCGAGCGCCAACATGGCCGCATCGAAGGCGTGCTTGTCGCCAGCCCGGCAAACCCGACCGGCACCATGTTGACGCCTGAAGCGCTGGCAGCGCTGACAGCCTCTTGCGAAGCGAACGGCCGGTGGTTCATTTCCGATGAAATCTATCACGGCATCTCATTTGGCATGCCCGAAGTAACAGCCCTCGCATCCTCGCCCGATGCCATCATCGCCAACAGCTTCTCCAAATATTACAGCATGACAGGCTGGCGTCTTGGTTGGTTGGTCGTGCCCGAGCGTCTCGTGCGCCCGCTGGAAAGGCTGGCGCAGAACCTCTTCATCTCGCCGCCTGCCATTGCGCAGGAGGCGGCCATCGCGGCTTTCGATGCGCGCGAGGAGCTAGATGCCAATGTCGCGATCTATGCGGCCAATCGCGATCTTCTGCTCAAGGCTTTGCCCGACGCGGGGCTAGACAATTTTGCACCGGCCGACGGGGCATTTTATCTCTATGCGAATGTCGCTCATGTGATGGCGAAGGATACCAACATGGATAGCGTTGAGTTTTGTCGTCGCATGTTGCACGAAACAGGTGTGGCGGCGACACCCGGCCTCGACTTTGATCCCCATCGCGGTGGCCAGACCTTGCGTTTCTCATTTGCTGGCGCAACCGACGATATGGCCGAAGCAGCGGTCCGTCTTAAACACTGGTTGGGCCGATAGCGCCGTCCCTTTGTTCGCCCTAAGATGGGCCCGAACGTAATCCCCGAACGCAATTAATGTCAGGCAAAGCCGATGGCCGCGAGTAACGAATATATGGAATTCATCGTCGAGCAATTGGAGCGGCTCGGGCCGATCCAGATGCGGCGCATGTTCGGTGGCACGGGGCTCTATCTCGATGGCATGATGTTCGGCGTCGTTTTCGGCGAGACGCTCTATTTCAAAGTCGATGATCGCAATCGAGCCGACTACCAAAGTGAAGACATGGCACCCTTCACCTATGAGATGACCAACGGCAAAACCGGCGCGCTTTCCTATTATGAAGTTCCCGAACGTCTGCTGGATGATGGCGACGAACTGACCGAATGGGCGCGCAAATCCATCGACGTCATGCATGCTGTGCAGAGCGAAAAGCGCGCCAAAGCCGCCCGGGTCGCCGAGCGCAAAAAGAACGCGCCTCCCAAGAAGAAGACGGCAAAAAAGACGACGACAAAAAAGCTGAAGTAGGGACCTTACTTCGGCACCATTTTCGCCAGCAGCTTGCCCATCATCTCATGTAGTTTGTTGACGGCCTTGAGTGGTCGCACCATCACTTTGAAGCTGGTGATTTGCCCGGCATCGTTCCACCCGATCATGTCGATGCCGTTGATCGTAATGCCTTCAATGACCGTCTCGAACTCGAGCACCCCAGAATTTGGGCCAAACCACTCGCCGACATAGCGGAATTCATCATTACCCAGAACATGCATGGCCGCGCTCAGATAGAGCTTGGTGATAGCCTTGCCCACCTGCGGCGTGTGTACCACCGGCGATTGAAAGACGACCTCGTCTGCCAACAACGTGTCGAGCGCAGCCGGGTCGCCGCCCTTCATGGCTTTGTGCCAGCTTTCAATTGCCTGTGGTTGCATGGTCATTTTCCTTCGAATTGGGCGGGGCGTTTGGCCAGAAATGCCTTCACGCCTTCCTTGAAGTCGGCGCTGGCGCCAGCGATGCGCTGGGACTGGCGTTCCATGTTCAGCTGTTCTTCATATGAATTGTCCGTGCTTTCCCAATAAAGCTGCCGGATCAGACCCAGCGACACCGTCGGGCCATTGGCGAGATCTTTGGCAAGTATCTGGACCTCGCCCATCAGTTTCTCGTCATCATAGACGCGATTGACGAGGCCCCATTGCAGGGCCGTTTCGGCAGGCAGTTTTTCGCCAAGCAATGACAGCTCCATGGCGCGCGTCTTGCCGACCAGACGCGGCAAAATCCAGGTTGAGCCACCATCCGGCACTAGGCCGATGCGACGAAAGGCTTGCAGGAAATAAGACGAGCGGGCGCAGACGACGAGATCGCCCATCAGGGCAAAACTCATGCCGACGCCAGCGGCAGGGCCGTTCACGGCTGTTACAAATGGCATCTTGAGGTTGCGCAACCGACGCAGGAACGGATGATAGGCTGTCTCCAGCGCCGAACCGGCATCGGGTCGCCCGGCATTATTGTCGCCGCGTCCTTGCAGGTTTGCCCCGGTGCAAAACCCGCGGCCTTCGCCCGTCATCACCAGGCATCGAACGTTGTTGGCGGGGTCTTCAACCTCATCCATAGCCTTTGCCAGCCCGCCGAGCATTTCCATCGACACAGCGTTCATCACTTCTGGATGGTTCAGTGTCAGCGTGGCGACTTGCCCGTCTATGGCGAGTTTTGCGCGTTCAAATTCCATTGGTCTCTCCCTGATCTCTTGATTGCTATTTGAATTTTGCTTCGCGTTTGCCGAGGAACGCTTTGACGCCCTCTACGAAATTCGGATGGTCGCCGAGCTGGCCTTGTGTGACGCGCTCATAGTCGAGCTGATCGTCATAGCTATTGTGAGGCGCTACATCGAGCGCCTTGCGTATTTGTGCAAAGGCGCTGGTCGGCCCCTTGGCAATTTTGGCGGCGAGTTCGCGCGCAACGTCCATAAGAGTGGCGTCGTCCACGCATTTCCAAATCAGGCCCCAGTCTGCCGCCATCTCGGCGGGTATTTTTTCGCCTGTGATGGCCATCCCTAATGCGCGTGCGCGCCCGACAAGCCGGGGCAATTGCCATGTCGTCCCAAGGTCGGGGATGAGGCCGAGTTTGGGCCCGAACACGGAAATGAAACTGGCTGATTTTGCCGCGATACAAATATCGGCGACCAGCGCGAGGCCGACGCCACCGCCCGCTGTCGTTCCGTTCACCGCTGACAGGATCGGCTTATCCAGCGCGTAGAGTTCGCTCATCATCGGGTTGAACGCGGTCTTCATGCCATGCGCGACACCCTCGCCGACGCTCATGCCCTCTGCGCGTTGGCCCTGCGCAGCAAGATCAGCTCCGGCGCAGAAAGCGCGGCCTTCGCCGGTCAGCATCAAAACGCGCGCACTCTCGTCCGCTGCCACGGCTTTCACGGCGCTGCGAATTTCTGCGATCATGGCCATGTTGATGCTGTTCAGCACTTCAGGGCGATTGAGCGTCAAAACGGCGATGCCGTCTGAGGTTTCTAGCTTGATCGTTGTGTATGAAGTCATCGTTCCGTCCCGGCTCATATTCACTTATGGCGTGATTTGGTCCAGAGCATAGACGCGCGATGGTGCGTGGGAAAGGGCAGGTGGGAGGTAGACAAAAATTGACGCGCAAACGTTGCGTCAATGGCTGTTGATGGCGGGTGAGCGGCGGGGCTTAGCTCGCTTTTGCCTTCGGCATTGCGGCTGTCGGGTCTGTCACCACACAATTGCGCCCGCTGCGTTTGGCTGAATAGAGATTGCCGTCGGCGCGCTCGATCATGGATGCAGAGTTGTCCCCAGCTTGGAACGATGAAATTCCCATCGACATGGTGACACGGCCAAGCGTCTCGCCAGTGGACCGTTTAACCAGCTCTCGGGCCTGAATGGCTTCGCGGATTGAATTGGCCAGATCTTCGGCACAGTCACCCACGGCACCGGGCATGATGACAACGAACTCTTCGCCGCCATAGCGCGCCACGCTGTCGCCTTCGCGTGCGCCGTTCTTCAGGCAACTCGCAACCAGGCGCAACACCTGATCACCTGTGCGGTGACCCCAAGTGTCATTGAAATTCTTGAAATGATCGATGTCGCCCATAATCAGGCAAAGCGGCGTGTTGTTTGCGTTGGCGCGTGTGACTTCCTTGGCCAGTAATTCGTCAAATGCCTTGCGATTGTTGACGCCGGTCAACCCATCAGTCCGCGCCTCGTCACGCGCCTTTGTCAGATTGCCTTGTAGTGTATTAAGTTCTGTTTTGGTTTCGTTCAAACGCTCTTCAAGTTCTATCGAGCGTTTTTCCATTTGCACCGAAGCCCCCATGATAGCTTCGACGACGCGGCCAATATCGGCAGGCGTGGACTTGTTGTTCAAGCCTTCGCTGGCGGCACGCACCGATGATCCAAGTTCAGAACTGTCACCCACGGCGGCTTGAACGAGTTGCATGATCTTGTCGACTTCGCTGCTCAATCGGTCGCCCGTTTCGAGCGCTGTATCGGCGAGCGCCGTTTGGCTGAGAAAGCGCTGATGCAGGTTGCCCGAAATCTCCGCGTCAATCGTCTTGCCCGCCTTCAGATGTTCGTCAATTTCCTCGTTGAGATCGGCGGCTTGCCCGGATGCATAGCGAAACCACAGCTCATAATTTGCCGGCAAAGGGGCGACCTGGTGGGTCTCCATCAGGGCCATGGCCTTGGCGCTCCACTCGGTAGCCAAGGCAGTATCGTCCGAATAGGTTTTCACAAGGAGCCTCAAATATGTTGTTTCTTGGCGGCAGGAGAAACATTCTCTCGGTGGAGAGGATAGAGGAACTTTGTTACGTGCCGGTAAACTCGGCGGAAACAGCCATTTTTGTAAAATCGTGATCAAGGGCTATGCTGGCCCTGTTGCGCCTTGTTTGTGCGAGGATTTCCGCTGATCTGTTGCCTTCAAAGCTGACGTTTATCGAATTTGTCATGTATATTTTTCAAATGTGCTGTCGGAATGCCTCCCCGTCCCGGCGCAATAGGGAGATAAAAAATGAGCCTTGCTGAATCAAACATGCGTGAAACTGACGGAAATGCGATCTCAGAATCGATCCGTAGCATCGTGGACCGCCAAAAAGCGGCCCATATCAAGGACGGCGCGCCCAGCGCTGAACGCCGGATCGACTGGATCGACCGCGCCATTGCCTTGATTGTGGACAATCAAAACGAGATCGTCGAAGCCCTGTCATCCGATTTCGGGCATCGCAGCAGAGAACAGTCCTTGCTCGCCGATGTGATGGGCTCAATCGGCCCATTGAAACACGCCAAGAAGCATCTGCGCCAATGGATGAAGCCAGAAAAGCGCAAGGTGCAATTTCCGCTCAATCTGCTTGGTGCCAAAGCACGTGTTGAGTTTCAGCCGCTCGGCGTTGTCGGCATCATTAGCCCCTGGAATTTCCCGATCAATCTGACCTGGACACCGCTGGCAGGCGTCTTTGCCGCGGGCAATCGCGCCATCATCAAGCCATCGGAATTCACCCCGGCAACATCAGAACTGATGGCCCGGATGATCCGTTCGGCCTACGACGAGACCGAAGTGGCTGTGGTCACAGGTGGTCCGGCGGTTGGTGAGGCCTTCTCCCGCCAGCCCTTCGATCATCTCTTGTTTACCGGCGCAACGTCGATTGCCTATCACGTCATGCGAGCGGCTGCCGAAAATCTAGTGCCGCTGACGCTGGAATTGGGCGGCAAGTCGCCGGTCATTGTCTCCAAGACCGCCAAGATGGACGATGCTGCTGCCAAGATCATGACAGGCAAGACACTCAATGCCGGTCAGATTTGCCTCGCGCCGGACTATGTCTTTGTGCCTGAAGGGCGCGTGGATGAGTTCATTGCCGAAGCGACCAAATCGGTCAAAAAGATGTTTCCGACCCTGAAGGATAACCCCGATTACACCTCGATCATCAATCAACGACACTACGACCGGATCAACGGTTATGTGGACGACGCTAAGGCCAAGGGCGCCAAGATCGTCGAGATCAACCCGGCCAATGAGGATATGTCACAGCAGCAGACCCACAAGATCGCGCCAACGCTGATCGTCAATCCGACGGACGATATGAAGGTTATGCAAGACGAAATCTTCGGACCCGTTCTGCCAATCAAGACCTATCGCGACGTCAACGAGGTGCTGGGCTATGTCAACGCCCACGCCCGGCCTCTTGGTCTGTACTATTTCGGCGACGATGCCGCCGAGCAGCGGACCGTGCTGGACCGCACCACGTCAGGCGGTGTGACAGTCAACGACGTCATTATGCATGTCTCCATGGAAGACTTGCCCTTTGGTGGCGTTGGCCCGAGCGGCATGGGATCTTATCATGGACATGACGGTTTCAAGACCTTCAGCCATGCCAAGGCCGTCTATGTGCAAGCTAAGGCCAAGATGGTCGCTGAAATGTTCCGCGCGCCCTATGGCGACAAGACGCGCAAGACGCTGGCGTCCATGATCAAGAAATAAATCGGCAGTTATTTCCCACGGAAGAGCGGCTCGCGCAGGGCCGCCCTTTTTGTTGCCTGCCTTGTGTGGGCGTGCCTGTTGGTCCATCTATAGGCGACCTATTCATTCGCTTAACCCGGAGATTGCCTTATGCGCAAAACCACCATTCCGCTGATATCGGTGCTGGCACTTGCCACATTGGTTGGGTGCGGCGATACGGCTAAATATTCGGTCGAGCAGGGGATGGGGCCAAATCCGGAATTGCCCGCCCCCCAATCGTCGCTCCTACCCATCGTCAATATTGCCACCGCGACGCCATGGACTAAGGGTGAAAAGCCGACAGCGGCCAAAGGTCTACAGGTCAATGCTTTCGCGCAGGGGCTGGATCATCCGCGTTGGCTTTATGTTTTGCCCAATGGCGATGTGCTGGTCGCAGAAACCAACACCCCGCCACAACCCGGCGAGACGGGCATTAAGGCATGGATCGGACGCTTCCTTATGCGCAATGCCGGTGCCGGTGCGCCGACAGCCAATCGCATCACGCTGCTGCGCGATACCAATGGCGATGGCGTGGCCGATGTCCATGTGCCTTTCCTTGAAAATCTCTATTCACCTTTCGGCATGGCGCTCATCGACAACACATTCTACGTCGCCAATGCCAACGCAATCGTGTCGTTCCCCTACAAGTCCGGCGAAACCCATATTGATGCCGCGCCGACAAAGGTTGCAGACCTTCCCGGTGGACCAATCAATCATCATTGGACGAAAAACATTCTGGCGACGCCAGACGGCACACATCTTTATGTCACGGTCGGCTCTAACAGCAATGTGGGCGACAATGGCATGGAGGTCGAGAAGGGCCGCGCCGCCATCCATCTTCTTGATCTGAAAACCGGCAAGGATCGTCTATTCGCCACAGGCATCCGCAATCCCAATGGCCTCGCCTTTGAACCGAAAACGGGTGCGCTCTGGGTTGCTGTCAATGAACGCGATGAAATCGGCAGCGACCTTGTGCCAGACTATATGACATCGGTGAAAGACGGTGCCTTCTACGGCTGGCCCTACAGCTATTACGGCCAGCACGTTGATGTGCGCGTCAAACCACAAAACCCCGCGCTGGTCGCAAGCGCCATTGCGCCCGACTATGCGCTTGGGCCGCACACAGCATCGCTGGGATTGACCTTCGATACAGGATCGCTCCTGCCTGCCCGCTACAAGGGCGGGGCCTTTATCGGGCAACACGGGTCTTGGAACCGCAACCCTGCCAGCGGATACAAGGTTATCTTTGTTCCCTTTGCTGACGGAAAACCATCAGGCCCGGCGCAAGATGTACTGACCGGATTTCTGGACAAAGACGGCGATGCGCGTGGCCGCCCTGTCGGCGTCGTCATCGACAATTCCGGCGCATTGCTGGTGGCCGACGATGTGGGCAATACGGTTTGGCGCGTGACACCTGCGCAATAGAACCAGCGAGACAGCATAATAAAAAAGGCGGCCTGCAAAGGCCGCCTTTTTAAATGGGATCACGAAGCGCTCATGCTTCTTCGGCTTCGACCTCGACCTCGTTGATGTCGGAATCTTCGGCGTCATTGGGGCGACGCTTGGGCAGCTTCACGGCGCGCAGCATGAAGGCAGGCACATGGTCGCCGAGGCCGACGACGCGTGGGCCATCGTCATCGTCACGGCCGCGGCCATTCGAGCGTTCGTTGCGGTCGCGACGTGGTTGGTCGTTACGCGATGAGTTGTTCCGGCTGTTATCTCGCGGTGCGCGGGCGGCTGGCTGCTCGCTGATCGTTGCCATAAGCTCCGGCGCGTCGGCAGGCACATCGGGCTGCGGCGCTGTTTCGGCGTCAGCTGTTTCGCTCGGCGTCGCGTCGGCTTTTGCTGCGTTCGACTTGTTACGGCCACGTCCGCCGCGCGTACGGCGTTCGCGCGGCTTGCGCGGTGTAGCGTCGTCAGCACTTGTCGTGGCTTCATCGCTGGCTGTCGGCTCACTGGCTGTCAGCTCACTGGTCGTTGGTTCGCTGATTGTTGGCTCACTGGCCGCTAGCTCATTGGCCTCGACCACAACCGGGGTATCGTTCGCATCGCTGACACTTTCGGCAACGGCGACCGCATCACTATCGCTCGCCTTTTTTGGGCTCGCACCGCGCTCAGGGATTGGCCCGCCAATCAGCTTTTCAATGCCTGCCAGATATTTTCCGTCTTCGCGTGTCATCAACGTATAGGCAGAACCGTGACGGCCCGCGCGACCTGTGCGGCCAATGCGGTGAATATAGTCTTCGGCATGTGTCGGCACGTCGAAATTGAAGACGTGGCTGACATCAGGAATGTCGAGGCCGCGCGCAGCGACATCGCTGGCAACCAGCAGCCGGATTGAGCCATTACGAAACCCGTCGAGCGTTTTGGTGCGCGTGGATTGATCCAGGTCGCCATGGAGAGAACCGACAGGCATCCCATGTTTTTCAAGCGCCTTGTGGACCGCACCAATGTCGCGTTTGCGATTACAAAAAATAATCGCGTTCTTCACGTCTTCTTCTTCGATCAATTCCCGCAGCGTCTCGCGCTTTTTCTCACGCGTCGTTTTCACCAGACCCTGTGTGATGGTTGCGCTGGCCGAAGCAGGGCGCGAGACCTCAACTCTTTCAGGATTCTGAAGGAAGGTATCGGTAAGGCGTTGAATTTCAGGCGGCATGGTTGCCGAGAAGAACAACGTCTGGCGCGTGAACGGAATTTTTTTGCAGATTTCTTCGATGTCGGGAATGAAGCCCATATCGAGCATACGGTCGGCTTCGTCGATCACCAGGATCTGCACGCCGGTGAGAAGCACCTTGCCGCGCGAGCAATGGTCGAGCAGACGGCCGGGCGTCGCAATCAATACGTCAACGCCGCGATCCAGCTTCTTTTCCTGATCGCCGAATGAAACACCACCGATCAGCAGCGCCATCGAGAGTTTGTTGTATTTGCCGTAGGTCGCAAAATTCTCGGCAACCTGAGCGGCGAGTTCACGCGTCGGTTCCAAAATAAGCGAGCGGGGCATCCGTGCCTTGGCGCGCCCGCGTGAGAGCATGTCAATCATCGGGAGAGTGAAAGAGGCAGTCTTGCCCGTTCCGGTTTGCGCAATCCCCAACACATCGCGTTTTTTCAATACAAACGGAATGGCTTGCGCCTGAATGGGAGTGGGTTCTGTGTAGCCGGTTTCAGCAACCGCCTTCAGCACCTCGGCTCCCAGGCCGAGTTCGTCAAATGTCATATAAAGGCCCTATGCACCATGTATGAGCTGCCCTGGTGGCCCACTTTATGGGGCCCGTGGACGGAAATTTGGGGGCAGCTTTTCGCGCGTTTCCTAAGCGGTCGCGCACCACCGCAAGTTTGCCGAAAGATAAGCGTCGATGGCCATTTGTCAACGTGATCAGGGGCAATTGGGCTCTATGACGCATACTCTTAGTCGCCATTTATTGCAGATTATTCGTCAATGTGGCCAAAACATCTCGATCTGGCACCTCAGCGAAGGCCCCTACCTTTTTCAGATATTAACGATTTAACACCATTGTGATGGCGCAAAGGCGAGCGCGATCAATGAACCACGAGCCAACATCCAGCAGCACGAATAGGCCCTCTCATGTCAATGAGCGGGATGGCATTCGTGTCGAGCGTCGTTCACAAAGTTTGACTGCCCGGTTCAATCGCCGGTTGGTGCGCGCTTCAAAGGGCACTGCGACTGCTTTTCTAACGGGCTTTGCTGTTGTGGTTGCGATGTGCCTTTGCTGGGTGATGGGTGCCGCCGATCTGATGCCCTTTAATTGGTCCATCGCTCTGGCCGCATCATCCATCGCAACGGTGACCGCTGCGCCGATCATCTATTATGCGCAAGGGATCATCCGAGAACTTGCGTCCTCACGTCGTGCTTTATCTATGATGACAGAGCAGTTGGCTGTCGCCCTCCATAGCGCCGAAGAATCCAATGCGGCCAAATCCAGATTTCTAGCGAATATGAGCCACGAGCTGCGCACGCCGCTCAACGCGGTCATCGGCTTTTCTGACATCATGCAGAACCAGCGCTTTGGGCCGATTGAGAACCCGCGTTACGTCGAATATTCTAAGGATATAAATGAGAGCGGGATGCACCTGCTTGACATCATTAATGACATTCTCGATCTGGCCAAGATCGAAAGTGGGCAGTCGAATGTCGAAAATGAATCAGATTTCGACATTGTGACGGTGGTGAATTCTGCCTGCGCAATGCTGCGGCCGCTCGTCGCCCGCCAAAATGTATTGCTGGCCGTCGAAGCACCCGACAGGATAATCCATTTGCGCGCCGTCGAGCGCATGATCCGTCAGATATTGATCAACATCGTCTCCAATGCCGTCAAATATACGGACGCTCACGGCACGGTAAAAATTAGCTTTGATTGTCGTACCAACGGCAGTCTGTCCATCGTCGTCACGGATAGCGGCATTGGCATGACGGTGGATGAGATTAAGGTTGCCCTGACGCCCTTTGGTCAAGTGAGCAACAATCTGCCAAACGTACCGCAGGGAACCGGGCTCGGCCTGCCGCTCGCCAAGGCGATGATGGACTTGCACGATGGCGAATTCGTTATGCGCAGCCAACTAGGCGCGGGGACAACAGTCTTGCTGATCTTCCCGTCTGAGCGGGTGACAATCACCGAAAGCTCTTGCCACGCTGAAGATAGGCTCCCAGCGCGCGCGTCCTGAGTGTCAGATGTCCAGATCCACGGCAAAGGCTGCGTGTTCCTGAATAAATTGGAAGCGCATTTCCGGCTTGTTTCCCATCAACCGATCGACCGAACTCTTGGTTGCCTTGATTTCTTCGTCAGGCACCATGACGCGCAACAATGTGCGCTTGTTGCGCACCATGGTTGTCTCTTTCAACTGCGCAGGCATCATCTCGCCGAGGCCTTTGAAGCGGCTGATTTCGACTTTGCTGCTCCCTTTAAATTCCTTTTTCATCAGTTCATCCTTATGCGCATCATCTCGCGCATAGGCCGTCTTGCCACCTTGGCTGAGCTTGTAGAGCGGCGGCACGGCAAGGAACAGGTGCCCGCGCGAAATAAGCTCCGGCATTTCTTGATAGAAGAACGTGATCAACAATGAGGCAATATGCGCGCCATCAACATCGGCGTCGGTCATGATGATGACCTTCTCGTAGCGCAAGTCACTGTCGCGATATTGCGAGCCGGTACGCACGCCGAGCGCTTGAATGAGATCAGAAATTTGCTGGTTTTGCTGCATCTTCGCGCCGGTTGCCGAGGCAACGTTCAAAATCTTGCCGCGCAGCGGTAGGATGGCTTGGCTGGCGCGGTCGCGCGCCTGCTTGGCCGAGCCGCCAGCGCTGTCACCCTCGACGATGAAAATTTCAGAACCCGCAGAGCCTGCCTGCGCGCAATCAGCGAGTTTACCCGGAAGGCGGAGCTTGCGCGTCGCGCTCTTGCGCGCCACGTCCTTGTCCTGCCGTCGCTTGAGGCGTTCTTCTGATCTGTCGATCACCCAGTCGAGCAGCTTCGTTGCCTGTGCAGGTGAGGCGGTCAACCAATGATCGAAATGGTCACCAACCGCCTTTTCCACCAGCTTATGCGCCGCAGACGTTGCCAGCTTTTCCTTGGTCTGCCCTTGAAATTCCGGCTCGTGGATGAAGATCGAGAGCAAAGCACCCGCTGTGCCTAGAACATCTTCGGCTTGGATTTGGCTAGCTTTCTTATTGCCAGTCATGTCGGCATAGTGCTTGAGGCCCTTGGTTAGCGCTGCGCGCAAACCGGCTTCATGCGTCCCACCTTCCGTGGTCGGCACGGTGTTGCAGTAAGAGAGAACGAACCCGTCGTCATTATACCAGCCCACGGCCCATTCGACAGAGCCGTGGCTGCCGGGCTTAGAGACCTTGCCGTGAAAAGGCTCGTTGGTGACTGTCGTTGTATTGCCGATTTCTGCTCGAAGAAAATCAACAAGCCCGCCGGGAAAATGAAGTACATCTTCGGCTGGTGTTTGGTCCGTGACCAGCGACGGCGCGCAATGCCATCGGATTTCAACGCCGCCAAACAGATAGGCTTTGGCGCGCGCCATGCGGTGCAGCCGAGCCGGGCGGAACGTTGCATCCTTGCCGAATATCTGTTCGTCGGGGTGAAACGTGACCTTCGTGCCGCGACGGTTTTGAATGCGCCCTTTGTTGATGAGCTTGGTGAGTGGCGCGCCACGCGAATAGCTTTGCGAATAGAGCACCTGATCGCGCGCGACTTCGACTTCGAGCCGATCCGATAGCGCGTTCACCACCGAAATGCCGACGCCGTGCAGGCCCCCGGATGTCTCATAGGCCTTGCCGTCAAACTTGCCGCCCGAATGTAAGGTTGTGAAGATCACTTCCAGCGCAGACTTCGGCTTATATTTGGGGTGAACGTCAATAGGGATGCCGCGCCCATTGTCGCTGACCGTCAGGCTGCCATCTTCATGCAGCGACACGTCGATCCAGTTGGCGTGACCCACCACCGCTTCGTCCATCGAGTTGTCGAGGACTTCGGCGAAGAGATGGTGAAGCGCCTTTTCGTCGGTGCCGCCGATATACATGCCGGGGCGACGGCGCACCGGCTCCAGGCCTTCCAGCACCTCGATGTCCTTGGCCGAGTAGCCTTCTGTCTCTTTTGAATGTCTCGGCGCTGCCGTCACTTTGGCCGCTGGCTTGGGAGCAGCGGCGAATAGATCGTCAGAATCGGCGGATTTACTGGAGCGTTTGGCGGCCATGGATACTCTGGGCGGGCGTTATGGAATGTGGGGGAACGAATCGAGCCCGATTGTAGGGCGCAGGGGCGGGCGGGAGCAAACGGGCAAAAGCCCAGGTAGTGGGTCAGTCTTGCCTTGACATGTATTTGTGCGACCATCTCGCAAAATACATTGTCGGGGGGAAGCTATGACAGACAAGACCACTATTTCATCACCATTGACGTTGCCTTGTGGCGCGGTATTGAAAAACCGTCTCGTCAAGGCGGCCATGACCGAAGGGTTGGGCGACCCGATGAACCGCGCCACCGAAAGCCATCAGCGGCTTTATCGTCGTTGGGCCGAAGGTGGGGCCGGCATGCTTCTAACCGGCAATGTGCAGGTGGATCGCCGCTATATGGAACGGCCCGGCAATGTCGCCATCGACGGCCCCCAATCCAATGAAGCCATCGCGGCGCTGCGCAGCTTTGCCGAAGCAGGCACCGTCAACAACACGCATCTCTGGATGCAAATCAGCCACGCAGGACGCCAGACCCCGATCAGCGTCAGCAAAGAGCCGCTAGCGCCCTCCGATATTCCGCTCGACATGCCCGGCGCGCAATTCGGCAAACCGCGCGCGATGACGGACGCCGACATCAAGGATGTGATCGCGCGCTTTGCTCATGTGGCAACCATCGCCCGTGATGTTGGTTTCACTGGCGTCCAGATTCACGGTGCGCATGGCTATCTGATTTCCGAGTTCCTATCGCCCGATGTCAACACCCGTAACGACGAGTGGGGCGGCAGCCTCGAAAATCGCGCGCGGCTGTTGCTCGAAGTGGTGCGCGCGGTGCGCAAAGCCGTTGGCGCTGATTTTCCTATCTCTGTGAAACTCAACTCCGCCGATTTCCAGCGCGGCGGCTTTTCACATATGGATGCGATCCGCGTCGCCGCTTGGCTCAATCACGAAGGGCTTGATCTGCTTGAAATTTCCGGCGGCACTTATGAGCAGCCCCGGCTTGTCGGTCTTGATGATCTGACACTGCATCCGGAAAAATCCGAAACGCGCAAGGAAAGCACGATCGCGCGCGAAGCCTATTTTCTTGAATATGCCAAAGACATTCGCGCCGCGACAACCATGCCGCTCATGGTGACCGGCGGTTTTCGTTCAGTGGACGGCATGAACGCGGCGTTGGCCAGCGGCACCATGGATGCGGTCGGCTTGGGGCGTCCGCTCTGTGTCGATCCATCCGCACCCGCACGATTGCTCAGCGGTTCGACCCGAACCATTCCCGCCTTTGAAAAAACGTTACAAATTGGTCCCGGCATTTTCGGCCCGCATAGTCGTTTCAACATTGTCAAGGCGCTAAACGGCTGGGGCCAGCAAGGTTGGTTCTGTCTCCAGCTTCTGCGTATGGGCGCAGGCAAGGATCCTGACGAAAAACTCGGCGTCTTTAGTGCCTTCCGTGCCTACGCCAAGAACGAAGCAAAGACAGCGGCTGCATTGATACGCTGAACGAACCTCACCCGACTTTTTCCCCTTGGGTGAGGGGCTTTCTTCGGGCGAGGATAAGTTCCAACCGAAATAAACAATATCCCTCATCCTGAGGAGAGCCTCTTGGCTCGTCTCGAAGGATAGCCCGGTCTCCATCGGCGAATGATGGGCGTCCTTTTGCGCGAGGATAAGTTCCAACCAAAATAAACAATACCCTCATCCTGAGGAGAGCCGCTTGGCTCGTCTCGAAGGATAGCCCGCCCCCCATCGGCGCGTAACGGGCACCCTTTTGCGCGAGGATAAGTTTCAACCGAAATAAACAATATCCCTCATCCTGAGGAGAGCCGCTTGGCTCGTCTCGAAGGATAGCCCACCCCCATCGACGCGTGACGGGCAATCCCCACCCGAGGATTACCGTTCATGTGCAGCGCGCAAACGCGCGCATGTAACACGCACGATCTCTTGCAGGAAACGCTCGCTTTCTTGCAGGAAAGGCTCGCCTTTTCGTGCGAGCTGTTCTCATCTTGTCGAGCTTATCCCGCAACCCGAGCTTCTCGCGTAACGCCACCTCCGCCCAAAAAAAGCATGGCAAAAAATATGGTAGTCAATTGCAATTTTGATGAAAAACATCGACGCATAAAACGCCACGCAACCCCGCTCAATCGGAAGCCCCGGATTTTCCTGTCGGGCGTTCCCTCGCGGGGTTGCTATTGGATGTGCGTCTCGCACTCGCCCTGACTATTGAGCCGGGCCTTTTTCATTGCCTTGTCGCCTGCGCACTCAATGTGAGCAACCCGGGCGTCAGGGTTTGTTGCGCTCTTTGGCCTAAACGGTTCACTGACCGATCACCCATGAAGAACGCGTCAGGTAGGTAATGAAATGCAAATGTCCTTCGTGTAATCAGGACCCTGCCTGCGTCGGTGGAGCCATCTTTGAAACCTCCCCGTTGTTGAGACAAGAAAATGCTATGCCCTTGTGAATCCAAGCGCAACTGAAATAAAACAAAAGAACGATAGTCAATGAGTCAGCAAGATTAACATAATTTAATCTGTATAAAGATGAAAATAATTTTACCTAAATTTGTAAAGGCGCTGGCGAGACAACAAACAAAAAGGCCGAAGCAATGCTCCGGCCTTTCCATATTCGTGAAGACAAAAATCAGCAGCTAAAGTACATGTCGAATTCAACCGGGTGCGGCGTCATTTCGTAACGCATGCATTCTTCCCACTTCAGGACCGCATAGCTCTCGATTTGATCTTTTGTGAACACGCCGCCCTTGAGCAGAAAAGCATGATCAGCTTCAAGCGAGGTCAGTGCTTCGCGGAGCGAAGCCGCCACCGTCGGAATTTGCTTTAATTCATCGGCCGGCAAGTCATAGAGGTTCTTGTCCATCGGTGCGCCCGGATCGATTTTGTTTTCGATCCCGTCGAGACCCGCCATGCACATCGCTGCGAAAGCGAGATAGGGGTTCGCCGTCGGATCAGGAAAGCGGATTTCGATGCGCTTTGATTTTGGCGATGTGCCGTGCGGTATGCGGCAAGAGGCCGACCGGTTGCGTGCCGAATAGGCCAACAGCACGGGGGCTTCATAGCCCGGCACCAGACGCTTGTAGGAGTTGGTGGACGGGTTGGTAAAGGCATTAAGTGCCTTGGCATGCTTCAGGATGCCGCCGATGTACCAAAGGCATTCCTGGCTGAGGTCGGCGTACTGATTGCCAGCAAACAAAGGCTTGCCGCCCTTCCAGATCGACTGATGGCAATGCATCCCCGAGCCGTTGTCACCGAAGACGGGCTTTGGCATGAAGGTCGCGGTCTTGCCGTAGGCATGAGCGACGTTGTGGATCACATATTTGTAGATCTGCATGTGATCGGCAGCGGTTGTCAGCGTCTGAAACTTCGTGCCGAGTTCGTGCTGAGCAGAAGCCACTTCATGATGGTGTTTTTCAATCGAGACACCCATCTCTTCCATGACGGTCAGCATTTCGCCGCGCAAATCCTGACTGGAGTCGATCGGGTTCACGGGGAAGTAGCCGCCCTTCGTGCGCACACGATGGCCCATGTTGCCGGTTTCGTAATGCGTGTCCGAATTTGTCGGCAGCTCGTTAGCGTCCAACTCGAAGCCTGTCTTGTAGGGCGTGGTAGAGAACTTCACATCATCGAAGATAAAAAATTCAGCTTCCGGGCCGAACACGATGGTGTCGCCAAAGCCGCCGGACTTCACATAGGCTTCCGCGCGCTTTGCTGTTGAGCGAGGATCGCGGTCATAGAGTTCGCCGCTTGGCTCGGTGATGTCGCAGATGATGGCGAGTGTGTTCTGGGCGTAGAACGGATCGACAACCGCAGTTTCGAGGTCCGGCAACAAAACCATGTCGGATTCATTGATGGCTTTCCAGCCGGCGATCGACGAACCGTCGAACATCGTGCCTTCAGCAAAGAAGTCTTCATCGCAGAAACCGATGTCAAAGGTCACATGCTGCATCTTGCCGCGCGGATCGGAAAAGCGCAGATCGATGTACTTGATGTCTTTGTCTTTGATCAGCTGCTGAATGGAGGCGTAATCAGCCATGTCGTCATTCCCTGTCTTGGATATGTTTTGAAGTGATCGTGGGTTACGTGCCCGCCAAGCGGACAGTTGGGTTAGATAGCTTCGACGCCGGTTTCGCCGGTTCGAATACGAATGGCTTCTTCGACGGTTGAGATGAAAATCTTGCCATCGCCGATGCGGCCAGTGCGCGCAGCCGCTTGAATGGCATCCACGGCTTTGGCGACCATGTTGTCGTCGAGAACAATTTCGATCTTCACTTTCGGCAGAAAGTCGACAACGTATTCCGCCCCTCGATAGAGTTCGGTATGTCCCTTTTGCCGACCAAAGCCCTTGGCTTCCGTCACCGTGATGCCCTGCAAGCCGACTTCTTGAAGCGCTTCTTTCACTTCGTCGAGCTTGAACGGCTTTATGATCGCCTCGATCTTTTTCATTGCCTTGACGTCCTCTAACTTTTGGTCGGATACGACCGTCTGGTCCATTGGGTTAGCATGGGTCGTGCCACGTGGTTGTCGCCAAATATTCGTTGTTTTTCAATGGGTTGTTGCTTGTGTAAAAACACTGCCTGATTGTTGTGCGTGGAGTGTGCCTGTAAAGTGATCAGAATGCACAATTTATAGGCAGGACCGTTTGAAGCAGCTTGTTCCCTGTGCGGCGTTGCTTGACAGGTGGCACAGGCTCCAGTCAAGAGGAGCATGCGCGACAGGCATGCGCAAAATTATAGATAGGAAAATCGATGCGTCCGGCCAATCAGGTTTTTGCCAATCTAGGGACCACAATTTTTGCGGTGATGTCGGCATTGGCGACAGAACATGACGCGATCAATCTCGGTCAGGGCTTCCCTGACGACGAAGGGCCCGACGATATTCGCGCCGTTGCCGCCAAGGCGCTGATCGACGGTCCAAACCAATATCCGCCGATGCCAGGCCTGCCTGCGCTGCGCCAAGTGGTGGCGGCGTCTAACAAGCGTTTCTATGGCATGGATGTGGATTGGCAGAAGCAGGTCTTAGTTACCTCTGGTGCCACCGAGGCGCTGGGCGACTGCCTGATGGCGCTGCTCAATCCGGGCGATGAGGCCATCATCCTTGAGCCTGCTTACGACTGCTACAAGCCAATCATCGAGGCGGCGGGCGCAAAGTGTATCTCTGTCGCGCTCGAACCGCCGCTCTGGTTGCTGCCTGTCGAAAAGCTGGCCGCCGCATTTTCCGACAAGACCAAACTCATCCTCCTCAACACGCCGATGAACCCGACGGGCAAGGTTTTTACCCGCGACGAGTTGCAGGTGATCGCAGATTTAATCTTGAAACATGACAGCTATGCGATCTGCGATGAGGTCTACGAACATCTGGTCTTTTCAAGCCATACCCACATCCCGCTGATGACGTTGCCCGGCATGGCTGAGCGCTGTGTCCGCATCGGCTCGGCTGGCAAGACCTTCTCGCTCACTGGCTGGAAGATCGGCTACATCACGGGGCCAGAAAACCTGATGACGCCAATCATGAAGGCTCACCAGTTTGTCACTTTCACAACCGCGCCTGCCACCCAGACCGCCATCGCTTATGGCCTTGCCAAAGACGATAGCTATTTTGAGAGCCTCGCCTCATCACTTGAAGCCAAACGCGACATCCTCGCGCGCGGCTTGAAAGAGGCGGGCTTTGATGTGTTGCCAACCGACGGCACCTATTTCATCTCTGCTGATTTCCGCCCGCTCGATTTTAAAGGCACCGATGAGGAGTTCTGCCGCGATATCACCATCAAAGCCAAAGTCGCGGCGATCCCGCTCTCGGCTTTCTATGCCAATCCATTCAGCGCGCCTCGCCACCTCGCGCGCTTTTGCTTTTGCAAACAGGACGCCATCTTGCTGGAATCGAGCAAGCGGCTGTTGGACTATGCAAAGTCATAAGCGTGGCGTGTCCGTAAAACTTAGATCATTTATGCTGACCCGCAGGTGCCATCTCTCAATCCAGATACGCAAGTCGCGATATTTTATCAGATAATGTAACCCCACCAGTGCAGCAGCAAAGCCTGCCGCAGCGCCAAGCCCCATCGCCCAGCGCGGCCCGAAATGATCGGCGACACGGCCCACAATGGGGGCGCCAATGGGCGTGCCTCCCATTGCAATGGCAAACAGGATCGCCATCACGCGCCCGCGCATATGGGGATCGGTCGAAAGTTGAATGGTGGCGTTGACGGTGGTGTTGAAGGTTTGTGTTGCAATACCGATCAGCACCAGCGTCATGCCGAATAGCCAGAACGTCGGCATCACCGCCGCAAGCGAAAATCCAATGCCGAAAAACGCCGCACCACCAAATAGCAGCGAGATATGCGGCTGTTCGCGTCTGGCCGCCATCAGCGCACCAATGACGGAGCCGACTGCCATTGTTGTGGTCAGAAGGCCATATTGGCTGGCGCCGACGCGAAACACTTTCACCGCCATGGTTGAAATGTAGATCGAAAAATTGAAACCAAAGGTGCCGATCAAAAACATCATCAGCAGTACAGCGCGCAGGTCCGGCCTCTTGGAGACATAGCGAAACCCATCCGCCAGCCCGCCCGCGCCAGGCGCGCGCCTGACGCCGCGATGCAATTGATCGACGCGCAAAAAACTGAGCGAGATCAGCACGCCCACATAGGACACGGCGTTGATAAGAAAGACCCAACCCGTACCAACCGAGGCAATGAGCAGCCCGGCAATGGCTGGGCCGATCATTCGGGCAGCATTAAAGGAAGTTGAGTTGAGCGCTACCGCATTGATGAGATCAGTTTCGCCGACAAGTTCGGAGACAAAAGTTTGCCGTGCGGGTGCATCGAATGCGGCTGTGCAGCCCAACAAAAAAGCAAACATATAGACATGCCAAAGCTGCACCAGTCCTGTCACGGTCAGCAGACCGAGACAAAGCGCCAATATGCACATGGAGGTCTGTGTGGCGATTAGCAGCTTGCGTCGATCAAAATAATCTGCGGCATAGCCTGAGAGTGGCAGCATCAAAAGCTGCGGGCCGAATTGCAACGCCATCACGATGCCTACTGCGGTGGCGTTCTTGTCGGTCAGTTGCACCAGCACGATCCAGTCTTGCGCGGTGCGCTGCATCCAGGTCCCTACATTCGATACAATCGCGCCACCGGCCCAGACCCGGTAATTGTGGTTGTTCAATGCGCGAAAGGTATGTGGGGCGGTCAGGCTCACAATGGGCGGCTGTTCAAGAGGGCGAGGATGTCCTGCGTGTTGCCGGTTTCGCCTAATCGCGGAAAAATGCGCGTTACGCTGTTTTCATGCGCGTCAGCATTTGTGTCCGTCATTGCATCAAGTGCGAGCGTCACATTAAACCCAGCCTCATAGGCCTGCCGTGCCGTTGATTCAACGCCAATGCTGGTGGCAATCCCCGCCATCACCACCTGCGTCACACCTTGCGATGTCAGATGGTCTTGCAAGCTGGTATTGACGAAGGCGCCCCAAGTCCGTTTTTCAACGATGTGATCTTGCGGCTGTTGGCCGAGTTCTGGGGCAAGGCGCGCAAACTCTTCGGGGATGTTGATTGATCCGCCGGGCGACACGTCGCTGCGCCCCGGTGCCGTCGCTATTACCTTCACCAGAACCACCGGCAAGTTGTGGGTGCGGAACGCCGAAGCCAGCGCGGCGGCCTTTGCGATGATGTCTGCCACGGGATGGACAGACGGGCGCGCGACAATGCCGGATTGCAGGTCAATCACGATGAGGGCGGTTTTAGGATCGAGCGTGGTAACGGCCATGAGGAGTCCTTGGATGCGTGAGGGGCGGGCGGTCAGTCCTCCACAAGTCGCTGCAGCAACTCGATGCTAGCGGCAAGGTCGTGATGTTCGTCCGGGTCGAGCTTTTTACGGATGGTCTGGTAGAGCCAGTCTTGCCGCGCCGCGCGGCCCGCCAAAATTTTTTCACGACAGGTCGGCGTCAGGGACAGAATAGTTTGTCGGCCGTCACTTGGATCGGGTGCGCCGCTGACATACCCCGCTGCCTCCAGTGTCGATACGGTCGCCCCCATCGATTGCGAACGCACGCCGAGCCCCTTGGCAAGCGTCGTCACAGTGGCGGGCCCATCGGCTTCCAGGCGAAGGAGAACTGCCTTTTGCGAGGGTGTGAGATTGCCAGGGCTCGTCTGCTCACGCAGCTTGCGGTTCAGCTTGGCGATCAGCACGCGCAGCTCGCCAGCCAAGGCAAGAGGCGTGGCGGATTCTGGTTTCATGTCTATCATGATGGCAATGTGACATATGCGAAGATAAACTACAAAGGTAAACTTCATAGTTATTAAGCGCCTCTTGACCCGTAAGTTCAGACCGGCAAACTTCTCGCATGATCCAATTCAACACCCTCCGCCGCGACTCAACAGAGCCCGCACAATGGCTTGTCGTCTTTCTCCACGGTTATGGCTCGTCCGGTGTCGACCTCATGGCCTTCGCTGACTATTGGCAGGCCTCCATGCCGGAGGTGGCCTTTGTCGCGCCGGATGGGCCGACACCGTCAAAGGATGGCGGCTTC
This sequence comes from Parvibaculaceae bacterium, assembly GCA_041688015.1. GTDB lineage: Bacteria > Pseudomonadota > Alphaproteobacteria > Parvibaculales > Parvibaculaceae > Parvibaculum. The sequence continues at coordinate 338,450 of JBDNIY010000001.1, forward strand.
CAATGGGTGGGCAAACGCCCTGGCAGAGATCCGAAACTCTATGACGATGCCATTGCAGCGCAGCCCGCGATTGATGCTTTCATCGACGGCGAGCTAGCCCGCCTCGATCTTGATGCCTCGCGTCTCGCGCTTGTGGGCTTCAGTCAGGGTACATTGATGGCTCTGCATCTGGGCCTGCGCCGCCCCGTACCGCCTGCGGCGGTGCTCGGCTATGCAGGCGGGTTGGTCGGACGCGAGCATCTGGCTGAAGACATCACCTGCCGCCCGCCCGTCATGCTCATCAATGGCGAGCTCGATGAAATGGCGCCCGTTTATGGTATGCATGTTTCGATCAAGGCGCTGACGGAAGCAGGGGTTGTGGCGGCGGGCCAAGCGCTTCCCAATCTTGCCCATGCGGTTGACGCCGATGCGCTTGTCACCGGCGCGCGGTTTCTGCTGTCGGCCTTCGCCTATCGGGCCAAACATGGAGTTCTGCAATAATGTTGTTTCTGGCCATCAAGGCAGCGTTGTCGGGCATCATAATCGTGGCCGTCTCAGAAATCGCCAAACGCAACGCGGCGCTTGGCGCACTGGTCGTTTCGCTGCCGTTGATCTCGATTCTTGCCATTCTTTGGCTATGGCGCGAGACACATGAACCAGAACGCATCGCCGCGCATGCTGAAGCGACATTCTGGTATGTCTTGCCCACGTTACCGATGTTTCTGGTTCTTCCAATGCTCCTGCGGCACGGCGTCGGCTTTTGGTCGGCCATGGCAGCCAGCTGTCTGATGACAGTCTTGCTCTACCTTTTGGCGGCTTGGCTTGCTAGCCGCTTTGGCGTGAATCTTTAGGGACAGCCTTGAAAACGCCGCATTGAAGGACCACCTTCATGCTAACGCGCAAAGCGGGCGATCTGCATTCCAGAGGAATGCATCGAATGTCCGCGAGGGTTGCATAGGCCGGATGTACGCCATGCCGCCCTCAGCGCGTTAATTTTTCCCATCTTTTCAAAATTTGCGACGGGTTTCTTAGGTCTATCGCGTATAGATTGCGGGAGACGTGGCGCTGGGCTCCCAAATGTGGTGGCCGAACGGCAATCGCCACCGCTTGGACGAGCTTAGTGCGGGGACGGTGAGTTAATTGGAAGATGCCAAGGGCTTGACGCCAAACCCGGCCGTCGCGTTGTCCCTGTCTGCATTCACCGTAGAACATGCAGTGCCGCCTGCAGCCGAGCAGCCGCGCAGTCAGCGTTGGTCGAGATCCATTGAACTGCTGCTCGCTGTCCTCCTCAACATCGCGTTGCTGGTCGCCTTGTTTTATCGACCGCACCCCCAGATTCGGCCGCTCGCCAAGGAACCGCCGGCCATATCCGTTGATCTTGTGCCGCAGCCAAAGCCGCAACCCCAACCCAAGGCCCAGCAGCCCAAGCAGGAGCAGCAGAAAAAAGATCAGCCGAAACCAGAAGAAAAGAAGCCCGAAGAGAAAAAGCCTGAAGAAAAGAAGCCTGAGGAAAAAAAGCCGGAGCAAAAGCCGGTCGACAAATATCGTGAATCAGGCGGTGACCCCAACTTGAAACCGGGCAGGGTGCCCAAAGTGGAGGCGGACAAACCAAAGGCACCGCCGGAAGTTAAGGCTGAAAAACCAAAGCCGGAGGCCCCAAAAAAACCGGCAGCGAATGTGCCCGATTGGGCCAAGGCGCTTGACAAAGGCTATGACCTGCCGACCCCGCGTGATAGCTCGATTGATAAGTCGCAGGGAAGTAATGCGCAGAATTCATTGAGTGACCGCGAAGGCGAGGGCGGTGGGGACGTTTATCTCAATCAGCTTGTCGCGCAGGTATCGTCACACGTTATTTATCCCCAGACGGCCGGGGGCGAAGTCGGTTTGACGGTGCTTGTGATCGTTGTTGATCGTTCCGGTAATTTGCAGGGAATGCGCCAGGTCAGATCATCAGGCCGTCGCGATTTGGACTGGGCAGCGAACGAAGCTGTGCGTCAAAGCGCGCCGTTTCGACCTCTGCCGCCGGATTATCCTGCTCCGGTTATCATCACATTGAAAATTCCGGTCACGCCGTCTTAGTCGAAGGCCTAGTAGCGCTATGCGGCATGAATGGTCTGAACCGCAACGCCACCCCCACCAGAAAAATCAAAACGGGCACCTCAACCAAAGGGCCGATGACAGTGGCGAAGGCAACCGGTGATGCGATGCCGAAGCTGGCAATAGCGACCGCAATGGCTAATTCAAAATTGTTGCTGGCCGCGGTGAATGAGAGCGAGACCGTTCGCTCGTAATTGGCACCGAGCATTTTGCCCATCGCAAAACTCACCAGAAACATGATGAAAAAATAAAGCGCCAGTGGTGTAGCGATCCGCAGGGCATCAAGAGGCAGGCTCAATAGATCGCTGCCTTTCAGCGTGAACATAACGGTGATGGTGAACAGCAACGCGACCAATGTTATTGGCGCAATGCGAGGCACAAAGCTCTTGTCATAGGTTTCAGCGCCCAGACGCGGACGCAGATAACGCCGCGTGAGAAACCCAGCTGCAAACGGCAGACCGAGATAAATGGCGACCGCTCCGGCAATGGTCGAGAAGTCAATCGCAATGACCTGCGATTGCAGACCGACCAGCGGGGGCAAGACAGTCAGAAAAAACCACGCATAGACGCTGAAAAACAAAAGCTGGAAGATGCTGTTGAAGGCGACAAGGGCCGCCACATATTCAGCGCTACCCCGCGCCAATTGATTCCAGACAATCACCATGGCGATGCAGCGCGCCAAGCCGATGATGATGAGGCCGGTCATATAGGCCGGTTCGTCGCGCAGGAAAATATAGGCTAGCGTAAACATGAGGACCGGCCCGATGATCCAGTTTTGGATGAGCGAAAGCGCCAGCACCTGACGATCTTCGAAAATGCGCGGCAATTCCTCAAACCGCACTCGCGCCAGCGGCGGATACATCATTAGCACCAGCCCAATTGCAATCGGCAAATTGGTCGATCCGATGGACATGGCATTAATGGCCCCCGAAAGCCCCGGCACCAACGTGCCGAGCGCGACCCCTAGTGCCATTGCAGCGAAGATCCAGCCGGTCAGATAGCGGTCGAGGAAACTCAATCGCGGCTTGTCATTTGCGCTGCTCATCAATCTGCCCCGGCGAGGTTGCGGCCCATCTCATCGAGACGGCGTTTGATGGCCATGTTGTCCAGGGTGTGAATGGGCAGGCTGGTGAAGAGGTCGATGCGCCGCCGCACCTGCATGAATACTTCCACAAATTTGCGTCGCGTCGCATCCGGCGAACCGACAAAGGCCGCCGGGTCTTCAAACGGCCAATGTGCAGTCATTGGATGTCCGGGCCAGACGGGACAGAGCTCGCCAGCCGCGTCGTCGCAGACGGTAAAGACGAAATCCATATGCGGTGCGCCGGGCAGCGCGAACTCGTCCCACGACTTGGAGCGCAAGCCTTCGACCGGCAACTTGGCCGACGTCAAGACGTCCAAGGCGTGAGGGTTGACCGTTCCGCCCGGATGGCTGCCTGCGCTAAAGGCATGGAAGTGGGCTTTTCCCATCGCGTTCAAATAAGTCTCGGCCAGAATGCTCCGTGCCGAATTGCCGGTGCAAAGAAACAGGACGTTATATGTCGTATGTTGTTCTTGTTCGGTCATTGGGTGATCTCAACAAGTGCTGCAGCAGGCAACAACAGGAGCGGGTGTTTCTGCAACCTCGCCAGTCGGCGCGCTACATCCACAGGCTGAAGCGTCGCCATCCATTTCAAGTGTTTGCAACATCGGCCTAGTGCCGAATTCGTCCATCTGATGAAATGTGTAGAAGGCCTCCCACTGCACGCCGTCCGGATCGGCCGTCCAGCTTTTCTCTGACTTGGCGTAGCAGCACGTGGTCACACCCTCAGGCAGATAGGGCGCTTCGGCCTTCTTGAGGCGGTCGAAGATGTCGCCCAATTCGTCTTCTGCATCGACCTGAATACCGGCATGGTTGAAGCCGATCTTGCCGGACCCGCTTTCAACGACGAAATTCACGCGGGGATCGTCGAGCAACCATTTCGCGTAGTCAGGCCGTTGCACGCTGGGCTCAGCGCCAAACAGCGTCGAATAAAAAGCGATAGATTTTTCGATATCGGCTGTGCCGAAGCTCACATGAAGTCTTTTCATCAAACGCATTCTTTCTTTCGTTGCGTTGTGCTCACGGTGTCGCAGGCACCTTGGCAACAGTCTTCGAGCAGAAAATCAGTCAGGCTTCGCATCACATCGAGGTCGGCCGAGTAGATGATCGAGCGCCCATCCCGTCGCGACGAGACGAGCCCGGCATGGAACATTTCCTTCAAATGAAACGACAGTGTCGCTGGTGCGACATCCAGCGCCTCGGCAATGTCGCCTGCCGCCAACCCGCCTTCACCCGCCTTGAGCGAATGGGCGCGAACAAGCGCACGGAAGATCGACAGGCGCGTGCCCTGAGCAAGGGCGGCAAGGGCTATGATCGCTGATTTCATTTTCATATTTCAATAAATATCTAAATATAAAAATGAAATCAAGTGGGTGTGAAAAATTTATATTCGATTAAGAGCTGTTGCGTCGGACCTTGAGTTCCAGATAGCGATCTTGGCGTCTTGGATCTTTCATCGGTTGTGTTGTCACCAATTCAAGATCGGGCCATCGTTCCATCACAGCCTCAATAGCGATGCGGCCTTCAAAGCGGGCAAGTGCTGAGCCAAGACAGAAGTGCGGGCCTGTCCCAAAGGACAACAGCGTGCTCCCCATCTTACGCCGAATATCAAAACGGTCAGGCTCGATGAAAATTTCAGGATCACGATTGCCGGCACCAAGGCCTACTCGGATTGTATCACCTGCTTTGATCAGTTTGTCGCCGAGTTTTGTGTCTTCTACGCAGCGCCTATTGGTCGAGGTTGACTGCGTCGGATGGTGGAAACGCAAAATCTCCTCGATGGCTCCATCCAGCAATGTGCGGTCGGCCACCAGATCACACCATTGGTCCCTATGGCTCAAGAGCAAATAGATACCGCTCGATATAAAGCGTTCTGTTGTCGTGCCAGCCGCCGTGTAAACGGTGCTGATTGCCGATGACATTTCTGCTTCGTTGAGGCGGTCGCCATTTTCTTCAGCGCGGATCAACCCAGTGATGAGGTCATCCTTGGGATGCGCGCGCCGTTCTGCGATCAGGCTCTTGATATACCTCCCGATCCAACGTGCGGCCTCTTTGCCTGCCGCCCAGCTTTCCTCATCGCGCTTTGGCTGCATCAGCGCTGCGCTGTCCTCAAAGGCTTTACGGAAAAACTCGCGGTCACTCGTCGGGATACCAATAATTTCGCTCGCCACAATGATTGGCACATGAAAAGAAAAATCATGCACAAGATCAAATGTGTCGTGTGCTGTTGCCGCGTTAAGAGTTTGTGAGACAACCTCGACAATGCGTTCGCGGCGTTCTTCAACGCTGCGGCGTGAGAAGGCGCGATGCACCAGCGCGCGCACGCGCGTATGGTCCGGTGCATCCATCTGGTTGAACGAAGTGGCAAAACTTTTGCTCAGCGCCGCATTGCTATCATTGCTTTTGGCACCATCGGTCTTAGCCAGCGGGTTGGTCGTGCCCCATCCCGCTGCCGCGCTCGAAAATCGAACGGGGTCCTGCAACACTGTCACAATGTCGGCGTAGCGAGTGAGATACCAAAAACCATGCTGCGACCAATGCACGGGATCTTCTGCGTGCAATCGATTGAGTACATCCACTGGTGCATTCTCAAAATCATAATCATAGAGATCAGGCTGAAACAGATCGTCCGCGCTTTGCAGCGTCATTGAGTGCCTCCCCGGCAATTCTTTTGGTGGAATTGAAACACGGGCGTGTTCAATCGCAAAGAGATCCGTTAGATTTTTCGCTTCACAGCGCTATCGTGAACCAGATCGTATGGGCATTCTTGCCCATCGGCCGTTCTTTGAACCCGTAGTTGCGATAGAAATAAATTGCTCGCTCGTTGTTCAGTGCCACGCCCAGATGCACGCCGCGCGATCCCGCCATGTCCATCGTCTGCAAGAACTTGTCGATCAGCTGCACGCCAACGCCTTGCCCCTGCGAGCGCGGCAACAGATTGATGTGCAAGTGCGACGGGTAGGTGTCCACAATGCGTTGCGGCGTTTTCGCTGGGTTGTGGATCAGAAAGGCGCGGAGTTGATCCGCCGTCCATTCGTCAAAAGGAATATCGGACGGGTCTTCATATTGCGGCTTCAGCAGAGGCCACCATTCCGTATCAAGCAATTCCGCAAAGGCGAGCGTATTGCGCGTGCCGACAACATATCCCGCCACGCCCTCGTCATCTTCCACAACAAAACAGGACTCCGGCTCAAAGATCGCATAGGGAGCGGCATAAATATGCCCAACCAGCTTGGGGTCTTTATAGAGTGCGGTCGCATCTCGACCGGCATCCCCGGTCTGCAAGGCGATGTTGTAAAGTGCGGGCGTATCGGTTTTGACGGCAGGTCGGATATTGGTCATCGCACTCGTTTGTCATGGCACTCAGGCGTGAACGGGAATCGTGTCAGAGATTTCCTTCAATAGCACAGACCAGGATTTTTCCATCTCGTCAGACCAGTCATTGCCAAGCGTCTCGCGAAATGTATCGCGGATCACGGCAAAGAAAGTCGCAAACACATTCGGCGGCACGCCCATACCTTCATGGTTCATAATTTCGCTGCGCATGAGGTTGTCGGCATATTGCCTGTCACCGACAAAGTCGATGATTGCCGTCAGTGATTCCGACAGCATATGGCCCCGAACTGCATAGTTTTTGTCCATGACGAACAAAGATTCCATTTCCGGCTGTGCCGCGAAGAGCCGCTCATAGACCTGCGGCGTCGGGTCGCCAATGAGCTCGACGACCAATTCCAGCGATTGAAGAATTGGCTCTGGATTTATACCAAGACCCATGTTGATGCTCCCTCCGTAGGATACTTTCACCACTTACTCTGCGTTCTTTTGTCCGAGCGTGCCCGCAGATTCTGCGCAGGGCAAGTGCGGCACTTATGCTAGTGTAGCGCCATGGACGATCCTTATGAGATATTGGGCGTAAAACGCGACGCCAAGGCTGATGAACTCAAATCGGCCTATCGCAAACTCGTCAAGCTGCACCATCCCGATCTCAATCCAGGCAAGAAGGAAGCTGAAGATCGCTTCAAGGCGGTAACAGCGGCTTACGATCTTTTGTCGGATGTGGAAAAGCGCGGCCGTTTCGATCGCGGCGAAATTGATGCATCAGGTGCCGAGAGTGCGCCGGAGCGCCCCTTTTACCATGATTACGGTGACGCGCCGGGCGGCAGAAAATATAGGTCAAGCGCACAATTCGACCCCGACGATCTCGCGAGCATTTTTGGTCAGGCTTTTAATCGTCGGAGTGGTGGCTCCGGTGCGGAGTTCAGCGCTCAGGGCGCTGACGCCTATTATTCGCTCTCCGTCTCGTTCCTTGATGCCGCAATGGGGGCCAAGCGTCGCCTGACTTTGCCCGATGGCCAATCACTCGATGTGAACATTCCAGCGGGCCTCCAGCATGGCCAGATCCTGCGCCTCGCAGGCAAGGGCATGCCGGGCTTCGGCAAGGGCGGGACGGGCGACGCGTTGATTGAAGTCTCCGTCGCGCCACATGCTTTTTTCCGCAGAGAAGGCCGCGACATTCATGTCGAGTTACCGGTCACGCTCCAAGAGGCCGTGCTCGGTGCGAAAGTGGAAACGCCAACCATCAAAGGCCCGGTTCAATTGACCGTGCCGACACATGCCACATCCGGCACCCGTCTTCGCCTCAAAGGGCGCGGCATCGCAGGCGGCGACCAGTTCGTCACCTTGAAAGTGATGCTTCCGACGGACGAGGAAACCGAACTCGACACCTTCCTGAAAAACTGGGAACCGCATCATCCCTTTGATCCGCGCAAGCACATGGGGAGCAAATGATGAAAATCGCCGCCGTTGTCGCGCTTTTTCCCGACCTTCAGCAGGTCGAACTTACCACATGGATCGAACGGCGTTTTGTGCGCCCCGAGTCATCGTGCGAAGGGGAGGGCGAATGGGTATTCCACGAGATCGACGTCGCCCGCGTTCACCTGATCTATGACCTTCGTCGCAATCTCGATGTGCCGGATGATACCTTGCCGCTGCTTCTGTCGGTGCTCGACCAGCTTTACGATTTGCGCCGCAAGCTGAACGCAGTGAGTGACACTGTCGCCGGTTATCCGCCGGAGCTGCGTGACGCGCTGATGGCCGTCATCAGGGACGGTGGTCAAGCCGACGACTAAAGTGGTAGGGAGCTCAGGCCAGTCCTTGAACCAGCAAAACCGACCCCTTTGATCCGGCTTTTCGATGCTTTGCCAGTTCCACATATTCCGGTGACCGGAACCAGTCGTTAAAGGCCTCGGCATCGGGGAAAGACACGATCACGATCCGTGTCGCGGCCCACTCGCCTTCCACCGCTTCCGGCGCCTCGTCCACTGCCAAAAGACTGCCGCGATACTTCTGGAAGATATCCATAAAGGTCGCTTCATAGCGTCCGTAGCTTTCCCGGTCGAATATTGAAAGTTGCGCAACAACAAAGACAGTCATGTTTCATTTCCTATAGTGCGTGAACCTACATTGAGGACGAGATAGCGGACAATGGACAGTCATAAGTGGCACAAGCCCATTTGTCTAAAAGGATGACCGGAAGCGTCTTTCCTTTGAGAAACGGGTCAAAAGGTCGCCTTTACAGCCGTTTTTGCCTCCTGTATGGTTCCGACATCATGCAGACGCTGACGACCAAACGTAAAGTCACCGCGACCGCCCCGAAAACCGGGGCAGGGCCGTTGAAGGCATGCGTCTGAACTGAATTCAGCACCGCAAACTTGAACAAAGCCCCGTCGAACGATCCGGGGCTTTTGGTTTACCACGCATCCCCCCGACTATTGCGGCGCATAAAATAATGAGGACCAAATGACCGATCAAAATTACGCTGCCCCCGTCGTTGCTATTGTCGGTGCAACAGGAGCCGTCGGCGTCGAGATGATCCATTGCCTTGAGCAGCGCAATTTCCCGCTGTCCCGTTTGAAACTTCTAGCATCGCCACGCTCGGCAGGCCGCAAGATGAAGTTCAAGAACGAGGAAATCACTGTTCAACCGTTGTCGGATCAGAGCTTCAAGGATGTGGACATCGCGCTTTTCTCGGCGTCGGGTGCAGTCTCGCGTGAGTTCGCCCCCATTGCTGTCAAGGATGGTTGCGTTGTCGTTGACAATTCATCCGCCTTCCGCATGGACCCGACCGTGCCCCTCGTCGTGCCGGAAATCAACGCCACTGAGATCGCAAAGCACAAAGGCATCATCGCCAATCCGAATTGCGCGGCCATCATTTCGATCACGCCACTTTGGCCGGTACATCAGAAAAATCCGATCAAGCGGCTGATTATTTCCACCTATCAATCTGCCTCTGGCGCAGGTGCCGCCGCCATGGATGAGCTTATGGAATCGACCCGCGCTTACGTCGAAGGTCGTGACTACAAGCCGACGGTCTTGCCGCATCCCTATGCCTTCAATCTCTTCAATCACAACACCAAGGTTGATCCCGAAACGGGCTACAACGACGAAGAAATAAAGGTCATTGAGGAAGCAAAAAAGATATTCGGCGACCAGTCGATGGCGATCTCTGCGACTTGCGTTCGCGTGCCGGTGCTGCGTGCGCATTCCGTGTCGATCACCTTTGAATGCGCCACGCCGATCAAGGCGTCCGATGTACGCGAAATGATGAAGACCGCGCCGGGTGTGAAGCTGGTGGACGATTGGGAAAACAACTACTTCCCCATGCCCAAGGACGCCTCGGGTCAGGACGACATCCTTGTGGGCCGTATCCGTCAGGACCTGTCGGACAAATCGGGCAAGTCGGTGACACTTTTCACCGCTGGTGATCAACTTCTCAAGGGTGCCGCGCTTAACGCCGTCCAGATCGCGGAACATCTGGTGAAGGTGCCCGCTCTGGCCTAATTGCGTTGCGCTCTAAATACGCTGTCATGGCTGGACTTGATCCGGCCATGACAGCTATTTGTGTGGTGTCGTGCCTTGTTCCCCAGCGTCAACCATTCCGCCGCTGGACATGGCGCGCCCAAACCTTATTCTCCCGCTAACCAGAACTGAAACGCAGGGAGATTGCATCATGGCCATCACACCAGAAGACCGCACACCCGTCCTCGTTGGTGTCGGCCAACTTGTGCAGAAAGAAAAGGATGTAGAGAAGGCGAAATCGCCGCTCCATCTGTTGGAAGACGCCGCGCGCCTCGCCGCGCAGGACGCAGGCCTCGGCGACAAGCTCTGGCCGCTGGTCGATAACATCACAGTCGTCCGTTTTATCACCGACAGCCCGGACTCGCGCCGTCTGCCATTTGGTCGTTATGACAATGCGCCCAAATCTCTCGGCAATATGCTGGGCGCGAATGCCTCAAAGAATTGCTATGGGCCGACGGGTGGCAACACGCCGCAAATGCTGGTCAATCATACGGCTGAATTGATCGCCAATGGCGAGACAGACATCGCGCTGGTCGCAGGCGCTGAGGCTTTCGCCACCATGATGCGCGCGCTAGGGCAGGGCAAGATGCTCCCATGGCATGACGAAGTACCGGAAAAGCGCATCGACATCGGCTATGAACGCGAAGGCGTGACACCGGTCGAGAAAGCGCACAAGCTACAGTATCCGGTGAACATCTATCCGTTGTTTGAAAGTGCCATTCGCGGTCAGAAGGGCTTGAGCGTTCACGATCACCAATTGGCCATTGGCCGTCTCATGTCGCCTTTCACCGAAGTCGCAGCCAAACACCCGCAAGCCTGGTTCCCGACGGTGCGCAGTCCAGAGGAAATCGCGACGGCAAGTGAAAGCAACCGCTATGTTGGCTTTCCCTACACGAAATATATGAACGCCGTCATGCAGGTCGATCAGGCGGGTGCCGTCGTCATGATGTCAGTCGCTAAGGCGCGCGAGCTTGGCGTGGCTGAAGATAAATGGGTCTATCTTCATGGCTGTGCCGACGCCAATGACATCTGGTTCCCAACAGAGCGCGTGAATTACCATTCCTCGCCCGCCATCAAAATGATGGGCGAAAAGGCTTTCAGCATGTCGGGTTGGAATATCAACGAGATTGACTATTTCGACCTCTATTCCTGCTTTCCGTCTGCCGTGCAGATCGGCCGTGACGCTCTGGGCATCGCTGAAGACGATTCCCGCGCCCTCACCGTCACTGGCGGCCTTCCGTATTTCGGCGGCGCGGGCAATGCCTATGTCATGCTCTCCATCGTCACCATGATTGAAAAACTGCGCGCCAAACGCGGCTCCAAGGGGCTCGTCACCTCAAATGGTTGGTATGTGACAAAACACGGACTGGGCCTCTATTCAACCGATCCCAAGGCCGGAAACTGGAAGCGTGAAGCGCCCGCAACCTATCAGGTGATTATCGATAATGAAGCGCATCCCGCTGTCAACGAGCAGCCAAAAGGTCGTGCCAAAATCGAAACCTACGCTGTTGTGAATGGCCGCGAGGGCGCTGAGTTTGCGGTGCTCTTTGGTCGTTTGGAAGACACTGGTGCCCGCTTTGTGGCGCACACACCGTCCGACAAAGCGACACTGGATGAGATGATGACGCATGATCAACTTGGTCGCATGGGCACCGTCGCGCCAGCTGCCGAGCCTGGCAAGGATGTCAATATTTTCACGCCGGGATAAGCTGTTCCCAACTGTATTATCTTTGGGAGGACGCTTTGGAACGGACCGACTATCAACGCGAGCACAATCTAGAATCGCACGTACCACCGTCGTCAGTCGCCTCTTATCCGACGAGAGGCGGTAACGTGGTCAACCGCTTATTGACGGTGTTCACGCCTTCCGACGTATCTGTGAAGCAATAGAGGCAGCCCAGTATAGTGTTTGGGGGACGGTCGCCTTTATTGATTCTAATTTTGAGATGCCCGACGGGCGCGGAAGCCTGTTTGATGTTCTTGATCGTGCTAAAAAGCGCGGGCTCGATGTCCGTGTGATTTTCTGGCGCATAAACGATGATATCGGCTTTGCGGGAGAAACGGTTTTCTCTGGGACGGCTGAGCATCAGCGGATGCTTTCCGAGCGGAGAACAGATTTTCACATTCGCTGGGACCGTGCACACAAGCTTTACTGTCAGCATCAAAAATCATGGCTCATAGATGTGGCACACCCGAGCGAAGTTGTTTTTGTTGGCGGTATAAACCTCGATAAGCCATCTCTCGTCCTGCCGGGGCATGATCATGACAATGATCCTCAGACCCATGACATCTATCTCGAACTGCGCGGCCTCTCAGCAAGCGACGTACATCACAATTTTGAAGGCATCTCCTGCAATCACGGAGGCGGTCATTATACGGATATGACACCCGCACCGGGGGGAATGAATTTCCCATTCATGAAGGCGAATTCAGTATCTTTGATCAATATTTGAAAGCAATCGATGCGGCTCAAAGTTCGATCTATATCGAAGACCAGTCCATCGGTGCGCCGGAATTTGTCGAAAAACTCGTGGTAGCGCTTTCTCGCGGTGTTGAGATTGTCTATCTCATGCCTGCGGAAGCAAATGTGTTGATGCGGGAGTGGCGGCGCCTGCCAAAGAGTAAGTCATTTTTCGATCAACTCTCTGCGCTTGGGCAGTACGAGAACTTCACGCTGGCAGGCATTGCCGCAACCGGCCCAGATGGCGTTTCTCGCAATATTTTTGTTCATGCAAAAACCGCATTGATCGACGACCATTGGGCAACTATCGGTTCATGCAATATCGGCGCTCGTTCCTTTTTCGGCGATACTAAACTTAATGCGTCGTTCTGGGCTCCCGACGTCGTGCGTGCGTTGAGGTGCGATCTGTTTACTGAACATCTGGGCGTTGATACTTCCGCGCTCAATGATCGTGCGGCGCTGACTATCTTTCGACAAACAGCACAGGCAAACCTTGATCGTCGTCAACAGGGACGCAAGATGGAAGGGTTAGCCTTCAGCATTGATCCAGCAACCTACGCGATGTGAGCTGCCGTGGATTTCAAAAGGCACGGACCTCGTCAGGGTCTTTTGTGGCTCATTACCAAAGCCAGCTATCGACGTTTTCAATTGCGCGGCCTTCACCTGCTGCGATGAAACCTTTGATTGAGCGCACGAGAAACCAGATCACCGTGGCCAGAAGGACTAGCCAGCCAACCAGCACAAACGTCGAGATGATGCCGACGATCGAATAGAGCATGCCGATCCAGAAAGTGCGGATTTGCCACGTATAATGCGATGCTGTCACGGCGCTTGCGCTAGCGCGCTTCAGATAGGCCACGATCAGGCCGGCAATGCTGGTAATGCCAACAGCAAAACTGATGAAATAAAGAATATAGACAAGTTTTGCGCCGTCCAAGTCGCCCGCTTGTGGTTGAGTGGCCGGCGGCGTCGTTGTGTCGGTCATTTCGGTTTTCCTCTCCGATGAATCGCCACAGGCAAGGCTAACGCTTCGACGCACTTATAGCTACCCGCTTTGAGCCCTTCCGTTCGTGGCTCCATCGGGGCAAACTGCGGCCCGTTAAATTCCAATCACACCTACGTGAAGGTATCTGAGTCATATGTCCATTCTCTACATGATCCGCCACGGTGAAGCCGCTTCCGGCTGGGACGCCGACATGGACCCCGGTCTCAGCGAAAAAGGCCGCGCCCAATCCGATCACGTCGCCCGCAAGATCGAAACGCGTGTCGGCCGAAAGCTGCCACTCATTTCGTCGCCACTCCGTCGCTGCCGTGAAACCAGCGACCCGCTCGCTACCTTGTGGAGCGCCACCGCCCGTATCGAACCTCGTGTTGGCGAAATCCCTTCCCCTATCGAAAACTTGAAAGACCGCGGCGAATGGTTGCGCGCCTTTATGTCGGGGACATGGAGCGAGGGGCTGAAAACGCAAGGCCACCTTGATCTCAATGTGTGGCGTCAGGGCGTTACTGAGGCGCTCATCGCGCTTTCCGAAGATACCGTGATCTTCAGTCACTTCGTCGCTATCAATGCCGCGATGAGCGCCGCCATTAATGATGATCGCGTGTTGTCGTTCCGCCCGGACAATTGCTCGCTCACGGTTTTCGAAACGGATGGCAAGACGCTGACGTTGCTTGAGCGTGGTCAGGAAGCTGTGACAAGGGTCAACTGACCTCGACCTCTCACCGTCTCTCCCTGAGGGGACGGTGAGAGGTATTTTTCACGCCTCCCCATGAGCAAATTCCATCACGCGGAACTTTCAGAAAATTCGTCTTCCCCCGTCGACTCATCCCGTCTAGAGTCTGAATTAATGGAGTCCATCAATTCAGACGGGGAGATCGAGATGGCCAATAAGATACCTTCAGGCAAGCATCCATCCGGCGAGGCATTTGGCGGCACAATCGGGCGGACGGTCTATGAATCGACGCCTTGGTGGCCAGACTCGAAAGTCCCCAAGGACGCCCCCAATGTCGTGATCGTTGTGCTTGACGACACCGGCTTTTCCCATCTTGGCTGCTATGGCTCGACCATCGCCACGCCCAATATCGACGCGCTGGCGGCAGGTGGCGTGCGCTTTACAGGCTTTCATACCACGGCTCTTTGCTCACCCACACGCGCTTGCGTGCTGACGGGGCGCAACCCTCATGCGGTTGGCATGCGCGGCGTGTCGAACTTTGATACGGGCTACCCAAATATGCGTGGTGCGGTGCCCAAAAGTGCGGGCACGCTGGCCGAGATTCTTCGCGACAATGGCTATGCCACCTTTGCCACTGGCAAATGGCATCTGGCTCCTATGTCCGAATGTTCCGCAGCCGGTCCCTACACCAATTGGCCGCTGCAAAAAGGCTTCGATCGTTACTATGGTTTCCTGCAAGGCGAGACGGATCAGTTCTATCCCGAACTGACCAGCGATAATCATTTTGTGCCCGTGCCCGCGACGCCCGAGGAGGGCTACCATGTGTCCGAAGATATTGTGGACAAATCGATGGGCATGATCCGCGATCTTGTTTCGTTGGTACCCGAAAAGCCTTTCTTCCACTACATGGCCTTTGGCGCCATGCATGCGCCGCATCAGGCGCCGCAGCCCTATCTCGACAAATGGCGTGGTAAGTTTGATGGCGGTTGGGATGTGGCACGCGCCGACTGGTTCGAGCGCCAAAAGAAAATGGGCATTGTGCCGCCCAACACCAAACTCGCCCCGCTCAATCCCGGCGTGAAGCCATGGGCTGACCTCAGCAAAAATCAACAGCGTTTCGCTGCCCGCCTGCAAGAAGCCTTCGCCGCCATGCTGGAACATACTGACGCCGAGATTGGGCGCATGATGCAGTTCCTCAAAGACATTGGCCAGTGGGATAATACCGTTTTCATTCTCATGTCTGACAATGGCGCGAGCCAAGAAGGCGGCGCGACCGGCGTTTTTGATGAGATGAAATGGTTTAACGGTATCCGCGAAAATATCGATGCCGCCGTTGAGCGCCTCGACGACATCGGCACGCCGCATAGTCACAGCAATATTCCATGGGGCTGGGCGCAGGCCGGCAACACGCCACTTAAATGGTACAAGCAGAACACGCATGGCGGTGGCGTCCGCGATCCCTTGATCGTGAGCTATCCCGGCAAGCTCGCCGACGCTGGTGGCATCCGTTCGCAGTTTTGCCACGCCATTGATCTCACACCGACAGTTCTCGATATCATCGGCATCGCCCAGCCCGATGTGGTCGGTGGTATTCCGCAAATGCCGATCCACGGCGTCAGCCTCAAGCCAATCTTCAGCGACCCCAAGGCCAAGCTCACGCGCGGAGCTCAGTATTTTGAAATGCTCGGCCATCGCGGCATCTGGAAAGATGGCTGGAAGGCTGTCACGCACCACGAAGGCGGCAAGCCCTTCGATGACGACAAATGGGAGCTTTATCACCTCGATGAGGACTTCTCCGAGTTCAACGATCTCGCTGAGAAGGAACCTGCGCGCCTGAAGGAGATGGTCGATCAGTGGTGGGATCTCGCCGATGAGAATGGTGCATTGCCGCTCGACGACCGTGCCGCCTTCGCGCTCTTTGCTGCATCGCGTCGTCCCGGCATGCCGACCAGCCGCACGCGTTTCACCTATCTGCCGCCCATCTCGCATATCGTGGCGGATGCCTGTCCGCCCGTGGCGCGTGGCTGGAAAATGGATGTTGATCTCGTTCACCCTGAAGGCAATGGAGACGGCGGGTTGGTCGCGCGAGGCAGCATTAACAGCGGTTTTGTTCTCTACATCAAAGACGGCAAGCCGCATTTTGACTACAACGGTTTCCACGAGCATACGCTCGTCTCTGGCACCGATGCACTGACGCCCGGTCACCACATCGTCGGCGCCAAGGTGACGCGTCGTGCCGACGGCGGCGGCGACGTGGTGCTGATCGTGGATGGCAAAGAAGTTGCCAGTGGTTTGATCCCGGTGCTTCTCTTCATGATCTCCAGCATCGGCATGGATATCGGCATGAGCTATGCGCCGGTCTCGAACGCCTATCGTGAGCCGTTCGCCTATCCCGGTAAAATCACAACGGTTTCTTTCCGCATTCCCGAATTGCCACAACGCGGCGAAGCGATCAGCCTGGTGCGCGCGGCGGAGGCACAGCAGTAAAAGGGCGAGCGTCGCCTGTAGCAACTGACGATGGCGCTTATGGAAATGAGTATAGGAAGCGGTGGGCAACTGCCGCTTTCATGCTACCCATTCCCTGCCTCATCGCTATGATGCCCACTATGCCATACGTCACCTCCCGCGCGCTCCTCACCACTGCCGAAATGTCCCGTGCCGATGGTCTTGCCATTGACGGCGGCACGCCCGGCATCATCCTTATGGAAAACGCCGGGCGCGCGGTCGCTGACGCTTGCGCGACGCGCTTTCCGCGCGGCCCCATCGATGTGCTCTGTGGTCCCGGCAATAATGGCGGTGACGGGTTTGTCGCCGCGCGGCTGCTGCGCGACATGGGCTGGTCGGTTACAGTTCATTTGTTTGGTGAATTGGCCAACCTCAAGGGTGATGCTGCCATTGCAGCCGAGCGTTGGGGCGAGCCCGTTGTGCCCCTGACAGCGGAAGCAGGCGAGGGCGCGCTCTTCATCATCGACGCCTTATTCGGCGCCGGCCTGTCGCGCGAGATTGGTGGGATTGCCGGTGATCTCATTCGCCGCTTCAACGCACTACCGCACGACAGGTGCCCACCCATCGTCGCCATCGATGTGCCAAGTGGGGTCTCCGGGAATACCGGGCAGGCCTATGCCCTCGCGTTTGAGGCAACCTTGACCGTGACGTTTTTTCGCAAGAAACCTGGCCATGTTCTTCTGCCGGGGCGGCTGCGCTGCGGGGAGATTGTTCTGGCGGATATCGGTATTGACGATGATCTGCTCGCGTCGATCAATCCGCGCACATTTGAAAATGGCCCCGACCTGTGGACCCAGCTTCTGCCGCGCCCCGATCCCGACACCCATAAATATAGGCGCGGCCACGCGCTGGTCGTCTCAGGCGGACCGACCAACACCGGCGCGGCGCGTCTTGCCGCCCGAGGCGCGGCACGCGCAGGCGCGGGCCTTGTGACGGTTGTCTCGCCCCCCAATGCCGTTCTCGTCAACGCCGCGCATCTGACGTCGATCATGCTCACGCCCTGCGCCAATGCAGACGTGCTATCGAAACTACTCGAAGACAAGCGGAATAATGCTTGCCTGATTGGGCCGGGCAATGGCGTCGGCCAAAGCACGCGCGAGAATGTGCTGGCCGCGCTTCTGTCGGGTGCCACCATGGTGCTCGATGCCGATGCGCTGACATCCTTTGCTGAGAACCCGCGCGACCTCTTTGTCGCCATAACCGGATATTTTGCGGGCCCCACGGTGCTGACGCCGCATGAGGGCGAGTTCAAGCGTCTCTTTCCTGACCTCACAGGCGACAAACTCACCCGCGCCCGCGCGGCTGCCGCCGAAGCGGGGGCTGTGGTTGTCCTCAAAGGAGCCGACACAGTTATCGCTTCGCCGGAGGGCGACGCTGTCATCAACAGCAATGCAGGGCATCAACTGGCGACCGCTGGAAGCGGTGATGTGCTGGCGGGGATCATTCTGGGTTTACTGGCCCAAGGCATGCCCGCGTTCGAGGCCGCCGCCGCGGGTGTCTGGCTTCACGGCGCGGCAGGTCGCGCCTTTGGCGTAGGGCTGATGGCGGAAGATTTGCCAGAAGCCTTGCCCGCTGTTTGGCGTGAACTTCTTGGTTCCGAGGCCTGAATTCGGCCTTTTGGTGCGGTTTGGGTTTACTTAGACAGGCTTCATTGCAATTCTTCCCTCGCTTTCGCTGGTATTCGGCGATGGCCCTTGCTATAGAGTGCGCCACTTTTAAGTAGCGGCTGGGCGACTTTAGCTCTGTCGCGCCGGCCTCGCGGGCGTGGCGGAATTGGTAGACGCGCTGGATTTAGGTTCCAGTGCCGCAAGGCGTGGGGGTTCGAGTCCCTTCGCCCGCACCAGGCCGGAAAGCCTTTTATTTGCAATGGATTGGAAGATGCAGGTCACTGTAACAAGCACCGATGGTTTGAAGCGTGAGATGACAGTCGCGGTTCCCGCGAAGGATCTTGAAGCGCGCGTAGGCGTTAAGCTCGACGAACTAAAAAACACCATTCGTCTCAAGGGGTTCCGCCCCGGTAAGGTGCCGCTTGCGCATCTGAAAAAGACCTATGGCAAGCAGGTCATGTCCGAAGTCATTCAGGACACGGTCGGCACATCGAGCCAGAAAGCGCTGGAAGAACAGGCGCTGCGCCCCGCGCTCCAGCCCGCGATTGATCTGGAAGGCGAGATTGATGAAGTGCTGAACGGCCGGGCCGATCTCACTTACAAGATGACCTTCGAAATCATCCCGAACATCGAATTCGCCGATTTCTCGAAACTTGAAATCGAACGCCTCGTCGCTGAGCCCACCGAGGCCGACATCGACGAAGCCATGCAGCGCCTAGCCGAAAACCAGAAGAATTACGAAGCGAAGGCTGAAGGCGAAGCCGCTGCCGAAGGCGACATGCTCACCATTGATTTTCTGGGCAAGATCGACGACGTCGCCTTTGAAGGTGGCTCTGCCGAGGACGCTAAACTTGAAATCGGCGCTGGCCGCTTCATTCCCGGCTTTGAAGAACAACTCACAGGTGCCAAGGCTGGCGACGCCGTGACTGTCAACGTCACGTTCCCTGCTGATTACGGCGCAGAAAATCTGGCTGGCAAGGACGCCGTCTTCGACGTCACTGTGAAGTCAGTCGAAACGCCTGCTGAGGTCGTGATCGATGATGAGTTTGCTAAACGCTTTGGCTTTGACGAGATCGCCAAGCTGCGCGAAGCCCTGACTACTCAGATCAACAGCGACTACACACGCATGTCCCGCATGCACATGAAGCGCTCGATGCTGGACGTACTGGACGCGGCGCATAGCTTTGAACTGCCGCCCTCCATGGTCGATCAGGAATTCAATCAGATCTGGTCGCAGTTCGAACAGGAATTGCAGCAGCAGAGCAAGACCGCTGCCGATCTTGATGAGCCCGAAGATGACATCAAAGCGGAATACCGCAAGATTGCCGAACGTCGTGTGCGCCTCGGCCTGTTGCTTGCCGAAGTGGGCGAGAAGAACAGCATCACGGTCGCCGAACAAGAATTGAGCCAGGCGCTGGCTGAACGCGCACGCCAGTTCCCCGGCCAGGAACGCATGGTTTACGAGTTCTATCAGAAGAATCCGAACGCCATTGCCGAGCTCCGTGCGCCGCTGTTTGAAGACAAGGTCGTGGACTTCATTGCCGAGCTGGCTCAGGTCAACGACAAGACCGTGACGCGCGACGAGCTCTTTGCCGACCCGGATGTCGAAGAGCATGATCACGACCACGGTCACGTCCACGACGAAAACTGTGATCACGACCATGATCACGCTGAAGCAGAAGCAAAGCCCGCCAAGGCAGCAGCGGCCAAGAAGTCCGCCGCCAAGAAGGCCGCGCCGAAGAAGAAAAAAGAAGACTGATTTTCCTTCGCCGCAAACGAACAAAGGCCCGGAGCATTGCTTCGGGCCTTTTCAATTTGTCATTGCGATGAGTGCAACCGGACGGCATTCGGACACCGTGTAACGGTCTATTCCCCCATTGCCTTTAAGTCGCGCCGCACCGCATAGAGTTCGACAAATCCCGGCGGGCAGGTCGCTGCGGCTTTGCGGAGCAGGGAGTGGACGGCTTTTGTCCGCCCCTCCACGCGCGCCAATGCGCCGAGATAATAGTCCACTTCACACAGATGGTCGGCCGCATCGGAAGGGGTTACTCCCTCTGTTGCTGCGCGTCTCACCGCTGCCTCGTCGCCGGTCCTGTGAAAATATTGAAGCAGCGGGTATGGCCAATATTTACCGGCACCCTTCAAGTTATCGCCGAGGCTTTTGAGATCGACGTTGCCCAGACGTCTCTGGGAGAGGTGCAGCCAGATGAGCGAATAGGGTTCGTTAGACGCGAGTTTGAATGCGCGTGTGAGATCAGCCTGTGCTTGCCGATCATCACCGTTGGCAAAAGCCTCTTTCCCGCGGGCATAGAGCGCTCGGGATGAGTTCGGATCATGCTCCAGCGCATGATCAAAGTCGTTTACGGCGAGTGCATGTTTGCCTGCGGCCCCATATGCGACACCGCGTTCGATATATATTTGCGCGTCGCGCGGTGCGAGGCGAAGTGCGCTCGCATAGTCTGAGAGTACCTGTTCCGAAGCACCTACCATATCGTAGGCGTTTGCGCGTTACATGAATGCCTTTGCGTCATAGCTGCTGTTTATCGGAATTTCCGATATCACTTTGGAGGCCATTTCCGTCTCACCTTTGTGTGCCAGATTGTATGCCTCACGCTCATAGGCGTCCGTGAGCGAGGGCGTGGGTGTCCGCACGGCATGGTAGTCCGCAATGGCATCGTCGAAGTCCAGCGTCGCGTCATAGATCTGTGCGCGCGCATAAAGCACATTGGGATTGTTGGGATAGGCGGCATTAGCGGCGTCGAAGTCTCTGAGCGTGGCGCTCCAGTCCATCTTACCAAAATAGGTAATTGCGCGACGCACCAGCATAGGCACAGAGTTGGGCTCTAGCTTGAGGGCAGCGGAATAGTCGAGCATCGCCTTGTCGCTGTCGTTCAACTCGTAATCGGCAAGGGCTCGCTGTTCCAGCATGTGATAGTGATATCTGCCCGGCCAGAAACCCTGCGCTAGTTCCTTGTCGTAGAGTGCAATCGCCTTGTCATAAGTTTTGGCCGCGAGGGCCCTGTCCGCGTTCGGCCGGTCACCCCAAAACCAATAGGCGCCGATGCCCGCGCAGACGAGACACACCAACCCGATCAGCGCAATTCCGATGCGTTTCAACACTTTCAGCATTACCCACCGACACCCGTTTCCGGGCTTTGCCGTGCTCGCCCCCGCGAGCCTGTTCAGCTTGCCGCCCCGAGGCAATGTCCTCAATATGGCGACCCGCCTAACAAAGTTACCCTCGGACACTAAGGGTTTGTAAGAGAAAAACTTTCGAGCGGTTGAAATCCCGGTGTGGTCTTCAACGGCCTTTCGCCACTTGCGAGCGTTAGCATCTGAGTTGGAATAACCAACTAATTTGTGAGGGTATTTTACTTTTTACGGGGGAGTGAAAAACTCCTTCGCAATCCCTATATGCTCGAACATCATGATGATGCACTGTCTCTTTACCGAATCAATCTATGCCGTTCGCGGCAGGTAAAGTCATGACTCAGCAATCAGTTGGGTTATACCTTGCGACATTGATGCGCTGACGCTCAGGAGAGAGAATGAACGACCCGCTTGCGACTTACATGAATCTGGTGCCGATGGTGGTCGAGCAGACCAATCGGGGCGAACGCGCTTATGATATTTTCTCGCGCCTCCTGAAGGAGCGGATCATTTTCATTACCGGGCCTTTTGAAGATGGCATGGCGACGCTGGTGACAGCGCAATTGCTCTTTCTTGAGGCTGAAAATCCCAAGAAGGAGATTTTCATGTACATCAACTCACCGGGTGGGGTGGTGACATCCGGTTTGGCGATTTACGACACCATGCAGCATATCCGCCCGCCGGTTGCGACGGTCTGCATGGGGCAGGCGGCTTCAATGGGGTCGCTAATTCTCTGCGCCGGTGAAAAGGGCATGCGTTATGCGCTGCCCCATTCACGCGTTATGGTTCATCAGCCCTCAGGCGGTTTCCAAGGCCAAGCGACCGACATCGAAATTCACGCCCGCGAAACATTGCTGATTCGTGAAAAGTTGAACAATATTTATGCGACGCATACAGGTCAGCCCTTGAAAAAGGTGCAGGAAGCTCTTGAACGAGACAATTTCATGAGCCCCGAAGCGGCCAAAGAGTTTGGATTGGTCGATCACGTTGGCGTGGCGCGTTCCGAAGACGAAGCTAAATAGACATTTCATCCAAGCCGTCCGCTTGGCGTCTTACCTGCTTTCGAAGGCCTCTATGTTAATGCTTTGGGCAACCAATGCCCAAAGCTGAGCCAAAGCGGTGTTGTTTGCAGGAAAAGAGCGCCAAAAAGGGTGAATAAGCGACAAACTGTGACGTAATGAAATCTTGATCCTTCAGCGAGTAACATGCTCGTATAGTAAGAAGGTGACGGACGGCTGATCTATTGAGGTTCTTTCGAACGTAAAACATCAAGACGTTGAAAGATTAGGCTTTACGGTTTGGTGCATGCGAAAGACGACTCAAGGTCTGGTGTCATGTGCCCAAGGAGTTTCTAAGCTATGAGCAAGGTCAGCGGCAGCGACTCCAAGAATACGCTTTACTGCTCATTCTGCGGCAAGAGCCAGCATGAAGTGCGTAAACTTATTGCGGGTCCAACGGTCTTTATTTGCGACGAATGCGTCGAACTCTGCATGGACATCATCCGCGAGGAAAACAAATCCTCACTAGTGAAGTCACGTGATGGTGTTCCCACGCCGCAAGAAATCAGCAAAGTGCTGGACGATTATGTCATCGGCCAGATGCATGCCAAGCGCGTGCTCGCGGTTGCTGTACACAATCATTACAAGCGCCTCAATCACGCCGCCAAGAACAACGACGTTGAATTGGCGAAGTCTAACATCCTGCTGATCGGGCCGACCGGTTGCGGTAAGACGCTACTTGCCCAGACGCTCGCGCGTATCCTCGATGTACCCTTCACCATGGCTGACGCAACGACCCTGACCGAAGCCGGTTATGTTGGTGAAGACGTCGAGAACATCATTCTGAAGCTGCTTCAGTCCGCCGACTATAACGTCGAACGCGCCCAGCGCGGCATCGTCTATATCGACGAAGTGGACAAGATCAGCCGCAAGTCCGATAACCCGTCGATCACGCGCGACGTGTCGGGCGAAGGCGTGCAGCAGGCTCTGTTGAAGATCATGGAAGGCACCGTTGCCTCCGTGCCTCCTCAAGGTGGCCGCAAGCATCCCCAGCAAGAATTCTTGCAAGTCGATACGACCAACATCCTCTTCATCTGCGGCGGTGCTTTCGCTGGCTTGGAAAAGATCATTGCTGGTCGCGGCAAGGGCTCGGGCATTGGCTTTGGTGCCACGGTGCGTTCGTCCGATGATCGTCGCACGGGCGAGTTGTTGAAGGAGCTTGAGCCTGAAGACTTGCTCAAGTTCGGCCTTATCCCGGAATTCGTCGGTCGTATGCCGGTTCTGGCGACGCTTGAAGATCTCGATGAAGACGCGTTGGTCACTATTTTGACCGAACCGAAGAATGCGCTTGTGAAACAGTATGAGCGTCTCTTTGAAATGGAAAACGTGAAACTCGCGTTTGCGCCTGACGCTTTTGTCTCGATTGCTAAGCGGGCAATTCAGCGCAAGACCGGCGCGCGTGGTTTGCGCTCCATCATGGAATCGATTCTTTTGGACACGATGTACGACCTGCCGACGCTGGAAGGCGTTGAGGAAGTCGTCATCAGCGCCGAAGTGGTCGAAGGTCAAGCTCGCCCGCTCTATATTTATGCCGAGCGTAAGGGCGACACCGGCACAACAAGCGCCTGACGGAAATCAGTGCCTCCGCTCGATTTGCCATAAGGTCTAACCTGGCCCGATGGCGGGTGGATGCCAAGTTCCGTTTCGGAAGTCTGGTCTTGAAAGCGGATGCGACCGAGACCATTTTTCCCTTAACGAGACCGATTCAGGTCGCGTCACCAACGCCGAAGCAGGCGATCCAGAACGTTGGTTGTGTTTGCGGGTTTTTTCACCGCGAATCCCGTAGTCTGGGTTTACGCGTTTCACCGTCAGCATTCATTCAGAAAGTGGATGTTAGAGTGAGTTGTCGCTGGGACGTTTAGTAGAACAGGGTTTGAAAATGAGCGATCAAAACGAGACGACTTCGCCCAAGGGCGGCTCTGATGAAGGAGCGCAAGTAAAGGGGCCGTTGGTTCTGCCCGTCTTGCCGTTGCGCGACATCGTGGTTTTCCCCCACATGATCGTGCCGCTTTTCGTCGGACGCGAAAAATCCGTCCGCGCCCTCGAAAACGTGATGCAGGACGACAAGCAGATTTTGCTCGTCGCGCAGCGCAATGCCGCCGACGACAATCCCGCCATCGCAGACATTTATGAAGTCGGCACCGTCGGCACTGTGCTTCAGCTTTTGAAGCTGCCCGACGGCACCGTCAAAGTGCTGGTCGAAGGTGTGCGTCGCGCTCGCGTCGATGGCTACGTTGACAACGATGAGTTCTTTGAAGCCCGCGTTGAACCCATCGAAGAAGTGAGCGATGAGGATGACCAACTCGAAGCGCTGTCGCGTTCGGTCGTCACGCAGTTTGAAGGCTATGTGAAGCTCAACAAGAAAGTACCGCCTGAAGTGTTGGGCTCGGTCACGCAGATAGACGAGCCAGCGAAACTCGCCGACACCATCGCCAGCCACATCAATATCAAGATCGCAGAAAAGCAGGAACTTCTGGAACTGCCCTCGATCGCTGATCGTCTGGAGCGTGTCTATTCGCTGATGGAAGGCGAAATCAGCGTGCTGCAAGTCGAAAAGCGCATCCGTAGTCGCGTCAAGCGCCAGATGGAGAAGACGCAGCGCGAGTACTATCTGAACGAGCAGATGAAGGCCATTCAGAAGGAACTCGGCGACGGCGAAGATGGCAAGGACGATCTGCGCGAACTGGACGATCGCATTCAGGCAACAAAATTTTCAAAGGATGCGCGCGAGAAGGCTCTGGGCGAATTGAAGAAGCTCAAGCAGATGAGCCCTATGTCGGCTGAAGCGACCGTTGTGCGCAATTATCTCGATTGGCTACTGACGGTGCCGTGGAACAAGAAGAGCCGCGTGCGTAAAGATCTGAATGCTGCGCAGGAAATTCTTGATACGGATCACTTTGGTCTGGAAAAAGTCAAGGAGCGCATCGTCGAGTATCTCGCCGTGCAGTCCCGCGCCAACAAACTGAAGGGCCCGATCCTCTGTCTCGTCGGCCCGCCCGGCGTCGGCAAAACTTCGCTTGGCAAGTCCATTGCTAGGGCGACGGGGCGTGACTTCGTGCGCATGTCGCTTGGCGGCGTCCGTGACGAAGCCGAGATCCGTGGCCATCGCCGCACCTACATCGGTTCGATGCCCGGCAAGGTCATTCAGTCGATGAAGAAGGTGAAGCACACCAATCCGCTTTTCCTGCTCGACGAAATCGACAAGATGGGCGCGGACTTCCGTGGCGATCCCTCATCGGCTCTGCTCGAGGTTCTTGATCCCGAGCAGAACAGTACTTTTGCCGATCACTATCTCGAAGTGGACTACGATTTGTCCGACGTCATGTTCGTGACGACGGCCAACACTTTGGACATTCCCAGTCCTTTGATGGACCGCATGGAGATCATTCGTCTTGCCGGTTACACCGAAGACGAGAAGCTCGAAATCGCTCGACGTCACCTGATTTCCAAGGCCGTTGAAGGCCATGGCCTGAAGAGTGCTGAGTGGTCGATTGACGATGCGGCGCTGCGTCAGCTCATCCGCGTGTACACGCGCGAGGCGGGCGTACGTAGCCTCGAACGTGAATTGAATAATCTTGCGCGTAAGGCCGTGAAGGAAATCCTGACCTCCGACAAGAAGTCGGTCGCGGTCACGATGGACAATATCGAAACCTATGCGGGCATCCCGAAATACCGCTTTGGTGAAACCGAGGGCATTGATCAGGTTGGTGTTGTCACGGGTTTAGCCTGGACGGAAGTCGGCGGCGAGTTGCTGACGATTGAAGGCGTGATGATGCCCGGCAAGGGTCGCATGACGGTCACCGGCAATCTGCGGGACGTAATGAAGGAATCGATCTCGGCAGCGAACTCTTATGTTCGCTCGCGCGCGACCCATTTCGGAATCGAGCCGCCGGTCTTTGAGCGCAAGGACGTTCACGTTCATGTGCCCGAAGGCGCCACCCCCAAGGACGGTCCGTCGGCTGGTGTTGGCATGGCGACTGCCATTGTTTCGCTGATGACGGGCATCCCGGTTCGCAAGGACATCGCCATGACAGGTGAGATCACGCTGCGTGGCCGTGTGCTCCCCATCGGCGGCTTGAAAGAGAAGCTGTTGGCAGCTCTTCGCGGCGGAATCAAGAAAGTCTTGATCCCGCAGGATAACGCCAAGGATTTGGCTGATATCCCCGATAACGTCAAAAACTGCATGGAAATCGTGCCCGTTGCGACAGTCGATGAAGTGCTGCGCAACGCCCTTGTGCGGATGCCCGAACCCATTGAATGGGACGAGGAAGCCTATGTGGCGCGTCAGGATGCAGAACGCCAGCGTGGCGTGTCCCCAGAGGCCTCTGTTGCGCACTAAAGAGCGCTTCACGGCCTAACTGGTTGGAAACAGACGGAAACGGGGGCTTCGCGCTCCCGTTTTTTTTGGAAAATATGTTGGGTTTGCTACGCATTAGATCAAAAGAATCGCGGATTTCTGCGAGTTTTGCTTTGACCCTGTTCCAGTACGGCGGGTAGAGTCCCTAACGATTTCGGGAAACAATTCCGCTATCGATTCCAAAGGGGCCTGACGTGAACAAGAACGATCTCATTGCAGAAGTGGCGGACCGCACCGGTCTTTCGAGAGCCGACGCGACAAAGGCCGTCGACTACGTATTCGAAACGGTTACGGAGACGCTCAAGAAGGGCGACGAAGTGCGCCTTGTCGGTTTCGGCACATTCACCGTGTCAAACCGTGCAGCCACAGAGGGCCGCAATCCGCGCACGGGTGAAACCATCCAGATTCCGGCCTCAAAGCAGCCGAAATTCAAGGCTGGTAAGGGTCTCAAGGACGCTGTCAACAGCTAGTTGCGTGTGACGGCATTCTTGGCCTGACCGATTGGTTGGGTTGGGCCAATGAATTAAGCCGACTGTTTTCCTTGCGGGAGCAGTCGGCTTTTTCATTTTTCTGACGGTATGTTCACGACGCGGCAGGCATCGGGACATCGTCATCGGGCTGTGCGCCTGGATCACCGCGCGGATCAAGCTCGGGCGGCGTCGGATCTGTAGGCGGGAAGGGCACGGCCACGAAGTTTACTTTCTCCTCGTAGGTGAGAGCTCCCTTCTTTGTAATACGGTAATATGTGAAGCCGCCGAACATCACATGCACCACGGCCCCAAACAGGAAGATGAAGCCCATGCCATAAGGCCCTGCGCCCAAAGAGGCTGCCGCAGGGCCGATGATGGCGCCAATGGCATAAACCAGCAGCAACCCACCCGACACGCTGACAAAACTCTCACGCGACGCATGATCATTGGTATGGGCCACACAAACCGAATAGAGCGACAGCGCAAAAGCACCCCACAGAAAGCCTGCGGCCAGCAACAGGTTGTAGCTGCCAATGCCGCGTGCGCCGACCAGCGCCAGTTCGCCCAGCGCGGAGCCGACGCAAAGCGCTAAAATAACCCGCCTCCGGTCCACACGATCTGAAATCTTGCCCATCGGCCATTGCACGATGGCCCCGCCGATAATAGCCGCTGTCATAAAAATCGACACGCCGAATATGTCGAGCCCGCTATCTGCCGCAAAGATCGGCCCCAGTGTCCAGAAGGGACCGTTGGTGAGACCCACGACAAAGCTGCCGACCATGCCCACGGGTGAAATTTTATAGAGCCGTCGCAGAAAAATTTCAGTTGAGGCGATGGGCTGTGGTTGCACAGTGGTTGAAAGCGAGATCGGTACCAGCGCCAGCGAGGTCAGGATCGAGACCAGCGCAAACAGCGTGAAAAGTGCCGGATTGGCCAGATTGAGCAGCAACTGTCCCAGGGTGATCGAAGTGAAATTGACGATCAGATAGACCGAGAAGAGTTGGCCCCGCGTCTCATTGGTGGCGCGCTCGTTGAGCCAGCTTTCGATCACCATATAGAGGCCTGCAAAGGCAAAGCCGTGGATGGCGCGAAACAGACCCCAGGCAAAGGGCTCGACCACCAGCACATGCATCAGCGGCAAAACCGAGGCAATCCCGGCCAGCGCCGCGAAGCTGCGGATATGGCCCGCACGCCGCACGATATGCGGCCCCAATATGCAGCCTGCCAAAAAACCGATGAAATAAACGCTGCCGATGAAACCGATGGTCGAGGTGGCAAAGCCTTCAATGCTAGCGCGCAACGGGATCAATGTGCCAAACAGCCCATTCCCGACCAGCAGGATCGAGGTGGCAATCAACAGCGATAAAAACGGCGCGATGGTCCGATTCACGAAAGGGCTCCGGGTGGTCAAAGCGGCCGCACGGGGCCGGAAGGGTGTCGGGTATTATGAGCGCACGTCTAGCAGCGCATTACGGCAAGATCATGCCATTGTCTTCATATTGCAATGGGAAGAACCTTAGGCTACGAGATGCCCACAAGCGCATAGTGCCGCAGCGACCTGGTTTCAGGGTCAGCGCGTGGCAGCAAGCGGGCGGTTAGCTCAGTTGGTAGAGCGCCTCGTTTACACCGAGGATGTCGGGAGTTCGAGTCTCTCACCGCCCACCAGCCTTTTTTCGTCAGGCACCATATCTTTTTTGCTTTGCATAAGGCGACCCGGTGAACCGGAGAATTCCTGATCATGCTTGTCGGCACCCCGATCTCCGAACTCCTTCTCTTCGCAGCTAGTCTCGCGGCAGCAGGCCTCTTTGCGGGCTTTCTTGCGGGGCTTCTCGGCATCGGCGGTGGCATTGTCATTGTGCCGTTGCTCTATCAGATGTTCACCTTGTTTGCCGTGCCGGAAAACGCCCGCATGCATCTTGCTATTGGCACATCGCTCGGGGTCATCATCGTCACCTCGCTACGCTCCATGCGAGCCCACGAAAAAAAAGGTGCGTTGGACCGTAATTTATTGAAGCGTTGGGCGGTCTGGGTTGTTCTCGGTGCACTTGCGGGTACGGGGCTCGCCGCCCAAGTGTCGGGCCGCGATTTGCGCTTTGTCTTTGCAACGGTCGCGCTGCTGCTTGCGGCCAACATGCTGTTTGGCAAGGAAAGCTGGCGGCTCGGCGATGTGCTGCCTTCGCGGCGCGTCCAATACATCGTCGCAAGTCTCATCGGTGGCCTGTCGGCGTTAATGGGGATTGGCGGCGGCACATTTGGGGTCACCTTCATGACGATTTATGGCAAAGATATGCGCGAGGCGGTCGCCACCTCCGCCGGGCTTGGTATGTTGATCGGCGTGCCCGGCATCATGGGATTCGTATGGGCAGGGTGGGGAGCGAGCGGCCTACCGCCCTTGAGCATCGGCTATGTCATCTGATTGGCTTGACGTTGATCGCACCGCTCACCGTCTTAGCGGCACCCTGGGGTGCAAATCTTGCCCATGCTGTCAGCCGCCAAGCATTAACGCGCAGCTTTGCCTTTTTTCTCATCGTGGCCTCGGTTCAGATGTTCTGGCACTTGTTCGGTTGAAGACGATTGCTAAATCTTGCCTGCCTCGAAAACGACTGTGTTTATGACCTTTTGCGGCTATGAGCGTTCCTACCCATGTTTTCCGCCAATTCTTTGTTGCGTCAGCCCGATCTGCCTTGACAGAGCGCATGGCGCGCCGTAATAACCGCCCACTCTCAGGGTGCGTCGAGCGCCCACGTCGGGGGTGTAGCTCAGTTGGTTAGAGCGCCGGCCTGTCACGCCGGAGGTCGCGGGTTCGAGTCCCGTCACTCTCGCCATTTTCCCTAATGAAAAAGAACATTATCTGCTGAACAGTGCTACTTTGCACTCAGTTGCAACGGGTTCATGCTGCATTGCGAGCGGTTTGCAGCAACTCCCGATACTGTAACGATTTTTTGAGATCAAAGGGCGGCTCACAGCATTTGATTCTGTATTGGCCGAGGCTATACTGCGCGCGGATTCGTCGGCTTGTTACGCGCCGCGAAATTTCGGGACGACCCCAAGGTGACCAATATGCAAGACCTGCTTCTCGAGTACCTGCCCATTCTTGTCTTTTTGGGCCTTTCGCTCGTCATTGGCCTGGCCTTACTCATCGCGCCTTTCGTCATTGCCCCTTCCAAACCCGACACCGAAAAACTTTCAGCCTACGAATGTGGCTTTAACGCCTTTGATGACGCGCGTATGAAGTTCGACGTCAAATATTATCTGGTTGCCATTCTCTTCATCATCTTTGACCTCGAAGTGGCCTTTCTCTTTCCTTGGGCGATTTCGCTGGGCGATGTTGGCATGTTCGGCTTCTGGTCGATGATGGTGTTTCTGGGCGTGCTAACCATTGGCTTTGTATATGAGTGGAAGAGGGGGGCTCTCGAATGGGAGTGAGCGAAACAACAGCCGTCGCAACGCAGGGCGATGCGGCCGTCTCCGAAGACCACTTCAAGCAGATGTCCGATCAGCTTTCCGACAAGGGTTTTTTGCTGACCAGCGTTGACGACCTGATCAATTGGTCGCGCACCGGGTCGCTCATGTTCATGACTTTTGGTTTGGCCTGTTGCGCTATCGAGATGATCCATTCCTCCATGCCGCGCTATGACACCGAGCGCCTTGGCTTTGCGCCCCGCGCTTCCCCACGCCAGTCCGATGTGATGATTGTCGCAGGCACGCTCACAAACAAGATGGCGCCCGCGCTACGCAAGGTCTATGACCAGATGCCTGAACCGCGGTATGTGATCTCGATGGGATCATGTGCCAATGGCGGCGGCTACTATCACTATTCCTATTCCGTGGTCCGTGGTTGCGATCGGATCGTTCCGGTGGATATCTATGTCCCCGGATGCCCTCCCACCGCCGAGGCGCTCGTTTACGGCATCCTCGCGCTCCAGAAGAAAATTCGCCGGACCGGCTCAATCGACCGGTGATTTTTTAATCCGCACGGGTTGCGGCTCGCCCTCTAATGCCGAGCTTGCCCCGTTCATGAGTTTCGAGACTGCTTCGATGGACGAGAGCCTGAAAACCCTTGGCGACCATCTCCGCGAAAAGCTGGGAGATGCGATTGTCTCTCACGACATTGCATTTGGAGATCTGAGCATCGTGGTGCAATCGAGCGCTATTGTGTCGGTGCTCACGTTTTTGCGCGATGACGCGGACTGCCAGTTCACCTCGTTGATGGATGTGACGGCAGTCGATTATCCCACGCGCGCCCAGCGCTTCGATGTCGTTTATCATCTACTCTCGATGGTCAAAAATCGTCGCATCCGCGTCAAGATCATGATCGATGAAGACGGTCAGGTGCCAAGCGTTGTCGATCTCTTTCCGACCGCCAACTGGTTCGAGCGCGAAACATACGACATGTATGGCATACTCTTTTCTAATCATCCTGATCTGCGGCGCATCTTGACGGACTACGGTTTTACCGGGTTTCCGCTGCGCAAGGATTTTCCGATGACGGGCTATGTCGAAGTGCGTTACGACGCCGAGCAGAAGCGCGTTATCTATGAACCCGTGAAGCTGACGCAGGAATTTCGCTCGTTCGACTTCCTGAGCCCATGGGAGGGTGCTGAATACATCCTGCCGGGTGACGAGAAGGCGGAGCAAAAATAATGACCGAACAGAACCTCCGTACATTCACGCTGAATTTTGGGCCCCAGCATCCTGCGGCCCATGGTGTGTTGCGTCTTGTGCTGGAGCTTGAAGGCGAAATTGTCGAGCGCGTCGATCCTCATATCGGTTTGCTTCATCGTGGCACTGAGAAACTGATCGAAGCCAAGACCTTCCTCCAGGCTTTGCCGTATTTCGACCGGCTTGACTATTGCGCGCCGATGAATCAGGAGCACGCCTATTGCCTCGCCGTTGAGCGTCTCTTGGGCATTGAAATCCCGCGCCGTGCGAGCTTCATCCGCGTCATCTATTCTGAAATTGGACGTCTGATGTCACATCTACTCAATACGACGACGCAGGCGATGGACGTGGGGGCGTTGACGCCACCGCTCTGGGGTTTTGAGGAGCGCGAAAAACTGGCGATCTTCTATGAACGCGCCTCTGGCTCGCGCATGCATGCCGCCTATTTTCGTCCTGGCGGCGTTCATCAGGATCTGCCGAACCAACTCTTGCAAGACATCTACGATTTCTGCGACCCTTGTGAGAACACGCTGGACGACATTGAGGTGCTGTTGACGGGCAACCGCATCTTCATGCAGCGCAACGCCGAGATTGGCGTTGTCTCTAAGCAGGATGTGCTCGATTGGGGTTTTTCTGGCGTCATGGCGCGCGGTTCGGGCCTCGCTTGGGATTTGCGGCGTTCGCAACCCTATGAAGTTTATTCGGAATTGAAGTTTGACATTCCGGTTGGCAAAAATGGCGATTGCTATGACCGCTATCTCATTCGCATGGACGAAATGCGCCAGTCGCTTCGCATCATTAAGCAGTGCATCGATATGATGCCCGAAGGCCCCATCAGCGTAACAGACGGCAAAGTTGTGCCGCCCAAGCGTGCTGACATGAAGATGTCGATGGAAGCGCTCATCCATCACTTTAAGCTCTACACCGAAGGTTATCATGTGCCCGCAGGTGAAGTTTATGCCGCTGTCGAAGCGCCCAAGGGCGAGTTCGGTGTGTTCCTCGTTTCTGACGGCAGCAACAAGCCCTACAAATGCAAGATCCGCGCGCCGGGTTTTGCTCATTTGCAGGCAATGGATTTTCTCTGTCGTGGTCACATGTTGTCGGACGTGTCCGCCATCTTGGGATCAATCGACATCGTGTTCGGTGAGGTTGACCGATGAGTGTGCGTAGACTGGATCCCAATCAGCCAGCTAGTTTTGTCTTTACGCCTGAAAATGCTGAATGGGCAAAAGGGCAGATTGCGAAGTACCCGGAAGGTCGTCAAGCTTCCGCCATCATTCCGCTATTCTGGCAAGCCCAAAAACAGGAAGGCTGGCTTAGCGAACCTGCAATTCGCTATGTCGCAGACATGCTGTTGATGGATTATATCCGTGGCCTCGAAGTCGCGACCTTCTACACCATGTTTAAGCTCTCGCCGGTCGGCGAGCATTACGTCCAGCTTTGCGGCACCACACCTTGTTGGCTGCGCGGCGCCGATGATTTGAAGGAAGCCTGCCGCAAGCATATCGGACCCGAAGGTCAGGTTACCCCTGATGGCAAACTCTCATGGCTTGAAGTTGAATGCTTGGGCGCTTGCGCCAATGCGCCGATGGTCCAAATTAACGAAGACTATTATGAAGACCTCGATGCCGCATCGTTCGGGCAGTTGCTCGAAGACTTGCGCGTAGGAAAGCCCGTCAAGACTGGCTCGCAAATCGGCCGCAACGGCTCGGAACCTATAGGTGGTCTAACGAGCCTGACAACACCTATGGTCGGCGGGGGTAAGTGATGTTGAAAGACGAAGATCGCATTTTCACAAATCTCTACGGCCTCGGTGAAAAAGACCTGAGCGGTGCGCGCACACGTGGCGACTGGGATGGCACGGCAGAACTGATCGGCAAGGGACGTGACTGGATCATCGACGAGATGAAAAAGTCAGGTCTTCGTGGTCGCGGTGGTGCTGGCTTTCCGACAGGACTTAAATGGTCTTTCATGCCGACGGATTCCGGTGGTCGCCCGCATTACCTCGTAGTCAATGCCGACGAATCCGAACCCGGCACCTGCAAAGACCGCGAGATCATGCGCTACGATCCGCAGAAACTCATTGAAGGCTGCCTCATCGCTTCCTTCGCCATGCAGGCGCATGTTTGCTACATTTACATTCGTGGCGAATTCATTGCTGAGCGCATCGCCCTTCAAAAAGCCGTTGATGAAGCCTATGACGCGGGCCTTCTTGGACCGAATGCAGCGGGCTCCGGCTGGGATTTTGATCTCTATGTCCATCATGGCGCGGGTGCCTACATCTGTGGCGAAGAAACGGCACTACTTGAAAGCCTTGAAGGCAAGAAGGGTATGCCGCGCCTGAAGCCGCCATTCCCCGCCAACATGGGGCTCTATGGTGCACCGACAACGGTGAACAACGTTGAGTCAATTGCTGTTGCGCCCACCATCCTGCGTCGTGGCGCGACATGGTTTGCCGGTCTCGGACGCCCCAACAACACAGGCACGAAAATCTTTTCCATCTCCGGCCATGTCAACAAGCCGTGCAACGTCGAAGAGGAGATGGGCATTCCGCTCCGTGAACTGATCGATAAGCATTGCGGTGGCGTGCGCGGCGGTTGGGATAATCTGTTGGCGATCATTCCCGGTGGGTCGTCGGTTCCGCTCCTGCCCAAGTCAATTTGCGACGACGTGCTGATGGATTTCGATAGCTTGAAGGCTGTGCAGTCCGGCCTCGGCACGGCAGCCGTCATCGTCATGGACAAGTCCACCGACCTTATCAAAGCGATTGCGCGTCTGTCGGCTTTCTACAAGCACGAAAGCTGCGGTCAGTGTACACCTTGCCGCGAAGGCACAGGTTGGATGTGGCGGGTCATGGAGCGTCTCGTCAAAGGCGAGGCGGATGTCGAAGAAATCGACATGCTGCTCGACGTCACAAAGCGTGTCGAAGGCCACACGATCTGCGCGCTTGGCGACGCGGCGGCGTGGCCCATTCAGGGTCTCATTCGGCATTTCAGGCCGGTTCTCGAAGAACGGATCGCTGCCCATCGCAGCTATCTGGCGGCGGCGGAGTAGGGCATGCCTAAGGTCACAGTTGACGGCATTGAAGTCGAAGTCCCTGCGGGTGCCACGCTCCTGCAGGCATGCGAAGCTGCGGGCGCTGAAATTCCGCGCTTTTGCTATCATGAGCGCCTGTCTATTGCTGGCAATTGCCGCATGTGCTTGGTTGAGGTCGAGAAATCGCCAAAGCCTGTCGCCTCCTGCGCTATGCCCGCCGCCGACGGTGCTGTCGTTCATACCAAAACCGAACTAGTTAAGCGCGCCCGCGAAGGTGTGATGGAGTTCCTGCTCATCAACCATCCGCTCGATTGCCCGATCTGCGATCAAGGTGGCGAGTGTGATTTGCAAGACCAGTCCATGGCCTATGGCGTCGATGGCTCGCGTTTCCGCGAGAACAAACGCGCGGTTGAAGAAAAATACATGGGTCCGCTCGTCAAGACCGTGATGACCCGCTGCATCCAATGCACGCGCTGTGTGCGCTTCGCCACCGAGGTCGCGGGCACACCGGAAATTGGTGCCATCGGGCGCGGCGAAGATATGGAAATTACGACCTATCTGGAGGGCACGCTGACGTCCGAGCTTTCGGCCAATGTTGTCGATCTGTGCCCGGTCGGTGCGCTCACGTTCCAGCCTTTCGCCTTCACGGCGCGCCCGTGGGAATTGCGCAAGACCGAAAGCATCGATGTGATGGACGCCGTCGGTTCCAATATCCGCGTTGATACGCGCGGCTCGGAAGTCATGCGCATTCTGCCGCGTCTCAATGAAGACGTGAACGAGGAATGGATTTCCGACAAGACGCGCTTTATTTGGGATGGCCTCAAGACACAGCGTCTTGATCGTCCCTATGTGCGCGTCGATGGCAATCTGGTTGAAGCCTCATGGGAAGACGCATTTGCCACCATTTCTGCTCGCCTAAAAGGCAAGCCGGGCAGCAGCATCGCTGCGATTGCTGGCGACCTTGCCGCCGCTGAAGAGATGAAGGCGCTGAAAGATTTGATGACCGCGCTTGGATCCACCAGCATGGATTGTCGTCAGGATGGCGCAAAAATTGGTGGCGCGCGTTCCAGCTATATATTCAATGCGACGATCACGGGCATTGAAGATGCAGACGCCATTCTCATCATTGGCTCGGACCCACGTAAGGAAGCGCCGATCCTTAACGCACGCATCCGCAAGCGCTTCCTTATGGGCGGCGTCAAGATAGGTGTCATCGGCCCACATCATGATCTGACCTACGACTATGAGCATCTGGGGGTCGGTCCCGACACTTTGAAGCAGCTTGGTGCAGGCGGCGGTTTTGCCGATGTTCTGAAAAATGCCAAAACGCCGATGATTATTCTGGGTCAGGGTGCTGTCGCGCGCAAGGACGGCGCTGCGGTGCTTGCCGCCACCATTGCGCTCGCTAAGGCGACCAACGCCAGCTTCAACATGCTGCACACAGCCGCAGCGCGTGTCGCTGGCCTTGATCTCGGTCTTGTGCCGGGCGAGGGCGGGCGCGACACAGCCGGCATTCTTGATGGGGCGTCTAAGGGCGAAATCGACATCGTTTATCTTCTCGGCGCAGACGAAATCGATACGGACAAACTCGGTTCGGCTTTCGTCATCTATCAGGGCACGCATGGCGACAGAGGCGCGCATCGTGCTGACGTGATCCTGCCGGGTGCCGCTTATACCGAAAAAGACGGTCTCTATGCCAATACCGAAGGGCGTGTGCAGCGCGGTGCCCGTGCCGGCTTCCCGCCCGGCGATGCGCGCGAAGACTGGACGATCCTGCGAGCGCTCTCGGCCGAGCTCGACAAGACTTTACCCTACGACACACTGGCCGCGCTTCGTGCCGCCATTGTGACGGACGTCCCACAATATGGGACGCCCGACGAAGTCACCGCGGCGGGTCCCTTGCCTGATCTTCAAGCCGGAGAGCTTGACGCCGCGCCGTTTGAGACGCCCATCAAGGATTTCCATCTGACAAACCCGATCGCCCGTGCGAGCAAGACCATGGCCAAATGTTCGGCTGAATTGGCTCGCTCGCGCCGCGGCGCACAGGCGGCGGAGTAAGCCCATGTATGACACCCTCGTCACCTACGGCTTGCCCCTTGCGATCATTGTTGGCAAATCGCTTGCGATGCTTGTCGGCCTGCTGGTCTTCACGGCTTATGTTCTGCTCGCCGATCGCAAGATCTGGGCGGCGGTTCAACTTCGCCGTGGGCCCAACGTCGTGGGTGCCTTTGGCTTGCTGCAATCTTTCGCAGATCTTCTGAAATTCGTCTTCAAGGAAGTGATTGTGCCCTCGGGTGCCAACAAGGGCGTATTCCTGTTGGCGCCACTCGTCACTGTTACGCTTGCGCTTGCGGCTTGGGCCGTGGTGCCAGTGGGCGACGGGCTCGTCATTTCTAATATCAATGTCGGTATCCTCTATATTCTCGCCTTCTCCTCGCTCGGCGTTTACGGCGTCATCATGGCGGGTTGGGCGTCCAATTCGAAATATCCGTTTCTCTCCGCGCTGCGTTCGGCTGCTCAGATGGTGTCCTACGAAGTCTCCATCGGCTTCGTACTTGTCACCATTTTGATGACGGCGGGCTCGTTGAACTTGAGCGACATCGTGCACGCGCAGCACGGGTCGTACGGCATGTTCAACTGGTATTGGCTCTGGCACATGCCGATGCTGATCATCTTCTTCGTTTCGGCGCTGGCTGAAACCAACCGCCCGCCCTTCGATCTTGTCGAAGCGGAATCCGAACTCGTTGCCGGTTTCATGGTCGAATATTCATCCTCGCCCTACATGATGTTTATGCTCGGTGAGTATGTGGCGATCATCCTCATGTCGGCGATGATGGCGATCCTGTTTTTCGGGGGTTGGATGCCGCCGTTCGACGTGGTGCCGTTCACTTGGGTGCCCGGCATCATTTGGTTCATGCTCAAACTCTGTATGGTTTTTTTCATGATCTCCATGGTCAAAGCCTTCGTGCCGCGCTATCGCTATGATCAACTCATGCGTCTTGGTTGGAAGGTCTTCCTGCCGTTCTCCATCTTCTGGGTTGTGTTGACAGCAAGCGTGCTTGTCGGCTTCGGCCTCGTTCCACATAGCTGATTGGAAAGGATAGAAAAATGGCATCCTTCAATCAGATTACCCGTTCGCTTTTTTTGATAGAATTTGTCAGAGCGTTTGTGGTGTCGATGAGGTATTTCTTCCGGGCAAAGGTGACGGTTAACTACCCGTTTGAAAAAACGCCGCTCTCGCCTCGCTTTCGTGGCGAACACGCGCTGCGTCGTTATCCAAACGGCGAAGAGCGCTGCATTGCCTGCAAGCTCTGCGAGGCGATTTGCCCCGCACAGGCCATTACCATTGAGGCGGGCCCGCGCCGCAATGACGGCACGCGTCGCGCCACGCGCTACGACATCGACATGACGAAATGCATTTACTGCGGCTTCTGTCAGGAAGCCTGTCCGGTGGATGCCATCGTCGAAGGCCCGAATTTCGAGTTCGCCACGGAGACCCGTGAAGAGCTCATGTATGACAAGGATCGCTTGCTCAACAACGGTGACCGTTGGGAGCGTGAGATTGCCAAGAATATCGAACTCGATGCACCGTATCGCTGATCGCTCGGCTTTGACGCGCTACAGACTGAACAAAAGGTTCGGCCAAAACGCCGGACACCAAGAGGGACAGGGGTCCAGATGATTGTTACCGCCATAGCCTTCTATGTCTTCGCCGCGATTGCCATCGCTGCGGGATTCATGGTGATTGCGTCACGCAACCCTGTGCATTCGGTCCTTTTTCTGATCCTCGCCTTCTTCAATGCTGCCGCCTTGTTCGTTCTCATGGGCGCAGAGTTCATCGCCCTCATTTTGCTCATCGTTTATGTAGGCGCGGTAGCCGTGCTCTTCCTTTTTGTGGTGATGATGCTCGACATCGACTTCACTCAACTGCGTCAGGGTTTTCTACAATATCTGCCGGCGGGCGCGCTGCTCGGTTTGATCCTCGCGCTTGAGCTTTGCCTCGTTGGCGCCTCATGGGTCATCACGCCGGATGCCATTCAGGCCGCCGCATCGCCGACACCCGCCTTCATCGATCAGGTCACCAACACCCGCGCCCTCGGTCGCATTCTCTATACTCAGTATGTCTATCTCTTCCAGGCCTCAGGTCTCATCCTGTTTGTCGCCATGATCGGCGCCATCGTGCTGACACTACGCCATCGCATCGACATCAAACGGCAGGTCATTTCGCGTCAGGTTGGGCGCAGGCGTGACGATGGCGTCGAATACAAAGACATCAAGCCGGGGCAAGGACTTTAATTTATGCAAATCGGTCTCGCACATTACCTCACCGTCGCAGCGATCCTGTTCACGATCGGTGTCTTCGGCATTTTTCTCAACCGCAAGAACGTCATCATCATTTTGATGTCGATTGAGTTGATGCTGCTCGCGGTCAATATCAACCTCGTTGCCTTCTCGACGTTTTTGGGCGATCTGACCGGACAGGTCTTCGCACTCTTCGTGTTGACGGTCGCCGCCGCTGAAGCGGCCATCGGCCTTGCCATTCTCGTGACCTATTTCCGCAACCGTGGCTCTATCGCGGTTGATGACGTTAATTTGATGAAGGGGTAGGAGAGATGTACTCCGCTATCGTCTTTCTGCCGCTTCTGGGCTTTCTGATTGCCGGCATTTTTGGTCGCGTTATTGGCGTCAGGGCTTCACAGATCGTTACGTCCGGGCTGCTTGTCGTCTCGGCCGTGCTCGCCATCATTGTGTTCCCGCAGGTTACATTCGGCGGCGTCACCGATCATGTCCATATCATGACATGGATCGACAGTGGTTCTTTTGAGGCTGACTGGCGCTTGCGCATTGATACGCTTACGGCGGTCATGCTGGTCGTTGTGACGTCGGTGTCAGCCTTGGTGCACATCTACTCGATTGGCTACATGAGCCATGATCCGCATCAGTCACGCTTCATGGCGTATCTGTCGCTCTTCACCTTCGCCATGTTGATGCTGGTAACAGCGGACAATTTCATCCAGCTTTTCTTCGGTTGGGAAGGCGTCGGTCTGGCTTCCTATCTGCTCATCGGTTTTTGGTACCAAAAACCGTCGGCCAATGCCGCCGCCATCAAGGCCTTTGTCGTTAACCGTATCGGTGACTTCGGCCTCATCCTCGGCATCGCCACCATCTTTCTCGCCGTTGGGTCGGTCGAGTTCGACACCGTCTTTGCCGCAATTCCGCATCTGGCTACGCGTACCTTCATGTTCCTTGGCCATGAGGTGTCGTTGGTCACTACGATTTGCCTTCTGCTCTTCATGGGCGCGATGGGCAAATCGGCGCAGTTCATGCTTCACACCTGGTTGCCAGACGCCATGGAAGGCCCGACGCCCGTGTCTGCCCTCATCCATGCTGCAACCATGGTCACAGCCGGTGTTTTTCTCGTTGCGCGTTGCTCGCCGATTTTTGAGTTCTCGCAAACGGCGCTCGTCTTCGTCACTTTCATCGGTGCAACGACGGCTTTCTTTGCCGCCACTGTTGGCCTCGTTCAAAACGACATCAAGCGTGTCATCGCCTATTCGACTTGCTCGCAGCTTGGCTACATGTTTGCGGCGCTGGGCGTTGGTGCCTATGACGCGGCCATGTTCCACCTCTTCACCCATGCCTTCTTCAAGGCACTCTTGTTCTTAGGCTCTGGTTCGGTCATTCACGCCATGAGCGATGAGCAGGACATGCGCAAAATGGGTGGCCTCTACAAGCTCATCCCAGCGACCTACGTCGTGATGGTCATTGGCACGCTGTCGCTCACAGGCTTCCCGCTTACCGCTGGCTATTTCTCTAAGGATGCCATTATCGAAGCGACTTATGCAGGCACCAACTCCATGCATATGTACGCCTATGGCATGACAGTCTTTGCCGCACTTCTGACCTCGTTCTATTCATGGCGCGTCATCTTCATGACCTTCCACGGCAAGCCGCGCGCCGACCATCACACGATGGAACATGTGCATGAATCGCCGCTGGTCATGTTGATCCCGCTCGTCATCCTCGCCATGGGTGCGCTGGGTGCTGGTTATGTCTTTGAGCGTTTCTTTATCGGCGAAGCGCATGAAACCTTCTGGCTTGAATCGATTTATCGCGGCGCTTCAAACCACGTCATGCACGACCTCCACCACATTCCTGAATGGGCGAGCTTTGCGCCCACCGCGATGATGGTCATCGGTTTTGCCATTGCATGGCTGTTCTATATTGCCCGTCCCGATCTCCCCGCCGAACTCGCCCGCAAGCAGGCGCCGCTCTACAAGTTCCTGCTCAACAAGTGGTATTTCGATGAGATTTACGACTTTATCATCGTGCGGCCCGCCTTCTGGATTGGACGCCTGTTCTGGAAACAGGGTGACGGTCGCATCATCGACGGCATAGGGCCGGACGGGGTTTCCGCTCGTGTTGTCGACATCACGCGCGGCGTCGTTCGCCTGCAAACCGGCTATGTCTATCACTACGCCTTCGCCATGCTCCTAGGTGTCGCGGCATTGGCAACCTACTTCATGCTGGGGGGCGTCCACTGATGGCCGACGGGTATATTCTTTCGCTCATCACGTTCCTGCCGGCGGTTGGTGCGTTGTTGGTCCTGATCCTGCGTGGCGAGGAAGCGGCGGTTGCCCGCAACGCGCGTTGGATCGCGCTTTGGACGACGGCCATCACCTTCGCCCTGTCGATTTATATGATCTGGCAGTTCGATCCGTTGACCGCCTCGTTCCAGTTTGTCCAAAAGTCTGACTGGCTTGGCGGCGCGATCAACTATCACATGGGCGTGGACGGCATCTCCGTCATGTTCGTGGTGCTAACAGCGTTCCTGATGCCAGCTTGTATTCTCGCAAGCTGGGAATCGATCACCAAGCGCGTGCGCGAATACATGATGGCGTTTCTCATCTTGGAAACGCTGATGATCGGCGTCTTCTGTTCGCTCGATCTGTTGCAGTTCTATGTTTTCTTTGAAGCAGGCCTCATTCCGATGTTCCTCATCATCGGTGTCTGGGGCGGCACGCGCCGCATTTATGCAAGTTTCAAATTCTTCCTCTACACGCTGCTCGGCTCCGTGCTCATGCTCATTGCCATCATGGCCATGTATTGGCAGTCGGGCACGATGGATATTCCCACGCTGCTGAACCACCCGTTCCCAACCGCCATGCAGCCGTGGCTCTGGATCGCCTTCTTTGCGTCCTTTGCCGTCAAGATGCCGATGTGGCCGGTTCACACATGGTTGCCTGATGCGCATGTCGAAGCGCCGACCGCAGGTTCGGTCATTCTGGCGGGCGTCCTGCTTAAAATGGGTGGCTACGGTTTCTTACGTTTCTCGTTGCCGATGTTCCCCATCGCGTCGGCTGATTTTGCACCGTTGATATTCGCGCTCAGTGTCATCGCCATTGTCTACACCTCGCTCGTTGCGCTGGTGCAGGAAGACATGAAAAAGCTCATCGCCTATTCGTCAGTGGCGCATATGGGCTTTGTCACCATGGGCATTTTTGCGGGTAACACTCAGGGCGTCGAAGGTGGCATATTCCAGATGCTCAGCCACGGTTGGGTTTCCGCCGCGCTCTTCCTCTGCGTTGGCATCATCTATGACCGCCTGCACACGCGCGATATTGCGGCCTATGGCGGCCTCGTCAATCGCATGCCGCTCTACGCGGCGGCGTTTATGATTTTCACCATGGCCAATATAGGTCTGCCCGGCACGTCAGGTTTCGTCGGCGAGTTCCTGACGATCATGGGTACATTCAAGGTCAATACTTGGGTGGCTTTTGGTGCTACTTCCGGTGTCATCCTGTCGGCAGGTTATGCGCTCTATCTTTATCGCCGCATCGTTTTCGGCGCGCTCGAAAAAGAGACAGTTAAAAACATGCTCGACCTCAACCGCCGCGAAATTTTCACCCTCGGCCCCTTAGTTGTGGCCACGATTCTGTTCGGCATTTATCCGGCACCGATTTTCCACATCATGGCTGTGTCCGTCGAACATCTGATTGCAAATTACACAACGGCGCTCGAAGCCCATCAGGCCTCAGGGCTTGGTCAGACCGCGCTTGATGCTGCGCGTCTGATTGCAGCCAAATAAATCGAAGCTAGGAAGACGTAGAGCTAATGGAACACGCAAATCTTCTTCCGGCCTTCGGGCCTGCCATTCCCGAGATGGTGCTCGCTGTGGGCGCCATGCTGCTGCTCATGTATGGCGTCTTCCACAAGGAGAGCCCGACCACCCAGATCACATGGGGGGCGGTCATCTTGTTTGTCATCACCGCTATTCTCATTGCCGGGCAGGGCGACGTATCCATCACCACTTTCTCGGGTCAATTCTCTATTGATCCGTTCACGCGCTTTTTAAAGCTGTTGATTTTGTTGGGTGCGGTTGCCGCAGTCATCATGTCGTTGACCTATATCCGTCGCGAAGGCATGGATCGTTTTGAATTTCC
Organism: Parvibaculaceae bacterium; assembly: GCA_041688015.1. Taxonomy (GTDB): domain Bacteria; phylum Pseudomonadota; class Alphaproteobacteria; order Parvibaculales; family Parvibaculaceae; genus Parvibaculum. The sequence goes on from JBDNIY010000001.1 coordinate 381,888, forward strand.
GGTTCTCATTGTGATGGCCACGCTTGGCATGTTGATGATGGTGTCAGCCGCCAGCTTCATTGCGCTCTATATGGGCGTGGAACTTCAGGCACTGGCCATCTATGTCATCGTTGCGTTCCAGCGCGATGTTGGTCGATCGTCCGAGGCGGGTCTCAAATATTTTGTGCTCGGTGCTTTGTCGTCTGGTTTGCTGCTCTATGGCTGCTCGCTTGTGTATGGCTTCACAGGCTCGCTTGAGTTCACGACGGTCGCCACCGCCATTGGTTCCGACAGCACCAACATTGGCCTCATCTTCGGCCTTGTCTTTGTGCTCTCAGCATTGGCGTTTAAAATTTCAGCAGTACCATTCCATATGTGGACCCCGGACGTTTATGAAGGCGCGCCCACGCCCGTCACGGCATTTCTGATCGGGATACCCAAGGTCGCGGCTTTCGCGATCATTCTGCGTGTGCTCTTCGAGGCCTTCCCCGGCATTTCAGTTCAATGGACCCAGATCATCGTCTTCGTGTCCATTGCCTCGATGTTGCTTGGCTCCTTTGCCGCCATTGGCCAGTCCAATATCAAACGCATGATGGCCTACAGCACCATCGGTCATATGGGCTTTGCCCTTGTTGGTTTGGCGGCTGGCTCGGCAGAAGGCATCCAGGGCGTCCTCGTTTACCTGACTGTTTATGTCATCATGAATGCGGGCGTTTTCTGCTGCATTTTGATGATGCGCCGTAACGGTGAACAGGTTGAACAGATCAATGATCTGGCTGGCTTGTCGCATCATCAACCTGTTATGGCTTTCTTCTTTGCCATGTTGATGTTCTCGCTGGCTGGCATTCCGCCGCTAGCAGGTTTTTTTGCCAAATTTTATGTTTTTGCCGCCGCCGTGCAGGCGGGCCTTTTCCCGCTGGCCGTCATCGGTATTGTCACAAGCGTTGTCGGTGCTTTCTACTATCTGCGCATTATCAAGATCATGTATTTTGACGCGCCAACCGCCATCTTTGAGGATAATATGCCAGGTGAATTGACCGTGGTGTTGGGCGCTTCTGGCCTTTTCACCATGTTCTTTTTCGTCTTTCCTGGGCCGCTGATTGCAGGCGCACAATATGCCGCTTCGGCGCTTCTTCACTAAATGCTGCCAGCGGGAACAATCCACAAAGCCTTTGTCGAAATCGACAGCACCAATGAAGAAGCGCGCCGTCTCGGTGAGGCAGGCGAGGCGGGGCCGGTCTGGATCACCGCCGAAATTCAAACCGCTGGCCGTGGCCGTCGTGGCCGCGAATGGGTGTCGCCATCGGGCAATTTTATGGGCACGCTTTTTCTGCGCCCGCAGGTTAATCCGCGCAAAGCCGCTGAACTGTCCTTCGTCGCCGCGCTCGCTGTGCATGATGCCGTTGCTTCGCTCATGGCACCCGACCTGCGCCCCAACCTGAAGCTCAAATGGCCCAACGACCTCCTGCACGATGGCCGCAAGCTCGCAGGCATCCTGCTTGAATCCTCGGGCATCGCAGGCGGAGATCTGGCTTGGCTCGCCATCGGCATGGGCATCAACCTCGCGCAACATCCCAATAATGTGGACTATCCCGCCACCTCGCTCGCCGCATTGGGTCAGAGTGATATCATGCCCGCTGATGCTTTAACGGCTCTGGCCTCAGCATTTGAGGCCCGCATTCGCCAGTGGCGCGATGTGCAGGGCTTTGCTGCCACGCGCGTGGCGTGGCTTGCCCGCGCCGCTGGTCTTGGTGATCCCATTACGGTGCGCTTGGCAGACGAGACATTCACCGGCACTTTCGAGGGGTTGGCGGTTGATGGCGCGCTCGAAGTGCGGCTGGCGAGTGGAATGCTTCGTTCTGTCTCGGCGGGAGATGTGTTCTTTCCTGTCGCGTCGCATTAGTCTGCCATCATGAAAAAATCAGCGGCGCAATCGACCAGCGACGAACTCGTCTTTCTGCCTCTTGGCGGCTCTGGCGAAATCGGCATGAACCTCAATCTCTATGGCTTTGGCCCGACCAAGGGGCGCCAATGGCTGATGATCGATCTCGGCGTCACCTTTGGCGATGACAGCACGCCCGGCATTGATCTCATCATGCCCGACACCGCCTTCATCGAAGATCATGTAGACGATCTGGTCGGTCTCATTCTCACCCATGCCCATGAAGATCACATCGGCGCCGTGGCCCATCTCTGGCCGCGGCTGCGTTGCCCGGTCTATGCGACGCCCTTTACCGCCACGCTCGTCCGCGCCAAGCTGCTCGACAAAGGCATTGAGGGCGACGTACCGCTCCATATTGTTGAACTCGGCAGCCGCTTCACGCTTGGGCCCTTCGACATCGAGTTCGTCACGCTCACTCATTCCATCCCCGAACCCAACGCCATCGCCATCCGCACCTCGCTGGGCACGATCATGCACACAGGCGACTGGAAGATCGATCCCGGTCCTCTTGTTGGTGCGCCTATGGACATCGCGCGCCTCACCGAAATCGGTGACGAGGGTGTCCGGGCTATTGTCTGCGACAGCACCAATGTCTTTTCGGTAGGCACAGCAGGTTCGGAAACCGAAGTCGCCGCGAGCCTTATCGAAGTCATTAAGCCCTGTACAGGGCGCGTCGCCGTCACGACCTTTGCCTCCAATGTCGCCCGCATTCAAAGCATCGCCAAGGCAGCCGAAGCCTGTGATCGTCATGTGGTGCTGGTGGGGCGTGCCATGTTCCGCCTTGTTGGTGCGGCGCGTGAAGCAGGCTACCTCGGCGATCTGCCGCCCTTTCTTACAGAACATGATGTCGGCTATCTGCCGCATGACAAAGTGCTGCTTATCTGCACTGGCTCTCAAGGTGAATCGCGCGCGGCGCTTGCTCGTATTGTCGATGACAATCATCCCAACATCACGCTGTCCAAAGGCGACACAGTAATTTTTTCTTCGCGCATCATTCCGGGCAACGAGACCACGATTTTCGATCTACAAAACCGCCTATCTGAACGCGGCATCAATATCATCTCCGAGCGCGATCATTTCGTGCATGTCTCCGGGCACCCCTGCCGCGATGATCTGATGAGCATGTATCAATGGATCAGGCCTGAACTGTCGATCCCTGTGCATGGCGAAGCGCGCCACCTTGCCGAACATGCAGCCCTTGCGCGCACTTTGCAGGTGCCTGAAACCATCACCACGCGCAATGGTCTGATGACGCGCATCTCACCCGGTCCTGCCGAGGTCATCGGCGAAGTAGAAAACGGCCGCATCTATCTTGATGGTGATGTGCTGATCGAAGCTGGCGAGGGCGCGGTGCAGGCGCGTCGCAAACTTTCGGTTGCCGGTGCCGTTTTTGTCAGCCTCGTGCTCGATGCGCAGGGGCAGGTGAGGGGAGACCCGCAGGTCCGCCTTCACGGTCTGCCCGAAGAGGACAGCCATGGCGAGACCTTTGAGGATTGCGCCCTTGACGCTATTGACGCCGCTCTCGATAAATTGCCCGCCAAGCGACGCGGCGACGACGATGCGGTGGCCGAAGCCGTGCGCCGGTCGGTGCGCGGTGCGATTCGTCGCGAATGGGGCAAGAAGGCGCAGGTTACTGTGGTTGTCACCCGTATCTAGCTTGGCATCCTTGCGTTAATCTGCCCAATGCGAAAGACTAAATGCATTGAGGAGGATACATCATGACCCCACTCGCAGGCTGCGCCATCTATTTGGTCGTGTGGTGGATCACGCTCTTTGCCGTCTTGCCCTTCGGCGTCGTCTCTCAGCTTGAGGCCAATGGCAAAGTAGACGGCGGTGGCAACGATCCCGGTGCGCCGGTCCGCCCTCTCTTGTTGCGCAAAATACTCGCCACGACAGTCATAGCCGGCGTCCTTTGGTCGGCGGTTGCCTATGTGGCAATCAACAAGCCAATTGGTTTTGATCAGATCCCGTTCATGCCGAAATACCAGGATTGGCCGGGCTCGCAAGCGGCTCTAGATGCTGCCCGCAAGGCTGCAGTCAGTGCGACCCCCAGCGTGCCACCCAGTACGACAGACGTTGATCACGCAAACTGAGCAAATTGGGCGCATGAACTGGCTCTCATAAAAGAGAGCTTGTTCGTGCGTCCAATGCAAAAAAAAGCAAGGTCCACTTGCGTGGCCTTGCTTCCGTAGTATTCCCTCATTTGCCGCGCCTTAAGAGCTTGTGCTCAAAAGTCAGCGTTCCCTCCCTAAACTTGGGCTGCGCTTTTTTTGCGCTATTCCCTTATGTGCGGGAATGTATCTAGCCTGCGACACGCTGTCACGTAGTTTTATTCCAGTGACCGCATTTTTTGCGCAATTTTTTGATAGCGGTTGATGAAAAAAATGAAGAATCATTCCAAATAATCGCGCATCTATGGAAAACTGATTGTTGATGCAAGCAGCGTGAGGCCGACCATGACGTTGAAGATGCAATCATTAAAACACACACGCGTCCTGTGCTTCGCTTCGATCTGTGTCGCCATCACGCTCGCCACTGGGCCACTTCATGCAGATGAATTAGTCGGCAAGGGCGAACCCTTCCGCGTTCTCAATATTAGCCCTGAGGCCTGCGCCCGCCTGACACCTTATGTTTCTTCCGGCGAGGCTGATTATCAGCCCGGTGTAGCCGCAGATGGCAGCGCCGTCGCACCCGCAGATCTCGACGGTGGCTACGGCCTTGAGCCCCGATCGCTCTATCGTTTCCAAGTGCAGATCGAACCCTTCAACGGCGCGGCGGCACCTTATAGCAACCAGACAACGCTCAATGTCGCCGATGTGGTGATCGACAGCAAAACCGGTCGGGTAACGATCGACGGCCAGGATATGGCGTCCGGCAATCGGGCGCTCGCCGAAGCCTGCGCGTTGCAGTCCTCACAACCGCCTCGTTAATCACATAATAGGGCCTTCCTTGACATTAAGTGTCTGCACACCGACGCTTCATTTTGGTGTTGTGGGGGTTTTTATGCGTTTGCCTGAACGGGTCGGGTTTTCAGCCTGTGCGATTGTTGTCCTGTGTCTCTCGGCACTGTTGTTTGCCGTGGCAACACCTGCCTCGGCGGCAGTCTCTTCGTGGCGCATCACCAAGGATCATTGGAGCGCGGCAGACGAGACAGGCTACGAGAATTTCGTGACCGGGCTTGGTGCCGCCGATTGCTGGACTGTGGATGCTTGCCTCAAAGGGCCGGGCAATCCCTATCGCCACACCGACCTCAAAGTTAAATTCCTGATGGACTGTGCCGACGTGCCCTATTTTCTGCGCGCTTATTATGCGTGGAAAAATGAGCTCCCATTTGGTTGGGAAAGCGCGGTGCAATCGACCGATGGCCCTGGTGGTGATATTCGCTATTCGTCGGGCGGCAATCGTATTGTCGGGCGCAGCGCTGTGCCTGCAACAGCTTCAGGTGTCAGTGCTCTGCCGTTCCTCTATCAAATCATCAACACCGTCTCGACCGCCATGTATCGCCGCAATGCGATGACCGAGAGCGCCACTTATTTTGCTGACACCTATTCGCCAGCCATCACCCGCAAGGCCATTCGCCCTGGCTCTATCGCCTATGATGTCAACGGCCATGTCGCCATCGTCTGGAAGGTCGAAGCTAATGGTCGCATTCTCATTTTCTCGTCACACCCAGACCACACATTAAGCCGCTCCTTTGTTGGACGCGAGTTTTTGCGTACCGGCCCTGAGCTTGGGTCGATTTTTCAAAACTGGCGTCCGATCCAGCTTGTTGGGGCCAAGCGCCTGCCCAGTGGCGTGCTCGTCGGTGGTCATCTGGAAGGCACGCCCAACGCGGACATTCCCGAATTCTCGCTTGAGCAATATGTTGGCAACCCACCCATCAATCCCACGCTCTGGGGCTTGGCCAAATTCGTCAAAGACGGCGAGGAAATGGATTTCTATACCTATGTCCGCGCACGCCTCTCGCTCGGCGATCTTGCTTATCAGCCGGTGGAGGAAACACGCTCCATGATGCAGTCGCTCTGCAACGATATCCGCACGCGCAATCAGGCTGTGGAAATTTCCCGCGATGAAGGCCGCACGCATTTGATGTCGCCGCCCGCGCGCTTGCCGCGCAACATCTACGGCACCAGCGGCGTTTGGGAGCTTTACTCTACCCCCTCTCGTGACGCCCGCCTTAAGACGGCCTTCAAGGAAATGCACGATGCCATCCGGCAGTTTGTGGCATTGAATGAAGCTGGTTCCCCCCGCCTCATCTATAAGGGTGATAATCTACCCCATGACCTGTTGCAGGCTTATGAGCAGGAAAGTGCGGCTTGTGTCACCAAATATAAAGCCAGCAACGGCCGCCACGTCGCGCTCACCATTGACGATGTGTCCAGACGCCTCTTCAAGCTTTCCTTCGATCCCTATCAATGCGTCGAGCGCCGTTGGGGCGCGACCGATCCGGCAGAGCTTGCCTCTTGCCATGATGGGGCCGTCAAAACCCGCTGGTATGAGGCCGAGCAGCCGCTCCGCAACCAGATCGACCGCACTTATGATGTCGAGATGGACAGCACCGTTGAGAGCTTGGAGCGTGGCCCCTATGGCCTCCAGACCGGGTGCGGTGTAGAGACACCACCTGATGTTGATGTGAAGACATGGCTTGAGGGCCAGATGTCGCAGCGTGCCGCGCGCAACTAAGCCATTCAGGGCCTTGCCCCTCGTTGCCATTGTGAGCCGGACCCCCTAAAACTTGAAGCCCCGCAATGATCCGGCTCCGTTAGGTGCCGTGAGTCGCATAAGGTTCATGATGCGCCTGTCGAAATATTTCCTGCCAACCCTCAAGGAAAATCCTGCTGAGGCCCAAATTGTCTCTCATCGCCTAATGCTGCGCGCAGGCATGATCCGGCAGGAGGCCGCGGGCATATATGCCTGGCTGCCGCTGGGCTTTCAGGTGTTGCAGAACATCGAACAGATCGTGCGGGAGGAAATGAACCGGGCAGGGGCGCTGGAACTTTTGATGCCGACCCTCCAGCTTGCCGATCTCTGGCGCGAGAGCGGTCGCTATGATGCCTATGGGCCTGAAATGCTGCGCATCAAGGATCGCCATGACCGCGAGTTGCTCTACGGTCCGACCAATGAGGAAATGATCACCGAGATTTTCCGCTCCTATGTTCGGTCCTACAAGGCGTTGCCGCTCAACCTCTATCACACCCAATGGAAATTCCGCGACGAACAGCGCCCGCGTTTTGGCGTCATGCGCGGCCGCGAATTCCTGATGAAGGATGCTTATTCCTTCGACCTCGACGAGGCCGCCGCGCGCCGGTCCTATAACCGCATGTTCGTCGCCTACCTGCGCATGTTCGCCCGCATGGGCCTCAAAGCCATTCCAATGCGCGCCGAAACCGGCCCCATTGGCGGCGACCTCAGCCATGAATTTATCATTCTTGCCGAGACAGGCGAGTCTGGCGTTTTCATCAATAAAGACGTGCTCGATCTGCCCGCCCCGCCTGCTGACGTGGACTATGACAGCGACCTGAGTGCCCTCATTACCAAATGGACGGACCTCTATGCCGCCACCGAAGATGTACATGACAATGCGCGCTTCGAAGCCGAAGTCCCCGTCGACAAGCGCGTCAACACGCGCGGCATCGAAGTCGGGCAGGTCTTCTATTTCGGTACCAAATATTCAGACGCCATGAAGGCGCATGTGACCGGACCCGACGGGGCGGATTCCGCCATCCATGGCGGTTCCTACGGCGTCGGCGTCTCGCGTCTTGTCGGCGGCATCATCGAAGCCTGTCACGATGACAATGGCATCATTTGGCCAGAATCTGTTGCCCCCTTCAAGATCGGCTTGATTAACCTCAAGGCGGGCGATGCCGACACAGATGCGGCTTGCGAAGACCTCTACACGAAATTTCAATCTGCGGGCGTCACCGTGCTTTACGACGATACGGATGAGCGCGCCGGTGCCAAGTTCTCAAAAATGGATCTGATTGGTCTGCCCTGGCAGGTCGTGGTCGGTCCGCGTGGCCTTAAAAACGGCGTCGTTGAATTGAAAAACCGTGCCAGCGGCGAGCGCATTGAACTTTCAGCGGAAGCCGCCCTGCAAAAATTGACGGCCTGAACCAAGCTGAGCTGGGGCGACGCAAGGATAGAATATGACTGACGCCGCGACCGTTGAGACTGTGCAGCAAGCACCTGCAGCCCGAAAAGGCCGTGGCCATTCGCGCGCCTTTGGCATATTCGAGTGGATGCTGGCCTTCCGCTATCTCCGCGCTCGCCGCCGTGAAGGCTTCATCTCCATCATTGCCGGATTTTCTTTTCTCGGCATCATGCTTGGTGTCGCCACGCTCATCATTGTCATGTCGGTGATGAACGGTTTTCGCACCGAATTGCTTGATCGTATCCTCGGCATCAACGGGCATCTTTTCGTGCGTGGTGTCACCAGCTACGTTACCGATTACGATCAGATTTCAGCGCGGATTGCTGCCATCCCCGGTGTCATCAGCGCCACCCCCATTGTCGAAGGCCAAGTCATGGCCTCAAGCCAGGCCAACGCTCAGGGCGGGTTGGTGCGCGGCATCTATGGCAAAGATCTTGAACGCATGAAGGTCGTCTCCGATCACATCGAAGCAGGCACGCTCGACAATTTTGATAAAGGCGAGGGCGTCGCCGTCGGTGAGCGTCTGGCACAAAATCTCGGCCTGACGGTGGGCGACAACATCACGCTCTTGTCGCCGCGCGGGGCCATTACGCCCTTCGGCACGGCACCCCGCGTCAAGGCCTATAAAGTTGCTGCAATCTTCAAGATCGGCATGTCGGAATATGACTCGAGTTTCATTTTCATGCCGCTGCACGAAGCTCAAAATTACTTCCGTACAGCCGAAGGTGTCACCGCGCTCGAAATCATGGTCAAGCAACCTGACGATGTTGCCCAGCTTGTGCCCAAGGTCAGCTCCATTGCCGGGCATTGCTGCGATGTCATCACCTGGCAGGAAACCAACCGCAGTTTCTTCAGTGCGCTTCAGGTTGAGCGCAATGTGATGTTCCTGATCCTGACGCTCATTTTGATCGTGGCTGCGCTCAACATCGTCTCCGGCCTCATTATGTTGGTCAAAGACAAAGGCCGCGACATCGCTGTCCTACGCACCATGGGCGCGACCAGAGGTTCGGTCATGCGCGTCTTCTTCATATCGGGTGCGGCCATCGGTGTTGCAGGTACGCTGGCAGGTTTTGCTCTGGGTACAGTCTTTTGTCTCAACATCGAGACTTTGAGACAATTCCTTTCTGAACTTTCCGGCACTCAGCTTTTCAATCCAGAAATTTATTTTCTCAGCCACATGCCCGCCGAGATCGACGTCTCCGAAGTCGTCTCCGTCGTCGGCATGGCGCTGTTCTTGTCCTTTGCCGCCACGCTCTATCCTGCATGGCGCGCCGCGTCGCTCGATCCTGTTGAGGCGCTGCGGTATGAGTGAGGATAGCCAGATGGAAAACGCTGCCACCGTCCTTTCACTTCGCAATATCACCCGAGTCTATCGGCAGGGGGAGGTCGAGCTTCGTATCTTTGAGAGCGCCTCGCTCGACATCAAATCTGGTGAAATGGTCGGCCTCGTCGGGCCGTCGGGTTCCGGCAAATCGTCGTTGCTCCACATCGCGGGCCTTCTTGAAGCGCCCGATGCTGGCGAAGTCTTTATCTCAGGCCGCGATTGTGTGCCCATGCGCGACAAGCTCAAAACCGCCGTGCGCCGCGCCGAGCTAGGCTTCGTCTATCAGTCCCACAATTTATTGCCCGAATTTTCCGCCCTCGAAAATGTCGTCCTGCCGCAAATGATTGCAGGCGAACCGCGCAAATCTGCCGAAGCCTTCGCGATGTACCTGCTGGAGCGCATGGGCCTCGGGCCGCGCGCTACCCATCGTCCCGCCGAACTGTCCGGCGGCGAGCAACAACGTGTCGCCATCGCCCGCGCACTGGCCAATCGGCCTCAGTTGCTTTTGGCTGATGAGCCCACCGGCAATCTTGACCCCAAAACATCACGTCACGTTTTTGATGAACTGCTCGCGGTCTGTCGCAATGAAGGGGTCGCCGTCCTCGTCGCTACCCATAACCTCGATTTGGCAGGCCAGATGGACCGCGTTGTGTTGCTGCTAGACGGCCGTTTGCTGGAAGGCGCGGATTTGGCCGCCTATCACCAAAGCCTTTAGGGTTATTGTTCGGTTTAATCGAACGAAATAACCAGAATTAGGCGTTGGACCTGAACGGTCTATACGCCCATTTTCATGTCGTTCTCTCATCCATGAGGCCCGACATGCCCGCTCACGACACAACCATCAACGCTCGCCCCCTATCTGATCCAGTACCCCATTGGCTGGTCCATATTGCGCCCGGCCTCTGCCTCACGGCGCTGATTGCGGCAGGCTCCATCTGGTTGCATCGCGTGCCGGGTTTTGGCGGCTTGAGCCCGTTGATCCTCTCCATTTTGATCGGCATGGCTTATCACAACATCGTTGGCACGCCGCGCCGCGCTAAGGCAGGCGTCGCATTCTCGCTGCGCACCATCTTGCGCGCAGCCATCGTGCTGCTCGGCTTGCAATTGACGTTGCTCCAGATCGCCAGCGTCGGCGTCGCCGGCGTGTTTGGCACTGTGCTGACGCTAGCCTCGACCTTCGCCTTCACTCTCTGGATGGGCCATCGCCTCGGCATCGGCCGCCAGCTCACCACATTAATTGCAGCAGGTTCGTCCATTTGCGGTGCGTCTGCGGTTGTCGCTACCAATGCCGTGGTCGATGGCGGCGATGAAGACGTTGCTTATGCCATCGCCACCGTGACGGTTTTCGGCTCGCTTTCCATGATCCTTTTCCCGCTCATCAATACCGTTTTGCATCTGTCGCCCCACGCCTATGGTCTCTGGACAGGTGCCTCGATCCATGACGTCGCGCAGGTCGTCGCCGCTGCTTTTCAGGACGGCACGGTCGCAGGCCATTTCGGCACCATCGTCAAGCTGACCCGTGTGCTGATGCTCGCCCCCGTTGTGCTTATCGTCGCCTTTATCTGGGCGCGGGTCGGCCAGAAGGATGAGCGCCATGGTGCGCGCGGCAAGATCACCGTGCCGTGGTTTGCTTTCGGCTTCCTCGCTGTGGTCGTGCTCAACAGTTTCCTGGCGCCTCTCGTCTCGGCCCATGCCACCGCCGCCGATATCACCACCTTCATGCTGGCGATGGCGCTGGCGGCCATGGGGCTTGAAACGGATATCGTCAAGCTGAAGGCCAAGGGGCTGCGCCCGCTGGTGCTCGGTGCGACAGCGTGGATATTCATCACCTGCTTTGGTCTGGCGATGGCCTCGCTCGCTGTGTAATGCTGCCGACCTGTTCATATCGATAAAGGCGGCATATTTGACCCTCGACCAGTTGCGCATCTTTATTGCTGTTGCCGAACGCGAGCATGTGACGCAAGCCGCCTCCGCGCTCGGCCTCACGCAATCAGCCGTTAGTTCCGCCGTTGCAGCACTGGAGGCGCGCCACGACGCCCGCCTGTTCGACCGCGTAGGCCGCCATATCGAATTGACTGAAGCGGGCCGCATCTTTCTCGTCGAAGCCCGCGCCGTGCTCGCTCGTGCCTATGCCGCCGAGTTGGTCTTGAGCGAACTCGGCACGCTTGGCCGCGGCACGCTCAACGTCCATGCCAGCCAGACGATCGCGTCCTATTGGCTGCCTGCGCGCCTTGTCCGCTTCCGCGCTGCCTATCCCAAGATCGAAGTCCGCCTCGTCGACGGCAACACCGAAACCGTGACCGAGGCCGTGCTGGATGGCTCGGCCGATCTCGGCTTTGTCGAAGGGGCGGTGCGCAATCCCGCCCTGACCGTAACGCAAGTGGGTTCCGACCGGCTTGTCCTCGTCGTCGGCGCTCAGCACCCGCTCGCCAAACCACGCAAGCCTTCCACGAGTGATCTTGCTGCCGCCCATTGGATTGTCCGCGAGCCTGGGTCAGGCACGCGCTCTGAAATGGAAGCGGCGTTCTTGGCGCTCAAGCTCCCCATCCATGCCCGCGATGTTGCTTTCGTTCTGCCGTCCAACGAGGCCGTGCGCGCCGCCGTCGAGGCAGGCGCTGGCATCGGCGGCATGTCCGAACTCGTCGCCGCGCCAGGCCTTGCGACCGGCACCCTTCATCGTCTCGCTATCGACATGCCACCGCGTCCGTTCCTTGCTCTCGCCCATCGTGAGCGCCGACTTAGCAAAGCAGGCGAGGCTCTTATGGGCATTTGCGTCGAAAAGCTGGGGCAGATAACGCGGAAAAAAAGTCCAAAACAGTGAAAGGGACGCTTGACAGAATAAGAACATAGGAAGAACATTCTCAAAAGGAACATAACATGAACCTGAACGGGGACTCCCATGACGAAGCTTATTCACGCAGCCAAACATCCCGACGCGCATCTGTGGCTTAAAGACGTGGCCGCACTGGCATCCATCGGTTCTTTTCTCTGGGTCGCCGCTACTTGGGCCCAGATCGTCCATCAAGCCGCACTGGCTTGAGGGCTTTTCCACAGCTTTGGTGACGCTGCGCTGCGGTTGCACCGTCGCAGCAGGTGACATTCACGGGCAGGGGTAGACAATGTCTCGTATGCCCGACTCATCACCTCGCTTTATCCATCTGCGTCTCCATTCAGCCTATTCGCTGTTGGAAGGCGCCATCCGCATCAAGGATTTGCCTAAGCTCTGTAAAGCTGACGGCATGCCCGCTGTCGCCATCACCGACACGAGCAATCTCTTCGGTGCGTTGGAGGCCTCGGAGGTTTTGTCTGGCGCGGGCCTGCAGCCCATCACCGGGGTCACGCTCCCCATCATGCTCGATGAGGTGGCCGAACCCGGACGTAGCGCACGCCGCGACCTGTCAGGCACGCTGGCTGTTCTGGCCAAGGACGAGCAGGGCTACGAAAACCTGATGAAGCTCACCAGCCGTGCCTTTCTAGGGCCAGAGGCGGGTGACTTCCCCCATATCTCGCTTGATTTCCTAATCGAGCATTCCGCTGGCCTCATCTGCCTGACCGGCGGCCCCGCTGGCGTCGTCAATCGCCTGCTCGCCAGCGGTCAGCGGCCTGCTGCTGAAAGCTTGCTTGGACAATTGGCATCGACTTTTGGCGATCGCCTTTATGTCGAGTTGCAGCGCCACGGGCTTGATGTGGAACGCCAAACAGAAACCCCGCTGGTCGATCTCGCCTATCGTTTGGGCCTGCCGCTGGTCGCCACCAACGAGCCTTATTTTGTTTCGGAAGATGATTATGAGGCTCATGACGCGATGATCTGCATCGCTGAGGGCGCCTATGTCTCCCAGACCGAGCGCCGCCGCCTGACGCCGGATCATCGCTTCAAATCGCAAGCCGAAATGGTCGCGCTGTTTGATGATCTACCGGAAGCGATTGAAAACACCATCGAGATTGCGCTGCGCTGCGCCTATCGCCCGCTGACCCGCAAACCCATCTTGCCCAAATTTGGCACCGAGATGAGCGAAGCGGATGCCCTGCGCCGTCAGGCAGAGGAGGGGCTTACCGCTCGCTTGGACGGCATCGAGACGGTGGCCTCGGAAGAAGACTACCGTACCCGTTTGCGCTTCGAGCTTGATGTCATCATCAAGATGGATTTTCCCGGTTACTTCCTCATCGTTGCCGACTTCATCAAATGGGCCAAGGCGCAGGGCATTCCGGTTGGCCCCGGCCGTGGTTCGGGCGCTGGTTCCGTCGTCGCTTGGGCGCTCACCATTACCGATCTGGACCCGCTGCGCTTCGACTTGCTGTTTGAACGTTTTCTCAATCCCGAACGCGTCTCCATGCCTGATTTCGACATCGATTTTTGTCAGGATCGCCGCGACGAAGTGATCCATTATGTGCAGGATCGCTATGGCCGTGACCGCGTCGCCCAGATCATTACCTTCGGAAAATTGCAGGCCCGCGCTGTGCTTCGCGATGTCGGCCGCGTGCTCCAACTGCCCTATGGGCAAGTGGATCGTCTCTGCAAACTTGTGCCCAACAATCCAGCTGCGCCAGTCACCTTGGCTCAAGCCATCTTAGGCGAACCGCGCCTGCAAGAAGCCCGCGACGAAGACGAAGCCGTCGCTAAACTTCTCGATCTCGGCCAGCGTCTCGAAGGTCTTTATCGCCACGCTTCAACCCATGCGGCCGGCGTCGTCATCGGTGACCGTTCGCTTGATGAGCTTGTGCCGCTCTACCGTGATCCCCGCTCTGACATGCCCGTCACCCAGTTCAACATGAAATGGGTTGAGCTCGCAGGGTTGGTGAAGTTCGACTTCCTCGGCCTCAAGACGCTCACCGTACTCGATCAAGCCGTCAAGCTCATCGCCAAACGCGGCATCGACATTGATCTGCTGCATTTGCCTTTTCAGGATGAAAAGACGTTCGCCATGCTGGCGCGCGCCGAAACCGTCGGCGTCTTCCAGCTTGAAAGTTCCGGCATGCGTGACGTCTTGCGCAAGCTGGAGGCCGACCGTTTTGAAGACATCATCGCGCTTGTGGCGCTCTATCGCCCCGGCCCGATGGATAACATCCCGTCTTATATCGCGCGCAAACACAAACGCGAAAAACCAGATTACCTTCATCCATTACTTGAGCCCGTCCTAAAAGAAACCCACGGCGTCATCATTTATCAAGAACAGGTGATGCAAATTGCGCAGATCCTGGCGAGCTATTCGCTCGGTGAAGCCGACCTCCTGCGCCGTGCTATGGGTAAAAAGATCAAGGCGGAGATGGACGCGCAGAAAGAGCGTTTCGTCACCGGCGCGGTTGCCAAACAGGTGGATGAGGCGCAGGCCTCGCAAATCTTTGAACTGGTGGACAAGTTTGCCGGCTACGGTTTCAACAAGTCTCACGCCGCCGCTTATGCGCTGGTCGCTTATCAAACCGCTTGGCTCAAGGCCAACCATCCAGTTGAGTTTTTTGCCGCTTCCATGAGCCTTGATCTTGGTAATACCGACAAGCTCAATGTTTTCAAGCAGGACGCAGGCCGCCTCGGCATTGTCGTGCGCCCGCCCAGCATCAATGATTCTGAAGCCGTCTTTTCCGTGAAGGATGGCGAAGTTCTTTATGCGCTCGCCGCCATCAAGAATGTCGGCATGCAGGCGATGGAGCATCTCGTCGAGGTGCGCAAAGAAGGTGGACCGTTCCGCGACCTGTTTGATTTTGCTCGCCGTATCAATCCGCGTTTCTTCAACAAGCGCGCTTATGAAAATCTTGCTAAAGCCGGGGCCTTCGATTGCCTTAATCCGCACCGCGCCCAAGTGCTCGCCTCGGTCGATCTGGTGCTCGGTACAGCCAATGCGTCCGCCCACGAGCGTGAGAGCAATCAGGTCAGCTTGTTTGGCGAGGCAACCGGCGCCAGTGTCGCCAACCCCGCGCTCCCCAACGCGGAAGCTTGGACACCGATTGATCGTTTAAACGAAGAGTTCAACGCCGTCGGTTTCTATCTCTCCGGTCACCCGCTCGATGATTTCCAGGCCGCGCTGCGCCGTGCCAATGTTGTCACCTATGCCGAATTGCTGAAGCGCGGCAAAAAAGCAGAGTTCATCGCGGGCACGATCACCGCCAAGCAGGAACGCAAATCCAAACGCGGCAATGCCTTTGCCTTTGTTAGCCTGTCTGACCCGACCGGCCAGTTCGAAGTCGTCGTCTTCTCTGAGGTACTCAACGCCTCGCGCGACTTGTTGGAACCCGGCAAGGCTGTCGTTCTCGCCGTCGAGGTGGAGATGAACGGTGATGAAGCCAAACTGCTGGCCCAGAACGTGCGTTCGGTGGACAGTGTCGTGTCCAACACCGAAGTCGGTATGAAAATCTTCATCGAAGACCCAAAGCCGCTCACCGCGCTTCAGTCCCGCCTCACCGAAAAAGGCAAAGGCCTCGTCTCGCTCATCTTGCTCAACGACACCGGCCGCGAAATCGAAATCCAACTCAAAGGCGGCTACAAAGTCACCCCGCAAATCCGCGGTGCCATCAAGGCGGTGCCCGGTGTCGTAGAGGTTCAGGAGGTTTAATGGTGCCTCAAATCAAAACGATAAAATCTTCTTCTTGATCTGAATGTTATAGGAGCCGCTTCCGTCGGAGGATGAGCCAACATAGAGCTTGTCCGACGGGGCCGATGTGCCATTGGCGTCGCCACCCAGCCCGACAAAATTCGGCAATCCGAAATCTCCCGGCAGGCCAACACCGGAAGCGCCCGGCGTCCCGCCAGACCCAGTCGCGCCACCGCCACCGCCACCAAAGATACCCGGCGCAACGGTGTGAAGGGTCGCCTTGAGGTCGCCCGCTGCCGCAGGCCCGCTCAGCAAGAGGGTCGTAAGTAGCCCAGTGGCCGCTGTGAAAATGATCTGACGCAACATCTGCTCCCCCGAGATTAAAGATCGGTTGCTGAAGAAAGTGTCCGACAATTTGGCCAAGCGTGGAATAGAAACCCGTCTGAATTGGGACGAAAAGGCAGCGAAATCGGCCGACTTGGCCCCATTTGCTCGTTGCTCGCCAGATTATGAGCTCGATCACGGCTTTGGCTCGCCCAAACCCTCCATCAGGCTTGCATTTTCCCTGTGTTCCCCCTATACCCCGCCTCATCCCACATGCGGGGTTCGGCAATTCCACGCCTTAAGTCAGGCAACATAGGAAATGTCGGTCCGGTGCGGCCCATTCGGGTCGTTCTATCCCCCGCAGAGGTTCAACCGGAAAAAGGAGCTACAGTGCCATGGCGCTGCCCGAATTTTCTATGCGTGGTCTGCTTGAAGCAGGCGTCCACTTTGGTCACCAGACACACCGCTGGAACCCGAAGATGGCCCCCTTCCTCTTTGGCGATCGCAACAACATCCACATCATCGATCTAGCCCAGACAGTTCCGCTTCTGCATCAGGCGCTTCTCGCCGTGCGTGACGCGGTTGCCGGTGGCGGTCGTGTGCTCTTCGTCGGCACCAAGCGTCAGGCTTCTGATCCTGTTGCTTCGGCGGCCCGCCAGTGCGCTCAATATTACATCAACCATCGTTGGCTCGGCGGCACGTTGACCAACTGGAAGACGATCTCGAACTCGATCCGCCGCCTCCGTCAGCTTGACGAGATGCTCGCGGGCGAAGCGCGTGGTCTGACCAAAAAAGAGATGCTCAACCTGACGCGCGAACGCGACAAGCTTGAGCGCGCCATTGGCGGCATCAAGGACATGGGCGGCATTCCCGACATCATGTTCGTGATTGACACCAACAAGGAAACCATTGCGATCGAAGAAGCGCGCAAGCTCAGTATCCCGGTTGTGGCCATTCTGGATTCGAACTCGAATCCCGACGGTATTGCCTACCCGATTCCAGGCAATGACGACGCGGCGCGTGCCATCACCATGTATTGCGATCTCGTCTCACGTGCTGTCATCGACGGCATTTCGCAGAGCCAGATCGCATCAGGCGTTGATGTCGGTGCGGAAGCTGAACCCGAAATCGCGGTTCCTGCCGAGGCCTGAGTCTCCATCGAGACACGATGACAAGGATTGGGCCCGGCGTGCGCATGAAAAGCGCGCCGGGCCCGCTTGCTTAAAAATCACCCGCACCGGGTCCGCCCGCGCAAAACTGAACCACGCGCAACTCAAGGTTTTCGTGTGGTCAGAACCTCAAGAGGATATCTAAATGGCTGACATCACCGCAGGCATGGTGAAACAACTCCGCGAAACAACCGGCGTGGGGATGATGGACTGCAAGACGGCGCTCACCGAAACGGCCGGCGACATGGAAGCCGCCATCGATTGGCTGCGCACCAAAGGTCTTGCCAAGGCCGCCAAAAAATCAGGTCGTGTGGCGGCTGAAGGTCTTGTGGGCGTCATCGCCGACGGCACGCGCGGTGCGCTGGTTGAAGTCAATTCCGAAACCGATTTCGTGGCCCGCAACGAAGCCTTCCAGACCATGGTCAACACCATCACGGCAACAGCCCTGACGGTTGAAGGTGACACCGACAAGCTGCTCGCCGCGACTTACCCCGGCAGCGCCTTGAATATCAAAGATTATGTCACTGGGCAGGTCGGCACGATCGGCGAAAACATGTCCGTGCGCCGCGCTGGTGCGATCAGCGTCACAGATGGCGTTGTCGCCGCCTATACGCATAATCAAGTCGCACCAAACCTCGGTAAGATCGGCGTGCTCGTTGGCCTGGAATCAACCGGCGATAAGGCCAAGCTCGCCGACCTCGGCAAGCAGATCGCCATGCACATCGCCGCGACAGCGCCGGTGGCCACGCGCCGCGAAGAAGTTGACACCGAGTTGGTCGAACGCGAGCGCAACGTGCTCATCGCCGAAGCCAAGGAATCAGGCCGCCCCGACAACATCATCGAAAAGATGGTCGAAGGCCGCATCCGTAAGTTCTACGAAGAAGTCGTACTGCTCTCGCAGGCTTTCGTCGTGAACCCGGACCTGACCGTTGAAAAGGCCGTCAAAGAAGCTGAAGCCGCCGTCGGCGCGCCGATCACGGTTGTTGGTTTTGTTCGCTTCCTGCTCGGTGAAGGCATCGAAAAGGAAGAATCCGACTTTGCTGCCGAAGTTGCCGCGACAGCCCGCAGTTAAGGCCTGATTAGCCCTCCAAAATGGGCCAATTTGCTAAAGAATAAAAACGCCCCCGTCGCTTCTCTGTGCCGGGGGCGTTATTGTGACCTGCCGGGCAGGGGATTCGCGCCCGGTTCCCGACTCGCCACATCCCCGATCCGCCCGCACCATGACCGCCGCACCGGAAGGCTCCCGCATGTCCCGAAAACCGCTCTACAAGCGCGCCCTTCTCAAAGTGTCCGGCGAAGCTCTGATGGGCGATCAGCAATATGGCATCGACGTCAAAACGGTCGATCGCATCGCCGCCGAGATCAAACAGGCCACCGACATCGGCTGCGAGATTTGCCTCGTCATCGGCGGTGGTAACATCTTTCGCGGCCTTTCAGGTGCCGCTTCGGGCATGGAACGCGCCAGCGCCGACTATATGGGCATGCTCGCCACTGTCATGAACGCGCTGGCCATGCAGAATTCGCTGGAACGCATGGGCGTCCAGACCCGGGTTCTTTCCGCCATCCCCATGACCACCATCGCCGAGCCATATATTCGCCGCAGAGCAGTGCGACATATGGAAAAAGGCCGCGTAGTTATTTTCGCGGCTGGCACAGGCAACCCGTTTTTCACCACCGACACCGCCGCCGCGCTCCGGGCCACCGAGATGGGCTGCGATGCTCTGCTCAAGGGCACGCAGGTCGATGGTGTCTATTCCGCTGATCCCAAAAAGGTCAAGGATGCGACCCGCTATGACAGTCTGACCTATATGGACGTGCTCACCCGCGACCTTCAGGTTATGGATACGTCGGCCATCGCGCTGGCGCGTGAAAACAATATTCCGATCATCGTCTTCTCGATCCATGACGATGGCGGTTTCGTCAATGTTCTGACAGGCGAGGGGCGCTGCACTATCATCGGCCCCGTTTCCGGCCAATAATGCCGCCATTCCACCCTTCGCCCCCCTAAAGAATACGATAATCTAAAGGATATAGAGACCATGGCTGATCCCCTAGCACTCGACATTGATGACGTCGAACGACGCATGCGCGGCGCCTTAGCGGCCCTCAAGCAGGAGTTCGTTGGCCTGCGCACCGGCCGCGCTTCCGCTTCGCTGCTCGACCCGATCATGGTCGAGGCCTATGGCCAATCCATGCCGCTCAATCAGGTCGGCACAGTCAATGCGCCAGAAGCCCGCCTGATCACGGTGCAGGTCTGGGACAAAGGCATGGTCAGCGCCGTGGATAAGGCCATCCGCACCTCTGGTCTCGGCCTCAATCCCAATGTGGACGGCACCCTGATCCGCTTGCCTATCCCGGAACTCAACGAAGAGCGCCGCACCGAGCTCACCAAGATTGCCGCCAAATATACCGAGCAGGCGCGCATCGCCGTGCGCAATGTGCGCCGCGATGCTATGGACGAGTTGAAGGCGCTGGAGAAGGACGGCCATATGGGCCAGGACGATCACAAAGTCTGGACAGAGAAAGTTCAAAAGCTCACTGATAAGGTTATCGGTGAGATTGACGGCACCTTGACACATAAAGAAGCGGAAATCATGCAGGTATGAGTGTTAACCTCGTGTTTTAGATAATTTAATTTAACTAACGGTATGTTTTAAATAGAGAAAGCCTAATGATGATGGGGAGGCCAGACCCCTCGGTAAGTGAGCCTGCAGCGGCAGGTGTTCCGCGGCATGTTGCCATTATCATGGATGGCAACCGTCGCTGGGCCGCGCGCCGCCACCTGCCGCGCCAGCTTGGTCACCGTCAGGGTGTTGAAGCCGTGCGCGTCATCACCCGTGCCGCAGGCGAAATGGGCATTCGTTATCTGACCCTCTACGGCTTCAGCTCCGAGAATTGGAACCGCCCCGCCGACGAAGTCAGCGACCTGATGGGTCTCCTTAAACTATTTATCCGCAAAGACTTAGCTGAACTTCATCAGAACGGTGTTCAGGTTCGCATCATCGGGGATCGTGACGATCTTGACGCCGACATCGTGGCGCTGATCGAGGAAGCCGAAGCGCTAACCCGCGCCAATGACCGCCTCAAGCTCATCATTGCCTTTAACTACGGCGGCCAAAACGAGATCACGTCTGCCGTTCGGCGCATTGCGCGCGAGGTCAAGGCAGGTCGCCTCGATCCTGAAGCGATTTCTCAAGCTACCGTGGCTGATCACCTTGATACCGCAGGCGTTCCAGATCCTGACCTTATCATCCGCACCAGCGGCGAAAAGCGGCTCTCCAATTTTCTGCTCTGGCAGAGCGCTTACGCTGAACTAATCTTCAGCGATGTTTTCTGGCCAGATTTTTCGCCCGAACGGCTGAAAGAGGCGATTGACGAATTTAACCAGCGTGATCGTCGCTTCGGTGCCGTGGCGGCACCTGTCAAACCCTGAGCCTATAATAACGGAAGTCCCCGCACCCATGCCTGCATCCGCCGAGACCTCCGACGCCAAACCGCCAGTTGGCAAATCCCCAAGTGGCAAACCTCCAAGTGGCAAATCTGCTGAATTGCGGACGCGCATCTTGTCCGCCGTGATCCTCGCGCCCATCGCGCTAGGCCTGACATGGCTCGGCGGCTGGTACTTTGCCGCGCTGCTGGCCGTCGCCGCCGTGGCCATGACGTTCGAGCTTTCGAACCTTTTGCCGGGGTTGGGCCTCGTCATGCGCATCATGCTCGGTGCCTTTGCGCTCCTGGCCATCTGGTTGACGGCCATTGGCGGGCCCTTTGTGGCGCTGCTCGTAAGCCTGACGGGGCTAACCTTCGTCGTCACTATTTCGATCCTGCGCAGCACCCCGTCGCTGTCGCCTGTCATCGTCTTTCCCTATCTCATCTTGCCGTTGATCTCTTTGGTTTGGCTCCGGCTCGATCCAGAATTTGGGCGACTGGCGATCTTCTGGCTGCTTATTACCGTCTGGGCGACCGACACCTTTGCTTATTTTGCCGGGCGTGGCATTGGCGGCCCCAAACTCGCACCGCGTCTTTCACCCAACAAGACCTGGGCTGGCCTAGTCGGCGGTATGGTTGGCGCAGCAGTTGTCGGTGCGATTACCGCAAGTTGGTTCAACCTTGGCTCTCCGCTGGGCCTTGCCATCATCAGTGCCATTCTGGCCGTGGTGGCGCAAGCGGGCGACATCTTTGAAAGCGCGTTGAAGCGGCGCGCTGGCGTCAAGGATTCTGGCGCACTCATCCCCGGCCATGGCGGCGCCCTTGATCGCGTGGATGGCATCGTGACGGCAGCCGTCGCTGCCGCCCTCATCGCCACTCTTCATCATGCCGCCAGCCCCGCCGCAGGAGTATTGTTGTGGCCGTGACCGCCAAAAACCAAAAAACCCAGCCCAACGACAATGAAGCGCCTGTGACCTCCGCTGCCCGGCGCAGCGTCACTGTGCTGGGGGCCACCGGCTCGGTCGGTGTTTCGACGCTCGATCTCATTGCCCGTGAACCGGAGCGTTTCGATCTTGTCGCCATCACCGCGCATAAGAATGTCAAAAGCCTGATCGAGCAGGCCCGCCGCCTCCGCCCGCAGTTTGCCGTGATCGGCGACATGCTGCTTTATGATGAGTTGAAGGCAGGCCTCGAAGGCACTGGCGTCGAAGTTGGGGCAGGGCGCAATGCCGTGATCGAGGCAGCGCTGCGACCCGCCGACTGGGTCATGGCCGGCATTGTCGGCACAGCTGGGCTTGAGCCCACGCTGGCCGCCGTCCGGCGTGGTGCCGCCGTCGCGCTCGCCAACAAAGAATGCCTCGTCTCCGCCGGGCCACTTTTCCTGGCCGAAGTCGCCCGTTCTGGCGCCACCCTTTTGCCGGTGGATAGCGAACACAATGCCATTTTTCAGGTGCTGGATGCCGACCGCCTTCACACCGTTGACCGCATCATCCTGACGGCCTCCGGCGGTCCTTTCCGCACCACCTCACTTGAGGACATGGCGCGTGCCACGCCTGCTCAGGCTGTGGCGCACCCACGTTGGAATATGGGTGCCAAGATTTCGGTCGATAGCGCCACTCTGATGAACAAGGGCCTTGAGTTGATCGAGGCACACTATCTATTCCCGGTGGGCGAAGAGCGCCTCGACATTGTCATCCACCCAGAATCAATCGTCCATTCCATGGTCGCCTATGTGGATGGTTCGGTGTTGGCGCAGCTTGGCTCGCCCGACATGCGCACCCCCATCTCTTATGCACTGGCTTGGCCTGAACGCATGGCCACCCCCTGCGCACGCCTTAATCTTGCTGAAATAGGCGCGTTAACCTTCTCCGAGCCCGACCCAGTGCGGTTTCCAGCACTCCGCCTTGCTCGTGATGCCTTGCGGGCGGGTGGGGCCATGCCGACCATCCTAAATGCCGCCAATGAGATAGCGGTTGCGGCCTTTTTGGGGGGCCATATCGGCTTTCTGGAGATCGTGGAGATCGTCGAAAAAGTCTTAGGCCAGAGCCACGGCCAAGAGGCGGCTCCCGCCGACCTGGATGAGATTTACGAAATCGACCGAATTGCCCGGATTCGTGCTGAGGAATTGGTGCATTTGGCTAGCCGCTGACGTAGTCTCCCTTCTGGACGTGCAAGCTCAATAGGGCTCGCATGGGGGCTTCGTGTACTTGGGCTGCGAAAATTTGAATTTTTTGGTGACATGCAGTGCACCGCACGATGTGAGATGGGACGTTTAGTGTAATGAATTTGCTGGCCAGTCTAGGGAGCTTCGGCGAAAGCGCTGGGGGCTATATTATTCCCTTCCTGTTCGTGTTGACGGTCGTCGTGTTTTTTCACGAACTCGGCCATTTCCTCGTTGCGCGCTGGTGTGGCGTCAAGATCGACACATTCTCTATCGGCTTTGGCCGCGAAGTCTTCGGTCGCGTTGACCGCTACGGTACGCGCTGGAAGCTGAGTTGGATTCCGCTCGGTGGCTATGTGAAGTTTGCCGGTGACGAGAATGCCGCCAGCATGCCCGACAAAGAAAAATTATCACAGATTCCCGAAAGCCAACGCGAAGGCCTCTTTTTCTTCAAGCCGCTCTACCAGCGCGTCGCCGTGGTCGCTGCCGGCCCCATCGCTAATTTCATTCTCTCCATCGTTATCTTCGCAGGCATCTTTTCCATTGTTGGGCAGGGCACAGCCATTGCCGTCATCGAAAGCGTGCAGCCTGGCAGCGCCGCCGAGGTCGCAGGCTTTCGCGCCGATGATCGCGTGGTCTCCATAGACGGTTCGACCATTAGCGGCTTTGAAGACATGCAGCGCGTTGTTTCGATCAGCGCCGGTGTGCCGATCAAGTTTGGCGTCATGCGCGATGGCTCTGAGATTACCTTGACTGCGACGCCGCGCTTGAAAGAGATCACCGACACCTTTGGCAACAGCCAACGCATCGGTCTTCTGGGTGTGCAGCGCAAGGCAGGTGAGGGCAGCTACAAGATCGTTAAGACCGATCCTGTGACCGGCCTATGGCACGGCGCACAGGAAACTTGGTTCATTGTAGCGCGCACCATGGATTATTTGGGCGGTATGATTGCGGGTCGCGAAGACTCAAGCCAACTTGGCGGCCCTTTGCGGATTGCCGAAGTCTCTGGTCAGGTCGCGACGCTTGGCTTTGCAGCCCTTCTCAATCTGACCGCGGTTTTGTCGGTCAGCATTGGCCTGCTCAATCTGTTTCCGGTGCCCATGCTTGATGGTGGGCATCTTCTGTATTACGCCGTTGAAGGAGCCCGTGGGCGCCCTATGGGCGAGAAAGCACAGGAGGTCGGTTTTCGGATTGGCCTTGTGCTAGTGATGATGTTGATGTTCTTTGCGACGTGGAACGATTTGGTGCATCTATTTACCTGATTGTTGCTCATTTGATTGCTGGGGTTTTGGCGTTGTCCAGGGTGTCTTTGGGGGCTTTGCTTGCCCACTACGAAATTTCCCCATAAGGGGTTGGCTAAATATTGCAGCGCCGTTTGGGCGCAGCATTGTTGAGGATGGTGTGGGGATGATGCGACTGGCCGGATTTTTGACCAGAATTTCGTGCGTGCGCGGCAAGGCCGCAACGCTACTTGCGGCCCTTATGCTGGCAGGACAGGTGGCCGCGGCCACTTTGGTGCTTGGCGCAGCCTCCGCACAAGCTGCCGATCAGGGCCCGACCATCACCAGCATCGTGGTCGAGGGCAACCAGCGCATTGAGCGCGATACCGTTTTGTCATATATGACCTTGCGTCAGGGTAGCCCGTATTCAGCCGAACAGGCTGACTTATCGCTGAAAACCTTGTTTGCGACCGGGCTTTTTGCCGACATCAACATGCGCTTCGACGCAGGTAAACTCGTCGTGTCGGTTGTCGAAAATCCGATCATCAATCGCGTCGCCTATGAAGGCAACTCTGCAATCAAGGAAGAAGACCTCGGAAACGAAGTTCAGCTTCGCCCCCGCACCATCTATACGCGCGCCAAGGTGCAGGCCGACGTGACACGCATTGTGGAGCTCTATCGCCGTGGTGGCCGTTTTGCCGCCACCGTGGAGCCTAAAGTCATTCGCCTGCCGCAGAACCGCGTCGATCTTATTTTTGAAATCAATGAAGGTCCGAAGACAAAAATCGCCTCGATCAGTTTCCTCGGCAACAAGGCATTCGGCGACGGCAAATTACGCGAAACCATTTCGACGGGCGAAAGTGCATGGTGGAAGTTTCTGTCATCGTCCGACAGCTACGACCCTGATCGCCTGACATATGACCGCGAATTGCTGCGCCGGTTTTACCTCGCGCGTGGCTATGCCGACTTCCGCGTTGTCTCCGCCGTAGCAGATTTGAGCCGCGACAACAGCGCCTTCAACATCACGTTTACGGTTGAAGAAGGTGAAGTTTACAAATTCGGCAAGATCGACCTCAAGACCAATCTTGAAAAGTTGAACAAGGAAGATCTCGAGAGCATCCTCTTGACCAAGTCTGGCGAACGTTACAATGCCACTCTGATCGATAAGAGCGTTGACGGTCTGACCTACGCCGCAGGCACCCGTGGTTATGCTTTTGCGCAGGTTCGCCCACGTGCCAAGCGTGATCGTGAAAAACATGTCATCGACATCAGCTATGTGATCACAGAAGGCCCGCGGGTCTATGTGGAGCGAATCAACATTTCCGGCAACTCCCGCACGCTTGATCGCGTGATCCGCCGTCAGATGAAATTGGTTGAAGGCGATGCTTTCAACAAGGTATTGCTCGATAAATCCGAAAAGAACATTCGCGGCCTGCAATATTTCAGCAAGGTCGATGTATCGCAGGATCCCGGATCTGCCAAGGATCGCACGATCATCAATGTCGCTGTGCAGGAGCAATCAACCGGTTCGCTTTCGCTGAGCTTCGGTTTCTCGTCGGTCGATAGCGCCATCCTCGGCGTTTCGCTCAGCGAACGGAACTTCCTTGGGCGTGGTTTGCAACTCGGCGCCAGCGTTTCTCTGTCTAAACGCCAACAAATAATTCAGTTCCAGTACACGGACCCGTATTTCCTCGACCGTGATCTAGTCGGTGGCATCGATATTTTCGGGACGCAGACGGACTATCAGCAACAAGCGTCATTCGACAGCCGCACCAAGGGTTTTGGTTTCCGCTTCGGGTTCCCGCTGTCTGACAACAGCCGCTTCCTCTCGCGCTATCAGTTGCGCCAGGAAGAAATTCTCAACGTCAACTCACCATCGCGTGCCATTATTGAAGCCGAAGGTCAGGAAACGCGCTCTATTCTTGGCTATGACTATTATCTCGACTTGCGCGATGATCCGATTGATCCCAAGGCAGGCTGGGACTTCTTGTTCAGTCAAGACTTTGCTGGCTTGGGCGGTACGGTGAGATATCTATCCACGTCGCTTCTCGTTCATTCTTACTATGAACTTGCGGAGGACTTCGTCTTTACACAGCGTTTCGATCTAGGGTTGATCAAGGGTATTGGTGAAGACGTCCGCCTGAATGACCGCTACTTTAAGGGTGGCACGGACTTCCGTGGTTTCAAGTCCGGCGGCATCGGCCCGCGAGATTTAAATTCGCCCAACCAAGATGCCGTCGGCGCCGAGGCCTATGCTTTTGGCACCTCGGAAATGACTTTCCCCAATGGCATCCCCGAAGCACTTGGCATCCGTACCAGCTTCTTCATTGACTACGGATTGATCGGAAAAACGGGCGACAAGCCAGCCGATACAAATATTCAAGACAATATGGGGCTCCGCGTGTCAACGGGTCTGAGCGTGAACTGGAAGTCGCCATTTGGTCCAGTGCGTCTCGATTTTGCCAAGGTCGTCAAGGATGAACCCTATGACCAGCGCGAAGCGTTCCGTTTCAGTGCGGGCACAACGTTCTAGTCGTTATCTACGTGAAGTCGTCAAACAGTTGAAAAGAGTAAAAGGGAATTCGCTACTATGAAGTTGCATCGTATTGCCGCGCGCGCGCTGTCTGGGCTCGCACTGGTTTCATTCGTTTCAGTGGCCTCGCTTTCTGCGGCCGCCGCAGCAAGCACACCTGCTGTCATTTTGATCGTCAACTCCGATCAACTCTTTGCCCAGTCGAAGGTTGGTCAAAATGTGCGTGAGCAGATTCAGACCCTGAGCAAGAAGTTGCAAAGCGACAGCCTCAAGGCCGAGAACAATCTGAAGGCAGAAGCTAAAAAGCTGGGTGAGCAGCGGGCCCTTCTGAAGGAAGCAGACTTCGCCAAAAAAGTTCAAGCTTTCCAGAAGAAAGAACAGGATACGCAGAAGGACCTGCAAGAAAGAGGTCAGGCCCTCCAGCTTGGTGCCAATGTGGCGCGCAACAAGGTCGAGGAAGCCATCCGCCCGATTTTTGCCGATGTGCTGAAAGCGCATAACGCGAACATCCTGCTTGACCAATCAACCGTGCTCGCCGGTGGCGTTGATCTCGATGTCACCGCCGAGATCGTCAAGGCACTGGACGCCAAGTTGACGGCTGTCAAAGTGACGCCGACGACGCCTGCCAATTTAAAGAAATAAAGGGAGAGCGGGCAGGTTTGCCTGCTCTGCTGCGTAAATACAGCAATGGCTGATCCACGCTTCTTCTCGAATACCGGCCCTCACGCGCTGGGCGACATTGCCCAGCGCGTTGGGGCCGAGCTTGCGCAAGGCGCCGATGCAGCGCATCTGGTCCATGATATTGCGGCGCTCGACCGGGCGGGGCCGGACCAGTTGAGCTTCCTCGACAATCCCAAATATGTTGCCACTTTCGAGACCACATCGGCTGGCGCTTGCCTTGTCCATGCGCGCTACGTTGATCGTGCCCCCAAGGGCACGGCATTACTTGTCTGCAAGGACCCCTATCGGTCCTATGCACTGGCCAGTCAGATTTTTTATCCCCAAGAGGCGCGTGGTGCATCTACCTATGAAGCATCCGGCGGCATCCACTCCCATGCGTGCGTCCATCCCAGCGTCAAATTAGGCAAGGATGTCACCATTGAACCTGGCGCCGTGCTCGGCGAGAATGTCGAATTGGGCGAGGGCACCATCATCAGTGCCAATGTCTCGATTGGCCGGGGCTGCACCATTGGCCGCCACTGTTTCATCGCGCCCAATGTGGCGATCAGCCATGCCCATATCGGCGACCGGGTCATCCTGCATCCCGGCGTCTGTATCGGTCAGGACGGGTTCGGGTTTGCCATGGGCCTGCCGCGCCACGAAAAAGTACCCCAACTTGGCCGCGTCATCATCCAAGACGATGTCGAAATCGGTGCCAATACAACGGTTGATCGCGGCGCGGGCCCAGACACAGTGATCGGCGAGGGCACCAAGATTGATAATCTCGTCCAGATTGCGCACAACGTCGTGATCGGTCGCCATTGTATTATCGTCTCGCAGACGGGCATTGCCGGCAGTACCGAGCTTGGTGATTTCGTCGTGCTGGCAGCCCAGATAGGTGTTGCTGGGCATTTGAAGATCAACAGCGGCGCGCAACTTGCCGCCCGCAGTGGTGTCACACATGACATTCCGCCGGGCGAACGCTATGGCGGTGCCCCGGCGCGACCTGTAAAAGAATGGGCACGGGAAATTGCAGCGCTGCGCAAACTCGGCAAGCGCCATAAACCCGAAACGAAAGACTAGAGCCCTTTGATATTAGTAAAACGGAACATGAGGATCAGCGCATGAGCGAGACGGAAACCTCCTCAGAAAAGGTCGATGAGGCTGACATCAAGCGTGTGATGGAATTGCTGCCGCATCGCTATCCCATGCTGATGATCGACAGCATCAAGGAAATGCGCGGCACAGACAGTGCCATCGGCATCAAAAACGTGTCTTTCAACGAGCCGCATTTTCAGGGTCATTTTCCCGGCCTGCCCGTCATGCCCGGCGTCCTCATTGTTGAGGCGATGGCGCAGACGGCTGGTGCGCTCGTGCTGAACGGCTTGGGGCTGGGGGCCGAGAACAAGGTCGTCTATTTCATGTCGATCGACAAAGCCAAGTTTCGCAAACCCGTTGTGCCGGGCGACGTGGTGCATATCCATGTCTCCAAGCTGCAAAATCGTGGACCCGTTTGGAAGTTCAACGGGTTGGCGAAGGTTGATGGAAACATCGTCGCCGAAGCTGATTTCGCCGCCATGATTGTCGACAAGGCGGACGCCTGATGGCGGATGTCCATGCCACAGCCATCGTCGACCCTAAAGCGCAGCTTGGGGCGAACGTCAAAGTCGGCCCTTATTGCGTCATCGGCCCTATGGTGACGCTCGGCGATGATTGCGAACTGTTGAGCCATGTCGTCATTAACGGCAACACCACCATCGGCCCCCGTGGCAAAATCTTTCCCTTCGCTTCGCTCGGTCAGCAGCCGCAGGATCTCAAATTCCACGGCGAAGCCAGCCGCCTCGAAATCGGCGCCGACGCGATGATCCGCGAATATGTGACCATGAACACAGGCACCGAAGGCGGCGGCATGCTGACAAAGGTCGGCGACAAATGCGTCGCCTTGTCCAGTGTCCATATCGGCCACGATTGCATTCTGGGCGATAGTGTCATCATTTCTAGCGCTACGCTGCTGGCGGGCCATTGCCACGTTGACGATCATGTCATCTTTGGTGGCGGTGCCGCGGTGCATCAGTTTGCCCGCATCGGGCGCAACGCTTTCATCGGCGGTGCCAGTGCCGTCGAGGGTGACATTATTCCGTTCGGCCTCGTCATCGGCAATCGCGCAAACCTGATGGGGCTCAATCTTATCGGTCTCAAGCGTCACGGGTTTTCGCGCGAGCGCATTTTCGCTTTGCGCGACGCCTATGCCCAGATTTTCAAATCAGAAGGCGCGCTGCGCGATCGTGTCGCTGCTGTCGGTGCAAAACATGCCGACCAGCCCGACGTCATGGAAATCGTGAAATTCATTCAGTCTGCCAGCGACCGGCCGCTCTGCCTGCCGCCGCGCTGAACTGACGCTTCATGACCTCCGTCGCGCCTCGCCCCCGCAAACTCGGCATCGCAGCTGGCGGCGGCGTGCTGCCCATCAAACTGGCCGAGGCCGCCCGTGCGCAAGGCCGCGATGTCTTCATCGTCGGCCTCAAGGGTGCGGCTGGCCCCTCCATCGAAGCCTGGCCACATGCTTGGGTGCGCCTTGGCGCGATGGGTCGTTTTGTGCGCTTGTTCAAGCAAGCAGGCTGCGAGGACGTGGTCATCATCGGCCCAATGGACCATCCGCGCCTGCGCGACATTCTGCCAGATTTTCGCGGCCTTTTTCTGATGCCGGATTTCATCAAGCGTCTCAAAATCGGCGATGATGCCTTGCTGCGCGGTGTCGTGGAGTTTCTCGAACGCAACGACCTGCATGTGGTGCCCGCCGAATCCATCCTAACGTCGCTGCTGGCGTCCGAAGGTCTGTTCACCAAACGTGCGCCAGATGCGGCTCATGAAGCTGATATCGACATGGGCATCCGCGCGGCGCGCGCGCTGGGTGCGCGCGATGTCGGGCAGGGGGCCGTTGTGCGTGGTGGTCAAGTGATCGCACTCGAAGATGTGAAGGGCACGGACGCCATGCTCTTTCGCGTCGCGGCCGAATACCCCGACGCGACGAGGGGCCGCGCTGGCGTTCTCGTCAAATCGTCCAAGCCCGCGCAGGATCGCCGCGTCGATCTGCCAACCGTCGGCAGCCGCACAGTGGAGCGCGCCGCCGCCGCCGGTCTTGCTGGTATCGCCATCGAGGCAGGCGGTACGATTGTCACCGATGCAGACGAGCTTGCCGCCGCCGCCGACAGGCTCGGCCTCTTCGTCCTTGGCTTTCCGCCGTCGCGTCTGGATGGTGCCACCGATGAGTGAGATCGCGCGCCGCATTCCTCATGTCATGCTGGTCGCTGGCGAACCGTCCGGCGATGCGTTGGGTGGTGAGCTGATGGAAGCTCTGCTCAGCGAAACCAGCGGCCATATCCGTATCTCCGGCGTCGGCGGGCCCAATATGATCGGCCATGGCCTTACCTCTGTTTTCCCCATGTCCGATACCTCCGTCATGGGGCCACGCGAAGTCATCCCGCGCCTGCCGCTCATTTTGCGGCGTGTGCGCGAGACGGCAGATTTCGCCATTATCCAAAAACCAGACGTGTTGGTTATCATCGACAGCCCCGACTTCACCCACCGGGTCGCCAAGCGCGTCGCCAAACGCGCGCCCGACATCAAGATCGTCAATTATGTCTCGCCCAGCGTTTGGGCTTGGCGGCGCGGTCGCGCCCGTGCTATGGCCAAATATGTCGATCGCGTGTTGGCGCTCTTGCCATTCGAGCCGGATTTCTTTCGTGCCGAAGCGCATCTCGATTGTGTCTATGTTGGCCACCCGGCGATTGAGCGTATCCCGCGTGACGGCGAGGGCGCGCGCTTCCGCACGCTGCATGGTCTCGCGCCTGACGCGCCCATTCTCCTTGTCCTGCCGGGCAGCCGCACCAATGAGGTCAAACGTCTGGCCCGCCTGTTCGGCGAAACGGTGGCACAGCTCGCCCGCGAAACACCTGGCCTCACCATTGTCCTGCCGACCGTTCCCCATGTCCGTCATCTGGTTGAGGCGGCAGTCGCTAAATGGTCCGTCCCCGTTTTATTGGTCGAAGGTGAGGCCGACAAACGCGCCGCCTTTGCGGCCGCTACGGCAGCGCTCGCCGCGTCGGGCACGGTCGCCTTGGAGCTTGGCCTTGCCGGCGTCCCCATGGTCATCGCCTATAAGATCGACTTGATCGCTGCCTATTTCGTTTCGCGTCTCATGCGTGTGCCCTCGGTCGTCATCGTCAACCTGATCCTCGACCGCCCTTCGGTACGCGAATTTTTGCAATTTGATGCCACCACACCAAACCTCGTGGCCGCGCTAAAACCATTGCTCAACGACACCCCGGCACGCGCCCGCGCCGTCGCTGACCTCGCTGACCTCCGCCGTATCATGGGCGTCGGTGGTCCGCGCCCCAGCCTTCTCGCCGCCCGCGCTGTGCTGGCAATGCTCTAGATTTTTCGATCAAAAATCGTCATGGCCCGACTTGATCGGGCCATCCATCTTTCATCCCCCTAAACAAAAAAGACGCCCCACCGGGACGCCTTCTTCAATCTCAATATCAAACGAAATTACTTCCGCTTGTCGACCGCCACATAGTCGCGACGCGGTGCGCCGGTATAGAGCTGACGCGGACGGCCGATGCGCTGATCGGGGTCCTGGATCATCTCGTTCCACTGCGCGACCCAGCCGACTGTGCGGGCAAGCGCGAAGAGAACCGTGAACATCGTTGTCGGAAAACCCATCGCCTTCAGCGTGATGCCCGAATAGAAATCGATATTCGGATAGAGCTTCTTTTCAATAAAATATTCGTCCGACAGCGCGATGCGTTCCAGTTCCATGGCAACGTCAAGCAGCGGATCGTCTTTGATGCCCATCACTTTGAGCACTTCATGGCAGGTCTGCTGCATCACGCGGGCGCGCGGGTCATAGTTTTTGTACACGCGATGACCAAAGCCCATCAGACGGAACGGATCGTCCTTGTCTTTTGCCTTGGCGATATATTCAGGAATGCGATCCACTGTGCCGATCTCGGCCAACATTTCGAGCGCCGCCTCGTTGGCCCCGCCATGCGCCGGGCCCCACAGACAGGCAATGCCCGCTGCGATGCAGGCAAACGGGTTGGCACCCGACGAGCCTGCCAGACGCACCGTTGATGTCGAGGCGTTCTGTTCATGGTCAGCATGCAGAATGAAAATACGATCCATCGCGCGCGCCAGGATCGGGTCGACCTTATATTGTTCGGCAGGCACCGAGAAGCACATGTTCAGGAAGTTTTCGGCATAGCCCAGATCGTTGCGCGGATAAACCACCGGCTGACCGACCGAATATTTGAACGCCATCGCCGACAGCGTCGGGATCTTAGCGATCAGACGGCGGCTGGCGATCATGCGCTGCAGCGGGTCATTGATATCGGTGCTGTCATGGTAGAAGGCCGACAGCGCACCAACCATGCCACACATGATAGCCATCGGATGCGCGTCGCGGCGGAAGCCGCGCAGGAAGAACTGCATCTGTTCGTGAACCATCGTGTGGTTCGTGATTGCGCGATCAAATTCCTTGAAGTCGGACGCGTTCGGCAATTCGCCGTTCAACAGCAGATAGCAGGTCTCGAGAAAATTACCGCGTTCTGCAATTTGTTCGATCGGGTAGCCGCGATAGAGCAGCACGCCTTCATCGCCGTCGATATAGGTGATCTTGCTTTCGCAGCTTGCCGTCGATGTGAAGCCGGGATCATAAGTGAAATGGCTTGTCTGGCTATAGAGCTTCGAGACGTCCACAACATTTGGCCCGATTGAGCCGCCATAGACGGGCAGGTCGTAGCTCTTGCCATCGATTGCCAGCGTTGAGGTGCCTTTTACACCTCCCTTGGTTCCAACTTTCGTCATGCTTGCCTACCGTCCTCTCGTCTACAGTTCGCCGTCCAATCCTGTTGTGCGGCGTCCTCATTGATTAACACTATAGTCTGCGCTCACGTCTTGAACGTGTGTCGCATGATTTCATCCTGCCTGGTCCCGGATCCGGCCCAGCGCTTCGTCTTGTCCCAGCGTGGCTAGGACGTCAAAAATTGGCGGCGATACTGTCTGCCCGGTCGCAGCCGCGCGTAAGGGCTGAGCGATCTTGCCGAGCTTGAGTTTCTCTTCTTCCGCAAAAGCCCGCACATCAGCCTCGATGCCCGCCGCTGTCCATTCGTTGCGCGCTTCAAGGCGCGGCAGCAAACGACCAAGCAATGATTTCGTATCACCGTCGAGTATTTTTGCAGCCTTTTCATCCAGAACCAAAGGCCGCGTCGCGCGCAGAAAGGCAGCTCCCTTGGCCACTTCGATCAACGTCTTAGCGCGTTCCTTGATGCCGGGCATGGCGGCGATGAACTTGGCACGAAAATAGGTATCCTCCGTCCAGCCTTCAAGTTGCGTCATTAAGGCGATGGTCTCATCGGCCAGCCGCGTGTCGTCGGCTTCACGAATATAATGCCCGTTCAGGTTTTCCAGCTTGACGAAATCGAACCGCGAAGGCG
Source organism: Parvibaculaceae bacterium (assembly GCA_041688015.1). Taxonomy (GTDB): domain Bacteria; phylum Pseudomonadota; class Alphaproteobacteria; order Parvibaculales; family Parvibaculaceae; genus Parvibaculum. The sequence continues at coordinate 415,798 of JBDNIY010000001.1, forward strand.
AGCGCCCAATATGTTCAAGGTCGAACCATTCGATGGCCTGTTCGGTTGAAAAAAGCTCCTCATCGCCATGGCTCCAGCCGAGCCGCGCCAGATAGTTACGCATCGCTTCGGGCAGATAGCCCATGTCGCGATAGGCCTCGACGCCCAACGCGCCGTGGCGCTTGGAGAGCTTGGCCCCGTCTGGTCCATGGATCAGCGGCATATGCGCAAATTCGGGCATATCCCATCCCAGCGCCTTGTAGATCTGGCTCTGCCGCCCCGCGTTGGTCAGATGGTCGTCCCCACGAATAACATGGGTCACGCCCATGTCGTGGTCGTCCACCACCACCGACAGATTATAGGTCGGCGTGCCATCGCTGCGCACAATAATGAGATCGTCGAATTGTTCGTTGGCAAATGTTACGTCGCCCATCACATGGTCGCGCACAACCGTCTCGCCCTCGTTGGGCGATTTGAAGCGGACCACGGGTTTGATACCTTCCGGCGCGTCGGATGCAGGCCGGTCGCGCCAGCGCCCGTCATATTTCATCGGCCCGCCTTCGGCTTTGGCCTTAGCGCGCATTTCGTCGAGTTCTGCCGGGCTCGCATAGCAATGATAGGCGTGCCCCGCTGCCAGCAGTTCCTCGGCCACTTCGCGGTGTCGCGCTTGGCGTGCAAACTGATGCACCACTTCGCCATCCCAGTTGAGGCCGAGCCATTTCAGCCCCGCTAGTATGGCCGCAATGGCAGGCTCGGTGGAGCGCTCCCGATCGGTGTCCTCGATGCGCAGCAAAAACTTGCCATTGTGGCGGCGCGCATAGAGCCAGCTGAAAAGCGCTGACCGCCCGCCACCAATATGCAGGTAGCCGGTCGGCGAGGGCGCAAAGCGCGTGATGATCTGTTTATGGTCGGCCATGGTCTCCAGGCATTCGGGGTTCCAGACGTCTGGCGCATTTCGGCCAGACAAGAGGGCCCAGAAAGAGCCCAAACTGATAGGCAACACGAATTTTTATTGGCAAACTTTGACCCGGTCGCTCCGTCAGTGGGAGGGCGCTTCCTGGATCGCGTAGGGGTCAGTATTTCTAGCACATTGCGGCAACGCAGCGTAAGCCCGTAGCATCACCTTCTGCACGTTTTTGAACGGCTGCCTCCCGTTCTGTTCCTTCCCGAAAGGTGAGTTGGGTGCCCATTTGAGCAGCGAGAGCGAAAACAAGGCGCAAAGCCCATCTATTGGCCGGGTCGCTGCGCCCTTCATGCCCCTATGGCAGACAGGGTTATCGACGGCAAAAATGCTCCGCCGCAGCTTTTTTGCCGAGGCCGACCGCTGGTTCCTCTGGTCGCCGGTTCTGTTGGGTGTCGGCATCGCGCTCTATTTCAGCTTGCCGTTTGAGCCTTGGTTGAGCGTCGTCTGGGGCTTGTTCACGCTGTTGGCATTGGCGCTCTATTTGTTGCGCCAACGTGAAGCCGCTCTGCTTGATCTCGTCACCGCCGCTTTGTTTTGCATCGCATTAGGTCTGGCTGTGGCGACCACACGCACCGCGTTTGTCAGCGCGCCGGTTTTGCAATCCACTTGGAGCGGTGAGTTGACCGCCCGCATCGTCCAGTCAGAAGTCACGCGCACCGGCGGCCTTCGCGTCATTGTCCAACCACTGACCATGCAGCGGCTCGCGCCTGCCGCTATGCCCGCTCGCATCAAGCTTTCCATCCGCATCAAAAATGTGACGGTTGAGCCCGGCGAGACAGTGCGCCTGCGCGCGCGCCTCATGCCGCCACCTGAACCCGTCGAGCCCGGCGGCTTCGACTATGCCCGCCAAATCTGGTTCGACCAAATCGGCGGCACAGGCTTTGCCTATACCGCGCCCGAGCAGATCGCGCCGCCCGGCCACAGCTTTGCCGATGGGCTGGCAGGCTTGCGTGCGCGCATCTCCGCTCATGTTCGCGCCAGCATCGAGGGTCCCGCAGGCGCGGTCGCGGCGGCGCTGATCACCGGTGAGAAAAATGCCATCCCCACCGAGACGGTTGCCGATTTGCGCAAGGCTGGCTTGAGCCATGTCCTCTCCATTTCCGGTCTCCACATGGTCCTCTTTGCAGGCTCGCTGTTCTGGCTCTTGCGGGCTGGCCTCGCGCTCTCGCCGCGTTTGGCTCTTTACCATCCGATCAAAAAATGGGCCGCCGCCATCGCGCTGGTCGGGGCCACGACCTATCTGCTTCTCTCAGGTTCAGGTATCGCCACCCAACGCGCCTGGGTGATGATCAGCCTCATGTTCGTTGCTATTCTGCTTGACCGGCCTGCCATCAGTATGCGGAACGTCGCGCTTGCCGCTCTCATCATCCTGATCTGGCAGCCTGAAAGCCTGCTCGGCGCGAGCTTTCATATGTCCTTTGCCGCCGTCGTCGCGCTGATTGCATTTTACGAAGCGCCCTTCGTTCAGCGCCTCATCGTCACCGAGCGCAATGTCGTGCAAATTCCAGCCCTTGGCCCCCTACGTTTCTTGTGGCGCAACCTGCTCGGCATCGCGCTCACCACCACCGTCGCGGGGCTGGCGACGGGTGCCTACGCCGCCTTTCATTTTGATCGCATCGCGCTTTACAGCATGGCGGGCAATCTGGGGGCCATGCCGCTTGTCAGTGTCATCATCATGCCTTGTGCTCTCATCGCGCTGGTGTTGATGCCCTTTGGTCTTGATGGTCCCGCGCTTTGGCTCATGGGGCAGGGGATCGACGGTATGCTCGCCATCGCCCATCGCGTCGCGGGTTGGGATGGTTCAGACCGCCTTATCGCCGCAGCCCCCATGTCAGCGCTCGTCGCCGTCACGCTAGGCGGTCTGTGGTTGGCGCTCTGGCGCACGCGTTGGCGCTTTCTGGGGGTTGTGCCGATTGTCTTGGTATTGCTGCTTTGGGGGGCGGGCACAAAGCCTGATGTGCTGATCAACCGCGACGGCAAACTGATTGCTATGCGAGGAAGCGATGGCCGCCTCACGCTGTCTGCTGCGCGCCCTGCCTATGCCGCTGGCATCTGGCTGCGCCATGATGGCGACCCGCGCGCGCCCCGTGATGCCGCTACATCTGATGCCAAGCGATGCGACGCGCTCGGCTGCGTCTGGCAACAACCCGGTCAGCCCATCATTGCCATGCCGAAATCGCTGGGCGCGCTGGCCGATGATTGCGCTCATGCCGACATCATCGTCGCGTCCTTTGGCATGCCATATGGCTTGCGCAAGGCCTGCACCGATCCCGTCGTCATTGATTATTTTGATCTCTGGCGAAATGGGGCCACCACATTGACCCGTGCAGCCGATGGCACATGGACGCGTAAAACCACGCGCATGGAACGCGGAGATCGGCCCTGGGTTCAACAAAAATGACCGGTTCAACAGAAAAGACCGGTTCAACAAAAAATATCACAGAAAAAACTGCAAAACCGAAGGCCGCCGCTACCCGCTAGCGTCTCAATAGCGCCGCATCAGCCCGACTAGCTTGCCTTGCACCTTGACGCGGTCTGGCCCGAAAATGCGTGTCTCATAGGCTGGGTTCGCTGCCTCTAGTGCAATCGAGCCGCCTTTGCGCCGCAAGCGCTTCAAGGTCGCTTCATGGTCATCAACCAGCGCCACCACGATGTCGCCGCTCGTCGCGTCGTCGCACCGCTGGATCAGCACCGTGTCGCCATCGAGAATACCAGCCTCGATCATCGAATCGCCTTTGACCTCAAGCGCATAATGCTCGCCTTTGCCCAGCATGGTAATCGGCACGCTGACTTGATGGCTTTCTTCTTGGAGCGCTTCAATGGGCGTACCCGCCGCAATCCGGCCCATGACCGAGAGCGTCATCGAATCCGGCGATTGTGCGACGGGCTGCAAATCGCGGCTCAGCGCCTTGCCCCGGCTGCCCTCGATCACATTAGGCGTAAAGCCTTTGGAGCGCGCGAGGCTGGGGGAGGCTGACTCTGGCAATTTGAGAATTTCGAGAGCGCGCGCCCGATGCGCCAACCGCCGAATGAAACCACGCTCTTCCAGCGCCGTGATGAGCCGGTGAATGCCTGATTTGGAGCGCAAATCCAGCGCTTCCTTCATCTCGTCAAAGCTCGGCGAAACGCCGCCCTCTTTGATCCGCTCATTGATGAACATCAGGAGTTCGTGTTGTTTTTTCGTCAGCATGTCATCCAGCCCCAGATATGGAACAAACCATAAACTAATCTACCTGTTCTAGTTTGGTTCTCTTGGGTCGTCAAGCATCCTGTGGATAAAAATTTTGCCACATTAATAGCCGCCTTGCCCCGGCCTCATGCGGCAAAGATGGATCGCCCGATCAAGTCGGGCGATGACCGCAGAAATTATATTTGATGATTTCAATAAAAATTCCATGTCGTCCCGGGACTTGATCCCGGGACCCACCTTCCCCCCCAACGCATCACCGCAACCGCATCACCGTCACCAAATCCCCCTCGGCCGCGGCCGCCGCGTAGGGCGCCCGCACGATCAGGCAATCTGCCGCCGACATCGCCGACAACATGGAACTGTCTTGCACCTCAAAGGGCAGCGCCACCAGCAGTCCGTCTTCCTGCACCAAAAGCTCCGCGCGCAGATAGTCCTCCCGCCGGTCATTTTCCGGCAGGGCATGGCCGAGCCGCGCCTGCATCAAGCGCGGCGATATATGCTCGCCCTGCATGGCCGCAATCGCAGGCAGCAAAAACAGATGCGCGCACACCAACGCCGAAACTGGATTGCCCGGCAGGCCCAGCATCGGTATTTCGCGATAGGTGCCAAACATCAGCGGCTTGCCGGGCCGCATCGCAATCCGCCAAAAATCCACCGTCAGCCCGTCCGCGCCCAGCGCCTTTTGCACCAGGTCATGGTCGCCCACCGAGGCGCCGCCTAGCGTCACCAGCATGTCGGAATCTTGCGCGTGGCGCCCCGCTGATTGAATGGCAATCACATCATCGGCCACGATCCCCAGATCAAACGGCACGCCGCCAGCGCCTTCGATCAGCGCCGCCAACCCATCATTGTTGGACGACACGATCTGGTTCGGCCCCGGCGTTGCGCCGGGCAGTACAAGCTCATTGCCCGTCGAAAAATAAGCAATCTTCGGGCGACGATGCACAATCACATTGGGCACATTCATCGAGGCGGCAAAGCTGATATCGGCCGCCGACAAGCGCCGCCCCACCTTCAGCCCCACCGTGCCTTCCCGAAAGTCGAGCCCGGCGCGCCGCACATTTGCCCCCGCCGTGACACCTTGGGTGATCGCCACCACATCGCCTTCGCGCAATGTGTTTTCCTGAATGACAACGGCGTCGGCCCCTTTGGGCAGTGGCGCGCCGGTAAAAATACGCACTGCTTCGCCTGCGCCCAGCGTGCCCGCATAAGCGCCGCCTGCGGGCACCTCACCCACCACCTTGAGCCGCGCCTGCGCCTTGCTCGCGTCGTCGCTGCGCACCGCATAGCCGTCCATGGCGGAAAGATCGAACGGCGGCTGCGTGCGCTGCGCTACCACATTGCCCGCCAGTACGCGCCCCAGTGCTTTTGCCAGGACCGCGCGCTCAGGCACCATCGGCGTTACCGATTTCAGAATGCGTGCCCGGGCTTCCGCCACAGGCATCAAGGCTGTGTCGCTCATAGGTCCGCCCTCTATTTCGCTTTATAGGCTCCCGACTTGCCGCCATCCTTATGCGTCAGTCGTATGTCGCAAATTTGCATGCCGCGATCGACCGCCTTGGCCATGTCGTAAAGCGTCAGACAGGCAACGCTCACCGCTGTCAGCGCTTCCATCTCCACGCCCGTCTGGCCTGTTAACTTAACCGTCGCTTCCACCTCGATCGAGCGCGTCTTCGTGTTGGGTTTGAATTCGACCGACACTTTGGAAATCATCAGCGGGTGGCACAGCGGAATGAGATCGGATGTTTTCTTGGCCGCCATGATGCCCGCCAGCCGCGCCACTTCCAGCGCATTGCCCTTGGCAAGCTTGCCACCTGTGATGAGCTTGAGCGTCGCAGGCTCCATCACGATGCGCCCCTTGGCGGTCGCGCTGCGCGCCGTTGCCGCCTTCTCGGACACATCCACCATTTGGGCCGCACCTTTGGCATCGAGATGCGTCAGTTTCTTTTTCTCAGCCACGCTCATATGTCCTTGCGCATGAAGAAGCGCCGTTCAACCGGCAAACCAATGTCCACTTCGCGGCCATGAAGCAGGTGCATGCCGGGTGTCCAGTCATTCCGCGGCACAGCGCGAAAACCCAGTTTGATATAATAGGGGCCATTCCACGCCAGATCACGAAAGGTTGAAAGGGTTATCGCGCGGCAGCCTTTGGCCTGCCCAAAGCCACATCCTGCCGCCACCAACCGCGCGCCCAGCCCTCGCCGTCCATGTGCGGGATCAACCGCCAGTTCATAGAGATGCGCTGCCCCGTCCAGCAGCCCACTCAGCCCGAAACCGACAGGCTCGCCCCGGTCGCTCACCGCCACATGCACAGCGCCCGCCCGCATGAAGGAACGGATATATTCAACGTCGCCGGGTTCATGGTCGACAATCTCTGGCAATCCGGCTTGGGCAAACAGTGCGCCTGCGCGCACCTCCACGTCGGGCAAAGCGGCCAGTTCGTGCGCCTGCGCCAGACGAATCACATAAGCGTCGCGCATGGATGGACTATGTTTGAGATCACGCATGGCCAACAACATTCCGCACAGCTTCAAATCAAGCTGGGCAGGATGTGCGAGTTTGTCGCCTAACGCAAATTGGAGCACGAAAGCAGTGCAGGGGCGGCCTTCCGTGTTTCCATAGGTACGGCATGCCCTTAGCTTGCGCTCGCAGGTTTTTCCGGCGTGCTGCCAGGGGCGGTGCCGTCATTGCCGCCCTTGTTCGTTTGCTGGGTGCCTGACGTGTCGCTATTGCCTTGCGTCGCCGCATAGGATTGTTTCACCGCGGCGGGCGCTTTGTCGATCTCCACCGCCATCACCGCCGCCGCCGTTCCTTTGCCACTGGCATTCAGCGCAGAAACTGCATTGCTAAGCCCTGCGCCGATGGCCGACTGAAACTCTGTCGACAGCCCCATGACAGCAAGAATGCCACGCGTTGCCGAAATAGGATCATCAGAACTTTCAACAGAGCTTTCGATGGTGGTCTGCAACTGAACAGCCGTGAAGGGTGTAGCCTTGCCGATAGCGCTGCTGACGGCCTCAATCATGCACGCTGTGGGAACGGACCCCAGCGCGATCATCATGGTCACGGCTGCTTGCGCGCCGTCGGGCTGTGTGGCGATCAGCGCCTCCAATACCGCTTCCAAATCGTCGCCGCATTCCGGATCAGCAGCCAACGCGGCCTTCACCTGATCTGAAAAAGCTAGATCAGATGCGTCGGCGGCCATCGCCTGTGTGCCAGTCAGCGCTAGGCTGAACATCAAAGCAAACAGGCATGCCGCAACAAACCCAAGCTGCCGCCCGCGCCAGATCAAGGCTTGTGCCATATCGCTCTCCTCCGCCTGCGCCAATACCCGACAAATGTCATCTACGGAAATTTTACCGCAGACAGACAAGCGAAAGCGGCGGGACTGGTCCACTATGGAGCAACCCCGGTTGAGCGAAGGATAGTCAGGTATTCAGATAGCGGCGCGAATGGCTTTGAGGCTTGTCAGCAAGCCCTTGGCATCCTTGAGATCGAGGCAGCAAAGCGGGTCGCACATCGCTTCATCGGGACGCGGATGAAATTCAAGAAAAATACCGTCAGCCCCCGCCGCTACGCCTGCGCGCGCCAGTATCGCAACGCCCTCGCGCCGTCCACCGGTCGATGCGCCTTGGGTGCGCGGGTCGGCACCCGGCAATTGCGTCGCATGGGTCGCATCAAGCGTCACCGGCACACCGAGTTTTTTCATTTCGCCAAAAGCCAGCATATCGACGATGAGGTTGTTGTAGCCAAATGATGTGCCACGTTCGCACAGCACCACGCCGTCTTTGACGCCGGTCGCCTCTGCCACCTTGTCCACGATGTTTTTGCAGTCCCAGGGTGCAAGAAATTGCCCCTTCTTCACATGCAGCAAGCCACCCGCTTTGTGTGTCGCCCGCGCCGCTGCCACCACAAGGTCCGTTTGGCGGCACAGGAAAGCGGGGATCTGCACTACATCGACAATCGCAGCCACAGGTTCGGCCTGCGAAATCTCATGCAGGTCGGCGGCAATCGGCACGTTCAACTGTTTCTTCACTTCGGCGAGGATCTCCAGACCCTTTTCCAGCCCCGGCCCGCGATAGCTTTTGATCGACGAGCGGTTGGCCTTGTCGAAGCTCGCCTTGAACACATAGGGCAGGCCGAGGTCTGTCGTCACTTGTTTCAGATGCGTGCCCACTTCCAGCGCCAGATCGAGATTTTCCAGCACGTTCAAGCCCGCAATCACCACCAGCGGCTGACCGTCACCAATTTTAATGTTCCAGTTCTTGAGCGAAAAGACAGCCATGGATTGAACCTTGTGAAGCGAGGAAACGAAGTCAGTCTTGATGAAGCAATGCTCGTGTCGCCGCTTCGACATCGGCTTGACGCATCAGGCTTTCACCGACCAGAAAACTTTTGACATGCGCGTGCGCCAACCGCGCCATATCAGCAGGCGTCGAGATGCCGCTTTCACCGATGATCAACTTGCCCGCAGGCACCAGTGGCGCGAGCCGTTCGGTCGTCGTCAGCGTTGTTTCAAATGTTTTTAGATTGCGATTGTTGATGCCGAGCAGCGGGCTCTTGAGGATGAGGCCACGCGCCAGTTCATCCTCGTTATGCACTTCAACAATCACATCCATGCCCCAATGTGAGGCCGCGTCTTCAAGCTCGCGGGCCTGCGCATCGCTCACCGACGCCATGATGATCAAAATGCAGTCGGCCTCCATCGCGCGGGCCTCAGCCACCTGATAGGTGTCATACATGAAATCCTTGCGGATCACGGGCAGGTTCACCGCCGCGCGCGCCGCCATCAGATAATCGGCGCTCCCTTGAAACGACGGCCCATCCGTCAGCACCGACAAACACGCGGCCCCACCGCGTTCATAAGCCTTAGCCAGTTCCGGCGGATTGAAGGCGGCGCGAATAAGCCCCTTGGAGGGGCTCGCCTTTTTGATCTCGGCAATTAGCGCATAGTGGCCGGCATCCACTTTGGTTTTCAGCGCCTTGTAAAAACCGCGTGGTTGAGGCGCGAGCCTTGCCGCCGCTTCTACCAGATGCAGCGGGCGCGTGGCTTTGGCCTGTGCAATCTCGTCGAGCTTATAGGCTCTAATTTTTGTCAGAATATCAGACATTCACCTGCAACCCGTTCGATACCGCGATGAGGCGCGCCAGTGCTGCTTTGGCTGCGCCGCTGTCAATCGCCTGTGCCGCCATCGTGGCACCTTCCTTCAGTGTCGCCGCGCGGTCCGCCACAATCAGTGCGGCAGCCGAGTTCAGCAGCACCACGTCGCGATAGGCGCTGTGCTCGCCGTCCAGCAGGCGCGTGATCGCCGCTGCATTATAGGCCGGATCGCCACCACGCAAATCAGCCAGCGTTGCCCGCGTCAGCCCCGCGTCTTCCGGCGTCACTTCAAAGGTGCGGATCGCACCGTCTTTCAGTTCCGCCACAAAGGTCGGCCCCGTCGTCGTCAGCTCGTCGAGCCCGTCGGACCCATGCACCACCCAGGCCCGCTCTGACCCCAGATTGCGCAGCACCTCGGCGAAAGGCTCCACCCACCGCTTGGCGAACACGCCAATCGTTTGCCGCTTGACGAAGGCCGGATTTGACAGCGGCCCCAGTAAATTAAAAATCGTCCGTATACCAAGTTCGGCGCGCACCGGCCCAACATATTTCATGGCCGTGTGGTGGGCAGGTGCGAACATGAAACCGACGCCGGCCTCCTTGATGCAGCGTTCAATGTTTTCTGGCGGCAGATCAAGGTTCAGCCCCAGCACGGACAGCGCGTCCGCCGTGCCTGACTTGGATGACGCCGCGCGATTGCCATGCTTGGCAATGGTCACGCCGCAGCCTGCCACCACCAGCACCGCCGCCGTCGAGATATTGTAAGTATGCGCCCCGTCGCCGCCTGTGCCGACGATGTCGATGGCCCCTTCAGGCGCGCAGACAATCTTTGCCTTCTCGCGCATCACGCTGGCGCCCGCCGTCAGCTCGGCCACGGTCACGCCGCGCATCCGTAATCCCATCAAGAAGGCCGCCATCTGCGCGGGCGTCGCCTCACCTGACATGATCAGTTCAAATGCACCGCGCGCGTCTTCGGGCGTCAGCGTGCCGCCGCCAGCGATGGTTGCAAGATAGGTTTTGAAGTCGCTCATAGGCCGGCCATCACGCCCGTCACTTCAAGAAAATTACGCAGCATGGCGTGGCCATGTTCGGTGGCAATGCTTTCAGGATGAAACTGCACGCCATGGATCGGCAGGCTCTTGTGCTGCAATCCCATGATGGTGCCGTCACCCGTTTTTGCGGTCACGTCCAGCACAGCGGGAAACGTCTCCGGCGCGATGGTCAGCGAATGGTAGCGCGTCGCCATGAGCGGGCTCGGTAGATCTTTAAAGACGCCTTGGCCGGTGTGAAACATCTGATCGACCTTGCCATGCATCAATTGCGGCGCGCGCACGATCTCGCCGCCAAACGCCTGACCAATCGCCTGATGCCCAAGACAAACCCCCAGCAGCGGCATCTTTGCGTCTGCCGCTGCCTTGATGAGATCCAAACAAATGCCCGCCCGATCCGGGTCGCAAGGCCCCGGCGAAATCACAATCGCCTCAGGCTGCAGGGCCATAGCGTCGGCCACACTCAGCTTGTCATTGCGCCACACAATAGCTTTAGCCCCCAAATCGCCCAGAAACTGGACGAGATTGTAGGTAAAGCTGTCGTAATTATCGATGAGAAGCAGCATGGCACAGGCTTTCAGCGTGAAACGGCAATCCGTGCCCTCTTATAGAGGGTGCCTCCCATATTGGGCAAGAAAGGGGAGCGAACAAGACACATCAAAGCCCGTCTTGCCCCTGCCCCGACTTGATCGGGGTATTGACCAGGGCATCCATACGGCGCAACCAGCAAGCTGGATGGCCCGATCAAGTCGGGCCATGACGCAGGCGTGAAGAGCGCAGCCTCGCGGCCGCTGCCCGAAACAGCGCCTTAGCCGTTATAGGTCCGCGCCGTTTTCCGACAACTTTTCCTCAATATACGGTGTCATGCGCGGGCTTGACCCGCGTATCCACGTCTTTGCCGCAAGTGAGGCCCGAAAGACGTGGATACGCGGGTCAAGTCCGGCCATGACAGGATATTACATGAAGGGATATTAAATGAGACAGCTCAGGCCCTACTGCCGTCGTCCACCACGGCTGGCATAGCGCACAGCCTCTTCGGCGGCGCGAAACAACGCCTTGGCCTTGTTGACACTCTCCTTATGCTCGCCCTCAGGGCTGGAGTCTGCCACCACGCCGCCACCGGCCTGCACATACATCTTGCCGTCTTTGACGACCGCCGTGCGCAGAATGATGCAGGTGTCCATTTCCCCTGCGGCTGAGAAATAGCCAACGCAGCCCGCATAGGAGCCACGCTTTTCCAGTTCCAATTCGTCGATGATCTCCATCGCCCGCACCTTGGGCGCGCCCGACACTGTGCCCGCCGGAAAGCCTGCGATCAGCGCTTCAATGGCATCATATTCTGGTGCCAGATCGCCTTCAACATTCGACACGATATGAATGAGATGCGAGGTCAGTTGCAGTTCGAATTTTTCCGTCACTTCAACGGAGCCAATCTTGGACACGCGCCCCACATCGTTGCGCCCCAGATCAAGCAACATCAAATGTTCGGCCCGCTCTTTCGGGTCGGCCAGTAATTCCTCGCCAATCGCTATATCTTCGCTCGCCGAATTGCCGCGATGGCGCGTCCCCGCGATGGGGCGGATGGTGACGCGATTGTCGCGCACCCGCACCAAAATTTCTGGGCTTGAACCGACAATGGCAAAGTCCTCGAAATTCAAAAAATACAGAAACGGCGATGGATTGATCCGCCGCAACGCGCGATAGAGCGAGAAAGGCGGCAGCGTGAACGGCGCTTCAAACCGTTGCGATAGCACCACCTGAAAAACATCACCGGCCGCGATATAATCCTTCGCTTTGCGCACCATCTCGTAATAGGTCTCGGCAGATGTATTGGACACTGGCGTTGGAATATCCAGAGGACTGTCCACCTGATCCACATGCGGCAGCGAGCGGTCGAAGTCGCTCATCACATCATTGATGCGTTCGCCCGCGCGCGCATAGGCGGCGCGTGCATCGACGCCTGCTTCCGGCCGCACCGGCGTCACGATGGTCAACTCGTCTTTCACATTATCGAAAATCGCAATGATGGTCGGGCGCAGAAAAATCCCGTCCGGCAGGCCCAACCCGCCACCATTGACGTTCGGCAAATGCTCAACCAGCCGCACCGTGTCATAGCCCATATAACCAAACACGCCCGCGGCCATCGGCGGCAGATCGTCGGGCAGGGCAATGCGCGATTCCTCGATCAACGCCCGGAGCGAGGCAAGCGCGCCGCTGGCCACTGGTTTGAATGAACGTGTATCGGATCGCGCCTTGCGATTGATTTCCGCCTTGTCGCCGAAACAACGCCAGATCACGTCCGGCTTCAAGCCGATGATCGAATAGCGCCCGCGTGTCTCGCCACCTTCGACTGATTCAAGCAAAAAACTATTCGCCTTGCCGTCCGCCATGCGCAACATGGCCGACACTGGCGTTTCCAAATCAGCCACAACGCGGGTCCACACGACCTGCGCCGCGCCCGCTTTGTAGGCACGCTCGAAACGTTCAAAATCGGGTTCGATCATGATGCCGCCGCTCTCAAGACGCCAAAGGAGGCGGGCAAGAACGATCGCACATAAAAGACTCGAACGTCTCGATGGTCATTGCAGCCCGCCGTCTGTCGTCAAACGATTGAGAAGTTTCGTGTTGACCGTGGTGCCGAGCTTGTCCTCATAGCCGAGCACCATCGTCACCAGCATGTCGTTGGTCAGGGCGTCGGTGAGGGTTTTTTGCGTGGACTTGTACTCATCGGACGCCGTGTTGATTTTCGGGACGTCAACGCTTTTGACCTGCATCACGATCATACTATCGCCGAACCCAACCGGCCCGTCGGTAAAGCCGCCCTTGGGTACGGCGAACAGGCGCGACACAGCCAGCCGCGAAAACGTCTCGTTCTGCGAGGCCCGTTTGATGCTGGGCGAGGTCAGCGCCGAGCGGCCGATGCTGGCCGCCAGCTTGTCAATGCTTTCGCCCTTGTTGCCACGGTCGGCCAAGCTCTGTGCCATCTCCTGCAACTTGGTTTTGCGGTCTTCGTTCTTCCACAGGGTCACGACCTTGTCATGCACCTCGCTTAGCGGTTGCAGCGCCGCTGGCGTCACGCCGTTGATGGCGACCCAGTAATAGCCGCCAGCACCTGAATCGCTCGGCGCAATCTGATCGCCTTGACCATTTTCAAAAACCGTCTTCAGCAGATCCTTATAGGGCGGCAGATTGTCGGGCACCTTGCCGTCGAGCGTCTTGCCGACAACGCTGATACCTTTGAATGTGGTCAGCTTAAGATGATATTTGGTTGCGGCTTCTTTCAACGACATGCCGCCCGCGCGCGCATCTTCGATCTCGTTTTGCACATCGTAAACATCGTTATGTGCTTTTTCGCTCGCCAGCGTCGCGCGCAGCTTGTCCTTGGCGCTCGCAAATGTGCTGGGGATGCCCGGCGTCACTGCACCGACATGCAAAATGACAGTGCCCAGCGGTCCTTTGACCGGGCCGCTATAGCTGTTGGTCTTCAAGGCAAAGGCAGCGTCGGCAACTTCCTTTGAGATCATATCCTTGCTCGACACATTGCCAAGTTCGACATCGGACATGGAGAGCCCCAGTTCCTTGACGATGGTGGCAACGGGCGTGCCTGCTTTCAGGCGCGCATCGGCAGCATTGGCCGCCTCTTCGGTGGCAAAGGGGATCTGCTGAACAACGCGCCGCTCTGGCACGTCAAATGTCGCCCGGCGCGATTCATAGGCCGCTTCCAGGTCTTCATCACTGATCGTGACATTGGCCGCCAGATCTTCCGGGTTCAGTACCATCACTGAGAAGTCGCGCAATTCGGGCTCAGTGAAGTGGATCGCTGCCTTCTGGTAATAGGCATCAAGCGTCTTCGCGTCAGGCTCGCTGATCGTGCCAACCGTTTGTGGCGGCAGAATGATGTAGGAGGCGACGCGTGTTTCGTCCTGATACGTACTAATGGCAGTGATCAGCGTGTTGGGCACTTCAACGCCTGCTTCAATCGCGCTGTTTAATTGCATCCGCACTAGATATTTCCGACGGTCGGTAATAAAGGCCTGTTCGGTGGTGCCCATGCGCTGCAATTGTTGGTCGAACCCCTGCCGGTCAAACTTGCCGAACGTGCCCGTCAGTGAGGGATCAGACGTGATGTTCTGCGCCACGGCCGTATCGCTGACCGTTAGGCCCGACTGCTTGGCCCCGATGTCGAAGGCGGCAAGGCCGATCAGTTGTGACAATGCAGCCCGGTCCAACCCATATTGTTGTGCCTGTGTCCGTGTCAGCGGTTGGCCGAGGCGCTGCGAATACTCTCGAATTGAATCATCGAAGGCGCGCTGAAACTCAACAGTTGAGATGTCTTCATCGCCGACCGTGGCGACCGAAGTTGACGAATAGCCCAAGAACACGTCATTCACGCCCCAGACCGCAAAGCTGATCACCAGAAGCCCTATCAAGACTTTAGCAACTGGGCCACCGGCGCTTTTTCTCATTGAATCGAGCATGAGGTCGTCTTTCCGTGCGTAATGGCCGTTAACCGGCACTAAATTGTGATGGGCGTCGCCATTGAGCTAATCGAGCCAACTAAAAAGGGGGCCGATCATGCCAAATGAAGAACTCGCCAGGCGCGCCGCATGATAGGTGCGCCTCTTGAGCCCCGCAAGCCTCGTAGATAGCTCTGTCATGCAGGCTTGCTGATTGATTTTCCAGCAAAAAATGTCTCTCATCGCGGTTGGCGCAGCACCGACCATCTGCTAAATCCGCCTCTATGGGCGTGCCACCATGCTGGCGGCGCGCGCAATGCGAGGAATATCAGATGACGGCAACGGTTAAAATCAAGGCGCTTGTCGCAGGCAATTGGAAGATGAACGGCCTCAAGGCATCGGCAAAGGAAGTGAAAACCTTGGCCCGCCTGATCGTCAAATCCGCCAAAAAAGCCAAATGCGACGTGCTGATCTGCCCACCCGCGACCCTTCTTCCCGCACTCAAGGATGCCGCAAAAGGCAGCAAAATCGCCCTCGGCGGCCAAGATTGCCACGCCAATGTCTCAGGTGCTCACACTGGCGACATCTCCGCTGAGATGCTGAAAGACGCAGGCGCAAGCTATGTCATCCTCGGCCACTCCGAACGCCGCGCCGATCACGCTGAAACCAGCGACATGGTCCGCGCCAAGGTCTCTGCGGCTCATCGGGCAGGCCTCATCGCCATTGTCTGTGTCGGCGAAACCGACATCCAGCGCGATGCAGGCGAGACCCTCGGCCTCATCCGCGACCAACTTGCCGCGTCGTTGCCTAAAGGCATCACCGCCAAAAACACCGTTGTGGCCTATGAGCCCGTCTGGGCCATCGGCACAGGCCGCACGCCAACGGCCGATGATGTCGCCAAGGTCCATGCCGTGATTCGCGCGGCCCTCAAGAAACGCTTTAAAGCCGAAGGCGAGGCCATGCGCCTGCTTTATGGCGGCTCGGTCAAAGCCTCTAACGCGGCTGAATTGATGGCGGTTGCCAACGTCAACGGGGCCCTCGTCGGCGGTGCCAGCCTCAAAGCCGCTGATTTTAACGGCATCATCGCCGCCTATCGGTGATTTTTAGCCCTCTTCCTTCCTTTCTAGCCCTCTCCTTATGGGAGAGGGTTGGGTGAGGGTTTTCCTTATGGGTTCCATCCCAGAAAGCGCCACCTTCCGCGACACGCCGCCACCCCGAGCCAAATTCCAAGGTCGGGGCTAGAAACCTAGACGCGCATGGGGTACAACCCGGCCCGTCATCCGCCGGAAGTTATTTCGGCGGCCATTTAGCCTGAAAAAGCGGACCTGTAAGTGCCATGACAACCATCCTGCTGATTATCCATCTGATGGTCGCCGTTACTCTGGTGGCACTCGTGCTGCTCCAGAAGTCCGAAGGCGGCGCGCTGGGCATCGGTGGCGGTGGTGGTGGCCTGATGAGCGGACGCGGGGCAGGGAGCATGCTGACACGCGCCACAGGCATCGTCGGTGCCATTTTCTTTGCCACCAGCCTGATGCTGGTGTTGATCGCGTCGCGTGCCAATACTGGTGGCTCTCTGCTCGACAGTGTTAAGCCGGCCCCTGCCGGTATGCTGTCGCAGCCGACGGTCAATGTCCCGGCGCCCATCGGCTCTGGCCTTGATGCGGCTAAGCCCGCCGTGCCGAGCACCCCCGGCGTGCCGAGCAACAATGTGACCCCGCCTGCCGGAACCCCTGCTACAGCGCCTGCCGCCCCGGCGGCTCCCGCAGAGCCCGTTGTGCCCAAGGCACAATAAAAGGCGCAGTGATAAGCGCGAAGACTTAAACTCCTTTCCGGCGGTTCGCTGCCGGAAGTCACCCACATATATTTTCAAGGGAGCGTCATTATGGCGGTCCGAATCATTTTTGTTGCTGTAATCTAGGGCTCCATGACGCGGTATATTTTCATCACCGGCGGCGTGGTCTCCTCACTTGGCAAGGGTCTCGCTTCCGCAGCTCTCGGCGCGCTGCTGCAGGCACGCGGTTATACCGTGCGCCTACGCAAGCTCGACCCCTATCTCAACGTCGATCCAGGCACCATGTCGCCTTACCAGCATGGCGAGGTCTATGTGACCGACGACGGGGCCGAAACCGACCTCGACCTTGGCCATTACGAACGCTTCACTGGCGTTCCTGCCGCCAGAGCCGACAACATCACCACCGGCCGCATCTATCAAGACATCATCACGCGTGAGCGCCGTGGCGACTATCTCGGCGGCACTGTGCAGGTCATCCCGCACGTTACCGATGCCATCAAAGATTTTGTGCTGTCGGAAAACGGCGGCGTTGACTTCGTGCTCTGCGAAATCGGCGGCACGGTCGGCGACATTGAAGGCCTGCCGTTCTTTGAAGCCATCCGCCAACTCGGCAATGAACTTGATCGCGGCCAAACCTGCTTCATCCATCTGACCCTGCTGCCCTACATTCCGAGCGCGGGCGAGATGAAAACCAAGCCCACCCAGCATTCGGTCAAAGAACTGCGCTCCATCGGCATCCAGCCCGACATTCTCATGTGCCGTTGTGACCGCCCGATCCCAGCCGATGAGCGTCGCAAGATTGCGCTCTTTTGCAACGTGCGCCCCAGTGCTGTCATTCAGGCAATGGATGTGGACACGATCTACGATGTGCCCAACGCCTATCATGCCGAAGGTCTGGACACGGAGGTTCTCGCGGTCTTCGGTCTGCCCGACAAGGGCACACCTGATTTGGCCAAATGGAACGCGATCACCCACGCGATCCGCGAGCCCGAAGGCGACGTCACCATCGCCATCGTCGGCAAATATACCGGCCTCAAGGATGCCTATAAATCTTTGATGGAATCCCTCGTCCATGGCGGCATCGCCAACAAGGTGCGCGTCAATCTGAAATGGCTTGAGTCCGAAATCTTCGATGAAGAAGACACCGTCCATCATCTTGAAGACGTCAACGGCATCTTGGTGCCCGGCGGCTTTGGTGAACGCGGTTCGGAAGGCAAGATCGCCGCGGCCAATTTCGCCCGCACCCGCGACATTCCCTATTTTGGTATTTGCTTTGGCATGCAGATGGCCGTCATCGAGGCCCTGCGTAATCTCGGCGACTTGCCGCAAGCCAGCTCCACCGAATTCGGCCCCACCAATGAGCCGGTGGTTGGCCTGATGACCGAATGGATGCGCCAAAACGAACTCGTCACGCGCGGTGCCGAAGGTGACCTCGGCGGCACCATGCGCCTTGGTGCTTATGATGCAGTCTTGAAAAAAGGCACTCGCATCGCCAAAATCTACGGTTCCACCGAGATCAGCGAACGCCATCGCCATCGCTACGAAGTCAACATGACCTACCGCGAGCGCCTCGAAGCGACAGGCATGGTCGTCTCCGGCGTCTCACCCGATGGCCTCCTGCCCGAAACCATCGAGATCCCGACGCACCCTTGGTACATCGGCGTGCAATACCACCCCGAACTAAAATCCAAACCCTTCGACCCGCACCCGCTCTTCCGCTCCTTCATCGAAGCCGCTGTGACGCAGAGCCGTTTGGTGTAAGTTTTTATAAATAGGGTGTCTTGATAAATAAGGCGTCTTGCCCCGGCTTGACCGGGGCATCCACCTTTGCCGCACCCAAGGAAGTTGGATCGCCTGATCAAGTTGGGCGAAGGCGAATTTGAAATTTGATGAATCTTAAATTCATTCAAGCCATCAAACCCGCACCCTCACACCTTTACCTTCTCCGCTTATCTCATCTCGGGCCGCCGCCGTCCTTCGAGACGCGGCTTTGCCGCTCCTCAGGATGAGGTCATCATTATTTCAGCCTCATGCCTCAAGGAGGTGCGTAGCGCCGTCTCGAAGGATCGCCGCTAACTCAACTGCCTAATTAAGCCCCGGCATTTTCCTTCTCCTTCTCCCGCTGAATCTCATCGCGGATAGCCGTCAGCGCATCCGCACTCCCCAGCGTCCCCGTTGAAGCCTCAACACCCAGTGCATATTCCGGCGGCACACATTCAGGCCCGGCGCCCGGCTCACCCGGCGGTGTGTAATAGCCCATCGCATAGCCGCCCATCGAATAACCGATCAGCGCCTGCAATTCTGGCGCGAACGTCTTGGCAATGTCGGGCGGGCAGGAGAGGTATTGGTTTTCTTCCTGCCGTAGCCAACCCAGCGTATAGGTGATGTTGATGCCGACGCGGTCGCCGTTGGACACATTGGCCCCGCCGCCGTGAAAGACGCCGCCTGTATAGATCAACACTGAGCCCGCGGGCATCTCCGCATAGGCGATCTCTTCGGGCGTCGCTTGGCGGTCATCGGCCCAGTCGAGACTGCCGGGACACACTTGCGTCGCACCATTCTCTTTGGTGAATGTCGATGCTGCCCAGATTGTATTGAACTGCGGTTCGAGAAATTTCAGATGCGTGCCCCAGGCCCAGCGGTCGCGATGAATTTGTTGGGTCGTCTGGCCGGGCTTAATGCGGATCACTTGGCTCAGGTGAAGCTGAACATTTTCGCAGTAGGGTTTGAGAAATTCATTCGCCGCCGCCGTGATCATTGGATGCATCACCAGCTCACGACATTTTTCAGAGCGCGCCACCAGCCCCCCGGTCCGTGTCGTATGGGCGCCCGTAAAACTGTCTTTGCCATCTTCCGTGGCGTCAACATAAGGCGCGATCTCACCGTTCAATTGCGCTAGATCGTCCGTACTCAACACACCCGTCACGATCAGCGCGCCATCTCGTCTTAATACGTTGAGAATGGCATCGGTGGATGATCCCGCAGGCAGCGATTCCAGTTTTAGCATGTCTCTCTCCCTCAAAAGATGTGCTTGGTTTCAGTCTATCGGTAGCAGTGGGCGCAGCATCGCCCGCAATTGTTGTGTCTGGCGCTCAAGCGGCCAGTTATCAGGATCAAGCGAGGCACGCACGCCCAGACCATCGACCGTCGTGATGATTGAATTGGCCACCAGTACAGGGTCGATGTCACCCCGCAGCTTTCCCGCCTTCTGCAGCGCCTTGATATTGCGCGTCAGCCCTTGTTGAAATTCATCGTAATAAGCATTGTTGATGCGGGCCAGCGCCGGGTCGCCCACCGCACGGCTAAAAAATGCCAACCAAACGCGCCAATCGCGTCGCCCATCCGCATCAATGGGAAGCACCAAGGTTGCGTGATCAATCAACCCGTCGCGATCAACGGCTGCTTCGCTTGGCGTCTCAATCAGCGTCAAAATGCCTTGCGCCACATGATCTAAAGCCGCCAGCAGCACCGCGTCCTTACCCTCAAAATAATGGGTAATAGCCCCCGTCGTCGCCTTGGCTTCGCGCGCCACATCGATGAGCCGCGTGTTGTCGATCCCGTTGACGCCGATCACGGCAACAGCGGCTTTGGCAATGTCTCGACGGCGGGCATCATGGTCTATTTTTTTTGGCATAACCGTGATTATATAAAAAATAAAGAAGCTGACAAGCTTTTTTCTCTTCGTTTCATCCCTCTCCTTCTTTTGCACTTACGCGCAAGGTGAGAGAGGGGGCTTCTATTTATAAAATCATCCTCATGCTGAGGAGGGTCGCTTGGCCCGTCTCGAAGCACCTGCTGTATCCAAAGACCTCAGTACAGGGATCAACCACGACCGCGATAGGGCGGTACGTTTTGCTCAGGTGCCCAGACGCCGCTTGGTAATTTTCCCGCTTGCCAGAACACATCAATCGGAATGCCGCCACGCGGATACCAATAGCCGCCGATACGAAACCATTTAGGTGCTAGCAGCTTCACCAGCCGTTTGCCGATCGCCACCGTGCAGTCTTCATGGAAAGCGCCATGGTTGCGAAAGCTCTGCATATAGAGTTTCAGCGACTTCGACTCGACCAGCCATTTGCCCGGTGCATAGTCGATGACGAGATGTGCAAAATCCGGTTGCCCCGTCACCGGGCAGAGCGATGTAAATTCCGGCACGGTGAAACGCGCCATGTAATTTGTGTCGGCCTGAGGATTGGGCACCCGCTCCAAAATCGCGTCGCTCGGCGAAGCGGGGACAACTGATTTCTGTCCCAACTGGGTAAGATTTTTTTTTGCAGTCACTTTGGCCATTCTTTATCCCCGCTCACTTATCCTCAGGTCCATCATAAACGCAGCCTTCGCGGCATGAGTCGCGGTGCAGCTCGACCCGCGCCAATTGGGGTAGGGCAGGCTTCATCTTATCCCATAACCATACGGTAAGCGTCTCCAGCGTTGGATTTTCCAGACCCTCGATCTCGTTCAGCATGTGGTGATCAAGCTCGGCATGAAACACCTCGGTTTCTTGCAGGAAACGCTCGAAATGCATGAGCAATCCCGAGGTTGGATCGACCTCGCCTTCGAGCCAAATGACCGCCCGAAACGAGTGCCCATGCACCCGCCGGTTGGGATGTCCCTCAGGGGCGTTCGGCAAAAAATGAGCCGCGTCGAACAGGAATTCCTTATAGATACGCATCACGCAATACCGATCATTTTATGGGTCTGCAGCGATAGCCGCCATTGTGGATGAGCCAGACAATAGGCTGTCGCTGCCTTGATATTAGCGTCGGTTTCTGGCCCGTCCATCGCTTGCAGGTAGAAGTTTTTGAAGGCCAGATGTTCAAAGCGTTCCGGCATTGCTTTCGTCTGTGGAAAGACGAGTTTCAGCTCATCGCCCATCGCTATTTTGAGTTTTTCGTCCGCTTTTGGGCTGACGCAGACCCAGTCGAGGCCGGTCGGCGCTTCAATCGTGCCATTGGTTTCCACCGCAATTTCAAAGCCGCGTGCGTGCAGTTCATCAATCAACTTGCTGTCCACTTGCAGCAGTGGCTCGCCACCTGTGCAAACAACGAAGCGATTGTCTTTCGCGCCGCTCGCCCATGTCGCCTCGATGGCATCGACAAGCGCCGTCGCATTGGCAAATTTTCCGCCACCCAATCCGTCCGTGCCGACAAAGTCTGTATCGCAAAATGTACAGACGGCCATAGCGCGATCCTGTTCGCGCCCACTCCACAAGTTGCAGCCCGCAAAGCGACAAAAGACTGCGGGGCGACCAGCGTTCATGCCTTCGCCTTGCAACGTGTAGAAGATTTCCTTCACCGCATACATGCGTTCATGCCTCCACGCCGCGCCATTTGGCATAGCCATTGGCGCGCAATGCACAAGCAGGGCAATCAGCGCAGCCATAGCCCCACACATGACGGTGTGTGCGATCCCCGCGATAGCAAGTATGCGTTTGTTCAATGATGAGATCGACCAGCGCGTTGCCTCCCAGTGATTGGGCCATCGCCCAGGTCTCCGCTTTGTCGATATACATAAGCGGCGTCTCAAACGTGAACGGCCGTGCCATGCCGAGGCTCACCGCTTGCGCCAGCGTCTGGATCGTATCATTGCGGCAATCGGGGTAGCCCGAGTAATCCGTCTCGCACATGCCACCAACCAGTACACTCGCGCCGCGCCGGTAGCCGAGCGCCGAGGCATAGACAAAAAATAACAAGTTTCGTCCCGGCACGAATGAATTTGGTAGGCCGCTCTCGTCTATCTCAATTTTCATGTCTCGTGTCAGAGAAGTTTCGCTGATGGCCGACAGTTCACGCAAGTTGAGCATATGGTCGGGACCGAGCTTCTTGGTCCAATCGGGGAACGTCTTTTTGAGGTTCGCAAGCACGCGCGTCCGGCATTCCAGTTCGACAATATGGGTTTGCCCATAGTCAAAACCAACCGTCTCCACCTCGTCAAAGCGTGCAAGGGCAGAGGCGAGACAGACGGTTGAATCCTGTCCTCCTGAAAAAAGCACCAGTGCTTTGCTATGCGCCATTTTGGGCGACATGGGGGTCGTTCCTGTTTTTGTCCGAAGGCGACGTTGAACAGGAGCAGCGACCTTGCGTCAAGTGCGATGACGCCCTGCGACAAAAGGCACGGTTTATAAGGGCTTTTTGACAAAAAGAAACCGCCCCAAAGCGGGGGGCGCTTCGGGACGGTTCCGTCGAATTCCCAACCCGGGAGGGAAAGGGTTCGACATCGGACCAAGAGGCGTTGAAGTCTCTTAGAAGGCGTAGCTCACGCTCGCTGACGCGAAGTCGCGGTCATAGACAGGGTTGTTGAATCCGCCGCCGAATGACGACGTCCAACTCAGCGAGGCCCGGATCTGCTGATAGCTGCCGCTCACGCCGAGCGAAACCTGCTTCAGACCTTTCAGATAGTTTGCCGTGATCGGTCCCGGCGAATAGCCGAGTACGTCATGACGGAACGCAATGCTGGGGCTCAAGGTCACGGCTGTACCAAAGGCGTTGTTGTAGTCAACCTTCACAAGAGCCCGATAGCCCGCCGAAAAACTCGTCGCATATTGTGGATCCGTTGCACCACCTAGAAGAGCGGTAGCCGCTCCGTTTTTGATGGCAGCTTCAGGGCCAACGCGATTCAACGGCCAGTCACCCGCATCTGGCACATAAACAAAGCCGGCATTGAGGACGAGTGCACCGCCATCAGCACCAAGGCTGCGCGGCAGAAAATCAGTGGTCGCGAACGAATTGATCGTGCCGAGCTGGCCTTGATAGGCGTCAAGGTCGATATGCGTAAGCGTTGACTGATTGGGGCCGATCGGATCGAGGTAGCTGCTGCACGGCGAACCACCGCAGAAAACGGCACCAGCGCCCGTGCCATCAATTTGCGAAGCATTGTTTTCGATATCGCTGATGCCGAAAGGCATGTCAGGCGAAAATGTCACTTCACCTGAAACAGCCGTCACACCAAGCGTTGTGCTGAAGCTTGCGCCAAATGTATTGACCGTTGGAAAGTCATAGAAGTAGTTGGAGAAGTTGGCACCATAGGCAAAGGCGGCCTTATATGCACCGGCGCTGGCACAAGGCCCAGCAAAGAGTGCAGTGCAGCTATCTGCGATTGTGTTGCCACCATTCTTAAACCCAAGGTAAGGCAAGCGGCTTGAATAGCGTGTGAAGTAGAGGCCGAAGTCTGTTCCCGCGCCGACGTTGTCCGCATAGTAATGAGCCGCAACGCCGAATTGGTTGAGGTCACTCTGGCCGCGATCCTTTGTACGGTTCAAAGCAATTGGCACTAGGGCCGTGCTGATTGCGGCGAGGCCTGAGCCGTTTGGAAGTGCGAGGTCGGGATTGTCAACCGATGCACCCGACAGCGCAGGCAGCGAGCCTTCGCCGACAATATCGTCTGTCGAAAAGAACGAGCCCGCTGGATCGAGGTAGGTTTTCTCATAGCTGAACTGCCAGAAGGCTTCGAGCGTCAGAGCGTCTGTTGCAGCGAAGGAGGCATAGATCATCGGCATCGGCGTCAGCGCGTCTTTCAGCTCTGCACCCGGCGTGCGGATGGCCGTCACGTCAAGCGCCTGAAATTGATTGACGCCGCCTTGAATGAAAAGGCTTTCGCCCCAGTTCAACACCTGCTTACCAACGCGGATCGTCGTGTAGTGACCGCCGATGTCGTAATTGGCGTAGGCGAAGGCGTCGAGCACATCGACCTTGTAGTTCAACTGTCCAGCCGCATCGTGATTGAGGTTACGAAAGCGCATGTCATTGTTAGCATAAACTAGATTGTAAAAGGCCGTCGGGCGCAGGAAGACGCCGTAGTTTTTCCACTTCGCCTGAACGTCCATCGTGGCACGGACGATGGCGTCCGTGAAATCCCACTGGTCAAAGTTCAAATTGCCGTTATCTGAGTTGATGCCCGTCGCGCGACCATCACCGCGCGTGCAACCGCCGTTGACTGGATTGACCTTTTCGCAGTCACGCGCGCTGGTGCGCATGCTGACACCTGCTGAAATGGTCGTGTCTACTGACACATTCATTTCACCAAATTTGTAGTTTTCCGCTTGGGCAACCCCGCCCACCAGCATGGCCGCAGCGAAGGTCGCCGCAAAAATCCGTGAATTCCATCGCAATTTGACCTGTTCGCCCGTGACAGGCACGTTTCCCGCCGATACTCTCATTTTGACTGTTTCTCTCGCTTGGATTCGGCAGCCATTTGGCCGCTTTATTTCTGGGGAGGGATGGTCGGGCAACGCTGAATTGGCGGTCCGGCCACATTTTGAGTGAGGAAAACTGTTGCAATGCGACTGTCAGGTTATATCGAAACAGTTTATGATTAAGTGATATAGATAAAAATAACCTATAATTAAAAACGTTATAAACAAAAACCGGTGCCTTAATCAAGGGCTTCGATCTGCTGCTCGGGGGAGGACGCGGATTTGAATACGAAGGAATTGCTACTTAGTGTGCTCATGGCTGGTCCAGCGACCGGCTACGACATCAAGAAGATCCTTGAACAAGAGGTCTCTAAGATCGTCGATGTGACGATCAGCAACATCTATCCGGCATTGAATGAGTTGGCGGAGGAAGGGCTTGTGACGTTTGAACGCGTCGAACAGGAGAGCCGCCCAAACAAGAAGGTTTACGAGATTTCGGCGGCAGGCCGGGCCGTCTGTATTGACGCGCTTATGACCCGCGATGCGCGCCAGCGCCTTCGTTCGGAATTCATGTTTATGCTTAGTTTCGCGCCATATTTGCCTCGATCGCGCGTGGCCGAGTTGCTGGAACATCGCCTAACAGGGACCGCCGCAGCCAATGCGTCACTGGACGATCTGGAAAAACAAGGCTCGCCTATAACGGGTGCGCTATCGCCTGGACAGAACTTCTGCGTCGGACTGGGCCGCGCGTTGATTGACGCCGAGCGGGCTTATATTCTGGCACATAGAGGCGAATTGTTGCGTCAGGCACCCGACGACATCGATTTGGCGCGATTGACCCAGCCAGAGCGGCTCAAGGTTGAGTAGGGCGGACCTCAGGCTCACTTTTTAGATGGCCAAATCCCTTTCGCTTTGTCTCAGTCTCCGCTAGAAAACGCGCAACTTTCAGACATCTAGCGGAGGCACCAGAACCATGGCTGCAATTATTGATATTATTGGCCGCGAAATCTTGGACAGTCGAGGCAACCCGACGGTTGAAGTGGACGTTGTGCTGGAAGATGGCGCGTTTGGGCGTGCCGCCGTCCCGTCGGGCGCGTCAACCGGCGCACATGAGGCCGTTGAACTGCGCGACGGCGGGACTCGCTACAAAGGTAAGGGCGTGCTCAATGCCGTAGCAGCGGTCAATGGCGAGATTTTTGAAGCCATTGGTGGCCTTGATGCCGAAGAGCAAATCGCTATTGATCGTGCCATGTGCGAGCTTGACGGCACGCCAAACAAATCGCGCATCGGAGCCAATGCCATCCTCGGCGTATCAATGGCCATCGCCAAAGCGCAGGCAGAATCACAGGGCCAGCCGCTGTTTCGCTATATTGGCGGCCCCTCGGCGCGCGTCCTGCCTGTGCCAATGATGAACATTGTCAATGGTGGTCAGCATGCTGACAATCCAATTGATATTCAGGAATTCATGATCATGCCGGTCGCCGCCGCCAGCATTGCGGACGCGGTTCGCATGGGTGCGGAAGTCTTTCACACGCTCAAGGGTGAGCTGAAAGCGGCAGGCCACAATACCAATGTCGGCGACGAAGGTGGCTTTGCGCCGAACCTTGCATCGACCGAAGAGGCTATCGGGTTTGTTATGAAGGCCATCGAAAAGGCAGGCTACCGCCCCGGTGAAGACATTCATCTGGCCATTGATGCGGCCTCGTCTGAGTTCTTCAAAAATGGCGTTTATGATCTGGAAGGTGAGGGCAAGAAGCTCGATGCCGGTGCCATGGTTGATTATTGGGTGAACCTTGTGTCGCGCTATCCCATTATCTCAATTGAAGACGGCATGGCCGAAGATGATTGGGAAGGCTGGAAGACGCTCACCGACGCGCTCGGCGACAAGGTGCAGCTGGTGGGTGATGACGTTTTTGTCACCAACAAAACACGCCTAGCTGACGGGATCGCCAAAGGTGTCGCCAATTCGATTCTTGTGAAGGTCAATCAGATTGGCACTCTGTCTGAGACACTTGAGTCGGTCGAAATGGCCCATCGAGCGGGCTACACAGCGGTCATGTCGCATCGCTCTGGCGAAACGGAAGATACAACGATTGCCGATCTTGCTGTGGCGACAAATTGCGGGCAAATCAAGACCGGTTCTTTGGCAAGATCTGATCGTTTGGCAAAATACAACCAACTCATCCGTATCGAAGAATTGCTAGGCGTCTCTGCCGAATATGCCGGGCGAAGTGTCCTTAAGCGTTGATTTAAGGGTTCTTTTTCTAGAAACACTGTGAGTGATAGAAGCGTCGTCGAGAGAAATCTCGGCGACGTTTTTTGTGTCCCTCACAAACGCAAACTCAGTTCGAAAAAGGTGTGATGTCCGTCTAAATGCCAGAGATACCGGCCATATGTACGCAAGTGAACAGCATCCGTCAGCGAAAGTGACAATTCGTCACAATCTCCGTTGACAACTTTCGATTATTATAAGTGAATGTAATTTAGATAAAACAACCCTATTACAATTTGATATAGGGATAATAATAGGATTCCACGAAGGGAACCTGCGACATGGGAGGTTGCGGAGAATGAAGATTTCTAAGTTAGCTATCGCGCTGGTAGTTTGTGCGCCGATGGCAGCACAGGCGGGTGTGCCAGACGTACAGGCGAATCGCCTTGGCAATGATCTGACACCAATTGGTGCCGAAAAAGCAGGTGAAGGCGACATCCCGGCTTGGACAGGCGGCCTGCAGACAGTGCCGAGCAATGTCACTTACAAACCGGGTGACCATCTTCCCGACCCGTTTGCCAGTGATCCGATCAAATACACGATCAATGCGAGCAATGCAGCGCAATATGATGCGGTGTTGACGGATGGCTATAAAGCCATGATGAAGACCTATCCTGACTACAAGATGAACGTCTATCAGACACGTCGTTCATGCGCTTATCCTGAAATTGTTTATGCCGCGACGAAGAATAACGCCAAGGTTGGCGTGCTCAACGGCGGCGGTTCAGGTGTCGGCGGAGCCGTTATGGGCTTCCCGTTCCCAATTCCAAACAATGCCAACGAAATTATGTGGAACCACGAGCTGCGTTATCGCTCCTTTAAGGCGGTACGTCAGTTTGCTGCGGCACCCGTTACACGTGGCGGCGACTACACGATGAACATCGTGCAGGATGAGGCAATTATTAACTGGTCTGATCCGAGCAAAAAGAGCGCCGAAGACCTTAACAATATCTCGCTCTATTACATTGCCAATACAATTGCGCCCGCTCGTGAGGCTGGTAACGTGGTTCTCGTGTTGGACGCATTGAATTCAACAATCAACGGTGGACGTCAGGCTTGGCAGTACAGCCCCGGCACGCGGCGTGTGCGTCGTGCGCCCAACATCTCCTATGACAATCCCGGTACGAACTCGGACGGTCTTTCGACCTCGGACGCCTTTGACGGCTTCAATGGTGCGCTTGATCGCTACGACTGGACTGTCATTGATAAGGCACCAAAAATCGTTGCCGCCAATGACTACAAAGCTGAAGGCACGCCCTACAAGGATTTCATAAAGCCGCTCCACCTGAACCAGGACAAAATCCGTTACGAACTGCATCGGACCTGGAACTTTGAAGCGATCCTGAAGCCAACGACCCGTCACGTCTATGCGCGTCGCGTCTATCACAATGATGAAGACGCATGGCAGATCAATTCAGCCGAACTTTATGACGGTCGTGGTCAGCTCTGGCGCATTCAGGAAATGCAGCAGATTCAGCGCTACAATGTGCCGCTCTGCAACGCAGGTGCAGAAGTCGTCTACGACTTGCAGGCTGGCCGCTATCTCGCGCTTGCTATGCAGAACGAAGAGCCGCCGGTGAACTACTTTGCCGACGAGCTTGATTCGAGCCGTTACACGCCGAACTCAATCCGGCAGATGGGCGTTCGCTAAACACTTCACGGTAAGTTCCCTCCACGGATTTTACCGTTAGACTGGGCTGCGCAACCTTGTTGGATGCGCAGCCCTTTTTTATGCCGATCAGGTGGGTGCGGGCTTTGTCGAACGGATCTATGCCTATGTTTTTGCAAGAGCGGTTGACGAGTGGAATCAAGTTATGATTCTCTATCTCCATGGATGATTTAGCTTTGATTCGAGCACGCGAACCACTGCGCCTGCGCCAAGCGTTAATACCGCTTGTCTGCGTCATTGTGCTCTCTTATTTCGTCTATCATGCGGTCTATGGACGCCATGGTTTCATCGCCTGGTTGAGCCTTCAAAACTCCGTGGACACACTCGAACAACAGTTGGCAGAAGTGCAGACGACACAGCGTTCGCTTGACCAGCAGGTGTCGTTGCTACGACCCGAAAGCCTTGATCCTGATCTGTTGGATGAGCGCGCCCGCGCGACGCTTGGTTTGGCCGACAAGAACGATATTGTGATTTTCCGAGATCGTCCGACAAACCATGATGGGCGGTAAGGCATTGGTACCTCGGTGTAATTAACTTAAATCAAGTTAATTTAGTTATTTGTTTTTGAAATCAAACATTTACGCTATTGTTCTAGGGTGCTGCGAGTGGCCGTGGGCTTCTTGCGAGCCAACGCCCACTAATCCGGACAAACCGGTATCAAGCGGAACACAGCATGGCCCCCAAATCTGCCCCCAAAAAACCTGTCAGCAAATCAGCCAAGACAAAGAGCTCTCCGAAACGAAAAACGACCAAGGTTGATGACACGTCGTCTTTTTCACTGGATGATGATCTGACGGCCTACCGTGAAATGCTTCTCATTCGACGCTTTGAAGAGAAGGCAGGCCAGATGTATGGGATGGGCTTGATCGGCGGCTTCTGCCATCTCTATATCGGTCAGGAGGCTGTTGTTGTCGGCTTGTTGAGCGCCAGCATCAAGGGCGACCAGATCATCACCGGCTACCGTGATCACGGCCATATGCTGGCCTGCGGCATGGATCCCAAGGGCGTCATGGCCGAGTTGACGGGCCGCGAAGGTGGCTACTCGAAGGGCAAGGGCGGCTCGATGCATATGTTCAGCATCGAAAAAAACTTCTTCGGTGGCCACGGCATTGTCGGTGCGCAGGTGCCTATCGGCACTGGACTTGGCTTTGCCAATAAGTATCGCGGCAATGAGAATATCTCTCTTACATTTTTTGGCGACGGCGCATCCAATCAGGGCCAAGTTTATGAGAGTTTCAATATGGCGGAACTTTGGACGTTGCCGGTTGTTTATGTGATCGAAAACAATCAATACGCGATGGGAACCTCCGTTGCACGATCCTCAGCCCAAACCAATCTTTCCAAGCGTGGTGCCAGTTTCAATATTCCTGGCGATCAGGTGGACGGCATGGACGTGCGGGCTGTGCGTGCAGCTGGCGAAAAAGCGATGGCTTGGTGCCGTGCGGGCAAGGGCCCCTACATCCTCGAAATGATGACTTATCGTTATCGGGGCCACTCCATGTCTGACCCGGCGAAATATCGCGCCAAGGAAGAAGTCAACAAGATGCGGCAAGAGCATGACCCGATCGAACAGGTACGCGTGCGATTGCTGGAGGCGGGGCAAAGCGAAGACGAGTTGAAGGCGATCGACAAGGAGATTCGTGGCATCGTTGCTGAAGCGGCTGAATTTGCGCAATCAAGCCCTGAGCCCGATCCCGCCGAACTCTGGACGGATGTTGTCGCGCCTCACGTTGCAGCGGGAGCCTAGTCATGCCCACAAATATACTAATGCCTGCGCTCTCGCCAACCATGGAAGAGGGCACGCTGACCAAATGGCTGGTGAAAGAGGGCGACGAGGTGCGCTCCGGCGATGTCATTGCCGAGATCGAAACCGACAAAGCCACAATGGAAGTCGAAGCTGTTGACGAGGGCAAGATCGTCAAGCTGACGGTCCCTGAAGGGACCGAGAACGTGAAGGTCAATGAAGTGATCGCGGTGATTGCTGGCGAAGACGATGACGCTTCAACGCCCGCTCCAACGCCCAAAGCACCCGCACCCGCTCAGGCTAAGGCAGCACCGTCCAAACCGGCTAAGGCGGCGAAAGACGAGGCACCGCCTGTATCCGTCGCCGCCGATCCCGACATTCCGGCAGGCACGGAATATATTAGTCAGACCGTGCGCGAGGCGTTGCGTGATGCTATGGCCGAAGAGATGCGGCGTGATGATACCGTCTTCGTCATGGGCGAAGAGGTGGCCGAATATCAAGGGGCCTACAAGGTAACTCAAGGGTTACTGGAAGAGTTCGGTGCGCGCCGCGTTGTGGATACGCCGATCACGGAGCACGGCTTTGCCGGCTTGGGCGTCGGCGCTGCTT
Source organism: Parvibaculaceae bacterium (assembly GCA_041688015.1). Lineage (GTDB taxonomy): Bacteria > Pseudomonadota > Alphaproteobacteria > Parvibaculales > Parvibaculaceae > Parvibaculum. Next base: position 446,755 of record JBDNIY010000001.1, read on the forward strand.
TCGCAGGCCTGCGCCCCATCGTCGAGTTCATGACGTTCAACTTCGCCATGCAGGCCATCGATCATCTCATCAACTCGGCCGCCAAGACGCGTTATATGTCGGGCGGTCAAATGTCGTCGCCGATGGTTTTTCGTGGACCAAATGGACCAGCCTCGCGCGTCGGCGCGCAGCATAGCCAAGACTATGCATCCTGGTATGCCCATATACCGGGCCTCATTGTCATCGCGCCATTCTCGGCAGCGGATGCTAAGGGCCTCCTTAAGGCCGCCATCCGCGATCCCAATCCGGTGATCTTCCTTGAAAACGAAATTCTCTATGGCAAGACCTTCGATGTGCCGCAGCTTGATGATTTCGTTCTGCCTATCGGCAAAGCGCATGTGCTGAAGGAAGGCGAAGACGTCACCTTGGTCTCGCATAGTCACAGCCTGACCTATTGCCTTGATGCCGCCGCGAAACTGGCGGAAGAAGGCATCAACGCCGAGATCATTGACTTGCGGACGCTGCGACCGCTCGACATCGATACGATTGTCGCCTCGGTGAAAAAGACCAATCGTTTGGTGACCGTTGAAGAGACCTGGCCGGTATGCGGCATCGGCAGCGAGATCGCCGCCGCCGTGCAGGCTAGGGCATTCGATTGGCTCGACGCCCCCATCCTGCGCGTCACCCAAAAAGACGTGCCCATGCCCTATGCAGCCAATCTCGAAAAGCTCACGCTGCCGAACGCTGACGATGTGGTAGAGGCGGTCAAAGCCGTCTGCTACCGCTAAGGGAGGGCCGCAACATGCCAACAAACATTCTGATGCCCGCCCTTTCACCCACCATGGAAGAAGGTACGCTGACCAAATGGATGGTAAAAGAAGGCGACGAGGTCCGTTCCGGCGATGTCATCGCCGAGATTGAAACGGACAAGGCGACGATGGAAGTCGAAGCGGTGGACGAAGGCATCATCGCCAAAATCGTGGTCGCCGAAGGCAGCGAAAACGTGAAGGTCAATGCCGTCATCGCGGTTATCGCCGAAGAGGGTGAAGACGCGAGCGACATCAAAGGTGCCGCTCCCGCTACTGCTATTCCCACTCCCGCCAGTTCTCCGCCGTCAAAGCCGAAGGAGGCGTCACCGTCTACAAAACCAGTCGAAACCCCGGCACCTAAGGTACCACCCGCCGCATCCGGCAAGACAAGCGAGCGCATATTTGCAACACCACTCGCGCGCCGCATTGCTAACGATAAGGGTATCGACCTTGCGACCCTGCAAGGCAGCGGCCCGCATGGCCGCATCATTAAGGCCGATGTCGAAAGCGCAAAGCCGGGAACGATGAAGGCGACCCAAGGGGCGTCGGCACCCCTCGCCTCAGGCCCAACCATTGACCCCCGTGCCTTCTACGAACCCGATAGCTACGACGAAGTGCCCCTCGACAATATGCGCAAGACGATTGCACGACGCTTGACGCAGGCGGCGCAGGAGATCCCGCATTTCTATCTCAGCATTGATTGCGAAATTGATGAACTGTTGAAGATCCGCAAGGTTCTGAACGAACAAGCCAAAGAAGGCGTGAAGCTTTCGGTCAATGATTTCCTCGTCCGTGCCGCTGCGTTGGCCTTGGTCAAAGTGCCCGACGCCAATGTGAGTTTTGCAGGGACGGCGCTTCTCAATCATAAGCATTCCGACATCGGCATTGCGGTCGCCATTGACGGGGGGCTGATCACGCCGATCATCCGCCATGCGGAAACCAAGGGCCTTGCTGAAATTTCAACAGAAGCAAAGTCGCTCGCCGAGCGCGCTCGCGCAAAAAAGTTGAAACCGCAGGAATTTGAAGGCGGCAGCTTTTCTATTTCCAATCTAGGCATGTTCGGCATCGATAATTTCACGGCTGTCATAAATCCACCGCAAGCTGCGATCTTGGCCGTGGGCCGCGGCGTGGAGCGCGCCGTCGTGAAGGCTGGAAAGCTCGATGTTGCCACGATGATGACCGTCACAATGTCGTGCGATCATCGCGCCATTGATGGTGCATTAGGCGCGACATTCCTGCAGGCCTTCAAAACCTATGTCGAATATCCGCCTTCCATGTTGTTGTGAGGAGACAGACCGTGGCTGAACCCTCATATGATCTCATTGTTATTGGCTCAGGTCCCGGCGGCTATGTCGCGGCTATTCGCGCCGCGCAGCTTGGCCTCAAGACCGCGATCGTCGAACGTGACGAGCTGGGCGGCATATGCCTCAATTGGGGCTGCATCCCCACCAAGGCATTGCTCCGCTCCGCCGAAATTTACCACACGCTGCATCGCCTTGAAGAGTTTGGCTTGAAGGCCGACAATATTTCCTTTGACGCTGAAGCCATCGTCAAACGTAGCCGCAAGGTGGCGGGTCAGCTTTCCAGCGGCGTCAAATTTCTGATGAAGAAAAACAAAATCGACGTCATCGCGGGGGCTGCCAAACTCAAAGGCTCTGGCCGCATTTCGGTTGAGAGCAAAGACGGCGCGAAAGAATTTTCAGCCAAGAACATTATTCTCGCCACAGGCGCACGCGCCCGCACGCTGCCGGGCATTGAGCCGGACGGCAAACTAGTTTGGACTTATCGAGAAGCCATGGTGCCGCCAGCTATGCCCAAATCGCTGCTGGTGATTGGTTCAGGCGCCATCGGCATCGAGTTTGCGAGTTTCTATCGCGCTTTTGGTGTTGAGGTGACGGTTGTTGAAGTCATGGACCGCGTGCTGCCGGTGGAAGACGCAGAAATTTCGGAGTTCGCCGCCAAGGCCTTCAAAAAGCAGGGCATGACGTTGCTGACCGAAGCCAAGGTTGAAAAGCTCGACAAGGGTAAGAACAGCGTGACCGCGACGATCAAGCTCAAGAGCGGGAAAACTGACAAACTGACCGTTGAGCGCGTCATTTCCGCTGTTGGAATTACGGGAAATGTTGAAAATTTGGGCTTAGAAGAGGCCGGTGTGAAAGTTGAGCGTGGCCATGTTGTGGTCAATGAGTGGCTCGAAACCGGCGTGAAGGGCGTTTATGCCATCGGCGATCTGGTCGGCGCACCGTGGTTGGCTCACAAAGCGAGCCATGAGGGTGTGCTGGCAGTCGAGCGGATTGCGGGGGTCAAGGGGCTGCATCCGCTGGATGTCACCAAGGTTCCGGGCTGCACTTATTCGACGCCACAGGTGGCAAGCGTGGGCCTGACAGAGGCCAAGGCGCGTGAGAAGGGGCTGGACATCAAGGTCGGGCGCTTTCCCTTCATTGGAAATGGCAAAGCCATTGCGCTGGGCGAGCCAGAGGGGCTGGTTAAGACCATATTTGATGCCAAGACAGGTGAGCTTTTAGGAGCTCACATGATCGGTGCGGAGGTGACAGAGCTTATTCAAGGCTATACGGTCGCGCGTTCTTTGGAGTCGACCGAAGCCGAGTTAATGCACGCCATATTCCCACATCCGACATTGTCCGAGGCGATGCATGAATCCGTGCTGGCGGCTTACGGTCGAGCGATCCACATTTAGAGATTAGCCCAGCATGTTTGAAATTCTGTCTAGCCCGGAAAACTGGGCCAGCCTGATCACTTTGACGATCCTTGAGATCGTGCTCGGCGTCGACAACATCATTTTCCTGGCAATTTTGGCGTCGCGCTTGCCCAAAGAAAAGCAAAAGCTGGGCCGTCGCTTGGGTTTGCTTGCTGCGCTCGTCACACGTCTGGGCCTGCTTGCATCCATTGCATGGATCGTGAGCATGAGTGAGCCCTTCATCACTGTGGGTGGATTTGGTGTTTCGTGGCGTGACATCATCCTGTTGGTTGGTGGTCTTTTCTTGATCGCTAAGTCCACGCTCGAAATTCACAGTGAGGTCGAAGGCAACGGCCATGACGACAAGCCAGGCGCGGTCAAGGCAACCCTATGGGTTGTCGTTACCCAGATTGCCATCATTGATATTGTGTTCTCGCTCGACACGGTCATGACCGCCGTTGGCATGTCGGACCATTTTGAAATCATGGCTATTGCGGTACTGGCCGCGGTTGCCGTCATGATTTTCGCTGCAGAACCGATTGCTGCTTTCGTTGACAAACATCCCACCGTCAAGATGCTGGCCTTGAGCTTTCTCATCTTGATTGGCGTGTCTCTCGTCGCTGATGCGTTCCATTTCCACATTCCCAAAGCCTATCTCTATTTTGCTGTGGCTTTTTCCATTGGTGTGGAATCCCTTAATCTTTGGACCAAGGCGCGTCGCAGCACCCCTCAGCCCTAACATCTTAATCGCTATTTAACTCTCCCTGCTTAACATTTGCGCAGGGAGAGGTGGCCATGCTGACAGATCTAGGACCGCAAGCGAAAGCAAGCAACGTTGACTATGAAGTGGCGGTAGTTGATACGCCGCTGCATTCAAAAAATCGTCTGCTCGTTGACTATTGGACCAGCAATCTGGACGTCGATGGTATTGTTCATCGACGCGACATTGACCCGGCCCAATTGAAACCTGTCTTGGGCAGCCTCTTCATTGTTGAGCTGATTGATGATGGCAGGGACTTGCTTTATCGCCTTGTGGGTTCCGAGAACGAACGACGTCTTGGCATGCGCTGTATGGGAAGACGCTTTACCGAGTGCTATTCACAACAAATGGCGGCTGAGCAGATTGCCTTTCACACGTCGACCTTCAAATCCGGACGCCCCGCCTTTTTGCGTGGTCGCCTTTTGGGGCTCGACCTTGAATATGTTCAGTTTGAAGCTTGCTATCTGCCCATGAGGCGCGACGATGGTGGGTTTCAGATGCTGGGCGGCATGTTCGATCTGGCCGAAGAAAAGCAGAATTAACGCCAATTTCTGAGCGTTTAACATGTGCCAACCTTGTCTATTTGCTTGAATCGCAGGGACGGTCTATCCATTTGTTTGACAGCACAGAAGGCGCAGGCGAACGGACGCATGGCGACGATCATCAATACCCTTGGCGCGGCTAGACCCCGCCACCCTGAAAAAGCCAATCGGCCCGATACGCCCGTCCTGCGTAAACCGGAGTGGATTCGTGTCAGAGCGCCGAATTCTCCCGTCTACGCAGAAACAAAGAAAATTGTTCGCGACAACAATCTCGTCACTGTTTGCGAGGAGGCCGGCTGCCCGAATATTGGTGAATGCTGGTCAAAGAAACACGCCACAATGATGATCATGGGCGACACTTGCACGCGCGCCTGTTCATTCTGCAACGTCAAGACAGGCCTACCCGGCGCGTTGGACCCACACGAGCCGGAAAATGTCGGCAATGCTATTGCCAAACTCGGATTGCACCATGTCGTAATAACCTCGGTTGACCGCGACGATCTGCCAGACGGCGGAGCGATGCATTTCGTCGAAGTCGTCAAAGCGATCAGACGTTTGTCACCGGGCACGACCGTCGAAATTCTAACGCCGGATTTCTTGCGCAAAGAAGGCGCGCTTGAACTGGTGGTCGCGGCAAAGCCCGATGTGTTCAATCACAACCTTGAAACAGTGCCGCGCCTCTATTTGAACATTCGCCCTGGCGCGCGCTATTTCCATTCGCTGCGCTTGCTCCAGCGCGTCAAAGAGCTCGACCCGACGATTTTCACCAAGTCCGGCATCATGGTAGGCTTGGGTGAAGGTCGTGAAGAAGTCCTGCAGGTGATGGACGATATGCGTTCGGCCAATATCGATTTCTTGACCATCGGCCAATATCTACAGCCGACCCGAAAGCATGCAGCGGTGGCTCGCTTTGTGACGCCTGATGAATTCAAGTCATATGAAACCGTCTCACGGACAAAGGGCTTCTTGCTTGTCTCCTCAAGTCCGCTGACACGCTCTTCCTATCATGCCGGCGAAGATTTTACGCGGCTGCGCGATGCGCGCAATGCGCTTTTAGCGCGCGGATAGGATGACGGCCACTCAACAGATGCGTGACGTGCCATACGCGGCAGACGACATGTTTGCGTTGGTTGCGGACGTGGCGCATTACCCTGACTACTTGCCTTGGTGTGCTGGTGCCCGCATTAGAAAGCGCGAACTAGAAGGCAACAATGAAGTGCTGATGGCGGATTTGATTGTTTCCTACAAGCTGTTCAGGGAACAATTCACCAGCCGCGTTGCGCTCAATAAAATGGCCAGTGTCATTGACGTTCAATATGTGCAGGGGCCGTTTAAGTATCTGACAAACAAATGGCATTTCGAGCCGCTCAGCTCTGGCGGATGCCGTATTCATTTTTATATCGACTTTGAATTCCGCAGCACCACCTTGCAAAAGCTGATGAACGGCGTTTTTGCCAAAGCATTTTCGCGTCTCATGCAGGCGTTCATCGATGAAGCTGAAAAGCGCTTTGAAAAAGGAAAGCCTTCAGCTCCAGCCGCGAAATTTGAACCAGATCAAGGGAATGATCGCACTTAGAGCGATGAGACCTAACCCCCAAGGGTAACCCCAAGTCCAATTCAATTCTGGCATATCTTTGAAGTTCATCCCATACATGCTGGCGACGAGCGTTGGCGGAATGCCTGCCACTGACACGATAGTTAAGACACGGAACGTATTGTTTTGCTCAATGCTGATCAATCCCAATGTAGCATCAAGCAGGAGCTGAACCTTGTTATTGAGGTGGTTCACATAATCGTTGAGCGAAATGGCATCGTCGCGCAAAGTCTTGATATAGGGCTTCACTTCGCTGGGGGTCCAATCGTCTGCGAGACCAGCCATATAGGCGATGATGCGATTGACGCTCAAGAGGCTGTCTCGAATTGTCGAAGCTAGATCGCCCGCACGCCCGATACGACGCAAAATGACGCGCATGTCGGTGCTGCCCTTGATTGCCCTCTGCGACTTCGTCAGATTTTCGCCTCTGAATGTGCGGTGTGAAATGCCAGCAAGCTCATCGCCAACGCGTTCGAGGACGTCTGCCATTCGATCAAGGATGGCATCGATGAGGCCGACAAAGACGCCAGGGCTTGATTGGTGAAATGAGCCTCTCTTGGTCATGCGCTCTTGAAAGGTGTTGAACGCGGACAGTTCGGCATAGCGAATGGTGATCAAGGCGGTCTTGGTCAAAATAAAGCCGACAGGTGTGACTTCGGGTGCGTTGCTCGTTGCGTTGGAGACAAGCGGCGCGCTCATGAAAAGCGCGCCGTCATCAGTGCGCATTCGGCTGGAGGTTTCAATTTCGCTTAATGATTCTGCCGTTGGCAATGTGAGCGACGTCAACCGTTCGACAAATTGGACTTCGCCAGCTGTGGGGCTGAAGAGGTCGATCCAGATGGTACCGTCGGGAACAGACGTCACAGAAAAATCTGTAACGGCCATTTTGTCTGACTGCTGACAATCTCGGAAAAATAACATGAGTTCACCAATGGCCCGTATTCGGCATGGATTGCCACGGCTCCTGCGGCGGCAGCGCACCGCCTTTTTGCAAGAGTTCAATCGACACATTGTCGGGCGAACGCACAAACGCCATGTGCCCATCGCGCGGCGGACGATTGATTGTGACGCCGCCCTTCATTAGTTTTTCGCAAAGCGCATAAATGTCATCGACCTCATAAGCGAGATGGCCAAAGTTGCGCCCTTCGTCCAATTCTTCGGGATCCCAATTATGGGTCAGCTCGACTTGCGCCTCTTTTTGGCCGGGTGGCGCCAAAAAAACGAGAGAAAACCGGCCCGCTTCGACATCGATCCGGCGTAATTGTTCAAGGCCGAGTTTGTCACAATAGAAGTCGAGGGACTTGTCGAGGTCCACAACGCGGACCATGGTGTGTAGATATTTCATGCAGAGCCTCCAAGGATTTTAGGGCATGATCGACTAAACAGCCATGCTCGTAAAGCGAGCTTTTCCTGCAGGAGATCGAGCCTTGTCGAGCCCTTTCCTGCACGCAATCGAGCGTGCCTCAAATATCGTGTTTTTTACCGGTGCGGGGAGTAAGTACCGAATCGGGTATCCCCGATTTTCGCTCCCCCGGTGGAATCTGGACAAAGATGTCCCCCATCAATTTTAATGAATTTTTGAAATCCCCGGAAATGCGTCGCGAAGCCTGGCGGCGCAAATTTGAGATCGACAAAACTATAACCGGGGCCGAACCCAACAAGGGCCATGTCGCCATCGCCAAGCTGGTGGACACCGGCCAAGTGAGCCATGTGATTACGCAGAACATCGACAACCTGCATCAAAATTCCGGCGTGCCCGCCGACAAGGTGATCGAACTACATGGCAATGGCACCTATGCCAAATGCCTCGATTGCGGGACGCGCCACGAACTCGACGAGGTGCGCGCGCTGTTTGAAGCGAGCGACGGCCCGCCCACCTGTCGGCAATGTAGCGGCATGGTGAAATCGGCAACCGTGTCGTTTGGGCAAGCGATGCCGGAAGTTGAAATGCGCCGCGCGGAAGAGGCGACGCTCGCTTGCGATCTCTTCATCGCCATTGGCTCGTCACTTCAAGTCTATCCCGCCGCCGGATTTCCGATCATCGCCAAACGTAATCGTGAGCCGACCGACCTCGACCAGATTGCCGATATTGTCATTCATGCCGAAATCGGCGCGACGTTGGCCCCGATTGCGATGCTGAACTGAGGTTGACGTGGCGGTAGGGCCTTCGCCTTTGACAACTGATAAATTGTCATTATCATTATGAGCGTCGGTCGAAAATGCCGCCGAGCGGCGGAAAACGCGCGGGCGGCGTATGGCGACGAGGAACACCGGATCAAGGCCCCAAGAAATTCAAAGACTTAAAAATTGAAACCGAAAAAGGGAGAGAAGTGGGATGTCGGAACAAGAAAAGGCTTCGGGGACGGAACAACAGGCCGCGGCTGATTTGGGATTTGATCCCGTGGCGCTGAAGGCGAAATATCGCGCCGAGCGTGACAAGCGTCTGCGCAAGGACGGCAATCAGCAATATGTCGAGATCAAAGATAGCTACGCGCATTACCTCGAAGACCCCTATGTGGACGCGATTGAACGCGCAGCCCTGAGCGATGAAGTGGACGTGGTGGTTGTCGGCGGCGGCTTTGGCGGCTTACTGGCAGGCGCGCGTTTGCGCGAGGCAGGCGTCGAGCGCATTCGTATGATTGAGAAGGGCGGCGACTTCGGCGGCACCTGGTATTGGAACCGCTATCCCGGTGCGGCTTGCGATATTGAATCCTATATCTATCTGCCGCTGCTCGAAGAGGTCGGCTATATGCCGGTCGAAAAATATTCAAAGGCCGCCGAAATTCTCGAACACTCGCGCGCCATCGGCCGCAAGTTTGATCTCTATCGTGATGCACTGTTCCAGACTGAAGCCAAGGAATTTCATTGGAACGAAGAGACGGCGCGCTGGATCGTCTCAACCAATCGCGGCGATGCCATTCGCGCCCGTTTTGTAGTAACCGCGAGCGGTCCGCTGCATCGCCCCAAGCTGCCGGGTATTCCCGGCGTCGAGACGTTCAAAGGCCATTCGTTCCACACCAGCCGCTGGGACTACGCTTATACAGGCGGAGACTACAATGGTGGGCTGGAAAAGCTCAAAAACAAGCGCGTCGGCATCATCGGCACCGGCGCAACAGCGGTGCAATGCGTGCCGCATCTGGGTAAATGGGCCAAGGAACTGACCGTGTTTCAGCGCACGCCTTCGTCAATCGACGTGCGTAACAATCGCCCGACTGATCCCGACTGGGCGCGCGAGCTGACGCCCGGTTGGCAGCAGCACCGCATGGACAATTTCAACACGCTCGTTTCGGGCGGCGTGCAGGAGGTCGATCTCGTCAACGATGGTTGGACCGACATCATCGGCAATCTGCTGGTGATGGCCCGCAAGGGGGCTATGGGCCGTTCGCCGCAGGAGATGGCGGAAGTTGTGCAACTGGCTGACTTTCAGAAGATGGAGTCAATCCGCAAGCGCGTGGACACAGTGGTGAAGGACGAGAGCGCCGCCGAAGCGCTGAAGCCCTGGTACAACCAGTTCTGCAAGCGCCCGTGCTTCCATGATGATTATTTGGACACGTTCAACCGCCCCAATGTGCGTCTTGTCGATACGCAAGGACAGGGCGTCGACCGGATCACGGAAAACGCCATCATCGCCAATGGTGAAGAGTTCGAGATTGATTGCCTGATCTATGCGACGGGCTTTGAAGTCGGCACGGGCTACACGCGCCGCGCGGGCTTTGAGCTTTATGGTCGTGACGGTGTGGCGCTGTCGGAGAAATGGAAAGACGGCGTGTCGTCGCTGCACGGCATGCATACGCGCGGCTTTCCCAATTGCTTCATGATCAGCAACTCGCAGTCGGGCTTCACCGCCAACTATCCGCATATGTTGAACGAGCAGTCCAAGCACATGGCCTATATCGTCAAGCAATGCATCGACCGTCAGGCCCGTGTGGTCGAAGTGGCGCAAGAGGCAGAGGACGCATGGGTCGAAACGATCCTCAAATCTTCCGCCATCAGCCGCCGCTTTCAGGAAGAATGCACGCCCGGCTATTACAATAATGAAGGCCAGCCGAGCGATCTGGCAATCCGCAACGGTTCTTATGGGGCAGGCTCCATTGCCTTCATCAAAATCCTTGAAGAGTGGCGCGCCGCCGGTGAAATGCCGGGACTGGTTGTGCAGTAGGTTTTTTGTCTTGGTGTCATCGCCCGGCCCACCTCTGGTTAGAGGGGGGCTGGGCATCCATCTTTGCGGCATCAAAGCTGGATTGCCCGATCAAGTCGGGCGATGACCGAGTGTATTGGTTGGAGCCTTCCTACAAATTCAGTGTCGCCCCGGGGCTTGACCCCGGGGTCCATTGGCCCAGTCAAATTTTTGCGCCGCTGCATGGGTCCCGGGATCAAGTCCCGGGACGACACCACGTTTTTTATTTTAGGCTTTGCCACAATCACGGCTTAGGATTTCTTCAGCGCTGAATCAAAGCGTCGTAAAAAATTGGGGAGAAATATGGCAGCGAAATCAACCCCTTGGTGGCAGGGCGCGACGGTCTATCAAATTTATCCGCGCAGCTTTCGTGACAGCAATGGCGACGGCATTGGTGATCTCAAAGGGATCGAACAGAAACTCGATTACATCGCCGCACTGGGCGTCGATGCGATCTGGTTGTCGCCGGTCTATCCATCGCCTAACCGTGATTTTGGCTATGACGTGTCGGACTATTGCGACATTGCGCCTGAGATGGGGACGATGGCCGAGTTTGATCACATGTTGGCGCAAGCGCATCAGCGCGGCCTCAAGGTGATCATGGATCAGGTGTTGAGCCATTCGTCTGATCAGCACAAATGGTTTCAAGAAAGCCTGCGCTCGCGCGACAATGCCAAGGCCGATTGGTATGTCTGGGCCGACGCCAATGAAGACGGCACGCCGCCTAATAATTGGCTGGCGGCTTTTGGCGGGGCGGCCTGGTCGTGGCACCCGTTGCGTCGCCAATATTATTTTCACAAGTTTTTGAAAAGCCAGCCCAAGCTCAACTTCCACAATCCTGATGTGGTGGATGCTTGCATGGATGTGCTGCGCTTCTGGCTGGATCGGGGTGTCGATGGCTTCCGTCTCGATGTGGCAAACTCCTATGTCCACGATCCGAAACTCACCGACAATCCGCCCGTGCCGATGGCCGAGCGCACGGCCTTGCATTGGTCACATGCGCCGCGTTTGCAGCGCCATATTCACGATGCCAATACGCGCGAAAATCAATGGTCGATGAAGCGCGTGCGTAAGGTGATGGACGAATATGAGGATCGTCTGGCCTTTGGTGAGTTCTCCGAAGAGCCCTCCATGTTCGGCCTTTATGCAGGTGGCAAAGAGCTGATGCATACGGGCTATACATTTGATTTTCTGGAAGACCGGTCATTCAAGCCCAAAGTTTTTCGCAAATATTACGAAGAATTACTGAAGCCGCTCGATCAGCTTTGGCCTTGCGTTACTTTTTCAAACCACGACATCACGCGACCGGTGACGCGCTGGGGTGGCGGGCAGGGCGATGATGCGCTGGCCAAACTCGCACTGACCTTGTTGCTGACGCTTAAGGGCACGGTGTTGATGTATCAGGGCGAGGAATTGGGCTTGCCGGACGTGGACCTTGAGCGCAAATGGATTCAAGATCCGGTGGGAGACCTCTATTTTCCTTTCGGTAAAGGGCGCGATGGCTGCCGCACGCCGATGCCGTGGAAACCGGATGCACATGAGGCGGGTTTCACCAGCGGCGATCCGTGGTTGCCTATCCCGGACTATCACCGTAGTCGCACAGCAGAAGCGCAGGAACACGACGGCGCGTCCGTGCTGGTGCATGCCAAGCACATCATCGCGACGCGCAAACGTCATCCCGCGCTGATGCGCGGCGAAATCACCTTTGCTGATGAGAGCGATGACAAGGTGTTGGCCTTCACGCGCGAAGGCGAAGGCGAGACGTTGTTGTGTCTGTTTAATTTGAGCCGGGAAACGGCGCCCCATGGGGTGCCCGCGAATGCGCATGCCACAGACATTTCAACTGGCGAGGTGTCGCGCGAGGATGATGTTGTGACATTGGCGGCGCGCAGCGGAGCGGTGTTCACACTGTGAACATGAGGGATATTTTACAACAGGACGGGAGTGATGAGTCTGGTTTGAGGGCTGCGTTGTAATTTCTTGCCAGAATACCCATATAGGTATTCCACCCGAATGGAGCGCGTTATGTCTGAAGTCAGCGATTTTGAACTGAGCCGCGCCTATGCCGCCGGGTGGAACGCCGCAAAGAAGAATTTCACCGACGACCCCAAGGGCGCGAAGAACCCTTTTCCTGATGGGGTGAAGCATGATCGCTGGGCGACAGGCTATTCTGAGGCGCTGGCAAGCGATGGCGGGTGATTGGGCCTTGTCCTTCGAGACGCCGCTGTGCGGCTCCTCAGGATGAGGCTCTTATTTTTAAGATATGTCGCCACAACCATGGCCTCATCCTGAGGAGGACCGTAGGTCCGTCTCGAAGGATGGCCACAGGCATCAACAAAGAAGAACCCGACTGGATCGCTCCAGCCGGGTTCAACTTTATTAGGCTCAATCAGCCCAAATCTTCGATTCAGAGAACCTGAAGATTGGCGGCTGAGGTCTTGCCTTTTTCCGTCACGAGCTCGTACGAAAGCTTCTGGCCTTCGTTGAGGTTCGACAGGCCTGCACGTTCAACGGCAGAAATGTGGACGAACACGTCCGCGCCGCCATTGTCCGGCTGGATGAAGCCGAAGCCCTTTTGGCTGTTGAACCATTTAACTGCGCCATTATTGGCCATAGTGGTATTCCTTGGATAGTGAGTGATCACGCCGCAACATGCAGCAAGAGTCAGACTTCAATTAGAGCAGGGGATGGCCCGGCGCTCGATCTTATGATCATGTGAGCGAAGAGAGCATGCCGAACCGAAACGAATTGACGCCGCCATAAGATAGGTAATGAACCCAAATAGCAAGCTCAATAAATGAAAGAAAAACCCGGCTGGGTGGTTCCAGCCGGGTTTGACTTTAACAAGGCCAGATCAGCCCAATTCAGCGGTTCAGAGAACCTGAAGATTGGCGGCTGAGGTCTTGCCTTTTTCTGTGACCAACTCATATTCTAGCTTTTGGCCTTCATCGAGGTTGGACAGGCCCGCACGTTCCACGGCCGAAATGTGGACGAACACGTCCGCGCCACCATTGTCGGGCTGAATGAAACCGTAGCCTTTTTGGCTGTTAAACCACTTTACCGCGCCCTGGTTGGACATGGTGTCTCCTTAGATAATGAGTTCCCATCCCGCGTCATCGCAAGATGTGTCAAACTTCACTTAGAGTAGGGATAGCTCGGCGCTCGATCTTGCGATCATATGAGCGTTAGAGAGCATGCCGAACCGAAACGAATTGACATATTCATTGGAAATGCGTTTGGCCCAGAAATGCAAGCCAAAATGCCATACCCTGAAAAATCGGGCTGGTTTAAGCCAGATTTTTGCCTCGCCTGTTCATAATCCAACATTTTTTCAGCGGTCGGCCTGGTGTCGGGCCGCTAATTCCTCAGGCGTGTCGATGTCGCGCAAGGTGGCGTCATCAGGCATGGGAACTTCGCAAACGGCATCGACATGTTCGCCGATGAGGTGCTTGGCGCCTGTGTCGCCTTTGAGGCCCTGCAACTCGGCAAAATAGGCCGACCCCCACAGTACGGGATTGCCGCGTTTGCCCGCAAAGGTTGGTACACAGATGGTCCGGCCTTCGTCGGGATCGAAGGCCGCCATGAGGCGGGCGATATGGCCCGTTGAAATGTCCGGCATGTCGCCGAGGCAAACGAGGGCCGCATCGACGCCGTCGGGCAGCGCTTTGGCAGCGCTACGCAGCGAGGTTGAAAGGCCTTCGGCAAAGTCGGGGTTATGGACGAATTGAACGGTTTGACCGGCAAGAACGGCGCGCACCTTGTCGGCGTCATGGCCGGTGACGACGATGATGGGAGAGGCACCGCTGATCTGGGCCGCTTTGACAACGCGCATGACCATGGCCTCGCCTTCAACTTCGGCGGTGAGCTTGTTGGTTGCTCCCATGCGGCTGGATTTGCCTGCGGCCAGAACAAGCGCAGCGACACGCGGCGCAGCGGGTTTGGGCGCTGGTTTGCCGTCGCGTGGCTGCGGGCGACTGGAAATTTCTTTGAGCAAACCGCCTGCGCCCATGCGCATGACATCGGCCCGCGTGACCTCAACATCAGCCAGCAGGCGTGACAGCACCCAATCAAATCCATTAAGCGCGGGCGAGCGCGCACAGCCGGGCAGGCCAAGCACAGGCGTTTGGCCATGCCGCCCCAAGAGCATCAGATTGCCCGGGTCGACCGGCATACCGAAATGCAAGATTTCGCCACCGGCCGCGACGATGCCCGCCGGGATGACATCGCGCCGGTCGGCAATGGCGGACGCCCCAAACACCAGAACGGGCGCATAGCCTTCGGCCAGAAGTGCGGCAACGGCAACCGAAATTTCAGACGCGTCATGGGCGCAGCGTAGTTCCTTGCCGATATGGCTGCCCATCGCGGTGAGGCGAGCCTCAAGCACACGGCGGCCCTTGTCCAACACGCTTTCTTTGGTGGTGGGAAGACGGGTGGCGACCAAGCCGACGTTATGCGGGCGGAATGGTGCAACACGAATGAGGGGGCCTTGCGTGGCGGCGGCAGCCAAAGCCTTGTCGAGCGCTGCGCCGGGTGCGGCAAAGGGAATGACCTTGACCGTGCCGATCATCTGGCGGGCGCTGACTGTCTCATACGGCGGCAGGGCGGCGATGGTGAGCGCCTCGTCAACCAGATTGATGGCATCAAGCGCGGCGCGCTCATAGAGCAGCACGCCGTTACTTTCGGCATAGAAATTAGCCCGCCCCGTAAACGACGCGCCGACCCGTGCGCCGGATCCAGCGAGCGCTGTGGCAAGCGCCGCTGAGGCCTCGTCCTCGGGAACGTCGCCGGGCTCAAGGCGAACGGCGGTAACGCTTTCAATGCCAGCGGCCGTCAGAGCGACCAGATCGCTCTCTGAAAGTTTGCGGCCCTTTTTGAAACTCACCCCTTCGGTGCGGAGCGAATGGACAAGGATCGCGCCTTCGGCGTCCGGTGTGGAGATCTCGCCATAGATCATTGGCGCAGCACCGAGGTCATTTGCGCCATGATGGAGATGGCGATTTCGGCCGGGCTCTTGCCGCCGATGTTGAGGCCAATGGGGGCATGGATGCGCGCCAAGGTCTGGGCGTCGAAGCCTTGCGCGGTCAGCCGCTCGATGCGAGCGGCATGGGTCTTCTTGCTGCCCAAGGCACCGATGTAAAAGGCAGGGCTGCGCAACGCCACAACGAGGCCTGGATCGTCGAGCTTGGGGTCATGGGTGAGGGTGACGATAGCGGTGCGTGCGTCAGGTGCCAATGCGGCCATGGCCTCGTCAGGCCACTCGCAACGCACTGTCATGCCGGGGAAGCGCTCAGGTGCGGCAAAGGCCTCGCGCGGGTCGATGATGGTGACGTCGTAGCCTGCGAGATGGCCCATGGTGGAGACGGGCTGGGCGATGTGAACGGCACCCACGATGATGAGGCGAAGCGGCGGGTTGAAGGCATTGAGGAACCACTCGGCCCCGTCGGGCGCGGCGACAACGCGGGATTTGTCGCTCGCCAGCACTTGAGAAACAACTTCAATGAGCCATGTTTCTTTTGGTTTATCAGAAGGATAGATTAATTTTTGAAAGCCATCAGACAGACGTGTGGCGGCTACCACGGCACGTTTTTCAGCGCGGGCTTTCAGAAGTTCGGTGAGGATAGCGCTTTGCATCAGGCTGTGACCGGCTCGATATAGACCCGGATGCGTCCCCCGCAAGCAAGGCCGACCTCCCAGGCTTTGGCGTCGGCGACACCATATTCGAGTACTTCAGACTTGCGGCTGACGAGCGTGTCGAGCGCGCGCGTCACCACATCGCCTTCGATGCAACCGCTAGAAACAGAACCGATGAAGGTTTGATCGTCGCGGATGGCAAGCTGCGAGCCAACGGGGCGCGGCGCAGAGCCCCAGGTGTCAATGACGGTAGCCAGCGCAACGCCGTGGCCTGCCGCCAGCCAAAGGGCGGCTTGTTCGAGCACTTGATCGTGACCCAATGTGGGGTCGGAGACTGGTTCGCTCATGCGGCTCTCCTTTCGGGTTTTCGTGTCGCGGGCGCGCTCAAGGCTTCGATCAGGGCGCTCAACGAGGCGATATTATGGACAGCGCGGAACTCGTCGACATGCGGAAGCAGCGCCTTGATGCCCAGTGATTTGGGTTCGAAACGATCATAGCGCAAGAGCGGGTTGAGCCAAATGAGGCGCTTGGACTGGCGATGCAGTCGCGCGATCTCAGGCTCTACGCCATGACCGGCGTCGCGGTCGAGCCCGTCCGTGACGAGCAGAACGACCGCGCCTTGGCCAAGCACCCGGCGGCCCCATTCGACATTGAAGCGGCGCAGCGTTTCGCCGATGCGGGTGCCACCATCCCAATCATCGACCGCGCTGGTGACGCGGGCCAGCGCCTCATCCACATCGCGGTGGCGCAACTCGCGTGTCACATTGGTCAGCCGCGTGCCAAACAAGAAGACATGCACCCGATCGCGGTCATTGGTAAGGGCATGGAGGAATTGCAGAAAGACACGGGCATAGATCGACATGGAGCCGGAAATATCGCACAGCACGACCAGCGGCGGGCGGCGGCGGCGATAGGCCCGGCGCTTCAGCGGGATGATGCCGCCACTGCGCAGCGTCGCACGCAAGGTGGCGCGCATGTCGGCGAGATGGCCGCGCGGATTGGGTTCGGTGCGACGGATACGGGCTTCGTCAAGCGGCAGGCGCAGCCGCGCGATGGCGGCGCGCGCCTCGGCGAGTTCTGCCGCTGACATTTGCTCAAAATCTTTCTTGCGCAAAATTTCTACCGCCGAGAATGTTTCGCTGGCATCAATTTCGACGTCGGGCTCCTCGTTCTCGTCATTGTCTGGCGTGTCATTGCCGAACAGGGCCTCGGAAATACGCCGGTTGGCTTTCTCCGCGTTGTCGTCCTCGGGCGTGCGGATTTCCGGCAGCATCAGCGCCATCATCTTGTCGAGCAATTGCGGATCGCGCCAGAAGACGTGAAACGCCTGATCAAAAATGGCGTGGTCGGCATGGCGTTTGATGAGGGTGGCGTGGAGGAGCCAGAAGAAATCGTTACGTGAACGAAGGCCCGCGAGCTCAACGGCTTCGATGGCGTCCAGCACCTGGCGCGGGCCGACCGTGAGCCCGGCGCGACGCAACACGCGAGCGAAATGGACGATGTTTTCGGCGAGATGGGGGTGGGTAGTTACCATACTTCTGCCCGAAATTTTCTTAGTCCTCCCCCTAAATCCTTTTTGCGCCTTCGCGCAATGTGAGGGGGGAGGGTTGGGAGGGGGTGATGCCGCAGACTCAGAGATAAAGAGTCTTGCGAAGAAGAACCCCCACCCGGATTGCTGTGCAATCCGACCTCCCCCCTCAAGGGGGAGGCGAAAGGAAGGTGGGTGACCGTGCTCATTCCGCCGCTCTCGCGCCTGCCTTGATTTCTTCAAGGATGCGGGCGGCTTCGCTGCCTTGGACGCGGGCGATGTCGTCTTGGTATTTGAGCAATGCGCCGAGCGTGTCGTTGACCACTTGATGATCGAGCGCCAATGCATCCAGTTGAGTGAGTGCAGTGGCCCAGTCGATGGTTTCGGCGACGCCGGGGTTTTTATAAAGGTCGAGGCCGCGTAAAGATTGCACGAAGGTGACGACTTCGGCGGACAAGCGCGCAGACGCATTGGGCGCTTTGAGGCGCAGAATTTCTAGCTCGCGTTCGGCGTTGGGATAGTCAACCCAGTGATAAAGGCAACGACGTTTCAGTGCGTCGTGAATTTCGCGCGTGCGGTTGGACGTGACGATGACGATGGGCGGCGCGGCGGCTTTGATCGTGCCGATCTCGGGCACAGTGACCTGAAAGTCAGACAGTACTTCCAGCAAATAAGCCTCGAAGGGTTCATCGGTGCGGTCGAGTTCGTCGATCAGCAAGACGGGCGGACCGGCCACGTCAGGTTCCAGCGCCTGAAGGATGGGGCGGCGGATGAGGAAGCGTTCGGAAAAAATGTCTTTGCCCAGTGCATCGCGATCCGAAATGCCCTGCGCTTCGGCGAGGCGAATTTCGATCATCTGGGCTTGATAGTTCCATTCGTAAACGGAGCTGGCGGTGTCGAGGCCTTCGTAGCATTGCAGGCGGATGAGCTTGCGGCCCAAGGCGGCTGAAAGCACTTTGGCGATCTCGGTTTTGCCGACGCCAGCCTCGCCTTCAAGTAGCAAGGGACGGCCCATCTTGAGCGCCAGAAAGACGGAAGTTGCAAGCGCGCGGTCGGCCACATAAGCGCCACGCGCGAGGAGGTCGACGGTCTCGTCGATGGAGGAAGGTAATGTCATGGGATGAATGTAATCGCTTGCGCGGCTAACGCAAAGTGGGACTTGCAGTGGCGCGTGAGGCTCTGTTTGATGGAACAAACAAAAAATACAAGGGAGCCACCATGCCACGTCTGAGAGAAGTGCCCAAAGCCGAAGCCCATCCTTTTGCGCAGGCCATCTACAAGGTGCTGTTTGGCGAGCGTGACCCTGTGAAAGAGCCAGGCACGGCGACGGGGACGCCAGGCAACTGGTGGACGGTTTTTGCCGGTGTGCCGGGCGTGTTTGACCATGCGGTAGCGGGATTTCAGTTTTACCGCAGCCCGGAACGCAAGATTTCGCCCCAGCATCGCGAGTTGGGCCAGATCAGAGCCGGTTGGGCGCGCGGCAGCCAATTTGTCTTTTCGCAGCATTGCAAGGCGGCGCGCGACGCGGGCCTGAGCGAGGAGCAGATCGAGGCCATCCCACATTGGCAGGTGGCAACCTGCTTTAACGACGTTGAACGCGCCTTGCTTGCCTATGCTGACGCGCTGGTGCTGCAAGGAGGCCGCGTACCCGATGGTCTTTTCGCGGTGCTGAAAAAGCATCTGTCGGAGACGGAGATATTGGAATTTACCTACACCACCATGCTTTACGACATGCATGCTGTGATCTCGAAAGCGCTGCGGCTGGAATATGACGATGTTGATGATCGGATTGTCGAGGTCCCGGCACCGAGCGGCGCGGCGAGCTCGGACGTGATGAATATGGTGGATGGCGAGTAGGGGGTAGGTAAGGAAGATGGGTCCCGGGCCACCTTTTGCGTTAAAGGAGGGTCCCGAGACGACACTGAATTTTTAGGTACGTTTTGCTAAACTCTCCGGTGTCATCCCGGGGCTTGGCCCCGGGATCCAGTGCGGCAGGTGATGCATAAAAGAGTCTTTATGAAGAGGCACCCCCACCCGGATTGCTGTGCAATCCGACCTCCCCCCTAAAGGGGGAGGCGAGAAAGATGTCTTTTACCCCGCCGCGGCGACGGCACGCTTTGCCATCACAGTGATGAGATGCGCGCGGTATTCGGCGCTGCCGTGGAGGTCTGACAACAGGCCATCGGTAGGCACTTTGATTGAAGCAACGGCATCGGCGGACCAGTTTTTCGTCAATGCGTCTTCCATTGCCTTGACGCGGAAGACGCCGTTCTGTCCAGCGCCGGTAACGGCGACGCGGACGCCCCAGGGGCCTTTGGCGACAAAGACGCCGACCATGGCGTAGCGCGAGGCGGGATTGGGAAATTTCTGATAAGCGGCTTTTTCAGGATGCAGAAAGGTCACTTCCTTGATGATCTCATCGGGCTGGAGGACCGTCTCGAACATGCCTTTGAAAAATTCATCCGCTTCGATGAGGCGCTTGGTCGTGTGAATTTTGGCGTCGAGCGCGAGGCAGGCGGCGGGGTAATCTGCAGCCGGATCATTATTGGCAATGGAGCCGCCCAGCGTGCCCATGTGGCGCACGGCAGGATCGCCGATCATGCCTGCGAGATAGGCAAGCGCCGGGTTTTGCCTTTTGACATCGGCGGAATCGGCAACTTCGCAATGCGTGGTGCCAGCGCCGATCATGATGGCGTTGCCCTCGGCGCGGATGAAGGAAAGTTCCTTCAGATTGCCGATGTCGATGAGATCGCTCGGCATGGCGAGGCGCTGTTTCAGCGTCGGGATCAGGGTCTGGCCACCGGCAAGGAGTTTGGGGTCGTCGGCTTTGGCCAAAAACGTCTCGGCGTCAGCGAGCGTTTTGGGGTGAACGAGATTGAACTGGTACATGGGCGGCTCCTGATCTTCTATTCGGCGTTCGGGTCTCGCCCTTTGAGACAGTGCTTTCGCACCTCCTCAGGATGAGGGTTCAATTCAAAAAACTCAAACCTCATGCCTCAAGGAGCGCGGTCTTCGCGCGTCTCGAAGGATGAAGCCGTATTCATTCGGCGGCTTGCCGCGGCGCGGCCTGGAGAGCACTCCAGATGCGCGCGGGCGTGGCCGGCATGGCAATATCGCGGACATCGAGCGCGTCCGTAATAGCATTGATGATAGCGGGTGGCGAGGCGATGGCGCCCGCTTCGCCGCAGCCCTTCATACCCAGTGGATTGGACGGGCATTCGGTCTTGGTGAAACCAAGCTGGAAGTTTGGCAGGTCGCTTGCGCGCGGCATCGTGTAGTCCATATAGGAGCCGGTGACGAGCTGACCGGACTCTGGGTCATAGACGGCACGCTCCAGCATGGCCTGGCCGATGCCTTGCGTGATGCCGCCATGCATCTGACCTTCAACGATCATCGGATTGATGATGGTGCCGAAATCATCGACGGCGACGAAATTGGTAATGGTGGGGATGCCAGTTTCGGGGTCGATCTCGACTTCGCAGATATGGCAGCCTGATGGAAACGTGAAGTTTTTTGGATCGTAGAACGCGCCCTCCTTGAGGCCGGGCTCGATCTCTGACGAGGGAAAGCCATGCGCGGTATAGGCGGCAAGCGAAACTTCCGCCCAAGCGAGCGATTTGTCGGTGCCTTTGACGGTGAAGCGGCCTTCTTCAAAGGCGACGTCTTCGATAGCGGCTTCCATCAAATGGGCGGCAATCTTTTTCGCCTTGGCTTCGACCTTGTCGAGCGCCTTGACGATGGCGCTCATGCCAACAGAGCCTGAGCGCGAGCCATAGGTGCCCATGCCGAATTGCACTTTGTCGGTATCGCCGTGGACGATTTCGATTTGGTCCATCGGGATGCCGAGGCGCGACGAGACAAGCTGGGCGAAAGTGGTTTCGTGGCCCTGACCGTGGCTGTGCGAGCCAGTGAGGACCTCGACATTGCCGGTCGGGTTGACGCGCACTTCGGCCGATTCCCACAAGCCCACGCCCGCGCCAAGCGAACCGACAGCGGCAGACGGCGCAATGCCGCAGGCTTCGATGTAAGTGGAAAAACCGATGCCGCGCAGTTTGCCCTTGGCAGCGCTGGCGGCCTTGCGAGCGCCAAAGCCCTTGTAGTCGATCAGTTCCATCGCCTTGTCCATCGAGGCAGCGAAATCGCCAATATCATAATTCATAATGACAGGCGTTTGATGAGGAAATGTCGTGATGAAATTGCGACGGCGAAGCTCAGCCGGGTCAATGCCGGTTTCGCGCGCGGCGGTCTCAACAATGCGCTCGATAAGATAGGTGGCTTCGGGGCGGCCAGCACCGCGATAGGCATCGACGGGTGCGGTATGTGTATAGACGCCATCGACTTCAACATAGACAGCAGGCAGATTATATTGGCCCGACAACAGCGTGCCATAGAGATAGGTCGGGGTGGCCGAGGCAAAGGTCGAAAGGTAAGCGCCGAGATTAGCGATCGTCTTGACGTGTAGGCCGAGGAATTTGCCATTGGCATCAAGTGCCAGTTCAGCATGGCTCATGTGATCGCGGCCATGCGCGTCGGAGAGAAATGACTCTGAGCGCTCCGCCGTCCATCTGATGGGGCGACCCACTTTGGCTGCCGCCCAGACGCAAGCTGTCTCTTCGGCATAGATGAAAATCTTAGAGCCAAAGCCGCCACCCACATCGGGCGCAATAACGCGCAGCTTGTGTTCAGGCGCGACGCCGACAAAGGCCGACAACACAAGGCGGGCCACATGCGGATTTTGGCTGGTGGTGTGCAATGTATAGTTGCCGGTGCCCTTGTCATATTCGCCGATGGCGGCGCGTGGCTCCATGGCGTTGGGGATCAGGCGGTTGTTGACGAGGTCGATCTTGACGATCTTGTCAGCTTTGGCCAGCGCGGCCATCGTCTCGGCCTTGTTGCCGAGTTCCCATTCAAAGCAAGTGTTGCGCGGTGCTTCAGCATGGACCTGACCGGCGCTGGCCGACTGGCAGGTCGCCAGCGAGACGGCGGCGGGTAGTGCTTCGAAATCAAGCTGCACAAGCTCGGCGGCTGATTTGGCTTGCGCATGAGTTTCGGCAACGATCATGGCGATGTGGTCACCGACATAGCGCACGGTATCGAGCGCGAGGATCGGATGGGTGCCCGCCTTCATCGCTTCACCGTCCTTGGAGTGAACGGTCCAGCCGCAGATCAAACCGCCAAGCCCATCGGCGGCAACATCTTTGCCGGTGAAGATGGCGACAACGCCCGGCGCTTTCAGCGCATCTGAGATGTCGAGATTTGTGATCTTGGCGTGGGCGTGAGGCGAGCGGAGGAAATAGGCGTGTGTCTGGCGTGGTCGTGTGATGTCATCGGTGTAATGACCATTTCCAGTGATAAAACGGAAGTCCTCCTTGCGGCGAACGGGCTGACCGATGGCTTCGCTTTTGGCTTTATCCGTCACGGCTTGTCCTCCCTTTGGCTCCCCGGCCTCGCCCTTCGAGACGGTGCTACGCACCTCCTCAGGGTGAGGGTCTAACAAAAACGCAGATACAAACCTCATACCTCAAGGAGCGCGCCCTCCGCGCGTCTCGAAGGATGGCCTCAATCTCAGCGCATTTCCTCTGACGCGGCGAGGATCGCCTTTACGATGTTGTGATAGCCGGTGCAGCGGCACAGGTTGCCTTCAAGCTCGTCGCGCACTGTATGTTCGTCCAGTTGCGGTTTGCGACGGATGAGATCGACGGCAGTCATGATCATGCCGGGTGTGCAAAAGCCGCATTGCAGGCCGTGATGTTCCCGGAAGGCTTTTTGCACGGGATGAAGCTCGCCATTGACGGCAAGGCCTTCAACGGTCACGACCTCGGCGCCTTCGGCCTGGCCGGCTAGCATGGCGCAAGACTTGACCGCGCGCCCGTTGACATGAACGACGCAAGCGCCGCATTGGCTGGTGTCGCAGCCGACATGCGTGCCAGTAAGGCCGAGTTCATCGCGGATGTATTCGACGAGCAAGGTGCGATCTTCGACATCGGCGCTAGTGGATTTTCCATTGACGGTCATATTGACAACGGTCATTGGGCGCATCTCCCTTGAATGTTTTGCGGGTGAGTCTCCGCGCTTGCACGCGAGACGTCAAGTGAAGCCATGATCTCAGTAACCGAAGAAAATAATTAGGACGGCAACGCCGATAATGAGCGCCGTGCCCCATATCCATGGGCTGTAGCCCTGGCCGACTTCGTCATCGGGTAGACGCGGAATGCCTGTGGGCGCAATGGCATCGTGATCGGGTGATTTGCCAAAGGCTTCGGCTTCTTCCTCGATCTGCTCGATCATATGGACTTTTTCGCCGCCAAGGGCCTTTGAAAAATTACCAAAAAACTCATCGGCGAGCTTTGAGGCTGTGCTATCAATGAAGCGCTGGCCGATCTGGGCAAGCTTGCCGCCGATCTGAGCATTCACATTATAGGTGAGGACAGTCACGCCATTGTAGTCGGCGAGATTGACGCGGGCCGAGCCCTTGGCAAACCCCGCCGCGCCGCCATTGCCTTCGCCACTTAACGTATAGCCATTGGGCGCGTCGATGTCGGTGAGCGTCACCTTGCCTTTGAAGCGGGCGCTGACGGGGCCGACTTTGGTCTTGGCGACAGCCTCAAACGAGGTGTCAGAGGTTTTTACCACCGATTCAGCGCCAGGAATGGTGGCCTGAAGGACCTCAGCGTCATTGAGCGCCTCCCAGACAGCTTCGCGGGTGGCAGGAATACGATATTCGCCATTCATCTCCATCGGGGTGGCCTCCTGTTTGACGCGACCGGTTATGCAACCATCCGGTTTGCGCACTTTATTGATATTATAAGTAGGCGAGGCAAAGCGTTATGCCAAGCAGAATGGCGATCCAGAGGACCATCGAGCCGGTGGGCCAAGTGCGCGCCAGTGGCCCTTGCGGACCATGGGCGCGATAGACGACAACGAGTGTGCGCTCAATTCGGCGTTCTGCAAATCCCGCAAAGCCACGCCAGAACGCCGTCACACGCGCCGTGATGTAACGCACCAATTTGGGCAGCGCGCGGCGGTATATCCAATCAAAATCAAGATTGATGGAACGGTATTCAGCTGGATAGATGTTGAAGCGAACGAGCAGGGCGAAGGCCAGCGCGGCAAAAAACAACAATTGCAATTGCGTGATGACATGCCCTGATGTGTAGGGCTGGTAATCAACGGGATAAGGCAGAAGCGCATAGAGCGGCTCGGGCCAAATGCCAACACCGACACAGATTGCTGCAGCAATGCCCATGGCGATGAGCATATGAAGCGGCGCTTCCTTGACGCGCCACCCACGATCATGACCAAAGAACATGGAGTAGGGAATCTTGATGCCTGCATGCTCAAGCACACCAATGGAAGCAACGACGAGGGCAGCCCAGATAAAGAAGTAATGTTCATTGCCCGCCGCTGAAATGATCAGGCTTTTGGAGATGAAGCCGGAAAACAGCGGAAAAGCCGAAATGGACATCGCGCCGATGATGCAAAAGCACATGGTAAGCGGCATGGAGCGCCACAAACCGCCAAGGTCAGAGGCACGTTCTTTGCCTGTGCGATAGAACACCGCGCCGACGCTCATAAACAAGAGCGCCTTATAGACGACATGGGCAAAGGCATGAGCGACCGTGCCATCAAGCGCCAAAGGTGTGCCGATACCAATGCCGACGACCATGAAGCCCAACTGGTTGTTGAGGCTGTACGACAAGACGCGGCGCAAGTTGTTTTCGATGGCAGCAAAAAACACGGGAAAGAGCGTCATGGCAACGCCGATATAGAGCAGATATTCGGTGCCAGCAAAACCGCGCGCCAAAGCATAAACGGCAAGCTTAGTGGTGAATGCCGATAGGGTGACCGTGCCGGTGAAAGTGGCGGCGGGATAAGAATCTTGCAGCCAGTTATGCAGCAGCGGAAAGGCACATTTGATGCCGAAAGCAATAAAGATGAGCCATGTGCCGAGGCTCTCCAATTCCATATGCTCAAAGGCGATCGACCCAGTGTCGCGATAAAACAGCACAATGCCAATCAGAAGCAGCAGGCCAGAAACGACCTGCGCTGTGATGTAGCGCATACCTGTGTGGTAGGAGCCTTCTGTCCGGCGCGCCCAGATGAGGAAGACAGAAGCGAGGGCTGTGCCTTCCCAGAAGACAAACAACGTAATGAGATCACCAGCAAAGACGGCCCCAATAGCTGCGCCTGCATAGATGAGCGAGGACACTTGCTCCAGTCGGTCGCGGATATGCCACGCATAAACGAGCGACAAGAAAGCGGCGAGCGAGAAGATGAGTCCAAAAATATAGGAAAGCGCATCGACCCAGAAAATTTTCAGCTGGACGTCAAAGAGCGGCAGCAAATGATAAGTGCCATAAGGCATGTAAACGAAACTGAGCAAGCCAAGAACTGGAATGGACAGCAGAAACAACGCACGCAAGCGCGGCGCGGCAATGAAGGGCACAGCAAGCGCGGCAATAAAATAGATCAGCGAGGGCATCAGCATGTCAGTCATGATGCACCTCCACTTTTTCTGGTGCATCCGGGCCCATGCCGGATTCAGGCTCTGCGTCGATGGCTTCCTTGCCGTAATAGTCCTCTGGGCGTTCGATCAGACGGCGCAAGCCCTTGGCCATAATGATCAGCGCGCCATAGACCACAAAGCCGAACAGGCAAAAGAAGAGCGGCCAGCTCTCAACGTCAAAAAATCCATGCCGGTCACGCACAAAATCTACGACGACCAGCGCAAGACAGATCGCACCGAGCGTATAGAGCACCTTATTGGTGATGTAGGTGTTCATGGGTAGGCTCCTTCGGGTGCGAGCAAGGGGACATGAAGGAGGAAGCCATAGATGTCATTGGCATAGATAAAGAGCAGAAAACATCCCAGCGCCGTGACGCAAATGGGAACGAGGCACAGGAACGGCGCCTCACGCACGCCAACATGGTCCGGCCCAGGGACAAAGAACGCTTTGGCCGAAATGGGCAACAGATAGGCAATGGAAAGCAGCGAGCCGACACCAAGGACGGCAATCATCATCATTTGCTGAGCATTGGCTGCGCTAAGAATGAGGAACCATTTGCTCCAGGCTCCGCCCAGTGGCGGCAAGCCGATGATGCTGAGAGAGGCGATGAGAAAAGCAGCAAAGGTGATCGGCATCTGGCGACCGAGGCCCGCCATGTCGCTGATCTTTGTCTTACGTGCAGCAACATAAATGGCGCCTGCGCACATGAACAAGGTGATCTTGGCCATGGCATGCATGACGATCTGCATGGTGGCGCCGATCATGCCCATCTGATTGGCAAGCGCCACGCCCAACGTGACGTAAGCCAATTGGCTGATGGTTGAATAGGCAAGCCGCGCTTTCAGGTCGTCCTTGCTGATGGCGATGATGGCCGCGACGATGATCGAGATGGCTGCGACCCAGCAGAGCCAGATGGACGCATGGGTGCTGGAGAGATAACCCGTGCCAAAAATATAAACACCAACCTTGAGCAACGTGAAGACGCCACCTTTGACGACGGCCACTGCATGCAAAAGCGCACTGACCGGCGCAGGCGCCACCATAGCCGACGGCAACCAACGATGAAACGGCATTAACGCCGCCTTGCCGATGCCAAAGGCAAAGAGGGCGAGCAACAGCGGCGCGTAGGCAGGATCAAGATGACCTTTAAGGATACCGCCCGGCTCGAAGGCTGTGGTGCCCGTCGCGGTCCACGTCCAGATGATGGCGACGAAGAAAAAGCAAATGGAAGTCGTGAGTAGAATAATGAGATAGGTTCGCGCCCCCGCGCGCGCTTCCGGTGTGCCCTTGTGGGCAACCAGCGGATAGGTCGAAAGCGTCAGCATCTCGTAATAGATGAAGAGCGTGAACAGCGTGCCCGAAAAAGCAATGCCAAGGGCAGCGGCGATGGCTAGCGTGAAGAACATGGCAAAGCGCGTTTGATGTTCCTCTGCGTTGGCGCGCATATAGCCGATCGCATAAATCGAAATGGCAATCCAGAGGCCGGACGCGAGCAAGGCAAAGACAAGGCCGAGCGGCTCCAGCACAAAATTGATTGGCAGGCCGGGCATGACTTCAAACAAAAAGAGATGCGCCACCTCGCCATGCTGAAAGGCGACAAACAGATAAACGACGAGGACGAATGTGACGATTGCCGTTGCGACGTGAGCGACATCGCGGGCAACAGGAAAGTTGCGCAGCGCCGCAAGCAGGCCGATGGCACCCAGCGGCACGAACAAGGCAAGGAAGAGGACGTAATTGGCTGTGATCATCATGCGCCCCTATTGCCAGATCAAACTGGAGGCGGCGATCAGGCCGCTGGCGGCCCGGCTGGCGGCCTCGCTGGTCAGTGACGCATTGATGCCGAAGAAGAGAGTAAGGCCTGCGAATATCCACATCGGAATAAGCATGGTGAGCGGCGCTTCCTTGCGTGTCACGCCGTCGGGTGAGGGATACATATAGGCAACCTCAACGAAGCGCCAGACATAGGCAAAGGCGAGCAACGACGAGCCGACGATGAGGATAACGATGGGCCACCAGCCTTCGGCAATGGCGGCCTGAACGAGATACCATTTGCTGATGAAGCCGACGGTCAGCGGGATGCCGACAAGGCTGAACCCACCGACCACAAAGGCCGCTGTGGTCAACGGCATGTCGCGCCCGACGCCGCGCAGATCACGGATCGTGCTGGTGCCGCACTGCATGACATAAACGCCTGCGACCATGAACATGGTGGCCTTGGTTACGGCGTGATTGAACAGATGGATAATCGACGCCATCAGTCCGTCATGCGAAAGCAGAGCAACGCCAACGAGCATATAGCCGATCTGCGCGATGCTCGAATAGGCGAGCAGGCGCTTTAAATCATCCTGGAAGATGGCAACGACTGAGCCTGCCACAATGCCGATCAGGGCCAACGGCAGGATAATATAATGCATGACGTCCACTTCAAACGGGCTCGAAAAGCCGAACACCGTGAAGAGGAAGCGCAGTAACAAATAGACGGCAACCTTGGTTGACGTGGACGCGACAAAGGCGCTGACGGCTGAGGGCGCATAGGTATAGGCGTTGGGCAACCACAGATGCAGCGGGAAGATGGCGAGTTTCAGCCCAATGCCGACAACGATGAAGGCAAAGCCCATGCGCAGCGTGCGGCTGTCACCTTGATCAAGCAGACGTTGGGCAAGATCAGCCATGTTAAGCGTGCCGGTGATCATATAGAGCAGACCAAGACCGATGACGAAGAAGGTCGCGCCAATCGTGCCCATGATCAGATAGTTGTAAGAGGCCGTCAGCGCGCGCCGATCACGCCGGGCACCTGAGGCGACCAGCGCGTAGGTTGAAAGCGACGAGATTTCGAGAAAGACAAAGACGTTGAAGGCATCGCCGGTGATGGTGACGCCAAGAAGCCCGGTTATGCAGAGCACGAAGGCTGTGTAGAACAACCCGTGTTGGCTCTCGTCAATTTCATGGGCGACGCTGGCGCGGGCATACAGCAGCGTCAGAGCCCCCACACCTGACACGATGAGCAGAATAAAGGCATTGAAAACATCGACGCGATATTCGATGCCGAGAGGTGGTGCCCAGCCGCCGAGATGGTACGAGATGATCGTGCCGTCAATGACGGAGAGAAACAGACAGAC
This sequence comes from Parvibaculaceae bacterium, assembly GCA_041688015.1. Lineage (GTDB taxonomy): Bacteria > Pseudomonadota > Alphaproteobacteria > Parvibaculales > Parvibaculaceae > Parvibaculum. The sequence goes on from JBDNIY010000001.1 coordinate 476,102, forward strand.
GGCAATGGCAAAAGAGACAAGGCTGGTGGCAAAGGCGAGCGCCCATGAGCGACCGCCGCCACCCAGCAAAGCGCAGAAGGGCGCAGCGATGAGCGGGACAATGACTTGCAGGATAGGCAACTGAGCGGTGAGGGCGTGCAGCATCAATGCCGGGCCTTGGATGTGTCGTATTCGGGGTCTAATTCGATGGCCAGAATCTCGTCCTCTTCAATCGTTCCAAAGGCTTCGCGGATGCGCACAACCAGGACCAGCGCCAGCGCCGTAGTCGAAATACCAACGACAATCGCTGTCAGGATCAGCACATGGGGCAGCGGGTTTGAATAAATTTCGTTCGGCTTGTCGGTGAGAATGGGCGCGGTACCACCGGCCACTTTGCCCATCGAGATATAGAGCATGAAGACCGAGGACTGAAACAGGTTCAGCCCGACGATTTTTTTGATGAGATTGCCGCGCGAAATGGTGATGTAGAGGCCAATCATCATCAAGATGACGACCATCCAGTAGTTATAGTGCCCGGCGATGAGGATGAAGATGCTGTCCAAACTACCAGTCCTCATCGTCAATGTCGGGTTCGCGCGTGACAAAAGCGACGAAGATGGCCGTCATGGCGCAAGCAACCGCAATACCGACGCCAAGCTCTACAAACAAAATGCCCCATTCCTGACCGTGAACCGGATCATGCGCGAGCCGCGAATAATCTAAAAAATCGAGACCCGTGAAGAGTGTGACGACGCCGGTGCCTGCATAGAGCAGCACGCCAAAGGCCATGCCCGCGACCAGAGCCTTGGAGGGCACAACGCGCGCCAACGCCTCAACGCCATAGACCAGCGCATAGAGAATGAAGCCCACGGCAAAAATAACCCCGGCCTGAAAACCACCGCCCGGCCCATAGTCACCATGCCATTGCACATAGAGCGCATAGAGCAGGATGAAGGGCAGTAGGAGTTTGGCGATGACACGCAAAATGAGATGGTGATGCATATCAGGCGTCCTCATCTTTTTTGCGGCGACGAGAGCCCTTGCGAGGAAATCCGATCAGCAACAGGACGGAGATAGCGGCGACAAATATCACCGTCGTTTCGCCCAATGTGTCGTAGCCACGATAGCTGGCCAGAACCGCCGTCACCATATTGGGAACGCCAGTGTCAGCTTGTGTGCGCTCGATGTAAGCACCGCCAACATGGGTGTGGACGGGGCTGTCAGGACTGCCAAAGGCGGGCATGTCGAGTGTGCCGTACATCAGCGCCGCCCCGGTGACGAGGCAGCAGACGAGCGGCAGGATGACGCTGCGCGACATCGGCCGTTCTTCACGCGCGGTGAGCGCCAAGGCGCTCAACATCAAGACGGTTGAAATGCCCGCCCCGACGGCAGCCTCGGTAAAGGCCACATCTACTGCATCAAGCGTGACGAAGAGCGCCGCGGCCAACAGGCTGAACAGGCCAGCGAGCATGGTCACGGCAAACAGATTGGTGAGCTTCATGATGGCGACGGCTGTCAGCACCAGAAAGCCAAACAGGACTAGGTCAACGACGATGACGTTCATGACGATGCCTTCCGGCCCAGCAAGGAGCCCTCGTCTTTCTCGGTGCGCGTTGGCTTGATGCCCGCCACCCATGCCGCATTGGTAATGGCATGGGTGGCCGTCGGCCCGGCGATGAAAAGGAACAGCCCGATCAACAGCAGTTTGAGGGTCACAAGCGTCAGGCCCGCCTGTAGCATCATGCCGACAAGAACGAGGGCGCTGCCAAGTGTGTCGATCATCCCGGCGGCGTGGACGCGCGACCAGAAGTCGGGCAAGCGAACGATGCCGAGGGCTCCGATGATGAGAACGATGCCACCAAAGCTCAGGCAGACCCAGCTGACGATGTTGACGACGAGGGCGATGATGGAGGGATCAAGACTCATTGTCCGCCCTCCCGCAACGCAGCAATATCTTTTTTGGGGACCCCAGCGCCCAGCAGGCGATGACGCACGAACTTGAGCACGGCAATGGTCCCCACGAAATTTATCAAGGCATAGAGAAGCGCAATATCGAGAAAATCAGGGCGGCCGGTGAGGAAGCCAAGCAACCCAAGCAGCAACACCGTCAAGGTCCCGAAGGAATTGACCGCCAAGACACGGTCATAAAGGCTCGGCCCCGCATAGCTTCTAATGATTACAAGAAGCATTGCAATGAATACAGCAGCCACGGCCACCCCGAACATAGAGAAGGCAAGCGTCATGACTGCGCTCCTTCGACGGCGGTCACGCGTTCGCCCATTGCCGCAAGCGAGGGAACAAAATTTGCGGTCAACGCATGGACGAGAAAGGCGTGTTCGGCTGTTTCAACCGTCACCGTTCCTGGCGTCAGCGTGATGGAATTGGCATAAATGACACGCCCCATATCGGTGATTTGGCTCGTTGGTATAAGGATGAACTGCTGGCCGAGGTCGGGCTTGCGCGCCAAAATGATGCGCGCCACGGCCCAATTAGATTTAATGATCTCAATTACAAGCCATAGCCAATAGAGCAGCAGCGCGATCTTGAGCTGGGTTGGCACCGTCTCGGCGTCAATCAGCCCCATGCGCATCGTGATCGCAACGCAAAGTGCACAAGAAACAACGCCAATGGCGAGGAGAAAGGGCGTGTAATGTCCCGACAACGCAAGCCAGAAGCCGAACAATGCAATGCCAAGGGCGATTGCCTTCGCCATATTTAGATGCCCTTTGTCTTCGAAGGATAGAGAGCGGGCGCATAGAGGCATGCAGCCGCAAACCAAGTGGCCAAATCAGTCTGTATTGTCGCTGCTCCCGCGCCCCGCGTAAAGCATTCCCGGACATCAATCCCGGACATCAATCCGGACATCAATCAAAGTGATACCACTGCAACACTTTTAAACGTCGCCCTACGCTGATATAGTTTCCGATTGTGAATGGGGGGTCGTGCAATACGCACGAACCAGACAGAACCACTGGCGGTCACAGTAGGGGCCAAACTTTACAAAACGTATGTGGCCAAGCATACGACAGATCGCCGGTCTGAAGTCGTGGTGGGGATGGAACATCGAGTAGACGAAACGACCGGCTCGGTTGCCGATACGGCGTTTGAGATTTGCGGCACCGTCAAATGGTTCGATGAAGTCAAAGGCTATGGCTTTATTATTCCCGACGATGGCAGAGACGATGTGTTGATCCACTCGTCATGTTTGAAGCAATTCGGACGTGATGGGCTGGAGGAAGGCACCACCGTTGTTTGTGAGGCCGTACAGCGTCCGCGTGGCTATCAGGCGCTGCGTGTCATTGACATTGACGACGCAACGGCGGTGCGTGGACAACCACCGTCAGACCGTACACAGACGACGCGCTCGCCGACGGCGGGCGTAGTCCCAATCGGCGAGTTCGAAACAGCCGTTGTTAAATGGTTCAATCGGGCGCGCGGTTATGGCTTTGTTACGCGCGGCGAAGGCACAGCAGATATTTTCGTGCATATGGAAACATTGCGCCGCTTCGGCGTGCACGATCTGGTGCCCGGACAGGAAGTGCGCGTCCGCTTCGGCGAAGGCCCCAAAGGCCTGATGGTGGCGGAGATGATCCCGGAAGACGACACCGAGGCCAACTGAGCCAGACTGAATTTTGAGACGCAGACGCTTCGCAGACAACCTGCGGAGCGTTTTGTTTTTGATGGCCACTGAGCAAGCAAGTAAACGAGAGCATGAGTATTTTAGATGACGACGACAACCCGCCCGAAGGCTTCACGCGTTCAACCACGCGAGGCCCCTATACAAGCCACAATGGACCTTTTTATCATCGCGTGACCCATGACGGGTTTCGCCATGGCGTTCGGGTCTTAGAGCGCCATTGCAATTCGCGTGGTATCACCCACGGCGGCATGTTGATGGCCTTTGCCGATGGCCTGCTTGGCACGGCGGTCTTTCGCGAAACCAAGACGGTAGCGCTGACCATCCGCATGAATTCTGATTTTTTGTCATCGGCGCGCCCCGGCGAATGGCTGGAAGGCACAGCCCGCGTCACCCGCGCGACCCGATCCGTGGCTTTTTGTGAGGCGGAACTGTTTGTCGGCAATCGGCCAGTGATGAAGGCGACCGGCCTGTTCAAGTTGATGAGCCGCCACAAGGCGCCGGACGGCGAACCTAGCGCATCCTGAGGGCCAGTGATTCTTACGAGTATGAACAGAAAAAGATGATTGGTCGGGGCGGAGAGATTCGAACTCCCGACCCTCTGGTCCCAAACCAGATGCGCTACCAGGCTGCGCTACGCCCCGACTGGCCCTCCCAATACACTGCAGCCCAGCTGCCCGCAACTGGCCTTTTGGGAGAAAAGGTCTATTGCGAGGCAGATCGGCTTGAGGCCGTTGGGCAGCGTCTTGCCAAACGCAGCGGCAAATCAGGCCGCTGTAGGGAGCGAAACACTCATCTCATGCTCGCCGAGCCAATAGGCACGGGCGGCAAGCCGTTCGATCTGGTCGGCTGGCCAGACCGGGGTGCCATTGCGGATGCGTGGGCCGGTCAGGTCGAGCACGCATTGAATGTCGAGTTTGTTGAAGCCCTGAGCCGCAAGAATGCGGGTCGCGGAAATGAAATCGAGGTCGTTGCATGGATAATTCGTCATGGGGGGTTCCTTGACGTTTGGGGGACTCAAATGACGGTGACAAGATTTGAGACTGGGGGACCGATCTCAGGCGGAATTTCATCTGTTCTCGTGTCGGAGTGGTGTGACTCTTGTAAAACTTTGATGAAACATGGTGATGGGGGTAGTGGGGGGCACCTGAAACATCGAATGCTTCCCTTGTGACTTGCAAATTCGGCTGAATTAGGGCCATAAGAATATGAATTTGCGACGTTCTTCGGTCTGTCGCGTCAGGCTTCGATCTGATGCGTCAGGCGAGGGATGTGAATTTTGGAGCGAGACACATGGCGCGGGCGCGAATCTTTCGACCGGCAAAGAATGCAATGCAATCTGGTCGGGCCAATATTAAATTATGGGTCATCGAATTTGAATCGACGGATCGCCAAGTCGAGCCACTGATGGGCTGGACCAGCTCAAGCGACACCAAACCCCAATTGAACTTGCGTTTTGACACCAAAGAAGCGGCCATCGCCTATGCAACGCGCCATGGCATTGACTATCAGGTGATCGAGTCCAAGACGGCGCGCCCCTTGCTGAAGGCCTATGCCGACAATTTCAAGGCCGACCGATCCGACCAGTGGACGCATTGATCAAGTTCATGGATTTGGTCCCTGTCGAATGGGTCCCGTAGCTCAGCTGGATAGAGCAACGGATTTCTAATCCGTAGGTCGCAGGTTCGAGCCCTGCCGGGATCACCATACCTTCCGATGCTTTCAAATTAGATACAGGCCGCTTTCTGTCATTTGACAGAGGGGGCTTGGCCGCGTTTGCGGGCACGCAAATATTATGAAATGTTCACCTCAAGTTGGAAAATATGTTCCTTTGTTCACATTTGGAGGTGGGAGGCCCATGATGGAGCCAAGTCAGAACAACTGGCATCCGTGTAAAATGAGACCTCGCGCAAAGTAGGGCTCTGTGTAAAGCGGGACTGGGGATGGAGACCGAGAGATGAATGTGACGACACAAGAAAGCTGGATGAGTTTGACGGCGATCCGCATGTGGTGCTTTGCAGCACTGGCGGCAATGTTGATGGCCGTGTTGCCAAGCGTGACGGCACATGCAGCTGACGTAAAGCCAAGCGAAGCCACAAAATCAAGCGAAGCCACAAAACCAAGCGAAACATCTGGGCAGGATTTCTATCGGCGCGGGTTTTATCCAGAGGCTTTGGCCGAATGGAAGAAAGCTGTCGAGAAGGAACATAACGCGGGCGCGGCCTTCCGGCTTGGTGAGGAATATTTTGACGCTAAGGTCGTGGAACGTGATGTGCCAACGGCCATTAAATATTACGAGATTGGTGCCAAGGGCGGCGATGCGCGCGCGCAGATGGATCTCGGCAGCATGTATGACAAGGGTTGGGGCGTCTCACGCGACGCCGCAAAGGCGGCTAAATGGTATGAAGCCGCCGCCATACAAGGTATGGCCGAAGCCGAATACAATGTGGCCACCATGTATCAGGCCGGCGAAGGCGTCGCCAAGGATGATGTGAAGGCCTATATGTACTATCTGCTCGCGGTGAAAAACGGCTTCCCGCAATTTGCTTCCAAAGAGTTGGACAACCTGTCGTCCAAGATGGAGCCCGCGGATATTAAGAAGGCGACCGTGCTGGCGCGAGATTTCAAACCTACCATAACGACGGTGCAGAACGGCGAAGCAACGCGCTGAAAATATTTCAACGCAGACCCTAATAAAAGAGCCTCGGGCGCGACCGGGGCTCTTTTTATGACCAGGAAGTCTGGCCATTATCTATCATCGCAGGCCTATAGTGCTCGTGGGGCCTTGCAGGAGAACGGAAACAACATGGCGCAAGTTTGGTCGAACTGGTCGGGATGGGTGAAGGCATGGCCGGAGGTCATGGCAGAACCTGCCAGCGAGGAAGAGCTTGCCGAGCTTGTGCGCGGGGCGGCAACACCCGTCCGCGTCGCCGGCAGCGGCCATTCGTTTACGCCATTGGTCGAAAGCCAAGGCACAATCATTTCGCTGCAAAAAATGTCCGGCGTGCTGGACCATGATGCAGAGGCGCATTCGGTGCGGATCAAAGCGGGCACCACCGTCCGTGATCTAGGGCCGATGCTGCTGGATCGCGGGTTGGGCCTTGCCAATCAAGGTGACATCGATCGCCAATCGCTGGCAGGCGCGGTAGGCACGGGCACACACGGCACCGGTATTGATCTGGGATCAATGTCGGCCGCGGTCGAAGGCTTTCGGCTGGTGACAGCGAGCGGAGAGGTGCTGACGGCTAACCGGGACGAAAACCCCGACTTGTTCAATGCAGGCCGCGTCTCAATGGGCAGCCTCGGTATTATGAGCGAGATCACCATGAAGGCCCGCCCGGCCTATGCGTTGGAAGAAACCGGCGGGCGGATGTCTGTGGAGGACGTGTTAGCGAAGGTCGAGACGCTGCGCGATACGCACCGACATTTTGAATTTTTCTGGTTTCCTTACTCCAAAGAGGCCATCGTCAAATTTCTCAGCGAGACAGAAGTAGAGCCAAAACCGCGCCACCGCCGCGATGATGGCGCCGAAACACGCGACGACAAGATTTTCAGGCTGGCGTGCGAAGTCTCGCGCTATACCCCGTTTCTGCGCGGGCCTATTCAGAAATTCCTGACCTCGGCGGGAGGACGCTACTCTCTGGCGGCTGATGCGCCGGGACGCGTGCGCTGGTCGCATGACGCCTTCCCAAGCGACCGCAACAACCGCTTCAATGAAATGGAATATGCGGTGCCCGCCGCGCAAGGTCCCGACTGCATTCGTGAAGTCGCCGCCTTCATGCGCACCTGTGGCGTCAACTTTTTGTTTCCGCTTGAATACCGCTATGTGGCGGCTGACGACATCTGGCTCAGCCCATTTTATCAGCGCGACAGCGTGACAATTTCCGTCCATCAATATCATCGCCAGCCCTATGCGAAACTCTTTGCGGGCGTTGAAGATATTTTCCGGCGCTATCAGGGCAGGCCACATTGGGGAAAGCTGCATACCGCGCGGGCTGCTGAACTTTCGACGCTTTATCCGCGTTGGGAAGATTTTTGCAAGCTGCGGCGTGACCTCGATCCAGCGGGGAAATTCCTGAACCCTTATCTCAAGGATCTTTTTGGGGTGGCTTAATGTCAGAGCCGTTCGATTATGGCGACGATTTGTTCTTCAGCAACCGGGTCTTCTTCGGCGACGCGCAATTCAACAAGACGGCCATGGAGGGGTGATGAAATCGGGATTTCCATCTTCATGGATTCCAGCACCAAAATGACATCGTCTTCTGCAAGCATGTCGCCGATCTTGGCTTCGATTTTCCAGACCTTGCCCGCAATCTCGCTTTTGATGTCGATCCGTGCCACGCCGAATTCTCCCTGTCACTGGTGTCTATGTCGTTTAGTTCGATGATCTGCTGTCGCTGGCGAGGGCCACTGACTTGATCAGGGCCCAAACCGTCATGCCGGGGACGAGAGCCAATTTATCGCTTGCGCGCTGTGTAACCCGCGCGGTGAGACGATGCGTGTCGGACAAGGAAAGCGTTACATCGACCCGACCTGCTCCGGTCGATGTAATCTCCGTGATCGTGGTTTCAATAATGTTCTGGACGCTGATGCCCTGAAGCGGCTCCGTCGCAATGGCAATGTCGCGCGCGTGAATGCGCAGCCTGACCATGTCGCCAATGGGGCGATGCAGCAAGGGAAGAGTGAGGTGCGCGGGTCCAAGGCTCAACTCAGTAACATGCTGCGCGACATCATGGGCCAGCACATGCGCCTCGACGATCATGGCTGGATCATCGTTGCCACTGTCGTCACCGAGAATAAGCTGTTGCATTGCTGGTTGGTTCAACACATCGGCGACATTACCGGTCGCCGCTACTTTGCCAGCATGTAGAACGATGACGCGATCAGCCAACCGCGTGATCTCGTCGATATTGTGGCTGACATAGATGATTGGCAGATCAAGCTGGCGATGTAGGGCTTCGATGAAGGGTAATATGCCGTGACGACGGCGTGGGTCGAGGCTTGAAAGCGGTTCATCCATGAGCAGTAAGCGTGGATTGGAGAGCAGTGCGCGGCCGATGGCGACGCGTTGCGCTTCGCCGCCGGACAAATGGTGTGGGCGACGGGTGAGAAGGCGCTCAAGCCCCAGCAGCGCAATGATATCGTCGCGCGAAATAACGCCCGCGTTGCCACGACGTTTTGCGCCGTAGTCGAGATTTTCAACGACGCTCATATGCGGAAAGAGCAGAGCATCCTGAAACACATAACCGATGCGGCGATGTTCAGGCGCGAGAAAGACGCCGCGCGCTGCATCACTCAAGACTTCGCCTGCAAACGAGATATGGCCTGAGGCGGGGCGTTCTAATCCCGCGATCATCTTGAGCAACATGCTCTTGCCTGCGCCTGACGGCCCGATGATACCGGTGACGCCGCTCTCTGCGGTGAGCGTCACCTCGAGGCGAAAGTCACCAACATTGTGTTGAATGGCAAGTGAGAGGCCACTCATGCTTGCCCCCTGATGCGGGTCTGGGCGGCGCGTGCCAGATATTCAGAGCCAGCAAGTGCTGCGGCGGCAAGCACCAACGACAGGATGACAAAACGCATGGCGTGAATGTCGCCGTCGGGCAACTGTAAAGCGCTATAGAGCGCGATGGGTAGGGTTTGCGTTTCACCGGGGATATTGGCGACAAAGGTAATGGTCGCTCCAAATTCGCCGAGTGCGCGGGCGAACGCCAGAAGCGCCCCGGCAATGATGCCGGGCGTGATGAGGGGCAGCGTCACCGATAGAAATACATCGAAACGGCGCGCCCCAAGCGTGCGCGCGGCAGCTTCGAGTTTAGGATCAACGGCCTCGAAGGCGAGGCGAATGGCACGCACCATCAACGGGAAGCCCATGACGGCAGACGCCAGTGCCGCGCCCTTCCAGTTGAAAGCCAGCACAAACCCCAGCTGCGTTTCGAGCCAATGACCGATAGGCCCGTTGTGCCCAAAAACAAGCAGCAGCACATAGCCGGTAACGACTGGCGGCAAGACGAGTGGCAGATAAACGAGGCCGTCCAGCCAGAACTTGCCAGGGAAATTTTTGCGCGCCAGCACCCATGCAATGGCGATGCCGGGGCCAAGCGACAAAGCGGTGCCGACGACGCCTGTCTTGAGCGAAAGCCAAAGCGCTTGCACCTCGCCGGGCGACAAGCTCAGGCTGAACACCGCATCGGACATGTCTCAGCGGGCCATTGTGTTGAGCTGCGCAAAACCAGATTCAAGATCGGCAATCAGATCATCAATATCTTCAAGGCCGGCATGGACACGGATCAACTGCCCGCCAAAATCGCCAGACGTGGCCGTTCGATTTTTGACGAGATCCTGTGGCACGATGAGGCTCTCATAGCCGCCCCATGAATAACCCATGCCGAAGAGGTCCAACGCGTCGAGAAAGGCAGCCAGCGCCTCCTCAGCCACCGGCTTGAGGATGAAACTGAACAAACCGCAAGCGCCTGTGAAATCGCGCTTCCACAGCGCGTGATCAGGGTGGCTGGTAAGGGCGGGGTGGAGAACGCTGGCGACTTCAGGGCGCGCCTCAAGCCAGCGCGCCAGCGCGATGCCCGTCTTCATGTGGCGCTCAAGACGCACGCCCAATGTGCGGATACCGCGCAGCACCAGATAGACGTCGTCGGGTGCAGCGGTCTGGCCGAGCGACCCATGCGCATCAACGGTTGCCTTCCACGTGCGTTCATTGGTGGTGATGGAGCCCATCATCACATCGGAATGGCCGCACAGATATTTAGTAATGGCCTGAATGGAGACATCGACACCATGCGCCAAAGGTTTGAAATAAAATCCCGCGCCATAGGTATTGTCCGCCATGACCACCGCTCCGCCTGCATGGGCGGCGGCGGCAATGGCTGGAATGTCCTGCACCTCAAATGAGTTTGAGCCGGGTGATTCGGTATAGACAACCGCCGTATTGGGCTTCATCAACGCGGCGATGCCCGCGCCGATCCGCGGATCGTAATAGGTGACCTCGACACCCAACTGGGTGAGCATCTTGTCGCAAAAGGCGCGCGAGGGTCCATAGACGCTATCGACCATCAGCAAGTGATCACCGGTTTTGAGATGCGCCAGCAACGCGGTCGTGACAGCCGAGAGGCCCGAGGGCGTAAGCAGGGTGTTATGGCCGCCTTCAATCGTTGTAATAGCCTGCTGTAAGGCTTTTGTTGTTGGCGTTCCCCGGCGTCCATAGGTATAGGGTTGGGCGCGATCTTTGAGTGCTTTGTGCGTCGGATAGAGGATGGTGGAGGCGTGGTAAACCGGCGGATTGACCACGCCGAAATTGGCATGCGGATCGCGGCCTATGGTGACGACGAGCGTGTCAGGGTGGTGTTCTGGTTTCTGGGTCATCAATCCTCGCTACTCACGGCAGAATTCGTCCTGGGTCGGGCTCCAACTTGGCCCTCGGTCCCGGTTCAGTGTAAGAAGGAAGCATAGCACCGAGAAGGCCCACTCTGGCAAAGGGGGTTCACCGGAAATTCAGACCGTTCAAGTCCCCTAACGAGAGCCCATAATGAACAATCGCCTTGTCGCATTTCTCGTAGGTATAGTCATTGGCGCAGCCACGCTCTATTTTTTCCTACCCGGACCACCCACCTCGTTCAGCACGGCGGCGCCCTCTGCTGAAACTCAGGCACCAAGCGTCAAAGATGCCAAACCGACCGCTGTCGCCGCCGCGACGCTCGATCTGGTGCGTTCGCGCGGCTATCTGCAATGTGGCGTGAGCCAGGGCCTACCGGGCTTTTCCAACCCCAACGACAAGGGCGTATGGAGCGGCATTGACGTTGACTTTTGCAAGGCGGTCGCCGCCGCGATTTTTGGTGATCCGGCAAAAGTCAAATATCGCCCGCTCAGCGCCAAGGATCGTTTCACGGCGCTGCAATCAGGCGAAATCGATCTTCTGTCGCGCAACACTACATGGACCATGTCGCGCGACACCTCGCTTGGTTTCGATTTCGCAGGCATCATCTATTATGATGGGCAGGGCTTCATCGTGAAGAAGTCGTCCGGCATTACCAGCGCCTCACAACTAGCAGGCGCAACAATCTGCACCCAGACTGGCACGACGACCGAACTCAACATGGCGGATTATTTTCGCGGGCGGCATATGCCCTACAAAGTGCTGGCCTTTGAAAAGAATGAAGAATCGCTAAGCGCCTATGACAACGGACGCTGCGACGCCTATACGACAGACGCCTCGGGTCTACATGCGCAAAAGTTGATTTTGAAAAATCCCGACGATCACATCGTTCTGCCGGAAATCATTTCCAAAGAGCCTCTGGGGCCGCTGGTGCGCCAGGGTGACGCCCAATGGACCGACATTGTGCGCTGGACGCTATTTGCGCTCATCAATGCCGAAGACATGGGCGTGACGCAGGCCAATGTCGAACAGATGAAAAACAGTGACAGCCCCAACATTCGTCGCTTGCTGGGCACGGAGGGTGCGTATGGCGATGCGCTTGGCCTCAACAGGACGTGGGCGGCCGATGCGATTAAGGCGGTCGGCAACTATGGCGAAATCTATGACCGCACGGTCGGCCCCGAAACGCCGTTAGACATTCCGCGTGGGCTTAATGCGCTCTGGAAAAACGGCGGGCTGATGTACGCGCCGCCGATCCGTTAAAGGGGCAAAAGCATTGAGCACCGAGGGGGCAACCGTGAAAAAGAATCCGCCGAAGCCGACGGGCTTCGGGCCCGTGTCCTGGACCAATCCACGCCTGCGGGCTGTGCTCTATCAATTCCTCGCCATCGGCGGCACGATTTCGCTCTTCACATTCTTTGCGATGACGGCGCGCACCAATCTTGAAAATCAGCACATTGCCTCGGGCTTTGCTTTCCTCAATCACACGGCCGGTTTCGGCGTCATTCAGACACTGATCCCCTATACAGAACAGAGCACCTATGGCCGCGTGTTCTGGGTAGGACTGTGCAATACATTGCTGGTGGCCGTCGTCGGCACGGTGATCGCGGTGGCGCTTGGTTTCGTGATCGGCGTGGCGCGGCTCTCAAACAACTGGCTGGTGGCGCGATTGGCGACGGTTTACGTCGAGATTCTGCGCAATATTCCGCTGTTGTTGCAATTGTTCTTTTGGTATTTCGCCATTCTGCGCCCCTTACCCGGCCCGCGCGACAGCATCGTGTTGCTGCCCAATGTGTTCCTCAACAATCGCGGTGTGGTGATGCCTGCGATTGGAACAACGCAGGCAACTCTTGGTTTTGTGCTGGTGACATTGATTGCTGTGATCGTCGGCTTGATCCTGCGACGCCGCGGCATGAAGCGGGCCATTGAATCTGGCAAAGCCAACAATCTGGGTCGCATCGCATTGGCGCTGATTTTCGGGCTGCCGATGCTCGCGATTGTCGCGCTCGGTACGCCATTTCACACGACACCGCCAACACTGGAGACATTTAACTTTGTTGGTGGTTGGCAATTGCTACCCGAATTTATCGCGCTAACGGTCGGTCTGTCGCTTTATACAGCGGCCTTCATCGCCGAAATTGTGCGCTCCGGTATTCTCGCCGTTAGCAAAGGCCAGACCGAAGCGGCTTATGCCATCGGGCTCAACAATGTGCAGACACTGCGCCTCGTCATTATCCCGCAAGCGCTGCGCGTGATCGTACCGCCGCTGACCAGCCAAATATTGAACTTGACGAAAAACTCCTCTCTCGCCGTCGCTATTGCCTATCCCGATCTAGTATCTATTTTTGCTGGCACGGTGCTGAACCAGACGGGGCAGGCGATTGAGGTCATCGCCATGACGATGGGGGTCTATCTCGTTATCAGTTTGGCAACCTCCTATGCGATGAACTTTTATAATGCGCGTGTCGCAATCGTGGAGCGCTGAGCCATGATTGCCATTACATGGGCGCGTAAAAATCTGTTCTCCAGTTTTTGGAATAGCGTCCTGACGTTTTTCGCCATCTACATTATTTATATCTCGTTGCCGGGCCTGATCGATTGGGCTTTCATTCGCGCCGTTTGGCAGGGCGATAGCCGCACGGCTTGCCTTGCACCTGATAGCGGTGCCTGCTGGCCTTTTGTTAAAGCCAATATCGGCCAGTTCATCTATGGACGTTATCCAGCTTCAGAAATCTGGCGCGTCAACTTGACGTTCATTCTTGGTGTTGCGGGTCTTGTGCCGATGCTGATGCCGACAGCACCCGCAAAACGCTGGAACCTAATCTACCTCGTTATCGCCTACCCGTTGATCGCTATTGTGTTGCTGTCCGGCGACCGACCGGGGCTGGTGCATGTGGACACTGCCATGTGGGGTGGGTTGCTCGTTACGCTCGTCGTGGCGGTCACCGGTATCGTCGTATCGCTGCCTTTAGGCATGCTGCTGGCGCTTGGGCGACGCTCCGAGATGCCGGTGATCCGTATGCTTTCCATCGGCTTCATCGAGTTCTGGCGCGGTGTGCCACTCGTCACCGTTCTTTTTATGGCAAGCGTCATGCTGCCACTTTTTCTGCCGGAAGGTTTCAGCCTCGACAATTTGTTGCGTTGCCTGATCGGGGTGGCGCTGTTTTCATCAGCCTATATGGCTGAAGTAGTGCGCGGCGGCTTGCAAGCCATTCCGCGTGGGCAAGCAGAAGCAGCGCGCGCGGTGGGCATGAGCTATTGGCAGACGATGGGGCTCATCGTGCTGCCGCAAGCCCTGCGCTATGTCATTCCCGGTATCGTCAATACCTTCATTGGTCTGTTTAAGGACACGACGCTCGTTCTGATCGTCGGTATCTTTGATCTGCTCGGCCAGGTACGTGCGCAACTAAGCGACCCTCATTGGGCCGTGCCGCAGGGCGCAACAACGGGCTATGTTTTTGCAGCGCTCGTCTTCTGGGTGTTTTGCTTTGCTATGTCGCGTTACTCAGTTTTCATGGAGCGGCGGCTCAATATAGGTCACAAGGATTAGATGATGTCCGAACTCTCCAAGATCATGATCGGCATCGAGCATGTCCATAAATGGTATGGCGATTTTCATGTGCTGAAGGACATCAACCTCACAGTGCGCGAAGGCGACCGCATCGTGATCGCCGGGCCGTCCGGCTCAGGAAAGTCAACGTTGATCCGTTGCATCAACCGGCTGGAAGCGCATCAGGAAGGCAAGATTTTTGTTGATGGTGTCGAGCTAACCGAAGACCTGAAACGGATCGACGCGGTGCGCCGCGAAGTCGGCATGGTGTTTCAGCAGTTCAATCTGTTTCCGCATATGACGGTGCTGGAAAATTGTACCTTGGCCCCCATCTGGGTGCGCAAGATACCCAAGGCTGACGCGGATGTCCTTGCCATGAAATTTCTGGAGCGCGTGAAAATTCCAGAGCAAGCATTGAAATTTCCCGGTCAATTGTCAGGCGGCCAGCAACAACGTGTCGCCATCGCGCGCGCGCTCTGCATGACGCCCAAGATCATGTTGTTTGATGAGCCCACCTCCGCCCTTGATCCTGAGATGATCAAGGAAGTACTCGACGTGATGGTGGAACTGGCCGAAGACGGCATGACCATGGTCTGCGTGACCCACGAAATGGGCTTCGCGCGTCAGGTCGCCGACCGTGTCGTTTTCATGGATCAAGGCGAGATCGTGGAAGAAGCCGAGCCTGAGATATTCTTTGCTACACCTAAGAATGAACGAACAAAGGCATTTCTGGCGCAGATTTTGTGATCGAAATATCAGGCGTTATCTTGATTTGCTGGCCAGCAGGTTACACATCAATTTGAAGGGAGTTGCGGCTTGCGCTTGCCCCTAATCAAATTAAAGGGGTTGGTCATGAGTTCAAAGCAATTACGGCTGGGCGCTTTCATGCGACCGATCAGCATTCACACCGCCGCTTGGCGCTATCCCGGTGCCTATGCGGACGCCAATTTTAATTACGCCCATATCAAACGTTTCGTGCAGAAACTCGAAGCGGGCAAGTTTGATGCCTTCTTCATGGCAGACCATCTGGCTGTCCTCAATATGCCGATGGACGGCCTGAAACGAAGCGCCACGGTGACCTCGTTTGATCCTTTGACATTGTTGCCGGCGCTGGCCGAAGTCACTGAGCATATCGGGCTCATCGCTACAGCCTCGACGACCTATAACGAGCCCTATCACATTGCTCGAAAGTTTGCCTCGCTTGACCATATCAGCAATGGGCGCGCCGGTTGGAACCTCGTCACGTCGGCCAATCCGACAGAGGCGCTGAATTTCAGCCACGAAGAACACATGGAACATAGCGCGCGCTACAAACGCGCCCGCGAGTTCTATGACGTGGTGACAGGCCTTTGGGATTCATGGGCCGATGATGCCTTCATTCGTGACGTCGAGAATGGCGTCTATTTCGATCCAGCCAAAATGCATGTGTTGAATCACAAGGGCCCTGCGATGCAGGTGCGCGGGCCGTTGAATGTTGGACGTCCTGTGCAAGGTTGGCCTGTCATAGTGCAAGCAGGCGCGTCGGAAGCCGGGCGTCAGATCGCGGCAGAAACCGCTGAGGCGGTGTTTAGCGGTGGCGGCACGCTGGAAGACGGACGGCGTTTCTATGCCGACGTCAAAGGCCGAATGGATAAGATTGGCCGCAACCGAGATCATATGAAAATCCTGCCGGGAGCCTTTGTTGTAGTCGGCGACACGATCGATGAGGCGAAGGCCAAGCGCGCCCATCTTGATAGTCTTGTTCATTATGACAGCGCCATCGCGTCACTTTCGATAGCACTGGGAACTGACGCCTCGAAGTTTAACCCTGATGGCCCGTTGCCAGAAATTCCCGAAAGCAATGCCAGCAAAAGCGGGCGTCAACGAGCCATTGCGCTGGCCGAGCGAGACGGGCTGACGGTACGTCAGTTGGCACAACGGCTCGGTGGATTTGCTGGCCTGGCTTTTGTCGGCACACCAAAGACCATTGCCGATCAGATGGAGGAATGGCTGTTCACCGAAGCGAGCGACGGCTTCAACATCATGTTCCCGTTCCTGCCGGAGGGGCTTGATGATTTCGTGGACAAGGTTGTTCCCGAATTGCAGCAGCGCGGATTGTTCCGCCGGGAATATGAAGGCAAGACGCTACGCGAGAACCTCGGGTTGCCGCGCCCGGAAAATCAGTTTTTTCCGAAAACCAAAGTCGAGAGTGCGGCGGAATAAATCCGCCGACGCCTCAATGTTCGTTGTGGTTGCTCGTCAGCCGCAAGAATTCTTCGCGTGTCTTGGGGTCATTGCGCACTGCGCCGATTAAATGGCTGGTGGAGAGTACCGAACCGGGATTGTTGACGCCGCGAATGGTCATGCAGGAATGTTCCGCCTGAATAACGACGCCAACGCCGCGGGGCTTGAGGATTTCGGCGATGGCCTTGGCGACATCGGCGGTGAGTTTTTCTTGAATTTGCAGGCGGCGTGCAAAGCCTTGCACGACACGGGCAAGCTTTGAAATACCGACGACGCGCTTGGCGGGTAGGTAACCAACATGCGCATAGCCGGTGACGGGCAGCATGTGGTGTTCGCAAAAGCTCACGACACGGATATTGCGCAGGACGATCAATTCGTCATAGCCGCCAACTTCTTCAAATACGCGCTCCAAATATTCGCGTGGATCGGTGTCATAGCCGGAAAAGAGATCGCTATAAGAGCGTACAACGCGTGCAGGCGTATCAATGAGGCCTTCACGATCAGGGTCCTCACCCGTCCAGCGGATTAAGGTACGCACAGCGGCTTCGGCTTCGTTACGTGTCGGTTTTCGTTTGACTGATTTAGTGGATTTTTTTGTTTTGATAGTTCTTTTAACGGCCATATATTGGCACTCCCTAAGGCGAATATTTTGTTGGGTGCAGTTTGAGTGTTGAAGCCCAGCATGACAAGTATTTGACCTAAAATAGGGTGCGATGTGCGAGGCACAAGAGCTCCCGCATGGAAACGACCTCAGACTTCGACGATGGCGTTTGACTGCGCATAGACGCTAAAACCGTGGCGCTGATAGAGACGTAGAGCGCGAGGGTGATCCAGCGTGCAGGTTTGAACGGTCAAGCGCTCTGGTCCGCGCGACCAAGCAAGGCGGATGGCCTCGCAGAGTAAAAACCGTCCAATGCCTTGACCAATGAATTCCGGCATGATGCCAAGAAAGCAAAGATCAGCATCGGGCATCATGCGAAAGTCGATTTCGGTGAAGCCTGCCGGTGCGCCATTAAGCCAAAGCACATAAATTTCGACGTCATCATTGTGAATGATGGCGCAGAGCGCTTCGTCGGTCAGATTGCGCCGACTGACCCAAGAATAGTCATGACCAATCGTGTTGTAGAGATAGCGATAGAAATGAATGGGTGGTTTTTCAACGCGCATCAGCGCGAATTTACCCGGCGGCGTGGCGACCGTCGGCAAACGCGGCTCGGCATGCATATCGAGATGGGTGATGGTAGTCTCGCGGATGGTGCCCATGATGCCGCTCAGCTTTCGATGGGCAGGCCTTTGACGGCACCCCATTCGGCCCATGAGCCATCATAGACGGCGGTTTGATCCCGGCCAAGGACCGCAAGCCCAAGCGCCAGAGTGCAGGCGCTGACGCCCGAGCCACAGGTCGCGACGACGGGGCGCTTGAGATCGACGTCAACATCACCAAACAAGCGAACAAGCTCGTCGTGGCTTTTCATCGTGCCATCTTCGTTCACAAGCTGGGCTGAGGGAAGATTGCTGCTGCCGGGAATGTGGCCACCGGCAAGACCGGGGCGGGGCTCGGCCTCCTGACCACAAAAACGCCCATCGCTGCGTGCGTCGATCACTTGTTCTGCATGTGTATTCAGATTGTGCAAAATTGCGGCGCGATCACGCACCAGAGGCGCATTTCGGCGCGCCGTGAAATGGCGTGGCGATGGCCGCGGGCGCACGTCGCTCAAAGAACGTCCTTCGGCTTTCCATTTTTTCAAACCGCCATCAAGAACGACAACATCAGAAAAACCCATGACGCGAAACATCCACCACACGCGAGGCGCACTGAATAATCCTGCGCCGTCATAGATGACGAGGCGCATGCCGTCGCCAATGCCCATGTCACGCACGCGCGATGAAAACTTTTCGGGGCTGGGTAGCATATGGGGGTAGGGGCTTGCCGTGTCGGCGATTTCGTCAATGTCGAAAAAGACGGCGCCGGGAATGTGCTCGCGTTCATATTCGCCGCGCGGATCGCGCTGTGCGGTCGGCAAATACCAAGAGGCGTCAATGACGCGAACGTCGGGTGCATCAAGATGCGTGGCCAGCCATTCTGTGCTGACAAGCGGATCGACGGTGGTCGTGAGCATGCGTCGTCTCTTTCCTAAGCCCAATTAGAGCCTACATCCAATCAGGAACTGGCAGATTTTTCTCTTTGAGAAAGACAGGGTTGAACAATTTTGTCTGATACCGAGTGCCGTAGTCGCAAAGAATAGTAACGATGGTATGGCCCGGCCCAAGCTCACGTGCTAAGCGCATGGCACCCGCGACGTTGATGCCTGACGAACCGCCGAGACACAGGCCTTCTTCTTTTAACAAGTTGAAGATGATCGGTAAGGCTTCGACGTCAGGAATCTGGAATGCGTCATCAATCGGCATGTCTTCGAGATTGGCGGTAATGCGGCCCTGTCCAATACCTTCCGTGATGGAGTTTCCCTCCGATTTCAGCTCGCCGTGCTTGTAAAAATTATAGAGCGCCGCGCCGTTGGGATCTGACAAGGCGATCTTCACATCCTTGTTGCGATCTTTGAGGGCAATGGCGATGCCTGCAAGCGTACCGCCTGTGCCAACCGCACATGTGAAGCCATCAACCTTACCGTCGGTCTGCTCCCAGATCTCGGGGCCGGTGGTTTCGATATGCGCTTGCCGATTGGCAATATTGTCGAACTGGTTTGCCCAGGCTGCACCGTTGGGTTCGGACGCGGCAAGCTCTTCTGCAAGCCGTCCGGAATATTTGACATAGTTCATTTCGTTTTTGTAGGGGACGGCAGGCACTTCGATAAGGCGCGCGCCACAAAGGCGCAGCATGTCCTTTTTTTCTTGCGACTGCGTTTCGGGAATGACGATAACGCTTTTGAAGCCCATCGCGTTGCCGACAAGGGCCAAGCCGATGCCGGTATTGCCCGCTGTGCCCTCGACGATGGTGCCGCCCGGCCGCAACGTGCCACGTGCGACGGCGTCCTTGATGATGTAGAGAGCGGCGCGGTCTTTGACCGACTGGCCGGGATTGAGGAATTCCGCCTTGCCCAGAATGGTGCAGCCCGTTTCTTCGGATGCGCGTTTTAGCCGGATCAATGGCGTGTTGCCTATTGATTCCACCAAGCCTTGTTTGATGTTCATTATTGTTTCTCGAAAGAATGTATTGGTCTTATTTAAACATACGAAGGGAACGCCTTGGGTTCAAGGCAGAGAAATATCATTTAGAGTTTCAGTTTGTTCATCATAAGCCATTGAATCATAAGGATTGTTTTTGCATCCTTGATGCGGCCGTCAAATGCGGCAGCAAAAGCCTCATCCAGCGAGACGACAACGGCGCGAATATCTTCATGTTCATGGGCGAGACCGTGGAGGCCACCCGCGGTCGCCAGATCGGCCAGTCCCGCATACATATATGTGCGCTCGCCATAGCCGCCGGGCGAGGAATAAACCGTTGAAATGTGGATGGGAGAGGCGATGTGAAGAGCGGCTTCCTCGGTCGCTTCGCGCATCGCCACCTCAGGGGGCGTTTCCCCTGGGTCAATGATTCCCGCGACAGCTTCAAACAACCATGTTGGTTCGTTCCAATAGAGGCCGCAGGTGCGAAATTGTTCCACAAGCAGCACTGCATCAAGCGCGGGGTCGTAAGGCAGGATCATGGCGACTTCGCCGATCGTGTAGAGGTCGCGGGTCACCTCGTCGGACCATTGTCCGTCAAAGCGACGGTGTCGAAAAACAAACCGTTCAAACTTGCCCCAACCTTGCCCGATCAGGTGTCTGGACTGGATTTGCACATCGGCAAGGGTGCGAGGTGTCGGAATCAGTCGATCTTCCATGGCAACATCCAATTCAACGGGGGCAAACAAAGGGAGTAAATTTCGCAAGGTGCATTGAAGTCAATCGAGATGCTATCTTTGTTCTATGTGATGTCGAAAGGGCAATGAAATATGGTAGGTCGTTTTGTGAAGTTGCGCCTGAGCGATCCGAGGTTCCTGACCGCTCTTCGCATTTCTGCAATCTATCTCGTTCTTTCATATATCTATCTTTATACATCGGACTGGTTCGTCAGCGCGCTTGTGCCGGACAAATGGGTATTTTCCGTCAATGTCTCGAAGGGGTTTGCCTATGTTGCGGTGACCGGGATAGGCCTCCTTTATTTTATCTATCGCGCGCTGCGCGAAACTCAATCTGCCGAAGCCCGTTTCAAGCTGCTGTTCGACGTTATTCCTGATGGTGTCATGATCCAGACAGCAGACGGCATGATCGAATCCGTCAATCCGGCCGTCGCCGAGATGTTAGGCTGGACGAGAAATGAGCTCATTGGCCAAACCCGCGCGCTTTTAATAGACGAAACCTCGCCAGAGGTTGTCGAAGCACTCCAGCGTCGGATGCGCGATGGACAGATACGTCAGCGTTTTATGATACGCAAAAAGGACGGGGAGAAAATTCCGGTGCGCGTGTCATCCAGAGAGTTCTTGCTCCAAGACGGCCAGAGCCGGGTTTGCCTCATCTTGCACGATTTGACCGAGGTCGAGAAATACGAAGACAAATATCTGGAAGGCGAACGCCTGCGCCTCGTCGGCCATTTGGCCGGCGGTGTGGCGCATGACTTCAACAACCTGCTGACGGTCATCAGCGGAAATACCGAAATTTTGCTTGATCTGGCCGCACCCGACAGTGGCGAGAGGCGCGCTGCAGATATTATTTGGATCGCGGGCCAGCAGGCCGCCCAACTCATTCAACATCTGTTGGCGTTTGCACGCCGCCAGCCGCTGGACCCAGAGGTTTTCTCCATCCGGTCACGCCTGATCGATCTGATGCCCTTGCTCACCAAGGCCGTCGGCTCGCATACCGAAATTGAATTTCACTGTGAGGAGGAAACCTGGCTCGTCTACGTGGATGCCGTGCAACTGGAAAACACTGTGCTCAATCTGGTGTTGAATGCCAAGGACGCATTGCGCAGCGACCCGCGCATTGTCATCGACGCAACCAATGTTGTCGTCGGCGTGCATTCCGAATTCAAGGGCACGCTGGTGCCAGGCAACTATGTCGCGTTGAGTGTCACGGACTACGGCGTCGGAATGACACAGGAAGTTTTATCGCGCGTCATCGAACCATTCTTTACCACAAAAGAAGTTGGGCAGGGCATTGGCTTGGGCTTGAGTACGGTCTTTGGCTTTGCCAAGCAGTCCGGCGGCAACCTCGACATTCGCAGCGAAGTGGGTAAGGGCACGACGATCACGATATATCTGCCACGCCCGGTCAGTGAGACAGCGAGCGCTCTTGAATTGACACAGCCCGGTGAGATCAAAGGCGGCAATGAGCGTATTCTGGTTGTCGAGGACGATCAGCTTGTCCGTGTCTTTCTCGAAAATGCCTTGTCGCAATTGGGCTATCGCGTCCTGGCCGTGGATGATGCAGCAGAAGCCCTTGCTGTTCTTGGCGAGCATAGTGATATTGATATGCTGATTGCGGACGTGATGTTGCCCAAAGGGATGAGCGGACGCGAACTGGCCGCACAACTTAGAGACACACATCCGCATATGGCTGTCCTCTTCATCTCCGGTTTTCCCGATGAATTGGCCTTGGTCGATGATTCAGAACATTCGCCTGCGCTTAAAAACCCCTTCCAAGTGCTTGATCTCGCACAGCGCATCCGCCTGGCCCTTGAGGAAAGAAAGATGGGGGCTGATACCGTTGGCTGATGCGACAATGCTAAATCTGCCTCTCGTCTATCCGAGGTGTTAGGGTCGCCTGTGCAGAATCAGGGGCGAATCAAGTGCAAGGCGAAGTAGCAGGTGCGAGGCGGCGGAACGAGCCAGCGGACGTACTGCGTGATGTATTCGGCCTGCCTTCATTTCGCGGTGAGCAGGAAACGATTATTAGCCACGTCATGAACGGCGGTGACGCGGTGGTATTGCTGCCGACGGGGGCTGGCAAGTCGCTGTGCTATCAGATACCCGCGCTCTGCCTTGACGGTGTTGCCATCATCGTTTCACCATTGATCGCCTTGATGCGCGATCAGGTGGAGGCGCTGCGCCAATCCGGCGTGCGTGCTGCCGCCCTTAATTCCACATTGATGCCTGAGGAAGTCGCCAATATTCGCGCTGCTTTGGTCGCCGACGACATTGATCTTCTGTATGTAACGCCAGAACGCTTGGTCCGAGACGGTTTTCTAGGACTCTTGTCGCGACTGAATATCTCACTCTTTGCTGTGGATGAAGCGCATTGCATCAGCCAATGGGGGCATGACTTCCGCCCTGAATATATGCAGCTCACTGTGCTGCGTGAGCGTTTTCCGGGCGTCCCCCGCATGGCGTTGACGGCGACCGCCAATCCGCAGACGCGCGACGATCTGATCCAACGCTTGCAGCTCGACGATGCGCGTGTTTTTTCCGCCAGCTTTGATCGTCCGAATATCAGATACACGATTGTGCAAAAAGACAATGCACGCGGTCAGCTTCGCGCCTTTCTAGAAGGCCGCGAAGGGCAAAGCGGCATCATCTATTGCTTGAGCCGCAAGAAGGTTGAGGACACAGCGGAATGGTTGCGCGGGCAGGGCATCAATGCCTTGCCCTATCATGCGGGCCTCGACCGCGCGATACGCGATACCAATCAGGACGCTTTCCTGAAGGAAGACGGTTTGGTGTTGGTTGCCACCATTGCCTTCGGTATGGGCATAGACAAGCCTGACGTACGTTTTGTGGCCCATCTTGATTTGCCGTCGAGCATCGAAGCCTATTATCAGGAGACCGGTCGCGCGGGGCGCGATGGGCTACCGTCTGAAGGCTGGATGACTTACGGCATGGGTGATCTGGTGCAGCGTCGTCGGATGATTGACGATGGGGCCAGCCCCGACGCGGTCAAGCGCGTTGAACGCGCTGCGCTGGATGCTTTGCTCGGCGTTTGCGAAACCACGCAATGCCGACGGCGTGCGCTGCTCGCGCATTTCGGCGAAATAATGAGTGCCAATTGCGGAAATTGCGATAGTTGCCTTTCGCCAGCTGAGACGTGGAACGGAACGGAAGCCGCGCGCAAACTATTATCGGCCATCTATCGCAGCGGACAACGCTATGGCTCTGGTCACGTCATTGATATTCTGCGCGGCAATCAAACCGAGAAAATCGCGCGAGCAGGGCATCATACTTTGCCGACTTTCGGCATTGGCAAAGACCTTGATCTCAAGACCTGGCAATCGGTGATCCGCCAAATGACGGTGATGGGGTACATCTCCATCGATCACGAATCCTTTGGCGTCTTGATCCTTGAGGAAAGCGCGCGCCAAGTCCTGCAAGGTCATAAGGCGATTGAGTTACGTCGCGATGCGAGTGGCCCTGGTGCTGGCCGCAAACGCACGTCCAAACCCAACACTGAAGTACAAACATTGGGCACACCCGAGGACGAAGCCTTGTTTCAGGCGTTACGGGCAGAACGGCTCCGCCTCGCACGTGAGCAGGGCGTTCCGCCCTATGTCATTTTTCACGACGCTTCATTGCGCGAAATGGCGCGTATTCGCCCATCATCAATTACTGAGATGGGCGAAATTGCAGGCGTTGGTTCGGCCAAATGCGCACGCTATGGCCGGGCGTTTCTGAGCGTTATTGGAGAACACGGTTAGGCGAATGCCCAATTCTAGGGATACCGAATCGCCGAGATTAGAGCGTGTGGAACGTCCAAAACAGATAAGGGCCCGGCCTTGAAAAAGACCGAGCCCTTGAAACTGGCTCCCCGGGCCGGACTCGAACCAGCGACCAAGCGGTTAACAGCCGCTTGCTCTACCACTGAGCTACCGGGGATCACCGCCGGTATCGATCGGCGGGCGTGCGCAGCGTATAGCAAAACACGCAAGAAGATGCCAAGCCTAATCTCGCAAAATGACCATTGTCTAAACAATGATGTGCCGCCATTTGTGCCGAAGTTCGACAGAAAGCACGGCTTTGACGGATAAAAGGACGAAAACATGGCCTCGATCCGGCTCGGAAGCCGAAAGATCAAAGTACCGGGATCGCCGTTGCTTCGCCAGATCATGGGCGTTTTGCTCATAATTGGCGGCATATTGGGCTTCTTACCGGTCTTGGGCTTCTGGATGATTCCCCTCGGCCTTCTCATTCTGTCGATTGACAATGCGTCGGTACGTCGTTTGCGGCGCAAGGTGGAAGTCTGGTGGGGTCGCCGCTTCCGTCGCTAGGGCTCTGTGGGCATCTAGTCGAAGCTATACGGCCGGATGGATTTGGCCAGTGCAAAAGGCAATCCGCTCATCAGCACATCAAAAATGCGCAAATCCTGATAGTCGCCATTAAGAGAAAGACGGGGCAGGCGGGTCATCGCCTGTGCATGAGAAGCACGAACAAATCCCTTCCGCGTTGTCGTGGCCGTACGAAACTCGAATTCTTTAACGATCTCGAAATCGCGTTCGCCCGCCGATGTGGGATCGCCATAAGGATATGAAAAATGGACGGGACGACGTCCAAGCTCGCTCTCGTGGCGTGCGATACCTCTGGCAATATCTGCTCGCGCCTCATCTGGCGTCATCTGCGCCAGCGCCACGTGGCTGGCGGTATGCGCCTCGATGTTGGCATAAGGCTGATTTGAAAGTTTGCGTACATCGGCCCAGGACATCGCCAGTTCGCGGGTGAGAGCGCCCATATTGATGCTGTGTTCTGCGCTTAAGCGGCGTATCTCAGCGCGAAAGGCTTGCTCACCCAATCCACGCAAACGCCAGTAGATGCTATGCCAAGCAGCATATTTTTCAGGCACCGTTGAAGTGGCAAACACAATCTCGCCGTCTGGAAACTGTACACGGAGGTTGGCGGCGGCAGCGATAACGCGTTCGAGCGCCACCCACCAAAGCTCGGCTGTGCCATCAGGCAAATCGGTTGCGAGATAGACAGTGAACGGCACCCGATAGCGCGCAAAAATCGGAGCAGCGACGTCGAGGTTGTCTTTATAGCCATCATCGAATGTGAAGACGACAAATCGCTCGGAGGTCTCGCCCGCTTCAATGCGTCTTGCTGCCTCGTCAAGGCTGACACAGACCATGCCGGTTTCATGGACGCGATGCAGGACAGCTTCGAGATAGGCGGGTGTAATTTCCAGAATACGGTTGGGTTGGAACGTCGTTGCGTCAGGCTCGCGCACCCGATGCAACATAAAAATGGTACCGATGCCACGCAGCGAGGCAGGCGCAAGCAGATGCGCTCCACTGTAGTAGAGCGCCAATAGGCCATTGCGCGCCAGAGCGGGCTTAGCCGCCATCATCGCGTTGTGAAAGTTAACCGCCATCTCGGTCACGACCTGTCGTCAGGGGCTGGGTCGTGGGTCTCAACGGGATTGTCGAGTTTGCACGTGCCTTGCAACCTGATTGGAAAGGCAAGAATGCCCGTTCGGAATTGAGAAATGGTTTCCTAAAAGGGTCGATTAGGCCCCGAAATGAAACAAAACGCACCAGTTTGAACCATCAGCAACGCGAGGCCCCCCGTGAGAACGCTGAACCAGACCAAACAGACACAGACGAGCCCTAAGGCAATCGCCGCTCATTTTGCCCCAAACTCGGCCGATAGCGCCGCATCTACCATTGGCTATGAGCCTAAGGTCATTGATGGCCCATGGCGCAACACGCCTGAAGTGCTGTTGTCGGTACATGACGATCTGGACTCTTTGAAATTAATCTGGTCTGCGCTTGAAGCCAATGGCGATTGCACGGTTTTCCAGACATTTGCCTTTCTCTCGACTTGGGTTGCCCATATCGGACGGGCGACAGGGGCGATGCCCTGCGTGGTTGTGGGGTGGGATGCAGAGGATGCGGGCGCAGGCGAAGGGCCGCTGTTCATTCTGCCGCTCGTCCGTCAGCAAACGGCATTTGGAACCAAACTTATCTGGATGGGTGCGGGCGTCAGCGATTATCAGGGGCCGCTGCTCTCCAAAAATTTTGCTTTGCGCGTGCGGCCAGGCCAGTTCAAAGGCTTGTGGCGCCAGATCCGCGAAGCTCTGCCGCCGCATGATGTTGTTGAACTCTTGGCGATGCCGGCCAAAATCGGCACACAGGCTAATCCTTTCATGGAACTCGGTAACACAACACAACACGCATCATCGGCGCATATGACATGCTTAAAGCCGACATGGGACGAATTTTACGAAGCCAAACGGTCCTCAGGCAGCAAGAAACGCGACCGTCAGAAGCGCCGCAAACTCGACGAATTCGGCGTCACCGAACAGGTCGTCTTGCAGGACAAGGCGGAGATCATTGAAACAGTCGATACACTGATTGCCCAAAAATCTGCCGCATTTGCCCGTATGGGTGTCGCCAATATGTTCGGTAAGCTAGGCATGCGCGATTTTTATGTGGCTCTGGCCACAGACGACGTCGCCTCAGGTCTTGTCGAAGTCAGCCGTCTTGAAGTGGGCGGCCAGATTGCCGCCGCCAACTGGGGCTTGAGCTTCGGAGGGCGCTTTTACTATGTCTTAACCGCTTATGATGAGCAGTCCGAATTTGCCAAGCGCGGTCCCGGCATTGTGCAACTCATGGAATTGATGCGCCATGCCACTGAAACCGGTCATACAGAGTTTGATTTCACGGTCGGCGATGAGGGCTACAAGAGCGATTGGTGCGAAATTGAGACCCTTCTCTACGACCATATCGAAGCCGCGTCTGTGCGGGGCCTATTGATTCGCCTGCCGCGAACAACTTTCCTCAAAGTTAAACGCTTCATCAAGCAGACACCGGTACTTTGGCAGGCATTCACCCGTTTGCGCGCTGCGACGGGCAACCTTCCGGGGGCGCTGGCCATCCGGGCTTGAAGGACGCATGTCTTATGGACGCCTCGGTGCTGCCACAACCAATCCAGCGACTTGCCGCACCCCTATTAGCGCGGTTGTCGAATGGTGATGTTTCCGACGTGGTTCGTGGTGCGGCCATGGTCATGGGCATTCGCATCGGCGGGGCGGCGATCACGCTGCTCAGTCAGGTCTTGCTCGCCCGTTGGATGGGTGCTTTTGAATACGGCATCTTCGCCTACGTCTGGGTCTGGGTGATTATTCTCGGCATCCTTGCACCCATGGGCTTTGGGACCTCCACGCTGCGCTTCGTGCCGGACTATCGTGTGAATGGAAAGTGGCGGCGGCTCGCTGGCATCCTCGATGATTCATGGCGCATGGTGATGATCTTCGGCCTGGCCGCAATGGGGCTGGGGTTGGCGATCCTCGCGGCACTTCAAAATGTGGTTGCGCCCTATTACGTTTGGCCGCTCGCCATCGCTCTGGTTTGTGTTCCAGTCTTTGCCTTGACCGATACGCTTGAGGGTACCGCACGCGCTTTTGGCTGGGTCAATCTCGCTTATCTGCCCGCTTATATCATTCGGCCCTTCGCCATCATTTTGGTAGGCGGCACGGCCTATTTCGCGATGGGCAAGCTGACGGGGCTTGTCGCCGTCTCTGGTGCATTGGTGGCCACCGCCCTGACGCTGGTTGGTCAGCGATGGGTTTTGAACCGCCACATCGCGAGGGCGGTACCCAAAGCAAAGCCTTTACGGCATACGAAATACTGGATCATGGCGTCCTTGCCACTCGTCCTAACCGAAGGCCTATATCTCGTTTTGCTGAACAGCGACATCGTTCTGTTGGGTGTCTTTGTGAGCCCTGCGGAAGTCGGTATCTATTTTGCGGCTACGCGGATCGTCAATCTGGTCACCTTCATCTATTTCGCGGTCGCCGCACTTGCCGTACCAAAGTTCTCCGAACTTCACGCCAAGGGCGCACGCGCTGAATTGCAGGCATTCGTCCATAACATCATCCAGTGGATATTTTGGCCAACGCTTGCCGCGGCATTGATGATCCTCGTCTTTGGCAAATTTGCACTAGGTTTCTTCGGTGCGGATTTTGAAAGCGGTTCAGCCTTGCTAGCCATTCTTGTCGTCGGCTTCCTGGCGCGCGCCTCCACTGGTCCGATCGAATATCTCTTGAACATGACCGGCAATCAAAATGCGACGGCAGCGGCCTATGCGATAGCGGCTGTTTTGAACATCACGCTCAATCTCATTCTGGTTCCCCGATTCGGACTTGAAGGTGCCGCAACCGCGACCGCCATTTCGCTCGTTGCGGCCAGCATCTGGCTTTACATCGCCGTGCGTCGTCGTTTGGGTATTTCTGCCTTTATATTTTCGTTTTCGCGCATCACTGCGCTTGATGTCGCGTGATTGGAAAAAAACATGAGTGATCTGAAACATCATCCACTAGCTCCTTTCATGCTGCGCCGTAAGGGCGGACATAACGAGAGCCATCTGTCGGTAGAACGTATCCTCCACGCCGCGCGGTTTTCGATTGAACGCCCACCAAGCGCCGACATCATTGTGCTTGAGAACGCCGACGCGTTAATGCCCTTTACACCGGCATTGAACGAACTTGCGGCGTCGTCAACCGACAGCAATCCGCTGTTTGAGACAGCCACGCTCAAAGCCGCTATGCAGCATCTTGGTGGTGCTGGCAGAGCCCAAATTGCGCTGGTTTGGAGCAAGGGCAATGGCGAACAACCACGCCAATTGATCGGTGTTTTTCCCTACACGGCACGTCGTTTCTATCTCGGGCTGCCGATTGTGACTTGGTCAATCTGGACGCATATTCATAGTTTTCTGGCGACACCGCTTGTTCGCTCGGGCTTTGAACACAGTGCCATTCGCCGCTTTCTAGCCTTTGCCGATCAATCGGGAGCGCCCCTCATGCGCTTCCCGTTGTTTCAGGCGGATGGTGCATTCTCACCGGCATTGACAGAGCTCATCACCGAGCGTGCCAGCCCGTCTGTTGAAACGGATCGCCATAACCGCGCCTTCCTAGATGCAAGCCTGCCTGCTGAGACATATCTCGCTACCCACATGCGTAAAAAGAAACGCAAGGAATACAACCGTCTCTGGAATCGGTTGTCGGAAATGGGTGAGCTTGCCTTTGAAGCACCGAACGCGAATCTCGATTTTACGCGCTGGCTTCAGGATTTTTTTGCGCTGGAGCGTAGCGGCTGGAAAGGCAAGCGCGGTACGGCACTAGCAGAGCGACCAAACGAGCGAGATTTTTTTGAAAGCATGTGTCGCCATGCGCTGGCCGATGGAAAATTTCACGCTGCGCAGATCACGCTGGATGGAAAGCCGATAGCGATGCTGGCGAGCTTCATCGCGGGTGGCGGGGCCTATAGTTTCAAAATCGCCTATAATGAAGACTATGCGCGCTATTCACCCGGCGCCCTTCTGATGATGAAGGCCATCGATGCTTTCCATGCCGATCCCCGGATTGCCTGGGTCGATAGCTGCGCCATTCCCAATCACCCAATGATTGATCACATTTGGGCAGAGCGCCGCGCTATGCGCGAAGTGAATGTGGCGACCACTCATATGCTGAGCCCTTGGCTCATAGTCTATTCAGGCCACATGACACGCATCAGTAATCGGCTTTGGTCCGGTTTGCGTCAAATTTATCATCGTCTTCGAAAGGAGGTTGAACGTGGTTGATCTCATCACAATGGAACCAGAAATGATCGGCGACAAAATGCCGACAAAATCATTTCGGCTGAAACATACGCTGAGCGAGCATCCTTTGTTTAATCTTGAGCGTCTGGCGCGGCTTGCCGCTAGTTTGCCCGCCGATCAGGTCGAGTTTAATGGGCCGGTTCAACCCAATCAGGACCCTAAATTGACGCCGCAAAACGGCCTGAGCGCAGAAGAGACCGTGCGCCGCATCGAGGACTGCCAGTCTTGGATGGTCATCAAGAATTGCGAGACCGACCCTGAATACAAAGCTCTGCTGGATGCCTGCCTTGATCAGGTGGCCGCACAGAGCGGCGGCGTGATGGGCGGAGCCAAGAAACGGCAGGCGTATATTTTTGTGACGTCACCCAACAATATGGTGCCACTTCATATGGATCCCGAATACAACTTCCTGCTACAGGTGCGCGGCACAAAACGCATGTCGTTGTTCGACCATAAAGACGCGGTTATTGTGAGTGAAGAACAGCTTGAACTTTATCCCGGAAAACACCGAAATCTAATCTATCGGGACGAGTTTGAGGCGACCGCTACCCAACAACATCTCAAACCCGGTGACAGTATTTTTGTGCCACTGTTTGATCCGCATTGGGTTCAGAATGGCCCGGAGGTTTCGGTGTCCTTCTCGGTCACGTGGCATACGGACCATTCTTTACGGATGGTGAAACTTTCCTATGTCAATGCGGGCCTGCGCCGCCTCGGTTTGCCTCAGGCAAGCGCCAGCGTTCATCCGGTCCTTGATTCTATCAAGGTGGCCGCTTATGGCGTGGCACGATTTGGCTATGATCTGGTGAAGTGCGTGCTGAGCAAACGTAAAAAGGCTGCTGCGTTACTCTTTGGCGGTGATGCTGCAGCTATCAACTAAAGAGTGAGATCATGCGGCGCGATTGGGGCGCGCTGTATATTCCTCGATCACGCTGTCGGTGTAACGCCTATAGCGCCGCAGATCGACGCGCGTTAGCAATATGCCGACGCGACGACCGCTAGCACCTGACAGCATTTTCAGAACCCGGCCCACAACACGACGGCTTGTCGCTGACCAACGTGTCACAAGCACCGTGACGTCCATCATCTTGGCCAATACTTTAGCGTCGGCCGCGGCCATCACGGGTGGGCTGTCGATGATGACAAAATCATATGTCTGTTCGAGCGCCTTCAATACCCATTGCATCTGCGATGAGGCGAGGGCTGCCGTCGGATTGGCAATAGGACCGCCCGCCTGAATAACATGCGCGTAGCTACCAAAATCCTGCCGAATGACTTGCGCAAAGGCGGCGCGGCCTGTGAGCAATTCGCTGAGGCCAGCCTGTTCGGGCATACCCAATGTCAGATGCACAGAGGGTGAGCGCATATCGGCGTCAAGCAAGAGCGTGCGGTAGCCGCCCATGGCAAGAATGCGGGCGAGGCTCGCGGCCGTCGAGGTCTTGCCCTCGTCTTTTTGCGAGGACGTAATGAGGACGGTCCGGGCACGTCGATCACCGACGCGCGCCAGCATGACATTGCCTTGCAGACCCCGGATAGCTTCGGCATAGAGCCCCAAAGGCTCGCGTTGCACATCGCCTGCCGGGCCACCCTGCGCAAAGCGACCCAATTCAGGTGTGAGACCAAGAAAGGGCGTGCTGGTGACGCGCTCGACCTGTTCGGCAGTTCGAAAGCCGCGCGAGAAGACTTCGGCGAATACGCTAATGATGAGAGACAAGAACAGCCCGGCAAAAATGGCGAGGGTCAGAACCTCACCCTTCTTGGGGAATGTTGGCTCGGATAATTCCTGCGCCCGCGAGACGATGGTCGCATTGGATGTGCGCGCATCAGCCTCTGCTCGCGCATTGGCTTCCTCGTAGCGTTTGAGGAAACTCTCGAGCAGGGATCGGTTGGTGGACGCATCGCGCTCAAGCGCGCGCAATTTGACTTCATCTTGATTGAGTGAGCCCATGCGCGCCTGAAGACGCTTCAGGCTTGAACGCAGCGAGGCAACACGTGCGCTTGAGACACGGGCGTCGTTTGCCAGTCCCTGAATGACCTTATTGACTTCCTTGCTGATCTGCGCGCCAAGATCATTGAGGTTCGCTCGCGCAGAAATCATCTTGGGATGTGAAGGTAAATAGGTTTCGCTCATCTGAGCAATATCAGCCCGAAGCGCAACCTCTTGCTGACGCAGACTTTGAATGAGTGACGACTGGAGCACAGCGGCAGCCGAATTGACAGCCTTGCCCTCGGCCACAAGGCTGCGGGCGTTTTCAAGCTTGGCTTCCGTTTCGGCGCGTTCGGCTTCGGCTTGAGACAACTGGGAATTGAGGTCGGTCAATTGCTGCCGGGGCACAGTCGAGCCATTGGTCAGAAATAGCCCGGAATCGCTGCGGTACGCCTCGACGGCAGCTTCTGAACTTTGGACCTTAACGCGGAGGTCCTCGATCTGTTGGCCGAGCCATTTGGTAGCTTCGGCGTTGAGATTGTTCTTCTGCTTGATTTGCTGAGCAATATATAGCTCTGGCAGGCGGTTAGCGATTTTTGCCGCCATGCGCGCGCTTGAAGAGGTGAAGGACAGAGCGACAACGCGCGATGTGCCTTTCTGATAGACGGAAAGTTTCGACAGCACACGGTCAATCATGCGTTCATTGTCGGGCACGCCGGGTCGGCGGTCGAGTTCACCGGACAGACGTCCCAGTGCGCTGGTGCGCAGCACCGGATTGAATTCAGGGCTGCTGGCAAGGTTTAGATCGGCGATCAAGCGCGCAATCAAGGGCCGGGACGTCAGAAGTTGAATTTCGCTCTGAATGGTCTCAGCGTCCGGCGGTGTCGGTGTACTGTTAGCATCGAAATTGGAGATCTCGCCGGCGCGCGTCGAAAGCAAAATTCGGCTTTCGACAGTATAGGTAGGCGTCACGGTCAAAATCCAGACCGCGGCCAGCGCCATGAAGCCGACGAAGGCGACGAGGATCAATTCCTTGCGGGCCCAGATTCCGCGCAGCAGTTCCCACGGCGAAATGTCGCTGGCGCCGGGCGCATCTGGCGCAGCGCGACGGCGGTCGCCAAAGGATACGGTCGGTGGACTTTGAATGTTGCTCATGCTCTCCGCCCGCAGTTCGCGGGATTGTGATCCCTTGAGTAGACCTGCCTTAGGTAACGGAAGCCTTAACAATGGTTCAAGTCACATTGAAAATGTGAATTGTTGCAAACCCTTGCGCCGGAAAATAGACAATTTAGGGGCCAAACCTTTCCGAAAAATTTACCACTCCCGCCTAGGGTCAAAGCGAGACAGATTGGATAAGGATCATGGGCAAATGGCTCGCCAGAACTCTGCGGCAAGGGCGCTGCTTTTAGGTGCCACACTGGCTTTCGCGTTTGGCGGGCTTACTGGATGCGCGTCAGGCCGTTCAGATACGCACCTCAAAGCAAGCGACAGCACAGAACCTTACACCTTAGACAGCGGCGACAAGCTGCGTGTCACGGTCTTTGGGCAACCTGATCTCAGTGGCGATTTTGCAGTGGATGGCAGCGGCACCATTTCCATGCCGCTCATTCCTCCGGTCGCCGCCGGCGGCCTCACCACCAACGAACTTCAAGCAAGTATCGCTGATGCGCTGGGGCGTACATTGTTGCGTAATCCAAATGTCAGCGTGCAAGTCACTGAATTCCGGCCGTTCTTCATCCTCGGTGAAGTGATCAAGGCGGGACAATATCCCTTCGTCAACGGCATGACGGTGCAAAGCGCGGTCGCCATTGCGGGGGGTTTTAGCTACCGCGCTTCGCAAAGCTCTGTCCACGTTACCCGAAAGGTGGGCAATCGAATGGTTGAATTGGACATTCCCACCAATGCGCCCGTGCGCCCCGGCGACACGATACTTGTGGGAGAGCGATATTTCTGATGTCTGAAATCGTGTCAAAACAAAAGAACGTTATGCATATCCTGCATGTTTTCCGGGCTCCGCTGGGTGGGCTTTTTCGCCATGTCTGCGATTTGGCCGAAGGCCAGAAGCGAGCCGGCCACAAAGTCGGAATCATTTGCGGGAATATCTCCGACGATGAAGTCGCTGCCGCAAAGCTCGCCAAGCTCGGGCGGCATTGCGATCTCGGTATCCACACATTTCAGATGAGCCGGGTGCCCGGTGTTGATGATCTAGCAAATATGGCGCGGATGATTTCAGTTGTTCGCCGACTGCGCGCCGATGTTATCCACGGCCACGGCGCTAAGGGCGGCGCCTATGTCCGCCTATTGCCGCGCATGGCCGGTGGAGTTCGTATTTACACGCCGCATGGCGGATCGCTGCATTTCGACCGTCGCAAGCTCTCAGGCGCTGCTGTTCTTGCGATTGAGCGCATGATACGGCATCGCACCGACGCTTTCATCTTTGAATCTGATTTCAGTTTGCGTGCCTTCGGCAAGAAAGTCGGAGACCCTTCGTCTTTTTACAGCGTCATCCACAATGGTGTGAGCGAATCCGAATTTGTGCCGGTGGTGCAGCGCGATGAGGCCGCTGATTTCATTTTCATCGGCGAGCTGCGTGAGCTGAAGGGTATTGGCACGCTGATCGATGCCGCCATGTTGGCCGGTCACAAGATGCATCTACGTATTGTTGGCTCTGGGCCTGATCGCGCACGATTTGAGGTGCAAGCGACCGACGTCCCGCCCTGCGTTAAGATTGAATTCATGGGATCAATGCCCGCGCGTGAGGCTTTCGCACTTGGACGTAATGTCGTTGTGCCGTCCTATCATGAATCTCTGCCCTATATTGTGCTTGAGGCCGCCGCCGCCAATATGCCGGTTATTGCCACGCATGTCGGTGGCATGGCTGAGATATTCGGGCCGGATTCACGGACGCTCATCAGCCCATATGACATCGGTGGTCTAGCCGACCGGCTACGCCATGCGATCAATCATCCCGATGAAATGACAGCACTTGCTGAACGTTTGCGCTCGCGTGTGCGTGCAGAGTTTTCCGCCGCCCAGATGATCGACAGCGTGGATGCGCTCTATCGTCGTCTTACCGAAAGCAGAGTGGAAAAGAGCGTTGACCGCGGAGCGGAAGTGCATGATGGCATTGAGGGAGTGCCTCTATGAGTGACGATCAGACGCCTCATCGCAAGCTAGATGCATCATCTCGCGTTGCGTCTGCTGACGCGGGATCCGGCACGGCGAGCCGACGCGAGGGCCACATTCATGGGGCCACTCCGACCTATGAACGGCGCGCTTCGATTGTGCCAATGGTTTCGCCTTCGGTGATCCAAGGGTCCATGCGAATGGTCGACGCCTTTCTGGCCGTGGCATTGGGTATGCTAGTTTATCGAGGCTATGTTGGCGATGATTTGGCGGTTCAGCATCTTCTCTATTATCCAATCATTTTTTCTGTCGCTGCATTTGTCGTTGTCATATTTCAGCTGAGCGGTCTTTATCGGATTCCGATTCTGCAGCGCACCTTCATGCAGATCGGACGGGTGTGCCTGGGCTGGACCGCTGCTTTCGTCACGCTCATGGTCGTCGGCTTTTTGCTGAAAATAAGTGACGACATTTCGCGCGTCTGGATCGTGAGCTGGTATGCCGGTGGTCTTGGGAGCATTCTTGTCGTACGGGCCGGGGTGAGTGCACTGGTTCGTTACTGGATGAAGACAGGCCGCCTTGAACGCCGGGTGGTCATCGTCGGCGGTGGAGAGCGCGGTCTACGCCTCATTGAGGCCTTACGCGCAACGTCGACCACGGATATCAAGATTTGCGGCGTTTTTGATGATCGCGGCGATCAAAGGGTGCCTGATGATATTGCAGGCTATCCCAAACTTGGCACGGTCAATGAGCTTGTTCGCTTTGCGCGATCAAACCGCATCGATCTGCTCATCATGGCTCTGCCGTTATCGGCCGAACGCCGCGTGCTGGAAATGATGCGGAAACTCTGGGTTCTGCCTGTTGACATCCGCCTGTCGGCACTTGATGCGCCTTTACGAATGACAGCAGGAACCTACTCCTATGTCGGTAACGTTCCTTTTTTTAATCTCTACGATAAACCACTGTCGGATTGGGACTATGTACTGAAGGTTATTGAAGATCGTTTTCTGGCGGCGGTCTTCCTGCTCGTCCTGTCCCCCTTGTTTGCCTGTATTGCCATTGCCATCAAGCTGGACAGCAAGGGCCCTGTGTTTTTCAAGCAGCGCCGTTATGGCTTCAACAATGAACTGGTAGAAGTCTATAAGTTCCGCACGCTCAAACATGAAAATGCCGATGCCGATGCCGCCAAACTCGTCACTGCCAATGATGATCGTGTCACGCGCGTGGGGCGTTTTCTGCGGCGTTCGAGCTTTGATGAACTGCCCCAATTCATCACCGTTCTCAAGGGAGGAATGTCCATCGTTGGGCCTCGCCCTCATGCCATCCTGGCCAAGGCCGGAGACGAACTCTACGGCGACGTTGTTGACGGCTACTTCGCGCGTCATCGTGTGAAGCCCGGCATCACCGGTTGGGCGCAAGTTAATGGTTGGCGAGGCGAGACAGATACACGCGAAAAAATTCAGCGGCGGACCGAGCACGACCTCTATTATATCGAAAACTGGTCCTTCCTTCTTGACCTCTACATCATCGCGCGCACGCCGCTCGCCATGGTGCAGGGAGAAAATGCATTCTGAGAGAGAGCAGCGATGGATGGATGGACATCATATGAGCAAGGAAACGCACAACAGGAGCCGTCCCCAACATTCCGTTGGAGCGAGCGGCTGGGCGATGTTCTAATTTTTTTGGTTATTTTTTCCAGCTTCTACCAAAGGAGCGCACCAGGAGAGAGCAAGCCGGTTCTATTCGATCTTTTGCTGATCGGTTGCATGGGTTTCTTTTTCGCGCTGGGGCTCAAAATTCCACGTGGTTTAGTTTGGCCAGCGTCCATGTGGGGGCTGGTGTTGGCGGGTTATGGCATTGGCGGCATGTCGGCTGTGTATCTCGACAAAGTGCGCGAATTCATTGAGGTCGCTGCCTATCTCACCTGCGCCTTCATCTTCTTTGCAAGCTATGTGTTTGTCGCGCCAGAGCGCAGAATGCGTTTGATTTTCAATGCCTATACTGCCGGCGCAATTGTGGCGGCTTGTGCGGGTATCGCCGGTTATTTCGGTTTAAGCCCGTCATCGCTCAACTTCACCTTGTTCGGGCGAGCAATGGGCACGTTCAACGATCCTAATGTCTTCGGACCTTATCTAATCGCACCGACGCTCTATCTTGGCCTGCGTTTGAGTAAGGCCAAAAGTCCAATGGCATTGTTACTCATCCCTCTGATGGGCCTTCTTGTGCTGGGGATTTTGCTCAGCTTCTCGCGCGGCGCGTGGGGGAATTTTCTTCTGTCAGGCGTGGTCTTCCTTGCCTTGACGCTGATGACCTCGCGTTCAGCGGCTCAATCGGCGCGTCTTATCTTATTTGCAGCCTTCATGGGTGTCATGATTGTTGGTGTTGTCGGTGTGGCACTCTCAACACCAAAGGTCGAACAACTTTTCGAACAGCGGGCCACTCTGGTTCAGGCCTATGATGTCGGAAATGAAGGGCGCTTTGAAAGCCAACGTCAGGCGTTCATCATGGCTGTCAAAAATCCACTCGGCATCGGACCTGAGCAGTGGGCGACGATCAATAAACTCGACACGCATAATGTCTATCTCAACATTTTTGTGGCTGGCGGGTTCCTGGCGGTTATCGGATTTCTCTGCTTCATTGTGCATACGTTTGTCGCTGGCAAACGTGCAATTACAACCATTTCCGCCGGACAGGACATTCTTATCGTTTCGTTTGCCTGTCTCGTCGGCCACATGGCAGAAGCCTTCATCATCGATGTCGATAACTGGCGCCATTTATTTTTGCTATTCGGTCTGACCTGGGGCGGCATTCTGGCGGCGCAGGCCGAAGCGCTTGCGCCACCGCGGCGCACACCGCGCAATAATGGTCAGATGATTTCGGGGTTTCCGGGGTGAACATTAAAGTGGACGGGAAGGGGGGATCCGGCATCATGAGGAATGCACTAAGACAAAGCGACCGAACCAGAATTCTACTGATCCCCGCATTGGGGTTAGCAGCAATCCTGCTGGCCGGTCTGGTCATGCACATGTTGACCGAGGCGCCTGAAGCCAACAGCTATGGGCTTATGGCTGATGCATTCCTGCATGGGCGATTGGACGTTTCCAATTGTTTTGATGGCGACTGCGTCACGTTTGATGACAAGGCTTATGTAATTTTTCCACCTATGCCCGCGGTCGTCGCCATGCCGTTTGTGGCAATATTCGGGACAGGCTTTCATGCCTTTGCGTCGATCGGCTTTGCCTGCTTTATCGCAACACTAACCTTATGGTGGCACATCTTTGGTCGCCTTGGAGTTGAGCGGGAGACGGTTGTTTGGTTGTTGCTCGCGCTGGCCTTTGGTTCACCGCTCTATTACGTTTCCATCCACGCTGACCGAGTTTGGTTTTTCGCCCAGAGCATCAATTTTCTGCTTCTATCAAACGCGCTTTGTTGTTTGGCTTGCCGATCCTTGCCGCCGTCGCCGTCTACATGATCTACAACCAGATGCGTTTCGATGACCCTTTGGAGACGGGCTATAAATATATAGCCAAGCCAGCGCTTGATCATTGGTCTTTAATCAACGAGCGCCTCGTCAATCACGGGTTGTTCTCTAAGGACTATCTACTTTTCAATTCGCTCTATTTCTTCGTGCAGGGCTTCCATCTGGAATGGGGTGGACCTTCCTTGCTGACGCCCGTCGGTCTCGACCAGATGGGAACATCTCTGCTAGCGGCTAGTCCCTTCGTGCTACTTGTCGTTTTCATGCCGTTCAACCGTGAAACC
The DNA here is from genome assembly GCA_041688015.1 of Parvibaculaceae bacterium. Lineage (GTDB taxonomy): Bacteria > Pseudomonadota > Alphaproteobacteria > Parvibaculales > Parvibaculaceae > Parvibaculum. The sequence goes on from JBDNIY010000001.1 coordinate 515,204, forward strand.
ATTGTTGGCGGTCTATGCGCGATCCTGATTTTGAGCGTGACGCTTTTCTATCATGGCAACGGCTACTCCCAGTATAACGTCCAGCGTTTCGTTCTTGATTGGGCTGTGGTGCTATTTTTTCTGCTGGGGCTCGCTGTTCACAAGGGTATGCGTCCAGCCTTTGCCGTGCTGACGATCTATGCCATTGGCCTGAATGTAGTCACGATGGTCGCACTGGCACTGCTGCATCAATCTTGAGACGAGCAGAGCGGATACGACAAACGTTCCGATTTTTGGGAAACTTGGAGGCCACGCCCGGAATCGAACCGGGGTAAACGGATTTGCAGTCCGGCGCGTAACCACTCCGCCACGTGGCCGACCAAGGGGCGTCATATAGCAACTCCCCATCCAGCGCACAATCCAAATTGACGCGAATACTCAATATAGAGGGCCTGTGGTGCCCAAAGGTTCAAGAACCGCAGGTTGAAGAATTGAGTTTGGCGAACTGGGGCATTATAAACAATGCGGCCACGCCATTGTTTGCCTTTGCTCGTTAATCAGGACCTCACATGACCGACTTTGCTGCCGCCCGTATCAACATGGTCGAAAATCAGGTCCGGTGTAATGCCGTGACCGACCCCGGCGTCGTCGCGGCTATGAGCCAGGTGCCGCGCGAGCAGTTTGTGCCAGCCACCTCCGTATCGATCGCCTATATGGATCAGGATCTGGACTTGGGCCATGGGCGATATCTGATGCAGCCACGCACTTTTGCCAAGCTCTGCCAGGCCGCGGCCATCTCAGGCAACGATGTCGTTCTCGATGTTGGTTGCGCAACAGGCTATTCGTCAGCTGTGTTAGCCCGAATCGCCGAGCGTGTGGTTGCCCTTGAGCAAGATGCAGCCTTGGCTCAAACCGCCTCGGCAAATTTGTCCGGCATTGTTAGCGTTGTGACCGGCCCTCTGAGCGACGGTGTTGCCGATCAGGGGCCGTATGACGTGATCTTTCTTAATGGTGCGATTCCGGCCAAACCTGAAAAACTGTGCAATCAGCTCGCCGAAGGCGGTCGGCTGGTCGCGATCCTCGGTGACGGGACGGTTGGACGGGCTTATGTCTATGTTCGCTCCAGCGATTCCGTCACATATCGTGTTATTTTTGATGCACTGGCACAGCCGTTGCCCGGTTTTGATGTTGCTCAAACCTTCGTTTTCTGAAGAAAAGCTACTTTTTTGACGACTTGACTATAATTTGCGGTTTGTCTGTGCACCGCACGCTAGGACTTGGCCGCGGGCCACCATATATGTAAGTTGCCGGGGTCGACCGGTGATACGTCGCGGATGCGTTGAGGGGCGGAGCCGCGTTTTGCGGAGAGAAAAAGAGATGAAACGACCCGTTGGGACGTATGCGAGATATGTTGCTTTGAACGCAGTCAGCGCTATTGCCCTGAGCGCTGCACTTTTGGCCACGCCGGCGTCAGCCGAGAGCTTGACCGACGCTCTTGTGGCCGCCTATTCGAGCAATCCCGATTTGATGTCAGCGCGAGCACAACAGCGCGCAACCGACGAGCAGGTTCCTCAAGCCTTGTCTGGCTGGTTGCCGACGGTGGTGGCACAAGGTTCTTATGGTGCAGCGCGCACGCGCGCTAATGTGACGTCTGGTGCGGCGACGATCACAGATCATAGGCGCCCGCTGACAGGCGCTGTGACGCTTGACCAGAATATCTTTGCCAGTGGGCGCACCGTCGCCTCGACCCATGTGGCCGAATACACGGTACAGGCCGGGCGCAATGCGCTGACAAATTCCGAGCAGCAGGTCCTACTTAATACGGTCGTGGCCTATATGGACGTGATTGCTGGCCAGAGCGTTGTGGAACTGACAAAAAACAACGTCGATGTTTTGAAGCGCCAACTCGACGCCACCAAAGACCGGTTTCGTGTTGGTGAGCTGACGCGGACGGACGTTGCCCAGTCTGAAGCCCGTTTGAGTGGCTCGCGCACAAGCCTGACGCAAGCCGAAGCTCAACTGACGGCGGCACGCTCGGCCTATGCCAAGATGGTCGGCCATGCGCCGGCAAAGTTGGAGAGACCCGGTCCAAACGATCTTATTCCTCAGAGTGAGGAAGACGCGCGGGACGTGGCAATCAAAACCAATCCAGTGATCCAGGCAGCGCGAAACTCCGAAAAAGCACGTCGCTCTGCCATTTCGGTGGCCAAGAGTGCCCTGTTGCCCAGCATCGACGTTCAGGCCCAATATCAATATGGCCGTGAGGCGTCGAGCCGTATTTATAGCACAAGCGAAACCTCCGTAGTGGGCGTGCTGACCATTCCGCTCTATCAGGGTGGGGCGGAATATTCACGTGTGCGCGAAGCCAAGGAATTGCACAATCAAGCAATGATGGACATTTCCGTTGCCGAACGTGCGGTCAATGAGAGCGTCGCGAACGCTTGGGAAGCAGTACGCTCTGCACGCTCAAGCATTACGTCCAGCGAAGAGCAGGTGAGCGCCAACAAAATCGCTCTGGAAGGCGTGAAGCAGGAGGAGGAAGTGGGTTCGCAGACCACACTCGACGTCTTGAACGCCGAACAAGAGCTTCTGAACGCTCGCGTGACGCTGGTCACAGCCCAAAGAAATCTTGCAGTGGCGGATTATGGTTTGTTAGCCTCGACGGGCCAACTCACCGCTAGGGCGCTCCAGCTTCCCGTTAAGTATTACGACCCAACCGAAAACTATGACGACGTTCACTACAAGATGATCGGGTTTGGGATCGCTGGCGACGAATAAACGTGTACTTTTAGCTAAAATCTTGTGTTTGTTGGCTTTGCAGTCAACTTCTCCTAAGGTTTTGTCTGCTAGAAATAGCTAAGTACAGTCAAGTCTGATCGTCAGGATATGGGTATGAGCAACCAAGGCACTGCGCAAGAACCGACAATGGAGGAGATTCTCGCCTCCATTCGACGGATTATTTCTGAGGATAGCGGGCCGAAGGAAGAAACCGAGGCTGCTGCTGCGCCACCGCCTGCGTTGGCACCGGAACCCGAGCCAGAACCCGAATTTGAAGATGAAGCAGTCGAATTCGATGAGCCGGAGCCCGAACCAGCACCCGAACCCGTGGCTTTAACTGCCCAGCACGACGATGACGACATCATCTTCAGCGAAGAAGAAGATGTACTCGAACTTACAGAACCGCTGGAAATGGAGCCCGAACCAGAGCCGGAGCCCGAACCTGCGCCGATGCCTGAGCCCATCGCGGTGCCCATTCAGGCCGCCTCAAATCAGGCGGCCCAAACTCAGGCCACCTATGAACCGGCACATTACGAGCCTGAACAGGAGCCGGAATATGAAACGGAACCTGAGGAAGATATAGCTTTTGAGGAGCCCGCGATGACTGCACCTGCAAATTATCGCTCGGCGGATTCCTCTCCGCTGCTGTCGAACGATGCAGCTAATGCCGCCTCTGCCGCCTTTGGCGCGCTGGCAAGCTCCATGCTGACCTCATCAGGCGGTCGAACGCTGGAGGATATTGTGGCCGACATGCTGCGCCCGATGCTCAAGCAGTGGCTGGACCAAAATCTTCCGGGTCTGGTCGAGCAGCTTGTACGTGAGGAAATCGAGCGCGTAGCGCGTCGAGCCCGCTAAATCACGCCATTTTCAAGTGATAGTAACGGCGGCGCCCAAAAGCGCCGCCGTTTTGCTATGCCAATATGCCAAATTGCCAAGTGGGGAGCTCTTTGGCCGCTTGCCCCAAACCCCCGCCTTGTGCTGTAAGACGTACTCCCTCAAGACAGGCCCAACCCCATGCTCGATAAGACATTCAGCCCCAAAGACGTCGAAGAACGCCTCTACCGCCAATGGGAAGAAAGCGGCGCTTTCAAACCCGATCCGGCGCGTGTAGCGGCAGGGGCCGAAACCTATTCCATCGTCATCCCGCCACCCAACGTGACGGGCAGCCTGCATATGGGCCATGCGCTCAACAATACCCTGCAAGATGTGTTGATTCGCTTTGAGCGGATGCGCGGCAAGGACGTGCTCTGGCAGCCGGGCCTCGACCATGCGGGTATTGCCACCCAGATGATCGTCGAACGCCAGATGGAAGCCGAAGGCAATGTCCGTCGCCGCGATATGGGGCGCGAAGCCTTTATCGAACGGGTCTGGAAATGGAAAGCCGAAAGCGGCGGCACCATCGTTGATCAATTGCGCCGCCTCGGCGCGTCTTGCGATTGGAGCCGCGAACGCTTCACGCTGGACGATGGATTGTCCAAGGCCGTCCTGAAAGTCTTTGTCGAACTGCATCGCGACGGCCTCATCTACCGCGACAAGCGCCTCGTCAATTGGGATCCGAAACTACAAACCGCTGTTTCCGATCTCGAAGTCGAGAACATCGAAGTCAAAGGCCACTTCTGGCACTTCCGCTATCCGCTGGCCGACGGCAAGACGGTGAAATACGCCAGCGAGTTTGACGAAGACGGCAAGCCGACCGCTTGGGAAAATCGCCCCTATATCATCGTCGCCACCACACGCCCTGAAACCATGCTGGGAGACTCAGGCGTCGCCGTAAACGCCGAAGACGACCGCTACAAGCATCTCGAAGGTGCCTTCGTCGTACTGCCGCTCGTCGGTCGTCGTATCCGGATTGTGTTCGACGAACACGCCGACCCCGAACAGGGATCCGGCGCGGTCAAGATCACGCCCGCCCATGACTTCAACGACTTTGAAGTCGGCAAGCGCCATAATCTCGATCAGATCAATATTCTGAAGCCGGATGGAAGAATTAAATCTAGCCCGATGGATGACTTTAGTTGGGGACATAGAGGGTCGGTTGGTGCAGATGGTGTTGCGCTAGCTGATCAGATGCTCGTCGGCACCGCTGTTTCAGATTCAATTCCTGAGGATTTCCGTGGATTAGATCGATTTGATGCACGGGAATTAATTGTCGAAAAAATGAGGGCGCTTGATCTTTTAGATTCAATTGAAGATCGCAAGATCATGGTGCCTTACGACGAAAAATCGAAGCTCACCGTCATTGAACCTTTCCTCACCGATCAGTGGTATGTCGATGCCGCCAAGCTCGCGGTCCCGGCCATCAAAGCAGTAGAGCAGGGCGACACGAAGTTTGTTCCGAAGAATTGGGAAAAAACTTATTACGAATGGATGCGTAACATTCAACCTTGGTGTATTTCGCGTCAGCTTTGGTGGGGGCACCAGATTCCCGCTTGGTACGGACCGGACGGAAAGACCTTTGTCGCCTACAGCGAGGCAGAGGCAGTTGATGACGCTATGAAGTATTATATTGCGGATGGCACTCTCGATCAGGAAACGGCTGACAGTTTACGGAACAGTCCACAGATAACGGATTTTTTGAAGCGCGACGAAGACGTCCTCGACACATGGTTCTCGTCTGGCCTTTGGCCGTTCTCGACCATGGGCTGGCCGGATGAAACGCCGGAACTGGCGCGCTATTATCCCACCAGCGTCGTCGTCACCGCCTTTGACATCATCTTCTTCTGGCTGGCCCGCATGATGATGATGGGGCTGCACTTCAAACAGGAAGTGCCGTTCAAGGACATCTACATCCACGCGCTGGTGCGCGACGAGCGCGGCCAGAAAATGTCGAAGACCAAAGGTAACGTCATCGACCCGCTGAAGTTGATCGATGAATATGGTGCCGACGCGCTGCGCTTTACGCTGACAGCAATGGCCGCACAAGGCCGAGACATTAAGCTCGCGACCAATCGCGTCGAGGGCTATCGCAACTTCGGTACCAAACTCTGGAACGCTGCGCGCTTCTGCGAAATGAACGAATGCGCTCGCGTCGAAGGCTTTGACCCAAAGGCGCTGAAGCAGAACGTCAACAAATGGATCGTCGGCGAAATTGAACGCGCCGCCGCAAACCTTACAGGCGAAATCACAACCTATCGCTTCAACGATGCGGCTGCCACGGCCTACCGCTTTGTCTGGAATATCTTCTGCGATTGGTATTTGGAACTCATCAAGCCGATCCTGATGGGTGACGACGAAGCCGCAAAGATCGAAACGCGCGCGACGGCCGCCTGGGTGCTTGATCAAACATTGCTGATCCTGCATCCCTTCATGCCTTTCATGACCGAAGAGCTTTGGGCGACCACAGCTGGCCCTGCACGCAAGACATTGCTCGCTGTCGCGCCATGGCCAGTGCTTGAAGGGTTGGATGACAAGGACGCCGATGCGGAAATGGGATGGGTCATCCGTCTCATCTCTGAAATTCGGTCCGTGCGTTCCGAGATGAATGTGCCTGCTGGCGCAAAAATTCCCATGATGATCAAAGGCGCGAGCACTGAGAACCTTGCCCGCCTTGAACGTCACAAGGACTTGGTCTTGCGATTGGCGCGTCTTTCCACCGCTGAAGCGAGCGAGACGGTGCCGACGGGCGCGTTACAGATGGTCCTCGACGAGGCGACGGTTCTATTGCCGATTGCCGATGTGATCGACCTGAAAGCGGAAACTGTCCGTCTCAAAAAAGGAATCGGTAAACTCGACAGTGAAATTTCAAAGATCGACGCCAAACTCGGAAACGAAAAATTTCTGGCGTCAGCGCCCGAAGAAGTCGTCGATGAACAGCGCGAACGCAAAGCAGAAGCTGAGGCCGCGAGAGCGAAACTCACCGTTGCTGTGAAGATGCTCGAAGGTGCTGTCTGACAAGGCGGGTATAGATTTATTTTGCTGTATAATCGGGGCGGGGATTATTTTTCGCGCCTGTCAAAACAGGCTCGAAAAACCTCGGCATGGAATGGCTCGATTTCGTGCAAGAAACCACGGTGTTTTCGAGCTTTTTTTCGAGCCTTAAACCCTCTCCCCCTCCTTCCTGTTCGCGCCACCGCGCGAGTGGGAGAGGGGGATAAGATAAGGGTCTTCCTCCCTTATCGCCCTAATTAGAAAGGGTGTCTCAATCGTGAGCCACTCTTTTTATTTATTCAATTAGCCGATTATCTGTTCTTTACCACAAAATACAAACGGGCCGCTCTTTGGAAGCGGCCCGTCAAACTTGAGATGGTTTTCTTTTACGAATCGAAGACAATCACGGAGCGCGCCAATTCGCCCTTTTTCAATTCGTCAAAAGCCTCATTGACTTGATCGAGCTTGATACGACGCGAGATCATTTGATCGAGCTTCAGCTTTCCGTTCATGTAAAAATCGACGAACCTCGGCATATCGACAGGGAACCGATTGGACCCCATGATCGAACCTTGGATGCGTTTTTCTGCCAGAAAATCAGCGCCATGCAGTTCGATATTCACACCGACGGGGATCATGCCGATGATGTTTGCCGTGCCGCCCCGGCACAGCATTTTGAAAGCCTGTTCCGCCGTTTGCTTGAGACCGATGGCTTCAAAGGCGTGATGCACACCACCGTTGGTCATGTCCAATACCTGCTGGATGGGATCGCCATCCTTTGGGTTGATCACGTCTGTCGCACCAAATTCTTTGGCGAGGTTGAGCTTCGATCCATGCATATCGATGGCGATGATGCGACCCGCGCCAGCAATCGCCGCGCCGTTAATGGCAGCAAGCCCGACGCCGCCGCAACCGATGACGGCAACAGTCTCGCCCGGACGCACGTTGGACGTATGAATGACAGCACCAATACCCGTTGTCACTGAGCAGCCAATCAGGGCCGCGCGATCAAACGGCATGTCTTTGCGAACGGCGACGCAAGCATGTTCGTGGATGAGCATCTGTTCGGCAAATGACGAAAGATTGAGAAATTGGTTTAGACCGTTACCAAGGCGCGGTTCTTCACCAGCCTGACGTTTCGTCTCGGGGCTGACGCAGCGCGACATATGGCCCGTCAGGCAATGGTCGCAATGGCCGCAGAACGCCGACAAACAAGTGATGACGTGATCGCCAGGTTTGACGGTCCGCACTTCTGAGCCGACTTGCTCCACAATACCTGCCGATTCATGGCCAAGCACGGCGGGCAAAGGATAGGGGTAAGACCCCTCAACGAAATGCAAATCTGAGTGGCAAACGCCAGCTGCCATGGTGCGGATCAGCACTTCATGCGGGCCGGGTTTGTTGATCTGGACATCCTCAATGACAAGTGGCGTTCCCACCTGACGCAATACAGCTGCTTTCATATTTCATTCTCCCTGTAGCCGGTTTCATTTTAAGCAATTGCCGGATTGCAACAATGTTGACCCCAGGGTGCCCTAAAGGTCAATCAGACCCTTTGATCGCGTCTGTATTGTGGCACTATGATTTTGGGCCGGAGGCGTAAAATTTCGGCCTGACGGCAAGGCCAACTGGAGATGATGTATGAATTTGCGTGTATTTTGGCATTTTGTGGCCCTTGTGCTCACCGCTCTAGTGGGCTTTGGTGGCCATCTCCAGGCGGCTCCCGCATCGAGCGCCAATACCGCATTTGAAACCGGCATCGAAGCCTATCGGACGGGCGACGTCACAGCGGCGGTTGATGCCTGGACAAAGGCTTCGGATGGCGGTCATCCAGTGGCGTCCTATCTCTTGGGGCAACTCTATGAACAGGGCCATGGCGTCGAAAAATCTCCGAGCTTGGCATTTCGGTATTTTGAACGGGCGGCCGCCGACGGTCAGCCGCAGGCTGCCGTCAAGGTTGGGTTGATTTACCGCGACGGCAACAAGCAACTCGACATCAAGCGCAATTACGAAAAGGCGATTGAGAATTTTGAAAAGGGTGCTCTGCAAGCCTGGCCGGAATCGCAATTTTATTTAGCCGATATGTACCGCCGGGGCTTGGGCGTGCCCGCAGATCGCAGCGAGAGTTTGCGTTGGCTGATCCTTGCCGCCAAGAAACGCTATGCCCCTGCCATGTTGGAAATGGCCCGCATCTATTTTGCAAGTGAAGGCGTTCTCGCGGATCGCATTAAGGGCTGGTCTTATATTGAGTTGGCCAGTCGTTATGCCGACCCAACCGAAGGTCCGCTGGTCAATGTGGCCATGGATAAATACACCAAGCGCATGAAGCCCGGCGAAAAAGACGCTGCCAAAAAAACGGCTGATGAATGGGCTACCAGATATGAAATGGGACGCTAGAAGATTACCTTTTCTTCACCGAACCATAGGGGAGATTTTGAAAAGTTGATGAATTTTGCCTCATCTTCGAGCAGAGCCAATCCGGCGGCGCGCGTTTCATCTGTATCGAGCATCAAGTCGTCAATGGAGTTCCACCATAATTGAGCAACACCATCATATATCTCTGGAGCCTTATCAAGGTTGCCACCGGCGCGAACAGCCCGGATAGCATCCGTCATTTCAAAGCTGCCTGTGTGAAGCTGGACGTACCGGGCGATACGTAAGGTCTCTTTGTGGCTGGCAACCAGCGGTGCATGTTTGTTGAGCCAATAGTCTTGAAATGCTTCGCGGGTCATCCCAATCTTGCGCGTGAGACAAAAAGTAATTTTGATCAATTCTGCACCTCATTTAGCTTTGTTTTTGTACGGGCATTTGGCCTGAGATCACGGAGATAGACCATGCGCATAGCCGTTGGTGGGTTTCAACACGAAACCAATACATTCGCACCTACCAAGGCAGATTTTCGTGCTTTTGAACAAGCTGACTCATGGCCTGCATTGCAATATGGGGCAGGTCTAATCAGTGCTTTTAAGGGTATGAACATTCCCCTTGCCGGTTTCATCGACGCCGCCGAAAAATCCGGCCATGACCTTGTGCCACTCGCATGGTGCCATGCGACACCCTCGGCCCATGTGACCGAAGATGCGTTTGAGCGCATCACGGCAATGATCATCAAGGGCTTGTTGGATGCAGGTGCAATCGACGCTGTTTATCTCGATCTGCACGGCGCTATGGTTTGCGAACACATTGACGACGGGGAAGGCGAAATACTGGCGCGCGTGCGCCATGTGATCGGAGAGGCAATTCCCCTCGTTGCAAGCCTCGATCTCCATGCCAACATGACCGAGAAGATGATCGCCAATGCTGACGCGTTGATCGTCTATCGTACCTATCCCCATATCGACATGGCTGAAACCGGTATGCGTGCCGCTGCCCACATGGATGCTATTTTTGCAGGCCTGCCCAAACAGGCAAAGGCGTTTCGGCAGATTGACTATCTGATCCCGCTGACCGCGCAATGTACGATGAGCGAGCCAGCGGCAGCGATTTACAGCGATGTGGCTCGCTTGGATGGTGCCGTCCTCGGTAACGGTCGCATCAGCACAATCTCGCTTGCGACCGGATTTCCGCCCGCTGATTTCGTGGGATGTGGAGCGTCAATCGTAGCCTATGGCGACACGGAAGCCGCTGCCGCCGAAGCGGCAGATCGTATCGTCAAACGCATGAACGAGAGCGAAAGCCTGTTCAAGGAAAAACTCTGGTCAGCCCATGATGCCGTTGCATATGGCATAAAAAAAGCCAGCACCAAGGGCCCTGTCGTGCTGGCAGATACGCAAGACAACCCCGGCGCAGGCGGCAACGGCGACACGGTTGGCATATTACGCGAGTTGCTGGCTCAAAAGGCGCAACGCGCAGCGCTTGGCGTCCTCTACGACCCGCAATCTGTCGCACAAGCTATTGCGGCAGGTGAGGGCGCTCGCGTTCGCTTGAGCCTCGGTGCTAAGACCGGCGGCGCTGACGAGCGCCCCATTGAAGAGGGCTTCGAAGTGGTCAAAATTACCGATGGGGAGTTTTTGGCAACCGGGCCGTTCTACGGCGGCTCGCATATGTCGCTTGGACCGACTGTGCGATTGCGTGTAGGCGGTGTCGACATTGTTGTCGCGTCTCGCAAGGCCCAATGTGCCGATCAGGAGATGTTGCGCCATACCGGCATTGAGCCCGCGGAGCTTGCCATTCTTGTGGTCAAAAGTTCGGTGCATTTCCGCGCTGACTTTGAACCCATTGCCAGCCAAGTACTGGTTGTTGAAAGCCCTGGCCCTAACATCGCAGACCTGACGAAGCTCCCTTACAAACACTTGCGCAAAGGCTTACGGATCATGCCGGAAGGCAAGCCGTTCAATCCCTAAAAGGCCAGTTCCGCCCAGATCGGCGTGTGATCGGATGGCTTCTCGCGGCCACGCGGTTCTGCGTCAATATCGCATGCCGTCAAACGGTCAGCGGCCTGAGGTGACAGCAGCAAATGGTCAATGCGGATGCCTTGGCCTTTTTGCCAACGTCCTGCTTGATAGTCCCAGAACGTGTAGCGATGAGGCTCTGTGTGGCAGGCACGGAACGCGTCGGTCAAGCCGAGATTGATGATCTCTCGGAGCTTGCCACGACTTTCTGGTTGAAAGAGGGCGTCGCCCTCCCATGCCTTGGCGTCATACACATCATCTGTAGTCGGAATAACATTATAATCGCCAGCTAGAACAAGCGCTTCCTCATAGGTGAGCAACTCTTTGGCATGGGCTTTCAGGCGGTCCATCCACCCAAGTTTATAAGTGAACTTATCCGTACCCAGCGGGTTACCATTTGGCAGATAGATGGAGGCCACACGAAACACGGTGCCACCGGCGGGAATTACCGCCTCGATGTAGCGGGCCTGATCGTCGCTTTCATCGCCCGGCAAACCGGCGCGAACGTCTTCCAACGGATGTCTTGAGAGGATTGCGACACCGTTATAGGTCTTTTGCCCATGGATCGCGAGGTTGTAGCCCAAATCTTCAATTTCACTTCGCGGAAATGTCTCGTCGGTTGATTTTGTTTCCTGCAGGCAGACAACATCCGGATCTGCTTCCTTAAGCCAGACTTTGAAGTTCTCAAGGCGGGCTTTAAGGGAATTAACGTTAAAGGAGGCAATTTTCATAGGGTTTCCGCGACATTGGGCAAGATTCAGCTTTCGTTGAGTCTAACACGCGCCAGCCGCAATATATCCATCAAGGCAAAAGGGAATTGACGACGGGTGCGGCGCAGTCCAGCATTCGTTATTGCTATTTGTACACTCTGGGGAGGGAGCGCAAATGGGTACTCGTATAGCGGGGCGGATGCAGGCGCGCGCGCGCACACAGCGTTATGTGGCGCCAGCCAATCTGTCGCAGCGTTGTCTTTTGTGCATTGTTGGGGTGTTGGGCGGTTTCATGGCCTTAGTGCAAGGCATGATTGCAGTGCAAAGTCTGCTGGTCACGACAAGCGGTGAGTTCACAACCTATTGGGCCGTGTCGGCGCTCGGCGTCTGGCTGCCAGCTATGGCCATATTCGCATCGATCGTAGGGGTGATGATTCGAGACAAGATCGCGATGGTGTTTCTCACTCTTTCGCCACTCGCCTCGATGGGCGGTTATGCGCTCTACACTTTCGGCCCCAGCGCCAATCTTTTTTAGCTGAATGGGTGTTAGACTGAAAACGAAGTCCCGCAACCGCATGAGGCGGTTGCGTTAGGATTAGTGATTTTAAAGGCCGATCCGATCAGATCGTTCACAAAGTCGATTTCTGACCCTTCCAGATACATGATCGAGACGGAGTCGATCAGCACCATCGCGCCTTCTTTTTCCAACATCAGATCGTCATTGGCCCGTGTGTCGTCTAGCGTAAATCCATATTGGAAGCCCGAGCAGCCGCCACCGGATACCGACACGCGCAGCATCGTTCCACCGTCTTCACCACTCAGAATTTCGGCCACGCGCTTGGCGGCCCGGTCACTGATCGTGATCGGCTTTCCCGTTCCGGTTATCAGGTCTGTTGCGGTCTCACTCATGTTTGGATGCCTTTGCTCAAAGTGCAGACTGGCACTCTGGAACCATTCTGGTTATAGCCTAGCATTGATTTAGGCATTCACACTCCGGATTTCAAATCGAGGCCCCCCTTGTCGCATCCCAATCCCGCCGCAACAGCCCTTTTTGCCACAAAAGTCGAGACCAGCCGGGGCAGGCTCTTCTCGGAGCCAGAAAGTGCGACTCGCACCGCTTTTCAGCGTGATCGTGACCGGATTATCCATTCTGGTGCCTTTCGGCGCCTCAAATATAAAACTCAGGTGTTTGTCTATCACGAGGGCGACAACTATCGCACCCGCCTCAGCCACTCGCTGGAAGTGGCCCAGATTGCCCGTTCCATAAGTCGTGTGCTCGGGTTAGACGAAGACCTCGCCGAAACACTGGCGCTTGCGCACGATCTTGGGCATACGCCCTTCGGCCACGCTGGCGAAGACGCGCTCGATGCCTGCATGAAAGATTTCCTCGGCTTTGATCATAATGCGCAAACGTTGCGCATCGTGACCAAGCTCGAACATCGCTATGCCGAATTTGACGGATTGAACCTCACCTGGGAAACGCTGGAAGGCCTTGTCAAACATAATGGCCCTGTCTTGACGTCAGATATCACAGCAGCAGACCTGCCACGCGCGCTGACCGAATATGCCGAAATTCAAGACCTTGAGCTTGCCACTTTTGCCGGGCCAGAAGCACAGGTTGCCGCGCTGGCCGATGACATCGCCTACAATAATCACGACATCGACGATGGGCTTCGCGCTAATTTGTTTACGATTGGCGATCTATTGGCATTGCCCCATGTGGGGGCTGCATTTCAAAGCGTGGTGGATCAATACCCCGGCCTTGAAGAAACGCGCGTCATCCACGAATCCGTGCGCCGTCTGATTGGCAGTATGATCGGGGATGTTATCGCCGAAACACGGATGCGTGTCGCGTCTGCCAAACCACAATCAGCACATGATGTCCGCGCCATGACGCAGGCGCTGGTCAGCTTTTCGCCGGAGATGGATCAGCACAATATAACGCTTAAGGCATTCTTGTTTCAGCGCATGTACAGACATTTTCACGTCAACCGTTCCATGAGCAAGGCCAAACGCATCGTTACCGGCCTATTCACATTATTCCATGCGGAGCCCGAATTGCTCCCACCCGAATGGCAGCAAGGTTGCGACGGCGTACGGGGGCTGAAATCCGCACGCCGTATTTGCGATTATATTGCTGGCATGACTGACAGGTTTGCCATCGAAGAGCACAAGCGTTTGTTTGATCTAAGTGATCCAAGAGCCTGACCTGTGTCGGTCAATGATGCATATCTTCCATGCCATCGTGTGCAGCCATTAGATCGACGAATGGGGCAGGGTGCTTGAGCATATGCGCATTCTCGCCCACTTTCGAGATTTCGTTCCATTCAACTTTTATTAAGCCGCATGTCTGTGTGACCGGAAAATAAATCCGCATGATTTCTTTGTCATCAGGCAGCTTGACGAGAAATGTGAACGTCTCAAATCGATCATCCGGCACAGCGCCACCGCTCCACGAAATCGACGTGACGCCTTCACTCACGGATTTGCCGTGGAGGACATAGGAATCTTTGTAAGTGGCGGATTTCGTTTTGATCGTCCATCCCGGCATCACCTTCGGCTTGACAGAAATCACACCCTCGGGAATGGCCACGGAAAGTGCCGTTGTCGCGGCTCCATCACAACCATGAGGCACACGCAAGATGGCCTCATAATAGGAACCCCATGACGACATGCTGGTGGCCAGCGTGACATGAGCTGAGGCTGGGGAGGCGAGGATGGCAAGGGCTGCGACTAAGACAAGTGCTGATAGTTTTTTCATCTGGTGTTTCCTTAAAACGACGCTGTGATGCCGGCAAATACAGTGCGGCCTTCACCGGGGTAGAAAATATCAGTCCCCGGAACATAAGTTGTGACAGTTGTATTGCTTGTGACAGCGCGTTTATCCGCAAGGTTGCGCCCTTCGAGAAAAACACGAACCATAGGTGTGATATCAATGCCTCCCTCAATGCCAATCATGGCGTAACCGGGCGCTTTCTGCGTATTGGCATAATCGACATAGCCGCCACGCGGCACCCAATCGAGTTTGGGCGCGATATCCCAACCATCATGTGAGCGATAGCGGAGGGCAGCGCTATAGAGATGCGGCACCGATCCAGCCAGCGCATTGTCACCATAGACAGCATCGCCTTCAAAGCGAGCCTGGCTCCAAGTATAGCTCTGCTCAAATGTCAGCCTGTCACCGACGGGCAATAGGCCGGACAATGCGATCGCCCCGACATCGACATTCAGTGAGGCTTCCACGCCTTGATGCAACGTGCGCCGTGCATTGAAGGTGGCAGCTGGAATGCCCGCACCTGTTGTGAAGTTAACGAGTTCGTCTTCCACCTTGGCGCGATAGACGGCGACATCCCATGCAAAATGCGCCGTCGTCCCACGCGTTCCGATCTCGTATGTCACGGCACGTTGCGGATCCATCGGTATAAAGGACGTGCCTGCACCCAGTGTTTGAGTGAGATCGCTCATGATCGGCGGCTCATAGCTCCGCGTGACATTGGCATAGGCCTGTACGGTCGGTTGAATATTCCACAACAAACCGAACTTCGGGCTCACGGAGGTGAAATCGGTGTCATCGCTTTTATAGGCGCCACCCGCCGTAATGGTGGTCTCGTAGTCCCGCGTTGCTTGAATGCCTTGCAGGCCAGTCACCAAGGCAAGGTCCGGCACCATGTAAAAGGCATTTTCCGCATAGAGCGTCGCCGTTGTTGAAACCTGCGTGCTCTCCTGAAGAAGGGCACTGCGATTGCCGCTCGTGTTGACGTAATTGTTTCCCGTCAGGCGCGTATAGCCATAGCGGAAGCCCGCAGCGAGGACGTTGCGGTGTCCAAACAGTTGCCCTTCAGTGCTGTAGCGCGTGAAGATGCCAACATTGCTGCTACCTTGATCCAGCACTTGATAGATCGGATGAAACAGCGAGTGATAGCCGACGTAAAATCCAACATCGAGCAGGCCATCATTGCCAACGACAATGCTGGTTTTGTTGGCGAAGCGAACGGAGCGCGAGTTGCGCTGCTGATCGCTGGATAGAGAACCCGCTGATGCCGCCTCTGGATTGTTAAGCGCCGAGTTGAGCGAAACGGTGCCCGGCAATTCCTGATCGACGGAATTGTAGGTAAGATAGAATCGCGTCTCTGCCGTCTCGTTCAAGCGAACGCCAAGATTGCTGGAAAATCGCACCGTGTTTTCTTGTGAATGCTGACGATAGCCCTCAGATGTCAAACCAGTGGTGGAGGCATAGAAATCCACATTGTCGATGATCCTTGAGATTTCGGCATGGCCGCGCATTGTTCCAAAGCTGCCGCCATCAATCCGAAAGACATTCGGCGCCTTCGCCGTGAAGGCCGTCGGTGTGACAAGATTGATCGCGCCGCCGAGTGAGGCCGCGCCATATTGCAAGCCATCGCCACCGCGATAGACCTCAATATGCTGGAGGTTCAGCGGATCGACTTCTTGGAAATCGCCCGACCCGTCAGCGTCATTGAGCGGGACGCCGTTGGCTAGAAGTTCAATACTGCGCAAATGGTAGCCGCGGCTCAGCCCGGCCCCACGAATGGTGAGGCGTACTTCTTGCCCGTATCGCTTTTTGGCAAACACGCCCGGCGAGAACGAGAATACGTCCTCAAGATTGGCCGCGTATTTGTCTTTGAAAGTATTGGCAGGAACAATGCCGACCGCCCCCGGCATGGTCGCCAGCTGCTGGCGCGTCTCATCAATACCGGGCGCTGTCAGCGTCCCTGGTTTGTTATCCGCGCCAGCCAAACCGTCGAGCGGAGAGGGTGCCTTTTCGGTCACAATCAGGGCAGGGATCGCGTTCTTATCTGTTTCATTGGATTGGGCATTGGCAATAGAGGTGAGCAAGGCAAGCGGAAGCGCCAGCCCGGCAACAAGAGAAATTTTCATTTTTGGCGTCTCTGTCAGACCGCATGTCTTATGCCGCAGCTTATGAGCCGTGACGCAACATGCGAGATTGTGAAAGCTGATTGTGGAAAGTCGGCTTCACTCAGACAGGAGGCTCGCGCGCTTGCGTGTGAAGGGCAACGAGGCCGTGGGGAAGGCCGCCGACCAAACTGAACAGCGCTGCATCAAACAGCGGCGGCACAATGTTGATGGCTGCAACAAGGGCCATGACGCCGCAATGGTGCATGCAAGAATGGCAATTGTGATGATCGGCGGGTGCCTGTTGAACGGGCTGGCCGCTGTTATCGACAATGATCTGCTTAGCTTCGCCGCCCGAACAAATAGTGACCTGCATGAAGCCTTGAACGCTTGGCGGCGCAAGATCGTAGAGGGTAGGGATGGCAACATGAAGGAGCAGGGCTAGGACGGCAAACAGCCCCGCGACCCGGTACCGGGCCGTTTGGAATGTATCGCTGCCGATATATGCCACTCTGTCCATAAGCCCTGATCTCACGTTACAAGGTTTTCATAAAGGCGCATTTTGTCGCGCGAATAACAAGAATTGTCTGGTGCGGCATTCATCCGTTACATGAGGTTAGAAGCGACTGGAAAGCGGGCAATCCTGCGGTTAGAGTGCGCCGGCACAACGAGGCTAAACGACGGACAGAATGAATATATTTCGGCATTTTGAGACACGGATCGAAGCTGCACTGACTAAATTGATGACCGAGGGGGAATTGCCCTCAGGTCTCGATCTTTCGCGTGTCTCGGTCGAACCGCCACGCGACCCGTCACATGGCGACCTCTCGACCAACGCCGCGATGGTGCTGGCAAAGCCTGCTGGCACTAATCCGCGTGCACTGGCCGAAAAACTTGCCGAGCGCCTTAGAGGCGAGGCGGAGGTGACCGAAGTCACTATTGCCGGTCCCGGCTTTATCAACCTGCGCCTGACAAACGAAATTTGGTTGGGCGGTGTTCTCGATGTATTGAACGCCGGTTCGGCCTATGGCGCGAGCGATCTCGGGGCTGGCAAGGCGATCAACGTCGAATATGTGTCGGCCAACCCGACAGGCCCGATGCATGTGGGGCATGTGCGCGGCGCCGTCTTTGGCGATGCGCTGGCCAATCTGCTTGAAAAAGTCGGCTACCGCGTTGGCCGCGAATACTACATCAATGATGCTGGCGGTCAGATCGAGGTTTTGGCTCGCAGCGCTTTCATGCGTTATCGCGAAGCCTTGGGCGAGGCCATCACAATTCCGGAAGGTCTCTATCCGGGCGATTATCTGGTGCCTGTTGGGCAGGCCCTTGCCGCCGCCCATGGCGACAAACTACTGACCCAGCCTGAAGCCGAGTGGCTGCCCATCGTGCGGGACACCACCATGGCGATGATGATGGACCTTATCCGCGCTGATCTAGGCCTCCTTGGCATCACCCACGACACGTTTTTTTCCGAGCGCACTCTCCATCAAAGCGGTGCGGTCGAGGCGGTTCTCAAGCTCCTCGATGACAAAGGGCTCATTTATACCGGCATTCTTGAACGTCCCAAGGGCGAGGCATCTGACGATTGGGAGGAACGGCCACAAACGCTGTTTCGCTCAACCCAGTTTGGTGATGATCAGGACCGCGCGCTTAAGAAATCCGACGGGTCATGGACCTATTTTGCGCCCGACATCGCTTACCATTTTGACAAGTTTAAGCGCGGATACACGACGTTAATTGACGTCTGGGGTGCCGATCATTCGGGCTATATCAAACGGGTCAAAGCAGCTGTTGCCGCTGTGACGGACAACAAGGCGGTGATCGACGTCAAGGTTTGCCAGATGGTGCGCCTATTTCGGGACGGCGAACCCTTCCGCATGTCTAAGCGCGCGGGCGATTTCATCACGCTGCGCGAGGTTGTGGAGGAAGTCGGCAAGGATGTCGTTCGTTTTATGATGCTGACCCGCAAAAACGACGCATCCCTTGATTTTGATTTTGCCAAGGTTATGGAACAATCACGCGATAATCCGGTTTTCTATGTGCAATACGCGCATGCCCGGATCTGCTCAGTGCTACGCAATGCTACCGAACAGGGTTTTGAACCGACGGATACCCATTTGAAAGCTGCCGATTTTGCGCTTTTGGCTGATGAGGCCGAATTGGGCCTTGTGCGCCTGATGGGAGCTTTTCCCCGCGCCATCGAGCAGGCCGCCCAAGCCCATGAACCCCATCGGATCGCTTTTGCACTGAACGATTTGGCCTCCGGGTTTCATAGCCTTTGGAACAAAGGCAAGGACGATACAGGATTGAGGTTTATTCTGCCGGAGAACCGGGGTGTTACCATGGCGAGGCTCGCACTGATTCGGTCCGCTGCGCTGGTGCTTGCCGCTGGGCTCGGTGTGCTGGGCGTGGAACCTGCGGAGGAAATGCGCTGATGTCGCAAGGCGGCCGACAAGACCCAAGTGATGGAAACGGCTACGGCGATGAATACGCCGAAGACGAAGATGACTACTATACCTATGACGCCACCGATGAGGATGACGAGGGACGTCGGCCGCTGGTCATTTTGGCTATCATCGCCTTGATTGTTGTCTTCGCAGGTGTCGTCTTTTTGGCTTATAAACAAGGCCTTAAGCAAGGCGCACAGGGTAATCCGCCAATTATTCGCGCAGATAGCGCCCCCGTGAAGGTGGCACCGGCCAATCCCGGCGGTATCAAAATTCCGCATCAGGACCGCTCCGTCTATGATCGCCTCTCCGGCAGCACCGATACCAACCAACCAGACACTGAACATCTGTTGCCGACGTCGGAAGAGCCGATGACGATGGCTACGCCGGAAACGGTCGCCCCCTCATCCACCACGCCGGCAATGTCGGCCCCGGCTCCAGCCACTATTGTGGTCCAACCAGCGCCTGTGACACCCGCCAAGCCTGTGTCAGAACCCGCTGCCGCCGCGGCTCCGTCGAGAGCAGGCGGATATGTGCTCCAACTTGCCGCCTTCCGCGACGAATCCTCAGCGCGCGCCGCCTTTGCCAAGCTGCAAAACAAATTTCCGGCTCTGAAGACGTTGGGCGCCGATATTCAACGCGCGGACCTCGGCGCAAAGGGCATCTATTACCGTTTACGCGCTGGTTTTCTTTCCAAGGCAGACGCCACAACGCTGTGCGGCGATCTTGCAGCCAAGGGACAAGCCTGCTTCGTTCGGCCCAAATAACTGGCCTAAAAAAGATGCCCGTCAGAGCTGCGATTTACGGATGTGCTGGTCTCCAACTCAGTGACGCGGAGCGGTCCTTTTTTGCTGAAGCGGAACCTTGGGGCTTCATCATATTCGCACGAAACATTAGCAACCCTTCGCAAGTCTTTGCTTTAACTTCAGAAATGCGAGAAATAACGGGTCGCGATGTGCCGATTCTGATTGATCAGGAAGGCGGACGCGTTGCCCGGTTTCGCCCGCCACATTGGCGTGCCTATCCACCGGGACGGCGCTACGGCGACCTCTATACCCGGTGCAGGCAGAACGGTCTTGAGGCCGTTCGTTTGGCAAGCCGTCTGATGGCCAGCGAACTAAATGCAGCCGGGGTCAACGTTAGCTGCCTACCGGTTTTAGACATCCCGGTTCCCGGCGCACATGACATCATCGGGGATCGCGCTTACGGCGAAACGCCTGAGCCAGTGATCGCGCTTGCCCGCGCGGCGGCGGACGGCCTGTTTGAAGGTGGTGTGCTGCCCATCATCAAACACATTCCGGGGCATGGACGTGCCGGGACAGACAGCCATTTGAGCCTTCCCATCGTCAATACTGACATAAAAACACTCGAATTGACCGATTTTCAGCCATTTCGAGCTATGGCGGATATGCCAATCGCCATGACCGCTCACGTCGTTTATTCAGCCATCGACCCCAATGCACCGGCCACCACCTCGCGCAAAGTCATTGCCGACGTCATTCGAGGGATCATTGGTTTTGAGGGCTTGTTGATGTCTGACGATGTCTCCATGCAAGCGCTGTCTGGCACAATTGCTGAGCGTACGCGTGCCAGCTTGAAAGCCGGTTGCGACCTGGCGCTCCATTGCAACGGCCAAATGGACGAAATGGAAATGCTCGCAGGTGAAGTGCCGTTTTTGACCGGCGATGCACTTGCCCGCTCAACCGCCGCCATTGAACGCATGTCAGTTCCTCAAGAGTTCGACGAAACGGCAGGATTGGCACGATTTACTGAATTAATGGGCTCTTTCTGGGGGTAAAACACAAAACCGGGTACCCCGTGGTTTGACGGCAGGGTATAAGAACCCATCAGGGTCCGAACACAGAAATGTGACAAGGTCGAGTGCAGCGGGTGCGGGGCCTGCTGATCTGAACCCACGAAGTCCAGCAATCCAAGGCCATATGCAGGAAACGTCCTCACATAACGAGGCTGACGCCGGAACGCCGCCCCCTTCTGATCCTCAGGAGACGGAGACGTCTGCGCCGGATTCCCCGGATTCCCTAGTTTCAGACACCTTTGTCGAAGGGGCACCGCGCAGTCAGACGGAAGCTGAAACCGGCGAAGCGCTAATCGTTGATCTTGATGGATTTGAAGGCCCGCTCGACGTTCTTTTGCTTCTCGCGCGCAACCAAAAGGTTGATTTAAAACGCATTTCCATCCTCGCACTGGCCGAGCAATATCTCGAATTCATCAATCGCGCCGCTCGGATGGAACTTGATTTAGCCGCTGATTACCTCGTGATGGCGTCATGGTTGGCCTACCTGAAATCGAAACTGCTGCTGCCACCACCGGAGGAAGAAGAGGGCCCGAGCGGCGCCGAAATGGCGGCCCGATTGGCCTTCCAGCTTCAGCGGCTAGAGGCCATGCGGACCGCTTCGCAGGCCATTTTTGCTCGCTTAAGGCTTGGTGTGCATCAGTTTCAGCGCGGTATGCCAGAGGGCGTTCGTGTTGTAAGAACAAGCGAGTATCAAGGAACCCTCTATGATCTTCTTAAGGCGTATTCGGACCAACGCCTGAAAACCAATCACGTTTTCTGGGAGCCCAAGAGGCTCCCGATTATGGCGATTGAATTGGCCCGCAAGCGGCTCGAGAACATGCTGGGCATGATGTTTGACTGGGGCCGCATCGAAGCCTATCTGCCGACCGAGCATATGAGCCCGGAATTGCGCCGTTCGGCTCTCGCCAGTATCTTCAGCGCGGCACTGGTGATGGCGAAGAATGGCGAGGTAGAGATAAGACAATCAGGGGCTTACCAGCCTTTGTTCATGCGTCGCAAGCGGGGCGAGGTCATCCCCAATGTCGATGAGCCTGACGAAGAAGCCAACGAAGCAGAAGACAAATCGACCGAAGAATGACAGAAGATGAGGCCATGACGGACGATACATCAGCCATCGACGATGCAGACCAGACCTCGCAAGACGAGCTCGGAAACGAGCACGATTCCGAGCCCTTTCCTGCAGAAAACGAGCCTATTCATGCCGAGGCTTCACAAGGTGAAGACGAGGCAGAATTCTCAGGCGAGGGTAACGACGACGGCGATGACGAAGCCGCGAGCGATGACGACGATGATTCGGATCATGCTGAAAGCACTGCCGCAGAAGACGGGGATAGCGACGAGGCCGACCCATCGAGGGTCGTAAGTTTTCCCGCTAATGCAACCGAGCACGTCGAACTAATCCGCATGGCCGAGGCTCTCTTTTTTGCCGCCGCCGAACCGCTCGACATCGACACGCTGGCTGCCCGCCTGCCCGAAGGGGCCGACGTGGGCGCGGTCATCGAAGACCTGCAAAAGATGTATGAGGACCGTGGCGTCAATCTCGTCCGGGTCGCCAACAAATGGATGTTCCGCACCGCCGAAAATCTTGCCTTTCTGATGGAACGCTCTGCCATCACCCAGCGCAAACTGTCGCGCGCGGCGATGGAGACCTTGGCGATCATTGCCTATCACCAGCCGGTTACGCGCGCCGAAATCGAAGAAATTCGCGGCGTTTCTGTTTCCAAAGGCACCATCGACGTGCTGATGGAAACCAGCTGGGTGCGGTTGCGCGGGCGCAAACGGACACCGGGGCGGCCTGTGACCTATGGCACGACGGAAGCCTTCCTCGTGCATTTTGGTTTGGAAAACGTGGGCGATTTACCCGGCCTCGATGATCTGAAATCGTCTGGCCTGCTCGATGGCCGCCTGCCGCCGGGCTTTGAAATTCCCATCCCAACCGAAGGTGGGGTCGAGGGAGACGGCGAATTCGAGGATGATCCCGCCGAAGAATATGGCACGGCACATGACGAACATCTGGCAGGTGCCGCCGACGACGAGGAATAAGCGTCCCAACGCGAATAAGCATATGGTGCCCTGTTGGGGTCGAAAAAGGCCAACGGGCCTCCTATATTTGCGTTAGGCTGCGCATCTGAGTTCAAAACCATGCCGATGGGCCAGGGTCGCCGGGCACATTCAGCGTGAGTGGCGCATAAGCCGCAAATGGGCGAAAGCCCCAAGGAGTATGGCTAATGGGTATCGGTTTACCACAACTACTTCTGATCGCGCTCGTCGTTCTCTTGCTGTTCGGTCGGGGCAAAATCTCTGACTTGATGGGCGATGTCGCCAAGGGGATCAAGAGTTTCAAAAAGGGGCTGGCTGACGACGACGACACGTCCGCCAAGACGACGGATGCTGCTGGCGCCAAGGTCATTGACGGCACCGCGACACACGAAGAGACCGCAGAGACCAAAGACAAGACCGCCAACGGCTGATGCCGGAGACCTTTGACAGAGCCCGCACAAATGAGTGCGGGCTGACGCTTTCCGGGAAGACCCTTCATGTTCGATTTGGGCTGGTCAGAACTGTTGCTTGTAGCGGTGCTAGCAATCGTATTCATCGGGCCCAAAGACTTGCCCCGTGTCATGCGGACGCTTGGGCAATATGTGGGCAAGATGAAAGCGATGGCGCGCGAGTTTCAGAACTCGTTTGAAGACCTGGCGCGCGAAACGGAGCTCGACGATTTGCGCAAGCAGGTGGCCGACCTGCGCGACACGACCATGAAACCGCTGAGCGAACCTCTGGCCGAGATGGAACGGGCCATCAAGAATGCCGGGACCGCGCCGCCCGAGCAGCCCGTCGAAGAGACAGCGACGTCGCCAGAACGACCGACAGAACTCGCCGCAAAGCCCGATCCCGCCGCGCCAACGTCGCTGGAAAAACAAACTCAGCCAGATCTGGCGCCACAAGATCCGGCTCCGCAAGACCCAGCCTCGCAAGATCAAGACCCAACCTCGCAAGATCCAGCCTCGCAAAATAAGGGGTCGGCATGAGCGAGCAGCCATTGGAAGATGATGTGGATGCGAGCCGCGCGCCCTTGCTCGACCACCTGATCGAACTGCGCTCTCGCGTCATCAAATCGATGATTGCCATCGCGGTCGCTTTTTGCGTCTGCTTTTACTTTGCCAGACAGATTTTCAACCTTCTCTTGCACCCCTATGAAGTTGCATCCGGTGATCATGTCGTGCGGCTCATTTATACTGCGCCGCAGGAGTTCTTTTTTACTGAAATGAAACTTGCGCTATTTGGGGCGATATTTCTGGCATTCCCCATTCTGGCGACGCAGGTCTATATGTTCGTGGCACCGGGCCTTTACAAAAATGAACGTCATGCCTTTCTGCCTTATCTGATTGCGACGCCTGTGCTGTTTTTGATCGGCGCGGCGCTGGTTTATTTTGGCGTCATGCCGCTGGCGCTTAAGTTTTTCATGTCGATGGAACAGACTGGCAGCGACGGCACAGCGGCTATCGAACTGCTGCCGCGCGTCAGCGAATATCTGGGGCTCATCATGAGTTTCATGCTGGCTTTTGGTGTCTGTTTCCAATTGCCGGTGGTGCTGACACTGCTTGCGCGCATTGGCATTGTGAACGCGGCCATGCTGCGCAAAGGCCGTCGCTACGCCATTGTGATCGCTTTTTTTGTTGCCGCCGTGCTGACGCCGCCTGATCTGCTGTCTCAACTGATGTTGGGCATTCCAACGATCTTGCTTTACGAGCTGTCGATCCTGGCCGTAGTGGTGGTGGAGCGACGGCGCAAGGAGGCCGAGACGGGCGAAGAGGAAGAGACGGACAGCTGAGGCGGGGACCTCGTCCTTCGAGACGCGGCTTTGCCGCTCCTCAGGATGAGGGTTTAGTTTTATGAGTCCTGTGCAGGCGTTGCGTTGCTTTCAATCTCCTATCCACTCACCTCATCGCGAGGAGGGCCACTTGGCCCGTCTCGAAGGATGGCGGTAAACTCTGAGGCCTCGTCCTTCGAGACGGCGCAAGAGCGCCTCCTTGAGGCATGAGGGTTTAGTTTGTAGAGTTCTGTGCTGGCGTTGCGTTGCTTTCAATCTCCCCTTCACCTCATCCTGAGGAGGGCCGCTTGGCCCGTCTCGAAGGATGGCCACGAGGTCAAGCATGGACGCATTCGTCTATATGCTGAGATGTAGTGACGGCAGCTACTATGTGGGTTCTGCTCGCGGCTCGTTGGAAACACGCGTCAATCAACACAATGCCGGGACTTTCGGAGGCTATACATCAAGCCGCCGTCCGGTGGTTCTCGTTTATGCGCAAGATTTTGCGCATATCACGGAGGCCATTGAAGCAGAACGCAAGCTCAAGGGCTGGAGCCGCGTAAAGAAAGAAGCCTTGATGGCGGATGACTTTGAAGCCTTGAAAGCATTATCCCGTTCGCGGCGGTGAGGTGGGGGCCTTGTCCTTCGAGACGGCGCAAGAGCGCCTCCTCAGGATGAGGGTTTAGTTTTGTAAGCGTCGCCACACTCATCCACCTCATCCTGAGGAGGGCCGCTTGGCCCGTCTCGAAGGATGGCGGTGACTCTGTGGCCTCGTCCTTCGAGACGCGGCTTTGCCGCTCCTCAGGATGAGGGTTTATTATTGGGATTGAAGGAAGCCATGCTCGGTCTGTCCCGAAGGATGGACGCCCTCGGCCTTTCCGCCTATACAGAAGCCGCCGCACATTCAGCCCCGCGACGGATTCCATGCACGATATTAAGATCATCCGCGACGACCCCGAAACCTTTGACAAAGGGCTCGCCAAGCGCGGGCTGCCGCCGCAATCGGCGCGCCTGATCGAGATGGATGAACGCCGCCGTGCGCTCATCACGTCATTGCAGGAGATGCAAGCCAAGCGTAATGACGCCTCCAAGCAAATTGGCGCGGCCAAAGCCAAAAAGGACGAGGCGCTGGCGAGCAAGCTGATGGAGGAAGTGGCAAACCTCAAAGGCGCGCTGCAGCAGGGCGAGGAAGACGAGCGCCGCTTGACGGCTGAACTCGACACCATTCTCGCCGCTATTCCCAATATTCCCTTTGACGACACGCCGGTCGGCAAAGACGAACATGACAATGTGGAGCGCCATCGCCATGGCGCGCCGCGCGCGATGAACTTTGCGCCCAAAGAGCATTTCGATCTGGGTGAAGGTATTGGCCAAATGGACTTTGAGACGGCCGCCAAACTGTCCGGCTCACGCTTTGTCGTCTTGAAGGGCCAGCTTGCACGGCTGGAACGCGCCATCGCCAGCTTCATGCTCGACTTGCATACGGGCACGCATGGCTATGAAGAAGTGTCGCCGCCGTTGCTGGTCAAAGATGCGGCAATGTTTGGCACCGCCCAATTGCCGAAATTCGCTGACGATCAATTTGCTGTTTACAAGGGCGCGTCAACCGACGAGCAGGACAAGTTTTGGCTGATCCCGACGGCCGAGGTCTCGCTGACCAATCTGGTGCGCGAGAGCATTCTGTCGGAAGAGGAACTGCCCAAACGCTTCACCGCCTATACGCCGTGCTTCCGCGCTGAAGCCGGATCGGCGGGGCGCGATACGCGCGGGCTGATACGGATGCATCAGTTTCCCAAGGTTGAACTTGTTTCCGTGACGACGCCGGAAGCGGCCATCGATGAACATGAGCGGATGCTCGCTTGCGCCGAAGAGGTGTTGAAGCGGCTTG
Source organism: Parvibaculaceae bacterium (assembly GCA_041688015.1). GTDB lineage: Bacteria > Pseudomonadota > Alphaproteobacteria > Parvibaculales > Parvibaculaceae > Parvibaculum. Next base: position 541,766 of record JBDNIY010000001.1, read on the forward strand.
ATCTGCATTACCGCGTGATGATGCTTTGCACGGGCGATATGGGTTTTTCGGCACGCAAAACCTATGACATCGAAGTCTGGTTGCCGGGGCAGGATGCGTTCCGTGAAATTTCATCCTGCTCGGTGTGCGGTGATTTTCAAGCGCGCCGGATGCAAGCGCGCTACAAGCCAACCGGCGGCAAATCCACACGCTATGTCCATACACTCAATGGCTCTGCGCTGGCAGTTGGTCGCACCATGGTCGCCATTTTAGAAACCTATCAGCAGGCGGATGGTTCCATCGCTATTCCCGATGTATTGAAGCCTTATATGGGCGGACAGGACACAATCTCTCATGGCTAAGTTGCCGCCAAAGAAGACCGCCAAAAAACCCGCGGCGCCGAAAAAGCCTGAAGCAAAATCTGGTCTACGCATCCTTGTGACAAATGATGATGGCATTCATGGACCGGGGCTCGCTGTTCTTTTGCGCATTGCACGCCAGCTTTCAGATGACATCTGGGTTGTGGCACCCGAAGAAGAGCAAAGCGGGGCAGGCCATTCGCTCTCGCTGGCCCATCCGGTTCGCCTGCGTAAAATCGGCCTGCGCAAGTATGCCGTCAGAGGTACGCCGACAGATTGTGTTTTGATGGCCATTCGCCATGTGATGAAGGATGAGCTGCCTGATCTTGTACTCTCCGGCGTTAATCGCGGCCAAAACATTGCCGATGACGTGACTTATTCGGGCACGGTTGCCGCCGCCATGGAAGGCACCCAGCTTGGCATTCCCTCGGTGGCATTGAGCCAAGCCTATGGCTTTGGCAAGGGACCAAAGTTGAATTGGCGGACAGCGGAAAAATTTGCGCCCGATATTTTGAGAAAGCTCTTTAAAGCGGGTTGGCCCAAAGACGTGCTTATCAACATCAATTTTCCTGACGTTGACCCCAATGCCGTCAAGGGCATCGAGGTGACAGGGCAGGGCAAGCGCGACCAATCTCTGGTCATGGTTGATGAGCGCATTGATGCGCGCCAGAGGCCTTATTTTTGGTTCGGTTTTGCGCCCATCGCCAGCAAGCCCGCCAAGGGCACTGATCTCTATGCCATTTATAATGGCTATATTTCGGTTACGCCGTTGCACATGAACTTGACCCACACGCGCACGCGGGCCGCGCTGACCTCCATCCTCGATAAGCCGTGAGGGTGGAATGAACGGTCAACCGCCAACGCATGACGACGAACCCGAAGGCGCTGATGGCGCGCCGCTGGGGGCGATTGAGCAAGGCAAGATCGAGCTGATCATGTCGCTGCGCCGCCAGGGCATCCGGGACAAGCGCGTGCTGAATGCGCTGGAGCGTATTCCGCGCGAGCTGTTCATCAATACCAATTTCCGCAAGCAGGCCTACGAAGACCACGCCCTGCCTATCGAATGTGGGCAGACGATCAGCCAACCTTTCGTGGTCGCCTATATGACCGAGCAATTGCAGATCGGCGATCGCATGAAGGTGCTTGAGGTGGGAACGGGCTCTGGCTTTCAAGCTGCCGTTTTGTCAAAACTTTGCCGCCGCGTTTATACCATCGAGCGATACCGCACGTTGTTGCGCGACGCGGTGAAGCGGTTTGAAGATTTGCGGATCCATAATGTTACTAGCAAAGTGGGGGATGGCGCTGATGGCTGGACCGAACAGGCGCCGTTTGACAGAATCATCGTCACCGCCGCCGCGCCCTCTGTGCCACAAAAGCTCGTTGAGCAGCTAAAACCCGGCGGCATCATGATTGTGCCCGTTGGCATAGCCGGGGGCCGGGGCGATCAACGTCTTGTACGGATTGAGCGAACAGAGGAAGGTGTGAAGCGTGAAGAACTCATGCCCGTCCGATTCGTCCCGCTGGTCGAAGGCGTGGCAAAGGAATCCTGACTAACCCGTTCGGCTTGAGCAAAATCAGGCTTAGGACAAGGTGAGTGGAGCGGAGAGTTTAAGGATGGGTCAGCGGTGGAACAGCAAGGCAATCGGCCCCATCTGCGTGGCCGTGCTGATGCTTGCCGGATGCGCCAGCAACGACAATTGGTGGGATCAGGACGGTCACGCAAGAGGCGCAAACAACCGCTACGTTCCGGGCACACCCTTGGCCGCGCCGGAGCGTTATACTAGGGCCACCACATCAAGCCGAGGCGGCACCTATATCGTTAAACCCGGCCAAACGCTTTTTGCCATTTCGCGCGAAAAAAACATACCAATCCGTTCACTGATCGATGCCAATGACCTTGAGCCGCCCTATGCGCTGCGCTCAGGCCAGCGCCTCACCATTCCTTCGGCGCGCTATCATGTGGTGGTGCCCGGTGACACGGTGTACAGCATCTCGCGCACCTACGGGGTCGATATGTCAACGCTGACAGTGACCAATCATGTGTCACCACCTTACAATATTAAAGTCGGCCAGCGGCTGCAGTTGCCGTCCAAAGTGAACACACAGGTTGCCGCGGCCGTCAGCAATGATCGCTCCAGCTCGTCGGGCGTGCCGGTGGGGCGGCCTGACAATAATTATACGACGACGGTGCCGGACCCTGTGCCTGCGGCACGGTCCGGCTCGGGCGTGAAGCCGCCGCTTCCTTCGCCGCCTGTCTCCGCGGGAAAATTCATCTGGCCAGCACAGGGGCGCATCATCTCTAACTATGGGGCCAAGGAAGGCGGCATGCACAATGACGGCATCAATATCGCCGTCCCCGTTGGCACGCCAGTTCATGCCGCACAAAGCGGCGTGGTCGCCTATGCGGGCAACGAACTCAAGGGCTATGGAAACCTGCTACTGGTCCGCCATGCCAACGGCTGGATGACGGCTTATGCCCACAACAGCAAACTGATGGTCAAGCGCGGCGATACCGTGGCGCGAGGCCAAACCATCGCGCTGGCCGGCAGCACTGGCAGCGTCACCAGCCCGCAGATCCACTTTGAAGTGCGTAAAGGGGCCAAAGCCGTTGACCCCCGCAGCGTGATCGGCGGTTAGAGCCTAGGCGTCGAGGTTCAGATGTCGAGGCGTTGGCCCAATCGTCCCGCCAGATCCTGAATGAATTGCCAGGCCACGCGGCCCGACCGGCTGCCCCGTGTGGCGGCCCATTCCACCGCGCCCGCGCGCAGCGTTTCAGCGTCCACCTTCAGGCCGTAATGCGCTGCATAGCCGCTGACCATATTGATGTATTCGTCCTGGCTGCAATTGTGAAAGCCGAGCCAAAGCCCAAATCGATCGGACAGTGAAACCTTTTCCTCAACCGCTTCGGAGGGGTTGATGGCCGTCGAGCGCTCATTTTCGATCATGTCGCGCGGCATGAGGTGGCGTCGATTGGAGGTCGCATAGAACAGCACGTTCTTGGGGCGGCCTTCGATGCCGCCTTCAAGCACGGCCTTGAGCGACTTGTAGCTGGTGTCGTCGTGGTCAAATGAGAGGTCATCACAGAAAATAAGGATGCGTTCTGAGCGGCCGCGCAACTGGGTCATCAGCAGCGGCAGGCTCTCGATGTCTTCGCGATGAATTTCGATCAGGATAAGGCTATGCGGCGTATCACCATTGATCGAGGCATGGGCCGCCTTGACCAGCGAGCTTTTGCCCATGCCGCGCGCGCCCCACAAAAGCGCATTATTGGCGGGCAATCCGGTGGCAAAACGGCGCGTATTGTCGATCAGCAAGTCGCGTACATGATCGACGCCCTTGAGAAGCGACAAATCGACCCGCGCCACGTCCGGGACAGGATCAAGAGCCCCTTTGTCCGCATTCCAGATAAAGGCGTCCGCTGCCTCAAGCCCCGCAGCTTGGTGAGATGGCGGAGCAAGGCGCTCCAGCGCATCAGCGATACGGGCCAGAAGTGGCGCAAGGGTTTGATCTTGTCCCATAAACACTCTTTCTCAATCACAAACAGGAGGCTCTCACCCAACAAAACAGGGGCTTGGGGGCTGGACCCTAGCACCGGAGCATCATTCAGGAAACGCGTGAAAAGCCTTGGCCTAGCGGCCTTTACTTTAAGTGTCAGAGCCAGTTTGCAAATCATCACCTGACGTTTATAGTCCCGCCGGAATACGACCGCGCGCTGCAAGCCTTCTGGCGCGGCGCGGCAACTGGAGAAGCATATGTTTGGTGGTACCACCGGCGGTAGCAGCGATTTTCTTATCTCGCTGTTTCCTTTCATCGCCCTTTTCGCGATCATGTATTTCCTCGTCCTTCGGCCCCAGCAGCGGCGCGTGAAGGACCATCAAAACATGGTGGCCAATGTGCGCCGCGGTGACATGGTGGTGACGGCTGGGGGGATTATCGGCAAAGTGACCAAGGCGGATGAGAGCGAAATCACTGTTGAAATCGCTGAAGGCGTCAAAATTCGCGTCGTCAAGAGCACCCTCACTGAGGTGCGTTCTAAATCAGAGCCGGTACCGGCCAACGCGAACACGCCGTCTTGAGCTGAAAGCTCGGACGCTTCGGGGGAATTGAGCCGTTATGCTTCACTTTGAACGCTGGAAAATTGTGATGATCGTTCTGCTGACTTTGGCAGGCGTCCTATACACAGCCCCCAATTTTCTATCCAAGGATACACTTGCAAGTATTCCAACGTTTTTGCCGCACAAACAGGTCAACCTTGGCCTCGATTTGCGCGGCGGCTCTTACTTGCTTCTCCAAGTTGAGACTGAAGGCATCAACAAGGATCGCCTTCAGACGCAGGTAAACGATATCCGTCGCGCGCTGCGTGACGAAAAAGTCCTTTACACTGGCCTCGGCGTCAAAGGCGAAGCGGTGAGCGTTCGCATCACCAACCCCGTCGATTTTGCCAAAGCAAAAAAAGCTATCGAAGGGCTGGCAAATTCCGTTTCCGGCAGCCTTCTGAGCGGCAGCGTTGGCGCGCGAGACATTGCGGTGGCCACGTCTGGAAACTTGATCACGGTGACTAATACCGATGCCGCCATTCAGGCTCGCTCCCAGTCTGCCATTCAGCAGTCGATGGAAATTGTTCGTCGCCGTGTTGACGAAATGGGCACGACCGAACCTGTCATTCAGCAGCAGGGCACAGACCGTATTTTAGTGCAGGTGCCCGGCCTTGATGATCCCCAGCGCCTGATTGCCATTCTCGGCCAGACCGCGAAGATGAATTTCCGCCTTGTCGACACATCGACCACAGCGCAACAGGCCTTGGCCACGCATACGATCCCAGCCGGGTCAGAAGTGCTTTACATGACCGAAAGCCCGGAAACGCCGATCTTGATAAAGCGGCGCGTGATGGTCGGTGGTGACAGCCTGACCGATGCGCAACCGGGCTTTGATTCGCGTAACGGTGAGCCGGTCGTCAACTTCCATTTCGATTCAACCGGCGGGCGTATTTTCGGTGAAGTGACGCGCAATAACGTCGGCAAGCCTTTCGCCATTGTCCTCGACGATAAAGTCATCAGTGCGCCCGTCATTCGCGAAGCCATTGTTGGTGGCTCCGGTCAGATTAGCGGCAATTTCACGGTGCAGCAGGCAAACGATCTCGCCATCTTGTTGCGCGCCGGTGCCTTGCCCGCTCCGTTGAAAGTGCTTGAACAGCGCACCGTCGGCGCCAGCCTTGGCGCGGACTCGATCCGCTCGGGCGTCGTCGCCTCGATTATCGGCTCGGTCGCCGTGTTGTTTTTCATGGTGGCCACCTATGCCCTGTTTGGCGTCTTTGCCAATATCGCCCTCATTATCAACGTTTTCTTGATCATGGGCGTCTTGTCGCTCTTACAGGCAACGCTGACATTGCCAGGCATCGCAGGCATTATCTTGACCGTTGGTACGGCGGTGGATGCCAACGTGCTGATTTATGAGCGCATACGTGAAGAACTAAAGGCTGGCAAAACGGTTATTGCCTCCCTAGAAGCGGGCTACAATCACGCGCTCGCGCCGATTATTGATGCCAACGTCACGCATTTTATTTCGGCGGCTGTGCTTTATGAATTGGGCTCCGGCCCGGTGCGTGGCTTTGCCGTTACGCTCGCCATCGGTGTTGTGACCTCAGTGTTCACCGCCGTCACCGTTAATCGCTTGATCGTTGCTACTTGGGTCCGTCGCGCGCGCCCCAAGACGATCGTACTCTGACCCGAACGAGGCTTTACGATCATGATGCGTCTAAAACTCGTCCCGGCAGATACCAAAGTACCATTTGTCGAATATCGTCATATCGCCATCGGCTTTTCGACGCTGGTTGTGATCGCCGCTATCGTTGTTGTTATCCTTAAAGGCTTCAATTTTGGCATCGACTTCAAGGGTGGCACGGTCATCGAAGTCGAGACCGCCGAAGTCGCCGATCTTACCGACTTGCGTACCCGCCTCAACAAACTGGACATCGGAGAGGTGCAACTCCAGCGCTTCGGCAATGACCGCGACGTGCTGATCCGCGTCGGCACGTCTAAAACCGACGTCTCGGCGGACGCAGGCGAAAGAGTTGTCAAAAAGGTGAAAGCCGAGTTAGGCGATAGCGTCACCTATCGACGGATTGAAAGCGTTGGTCCACAGGTATCAGGCGAGCTAATCCGCGCGGCAACACTCGCCGTCCTCGTCTCTGTCGCCGCGATGTTTGCCTATATTTGGTTCCGCTTTGAGTGGCAGTTTGGATTGGGGGCCGTGCTCTCCATTGTCCATGACGTCATGGCCACTATTCTCGTTTTTTCGTTGTTTCAACTTGAGTTCAACCTAACAACCATCGCCGCGCTGCTGACGATTGTCGGCTATTCGATGAATGACACTGTCGTCGTCTATGACCGCATGCGTGAAAATTTGCGCAAATATAAAAAGATGGATCTGGGTGAATTGATCGATCTGTCGCTCAACGAAACGCTGTCACGAACCATCATGACATCGGTAACAACATTGTTGGCGCTGTTGTCTTTGTTCATCTTTGGCGGCGAGGTTATTCGTAGCTTCACCTTCGCAATGATCTTCGGTATTTTGATTGGCACCTATTCGTCAATCTACGTGGCCGCTCCGGTGTTAATGGCCATCGGCATTACGCGCGAATGGGGCTCGGGACGACTGACCCGTGCAAAGCCGAACGCTGGCAAATAAGCGTGCTCCGCCCGCGTTTTGATGGACAGCCACTGATCGACGCCTATGGCGACAATGGCTTTCGTTTAAACGGGCAGAGATTTGAAGGTTCAACTTTGTTGACGCCCCGAGGTGTTTATCCTTGGGGCATTGTGTCTATTGACGCTGCAAGCTTGGCCTCGCTATCCCCGCTTCTCGAAAGCATCGAACAAATCGATATTCTGATTGTTGGCAGCGGTGCATCATTTGCTCGTTTCCCCAAAGCGCTTATTCAAAGTCTCGAAAACTTGCGAATCGCACCAGATTTTATGGACACGGGTGCCGCCGCCCGCACCTATAATGTCCTCATGGCTGAGGATCGCCGCGTCGCCGCCGCGCTGATTTCTGTCGTTTAAGCGATTAGTCACCGGAATGCTTGGCTTTTTACCCGGAAAACCCTAGCGTCAGTGCAAGGTCGCGACTCTCTGCCACAGGGGGGCAGAGCGGGGCTTCAATAAGCCCGCCCACCTCCCACGCCGCGATTAGAAATATTATGAGGGGGACTCTCATGGCTGCCATTCTGACGTCACTTCGAAATACGGTGATCGCCGGTTTCGTGCTGTCTCTGGTACTGCTGATTATGTATGTGAATTTCGGCAATTCACTTGATCTTGGATTTTGGACCTTTTTCATCCGTTGGTGCCATGTGCTTTGCGGCGTCATGTGGATTGGTCTTTTGTGGTATTTCAACTTCGTCCAAGCCCCGTCCATGCCCAAAATTCCCGACGATCAAAAGCCTGCCATTAGCAAGGTCATCGCGCCTGAAGCTCTCTTCTGGTTTCGTTGGGGCGCCATGGGGACCATCTTCTTTGGGATTATTCTTGCGTACCTGAACGGCTATTTGCTCGACGCTTTCACTCTGGGTGCCTATGAGAGCTTTGCGGTTCCCAAGAACATCGCCATCGGCATTGGCATGTGGCTTGGCACAATCATGTGGTTCAACGTCTGGTTCATTATCTGGCCGAACCAGAGGATCGCCCTCGGCCTTGTCGATGCACCTGCCGACAAGAAGCCCGCCGCAGCACGCTCGGCCATGCTGTATTCGCGCGCCAACACATTGCTTTCGATCCCGATGCTCTTTGCCATGGTGTCGGCTCAGAACATCTATTGATCGCATGGCGTGCAATAGATATGACGGGGCTGTCGCAAGGCAGCCCCGTTTTTCGTTGTGCGTTTGGCTCTGTTGCGCGTTTGGTCCCGTTGTGAATTTGGACGCCCCTAATGAGTGATACGCCAGCCGATAATGCCATGCTTGCCAGCCTCGAAATCGTGAGACGGCTCGACCATGATCGTTTTCTCACAGCCCTTCTGGCACCCACTCAACAGCGCGCCAAACTTTTTGCGCTCTATGCTTTCAACGCTGAGATTGCGCGTGTGCGCGAAGTGGTCAGCGAACCGATGCTCGGTCAAATTAGACTGCAATGGTGGCGCGAGACGCTGGAGAACCTTGGGCGCGGTGACGTTCCAGGCCATGAAGTTGCCATCACTTTGTCGCAAGCTTTTGCGGGGGAGGCGTTGGATGTGACGGCTCTCACAGCGCTGGTTGATGCGCGCGAACGCGATCTTGATGAGGCACCTTTTGAAGACTTGGCGGCGCTCAGCGCCTATGGCCAAGCAACATCCTCCGCCTTGATGGATATGGCGGCGCGCGCTATTTCTCCCACTGATGCGGATGCGGCGTCCGCGACAATCAAATCTGCCGGTATCGCCTATGCGTTGACCGGCTTGCTGCGGGCTTTGCCAGTCCATGCCTCGCAAGGCCGGCTCTACCTGCCACTTGACCTAATGCGGAAACACGACGTTGACCCGCATGATATTTTTGCGGGCAAGGCGAGCGAGGGATTAACGGCGATCATTCGCATGGTGGCAGACGAGGCGCGCGAGAACCTGGAACGGGCTCGCGCCAGCGGGCGCGTGAACCGCGCGATTTTGTCGGCACTGCTGCCCGCAGCGCTTTGCGATGCTTATCTCACGCAGATCACGGCTGAGAGGTTCGACCCGTTCCGCGATGTGGCAGACGTCTCGGCATTTCGTCAGCAATTGCGATTGCTTGGGCGGAAGATTTTGGGTCGGTTCTGAGGTTTTGTTAAAGTAATGAGATTTATTTTCTGAATTCAAAAAAATGGAAGTGTCACCCCGTGGCTTGACCACGGGGTCCATCTTACGGCGAGTTGTGCAATCAAGATGGGTCCCGGGATCAAGTCCCGGGACGACACTGAGTTTTTATTTATGCCTTCGTGATTACTCTGCCGCATCCACGCGCGGGCTGAGCCAAGCATCAATCTCTCGCAAGGCGCGCGATGTATAGGCCCGTTTGCGTGCAGGCCCCTTGGCTTTGCCGCGGGGGCGCTTGCCGTCTTCACCGAGCGGTACTTCAACCTCGGGGAACAATCCGAAATTGACGTTCATAGGCTGGAACGTCTCAGCATTGGCCTCGCCGGTAATATGGGCGAGCAGGGCGCCCAGCGCAGACATGCGTGGCGGCAAGGAGAGCGTTTGTTCCAGACGCTCAGCAGCGGCAAAGCGACCGGCCAACAATCCCATCGCTCCGCTTTCGACGTAGCCTTCAACGCCCGTGACCTGACCGGCAAATCGCAGACGCGGCTGCTGCTTGAGACGCATCACGCCATCCAGAAGTTTTGGGCTATTCAAAAATGTATTGCGGTGCAAGCCCCCGAGCCGTGCAAATTCGGCGTTCTCAAGGCCTGGAATTTTTTTAAAGACGCGCGTTTGCTCACCATGCTTCATTTTGGTTTGGAAGCCGACCATGTTGTAGAGCGTGCCGAGCGCATTGTCCTGACGCAACTGGATGATGGCATAGGGTTTGACCTGCGGATCATGCTCATTGGTGAGGCCGACAGGCTTCATGGGGCCGAAGCGCAAGGTTTCGATACCACGCTCGGCCATGACCTCAATGGGTAGGCAGCCTTCGAAGTAGGGCGTGTTTTTTTCCCATTCTTTGAAATCACCTTTTTCGCTATCAATCAGTTCACGAATGAATGTCTCATACTGGTCCCGCGTCATCGGGCAATTTATGTAGTCCTTGCCTGTGCCGCCCGGCCCGACTTTGTCGTAGCGCGATTGGAACCAGCAGACCGACATGTCGATGGACTCGCGATAGACAATCGGCGCAATGGCATCAAAGAAGGCCAGCTCCTCAGCGCCCGTCAGGTTCGCAATTGCCTCGCCAAGGGCAGGCGAGGTGAGCGGGCCGGTGGCGATGATTACATTATCCCAATCGGCAGGCGGCAGACCCGCGACCTCGCCGCGCTCGATGCTGACCAGCGGATGCGCAGTGAGTTTTTCGGTAACGAATTGTGAAAAAATATCGCGGTCCACAGCCAGTGCGCCGCCCGCAGGCACCTTAGCGACTTCGGCCGCCGCCATGGTCAAAGACCCGGCGCGGCGCATTTCTTCATGCAGGAGGCCCACCGCATTTTGCGCAGCATCGTCTGAGCGAAATGAATTAGAGCAGACGAGTTCGGCAAAGCCATCCGTTTGATGCGCGTCCGTTTTAACCATGGGCCGCATTTCATGGAGCACCACCGGCACGCCAGCTTGCGCCAGCGCCCAAGCAGCTTCCGAGCCGGCCATGCCGGCACCAATCACGTGGACGGGTTTCAAATTCTGGGTCATGGGGGAGGCAATAGCACAGCGATAGGCACCCGTCATTATTCACGTCATGACGGACGAAAAGCCCTCCCCCTCAAGGGGGGAGGATTAAAATGCCTCAGTTCCAGATTTTCGGCCGACGATCCGCCCAAGGCATCTCTTTTTCCAATTGCCCAGCGAGCCGGTAGAGCGTTGCCTCGTCACCATAACGCCCGGTGAACATCATGCCGATCGGCAAGCCTGAGGCGCTCATATGCAAGGGCAGCGAGAGCGAGGGCTGGCCGGTGAAGTTGAACGGCGGCGTGAAGGGGAAGACTTTGCCCTGCCGCTTGCTGACTTCGCGCGGCTCCAGATTGACCGGATCGACATAGCCGATTTCTGGCGGCGGCGTGCCCATGACCGGCGACAAATAGACGTCGAATTCCTCAAAGGTTTCGAGGATTTCACGGTTAAGGAGGCGCAGCGTTTGCCAACCCCACATGGCTTGCTCGCCCGTCACCTTGCGCCCGCCCTTCAGCGCCGCCCAGGTCAGAGCTTCGAGTTCCTGAGGTTCCGGCTCATGCCCAATGTCGGCGATGCGGCGCGCCATGCCAGCGGCAAAATTTGGGCCTGAGACCGCGCCTTGCGCTTTGTAGAGCGTACGATAATCAACGCCGAGGCCGCGGGGCACCATTTCATGACCGAGATGTGCCAGTGCGGCGGCGGTCTGTTCCAGAGCGGCTTGGACTTCAGGGTCAATCGGCTTGCCGTTGGGCGTTTCGCTCGACCAAGCGATCTTGAGCTTGCCGGGTGAAGCGTGAACTTCCTCCATATAGGGCCGCGCTTTGGGCGGGGTGGCATAGGGCGAGGCGCGTTCGGCGTAACCCGTCGCATCTAACATCGCCGCGCTGTCGCGCACCGTCCGGCTGACGACATGATCAACGCTAAAGCCAATGGCGCGGTCATAATCATCTGGGCCCTGAGGATTTCGGTCGCGCGTCACCTTCATGCCGACAAGCCCGCAACAAGCGGCGGGAATGCGGATGGAGCCGAGCCCGTCACTGGCATGGGCCAAGGGTACGATACCGGCCCCAACGGCAGACGCCGCACCGCCCGACGAGCCGCCCGCAATATGGTTGGTATTCCACGGGCTACGGCAGGGGCCGAGCAGGGCGCTTTCCGTGGTGCCAGTGATGCCATATTCGGGTGTGTTGGTCTTGCCGACGAGCACGACGCCTGACGCGCGGTAGCGTTTGACGAGTTCGCTGTCGTGATCATCAACGACATTGGCGACAAAGCGGCTGCCACTGGTGCGCGGCCAGCCTTTGACTTCGGTGCCGAGATCTTTGATGAGAAATGGCACGCCTTTGAACGGCCCATCAGGTAAGGGGCCTTTCGCACTCGCCCTCGCGTCGTCATAGCCCTTATGGACCACTGCGTTGAGCGCGGGGTTGTGTTTCTCGATGCGCTCAATGGCGGCATCGGCAAGCTCAAGCGGCGTGACCTCGCCTTTGGCCACCAATTCGCCGAGGCCAAGTCCGTCATATTTTATATAGTCCGTGAAGCTCATTGCGATCTCCCTATCCCCAGATGGCTGGGTGTTTATTTTTCCAAGGCTGCGCCGTCTCAAGCTGCGCAGCAAGCCGGAACAATGTCGCCTCATCGCCAAAGCGTCCTGAAAACATCATGCCCACAGGCAAGCCATCCGACGACCAGTGAAGGGGCAGCGAAATAGCGGGCTGGCCTGTCAGGTTTTGGATGATTGTGAAGGGCACATAATCAGCGAGCGGCAGAAAGCCCACCAATGCATCGCGTTCATTGAGGTCAAGCACACCATTGCGAATAGGCGGCGTCGCCAATGTCGGTGTCAGCCAAGCATCATGGCTTTGCATGAACTGGGCAATCCGGCGCGACATAGCTTGCGCCTGTACGCGCAACGTCAAAAACTGCGACGCCGTGATCGTCTTGCCGATCTCATAAAAGCCCCATGTGAGACCTTGTAGTTCATCATCCTTAGGTGGGCGTCCACGCCGTTCACTTTCAGAGTCGATTTCCCAAGCGAGATAAGCCGCCCACATCGGCATGAAAAGACCAGCGGCTTCGCCAGAGGCGAGCGGCGGGGCGGCCTCAACAACCTCATGGCCCAGATCGCTCAAAAGTTTGGCCGTGGCCTCCACACCGGCGACGCAATCGGGATGAAATTTTTTACTATCAACATCGCTGACGCTGAAGGCGACGCGAAGCTTACCCGGCGCGCGCGATACTTCGTCGAGATAAGGCCGCTCGACCGGCGGGGCGGCATAAGGGTCGCCAATTTCGGCCCCTTGCGTGCAATCGAGCATCGCCGCGCTGTCGCGCACGCTACGCGAAAGGATGTGCTCGCTGCACAGCCCCCCCACCACATCGCCGAAATCGGGGCCAAGTGGATTGCGGCCACGCGTTGGCTTCATGCCGACCAGTCCGCAGGCTGACGCCGGAATGCGGATGGAGCCACCGCTGTCATTGGCGTGCGCAATCGGCACGATGCCTGCCGCCACCGCCGAACCGGAGCCGCCCGACGAGCCGCCTGTCGAATGGGCCGGGTTCCAAGGATTGCAGGCTGCGCCGTAGAGCGCGGACTCGGTAGTGGGCAGAAGCGTATATTCAGGCACATTGGTTTTGCCCAAAATAACAACGCCTGCTGCCTTGAAACGCGCCGCTAGCGTCGAGTCATGCTTTGCAGGTTCACCTGAACGAAAGCGCGAGCCGTCGCGCGTCGGCGTCCCGGCTAGATCACCGAAGGCGTCTTTAAGCAAAAACGGAACGCCATGAAACGGCCCTTGCGCGGGCGCTTTCGCCATGGCGCGGCCTAATTCGTAGAGTTTGAGGACCACGGCATTCAGCGTTGGGTTATGCGCCTCAATGCGGGAGATCGCCGCTTCTGCGAGCTCAACCGGCGTGACGTCGCCTTTTTTGACTAAGGCCGCCAGCCCAAGCCCGTCATAGGAAGAATAATCAGAAATCGTCACGCTCGATCCCCCTCACTGTGAAATCCACGGCCATACGGCAATAAAAGCTCCACACAGCTTAGGCGGAAGTCGGCAGGTGTGGGAAGGAGGGAATGCCATCAAAGGAAGGTTCGCTAAGATGCGGCTCATCTTCCGGTGCCCAAGCCGCGACATCAAAACGCGTGCGGCGCAACACCGACACCCCATGAGGGCCAGCGTCATAAGAAACGCTGCCCACATTGACGAGTTCAACCGTCATCTTATCTTCGGTCACGGTTGCAACCGCATAGCCATGCGCATTGCTGTCCAGATAAGAGAGACCGGGGCTAGCGCGGTCATTGTTGAACAGCGCGCCGACTTTGACCGAGTTGGTGTAGTTAGTGATGACACCTGCACGCAATCCATTGACGACACTGTTATTGAAATTCTCAAGGATATTCGGCCCGTCTTCAATCAAGACCATGCGCCGAAAAAAATCGCTCTTGCGCGAGGCGCGCTCGGCACCAGAAAACATGGCCCCCGAACTGATTGCAGCGGCGACAAACTCAACCGCAACGTGGTTTAAGGTTTCCGCGTCAGGATCGACAGGCAAACGCCCAGCTGCATAGGTGTGGTAGTCACCCGCGCAGGAAATGACATTGCAAATTTTTTCGTCTTTCAAGAACGTCATCAACTCACGCAACTCATGCGGATAGCCCTGCCAACCATCCGTACCGAGATAGCCTGTCTCAAGCCCGGCAAACGGCAAGCTTGAAAAATCGAGACGCATGGCAAGCGCGGGAACGCTGTTGGCCCAGATGCGCCAGCAAGCTTTCGAGTTTTTCATCACCGCCTTGAACCAAGCTTTCTGCGGCCCGCCCATATGTGCGCCCGGCGGCGAGGAAAGGCGCGGATTGGCAATGCTGCGGTCTCCATAGGTCAGCGTCTTGGGGGGATTTCCACCATTGGCTGTCCGACCAGCATCCAGCAATTGCACGACGCGCACGGGCGGCACAGGTGAGCCTTTGACCAAGGCTTTGATCTCTTCACTCACCACCGGCTGACTGCGATAAGAGCGCAGGTCTGTGATCACCAAATCTATCAACGCGCCCCATGAAAAAGCCCGATAGATGGTGAGGCTTGCCAGCGCCTTGAGATTGTCGCTGCCTTGCATCAATAGGTCGTCGTTGGGCATTCCGATGGGGGCATTCACAACATCTGCGGATTTGAAATCGCGTGCTTCCGACGCGACACCGTCAAAGGCTGGCGCGTCAGTCAAGATCGCGGGGATAAACTCAAACCACGCTTGATTGGCCGCAAGCTTACGAACTTGCGCCGGGCTGCCATCGCCAAAATAAGTGTCATGCGCTTGCCAAGCGTCATTGGTAAATTCGTGATCGTCCCACGTATGGATAAAGGGAAACCGCGCGCGCTGCTTGCAGGTCCGGATCCATGAGATAGGTTTTATAGAGAAACCGATAATCATTTAACGTCTCCGGCGCCTGCCCGCCACGCTGCCACCAAGACCGTGTGCCGTCTGGCTCCCATGGCGCAGAGCCATCGGGCAGTGGCCCAATGAGGCGCGCAGGTGTTTCATCTTCCGGCACGTCGCCTGTGTGCTCGTAAATGAAATCACCCAGATGCAAGACAAACTCAACGCGTTCATCTGGAGCCGCCGCCATGTCGTCATTTACCAGACTTCGCAGCGCCCAAAAAAATCCTTGTTCATAGTTCTGGCAACACAAAAAAGCGTAGCGCACCGGACGGCGACTATCGGACAATGGGGCGGTGCGCGTTCGCCCAATGAAGGGGGACGCATCACCGCCGGCAAAGAAGCGATAAAAATAGGTGCTGTCGGGTTTGAGGCCGGTCAGATAGACACGAACCGTATGGTCGTTGACGGGCTCGGCCTGCAAGGCTTGGTGGATCACCACATTTGCGAAGTCTTCGTTCTCAGACACTTGCAGAACAACTTCGATCGCTTTGTCATTGCCGGTTGGAAGCGCAATGGCTTCAACGCGGGTCCAGAGCATGACCGCATCAGGCTGCGGATCACCGGACGCCAAGCCTTGTGGAAAATGAAACGGGCCGCCCGCCATAAAAGGGATGGGTGAAGCCGAAATGGCGAAACAACCGGCTGACGCCGCAAAGAGCTTCAAAAATGCGCGACGGTCAATCCCAGTCATTGTTCGCCCTCCCCAGTTCCCCAACCTGTCACAACGACCAACTACCGCCCGCGTGCAGACTTCACCTTTGCTTTTGTTTTTGGTTTACCAACCGCAGTCGATTTCATCGTCTTTGCCTTTGGCTTCACCGACGCAACAAGCGTCTTGCCCGGACGACGCTTGAAGAGCGCGGCAAGATAATGCCCTGTATAGGAGCGCGGCTCTTTGGCGACATCCTCTGGCGTCCCGCAGGCAACAATTTCACCACCACCGTCGCCACCCTCAGGCCCAAGATCAATGATCCAATCGGCGGTCTTAATGACTTCGAGGTTATGTTCGATGACCACGACCGTATTGCCTTGTTCGACCAGTTCATGCAGCACTTCAAGCAATTTGGCGACATCGTGAAAATGCAAGCCTGTTGTTGGCTCGTCGAGAATATAGATCGTCCGGCCCGTCGCTCGCCGCGCCAATTCCTTGGACAATTTGATGCGCTGCGCTTCGCCGCCCGACAGGGTTGTCGCCTGTTGGCCGACTTTGATATAGCCAAGCCCGACGCGTTGCAGAACTTCCATTTTTTCGCGCACAGCAGGCACGGCCTTGAAGAAGTCTGCTGATTCATCGACGGTCATTTCAAGAATGTCGGAAATCGACTTGCCCTTGAACTTCACCTCAAGTGTCTCGCGATTATAGCGACGCCCATGGCAGACATCACATTGGACATAAACGTCCGGCAGGAAGTGCATCTCGATCTTGATGACGCCATCGCCCTGACAGGCTTCGCAGCGCCCGCCCTTGACGTTGAACGAGAAGCGGCCCGGCTTGTAGCCACGCGCACGCGACTCCGGCAATTCGGCAAACCAGTCCCGAATGAAGGTGAAGGAGCCGGTATAGGTCGCCGGGTTGGAGCGCGGTGTCCGCCCGATCGGTGATTGATCAATGTCGATGATCTTGTCGAGATATTCGAGGCCAAAAATTTCGTCGAACTGACCGGGGTGTTCGCGGCTGTTGTTGAGACGGCGCGCCACAGCCTTGTAGATGGTCTCGATAAGCAGGGTGGACTTGCCACCGCCCGATACGCCTGTGACACAAGTGAATGTGCCCAGTGGAATCTCGGCGCTGACATTTTTCAAATTGTTAGATGTCGCGCCGGTGACCCGCAGCGATTTGCCATTGCCCTTGCGGCGCGTCGCGGGCGTGGCGACCTCCAACATGCCGGTCAGATATTGCCCGGTCAGGCTTTTGGGGTTCGCCATGATGTCTTCGACGCTGCCTTCGGCAACAATTTCACCACCATGAATACCAGCGCCGGGGCCAATATCGACCACATAGTCGGCCGTCCTGATCGCGTCCTCATCATGCTCGACAACGATGACCGTGTTGCCGAGATCACGCAGGCGTTTGAGCGTTTCAAGCAGTCGGTCATTGTCGCGCTGGTGGAGGCCGATAGAAGGTTCGTCCAACACATAGAGAACGCCGGTAAGGCCGGAGCCGATTTGCGAAGCCAAACGAATGCGCTGGCTCTCGCCACCCGATAGCGTGCCGGAATTGCGCGCGAGCGTGAGATATTCCAAACCGACATTATTGAGAAAATGCAAACGGTCACGGATTTCCTTGAGCACGCGGCCCGCAATCTCATTCTGCTTATCCGTGAGATGGGGGCCAAGATCGCGGAACCAAACGTCTGCGTCGCGGATCGACATATCGGTGATTTCGCCGATATGCCGCATATTAATTTTGACGGCGAGCGCCTCCGGCTTGAGGCGGAAGCCATTGCAGGCATCGCAACGTGTGATGCCCTGAAAGCGTTCAATCTCTTCGCGCGACCACGAGCTGTCCGTCTCGCGCCAGCGCCGCTCAAGATTAGGGATCACCCCTTCGAATGCTTTGTTGGTCTTGTAGGAGCGCATGCCGTCGTCATAGGCGAAGGTGACGCTCTCATCACCAGAGCCATTGAGAATAACATTTTGCGCCTTCTTGGGCAGTTGCGCCCACGGCACAGTGACGGAAAATTTGAAATGCTTGGCAAGGCTGTCCAGCGTCTGCGTGTAATAGGGCGAGGTTGATTTCGACCACGGCGCAATGGCTCCTTTGCGCAAAGACAATCCATGATCGGGCACCACAAGGTCCGGGTCCATATAATGCTGGGTGCCAAGGCCGCTACAAACGGGGCAAGCGCCAAACGGATTGTTGAACGAGAACAGACGTGGCTCGATTTCCTCAATCGTGAAACCAGACACAGGGCAGGCAAAGCGCGACGAAAAGATGATGCGTTCGGGCTCTTCGCCTTTCTTGGCGTCGGCATATTCAATCGTGGCAATGCCATCAGCGATGCCAAGCGCGATTTCAAAACTGTCGGCAAGGCGATTGCCCAAATCCTCGCGCACGACGATGCGATCCACGACCACATCAATGTCGTGTTTCAGTTTTTTGTTGAGCACGGGCACAGCGTCGATCTCATGGAAGGTGCCATCGACTTTGACGCGTTGAAAACCCTTTTTCTGAAGGTCGGCAAATTCTTTGCGGTATTCGCCTTTGCGCCCACGGATCATCGGGGCCAACAGATAGAGCCGTGTGCCGTCGGGCAGCGCCATCACGCGGTCCACCATCTGCGTGACCGTTTGACTTTCAATCGGCAGGCCGGTGGCGGGCGAATAGGGGATGCCGACACGCGCCCAGAGCAGACGCATATAATCGTAGATCTCGGTAACAGTGCCCACCGTCGAGCGCGGATTGCGTGAGGTGGTTTTCTGCTCAATGGAAATGGCGGGCGATAGACCGTCGATCTGATCGACGTCCGGCTTCTGCATCATTTCCAAAAATTGCCGCGCATAGGCTGACAGACTTTCGACATAGCGCCGCTGACCTTCGGCATAAATCGTGTCGAAAGCGAGCGACGATTTGCCGGAGCCCGACAGGCCGGTGATGACGATCAACTCGTCTCGCGGTAGATCAATCGAAATGTTTTTCAGATTATGTTCACGCGCGCCACGCACGGACAGCATCTTGGCGTGAGGGGCACGGGGGACGGGGCGGGCGGTCGGCTTGACGGAAGAGCTCATGGGAACCTTGGTACAAATGCGGGTACGGGGGCAGGGCACAAAGCCGTGCGCCGAAGCAAATAGCCTTCATGGATGAGGGTGACAAATCTCAAGCCCGAGTATGCGTCGGATGCACATAAGCGGGATAGCCCCGACATCTTGCATCGAGTCGCAGCATATGAGAACATAAACAGAACGTATATTAGGAGTGCCGCTCATGGAACCAAGGATCAGCCTGATCACGCTCGGCGTCTCAGACATGGTGCGCGCCCGGCGGTTTTACGAGGCGCTAGGGTGGCGCGCTTCGAGCGCAAGCCAAGGTGATGTGACGTTTTTCCAGCTCGGCGGCTTAGCCCTAAGCCTTTATGGACGCACGGCCTTGGCGGAAGACGCCAACTTGCCCGATACGAAGGCTGAATTTGGCGGGATTGCGCTGGCCCAGAACCTATTGAGCGAAGAAGCTGTGGATCAATTGCTGGCGGAAGCAGCTCAGGCTGTCGCACGCATCCTGAAACCGGCACAAAGGGCCTTCTGGGGTGGCTATAGCGGTTATTTCGCTGATCCTGACGGGCATCCATGGGAAGTGGCCTACAATCCAGGCTTCAAACTTGAAGCGGATGGGCGCTTGCGGCTTCCCGACTAGGTGACACTGGTTTAGGGTCGCCCAATAATTATTCGCGGCGAAGGGAATTCAACATGGCTGGCAGCGTCAACAAAGTAATCTTGATCGGAAATGTCGGAGCCGATCCCGAAATCCGCCGCACTCAAGACGGTCGGCCCATTGCGAATATCCGGCTGGCAACGTCTGAAAGCTGGCGCGACAAGAACAGCGGCGAGCGCAAAGAAAAGACCGAATGGCATCGCGTTGTCGTCTTCAACGAAGGCCTATGCAAGGTCATTGAGCAATACGTCAAGAAGGGTGCCAAGCTTTACATCGAAGGCGCGCTGCAAACCCGCAAGTGGACCGATCAGGCCGGTGTTGAAAAATACTCAACCGAAATCGTCCTGCAGGGTTTCAACTCGACCCTGACCATGCTCGACAGCCGTGGCGGCGGAGCCGGTGCGTCCAGTGGCGGGAGCGACTACGGCGACGATAGCAGCAGCGGTTCGCGCGCGCCCAGCGGCGGCGGCCGCGCCAATTTTGCGGCTGACCTCGACGACGAAATTCCGTTCTGATTTCAAGCCGACGTCTAACGGAGCCTATGCTCCATTTCATCGAAATGATTTTCGACGCCGGTTGTGCTTGTGCAACCGGCGCAAGATAACGCGACTTTGCGGGCTTCGGATTTGTTGGCGACCTCACTGAAGTGGGCTGCGCCCCGGTTGAAGTTAAGGTGCCCGTGAGGCATTTTTTGATCGCCTGGAAGCGAAGCGCCCGTGGGCCAAAAATCATCTAAATTTTCCATGTAAAATCAAAGGGTTATTATCTACCAGCGGCATGCTTTCGAGTTGCTGAAAGCCGACGCCTCTGTTAATATCTTGGACACATAATTGATGGGATTCGGCGGTCGTCGAGTTCCTTCTTTTCAGGTCCGATTGGACGCCCCGCAAGCTCAATATTGATCGCTCAGCGCGCGCCCCTAAACGTCAGAAGAACACTTGTCCGACACAACAGATAACGATATTCCGGGCGACGAACCGACTCCGGGCAACGGCAACGGTATGGGCGCGGGAACGCCGCCAGGGACCCCTCCTGGTGCCTCAGGCCTGCCACCCGAAAAAGACGTCTCTCAGATCACCATCGAAGACGAAATGCGCAAATCGTATCTCGATTATGCGATGAGCGTCATCATGAGCCGCGCGCTGCCCGACGCGCGCGACGGCCTGAAGCCCGTGCATCGGCGCATTCTCTTTTCGATGAGCGAACAGGGCTACGACTTCAACAAGCCTTACCGCAAGTCGGCGCGCGTCGTCGGCGACGTGATCGGTAAATATCACCCGCATGGTGACCAATCGATCTACGACGCCTTGGTTCGTATGACGCAGAGTTTTTCCATGCGTCTGCCTTTGGTGGATGGTCAGGGTAACTTTGGTTCCGTTGATGGCGATTCCGCTGCCGCCATGCGTTACACCGAAGTGCGCATGGCCAAGTCTGCCCATGCCCTCGTCAATGATATCGACAAAGATACGGTTGATTTTCAGGACAACTATGACGGCTCGGAAAGCGAGCCCAAGGTCCTGCCTGCTGAATTTCCAAATTTGCTGGTCAACGGCGCCGCTGGCATCGCCGTCGGCATGGCGACCAATATACCGCCGCACAATTTGGGCGAAGTCATCAACGCCTGTATCGCGTTAATCAACAATCCCGCCATCTCTATTGACGATCTGATCGAATTGGTTCCAGCCCCCGATTTTCCGACCGGCGGCATCATGCTGGGGCGCTCTGGAGCGCGTTCGGCCTATCACACAGGCCGAGGCTCTGTTGTGGTGCGCGGTCGGGTCGCCATCGAAGAAGGCAAGCGGGACAGGCTTTCGCTCATCATCAGCGAAATTCCCTATCAGGTGAACAAAACCACCATGATCGAGCGCATCGCCGAGCTGGTGCGGGACAAGCGCATTGAGGGCATCTCTGATTTGCGCGACGAATCCGACCGCGACGGCATGCGTGTGGTCATCGAACTGAAGCGCGACGCCGTGCCTGATGTCGTGCTCAATCAGCTCTATCGCTTCTCGCCTTTGCAATCGTCGTTCAGCGCTAACATGATGGCACTGGATCGCGGCAAGCCAGAATTGATGAACCTCAAGCAGCTGATTTATGCGTTCACCAGTTTCCGCGAAGAAGTTGTCACACGGCGCACGAAATTTGAACTTGGCAAGGCGCGTGACCGGGCCCATGTCTTGGTGGGGCTCGCCATTGCCGTTGCCAATATCGACGAAGTGATCCGCCTAATCCGTACCGCACCCGATCCAGCAACAGCGCGCGAGCGTTTGATGACCCGTGATTGGCCCGCGCGCGACATCGAGCCGCTGATCGTGTTGATCGCCGACCCGCGCCACAAGCTCGCCGATGATGGCACCTACAAGCTGTCGGAAACGCAGGCGCGCGCTATTCTTGATTTGCGCTTGCAGCGTTTGACGGCATTGGGCCGCGATGAAATTGGCGACGAACTGACAGTGCTTGGCGAACGGATCACCGACTATCTCGACATTCTACGTAGTCGTGACCGTGTGCTCACCATTATCCGCGATGAGCTCACGGCAATCCGCAGCGAGTTCGCAACGCCGCGTCGCACTGAGATCACCGACATCGAAGACGACTTCGAAGACGAAGATCTCATTCAGCGCGAAGATATGGTCGTTACGGTCAGCCATCAGGGTTACATCAAACGCGTACCGCTTTCGACCTATCGCGCTCAGCGCCGTGGTGGGCGCGGTCGTGCAGGCATGGCCACCAAAGACGAAGATTTCGTCACACGCCTGTTTGTTGCCAATACACATACGCCGATCTTGTTTTTCTCGTCCATCGGCATGGTCTACAAACTCAAGGTTTGGCGTCTGCCTGCCTCGACGCCGCAAGCGCGCGGCAAGGCGATGATCAATATTCTGCCGCTCAAGCAGGGTGAAATCATCTCCACAATCATGCCATTGCCGGAAGATGAAGCGAGCTGGTCTGAACAACATGTCGTGTTTGCCACGCGCAAAGGCCACGTGCGGCGCAATGAGCTTTCTGATTTCGTGCAGATAAACCGCAATGGCAAAATTGCCATGAAGTTTGAAGGCGACGACAGCGACGACAGCATCGTGGGCGTACAAACATGCACAGAAGATAACGACGTGATGCTGACGGCTGCAAATGGCCGTTGTATTCGTTTCCCAGTCACGCAGGTCCGTGTCTTCTCCGGTCGCAGTTCAACCGGCGTACGCGGCATTCGGCTTGACGGCGGTGACAGCATTATCGCTATGAGCATCCTGCGCCATGTCGATGTCGAGCCCGCCGAGGCGCGCGCCTATATGAAACAAGCCAACGCAGCCCGGCGCGCGGCATTGGGCGAAGGCGACGAGACAGAAGCAGAAGTTGTCGAGGTGGATGACGCCGAAGACGAAGTGTCCGATGATTTGATGCTGTCGCCAGAACGCTACATTGAGCTTGGTGCCCGTGAGCAATTTGTGCTGACGGTGAGCGAGAAGGGCTTTGGCAAACGCTCGTCTTCCTATGACTACCGCACCTCGGGACGTGGCGGCAAAGGCATCATCGCCATGTCGGTTACTGAGCGTAACGGCAAGCTGATTGCGTCCTTCCCGGTTGAAGATCAAGACCAGATCATGCTTGTGACCGACGCTGGCCAGTTGATCCGCTGTCCGGTTGATGACGTCCGAGTGGCCGGTCGCTCAACTCAGGGTGTGACAATCTTCCGAACGACGGCTGACGAGCATGTCGTCTCCGTAGAACGCGTGGATGAAACCTCCGACGATGACGACGAAGCCACCGACGATCCGGCAGAAGCATAAACGCGAGAGCATGACGGAAATGGCAGTTAAAAAAATGCGGACGGGCCTATATCCCGGCACATTTGACCCGATGACCAACGGGCATATCGACATTATTCGTCGCGCGCTGGCGCTGGTTGATCATCTCGTTATCGCCATGGGGATCAATGCTACCAAAGTGCCTTTGTTGTCATTTGAAGAGCGCGTGGCGCTGATCGAATCTGAAATTGGGCCCTTGGCGAAAAAGCTGGGCACCAAGATCTCGACGACATCGTTTTCAGGTCTTGTGGTGGACGCCGCCGAGGCACATGGCGCAAATGTGATTATTCGCGGCCTGCGAGGCAGCGTGGATTATGAATACGAAGCTCAGATGGTCGGCATGAACCGCATTATGAAACCAAATGTCGAAACTGTCTTTTTGACCGCGTCGCCGGAAACGCAGTTCATTTCCTCAACGCTTGTGCGCCAAATCGGGGGCATGGGGGGCGACATTTCGCCTTTTGTTCCCAAACGTGTCGAAAAGAAAGTCCTCAGCGCTCTTGCGAAACAACGCAAAAGCTGATTTTCAAGCAGTCATACCCTTTAGCCACGAGGAAACAGTGATGCGTCGTCTGCTCCAAATTGCCTTCATCGCGTTCGCGTTGGTTGGCATATCAAGCTCCGCCTTCGCTCTCGATCCAGAGAACACGCTCTATATCGACCTGAAAGACGGTCGGGTCGTGATTGAATTGCTACCAAAAGTAGCCCCTGAGCATGTCAAACGCATCAAGCAACTTGCGCGCTCTGGGTTTTACAATGGCCTTATTTTCCATCGCGTCATCGACGGCTTCATGGCACAAACCGGCGATCCGACGGGCACCGGTATGGGCGGCTCCAAGCTGCCGAATTTGAAGGCTGAATTTAATGACGAGACATTCTGGCGCGGTGCTGTGGGCATGGCCCGCTCAAGCGATCCCGACAGCGCCAATAGCCAGTTCTTTATCTGCCTCGACAATGCGGATTTTCTGGATGGCCAATACACGCTGTTTGGCCGTGTTGTCTCGGGTATGGAATTTGTTGACCACATCGCAAAAGGCGAACCACCTGCTCACCCGGATAAAATGATCCGGGTGCAGGTCGCCACAGACGTAGATCAAAAAAAGTAAGGAACATTTTATGAGCGATCTCGAAAACACGCTCTATCTGGATATTACCCATGGTCGGGTAGAGATTGAGCTGCGACCTGATCTTGCGCCCAAGCATGTCGCCCGCATCAAGGAATTGGCGCGCGAAGGGTTCTATAATGGCGTGGTGTTTCACCGTGTCATCGATGGCTTCATGGCCCAGGGCGGCGATCCGACAGGCACAGGCACAGGTGGCTCGGGCAAAAAGCTGGCACAGGAATTTTCGGCCGAACCGCACGTTCGCGGCATCTGCTCCATGGCGCGCTCGCAGGATCCTAACAGCGGCGACTGCCAGTTTTTCATTGTCTTCGATGAGGCCCGCTTCCTCGACAATCAATATACCGTCTGGGGCAAGGTCACGTCGGGCATGGAGTTCGTTGACAAGCTCAAACGCGGCGAACCTGTCCGCGACCCCGACAGCATCGTCACTATGCGCGTCGCAGCGGACGTCTAATATTTTTGCTCCATCATGGCCAGGCTTGACCCGGCCATCCACGTCTTTCGTGCATCGCTTGTGGCAAAGACGTGGATACGCGGGTCAAGCCCGCGCATGACGACGTTAGGCTGGAGAGGGGTTTCCTCGCTCGCAATGACGGAAACAATAACCACTTCGGGGGCCACAAGGCCCCCAAAGTATTTTCCGGACCTCGCCTCATGCGTGTTGATGAATTCGATTTTGATCTACCCGAAGACTTGATCGCACTGCGTCCGGCGCGGCCGCGCGACGCTGCGCGTATGCTGATCGTGGGACCCGCGCATCATGCGCTTGCTGATCGAGGCGTGATCGAGCTGCCAAATTATCTCCGCCCAAACGATGTGCTGGTGTTCAACGACACGCGCGTCATTCCGGCTCGCTTATTTGGAACGCGAACACGCGGCGAAGCGCAGGCTAAAATTGAAGCCCTTCTGCACAAGCGTGAATCTGGCGACGCTTGGCGGGCCTTTGTCAGGCCGGCCAAACGCCTCAAGCTCGGAGAAGTGGTCGAATTTACCCACGGTCTTTCGGCAACCGTGGAAGAACGCGGGGAGGGCGGTGAAATCTTGTTTCGTTTCTCTGCCAATGCCGCCGCCCTGGACGAAGCCATAGCGCGCGCAGGCGAAATGCCCTTGCCGCCCTATATTGCGCGCAAGAGAGCGACCGATGCTGCCGACCTTGACGACTACCAGACGATGTATGCCCGCCATCTGGGTGCCGTTGCAGCCCCGACAGCAGGGCTGCATTTTACGCCGAACCTGATGGAAGCCATCGAGGCCAAGGGCGTTACAACCGTTCGCTTAACGCTGCATGTCGGTGCGGGAACCTTTTTGCCGGTTTCCGTCGAGGATACCGATGCCCATAAGATGCACACCGAATGGGGCGAGATCACCCCAGAGGCCGCCACGACCATCAATGCGGCCAAGGCCAACGGCGGGCGTATCGTTGCGGTCGGCACAACCTCCATGCGGTTGCTTGAATCGGCGGCTGATGACACCGGGCAAATTGCGCCGTTCACTGGTGACACCGATATTTTCATCACGCCGGGTAAACGCATCCGGGCCGTGGATATATTGATGACCAATTTCCATCTGCCACGCTCGACGCTTTTCATGCTGGTGTCAGCCTTGCGCGATACCAACGAAATGAAGCGGGCCTATGCGCATGCGATTGCTGAGCGCTATCGCTTTTATTCTTACGGAGACAGTAGCTTGATCTATCGCGCAGGCGTCGAATGAGTACCTTTAGCTTTGAACTCAAAGCCACCGATGGCATGGCGCGTACCGGCGCTGTCCACACCCCGCGCGGCGATATTCGCACGCCTGCCTTCATGCCCGTGGGCACAGCTGCAACGGTCAAGGCGCTCTATATGGATCAGGTGCGCGAGGCAGGTGCCGATGTGATCCTCGGCAATACCTATCACTTGATGTTGCGGCCTGGCGCAGAAGAGATTCACGGCCTTGGCGGCTTGCATAAATTTGCCAACTGGCCACATCCCATTTTAACCGACAGTGGTGGCTTTCAGGTCATGTCGCTGACGAGCCTGCGCAAGATGACGGAGGAGGGTGTCACCTTCGCCTCCCACATTGATGGTTCACGCCACATGCTGTCGCCCGAGCGCAGCATCGAAATCCAGTGCCTACTCGGTTCCGACATTCAGATGCAGCTTGATGAATGCACCTCTTTTCCTGCGACCCATGAGGAGGCGGAAAAGTCGATGGAACTATCGCTGCGCTGGGCCAAACGCTCGCGTGCGGCGTTTGAGACCCAGCCACATCGCACGCAAGGCCAAGCGCTTTTCGGCATCGTGCAAGGCAGCGTCTATCCAGATCTGCGCGCCCGCTCGATCGATGGTCTGACGGCTATCGGTTTTGAAGGCTATTCGATCGGCGGGCTAGCGGTCGGCGAAGGCCAAGAGATGATGCTCGCGACGCTCGACACAACGACGCCGATCATGCCGAAGGACAAGCCGCGCTATCTGATGGGTGTGGGCACACCTGACGATCTCGTTGAAAGTGTTAGGCGTGGCATCGATATGTTCGACTGCGTGATGCCAACCCGCAATGGGCGCCATGGGCTTGCCTTCACGCGCAGGGGTAAGGTCAATCTGCGCAATGCCCGCCATGCCAAGGACAATCGTCCTCTGGATGAAGCAAGCACCTGCCCAGCCGCGCGTGACTATTCGCGGGCTTATCTCCACCACCTCATCAAGTCCGGTGAGATGCTTGGCTCCATGCTCGTAAGCTGGATCAACATCGCTTATTACCAAGACCTGATGGCAGGCATGAGAGAGGCCATAGCCGAGAGCCGATTCGATGCTTTTGCGGCTCAGTTCAAGGCAGATCAGGCGGCGGGCGATATCGCGGCGCTCTAGGCTGCGACGACATGGCACTCTGCTGATCTGGCCGTCATATCCGGTTGACCCGGACCCTTCGCGCCGTTAGGTTCCGGCCATTCTTACGGAGGGTCTGTAGCTCAGCTGGTAGAGCACTCGACTTTTAATCGAGTTGTCCCGGGTTCGAACCCCGGCGGACCCACCATCCCCAAATTCATCACCTCCGGGCGGCGCATAACACATCGGCGACCCGTTGCCGGATCGCCGATGGTCGTTATTTAAGCGGCGGCCTGCACGCTTGTCACGGTCAGTGACATCAGATCACCACGACGGCTGGACCAAGTCATGGACTGTCCTGCGCGCAAGCCTAGCAGGGCCACGCCGACCGGGGAGGCGATGGAAACGCTTTGTCCATCCGACGAATGATCTGCCGGATAAACAAGTTTCAACGTCTCGGTGCGAAGCCCCGGTCCCCAAACGAAATTTACCAACGCATTTATTGTGACAATGCCACGCGGCAGCAATTTACGCGGCACAAGACGGGCGCGTGACAATTCGTCGTCGAGGAAATGACCGACCTCGGGCATGGCATCAAGGAGTGCCTCAGCCAGATTGGAAAGGGGCTCTAATTCCTCTTCCGCAATCAAGATGTCGGGCAATTTCCCGGTCTGCTTTATCTTCTGTACATTAGCCATATTAAGCTGCTCCCGGTCCATCGTCCGACACCAGCGTCGAACGTCGTCGCGCTTCAGCTTCCGGCTGAAACTCGACTGTTTGAAGATAAATTTGCAAAACCCCGCCATCTGCCAAAGGCACCGACACGTCGCTTCCTGCGCGATAGCCCAGCAATGCCAGGCCGACGGGGGTCAATACGTTGAGAAATTGACCGGTTGGATGCGTCACATTAGGCAGCGTCACCGTTCGGCGCTCGACCCGTGACTGGCCAATTCGGTAGTGCACAACACTACCAATGGTTGCAACATCAACGGCAATGTCATTGCCGCTTACCAGAATCGCATCGGTAAGTTTGGCAAGGATTTGTGCCCGCACAGCACCTGTTTCTTCGTAAGCCATGATGTCGAGGCGCGCTGCATCATTCGCGGACAAAGTGATGCCGTGCACAGCGGTTAATACCGCTTCATTTTGTTTAGACATAAAAATGCTCCGTCAATGCAGCGGCGTAGGGCCTGCTGATTTACGTGTCAGGATTGAATATGGGTGGGTTCATGTCCCCGAGCTCCGGCAGCGCATAGGCGTACCGAACCCGGGGCTACAGTCCTGTGAGGAGCGTGCCGGGCGTATCGTCAACGTGATGTGAGTTGAACGCGTGCATAATGAAGCCATGGTAGCTTGCTACGGGCGCAAGTCAACCACGGCAAATAGTAGCAAATTCAGGCGTCATCCCGTACTTCGTCAAAACGATCAGTCTTTGGGTCATAAATCGACAGTACCCCTGTCGCAATCCCGTAAAACCAACCATGTAATCGCAGCCGTCCGTCGGCTTCGCGCTCGCGTACAAACGGAAATGTCCGCAACTGTTCGAGCGAGGCGACGACAGCGCGCATTTCCATCATGCGGACAAGCTCGGCGGGTTTCAGATGCCCATGAGTCCGGCGCACCTCCTCCGCGACGTTCTGAGCCAATGACATCCAATTCGAGACGAATTCACCCTCTGGTGCGATACCTTCACCGTTTTCATAAAGGGCCTTGATGCCGCCGCAGCGCGCATGTCCCATCACGACGATATCGTGAATGTCGAGACCTTCAATGCCAAACTCGATGGCGGCACTGGTGCCATGAAGATGCTCATCGGGTTGGTAGGGCGGGATAAGGTTGGCGACATTGCGCACAACAAAAAGCTCGCCCGGATCAGCGGAAAAAATCATCGCCGGATCTGCGCGACTATCGCAACACGCGATGAT
Source organism: Parvibaculaceae bacterium (assembly GCA_041688015.1). Classification (GTDB taxonomy): domain Bacteria; phylum Pseudomonadota; class Alphaproteobacteria; order Parvibaculales; family Parvibaculaceae; genus Parvibaculum. The sequence continues at coordinate 570,898 of JBDNIY010000001.1, forward strand.
CAGCGCTTTAGGCTTTTGGTCAACTTTGCCGAGCTCGCTATAGCGCTCAACGTTTTGGCGGTAGGTTCCAGATCGAAAGGTCTTGTAGCCTTCAATCAGACTATTAATCGCATCCATGGGGTCCAGATGTATTTTAGGCCGCACGCGGCGTGAGATGAGATGGGTAGAACCACCGCGAAGCGAGTCGTACCGGCCCAACCGCGTAGTTCAACGAGTCGAAAGGTACCCAATTTTCCCTATCTTCCGCAAGTCGATCTGCAATTGCGAGCAAAACCAACGGATTGACCCCCATGCCACAATGGGAACAAACAATCTCAATGTTCTCACGCGGCGCGTCATCCTGGTTGAGCAGATAACGCTGCGGAATGCGTGTCGTGGAGATCGGTGCGACGCCATCATAGGGGCTACAAACCGATACCAGTGGCACGCCGGCAGGCGGCTCCGACATATCGATACCCAACGCTTCCACATCGGCCAGCAGGTCGGCCACAGCACGCCCAGTATAAAGCGTCATGACGCGGGCAACCATCGCATTGACGTCCTTGGTGCCCTCGCCAAAATGCGCGGGGCTTCCCAGCGTGATCACACGATCAACAAGGTCTGGGTAGCGACGCGCTAATTCACGCGCAAAAATGCCGCCAAGGCTTTGCCCGATCAGCGCCACCTTCCGTTCGTGCTTCTCAGCCATCTTCTTCACGTTCGTGGCCAGCAAAGCCGAAATGGATTCCATATGTTCCATGTCGCGGACACCACGATTGGCACCAAGGCCCCATGAGTTTGCGATATACCCATTGGCATTCAAAAATGAATTGAGGGGCTGAAGCGTTATTTCAGGGCCAGTGAAACCGGGCAGGGTCATCACAGGTGTTTTCCCGTCACCCTTGCGGGCCATCCGGCGCAAATAGGGCGCGCTGACCATTTTGGCCGTCATCTCCGCCCCTGCCCAGATCACGTCACCCTGAAGGCGTAGCAGATCAATTCCGGTCTCAAACTGCATCTTGTTCTCTATCCCACTGGAAGGTGGGTCCTTTTGCGGGGACGGCGCAGGAACAAGCGACTCGCTCCATCTCACCTCGCTAAATTAAGTCTGCCCCAATTTAAAATGGCTCACACCCTCCAAAATACTCAAAAATTATTTTGGCGGCGCAACGGCCGGTACCGCCAGCATTGCGCAAAGGCGAACGTGGGCATTTGGTGCCTGAGGCAGAATGGGTAAACTAGCGGTCTTCTAATGAAGAAATTGCCTCGAAAATGAACATTGTAGAGACTACTTTTGCTCAATTTTGCGCTATTTTAAGCCATTCTACGGGTAAATTGAAAAAGGCTACGGGCAAATTGAGGAAGGCCTGAAACCTGCAGAGACGCAGGGACGCGCTTTTAGGACCATGGGGGAATTATAGCTGTTACTGCATATCCGCGCCCGCTAGCCGCCCGGCAGAAAATTTTCTCTACGGGTGCGTTCACTTTGGCTCTTGCAATAGTGAGTACTCAGCGATAAATCACATATAAATATTGGGTTTGAAAATTAAACCCAAATTTTTTATGTAATATTGCGCAACGGGCTTACAGGCCACGCCGCGGAAAGGCCACCATGGATCGTCTGGATCAGCTCGAAAGCCAGAGCATTTACATTTTCCGCGAAGCCTTCAACCGCATCGAGAATATCGCCATGTTGTGGTCGCTAGGCAAAGACTCCAACGTCATGGTCTGGCTCGCTCGCAAGGCTTTCCTCGGGCACGTTCCATTTCCTGTGATGCATGTGGACACGGAAAAAAAGTTTCCCGAAATGTATGAATTTCGCGACCGCTATGCGAGTGAGTGGGGTCTCAATTTCATTCGCGAGCTTTGCCCTCCCATTGAACAGACTGACGACACATTGCCGCCCGCCGCACGCTCTGCCGCTCGCAAGACAGAAGGCCTGAAGCTCGCCATCAAAAAATATGGGTTCAATGCGCTCTTTGCTGGCATCCGCCGCGACGAGGAAGCAACCCGCGCCAAAGAACGCGTTTTTAGCCCGCGCGGCCTTGCAGGTCAGTGGGACTTCAAAGACCAGCCGCCAGAATTTTGGGACCAATACAAAACTGATTTCCCGCCGGGAACACATATTCGCGTTCACCCGCTGCTGCACTGGACCGAAATCGACATCTGGCTCTACACCCAGCGCGAGCAGATTCCGACCATCCCGCTTTATTTTTCGAAAAACGGTTTGCGCTATCGCTCGCTTGGCGACCAGGACATTACCAATCCGATGAAGAGCATGGCCTCAACTATTCCTGAGATCATTGAAGAACTGCGCACGACAAAAATTTCCGAACGGTCGGGCCGCGCGATGGATCACGAGTCAGAGGATGCCTTTGAGCGTCTTCGCGCTGACGGTTACCTGTGAGGATTGAATAATGTCTGAAACCACCGCCATTCTCGCAAATGCCGATCCCGAGGCTGTCGCCAATCTGCGTGATCTGATGCGCATCGTCATCGTCGGTCATGTCGATCACGGCAAATCAACGCTGGTCGGGCGTTTGTTTCACGACACCGGCTCGCTGCCGGACGGTCGTTTTGAGGCCATTAAAGCGCAATCTGAAAAGCGTGGGGTACCGTTTGAATGGGCTTTCCTCATGGACGCGCTTCAAGCCGAACGTGATCAGGGTATCACCATTGATACCAGCCAGATCTGGTTCAAGACGGACGCCCGCGACTACACCATTATCGACGCGCCAGGCCATAAGGAATTCCTGAAGAACATGATCACAGGGGCGGCCCAGTCTGATGCTGCCTTGCTGATCATTGACGCCCATGAAGGCGTGCGCGAACAATCCAAGCGCCACGGCTATTTGTTGCATTTGATGGGCGTGCAGCAGATCGCCGTCGCCGTCAACAAGATGGACCTCGCAGGCTACGACCAAAAGACGTTTGACGACATCGAACGTGAATACCGGGCCTATCTCACGTCCATCGACGTGACGCCAACATTCGTCATTCCGGTGTCGGCGCGCGAAGGCGACAACATCGTCACACCGTCCAAAGCCATGAGCTGGTACAAGGGACCGACCGTGGTAAGGGCGCTCGACAGCTTTGTTAGCAGCCAGCCTACCACTGAGAGCCCGCTGCGTTTGCCCGTGCAGGACATCTATAAATTCGACCAGCGCCGTATCATCGCAGGCCGCATCGAATCCGGTCGCATTGCAGTGGGCGACGAGCTTATTTTCTCGCCCTCCAACAAATCAGCGCGTGTTAAATCCATCGAATATTGGTCCACCATTCCCGGCGCCAAAAAACCCACGTCAAGTGAGGCAGGCTATTCGGTCGGCATTACATTGGACGAACAAATCTTCGTCGAACGGGGCGAAATCGCCAGCCACATCGAAACCGCGCCCGTCGAAACGGATGTCTTCCGCGCACGCATCTTCTGGCTCGGTCACGAACCGATGATACTCGGCAAAGCTTATAAGCTGAAGCTTGGCACGCTTGAGGCTCAGGTAACCGTTCAATCGATCGAACGCATCATCGACACCTCAGATTTATCGAATGCACATGCCCCTCAGGTCGAACGCAATCAGGTCGCCGAGGTGATCTTGCGCTCGCGGCGTATGTTGGCGCTGGACAGCTTCATTGACTTCCCGAGCACGGGCCGCTTTGTGCTGGTCGAAAAATATGACATTGCAGGCGGCGGCATTATTTCGATGGATGGCTACGCCGACCAACGTGATGCCATTACTGCGCGTGGCACCAACATCACGCGCGCAAAGCATACAATCACAGACGAAGCACGCGCCTTCCGCAATGGGCACAAGGGCGGGGTACTTTGGTTAACCGGCCTTTCTGGCGCTGGCAAATCAACGCTCGCGATGGCGCTTGAAAAACGGCTTTTCGAGAAGGGCTACAACGTCTATGTGCTTGATGGCGACAATGTTCGTCACGGACTCAACGCTAACTTGAGTTTTTCGCCGGAAGACCGCGCCGAAAACATCCGCCGCGTCGGCGAAGTCGCTGCCTTATTTGAGCGCGCAGGTGTGCTGGCGATTACCGCTTTTATCTCGCCCTATCGCTCCGACCGCGACCGTGCAAGAGAAGCCGCGAGCGGTGGTTTCCACGAAATTTTTGTAAAAGCCGATGTGGAAACATGCGAAAGCCGCGATCCTAAAGGCCTCTATGCCAAGGCACGCACGGGCGAAATCAAGGACTTCACGGGCATTTCAGCCCCTTATGAAGCGCCAGAAACCCCACAATTGGTCATCGATACAGCCGCTTCCAATCTAGACGAGTGTCTCGCCGAGCTTGTTAGCTATGTGGAAGCAAAGTTCAGAGTATAAGGGGCACTTACATTTGTAAGCGATTCTGGAGCTTTGACATGAGCATTCTCGTCACTGGCGGTGCCGGTTACATTGGCAGCCATATGGTGATCGACCTATTGAATGCCGGTGAAGACGTTGTCGTCATCGACAATCTCTCAACCGGCTTCGACTGGGCCGTACAAGTGCCCGAAAAACTCCATGTTGGCGACATTGCCGATGAGGCACTGGTTGCGCGCATCATTGCCGAGAACAATGTCGAAGCGGTTATCCATTTTGCCGGCTCGGTCATCGTGCCGGAGTCCGTGGCCGATCCACTCAAATATTATCTTAACAATACGGCCAAATCGCGTAGCCTCATCGAGACTTGCGTGAAAGGCGGCGTCAAAAATTTTATCTTTTCATCAACCGCCGCCGTCTATGGCATGCCGGATGTGGAAACGGTCAACGAAGATGTTCCGCTCAATCCGATGTCTCCTTATGGTCGCTCAAAACTCATGACCGAATGGATGTTGCGCGATGTCGCATCCGCCCATGAGATGACCTATGCTGCGCTTCGCTATTTCAACGTGGCAGGCGGCGACCCCAAAGGTCGCGTCGGTCAATCGACCGCCAACGCAACGCACCTCATCAAAGTGGCCTGCCAAACCGCACTTGGGTTGCGCGACCATATCAATGTTTATGGAAGCGACTATCCAACCGCCGACGGCACCTGCATTCGTGACTACATTCACGTCAGTGACCTTGCCGCCGCGCATACAGCCGCGCTCAATTATCTTCGCCAGGATGGCGCAAGCCTTGTCGCCAACTGCGGCTATGGCCACGGATTCTCGGTAAAGGACGTTTTACAATCCGTCGAACGCGTTGCAGGGCATGGTTTTGACGTGCGCCAAGCCCCACGTCGGCCAGGTGATCCGGCCTCCGTCGTTTCCGACCCGACGCGGGCCAAAACGATCCTGAAATGGGCACCGAAATACGACAATCTCGACACGATCGTATCCCATGCTCTCAATTGGGAGGCGCATTTAAGCAAGCGCAATCAATCACTCTGAGCGGCGGGCCTTTTTACCACGCAACATAGTGAAATATAAATTCATTTCATCGCACAATATGGTCTGTGCCATTTTTCGCGATGAAATCTCCAGAAGCAGACATGCAGACCCAAATGAAAACCGACATCGTGACCATCATTCTCGCTGCTGGTAAAAGCACGCGGATGAAGTCAGCACTCCCCAAGGTCTTGCACCCCATTGCCGGTCGAGCCATGTTGGGTCATGTCCTAAGCGCCGCTCTGAGGGATGAAAACGCACAAACGGTTCTTGTTGTTGGCCCCGGCATGGAGAGTGTCGCCAGCTATGCGCATAGCATCGCGCCCGATTTGACCGTTGCCATTCAGCGCGATCAGCGCGGCACAGGCGATGCCGTCAAGGCGGCGCTGCCCAAAGTTACAACCGAGAACGGCGTTGCGCTCGTGGTCTTCGGCGATACTCCACTGATTCAACCCGAAATACTTGCAACAATGGCCGCTGACTGCACGCAGGAAACGCCGATTGTTGTATTAGGTTTTGAAGCGCGTAACCCCGCTCCCTACGGCCGTTTGGTTCGTGATGAGCAGGGCGCTCTCGTCCGTATCGTTGAAGCCAAGGACGCGAGCGCAGAGGAACGCGCCATCACGCTGTGCAACGGCGGCGCTATGGCCATTCGCCTTGAACATCTCAAAAGCCTGATCGGCAAATTAGAAACCGGCAACAAGGCGGGCGAGTTTTATCTCACCGACATTGTGGGCCACGCGCGCGATGCCGGCCTCACCTGCGCCATCGTCGAAGCGCCAGAGGCCGACATTCAGGGCGTCAACAGCCGTTCAGATCTCGCCGCCGTCGAGGCTGAAATGCAGCGCCGCTTGCGCGCCCGCGCCATGGCCAATGGCGCGACATTGGCCGACCCGAATACGGTCTATCTCTCCGCTGACACGATCATCGGCCAAGACGTCACCATTGGCCAAAATGTAGTGATCGGCCCCGGCGTCGAAATTGCTGCTGGCGTCACCATCAAACCTTTTTCGCATCTTGAAGGCGGGCGCATTGGGGAAGGCGCATTGATAGGCCCCTTTGCGCGCATCCGCCCCGGCTCCGACATCGGCAAAGATGTGCATATCGGCAATTTTGTCGAGACCAAGAAAGCCAAAGTCGAAGACGGCGCCAAGATCAATCATCTGTCCTATATCGGCGATGCCCGCGTTGGGGCGCGCGCCAATATTGGGGCGGGCACGATCACCTGCAACTACGACGGCTTCAACAAGCACTTTACCGACATTGGCGCGGACGCCTTCATCGGCTCCAATTCATCGCTTGTCGCACCGGTCAAGATCGGCGACGGCGCTTACACAGGCTCAGGCAGCGTCATTACAAAGGACGTTGCCGCAGATGCCCTTGCCGTCGAACGCACCAAACAAATCGAGCGCCCCGGTTGGGCTGCTCATTTTCGGGCTAGGTTCATGGACCTTAAGAAAGCGATCTCCTGATGTGCGGTATCGTAGGCGTTCTTGGCGCAAAACCCGCCGCGCCAATTATTCTGGAGGCTCTGAAGCGCCTTGAATATCGCGGCTATGATTCCGCAGGCATTGCCACGCTGGTTGAAGGCGGCATTCTGCGCCGCCGTGCTCAAGGTAAATTGTTCAACCTGAAAAAGGCGCTCGACGATGCGCCGCTGGCTGGCACAATCGGTATTGGCCACACGCGCTGGGCGACGCATGGCGCGCCTAATGAAACCAATGCGCATCCCCATGTCACAGACCGCGTTGCCATCGTTCACAACGGCATCATCGAGAACTTCCGCGAATTGCGCGAACAACTGACGCGCGACGGCGCTCATTTTACAACGGAAACAGATTCCGAAGTTATCGCGCATCTTGTGACCCATTATCTGAACAAAGGGCTCACCTCCCACGCAGCGGCCAAAGCAGCCATTGATGAACTCGAAGGCGCGTTTGCGCTTGGCATCATTTTCAATGACGAAGACGATCTCATCATCGGCGCGCGACGCGGCTGCCCATTGGCTGTTGGCTATGGGGACGGAGCGATGTATCTGGGGTCGGACGCTTTTGCCCTTGCCCCTATGACCAATCGCATTGCTTTCATGGAAGATGGCGACCGCGTCGAGATCACCCGCAGTAGCGCGCATTTCTTTGACGTCAATGGCACGCACGTCGAGCGGCCCATTCGCATCACCGATGTAACCAGCGCCATGGTCGATAAAGGCAACTACCGCCACTTCATGGCCAAGGAAATCTTTGAGCAGCCAGAAGTGATCGGTCACACGCTCAGCCAATATATCAATCCGCTCGACGACAGCTTGCGCCTGCCGCCCTTGCCGATTGACCTCGCGACTGTGCCACGCATCACCATCATTGCCTGCGGCACAGCGTCTTATGCTGGGCATGTCGCCAAATATTGGTTCGAGCGCTATGCCCGCGTATCGGTCGAAGTCGATATCGCCTCCGAGTTTCGCTACCGCGAAGCCGCCATGCCGAAGGGTGGCCTTGCCATTTTCATTTCGCAATCAGGTGAAACCGCTGACACATTGGCCGCGCTACGCTATTGCAAAGCGCAAGGCCAAACCATTCTCTCCATCGTCAATGTAACGGAGAGCTCCATTGCGCGTGACAGCGACGTCATCATGCCAACATTCGCAGGCCCCGAAATCGGCGTTGCCTCCACTAAGGCCTTCACCTGCCAGTTGACCGTTCTTGCGGTATTGGCGCTGGCAACAGCGCAAGCGCGCGGTGAACTAGCCACAGATGAAGCCCACAGGCTCGCCCGCGTGCTGATGGAAACGCCGCGCCACGTCGCCGACGCGCTCATGCAGGATGACGCGATCCGCATCCTCGCTGCCGAAGTCGCCAAGGTGCGCGATGTCCTCTATCTGGGCCGCGGCCATTTCTTTCCCATTGCCTTGGAAGGCGCCCTGAAGCTGAAAGAAATTTCCTATATTCATGCCGAAGGCTATGCGGCCGGTGAGTTGAAGCATGGCCCCATTGCTTTGATCGACGAAGACGTGCCCGTCATCGCCATCGCGCCGGTCGATGCCTTATTTGAGAAAACCGTCTCCAACATGCAGGAAGTCATCGCGCGCGGCGGCAAGGTTGTCCTTATTTCTGATAAGGTCGGCATCGCGCGCGCGGGCATGGATGCCTGGGCGACTATCGAAGTCCCAGCGGTTGATACTTTCATTGCGCCGATCATCAATGCCATTCCGGTGCAGTTGCTGGCTTATCACGCCGCCGTGTCAAAAGGCACGGATGTGGACCAACCCCGCAATCTGGCAAAGTCTGTCACCGTCGAATAATCATCCGTAGGCGAGAGATTCGCGGCAACTATCGGCTAGCAAATGCCCCGAAGTTTAAGCAACATGGCATAAGCCGTTCATTTTCAATGGCTTTATTACGAATCGCCGACAACATCTCCTTGCGTGGTAATATTCGCACAGGAGAGATTCGATGTTGCAGACCCATGTGAAACATATTTTGAGGGGGGCCGCCGTTGCGGCGCTGCTGTTGCTGCCTGTGCCTGCAACCTCCATCACCAATGCACCCAGCGCAACTCCAGCTCTGCCGCCTGCGACCGCCGCAATGGATCTTGATGCGGGGGCGTCGGCTGTTGAACACCACAAATATGGATTGGCCGTCCAACGCCTAACGCGCGCTATCGAGAGCCAAGTACTCAACGGTGAGGCCTTGGCGCTCGCCTACCATCATCGCGGCATCGCACAACAAAAACTCGGTTTTGATGACCTTGCCATTCTCGACTACACAAAAGCGATGGAGCTTGACGCCCTGCCGCATGATGTTTTGGCCCGCGCCTATTACAATCGCGGCCTTGCCAAGTCGAAGGTTGGGAACACGGTTGGCGCCGAACTCGACTATTCCCATGCCATCGAATATGCCCCGCATTACGCCGCCGCCTATCACAACCGCGCCAATCTCGAACGCGAACGTGACGACTACCCAACGGCGATCCGGGACTATTCAATTGCCATTAACAATCTGAGCGGGCAGGCGCGCACGTTGCCGCTGATGGGCCGCGCGCTTTCCCATGAAAAATCAGGCGACAGCGCGTCTGCCGCCGTCGACCTCGATCAATTGCTCGCCATTGATCCCACGTATAAACCCGCCGCCCAGATGCGACGCGAACTGGCATCGCTGCCCGCCACTAACCCTCTGGCAAGCACCTCCAATGACGCGCTTGAAACGGGCTCCATCTCGCAAAGCAGCGTCACGCCCCGTCACGGCGAAGTGATCCAGCAAACAGCGCAAAACGGATGGGAGACAAAAACCACCCGCTACGACGTGCCCACGCGGGTCATGCCGCCCAAGGTCCTTGCCGCAACCCCCCAACAGGACGACGACGAGTTGATCACAGGTTCGCTTCGCCCCATCGACATGGTGCCTGCACCGACACAGACAGCCGTCGAAACGGCATCCATCGAACCAACCGCACCCACGCCTCCGCCTGTAACGCCAGTCGCGACCGCCCCCGCATCGAGCAGAAACTACAAAGTGCAACTGGGTGCTTTCCGGGCACCTCAACTTGCCACGCAGGCCTGGAACCAGATATCTCAGAAAAACGCTGCCCTTGTCGCCTCGCTGACCTTCACCATCGAGCAGGCAGACCTTGGCGCCCGCGGGACTTATTTCCGTCTGCAAGCAGGTAATTTCCAAACGGTAGCAGATGCCCGCTCGCGCTGCGCCGATTTTGCAGCACGTAAAGTCGACTGCATCGTCGTCTCCCGCTGACACTTATCTTCATTGAAACGGCCGCGTTGTTCTGTGCATCCAAGCGACGTTAGCCACCGGGTTTATGAGATCAAATAGGCTGTTGGCGCTTTTTTTAGCGGAAACTTGCGGTTGACGTAGCGGCGACCGCTAGGCCTGCCTGTTGTCGAAGCCCCTGCTAAGTCGTTAAACTACGGCCAAACATTAAGTTCGCCCGAGCGAGCAAAAATAGGAGAGGGAGACGATGGCTCAGCAGTCGATCGGTCTGACAGGCTTTGGCGGATACATTCCCCGGCTTCGCTTACAACGCAAATCCGTTGCCCAAGCCAATGCTTGGATTGCACCGAATTTTCTCGGCAAAGGCAAGGGCGAGCGTTCCATGGCCAACTGGGACGAAGATTCTGTGACCATGGCCGTCGAGGCCGCTCGCGACCTTCTGGGCCCCGACGAAGATCGCTCGCATGTCGATGCGCTCTATTTCGGTTCGACCACCATGCCCTTCAAGGACCGCCTCAACTCAGGCATCATTGCCGCCGCCTTGACCCTCGACGAGGACATCCGCGCCATCGACATCGGCTCAACTCAACGCGCAGGCACGTCGGCTCTCATGCAGGCCCTGACCGCCGTCAAGGCAGGTGAAGCAAAACACGCGCTGGTTTTAGCATCTGATCATCGCAAGACACGCGCCGCCAGCGCCCAAGAGCTTGATTTTGGCGACGGCGCAGCGGCCCTGTCGGTTGGCACCGAAAATGTCATCGCCACATATCTTGGCGGCAGCAGCCTGACCATCGACTTCGTTGATCACTTTCGTGGCGACACAAGCGAATTTGACTACGGCTGGGAAGAACGCTGGATTCGCGACGAAGGCTACACAAAGATCATTCCGCGCGCCGTCAAAGCAGCACTTGAAAATTCAGGCGTCAACGCCGCCGACATCAAGCATTTTATTCTTCCAACCACCTTCGGAACCAAGTTTGTTTCGCAACTCGCAAAGGCCAGCGGCATCAACCCGGACGCCGCCCGCGACACGCTCGCGGCCAATTGCGGTGAAACAGGCGCGGCGCACTCCCTCGTCATGCTCATTCACGCCTTGCAGACAGACGTGAAGCCCGGCGACAAGGTTATGGTCTTGCATTTTGGCGGCGGCTGCGATGCACTTGTCTTTGAGGCAACGGACAAACTTACAAACCAGGCCAGCAAACGCGGCATCGCGGGTTCGCTGGCGGCAGGAAAGCCCGAAACCAACTACATGAAATTCCTCACCTTCAACGGCCTTGTTGAATGGGAACAAGGGATGCGCGGCGAACAGGATAAAAAAACAGCCTTGACCACGCTCTATCGCAACGAGGCCATGCTGATGGGCCTCGTCGGTGGGCGCTGCACTGAAACGGGCGTTGTCCAGTTTCCGAGGTCGCGCATTTCGGTCAATCCAAACAACCATACAGTCGACACGCAGGAACCCTACAAGTTCGCAGATCGAAAGGCGAAAATTCTGTCTTGGTCCGCCGACTTCCTGTCCTTTTCCATGAGCCCGCCCAATCATTATGGCATGGTCGTGTTCGACGAAGGCGGACGTATCATGATGGACTTCACCGACATCGAGCAGGGCACGGTCGATAGCGGCATGGAGGTTCACCTCGTCTTCCGCATCAAGGATATCGACCATAAACGCGGCTTCCGCCGATACTTCTGGAAAGCGGTCCCCGTGATCAGTGCAAATGCAAATTCCAAAACCGGCCAGGCGGCTGAATAGCCCTGACCAAAAGCCAATAGGGAGAAATAGCTATGGCGGCAGGTATCAAAGACAAAGTTGCGATCCTCGGCATGGGTTGTTCCAAGTTCGGTGAACGCTGGGACGCTGGTCCGGAAGAACTGATGGTCGAGGCCTATCTCGAAGCCATGCAGGATGCCGGCATTGAACCCACCCAGATCGACGCGGCGTGGTTTTCCACCCATATCGACGAGGTGGGCACAGGCAAGAGCGGTACGCCGCTCTCCTTGGCGCTGCGCCTTCCCAACATCGCGGTCACCCGCGTCGAAAATTTCTGCGCCGGTGGCTCGGAAGCCTTACGCGGCGCAGTCTATGCGGTGGCCTCTGGGGCCGCCGACATTGCCTTGGCGCTCGGCGTCGAAAAGCTGAAAGACACCGGCTACGGTGGTCTGCCGGTTGGCAATGCGGGCACGCTCATCCCACAATATGCACCCTCAGGTTCTGCGCCGGGCAACTTCGCCCAACTGGCGTCGGCCTATCGCGCCAAGCATGGCGTTTCCAAGGAAGACCTGAAACGCGCCATCGCGCATGTTTCGGTCAAAAGCCACGCCAATGGCGCGCTGAACCCCAAAGCGCATCTGCAAAAAGTCATCACCGAAGAGCAGGTGATGAACGCACCGATGATCGCAGAACCTCTGGGCCTGTTTGATTGCTGTGGCGTGTCCGACGGCGCAGCGGCGGCCATCGTCACTACCCCAGAAATCGCCAAGGCGCTTGGCAAGCACAACATCGTCACCGTCAAGGCCATGCAGCTTTCGGTCTCCAACGGTCTCGAAAGTCAGCATAACTCATGGGACGGCAGCTATTTCCATACCGCCCGTATCGCTGCCAAAAAGGCCTATGCCGAAGCTGGCATCCAAAAGCCGCGCGACGAAGTCAGCATGATGGAAGTGCATGATTGCTTCTCCATCACCGAACTTGTGACCATGGAAGACCTGTTCATTTCGGCCGAAGGCACCGCCGTGAAGGACGTGATGGACGGCTTCTATGATGCCGATGGCAAAGTGCCTTGTCAGATCGACGGTGGCCTCAAGTGCTTTGGCCACCCCATCGGCGCCTCAGGTCTGCGTATGGCCTATGAGATGTATCTCCAGATTTTGGGCAGGGCAGGCCCACGCCAGTTAAAAGACCCGCGCATCGGTCTCACCCATAATCTGGGTGGCTCGCCCTCGCAAAATGTTTGTTCCGTCACCATCATCGGCGCACATGGCGCTTGATCTCAATATCGAGTAAAAAGCGAAGGCCGGGAGCAATCCCGGCCTTTTTTATGAGCTTCCCATGCTGTTCAACTCGCCGATTTTTCTCTTTGCTTTTTTGCCGCTGACCGCCCTGATTTGCTTTCTCGTCCGGGCCTATATCAACCGTGAAGCGGCTCTCGCCTTTTTGGTGCTTGCCTCACTGTTTTTCTATGGCTGGTGGAACCCGGCCTATTTGCCGTTGCTGATCGGTCTTGCCATTTTCAACTTTCTGCTCGGCCGCATCATCCTGCTGGAACGAACCAAGCCGAACGGCGGTTGGAAAAACCTGCTCGTCACCTTTGGCGTCACCGCCGATCTCGGCGCGTTGGCCTATTTCAAGTATACCGATTTTTTCATCTCGACCGCCAATGCTGTCGCCGCCACCGATTGGCCGCTTCAACACATCATCTTGCCGCTCGCCATTTCCTTTTTTACATTCCAGAAAGTTGCCTATCTGGTCGATGCCGGGCGTGGCCATGTCGAACCGCATAGCTTCCTTGAATATTGTTTCTTCGTGATGTTCTTTCCCCAGCTCATCGCCGGACCCATCGTCCATCACCACGAAATATTCTCGCAAACCAAAAAAGACCGCAGCTTCCGCTTCGACCGGATGAACCTCGCCATTGGTTTAACGATCTTTGCTATCGGCCTCTTCAAAAAAGTCGTCTTCGCCGACAATCTGGCACCCCATGCATCCGCCGTTTTTGCGCAAGCGGGCGCAGGCCACGAAATTTCCTTCCTGCAGGCGTGGGAAGGCATGCTCGCTTATACCCTGCAGCTCTATTTCGACTTTTCAGGCTATTGCGACATGGCCATAGGTGCCGCGCGCATCTTCGGCATCAAGCTGCCGCTTAATTTTCATTCGCCCTATCAAGCGACCAGCATCATCGACTTCTGGCGGCGCTGGCACATGACCCTATCGCGGTTCCTGCGTGACTATCTTTATTTTTCACTGGGCGGCAATCGCAAGGGTAGGGCGCGCCGCTATCTCAATCTGTTTCTCACCATGGCCATTGGCGGCCTCTGGCACGGCGCCGCCTGGACCTTTGTCTTCTGGGGTGCGCTGCATGGGGCCATGCTGATCGTCAATCACGGTTGGCGCGCTGTCTGGACTACACCCATCAATAGTTGGTGGTCACGCGGCATCTCACGAGCCTTCACATTTCTCTGTGTTGCTCTGGCCTGGGTGTTCTTTCGCGCGCCGGATACGCAAGCTGCTCTCGCCATCTATCGTGGCCTCATCGCATGGACGCCGGACATTTCCATGACGGCCATTGGAACCGATCTCGCATGGCTCATCGCATGGATGGCCATTATTTGGTTCTGGCCTAACACACAACAATGGATGGCCCGCATTCATCCCGCTTTCGATTTTTCGTCGCGCCAATTGCGCAGCGATCCGCTGCTGCTGCCGATTTCTGAAACGCGCTGGCGCCGCGCCATCGCGTGGCGGCCTGCCTTGCCACATGCCATCGTCATTGGCATAGCCACTGCTATTTCATTGCTGAGCTTGCAGCGCGTCAGCGAATTTCTTTATTTCCAATTTTGAGCAGATAGGTCATGCACACGAGTTTCCCAGCCACGACCATGCGCTACCTTGCGATGCTCGCCTCTGTGACAGCGCTCTGCGTTGGCATGGCTTTCGCCTCCAACGCCCTTGTCGATCCGCTTTGGTATTTCGGCGGTAATCAATTAAAACCCATCAATTTTGCCTTCAATGAACGCCTGTCTAAGGCCAACCTGATTGACGGTCATGAGGCCGACTATGATTGCATTATTTTCGGGGACAGCCGTACCACACTTCTACCTGAGCAAAAAATTCAAGGGCGTCGCTGCTTTAATTTTTCTTTTTCAGCAGGGGCAGTGAACGAGTTTCTAGCCTATGCGAAATGGCTAAAATCACGCGGCCTCAATCCGCGCTTGGTGATTGTCGGCGTGAGTGCTGGAGACTTTCGCCAACGAAACCCGCCACACAACATCCCTAATTTCATTTTAGAAAATCGTAATCCACCGTCGCCCTTTCTCAAATATCTCTCAACCGATGTCGTGGCTATGTCATGGCGTACGCTGTTTGGATCGTCGCCGATTGACCGTTTTTACAACGCGTCGTTTCAGTGCCAGATTGCCGTGGCCTCGCACTATGACCCAACGAAACCCATCCGCGATCAACGCGTTGGTCCCTTCGACAACCGCGCGCCGCTCGCCCAATATCGCGCATTAAGAGATGTTTTCCCCAATGCGGAATTCATCGGTTACGCGCCGCCGATCTCTGCCTATGCCATTCTCGACTACCAAAAGATCGGCTGGCTTCCGAGTTACACAGGCGCATTAGTCGGGGCTGCAGGCGTTTTTGATCACTTCTGGGACGCGAGCATCCCGTCGCCCGTCACCATCGATCCGGCCAATACCTACGACGGCACTCACTACTCAAGCACCGTCAATGCCCGTATCGCAGAAGGTCTGCTCTCTGGGCCCGAACCCTATGCCATCAACTTGAAGCATATGACAGCCGATGAAGCGATCACCGCCTATCTAGTGCGTCTCGCCAAATACCATGACGCCTTGATCGCCCACTTGAACTAGCGCTTGTTGATGTCTTCGCCGTCATCAAGGAAGCGCTGCATGGCGGCGATGGCATCGTCGCTGCGGGCGAGCAGCACACTAAAGCGACCTCGCCCCACGCCACAGGCCTCATCGAGAGTTTTTTCGCTGGAGCGTTTCACCAACGCTTTGGCCTCGGCAATCCCCCGTTCAGGCATGGCCGCCATCTCGCGCGCGATGACCTTGGCCCGGTTCAACACATCGCCGGTGGTCACTTCATGCACCATGCCAAGACGCAAGGCTTCTTCTGGCCCGACGGTCCGCCCACGCAAGATCAGTTCCAGTGCCTTCGCCTCGCCGATGAGGCGTGGGAGGCGCTCTGTACCGCCCGCACCGGGGAAGATTCCGATATTCGTTTCCGGGAGGCCAATTTGATAATGGCCAGTCACTGCCACGCGAATATCGCAGCAAAGCGCAAATTCGAATCCACCGCCTTGCGCAAATCCATTGATAGCGGCAATGGTAGGCTTGGCTAGCCGGTCAACTTTGTCAAAGACGGCAGAAATCGCGTTGCCGCGTGCGCCGCTCGCCATGAGATCAGCATCAATCATTGAACGCTCACTAATTGTCTCCGCCACGCCCAGAATTTCACGCACATCATAGTGCCGGATAAACACATCCGTAGCGCCGCCTGTGAAGACAACAACGCGCACCGCATCATCGCCAGCCACTTGATCGACGATGACGTCAAGTTCAGCCACCTGCGCCGCATTCATATAGCCACGCGGTGGATTGTCGAACGTCACGACCGCAATTCGGTCTTCAATATCAAGCCGAACAAGCTTGCTCATTTGCTTTCTCCAATTTCTGAAAGCGCGCGCACATAGCCGGAATAGTTTGGCTGATCAATCGCGAGCTTCGTCATCGTGATCGCCCAGAGGTGATCTTTCAATCCCGGCGTATCAAGCGTCAACTCACGACTCTCAATGCGGGCGCAGAGGTCACGGTTAAGCTCGTCCAGCGTCCCGTCGCGGCCAAGCAGGGCAACAAGACGCAAGTGTTCTTCGCTTTGCGCCTGTGGCGCAATTTGCAGCTCCCGCTTAACGATATCCAGCGCATTGGCGGCGACGCGCGCGTGAAAGGCAGCATGGCCAGTCAATTGTGGCATAGCGTGAACGCGAATGAACTCAGCAACAATATCGACAAGCTCAATGGCTGTGGGTTGGTCCTGCATGGCGTTCAGCCTTTCTGTCGTGGCGCAAGAAGGCGCAGAAGATCAACTTCGGTCTCAGACGAACGCCGCCCAATCGTGGCGCGCTCAACAGAACGATCACCTGCCTTGAACGCCATCACCATGGTCGTACACATGACGCCCCATTTCAGCGTCCCCAGCACTTCCCAAAATTTGACGCGCTCTGCATCAACTTTTCCGCCGCCTGCCGCTTCATAGCCCGCAAACATATCCTCGCGTTTACCAAAGCCACCCACTGGATTGTCGATATTGCCAAACCGCCAGGAGTTGACGCAAATCCATGCCAGATCTTCCATTGGATCGCCGATATGCGCCAATTCCCAATCAAGCACCGCGCGGACACCGTCCGCCCCGATCATCAAATTGCCGTTGCGAAAATCGCCATGCACAAGCGTCAGTTTGGCCGCATCTGACAGTGCATGATCGCGCAACCAACGAAAGGCGAGGTCAAACACGGGATGAGGATGGTCATGGTTTTTGTAAGTCTGAGCATATTGCTCGATTTCTGCCATCGCAGTTGACGTCCGCAATTTCGGAAGCCTGTCCATTTTCACTGAATGAAGGCGAGCCAAAATTTCCCCGCATTGCCGCGCCATCTTGGGTCGCGCATCGGCAAATTCATCATCACGTAAAATCTTACGCGCAATCGTTTCGCCTTCCACTCGGTCCATAATAAACCCGCGGCCAACGCCGTCTGCCTCGCTCAGCACAAGGCGTACTGGCGGCACAGGCACACCGACCTCGCCGGCAAGGCCGATCAGTTCGGCTTCGGTTTCAAGGCCTGCTGCGGTGGCACTTGCTGCACGGTCACCCCCAGGGGAACGCCGTAGGATCAACGGAATGAGCGTCGAACCGCGCCGCGCATCAAAAGACCATGTCTCCTGACTGGCCCCACCGGAAAGTCGCCGCAAATCTTCGATAGCGGTAACGCCTTCGATATAGTGCATCACAGCCGCCGCCAGCGGGTCCGCAATAGGGTTTGTCTCAGCACTCATGCTTTGTCGCCCACGCTCACTGGCCGCCCATCGACGATCTGGTCAAGATATTCAGACAGTCCATAGCCGACCATGCCATTGCAACGATACTCGGTCATGCCCTCGGTAATCCGTGTATTGAGTTGCGTGCCATCGGGTGCCTTGCGCCTGTTGCGCAACGGAATCAACGAGAGAACCCGGCCTTCAATTTCGTAGCGGGTGCCCGAAACGGTGGTGACATCGGCACGCAAACCAGTTTGGTACCAGTTTTCATTCCAATCGGTATCTATCGACACCGATTTGATGAGGTCATATTTCCCGTCTTTCAGCACCATGCCACCCTGACGTGGCTCGCCGCTTTCGCCCGCCACAATCGACAGCATCATACCGAAATCGCGCCCAAAATTCAGCGGGCACCAGCGATACCAATGGATAGCCTGCCAATAGCGCGGGCCCCAGCTCTTGTCGCGCAATCCAAAACCCGACACATCGAACACTTCATCGCCAATGGTGAAGCGGCCCTTGGCGGCCATATGCTGTTCGTAGTGAGCCTTGGCAAAGGACTTCTCAGGATCGATCTCTAGCGGCGACCCATCAGCTTTCACCGTCTCGCCGCCAAACATGGGCGAGACGCCTTCATAGTCCAGCTCAACCTTGCAATGGAGCACCGGGTTATCTCGAAACGCTTTTGACGGCTCGGCCATATCGAGCGGGTTTTTCAAAACCACGGCTTTGCCGTCGTAGGTCACACGCAAACGCTTGAAGGGTTCGACCACCTCAACCTTCAAGCCACCCGCCGCCAACTGTTTGTTGTCGCCAATAGGGGGCTTGGCATACATGAAAGCGACACGACCATCGGGCATATAAAGGCAGATTGTCATTTCGGCATAGCCTTCGTTCGGCCGATTGCCAATGCGAAACCAGCCGCCGATCTTTTTCACCGGATCGAACATGTTGAAATACATGCTCTCGTTATAATTCAGCGCCGCATCCGGCGTGTGGGTGTATTCGTCCTGCGGATCGAGGCGAATTTTGTAACCGGTTTCAACCATGATCGAGCCCTTCCTTGAATCTCTTTTGTCACATGATGAAGCGGTTAGGGCGGACTTGGAAGCCCCGTGCCATCCCGCTTTGAGGCCGCTACGTCAGATAGGTCGGGTGAATCACCCAGAGAACAAAGACAGTGCATCGCCACAATGCTACAAGGGTCACAGTAGGCCATTTCGACCACAAGCAGCGGTAGATCGACCCCCATGAGCGACGACAAATCCCCCGACAACGGACCATCGGTCATCCTGCCGCCTCGCAAAACCGGTGTGATGGCCCGTGTCCGCAATTATTTTTTTACTGGCCTTGTCGTCGCCGCACCCATCGGCCTCACTCTCTATATCACCCGCTGGTTTGTTGAGTTGATCGACACATGGTTCGTCCCGCTCATCCCCGCGCGCTACCAGCCGGATACCGTCCTGCCATTCGACATTCCCGGCCTTGGCTTGCTGATCGCTTTCATCCTGCTGACCATGCTCGGCGCTTTCACCGCTAATTTCTTTGGCCGTGCCATATTAAATTTCGCTGAGCGTCTGGTGGACCGAATGCCTGTCGTGCGCACGATCTACGGCGCCATCAAGCAAATATTCGAAACCGTTATCTCTCAATCGACCACATCATTCCGCGATATTGGGCTCATCGAGTATCCGCGCAAAGGCATCTACACCATCGTCTTCGTCACCTCGCAAACAAAGGCGGAATTCGGCGTGGCTATAGGCCTTGATCTCATCAGTGTTTTTCTGCCAACAACGCCGAACCCGACATCAGGTTTTCTGCTTTATGTCCCGCGTGAGGACGTGAAAATCCTCGATATGACAATAGAGGAGGGTGCCAAGATGATCATCTCTGCGGGTCTCGTCGAACCAAAGAAACTGCCAATCAAACCATCACCTAGCCAGACCGCAAGTTCCTGATCGCTTCATCGCGCTCAAACAGATAGAGCAGCACGCGCAGAGCCTGACCTCGCACACTCTCCAACTCTGGATCACGGCTCAAGATCATGCGCGCGTCGTCATAAGCCGCTGCCAGCAGTTCGCCATGCACAGCAACATCTGCCATGCGAAACACCGGCAACCCGCTTTGCCGCGTGCCAAGCAATTCGCCTGCACCGCGCAATTTTAGATCTTCTTCGGCAATCCGAAAGCCGTCTTCTGTCTCCCGCATAATTTTGATGCGAGCCGTGGCCGTCTCCCCGAGCGGCGTTTGATAGAGCAGCAGACACGATGATTTGGCCGCCCCGCGCCCAACGCGTCCGCGCAACTGATGAAGCTGTGCCAAGCCGAACCGCTCGGCATGTTCGATCACCATCACCGTCGCGCTTGGCACATCGACGCCCACCTCAATCACCGTCGTCGCCACCAAAATGCGCGTCTCACCGGATGCAAAACGCGCCATCGCCGCGTCCTTCTCGGCAGCCTTCATCCGGCCATGCACGAGCCCGACAACCTCGCCAAAAATCTCATGTAGATGTGCATAGCGATCTTCTGCTGCCGCCGCGTCAATCTCATCAGATTCCTCAACCAGTGGGCAAACCCAATAGACTTGAGCCCCCGTTGCCATAGCCCGATCTAGTGACCCGACCACATCGTCCAGCCGCTCCAGCGGCAAGGCGCGTGTGTCAATCGGCAAACGCCCCGCAGGCTTTTCGAGCAGACGCGACACGTCCATATCGCCATAAGCCGTCAGTGTCAGCGTGCGCGGAATAGGCGTTGCCGTCATCACCAACACGTCAGTCCCGACGCCGCCTTTGGCTTGCAGGGCCAAGCGCTGATGCACGCCAAACCGATGTTGTTCATCCACAATCGCAACACCTAGCGCCTTGAACGCCACATCATCCTGAAACAGCGCGTGCGTTCCAACGAGAATATCAATTGAGCCATCGCCAAGCGCATCAAGAACCTCGCTGCGCCGTTTGCCTTTCTCCCGACCTGTCAGAAGTTCAAGCCGCACCCCAGCCGCATCACAGAGCGGCACCAGTGAAGCAAAATGCTGTCGCGCCAAAATTTCTGTCGGCGCCATCATCGCTGCCTGAAACCCTGCTTCCACCGCATTGAGCATCGCCAACAGCGCCACCATCGTCTTGCCGCTGCCGACATCGCCTTGCAACAATCGCAACATGCGATGACTGGCAGCCATGTCGCCGTCAATTTCCGCCAGCGCCGTCACTTGTGCGCCGGTCAAAGCAAAGGGCAGGGCACGTATAACCTTGCCGCGCAGGTGCCCATCACCCTTGATGACGCGCCCCGGCAATTTCCGCATGCGCAATCGCACCAGACCCAAAGCAAGTTGATTGGCCAGTAATTCGTCAAAGGCAAGCCGCGCCCGTGCGCCATCATGCGGGTCCAACGCCTCAACGCTTTCAGGATTGTGTGCTGCCAAGAGCGAAGCATGCCAGCCGCTCCATTGCTGTGCCTTCAGCCAAGCTTCGTCCTGCCATTCGGCCAAAGCCGGCGCGAGTGCAATCGACGCCTTCACCGCTTTCTGCAAGGGCTTTAGTGTAACGCCCGCCGTCAGCGGATAGATCGCCTCCAGCAAAGGCAGCGATGCAATGTCTTCTTGGCTGACGATATGATCAGGGTGGGTCATCTGCGGTTGACCCTGATAAAATTCAACCTTGCCGCTCAAAATGCGCGTCTCGCCTTCCGGCATCATGCGCGTCAACCAATCACTACGCGGATTGAAAAATACAATTTGCATTTCGCCTGTCTCGTCGTGCACATGCACACGGTAAGGCAAACGCTTTTGACGCGGTACAATATGAACACCGACCTGCACCTCAATGGTGACTATCTCGCCGTCTTGAATGTCGGCGATCTTGGGGCGCTTGCGTCGATCCACTAGCCCGACAGGTAGATGCCAGCAAAGATCGACCACCTTTGGCCCGACCAGCTTGCTAATCAGCCCTTCAAGCCGCGGCCCGATGCCGGGCAGGCTGCGAAGAGGGGCAAAAAGGGGAAAGAGAATTTCCGGACGCATGGTCTACGCTCAGGCTCGGCTCTTGAAAAAACCGGCAACATCGCCATAGGCATTGACGACAATCGAAAAATGCCCGTCTGCTTCAGTGAAATGCGCCTGTGCGCCCGGCACATGCGCCGCGTAGTGCTCACCAATTGAAATTGGCACCACCGTATCGGCGCGCCCATGCCAGATCGCTGTTGGCACCTTGATGTCTTCCAACGCAAAGTGCCATGGCTGCCCATAAATTCGCGCATCAGCAGCAACCCCAAGTGACGACCGTTTCAACCCCTCACGCCAACTCTTCACCATCAACGCCATCATCGGGCTCGCGCGCATTTCTGCATCCGCCAGCGGCTGACGGCTCCGCCGCATACGCATGTCGCGCACCCGCGCTAAGGCCCGATCAGACAGCATGATCTGCCGCCCCAATGCCGCAAGGCTCAACCGCGTTGGCAAAAACCGCAAAGCCCTGGCAAGGTGGCTCGCGCCACCAAATGTCATGCCGGGTGCCTCTGGCGGTCCAAGCCCACAAATCAGCGCCAAGGCATTTACCCGCTTGCCCAATCCATGTGCCACCGATGAGGCATAGGGCCCACCACCGGAAACGCCCACGACACCAAACCGCACTAGCCCTAGAAAATCCGCCAGCACGGCAATATCCTTCGGCCAGTCTGCGAGTTTCCGCCAAGGTTTGGGCGAGCTTAAGCCATAACCCGGCCGATCCACACCAATCAAACGCAAGCCTTGCGCGGGCAAAAGCGTTGCCTCAAGGCGCGATCCCGGAAAACCGTGGAAATAAAATACCGGCACTCCGTCGGGGTCTCCGCCCTCGGCAAAACCGAGTTTTCGACCGTCAGGCAGGGGGCAGAGGCGGCTGGCGCTTGGGGCATCGAATGGAGATGGGGTCATGGTGGTAGTCTATCGCCAAATGCATGCCAACAGGAAGGCTGACAGAGCCGCCGTGTCGGTCTATATCCTCCCCAAGGAACTCTAGGAATCTCATGACCGACACCAGCTTGACAGATTTAGCCGTGCGCATCCGGCGCTTAAAATTCCGCTCATGGCACCGGGGTATCAAAGAAATGGACCTGATCCTTGGGCATTTCGCCGATACGCAGCTAGAAGGCCTGACGCCAGCCGAATTGGATCAATACGAGACCCTCAGCGAGGCCGAAGACACAAGCCTCTACAATTGGATCACGGGCCGCGAGGCCACCCCCGCCGAATTTGATACGGATCTTTTGACCCGGATTCGCACCTTCAACCATCTGGAAGGGACGCTCTGGCAGCGCAAGAGCTAAGCGGAACCTATTTGCGAGATCTGAAAAAAATCACCACGGCGTCTGGACGCTTGACCCTCGGCGAAACCCCGGAAGGTTTCGACGCCCTTGTGCTTGCCGACATGGCGCGCGCACGGGCCGAGGCTGGTCACGACAGCACCAATGGCGTCGTCGTTCATGTGGCTCGCGATGACGCCCGCCTCGCCGCCGTGGCCGAAGCCCTGGGCTATTTCGCGCCAGAGTTGGAAATCCTCCGCTTTCCCGCTTGGGATTGCCTGCCATATGATCGCGTCTCACCCAACCCGGACATTGTCAGCCAGCGCATGGCGACGCTGTCCCGGCTGGCCGCACGCAAAGCGAACGACAAAAGCCCGCTCATTCTCCTGACCACCATCAACGCCGCTTTGCAACGCGTCCCGCCGCGCGCCCTTATCGAACGATCCGCATGGTCGGCGCATGTCGGTAACGTCATCGACCTCGACAAACTGACGGCCTATCTCATCGCCAATGGCTATAGCCGCACCGGCACCGTGCGCGAGCCCGGCGAATTTGCCATTCGTGGTGGCATTGTCGATATTTTCCCGTCGGGCTTTGCCTCGCCGTTACGCCTCGACATGTTCGGTGACACGCTGGATGCCATCCGTTCGTTTGACGCTGAAAGTCAACGTACCACTGGCACGCTATCGCAAGTCGAACTCATTCCTGCCAGCGAAATTCAGCTCGACAGCGAAGTCATCCGTCGCTTTCGCGCAAGCTATATCGCCCGGTTTGGTGCTGCCACCGATAATGATCCGCTCTACGAGGCCGTCAGCGAAGGCCGCAAACATCAAGGTATGGAACATTGGCTTCCTCTGTTCCATGACACGCTTGAAACAATTTTCGATTACATCCCGTCCGCCCTTGTTTCGCTCGACGCACAAGTCGAAGAAGCCAAGCTCGCGCGCCTTGATCTCATCGAAGACTATTATGGGGCTCGCGTCAGTGCCCGCGAAATGAAGGCGCTGGATGCCAGCCCCTATAAGCCGCTGCCGCCTGATGCGCTCTATCTGACAGAGGACAACTGGCAGGCGACACTGCGCCCCCGCCTTGTTCGTGCCTTCTCTGCCTTCAGTGTGCCCGATGGTCTCAACCTCGGTGCAAAGCAGGGCCGCAACTTCGGCCCTGAACGCACGCAGGAAGGGGTCAATGTGTTTGCGGCCCTCGGCGGTCATATCGCAGGCCTTCGTCGCGCCAACAAGCGCATCGCCATCGCAAGCTGGTCGGAAGGCGCCCGCGATCGCCTACAAAATGTCCTCGCTGAGCACAACATCAAGAACATCGCGCTCGCTGATAGTTGGAGTGAAGTTAACGGTGTTAACCGCGCCACAGTTTCACTTATTGTTCTCGGCATTGAAGCCGGTATCGAAACCGAAGACCTCGCCATCATCAGCGAGCAGGATGTGCTGGGCGATCGTCTCATCCGTCATCGTCGCCCCAAACGCGCGGCAAATTTTCTCACTGAAGCAGCCAGCCTCAGTCCCGGCGATCTGGTGGTCCATGTCGATCATGGCATTGGTCGGTTTGATGGCTTGCAAGCCATCGAAGTGATGGGCGCGCCACATGATTGCCTGCTGCTTGTCTATCAAGGTGGGGATAAGCTCTATCTGCCCGTTGAAAACATCGAACTGCTGTCGCGCTACGGCTCGGACGACGTCGGTGCCCAGCTCGACAAGCTCGGTGACTCTGGCTGGCAGGCTCGCAAGGCGCGCCTCAAAAGCCGCATTCGTGAAATGGCGGGCGAACTCATCAAGATTGCCGCGGCTCGCGAACTCAAGAGCGCCCCGATCATGGAGCCCATTCCCGGCCTCTATGACGAATTTTGCGCCCGCTTTCCCTTCACTGAAACAGAAGATCAAGAACAGGCCATCTTTTCCGTGCTGGAAGACCTTGCCCGCGGTCGGCCGATGGATCGCCTTGTCTGTGGCGATGTCGGCTTTGGTAAAACCGAAGTCGCCTTACGCTCCGCCTTCGTCGCCGCCATGGCAGGCCATCAGGTCGCCGTCGTCGTGCCCACAACACTTTTGGCGCGTCAGCACTACAAGACCTTCTTGTCGCGCTTTCAGGGGCTGCCACTCAAGATCCGCCAATTGTCGCGGCTGGTTCCCGCCAAGGATTTGGCCGAAGCAAAAGCGGGCATCGCCAGTGGTGATGTTGACATTGTCATCGGCACCCATGCGTTGCTTGGCAAGGCGGTCAAATTTCGCAATCTCGGTCTGATGGTCGTGGACGAAGAACAGCACTTCGGCGTCGGCCATAAAGAGCGCCTCAAACAGATGCGCACCGAAGTTCACGTCCTCACGTTGAGCGCCACGCCTATACCGCGCACATTACAACTCGCGCTGTCCGGTGTCCGTGAGCTTTCCATCATCGCGACGCCGCCGGTCGACCGCTTAGCCGTGCGCACCTATGTCTCGCCGTTTGATCCTGTCGTGTTGCGCGAGGCCCTGCTGCGCGAACATTATCGCGGCGGTCAGAGCTTTTATGTCGTGCCGCGCATTTCCGATTTGGTCGATGCCAACGAATTCTTCCAGACCTATATGCCGGAAGTAAAAACCGTCGTCGCCCATGGCCAAATGGCACCGGGCGAAATCGAAGACAAGATGACGGCATTCTATGATGGCAAATATGACGTGCTGATTGCCACCACTATTATTGAATCCGGCCTTGATATTCCGACCGCCAACACGCTCATCATCCATCGCGCCGACATGTTCGGCCTATCGCAGCTTTATCAGTTGCGTGGACGAGTAGGGCGCTCCAAGGCGCGGGCCTATGCCTATTTCACGGTGCCGCCGCGCCGCGTCCTGACGCCGACCGCAGAGAAACGCCTGCATGTGTTGCAGTCGCTCGATGCGCTTGGCGCGGGCTTCACGCTTGCAAGCCACGACCTCGACATTCGCGGCGCAGGCAATCTGCTCGGCGATGAACAATCCGGTCACATCAAGGAAGTTGGTTTCGAGCTTTATCAAGACATGCTGGAAGAAGCCGTCGCGGCGCTGCGCGGTGGTGGCGTCGGCGAAGATGAAGAGGGCCAGTGGTCGCCCCAGATCAATGTCGGCACGCCCGTTCTCATTCCAGAAAACTTCGTGCCCGACCTCGACGCACGCATGGCGCTTTATCGCCGCCTCTCCGACGTCGAAACACGCAGCGAGATCGACGGTTTTGCCGCTGAACTCATCGACCGTTTTGGCAAACTGCCCGAAGAAGTCGAATTCCTGCTCAAGATCGTCGAGATCAAGGGCCTGTGTCGCACCGCCAATGTGGACAAGATCGAAGCCGGGCCCAAGGGCGTCGTCTTCAGTCTGCGCGGCAACACATTCCCGAACCCTGCGGGCCTCGTCGAACTCATCAACGACGAACGTGGCAAAGCCAAGCTGCGCCCCGACCACAAACTATTCTTCAAACGCGACTGGGAGACACCCGCCGAGCGCCTCGCAGGCACCTATCGCCTGATGAAGACACTCGCCGAGATGGTACCCGCCGAAAAAGCAGCATGAGCTTACTGCGCCGCGTTCGCTTCAGCTTCCTTGGCCAGCAGCTTGTCGAACATACGCACAAGAGCAGCGGTCTCCTGCGCGCCGACCATCACCCATTGTTCGTTGATGACGAAACTCGGCACGCCTTGAATGCCCATCTCGCGCGCCAAGCCTTCTTCGCGCTGAACAAGCTCGCGGTCAGCGCCACGCACTAGTAGGTCTTCGACAATATCGCTGTCCATGCCTGCTTCAGTGGCCGCCGCAATCAACACGGCCCGATCGCCAATATCTTCGGCATCCGTGAAATAGCGGCGAAACAAAATATCGACCATCTCGTTCTGACAACCTGCCGTGCCTGCCCAGCGGATCAGTCGATGGCTGTCGAGCGTATTGGGCGAAAGTTTGATCTTGTCGAAATTGAACTGGATGCCGAGTTGATCGCCATAGTCGCGAATGGCGCCACTGACAGCCTTTGTGCGGTCCGGGTCAGCACCAAACTTCTTTTTCATATAGGCCTTGCGGTCAACGCCACCTTCGGGGATCGACGCATCAAGCTGAAACGGGCGCCACCGCAAGGTAATGCCTTCCGTGCCACGCTGCTCAAGGGCCTCGTCGAGGCGCTTCTTGCCGATATAACACCAAGGACAAACGGTATCGGACACCACATCGAGTTGCATGGCAGGTCTCCTTAGACTGAAAATTTCGTTGCCCGATTATGCGCCCCTTGACCCAGCGCGCCAACCCCGTGACGGCTTGACCAGAGCCCCCCCGGACTTAGGATGCCATTACCCAAGAAACGCTGCCCAAAGGCAACAGGCCAGAAACAGGACCAAAAATATGACCGACGCTGCGGAAATCACCCTTCCATCATTTGATCTGACCGGCAAAGTGGCCTTGGTCACTGGCGCAACAAGTGGCCTTGGCCGTCGTTTCGCGCTAATTCTGGCTAAATCGGGTGCCGCCGTTGCGATCACAGGTCGTCGCGTGGATCGCTTGGAAACGCTGAAATCAGAAATCGAAGCCATGGGCGGCAAGGCGCTTGCCATCGCGCTCGATGTCACCGACCCGACCAGCATCACCGCTTGCGTCGATGCCGCCGAACAAGGCCTCGGCCCAGTCAATATTTTGGTCAACAACGCTGGCATGAATGTCGAAGCGCTGGCGCATGAAGTAACGCCCGAAGGCTATGACACCATGTTCGACACCAATGTCCGCGGGGCTTTCTTCATGGCGCAAGCCGTCGGGACACGGATGATTGCGCGCGGCGAGGGTGGCCGCATCATCAACATCGCCTCCATTGGCGCTTTTACGCAGCTTCCCGGCCTCGCAATTTACACCATGACCAAAGCCGCCATCGCTATGATGACCAAATCGCTCGCCAAGGAATGGGCGCGCAAACAGATCAACGTCAACGCCATATGCCCCGGTTTCATCGAGACGGAGCTTAATTCCTATTGGTTCCAAAGCGAAGGCGGCCAGAAGCAAATCAAAACCTTTCCGCGCCGCCGCCTCGGCACCGAATCCGATCTCGACGGCACGCTCCTATTGCTTGCGTCGGATCATTCGCGCTTCATCACCGGCTCGCTCTTTACCGCTGATGACGGCCAATCTCTGTGATTATGAGTCCAAATGGCTCTTAAATCTTAATTTACGTTTCGTTTCGAAACACTAATTCGTTCAATTAAAACAATCACTTGCATTTCTCAAAATGTTGGCCTCACAGTAACCGGGGACTAGGGAGTGCAGGACGCAGACAATGACGAATTTTGCCGTCGGCGTGATTTTTGGATTTCTGGTATGCGTGTGGGCGATTCAAACATCGCCCTCCGTTGCCGTGGCCGCGCTATGGCAGCGCCTTCAACAAGTGCAACAAACCAGTGCCGCCGCAAGCCATGCCTATGACGCCATGCATCTGGGCCACCACCGCGACGACAATTCACGTTTTGAAAAAACTGATTATCGCTGAAGCGCGCGCCGCATGACTTTGCCATTGGCCGTGCGCGGCAATGTCTCAACAAAAACATATTCACGCGGACATTTGTAAGCAGCCAAAGCTTCCGTCGCAAAAGCCTGCAATGCTGCCACATCGCCTTCCACGCCATCTTTCAAAACGACAAAAGCTGCGATGACGCTAACATCCTCGCGCACGCGCAATTCCGTCACCGCCACTTCGCCAACACTTGGATGCAAGGCGAGCGCCGCCTCCACCTCCTGCGGGCTGACGCGATAGCCCATCGCATTCATCACATCGTCCGCACGCCCCTGATACCAGAGATAGCCATCTTTATCGAATGAGGCGAGATCACCGCCGATAAACCAATCACCACGAAAGACGTTGGCGTCTTCCTCCGGCCGCCGCCAATAACCCAGCATCAAGCCTGGATCGCTGCGGTGGACCGCCAGCAGTCCAACCTCGCCAACTGGCAGCGGCTCATCACCGCCATCCAATGACAGCGCCGCCACGCTGCGCCCCGGCTGCGGACGCCCCGGACTCCCAACGCGTATCTCGCTGCCCGGTGGGGTCGAAACATAGGTCGAGCACTCGCTCATCCCCAGCGCCTCATAAAGCTCCTTGCTCGTCGCGACGCGCCAATGCTCCAGCAGGGCCGATGACATCGCTTCCCCCGCCGTCAGGCCGTGGCGCAACGCGCTTAGATCAAAAGCCGTCAGATCGCAATATTTCAAAATTTGTCGATAGAGCGTCGGCACCGCCGCAAACAGCGTCGCGCCCGTGCGCTCCAGAAGTTTCGGCCAAACCTGCACGTCCTTCTTGCCATTGTAGAGCACCGTCGTCGCGCCATTGGCCCAAGGGTCGGTCAGTCCGACGCCTAACGTATAGGTCCAATTGAACGCACCGGCGTGCAGCACTCGGTCGTCAGGCGAAATACCATACCACCCCTGATACATCGGTCGCCGCCCCCAGGCGCTGCGCTGCGCATGCAGCACGCCTTTGGGGCGCCCGCTGGTGCCCGAGGTATAAACCAGAAACGCCGGATCATCGGCCAGCGTGTCGGCATAGTCCTCAAGTGGCGCATGCGCCTTGAGCCGCGCCACCATCGCTTCGTCAATCACCTGCACGCCGTCAGCCGCAACAGCCATGCCGCCCGCAATCGCGACCGCGCTGGCCGCTGAATCGCTCAGCAAGAATTCGGCTTCCGATACGGTCAATTGCGACGACGAGGGCAGGGGCACAAGTCCCGCCGCAATCGCGCCAAAGAACAGCAGGGCATAGTCGCTCGTATTGGGCATGCGGATCATCAACCGCTCGCCGTGCTTAAACCCCTCAGCGATCAACCCGCCTGCCACTCGACGCACCGCATCGTCCAGCGCGCCATAGGTCCAGCGCTCCGCCGCCTCAAGAGGTTGGTCGGCGTCCGACACCACAATCAGCGCAATCTTGTACGGCCACGCTGCCGCGCTCGCCTTCAGGCAATAGCGCGCCATGTTGAAATGCGCCGGTGGCAGCGCCCCGCTATAGCCATGTGACCCGCTATAGCCGTGTGAAACGTCCGGCAATAAATGTGACATGCCTTGTTTGTAGGATTGTGGCCCCAACGAGGCAAGTGGCGCTTGAGGTTACCCCTGCGTCATCACCGTGCCCGTTTACGCAACTCCATCAAGCGGCTAAAATGAACTCCAACAAAGTCAAAACTACGGGAGCAAAAAAATGGGTAGCGGACCGCTGTCAGGCGTCAAAGTTCTGGAATTTGCGGGCATTGGCCCCGGACCGTTTTGCGGCATGTTACTCGCCGACATGGGGGCCGAAGTCATTCGCATCGACCGCAAGGGCGCGCGCGGCGGCTCCAAATTTGATATTTCCTCGCGCGGCAAAAAATCAATCGCGCTCGATCTGAAAAAGCCCGAAGCCATCGAAACTTGCCTCACGCTCATCGAAGGTGCCGACATCCTGCAAGAAGGCTTCCGCCCCGGCGTGATGGAACGCCTCGGCCTCGGTCCTGATGTGGCCTTAAAGCGCAATCCCAAGATCGTCTATGGCCGCATGACCGGCTGGGGTCAGACCGGCATGCTCGCCAAAGCGGCCGGCCATGACATCAATTACATCTCGCTCACCGGCGCACTCCACGCCATCGGCCGTCCCGGCGAAAAGCCTGTTCCCCCGTTGAACCTCGTCGGCGACTTTGGCGGTGGCGCGCTCTACCTCGCCATGGGCATGTTGGCCGCGCTCGTTGAAGCCAACAAGACCGGCAAAGGCCAAGTGGTTGATGCCGCCATGACTGACGGTGCAGCCTCGCTGATGACCATGTTTTATGGCTTCACGGCATCGGGCATGTGGAAAGACGAGAAGGGTGTAAACCTTCTCGACGGCGGCGCGCATTTCTATGACACTTATGAAACCAAAGACGAAAAATACATCTCCATCGGATCGATTGAACCCCAGTTCTACGCCATCCTGCGCGAGAAAGCGGGCCTCAGCGACGAAATCTGGGACCACCAGATGGATGCCAAAAAATGGCCGGAGCTGAAAGTAAAACTCACTGCCGTCTTCAAGACCAAGACGCGCGACGAGTGGTGCGCCATCATGGAAAACACCGACATCTGCTTTGCGCCCGTACTGTCCATCACAGAAGCCAAAGACCACCAACACAACAAAGACCGCGAAACCATTGTCGAAATCGACGGTGTCGCGCAGCCTAACATCGCGCCACGTTTC
Organism: Parvibaculaceae bacterium; assembly: GCA_041688015.1. GTDB lineage: Bacteria > Pseudomonadota > Alphaproteobacteria > Parvibaculales > Parvibaculaceae > Parvibaculum. Next base: position 602,205 of record JBDNIY010000001.1, read on the forward strand.
TCGCGCACGGTGTCCAAGGTCAATGGCCCCATCCCGCAAGTAGGTGAACAGACCGACGATGTGCTCAAGGGCTTCGGCTTTTCCGCCGCCGACATCGACAGTCTCAAAAAGGCGGAAGCGATTTGAACGGACTTCCTGGCACCACAGGTCGCCGCCGCATTTATCTGATGCGGCACGGCCATGTCGATTATTTCGGACGTGAAATAAAGGCAGCGGGCGGCGACACCAAAGTCGTGCCCCTGACACCTCTGGGGGAAGAGCAGGCGAAGGCGGGCGGGGCAGCGCTCGCCCATGTTCGCTTTGACCGCGCCATTTGCTCTGGCGTTCCACGCACGCTGCAAACCGCTACGCATGTCCTCAATGCACAGCCATCAAACGCGCGGCCTAGGCTCGAAACGGTCCCCGACCTTGTCGAAATCCACGGCGGTGGTTTTCTTAAGGCGAGCAGCCGCACGGAACTCGCCGCCGAAATGGCCTTCTATTTTGAACAAGCCGCCGTTCCCGGCGCCACCATGCTCGAAGGTGGCGAGGTTTTCGCCGAGGCCGAGCAGCGCGCCACCTCTGCTATCCGCAAACTGCTGGCCGAACCCGATTGGCACACCATGTTGATCGCAGCGCATGAAGGCATCAATCGCCTGATCCTCGGCTGGGCCGCTATGGGCACCAAGTCGAGCGGCCTGTCGGCGGTGCGCGCCTTCGAGCAGGATCCGGCTTGCATCAACCTCATCGACTTTGACATGGTTCCTCGCGAGGATGGGGCACAAGGTAGTGAAATCGAACGGGCCATCATCAAATCGGTCAATGTCACGCCTTATAATTACCTCAAGCACGGCATGAACATGACGAGCCTCGAAGCGATCTTCTCGCGGGACCCGCACTAGGCCTTCAAGCAATTTGGCGGTTGGGTTTACATTTTCCATTAAAATTATGCGGCCCATCACCCAATTTGATAGGCTATGCGGCAGAGCAAGTCGGCCATGTCAGCCCACCATCACCACGATCAAGAACCGTAGAGAATGAATTTTTCGAGGGCTGGGCGTCGAAACATGTTCGCTTTGGAAAAAGCCAACACGCGATTGAATCCAAATATTTTTATTGTTGGGTTCAACAAAAGCGGCTCCACCACTCTGCATCAATATTTCAAAAGCAACAAATTGCGCAGCGTCCATTGGGATGGCGGGCGCATGGCGGTTGCCATGCAAGCCAATTTTAGTGCGGGTCGTCCTGTTATGGCTGGCTACGACCGCGCCTTCACCGTCTTTTCCAACATGATGTTTCTCAACAAAAAAATCTTGATCGAAGGCAACGCGCTATTCCGGAACATGAATGCCGATTATCCCGAAAGCTATTTCATCTACAATACGCGCAACATTGACGACTGGATTGCGAGCCGCCTAACCCATGACGGCGGGCGCTTCTTTGAATTGAACAAGGCGGCATTCCAAACCTCCGATAGAGACAAAACTATCAAAATCTGGAAAGACACCCGGTTGAATTTCGAAACTGACATTCGCCAGCATTTTCACTCCTCGCCGCGCTTCCTTGAGTTGGATATCACCGCGCCAGACCCACAAAAAACCGTCAATGGCTTCCTGAAAAGCGATTTCGACGAGACATACTGGAAATGGCAGAACAAGACCGAGCCTAAACTGGCACCAGTCTGACCCTGCCTAGATAGACAAATTCCTTGACTAGACAATTTCCTTGGATAAACCGGGGTCTAGTCAGCGCCTCGCCACAGGCGTAACCTAGCCAGAAGAATGAATTTCACTCTGGGAGAAGTTGGCATGAGCAATGAAATGCTGGGAACCGTCGCACATATCGCTGATGTGAAGACCGCCGCGCCCACTATTAAGGGCATGCACCACATCGCTTATCGCTGCCGCGACGCTGCCGAGACAAAAAAGTTCTATGTCGATCTCCTCGGCCTCAAACAATCTGCCGCACTCGCCTTCGACAAGACCCCAGACGGCGCAGATCGCCCTTTTATGCACTTGTTCTTTGAAATGGCTGACGGAAACTTCATCGCTTTTTTCGACGCTCCTTCAAGTGCTTCCGACAATGTCTTCACAATGAAGGACGGCATCGACGACTATCACTTTGCCTTTGAAGTTGAGACAGAGGATGAACAAAAGGCATTCATGACACGCCTGCAAGAGGCCAAGGTGCCCGTCTTCGGTCCCATTAATCACGAGTTTTGTCATTCCATTTATTTCTTTGATCCCAATGGCTTGGCTTGCGAAATTACACGTCGAGATGAAAAACACGATGCCATTCTTGCCGCCGAAGGGTCTAAGGCCGCAAGCGCTCTCAAAGCCTGGAGCGAAAAGACCAAGGCCATCAAACAAGCCAAGATGAGCCTCTTCAAAGCCGCCGACTAGGAAGCCTTCCTAAACGCTCAACAATCCCAAAATTAATAATATCGGCAGACGCGTTCAGTCGACCGATCAGATTACCGCGTGTCGTATTTTCAGGGTCTGCGGTCGTCTGCGAAACGGTCACATCCGGCGCAAAAACATGCGTATAGCCCGCATTGATCGTCGTCATATCGCTGAGCTTGTAACCGGCGCCAAGCGACGCCCAATAACGATCCGAGTCAGGAATACGCGGGCCTCGCAATGACGCATTGGGAATAACACCTTCGTCATAGGCGACACCCGACCGCAATGTCCATTTATCATCCGGTCGATAAGTCGCGCCGATTGACAAAACCCAACTATCGCACCAGAAATGCCCGACAGGATTTGTCCCTGCGGGCTCAGCGTGAAATCGGCTGATCCTCTCAGGTCAGCATCCATCTTCGAGCGATAACCAATGCCGATGCGCGTATCGGCGCGCGGGGTCAGCAATACACCAAGCGTATATCTATAGACCCAGTCGTCACCTGTGACCGAGACAAGGCTGTCTGCCGCAGGGTCGCCCGGTGCCGCAAGGCCACCGCTGCTCAATGTCCCAATATCAATGAAACTCGACAGCCGCGCGTCGATATACATGGCGCGCAAGCCAACGCCGAATGAAATCCAATCCGCTGCTTTCCACGCCAATTGCGGCGTAAACTCAATGGAGCGCACCCGCCTACGGGATTGCCAACCACAGTGGTCGCCTTTTCGATATCAAGATTGGCGCGGCCAAAAATTAGAGCGAAACTGCCCGCCACTTGCTTACCCGGAAAAAGGGTCAATGTTGCTGGATTGAAATAGCTTGACGAAATGTCGCTGCCACCTGCAGCCACGCCCGCATAAGCATTTCCTTGCGACGCAGCCGACTGTTCATGCACTGCAAATCCTGCGGCCCACGCCTCGCTCCCCAATGGAAAACCCACAATAGCCCCAACCAAAACCATCAAGCTAAAATTTCTGGAAGACATACGAACCTCATTGCGCAGGCGCCGCCTTCTTGTCGAAAGGGCGTCCATAAACGTCAATTTGGCAAAGCAGCTTGGGTCAATTCACGGGGATATCGATGCGACAATCAAACCGTTTCGTTCAGCACGTAGAGCTTGGTCATCGTCCATGCAAGTGGCAACAACAAATTTTATTGGCTTTCCGATATACGCGTAGATAGTCAATCGATGCCGCGCTGCGCATTGGCTCAATATAATGGCGCTTACAGACAATGACGGACAAATCCCTCTAAACGCCAATAGATGCAAGGCTCATAACGCAGCTTTCGCCACCTCGTACTCAGCTTTTAGTCGCCCGATCAATTCCGCAGCAGACTCAACGCGATCAATCGCACCCACGCCGTGTCCGGCAGACCAGACCTGTGCCCAACGCCGCGCGCCGCCTTGCGGATCGGTAAAATCGATATCGGGATTTACCTCCATCTCATTGAGATCAAAGCCAGCATTGGCAATGCTGGGCCGCAACCAATTAGCAGCAACGCCAGTGATTGCCCGCGTCAAAATCAAATCATCCACCGTCGCGCCGACAAGCATTTCGCGATAAGCCTCGCTCGCCATGCTCTCAATGCAGGGAATAAAGCGCGTGCCCATATAGGCAAGATCTGCGCCCAGCACTTCAGAGGCACGAATGCCCGCGCCATTGACAATGCCGCCTCCCAATATGATCGGCCCGTCGAAAAATTCACGCACTGCCGGAACAAATGAAAAACCCGTCATCTGCCCCGTATGGCCGCCCACGCCAGCTGCCACCAGCACCAAACCATCGACACCGGCAGCAACCGCCTTGCGTGCAAACGCAACCGAATTGACGTCCGCAAACACAAGTCCACCAAATTCATGTACCCGGTCCACAATCGCCCGCGGACTGCCAAGCGCTGTCACAACCAGAGGTGGGCAATAGCGTTCCAGCAGCGCCATATCTTCATCAAGCCGTGCATTGGAACGGTGCACCACCACATTGGCTCCCCATGGCGCATCGGCATCGCTGAGCGAGGTGACGATCTGGTCGAGCCATGCGTCCAGCGTCTCTACGTCCCGCGCATTAGGCGTCGGAAATGTGCCAATGACACCGGCGCGACAGGGCGCGATGACAAGGTCAGGACCGCTCACCAGAAACATCGGTGCGGCAACCAGCGGCAGCGACATCCGCGAGCGCCATTCTTTCGGTAAATTCAATGGAGGCCCCTGTTGTTCTGTTTTTTGTCGGTCTTCATCCACCAGGTGTCACTGCGATAGCCATAGAGCGACGTCGTCTTTGGATATTGCACCTTGTCCCACAGGGCGACCCATTGGTCGGGCGAATAGTAAAGTGGGATGACATAGTTTCCGCTCAGCAAAACGCGATCAAGCGCCCGCACGGCACTGACAAAACCCGCTCGCGACCGCGCCGACAGCAGCGCCGAGATCATTGTGTCAGCCGCCTCACTCTTGACCCCGGCAAAGTTATAGCTTCCCGGCAAATCCGCCGAGGCCGCACCCCAACGAAATGTCTGTTCGTTGCCGGGAGACAATGAGCCCGCCCAATCAAAAAAGATCATGTCGTAATCATAAGCGTCGAGGCGCCCTTGATACTGGCTCGGATCGACATTGCGTACATGCACGTCGATGCCTGCACGGCGCAGCATGTTCGCATAAACAAGAGCCAGCCGCTCATCGCTTGGGCGCGCCACCAAAATCTCAAAGGTCAACGGCTTGCCACTCGCGCGCTCAACAAGCTGCCCATCGCGCACTTCATAGCCTGCATCGCTAAACAGCCGCAGTGCCTTAGCGCGGTTGGCGCGGTTCTGTCCCGCCACATCGCCCATCGGGGCCTCATAGCCATGCAACATGATCGATGCGCTCACAGAATCAGGAAACGGCTTGAGCAATGCACGTTCGCGCGCATCCGCCGCCCGCCCATGGGACGACAATTCGGAGTTGTCGAAATAGCTCTGTGTGCGCTTGTACACGCCATGAAACAGCGTTTTGCTGACCCATTCAAAATCGAACAATGCCGTCAGCGCCACACGCACACGGCGATCAGCGAAAACTGTCCGGCGCGTATTGAACACCAGCGCCCGCATGCCAGACGGCAGCCCATTGTGAAACACGACCTGACGAAGGCGCCCGTCCTTTATCGCCGGAAAATTATACTCGCTCGTCCAGCGCCCCGGATCATCCTCCGCGCGCACATCATAGAGCCCCGCCTTGAAGGCCTCGAACGAGGCATTGCTGTCACGGTAATAGTCAAACACTAGGCGCTCGAAATTTCCCATGCCGCGATTGACAGCCAGATCGCGGCCCCAATAAACCGGGTCGCGTTGATAGACAATTTGCCCGCCCGGCTTGAACGATTTCACTGTGTAGCGCCCGCTCCCTACGGGCAGAGCATAGCCCGATTGTTCAAAGTCTCGCGACGCGTAAACATGCTTAGGCAGAATGGGCATCAACCCAAGAATGAGCGGCAATTCCCGATCAGGCCCACTGCCGTCCGGCTCCGGTGCAATGACAAACGTAACGCTATGCGCATCCGGCCGTTTGATCGCAGAAACTTTGGAAAAATAGGATTTGTAGTTTGGACGTCCTTTGTCGCGCAGCACCTCAAGCGAGAAAATCACATCGTCAACCGTGACTGGCGTGCCATCCGAAAATCGCGCTTGCGGCCGTAGATGGAATGTCAGCGAGCTTCTGTCGTCGGGCACATCAATGCTCTCGGCTAGCAATCCATAAAGGCTGAACGGTTCATCATAGCTGCGTGCCATCAGGCTCTCGAAAACATATTCCCGCAACCCAATGGCCGGCATGCCCCGCACAATGAACGGGTTGAGACTGTCAAATATCCCAACCGCTCCATAATGGATGGTGCCGCCAACGGGCGCATCTGGATTGGCATAGGCAAAATGATCAAACCCCGGCGGGTAGAGAGGCTCGCCATGCATCGCGATGGCGTGGCGTGGCGCGGCAAAAGCCCCCGACGCGAGGACAAACATGCTCACCGCCACCACGAGGGCGATGAGAGCCGCCGCCATCGGCAGCCTTAACCATTCCATCCGTATTGCGCCAATCGACATGCCTTCTTTTGGCCTTCTTAATCCGCTCTATGGAAATTTGGGTCGGAGGGCAGGGGAGCATGGCCGCCGGTTCACAACTCACGAATTAGTTCTATCATGGATGGATTCGGCACCACGCATAGCCTATTCAATGCGAATATAATGAGACTGACACCTGACGGAATGAATACATGCCGAGCCTCGAAAGGCTCAACGATTTGGGGCCTACAGGCCTCGTGAAAGGACACTTCAATGTCGATCCGTCGCGCCGCTCTGGCGCTCGCTGCAGCTGCTTTGCTGGCCACCTCTATGACCTCGCTCGCCCGCGCCGCTGATCCGGCCCCGGCAGCGCCCGCGCTCAAAACGGCCCATCCCGAAAAGAAGCCGATCATCAAACGCTTCGACACCTGGAGCACACGCTGCCAAGAGGATGAAAATGCCAAAGGCAAGATGTCCTGCCACGCCTTTGTCGATGTGCGCGCCGGCCAAGAAAAGAGCCAGATCCTTTATTTTGGCGTCGGTTATGTGCCCAACAAAAAGGGTGAGTTGTTCGCCTTCGCCATGACCCCCTTGGGGTCGATCCTGCCGCCAGGCGTTGGCGTCTCTGTTGATGATAAAGAAAAATTCGGCGGCCCTTACGCCTTCTGCCTTCCCATCGGCTGTCAGGCAGAAATCAAGCTCACTGATGACCAAGTCAAAGCTATCAAAAACGGTAAATCTATGGAAATCCTGTTCCGACTAATGGGGCAGGGCGTCGTCAAAATCCCGGTCGATCTGAAAGGCTTCTCTGCCGCCATCGCATCCTTGCCTAAGCCATAAGCCTGATCGACACTCAATCGTCCTTTGTTGGCGCGAACACGCTGCGCACCCATCGCCGCAGCGTGTTTTCGCGCAACAGATAGCGCATCAGCAAATCCATCTTTTGAGCCATCTCGGCTGGCTCGCTGAACAGTGCGCCGCGTGTCCGAATGTCACGTGCCGGATCGAGCTGGCGCACGACGCGTGCCGGGTTACCCGCCGCAATGCAATTGGCAGGAATGTCCTTGGTCACGACCGATCCCGCACCAATGATACTGTTATCACCGATCGTTACGCCCTTGCCGACAATGGCGCGCACACCGAGCCAAACATTTTCGCCAATCACGATCGGCGCATGTTTATCCAACTCGCGCGTCCGGTCGTAAGTGTCGTGCCAATCTGAATCCGAAATATAACAGCCGCTGGCAAACATCGTGTTGCTGCCAATGCTGATGCTTTCTGAGGCCACGATATGCGTCGCTGGGCTAATCAGTACATGATCACCAATACTAATGCGCCCCGTCCGGCCCTCCGTCGTCCATGTGCAAAGCCGCGTCAGCGAGCCCTTGGCTGCATGAATATGCGCATGTTGGCCGACCCGAATTTGTCCGCCATAAATTTCTAGGTTGCGCGGGCAGGTCACGCTCAAGCCGCCACCTACTTCGTCGAAGGCAGGCACAATAAAACGGTTCACATAGAACCGCACCCAGGCGTCCTGAAGACGTCGAATTTGATAGGGTCGCCAGTCGCCCCGCACGCGATCTGCTCCGTAAAATGAAAATGCCGCCCCGGTGGCTGCGTCCGTTCAGTGCGCCGTCTTGCTCAAAATGACATAAATGCCATCCTGCATCGGTCCGAAAAATTCCCTCACCTGAGGATGGCGCACAGGCTCGCCTGTGTCATCTGCCAACAGGTTTTGTTCAGAGACATAAGCGACATATTCCGTCTCCGCATTTTCGGCCAGCAGATGGTAATAGGGCTGGTCCTTGCGTGGGCGCACGTCTTCGGGAATCGACTGCCACCATTCATCCGAATTGTTGAATGTCGGATCGACATCAAAAATGACGCCGCGGAACGCATAGAACCTGTGGCGAACAACCTGTCCGATTTGAAATTTCGCCTGCCGATTGACTTCCATAGGTCTCCACTCGCACCAAATTACCGTGGCCGCAAGGTAGCAGGTGAAGCGCGCTGAAGAAATGGCTTGCATGAGCTAAATGACGCCAAACCCTCACGCAATTTTAGGCATCAGCGCCTGCAATTCCCGACATCCAATGACCTTGAACCCCTGATCCTCCAGATACCGGCGCAAACCTCCCGCCCCCAACAATTCATAGTCGGCCACCCGCGAGCGCCAGTCGGGACAAATGGAACGGATTTCCCGTGTATCAAGGGCCGGGTGAAACAGCGCATAGCCGATCTGACCGGGCCGCAGCTTGTCCAGCATGGCGCGCGTTTTCGCTGGTCGATCCTCTTCAATCTTGAGCGATAGCTGCAACACCCTGTCGATCAATGGCACATTGTCGCGCATCAGCCGCTCGGTCACGGCCTGAAACACAGCGATGGACCGCTCGTCATATTGCGCGGCGCGCCACTGCGCCGCTTCCATCCGGAGCGCGAAAGGTGCAAGCCCCGCCGCCAAGGCCGCGTCGATGAAAACGCCATAAAACTTGCCATCCATCACCGAGCCCATATGCGTATCAAGATGCGAAATCGGAATGCCCGCCTCCCGCGCCATCGCAATCTGCATAATCAATTCGCGCGCCACAGCAGCCGGGTCAGCCTGTTCTGCGACCGCTGCCGACGTTTTATGAAACGCACTTTCGCCGTCCATCAGCCCGCTCGTCCTATCGCGCGTTGAAACCGGCGACCAGCGATAACCCGGCCATTCGCTCGTCAATGTGGCGTGTACGCCCAGATCAGCGTCAGGATGATCCCGCGACCATGCCGCCGTTGCCCGAAACCAAGGGCAGGGCACCATCACTGAACCACAAGTAACCGAACGGCTGGCCCAGAGGGCATCAAAGGCGTCCAGCGATGCCCCGCACATGCCCACATCATCGACATGCAGCAATAAAACCCTGTCCGTCTCTGCAAACCCCAACCGCTTAATCGCCGGATTAACGCTCATTTTGTCCCACATGTTCATTTTTGTGCGCTCCCTTACGCAAAGCTGCATTGCGCTGAGCAGGCTAATGGACAATATGGCATCAACTTACATTGCGGTGGAGCCTTGATCTGGTATCCACAAGAAAAAATTGGAAAACACCATGAGCCGATCTGTCGCCCCGCTGTTCAAGCCTTTTACGATCAACGGGTTGGAACTCGCCAACCGCGTCGTCATGGCTCCTATGACCCGCTCGCAGTCACCCAACGGCATCCCCGGCGAAAACGTCGCGGGCTATTACCGCCGCCGCGCTGAAAACGAAACCGGCCTCATCATCACCGAAGGCACAACTGTTGACGATCCGGTTTCGACCATGGACCCGTCAGTCCCTAATTTTCACGGCGAAGCGCTCAAGGGCTGGAAGCATGTTGTGGAAGAAGTCCACAGCGTCGGCGGCAAAATCATGCCGCAGCTTTGGCATGTCGGCATGGCGCGCAATCCGCAAAAAGCACCGTACCCGGAATTGCCAAGCGCAGGCCCATCAGGCCTCGTAAAGCCCGGCAAGCAGGTCAGCGAACCCATGACCAAAGCCCACGTCCAGAAGGTCATTGATGCCTTTGGGCGTGGCGCTGCTGATGCGCGTGAGATCGGCTTCGATGGTGTCGAAGTTCACGGCGCGCATGGCTACCTCATTGATCAGTTTTTTTGGGAAGGGCTCAACCAGCGCGAAGACGAATTCGGTGGCGACATGCGCGCGCGCACAGAATTTGGCGTCAAGATCATCGAAGCGATCCGCCGTGAAGTCGGCAAGGATTATCCGCTGATCCTACGTTATTCTCAGTGGAAGCAGCAAGACTACAACGTCAAACTTGCCGTCACACCAGACGACCTCGGTGCATTCTTAAAGCCGCTATCAGAAGCTGGCGTCGATTGCTTCCATGCTTCGACGCGTCGTTTCTGGGAACCCGAATTTGAAGGCTCGACGCTCAACCTCGCAGGCTGGACGAAAAAACTCACAGGCAAACCCGCAATCACTGTCGGCAGCGTCAGCCTGTCAGGTGAATTCATCGGCTCCTTTATGGGCGAAGCGTCAGAAACCACAGGCATCGACGATCTACTCGAACGTCTAGAAGCCGAAGAGTTCGACCTCGTCGCCGTCGGCCGCGCCCTCTTGGTTGATCCCGCTTGGGCTCGCAAAATCCACGAAGGCCGCTTCACCGATCTGATGCCCTTCAATCCCGCAGCGCTTGCGTCGCTGTCGTAAAAGCAATCAACAGAAACTCAGTGTCGTCCCGGGACTTGATCCCGGGACCCACCTTACTTGCTACATATGCTGAGAGTGCTGGACCCCGGGACCAAGTCCCGGGGTGACTAACTTCATTTACGGAGAACAACTCAGCCTTAACCTCAAAACTCGTAAGCAGCCGCCATCTCAAGATTGCGCGCCGCAACGAGCTTGGCCAGATCGACCATCACCTTGGCCTGTTTCCAGGTCGCATCGTCCTGCATCTTGCCATCGATCATCGCGACACCAGCCCCATCGGGCATAGCTTCTAGAATCTTCTTTGCAAAGATCACCTCAGCGGGATCAGGGCTGAAGACCCGCTTGGCAATTTCGATCTGGCCAGGATGCAATGTCCATGCGCCCGCGCACCCCATCAAGAACGCGTTGCGAAATTGCTGCTCGCAGGCTTCATTATCCTGAATGTCGCCGAACGGGCCATAGAAGGGTCGGATACCGTTCGACATGCAGGCGTCCACCATTTTGCCAATGGTGTAGTGCCATAAATCTTGCTGCGCATAGGCACGCGGCTGCCCATCGCTGCGTGGATCTTCCAGCACGCCATAACGCGGATGACCGCCACCCACACGCGTCGTCTTCATGCCGCGCGAGGCAGCGAGATCGGCGGGCCCAAGGCTCATGCCATGCATACGAGGGCTTGCCGCGGCAATCTCCTCGACATTCTTTACGCCCTGTGCCGTTTCAAGGAGCGCATGGATCATCAGCGGCTTCCTGATCGAATGTTTGGCTTCAAGCTGCGCCAAAAGCTGATCGAGATAGTGAATGTCCCACGCGCCTTCAACCTTGGGCAGCATGATCACATCGACCTTGTTACCAACTTCGGCAACAATTTCCGTGATGTCGTCCAGCATCCACGGGCTGTTCAGCGGGTTGATCCGCGTCCACAAACCTGTTTTCCCAAAATCATGTGCTTTGGCGGTTTCAATGAAGCCTTTGCGCGCTGCCTCTTTTGCATCCGTCGGAATAGCGTCTTCCAAATTGCCGAGCAGCACGTCAGCCTTTGGGATCATCTCGCCGACCTTGGCGCGCACGCGCTCATTGTGCCCTGGGAAAAAATGGATCATCCGCTCCAGCGCCACTGGCAGCTCGCGATAAGGCTCAGGCGCACCAATGGCAAGGGGCTTATAAAAATTCATCGGCAATTTCATGATATGCAATCCGTCAAATCGAGACACAGAAGGTGGGAAGGGCGCAGTTTAATCTTATTCTACTGCTTGTCGATCAACGCGCGCACAGGCCCCGATGCTGTCAACGAAACAATCCCGATCACCGAGGCTCCCGCAATCAACAAAAAAGCCACCTGATAGCCACCAGAACGCTCATAGGCGATCCCGATCAACACAGGCCCAACGGCGTTTGCACAAGTCGTAATCATCTGAGCCAACGACAGAATACGTGCATAGGCCTTGAGGCCGAAGGCTTCGGCTATCATCAAGGGTTGCATCATCTGCAGGTTGCCAACCGTCGCCCCGAACATCACCGACACGATCAGCAACGCCATCGTGCCTTGCGCTTGCGAAAACGCGAGAAATGCGACCGCCTGCAAAATAAACACACATTGCAGATATCGTTTCGATGACACACGCGACAACACCGACCCGCCGACCAATCGCCCGGTAATACTCGCCGCCGCCATCACCGACACCGCCAGCGCGGCCACATGATCGTCGCCGGTTCGCGTCGATACCAAACGGAATTGATGCGCCAAACAGCCCACCTGCGCCATCATCGAAAAGACATAAGATGTTGTGAACAGCATAAAAAAACGGCTGCGAATAGCGTCGTGGAAGCTCACACCATCGGGCGCAAGGATCCGCCCATCTTCGCCCAATGTCAGCGCATCGCCATCTGGCGCCATGCCCATCGAAGCGGGGTCGGGTTTCAAAAAAGCCCATGTGACAGGCACCGTGCCCAATATCAGCATCATCGCCAGCCAATAAGCCGCATGCTCAAGGCCAATATCCTGGATCAGCGTCACCGAGATCGGCGTGAAGACAATGCCACCCAGCGACAAGCCAGTTGATGCATAGGCGATGGCGCGCGAGCGCTCACGGTTGAACCAGCGCGCCACAATCGTCGTGCCAGGAATAACGGCGACCGCCGCGTTGCCCATGCCGAACAGCATATAAAATCCATAAAGCTGCCAGAGATTTGTCACATGGCCTGCTGACGCCAGCGCGGTGGCCGCACAAAGGGCGCCGAACGTCATGATGATCCGCGGATCAAAGCGATCCATCGCCCAACCCACGGCGAGCCCAAACACGCCCCCGGCCAAAAAGAAAGACGAAGTTGCCGACGACACCGCCGTCACCGAAAAACCGTTCTCGGTAACAAAGGCTTTCAACATGATCGACAGGTTGTAGAAAATCAGGCCGCAGGACACGGTCTGAATAACAAAGACCGTGGCAACGATATACCAGCCGTAAAAGAGCTTCGGCTTGGGGCCTTTGCCGGGTTTAAGCCCAGCCGCCCCTGTGGCGCTTTCCGCGCTCATCTTGATGGAACTCCAGTGAAATGCGATATGGGGCTTACTTAAGCCATTTGCGCCCAGTCACAAGAACAAAAAGTCACAAGACCAAAAGTCGCAAGTCCGGAAGCTGCCCCCGCGTTCACTCAAAGCGCTCGTCGAGCAACGCCCGCACAGGCCCCGCTGTCCAAATGCACACGAGCGCCAACACCGACGCCAAAGCCATGGCGATGAAGGCGGTATCATAGCCACCAGCCTGCCCATAGAGGACCCCCATGATCAGCGGCCCACTGGCGACACCGCTTACCATGAAAAGCTGGTTCATCGAAAAAATGCTTCCATAAGCCTTGAGCCCAAAGGCCTCCGCGCAAAGCAATGGCGCCATCATCAGCATATTGCCGACTGTGAAGCCAAATAGCAGCGATGTCGCGACCAGCGCGAAAGCGGACTGCGCGCCGGAAAAAAGCACCAACACGAAGGCCTGAGCCAAAATAAGCGCCACCACAAAGCCGCGCGACGAAATATAGGCAAGCCCCCAACCGCCGATCAATCGCCCAACAATGCTCGCCGCCGCCATCACCGCCAGCGCCAGCGCGCCGGTATCCTCGCTACCTGTGCGACCCGATACGAGATTGTACAAATGCGCAATCGTGCCAACCTGCGCCATCATCGCCAGAATAAATGTGAGCGTCATAAAAATGAAAAACCGGCTCCGCATTGCATCATCAAACGACACCCCATCGGCGGGCAGAGGCACGCCCTTGTCATCGCGTATGATCGGATCGCCGTCAGGCCCGATACCATAATCGAGCGGACTGGGTCGGATCACGATCCAAGTAACGGGAATAACCCCCACCATAAAAACAACCGCCAACCAAGGCGCCGCGCCTGCAAGCCCCATCGATGCAATCATCTTAGCCGACACCGGCGTCAACAAAATGCCACCCAGCGATAAGCCCGTAGAACCGATCGACAAAGCCGACGAACGCCGCCGCGCAAACCAGCGCGCAATCAAGGTCGTGCAGGGAATAAGCGCGCTTGCTGCATAGCCCACCCCAAACAGCGCATAGAAAACATAGAGCTGCCACAACTCATGCACATAGCCCGCGCCCAGCATCGTCACGCTCGATAGCAGCGCCCCGGCCGTCATCACCAAACGCACGTCATAGCGTTCAATCAGCGCGCCAACGCCCAGCCCCGCAATGCCGCTCGCCACGAAGAAACACGCCGTCGCCATCGACGTCGCCTCCACCGAAAATCCGCCATGGCTGACAAAGGCTTTGAGATAAACCGAGAGATTGTAAAAGCCGAGCCCCGAGCAAACGGCCAGCACCAGCATGATCGCGCCAACCACATACCAGCCATAAAACCAGCCGTTGAGGTAGCCAGCACGCGCTTGGCCGTCCGGGTTGACGTCGGGGCGCCTTATATCCATCTCAAACCGTCTCTTTTTTGTTTCGGCGCGAGTGTCGAGGGCAGGCAGCCACAACACAAGACCCAATTGTATGGCCCAAATGTATGGCCCAGCGCATGACATGCGTTTGCAAATGTGGACCAGCGACTAGCCCGCCGCCCCGCAATCGGCTATGGATTTCTAACCGGCATTAGATCGGCTCACAGGGAGACCAAAAATCATGAAATTCTACAATTCCATCGGACCGAACCCGCGCGTCGTCAAAATGTTCATGAACGAGAAGGGCATCACCATGCCGTTCGTCGAAGTGGATCTGATGGCTGGCGAAAACCGCAAAGAAGCTTATGTCGCCAAAAATCCGGGCGGACAGCTTCCTTCGCTCGAACTCGACGATGGCACGATCATCTCTGAAATCACCACCATCTGCGAATATCTCGAAGAAAAAAATCCTGCCAAACCGCTGTTCGGCACCACGGCGGAAGAGCGCGCCCAGACACGCATGTGGACGCGTCGCGTCGATCTAGGTATCTGCGAACCTCTGGCCAACGGCTTTCGTTTTTCTGCTGGTCTACCCATGTTCCAGGACCGCATGCTCTGCCGTCCTGAAACCGCCGACGGCCTCAAAGCGATGGCCCAGAACAAACTTGAATGGCTCGACAAGCAACTCGCGGGCAAGGATTACATCGCCGGCAAGAACATGAGCTATGCCGACATCCACCTGTTCGTGTTCCTCGATTTCGGGGCCGCCGTCGGCCAGCCGCTCAACACCGACAACAAAAATGTGGCCGCTTGGTTTGAGCGCATGAAGGCCCGCCCAAGCGCGGCTGCCACCGCCTGATCCACTCTCAATGAATACGGAAGGGGCAGTTTGGTTCAACCGAACGGCCCCTTTTTCTAAGCGAAATTTCATGTTGTTGGTCGAAATCGACCTATCAGTGAGGACGCATCCTGTTATAGTAGTAAAAGAAATTTACGACTTGAGGGGAGTGGTACACATGCACGCAGCCAAGAAGATCGCGACCATCATGCTCTATGGCTGGTTCACCATGGCATCGATCCTGTTCGCCTTCACAGCGCCCGCCATGGCACTGGGAACGGTCGATGATTATCTCAAATGCCCGATGTCAGACCAGATCAGGAATAAAGATGCGGCCATTGGTTGGTGGGATCGACGCTCCGAAAATGAACAACGCATTATTCTCGCGCTCCCTTGCGTTGAGCGCTTCGTTCCAATCGTCTGCATCTTTCTCTATGACCCCAATTTAGTGCAATGTACCAACAACGGGTTGGCAGAATACCGGGCCAACAAAGCATGTCAGGAGAAGGGCTTAGACCTCTTGTCCCAAGCGATGGCGGATTGCAAAGCCACGTTCAAAAAGACATTCAAGCAGCCTTTTGGCACGACAAGTTGACACAACACGCAGAGCGTCAAGCCAAGCTTTGAATACCGACCATGAATACCGAAAAACGAAACAGAATTTCCAAAACGGAAAATCCATCAGGAGGAAAAGACCTAGTGAAAAGTTTTATACAGGCCTTCTTCGTATTAGCCTTCGGTCTAACCGCATGGACCGCCATGCCCACCCCCGCCCATGCCGACAAGGCACCTGATTGCCTGCAAAGCAGCACGCGCAAGATTCCTGACGAACGCATGCAAGATTGGTGGAACAAGCGCACGCCCGAACAAAAGACTTATATTGCCGGTCTGCCGTGCGACGAACGCTACATTCCGATGACCTGTATCTTCCTGTTTAATCCCGACTTGAAGGGTTGCACCAACAAGGGCGTTGCTGAATTCCGCGCCAGTGCCGCCTGTCAGGCCAAAGGCTATGATCTGCTGTCGCAGGAACAACTGGACTGCAAGAACAAGTTCAAGAAGACTTTCAAACTACCCTTTTCTTAATTGTCTCTCTTTGATAGGAAGGCCGCTTGACCACACCTGAACTCACCGACGCAAGCGACCCTCGGCTCGATCCCGATTGGGAATCGCCCGCCGCCGTCACGCTCGGCAAAACCGTTCTCGAAACCGACCCGGCGCGCGGCTATATCCGCGCGTCTTTTGTCGCTGGCGATAGTTTCATGAACCGGGGCGGGCGTGTCTTTGGTGGCTTTCTCTCCGCCATGCTCGATGGGCTGTGCGGCCATGCGGTCCGCCTGACCCATGAAAAACCCGGCATGGCGCAAGTCACACTCGAGCTCAAAACCAGCTTTGTCGGCCGCGCTGACAAAGGCGTGCTGATCGGCGAAGGCTTCGTCCGCCACCGTGGCCGCTCCATCGCCTTTGCCCAAGCTGAACTGCGCAATGAAGCAGGTGAGCTGGTCGCCACAGGCAGCGCCACCTTCAAGATCGGTAAATAGCCGCGTTCTAAACATCTGTTAGCGAATTTTGACATCCGTCCACTTAAATTCAGTTAGCTATGCGCCGAAACCGCCGGTCAAAATAACGCTTATGATAAATGTCACGGCCGTTCCGGAGCTTGTAGATCGTCCAGAAATAAATTGCTTTCTTGTCATTACCCGCAATATCGATGCCTGCTAGTTCCTCCGTGTTTGGTCTAAGTGCAATTCGTCGGCACTCATCGAGAAGGGTTTCGAAGGGCACAGTAAGGAATTTTCTTAGTTCCTTCTCTGCGTATAGATGCTCGCCTAGGTCGAACTTGCCTGCGCCAACCCGTTCACACTCCCCGAGAGGTTGAGCGGGCTGATAAGCGACGTGGAAATCCTCAATCGCTCCGACCAAGAGAGGACGGCGACATGAGAGACTTTTCCAAAATCTCGCCTGCAATCTGGCAGTCGAACCGCTTCAAAAACCTCCCGTCTGATGACGGGAGGTACCTCCACCTCTATTTCCTCACATCGCGCCACCAGACAAGCGCTGGTTGCTACCAACTGCCTGATGGCTATGCGTGCACCGATCTGCGCTGGACACCTAAGCGATATGCGACGGCTCGAAACGAACTGATAGACGCTGGGCTGATCTGTTTTGACCCTGAATCCAGCGTCCTGATGATTACAGGTTGGTTCAAACACAATCCGCCGATGAACCCATCGCACTCACAGGGCATAGCATCGCTTTTGGATGCACTACCCTCTGATGAAATTTGCAACGCCGCGCTGGAGGCCCTCAGAGAGTCGCAGGATTCAATTGAGGCCAAACGGCACCCAAGCAGCGCACGACCGCAAACGCGCCCCAGCAATGTGTTTGGGATTTTCATTCAACATTCCAATTGAAAGAAAGCGATGACAGGCAAACCAGCGAAGTCCAAAGCCAAGAAGGACACACTCCCTCGCAAGGCAATCATTGTCTATGACGGGAAAACCACTGAGGAGAGCGCACGCAATTATGCAGCTGTCGTTACGTCGCCAGCACTCGCCGCTTATCGCGTCATTGCGGAAGTGGAAAGCAAGTCTGGTATCGGCGCTGACCTCGACACCCCCGCTCTGATAGAGCAGCTCAAGGCCCAAGCAAAGGCCGTCACTGATGGGAGCATGGCGGAGGCAGAGGCCATGTTGATAAACCAAGCCAACTACTCTGCAAAGCCTCTTTTCACGGCTTGCCACGCGTGGCATGGCGCAGGAGAACGCAATACCATTTGAACTCAATATGAGAATGGCGCTCAGGGCTCAATCTCAGTGCCGCGCCACGCTGGAAACACTTTCCAACATCAAGCACCCGCCCGTGGTCTATGCCAAACAAGCCAACATCACGACAGGCCCACAGCAAATCAACAACGGCACGGCAGCCCCGCGCGCACGAGAAAGCGATAGCGAGCAAACCCAACTATTGGAGGCGAGCAATGACCAACGGCTGGACACTGGAGAGGCGAGCCCGACAAGCCAAGGCGATAAGGCGCTGGAGGCCGTGGGAAAGGTCAACCGGACCAAGAACGCCAGAGGGTAAGGCACGCACCGCTATGCGGGGATACAAAGGCGGAGAGCGGGCTATATTAGCCATCTTGCGCAGATGCCTTGCTGAATTGTAAAGTTTAGCACACGGAGCGATATCACTTATAAAACCAGAGGCGGTCAACGCTGCCATTTGTGGATAGAGGCTTTGACAATGAAAAAGCTAACCGTCGCCATTTTCGCCATCCTTGCCCTAAGCGGGTGCGTTCAGACAGATTCAACTATGCTTGATAATCGCAGCGCGATAATTTCAGCTCAAGGCGGCGCAGTTCACACTCAGGCAGAAGTTATAAAGGCGGGACTCACCGAAGCCGCCAAGCTCACTATAAAAAAAGGCTTCCGCTACTTCGTTGTAGAGGGTGCGGAAAACACAACACGCTCAGGCACCATGTATATGCCCGGGCAGACATATTCAAACGGGTACGCTACAGGCACCGCCACAACGTATGGCAACAATACCTACGGAACATCGACTTATTCAGGTTCAACATATTCAACCCCTGGATATGCGATGCCGATGGTGATGCCGGGAGCCAACTTTCAAATAAAAATGTTCAATGATGGCGAAATTGATCTGACCAAAGTTCCCGCGTGGGACGCACAACAAGTCCTTGCCCAAGACAAATAACAGTTGGCTTTAGTCCCAAAGCTCCTCCAGCCGGAAGTTAGAGTTAGAGAAATTCGGCGCGCTTGGCGGTTGCCTTCTATACTCAGAATTATTCTGACCATCGCGCAAGCTCCTGATTTCTCCATGATGATATCTGACCATGGAAACAAAATAGGAACTCAGGAGTGGCTGAGTCTAGCTCTCTCATTTCGTCGCCATTAAAAATGTCTGGGACAAATCTGCGCGCAGTGGGGCAGGAAGTGGGGCAGCCCACGAGTCTGTTATATTTTTTCTTTTAATATCAATAACTTACAAGAAAAAATTGGCGGAGAGGGTGAGATTCGAACTCACGGTGGACTTGCACCCACGCCAGTTTTCAAGACTGGAGCCTTAAACCACTCGGCCACCTCTCCGCATCGGCACATGGCTACATGCTTCCGCGCCAATCCTCAAGCGCGAGATTGAGCTTTGGCTGATTTTTAGGCAGCCCTCAGCCATCCTTGGTACCCGTGACGTTTCGCTCGCTGCGCAAGCCACGCCTCGACAAGCGTCAGCAGATTGTTGGCCAGCAAACAGCAAATAGAACCAAGCGTGAAAATGACAGTCGCTGAACAAAAGGCCGTGCACCCTCGACCTGTCTGCTATCCGGCCTAACCGTGAAATGAAAATACCCAACAACAGCAAATAGAACATGATCCCAAGGTTGAGCCGATGCGGATTTTCACCCATCGAATGGGCAATCGCGGGCAGCGACGTGGCCACGCCAGACATAGAAAGGCGATCCTGACCTTGAGACCTGCTGCATTTTAGCCGAAATCAACCAAAATATGCAGATCAGGGGCGCCCGACCAATTCCGGCAAACGCCCAGAAACCCGAACAAAACCATCCCTATATGCCTTCTTGTCCCGCCCAATGGGCCAAGAAAAGTCTCACAATCAGCCAGATAATGGATGGCCGACACAATTCCCTTTTGCCAGCGGGCCCAATGCGGGTCAGAATGGCACATAAGAGGGTGAAAAACCCCTGAGGGATTAGGAATGGGGGAGTGATCGTGCCGGTGGAACTTACATCGACTTGGATTCCGTTGAGCGTACTTGGCGTGCTCTGCGCGTATATGATTTTACTTTTTAGAAAAGAACGGGCCGAGGCTCACGCTTATGAGGCGGAACTCGCGGCCGGAGGAGGGACTATGGCAATCAGTCATGACATCAGTGGTGGTCACGCCGCTGAGGTCGCTCATATCGAACCCGCGGCAGCGCCGGTCCATGAGGCGGTTCCGGCTACAGCATCGGCACCAACCAAAACAAAACGCAAGCCGAGCCTGACATGGCGCAGCGCCCATCTCTGGTTGCCGCTAGTCGCTGGCTTTGGCTGGCAGGCCTATCTCGACTTCGGAAAAGCAATGATCGAAAAAGCCGCGTACTAGACTCAAAGTGCGCGCAAAAATTTTGATTTAAAAACAAACTGCATGGAAACAAAGCGGCCTTTTTTTTGGCGAGCGGTGATACCCGCTTCAGAGCCGCGACAGGTCGGGCAGGGCACCATCGCGCGCTAACCCCAACACGCCGTCAATCACACTCTTCGGATGGCGGACGCCGCCATGGGCCAAAAGCATCTCGGCTTTGGCGACCATATCATCATGGCTCAGCCGCGCTTCAGGATCGCCCTTGGCATTGTCACGTTGCGCCACCAACTCGCGTCCATCTTTCAACTCGACGCGCACGCGCGCGCCCCAGTTGCGCGGATAGGCCGAGCGATAAGGCTCGTCTGCGCTCAGCGACACACGCAACGCCAATTTTGCCGCTCGCGCACGGGCCGCTTCGCCGAACGCTGCAAAATCTACCTGCGGCAGCAACAATGTGGCAGCGACCGTATGCTGGAGCGAAAACTTCGCTTCATATTCGCTATGGGCAACCGGGCGATCGCACACATCAAGCGCGGCTTGATACGTGCCAACCTCAATCGCACGAATGTCAGCTTCATCGGTCGCCCCGAGCAACAGCCGCAACTCTTCTGCCGCATCAATCGCCGGATGGGTGTGGCGGCAAGAAGGCCAGGGTTTGATCGAGGTTCGCACAAGCTGCCAATCCGCCTCAGGTGACGCCAGCACCATCTCAGGTTGCGCGTCTGGGCAGGCGGCTTTGAAGAAACCCTTTTCCCCTTCGAGAATTTTTGGCGGCCCGGTGAACCCAAACGCGGCAAGATCAGCCGCTTTCAACCCAGCTTCGGCGGCATGGCCCGCGTGCAGGTGCTTGGTCATCGCACCCGTCTCCAGAAACTGCCAAAGCCCCGCCGACTGGCTCCCTGCATTGCCGAGCGCATGAACGGCCTGCGCATCATCAAGATCGAGCAGGGCAGCACCCGCCATCGCTGACCCATAGGGGCCACATGTCCCGGTATTATGCCAAATACGATAATGCGCGGCGCCGACCGCCATGCCGACCCGCGTCGTCGCCTCAAACCCATGCAGCACGGCGCGCAACAGGGCGTGCCCCGATGCGCCTTGTTTGTGTGCCAGCGCCCAGGCGGCGGGCACCACCACGCAGCCCGGATGCACCACGGACTCCCGGTGTAGGTCGTCAGTTTCCAGAATGTGGCAGAGCGCGCCCATCAAAAAGGCTAAACGTGAGGGTTCAGGCACATCATTTGTGGCGCGCGCCTGCCACCAATCCAACAAAACGCGACCCGGTACGGAGTTGCGCCCGCCTAAAATGTTGGCAATGGCATCCAGCGTGAAAAGCGCCGCCGCCTCATAGTCAGATGGCGTGATCGGCTTGGCGCGAATGAGCGACACCAGCCCCTCGGTCAGTGTGCGTTCGGTGCTATGGGGGGAAGCGGATTTGATGTTCATTGTGAATTTTTAATTTTAGGTCCAATCCAATCGTTAACGCGCTTGTGGCATAAAGGAAAGCCCGCGCACGACTTGCCGCTCAACTTGCGGCTGACTATAAGGATTCCCGTGCGTTCGCGCGCATTGAGTCGCCGGAAAATCCCGGCCAGATCCCCGACCAGACCAACACAATACCCACGCATCACGCCACCGGCGCGACACAAAAGGTACCCGAAATGAGTTTTGAACAAAGCCGGTCTGTCAGGTCGATGCCGCCGTCTCGCAGCATTGCCGGTCTGGCTGCGACTTTGCTTCTGGGTGGTCTTCTCGCAGCCTGCGGCACAACAACGGGGCCGAGCGGCAGCCAAGTAAGCGTGCCCAGCGGCGCTGGCGGCATTTACAAGATCGGCAAACCCTATCAAGTCGCGGGCGTCTGGTACTACCCCAAAGAAGACGATAATTACGACCACACTGGCATCGCCTCATGGTACGGCCCGCAATTTCACGGCAAGCACACCGCCAACGGCGAAACCTTCGATCAGGAACAACTGACCGCCGCGCATCCGACGCTGCCTTTGCCCGTCCTTGTGCGCGTCACCAATCTCGACAATGGCCGCTCCCTCATCGTCCGCGTCAATGATCGGGGTCCCTTCGTGGCGGGCCGCGAAATCGACCTCTCGCGCAAGGCCGCCGAATTGCTCGGCTATGAACGCAAGGGCACCGCGCGTGTCCGCGTCCAATATATCAGCCGTGCGCCGCTACCCGGTGATAGCGGCTCCATGATGGCCAACGAAACCTTCACCATGCCCAAGCCCCAAATGGACGAAAGCGAAAAGAAGGTCGCCGCCATCCCCAAAGAAACATCCATCGTTGCCGCCACTCTTGCCGCCCCCGCAGGGGCCAAAAGCGCCGCCGCTGTGGCGCAACCCGCCATGAACCCCATCCCCGACACCCCCACTGACTTGACGCCCCCAGACCTCACACCTGACGGTACGATCAAACAGGTCCCCGTCGTTCCCGGCAATATCTATGTGCAGGCTGGCTCGTTCCAGAATTTCTCCAACGCCGAAATGGTCCACCAGAAGTTGTTGGCGCAAGGCATCAAAAATGTTTCCGTCTCGCCGACCGTCGTCGATGGCACCAAATTCTATCGCGTCCGCGTAGGCCCGATGTCTAATGTCTCGACCGCCGACGCCTCGCTTAAATCCATTTCGCAAACCGGCAACGCTGGCGCGCGCATCGTCATAGAGTGATATCATTTGTTAACTGATGATCTGCCAACCCGAAAGAGAGCCACCGATATGTTGACAACCCTGCCGATCCCGTCCGCCCTGCGATCCATCGCCCAGGCCATAGCCCAGACCATGGCATTGGCGCTGATCTTGGCCGTCGGTCTGACCGCGCAGCCCGCCTTCGCCTTCGACACATCCGCCCAGTTCGGCGTGCTGATCGATGCCGACACCGGCGCGGTGCTCTGGGAAAAAGATGGCGACACGCAGATGCACCCGGCCTCCATGAGCAAGCTCATGACGCTTTCCATGCTGTTTGAAGCGCTGAAATCGGGCACCGTCAAACTGACCGACGAATTCCCGATCAGCGAACACGCATGGCGCGCCGGTGGTGCAGCGTCGGGTTCGTCCACCATGTTTGCCAAACTCGGTTCGTCGATCCCCGTCAATACGCTCATCCAAGGCATCATCGTCCAGTCCGGCAATGACGCTTGCATCGCGGTGGCCGAAGCCCTCAAAGGCTCAGAGGATGAATTCGCCGACGCCATGACCATCCGCGCCAAGGAACTCGGCCTCACCAATTCACATTTTGCCAATTCCACTGGCTGGCCTGATCCCGGCCAAATGATGACGGCCCATGATCTGGCGCGTCTCGCCCGCCACATCATCAAGGACTTCCCTGAGTATTATCATTACTTCAGCGAGAAGGAATTCACCTGGAACGGTATCACGCAGCACAACCGCAACCCCGCGCTGTTCCTTGACCCCAGCGTCGATGGCCTCAAGACCGGCCACACCGAAGCCTCCGGCTACGGCCTCGTCGTCTCAGCCAAGCGCGGCGATGAACGCCTGATCCTCGTCCTCAATGGCATGCCGAGCGAAAAGGCCCGTGCAGAGGAGGGCGTTCGTGTCCTCGATTGGGGCTTCCGCGCCTTCAAAACCTACAAGCTCTACACCGCCGGTGCCGTCATCGAAAATGCGCCCGTCTGGCAGGGCACCTATGCGCAAGTGCCGCTCGTCACCACCGCCGATGTGACCCTCATCATGACGCCCGACCAGCGCAAGGCCATGAAGGTCGCCGTCAAATATGATTCTCCCGTGCCAGCCCCCATCAAGGCCGGCCAACGCATCGGCACACTGACCATCACCGTGCCCGACAAATCTGCACAGGAGATCCCGCTGGTTGCCGGTGCCAATGTCGAACAGCTCGGCGTCTTCGGCCGCGGCATGGCGGCGCTCCGCCACATGATCTTCGGCAGCTAAGCGCCATGACCACGCCGCATTTCATCACGCTTGAAGGCGGCGAGGGCGCAGGCAAATCCACGCAAGGCCAACGCCTTGCCGCCCGTCTCGCCCAACAGGGCCACAAGGTCACGCTCACGCGCGAACCCGGTGGCTCTGTGGGGGCAGAGGCCATCCGTGCGCTTCTTGTGACCGGCGAGACGACACGCTGGAGTCCGCTAGCCGAAACGCTCCTCCTATTCGCTGCCCGTCAGGATCATCTGGCCCAGACCATTCGGCCAGCTCTTGAGCGTGGCGAATGGGTTGTCTGCGATCGCTTCATCGACAGCACCTATGCCTATCAAGGCGCCGCCCAAGGCCTCGCGCCTGATGTCATCGCCGCCTTAGCCCAGCTCGTCATCGCCGACACCATGCCCGCCTTGACCCTCATTCTCGATCTGCCCGTCGATGTCGGTTTGGCGCGCGCCACAAGACCAACGACCGTGCATGGCGACGAAAGTCGCTACGAGCGAATGGGCACACCCTTCCACGAAAAACTTCGGCGAACATTTCTCGAGATCGCTAAGGCCGAGCCAAACCGCTGCGTCGTCATTGACGCCACCGCCGACGAAGATGAAGTCGCGCGACAAATTTGGCACAGTGTTGCATCCCGTTTACCAATCTAGCCGTTGATTTGACACGACAAATCTCATTTGACCATCACCGGGGACTTCGACTATAGAAGCGGCAAGTGATGCGACCCCTACCTTGCGGGACGCTGTTAAAACAGGACCCGCACCGCATGGACACGCTCCGATCCAGCCGCCCCAATCTTCGCCATCTGACACACGCGCTGTCGCTCACCGCGCTCCTTCTTGTCGCCGCTATTTCCGGCGCTCATGCCAATACGCTCGGCACACTGAGCATCCAGTCTGACGGTGACACCAGCGCCGACCAATCAAACGACAATGATGCAGCCTTTAACGCCGCTGCTGTCAGCAATGAAATCACAGCCAATCGCACATTGGCGCTTCAGCCCGGCGACACCCTTGTCGGCATCCTGACGCGTGAGGGCATCACGGTTGATCAGCGCGACGCCGCCCTCAAGGCGCTCGGCGAACTCTACGATCTCGATGAAGTCAAACCCGGCGACCAAATTGAATTGTCGATGCGCGCCAGCCTCGATGGCTCACAGGCGACCCGCCTCGTCGCCCTTCAGTTTCGCCCCGCCTATAAAGGCGACATCGCCATTGTTGCGGGCTCCGACGGCGCTTTTCATCGCCTCGGCTCAGCGGTCCGCCCCAATACAAAAACAGCAACCCTCGGCATCACCACGCGGCAGGGAATTATCAAAACCAGCCTCATCCCCGACCTAATCGCCGCTCAGGTGCCCGTCAGCGTGGCCCATGATGTGGCAACCGCTTTCACCTACGATCCCGAAACGTCGACCACCCCGGTCGCTGGCGCAAAATTCACTGTTGTCTTTGAAACCACACACAAGACTGGCAAGGCCAGTTCAGGCCTCAGCCACGTCATGCGCTATGCCGATCTCGTCACTGATGGCCAAAGCCACCGCGTTTATCGCTATGAGACCAATGGCGGCAAAGTCGCTTTCATGGAAGAAACAGGCCGTGGCGTCGTACCCGTTGAGCTCGCAGCGCCCGTACACAATGCCCGCATGACATCGCCCTTTGGCTGGCGCATCCATCCCGTCCTCAAAGTGCGCAAATTCCATAACGGTATCGACTTTGCGGCCCCCAAAGGCACCCCCATCTACGCTGCCGAAGATGGCGTCATCCAGACCATAGGCTGGCGTGGCAATTATGGCCGCTACATCAAGATCATCCATAACGACCATATTGCGACCACCTATGGCCATATGTCGGGCTATGCCAAAGGTCTACATGCTGGCTCGCACGTCAAAAAAGGCCAAGTCATCGCTTATGTTGGTAGTTCGGGCCTCTCCACCGGCAATCATCTCTATTTTGAGGTGCTGGTGGACAACAAGCATGTCGATCCCTCGCAAACTTCGGTCGCCTTCAATGTTAACCTCGATGGCAGTTCACTGGTGCGGTTCCGCACCTATGTGGCGAGCCTCAGCGAAGCGCAAATCGAACAGCCCTAAAACCCAAGGTTGAGCGCAACAATCCATGACGGGCAGGGCTCGCTCAGGTACAACAAGCCATGAGCGATAATCCATGAGCGATAATCCATGAGCGATAATAAAGACCCAGTTCCAGAGAGCGACCGTCTGGGTGCCTTTGCACACCCCAGAACCGTCTCGACCCTAATCGGACAGTCAGAAGCCGAACAGGCGATCTTTGATGCGTTTATGTCCGGTCGGATGCCCCACGCGTGGTTGCTCACCGGCCCAAAAGGCATCGGCAAGGCGACGCTCGCTTGGCGGGCAGCGCGCTTCCTGCTGCGCCACGGCCTGCCTGACATCGCCCAAGCCGCCAACGCCGTCGATCTCTCAACGCCGGACGACCATCCCGTGGCCCGCCAGGTCGCTATGCACAGCCATCCCAACATCTTGACCATTCGTCGCCCCTATGACGAAAAGGCCAAACGCTTCAAAACCGTCCTCACCGTCGATGAAGTGCGCCGCACCACAGCCTTCTTTGGTATGAGCGCAGGGGCAGGCGGCTGGCGCGTGGCCGTTGTCGATTCCGCCGACGAGATGAACGTCAACGCCGAAAACGCACTCCTGAAAATCCTTGAAGAACCGCCGCCGCAATGCGCGCTCTTCCTGATTTCCCACCAGCCCGGTCGGCTCTTGCCCACCATTCGCTCGCGCTGCCGCACCCTGCGTTTGAAGCCTTTGGAGCCTCAAGCCATTGCCGACATTCTCGCCCTTAACACGGTGAAGGTGTCAGTCGCCGACCGTCTCGCCATTGGGCGTCTGGCCGAAGGTAGCGCCGGACGGGCCTTGGCCATTGCCGATGGCGGCGGGCTTGCCCTCTATAATGAAATCGCCACCCTGCTCATCAACCTGCCACGGCTCGATATAAAGGCCCTCCACAGGCTTGCTGACAAGGTCACTAG
Organism: Parvibaculaceae bacterium; assembly: GCA_041688015.1. Lineage (GTDB taxonomy): Bacteria > Pseudomonadota > Alphaproteobacteria > Parvibaculales > Parvibaculaceae > Parvibaculum. Next base: position 629,565 of record JBDNIY010000001.1, read on the forward strand.
GCGCGGCGCTGACGACGCATGGCACACCACCATCGACCTGCTCAGCGATTGGCTACAAAGGCTTGTGCGGGCCGGGGCAGGGGCGCCCCATCAACCCGATCTAGTGGCAGGCGAAAATGCCGCCATGACGCGATTGGGTCAATCCGGCAGCCTTGATCACTGGGTCGAGGTATGGGAAAAGATCAGCGAAACGGTCGCCCGTGCAGAGGCGCTCAATACGGATCGCAAACTCGTGATCCTCAACATTTTCTCGATGTTGGAAAGTGTCGCTAGCGAACGTGCCAGCGAACATCAAAACGCATGATCGCTTTCCTTCTCCCAAGGTTCACGAACACATGACGACGACCCCCACCACGTCGGACAAATATTTTTACATCACGACCGCCATTTCCTATCCCAATGGCGCGCCGCATATCGGCCATGCCTATGAGCTGATTTCGACGGACGTGATCGCGCGCTTCAAGCGACTAGACGGCTACAAGGTCTATTTCGTCACTGGCGTCGATGACCACGGCCAGAAGATGGTCCAAACCGCCAAGGCGCGCGGCATCACCGCACAGGAATTGGCCGACGAGATGGCCCCCAAGTTCAAGGCCATGGCCGAGCGTCTCAACGCCTCCAATGACGATTTCATTCGGACCATTGAAAAGCGTCACGAAAAATCCTGTCAGGCGATTTGGAAAGCCATTGCCGCAAACAAAGGCGACAAGGGTTCCGATATTTATCTCGGGGCCTATTCGGGCTGGTATTCAGTGCGCGACGAAGCCTTTTATGGCGACGACGAAATCACTGTGAGCGAGAAGGGCGAAAAAGTCGCCCCCACCGGTACGCCGGTCGAATGGATGGAAGACGAAACCTATTTTTTCCGCCTCTCGGACTATCAGGATCGTTTGATCCAACATTATGAAGACAATCCCGACTTTATTCAGCCGCCGCATCGCCGCAATGAAATCATGGCTTTCGTCAAACGCGGTCTGACCGATCTATCGATTTCGCGTTCGATCTCCAAACTCGAATGGGGCATCGAAGTTCCCGGTGATCCCAAGCACGTCATGTATGTCTGGTTTGATGCGCTGACCAATTACATCACCGCTCTGGGCTACCCCGATCTCGAAGCCAAGCTGTTCAAGCGCTTCTGGCCCGCAAACGCTCATATCATTGGCAAGGACGTTGTTCGCTTCCATGCCATCATCTGGCCGGCCATGCTGATGGCGGCAAAAATCGAATTGCCCAAATGCATCTATGGCCACGGCTTTCTTTATAATCGCGGCGAGAAAATGTCGAAATCCATTGGTAATGTGATTGACCCTTTCACCATCACCGACACTTATGGCGTGGACCCCATCCGCTATTTTTTCTGCCGTGAAGTGCCTTACGGCGCGGACGGCACCTATAGCCACGAAACAGTCGTCAATCGCGTCAACGCCGAGCTTGCCAATGACATCGGCAATCTGGCGCAACGCTCTTTGTCGATGGTCGCTAAAAATTGCGAGGGCAAAGTGCCTGTACGCAGTTCCTTCACAGAAGAAGATCTAAATCTTTTGCGTGCGGCAGAGGCATTACTTGAAATCGTTCGCACACAAATGATTAAGTTCGAGATCCACAACTATCTCGGTTCTGTCGTTGATGTCGTTAGCGCTGCCAATCGCTATTTCGCAGCGCAAGCACCTTGGGCATTGAAAAAGACTGATCCTGAACGCATGGCAACTGTGCTTTACGTCACGATTGAAGTTGTACGTTATGCCGCTATTCTATTGCAGCCGGTCGTTCCGGCCTCGGCCGCCAAACTTCTCGATATGCTGGGCGTCGAACCGGACGAACGAAATTTTGAACATCTGGAAGGCGCACCCCTGAAACCCGGCACTGTGCTTCCAGAACCCACAGGCGTTTTCCCGCGCATCGTTGATACTGAAGTTACAAATTAAGCTCTCAGGTGAAGCGTTGACGGCTCTTATATGTCAAATACACGGACAATTGCATTAGCCGTTCCAATGTCCTCAAGTTAAAGTCTTCGCCAACAAGGGGGACAAATGACAATTTCACCAATTCTGTTCTGAAGCCTGATCTTCGGCATCGTTGTACTCGTCGCCGTGCTTGCACCGCTCGGTCGCCTCGCTCATCGTCAACGGCAAAGACTGAAGGGAAGGCCAAATTTTATCAAAGTGCCGATCCCTCATGTGTCACTGTCGGATTGGCATCCCATTTTCAAATGGGATGGTCTTGGTCAAAATGCCGATTCAGAGGTTATATTTCTGGGTGGCGGCACTTTGAAGCTCGGAACAAATGACACTGAAACATGGGTTCTCGCGGCCCATGCCAAGCAGGCAAAGCGCATATACGAGATCGGCACTGCCACAGGACGCACGCCTATGTCTTGGCCAGAAACGCCGCCGATGATGCGTCAATCGATACGCTGACACTTCCAAATGAGTTTGAAAAATTTTATTATGAAAACACGCCAGTGTCGGACAAGATCAAACAACATTTCGGAGACAGTGCGATATTTGACGACACACTGTTTCATGGCCAAATGGATATGATTTTTATCGATGGCTGCCATGACTACGACTATGTGCTATCGGATACCGAGAAAGCGCTTCGGATGATCAAGCCGGGAGGCGTTATTTTTTGGCACGATTACAGCCCACGGATGCCTAGTAATTTCCGTGAACTGAATGAATTAGCCAGCAAACTGCCACTTGTCCATTTGAAGGACACAAGATTAGTCGCTTATCAATATGTGTGAATTAGTGCCCAAAACGGTCCTCGTAGACAGCCATTGCCATCTTGACTTTCCCGATTTCGCCTCGGAAGTCGATGAGGTCGTGGCGCGCGCCAGCGACGCCGGTATCGGCCTCATGGTCACTATCTCGACCAAAATCAGCGAATTCGACAAGGTGCTGGCGCTCGCTGAGCGCTTCCCCAATGTCTATTGCTCGGTCGGCATTCATCCCCATGAAGCCGCGACCGAACCCGAAACCGACGCCGCACGCCTTGTTGAGTTGGCGCAGCACCCAAAAGTCGTCGGCATTGGCGAAACCGGCCTTGATTATTACTACGAACATTCGCCCCGCGAGCCACAACAGCGGTGCTTTCGTGCCCATATTGCCGCCGCGCGTGAAACCGGCTTGCCGTTGATCGTGCATACACGCGAAGCCGAAGATGACACAGCGCGGATTTTGAGCGAAGAAATGGGGAAGGGGGCTTTCACCGGCCTCCTCCATTGTTTCACCTCCAGCCAAAAACTCGCCACCCACGCACTCGGCCTCGGCTTCTACATTTCGCTCTCTGGCATTCTGACCTTCAAAAGTGCAGCCGAGTTGCAGGTCACGGCAGCCGATGTGCCGATGGATCGCTTACTGGTCGAAACCGACGCGCCATATCTCGCGCCGGTGCCCAAGCGCGGCAAGCGCAACGAGCCGTCCTTTGTCGTTCACACCGCCGCCAAGCTCGCAACGCTCAAAGGCGTCACGCCCGACGAACTGGCCCTCCAGACTTCGGAAAATTTTCTAACCTTGTTCAATCGCGTTCCGCGCGAGGCGGTGTTTGGCTCATGAAGATGCGTGCGACCATTCTCGGCTCCGGTTCCTCAGGCGGCGTGCCGCGCATTGGCGGCCATTGGGGCGCCTGTGACCCCAAGGAGCCGCGCAACCGTCGTCGGCGCTGCTCTCTGCTAATCGAGCAATGGGATCGCGACCCCGAACAGAAAACCACCATCCTTGTCGATACCTCGCCCGACATGCGCGACCAGCTTCTAGACGCCAACGTCAAATGGATCGACGCCGTGCTTTACACCCATGACCATGCCGACCAGTCTCACGGCATTGACGACCTACGCATGGTCGCCATCAATGGCCGTCGTCGCGTCGATGTCTGGATGGATGCGCCGACCGCCACGACGCTCACCAATCGGTTTGGCTATTGCTTCAAGCAAGCCCCCGGTTCGGGTTATCCCGCCATTCTGGAAGAACACCGGATCGGAGATTTCGGTGTACCGATCCGTGTTGAAGGCGCGGGCGGTGTGATCGAGGCGATCCCCTTCGATCAGGATCACGGCAGCATCCGCTCCCTCGGTTTTCGATTCGGCCCGCTCGCCTATACGAGCGACGCCGTTGGCATACCCGAGGATAGTTTAGCGCTCCTCAAGGGAGTGGATACCTGGATCGTGGACGCGCTGCGCTACACGCCGCACCCCACACATGCTCACCTAGAGCTCAGCATGAATTGGCTCGAAACCTTGCAGGTTTCACACGGAATCCTCACGAACATGCATGTTGATCTCGACTACCAAACCCTGGTTCGCGAGCTGCCCAAAGGCGTCGTTCCCGGCTATGACGGCATGGTCTTGGACTTCGATATCTAACAAAAAACGGCCCGGCAAAAAGCCGGGCCGAATATTATTTTTTGTTTTTAAATCAATAAGTTGAAGCGTCACCTTCGGCGTTCACATCAGCATCTGCGCCCAGCTTGCCCGACGCCGAAGCGCCCGCATCCTTCGCCATGTTTCCAGCCGCATCACCGGTCGCCTTGGCCTTGCTCTCGGCCTTGTCAGCCGCGTCACTTGCCGCCGATCCGGTTGCCTTGGCAGTACCAGAAACATCAGGGTTTGAGCCATTTATGTCGGTATCCGAGCTGCCAGACGCCGAAACGCCATCCTTGGACATCCCAACATCAGCCCCCGAATGGATGCCCACATTGCCCGCGCCAACGCCAGCACCGCCACTTGCGGAACCGCCGAGAACGCCCGCAAAGGCCGGTGCTGTCATCAGTGCAAAGCCCGCAACGCCAACTAGTGCCATCTGTTTGATATTGGTCATATAAGCAATCCTTTGTGTTTCCGTCGTGCCCACCAACCCGAAACAAGACGAGTAGAACGCGGGCACCTAACACCCGCAACCCATACACAAAAAAATCACCCAAGCGCCGCATTGCCGACGCATGAAAGAGAAGAATGCTTTAAAAAACGGCTGTATCAAGCCATTCTCTAAAACAATGAACATAATTCAAATTACGATCCACACGATCAAAAGCAACTCCGAGGCATGCCGAATCCATCATTTCTTTAGCCTGTTTTAATTCCATAATATACATTATCGGACTTTTTGATCTGCGAAAATGGCAGCCTCCACCCGATGCTGCCACCTCAAACTCGTCGATCAGATTGCCGCGTGAACCTGCACTTCTACCTTCCACTCCGGCCTCACCAACGGCGATTGCACGCATGCCCGCGCCGGTGAATTTTGTTGATCAACCCAAGCGTCCCACACTTCGTTGAACCCCGCATAATCACCGATGTCCGCCAGAAAAATCTGCGCAAACAGCAGCTTAGACTTGTCGCTGCCCGCATCTTTTAGCAGCGCATCGATCTGCGCCAATACCTGTCGGGCCTGCCCCTTGATGTCAGCTGGACCATCGACAGCCACCTGGCCTGCCAGAATAATCCGGTCACCATGCACCACGCCTTCGCTCATCCGCTTGCCGGGACTAAACCGCCTGATCGTCATTTTCCATTTCCTTCAACATAAAACGACAGAGAGCGGCTCCGAAGAGCCGCTCTCTGCGACGCCCTAAACAGGCGTCAAACTTCTCGTATCAACGTCAACGTGATTGAAGAAAAAGCGATTAGATCGCTTCCTTCAAATCCTTCGCGACGCGGAAAGCAACCTTCTTGGATGCCTTGATTTTGATGGCTTCGCCCGTGGCCGGATTGCGGCCCATACGAGCGGCGCGCTTACGCACGGCGAGAATGCCGAGGCCGGTGATACGGACCTTGTTGCCCTTCTTCAGGTTTTTGACCGTGATACCAACGAAGGATTCAAAGAAAGCCGCAGCAGCCTTCTTTGACATATCATGCGTTTCCGCCAACTCAGCAATAATCTTGGAGAGCGGAATGGTGATTTGGGCCGGCGCCTTTTTGGCAGCGGCAGCCGTCTTTGCAGCAGCAGGAGCCTTTACAGCGGCGGGCTTTTTTGCAGCAGTTTTGGCAGCGGGTTTTGTGGCCATGATTCTTGATTCGTCCTTGGTGGAAGCTATGACTATCTTTCACAAGTTTGAGCAAAACACCAAGAAATAGCTGTGCCCCAACACTTTTTTCGTTCGCAGATTGTGGTTTTATGCACAGATTTCGTGATCAACGGCCCAAAAAGCCCGTCATTGTTGGACAAATCCACGCCTGCTTCCTAAATTAGACGCTATGAACAGACGCGCAAATGGCACCCAATGACACTCAAGGCAGCGATTCTTCCGGTCACCCCCTTCAAGCAAAATTGCACTTTGCTATGGGATGAGGGGACAATGCGCGGTGCGGTCAGCGACCCCGGCGGCGACATCGACCGCATCCTGCAGACAGCCGAAGACCAAGGGATCACGCTTGAAAAAGTGCTGCTAACACACGGACATCTCGACCACGCCGCCGCTGCCGGTGAGTTGTCCCGCCGTCTCAATATTCCCATTGAAGGGCCGCACCGTGACGACTTGTTCTTGATTTCGGAACTGCCTGCACAAAGCGCCAAATATGGGTTCCCCGTCTTTGACTCATTCGAGCCGACACGCTGGCTGGAAAATGGGGATACCGTAACCGTTGGCAATCTCATCTTTCAGGTTTGTCATTGCCCCGGCCATACGCCGGGCCACATCATTTTCTTCAATGATGCTGCGCGCCTCGCCATCGTCGGCGACGTCCTCTTCAATGGTTCCATTGGACGCACAGATTTTCCGCGCGGTGACTACAACGCCCTCGTCTCTTCTATCCGCGACAAGCTCTGGCCTCTGGGCGACGACGTGACATTCGTACCGGGGCATGGGCCGCTTTCAACATTTGGCGCAGAACGCCTGAGCAATCCGTTCGTCGCCGACGAAAACTTCGCCTGAGCGATGAAAACCCGCAACATCCTTGCGTTTCGAAAATAACGACTAACTCGGCAACAAGATCATCCGCCTCGGACTTTGGTAACCAGAACATGACCACGCCTGAAAACCTGAGCCACATTGATGCGCTCCTGAGCATCATGGCGCGCCTACGCTCGCGTGATGACGGATGCCCATGGGACATTGAGCAGGATTTTGCGTCTATCGCGCCCTACACAATCGAGGAAGCCTATGAAGTCGCCGATGCGATCGAACTGGGCGACATGAACGAATTGCGCGACGAACTGGGTGACCTTTTGCTCCAAGTTGTCTTCCACGCACAGATGGCAAAGGAAAAAGACCTTTTTCAGTTTGAAGATGTTGTCCGCGCCATTTGTGAAAAAATGATCCGACGCCACCCTCATGTCTTTGGCAACGAAGACACGCGTTCTCCGAGCGCCGCCATCAGCCGATGGGAAGAAATCAAGGCAGAGGAAAGGGCCGCCAAGGGCAAACCGGCACAAGACAGTTTGCTTGATGATATTCCGCTCGCTCTGCCCGCCCTCACCCGCGCGCTGAAACTCCAAAAACGCGCCGCCAGTGTCGGGTTTGATTGGCCCAGCACCGCTAATGTTCTCGACAAGCTCAACGAGGAAATGCTCGAACTGTCTCACGAGCTCGCCAAGGGTGGTGACAAGGACCGTCTCGAAGATGAATTCGGCGACATCATGTTTGTCTATGCAAACCTTGCAAGACATCTGAAAATTGATCCTGAGGCAGCATTACGCAGAACAAATGCAAAGTTTCGGCGGCGTTTCAACCACATCGAGAAACAACTCGCCGCAGACGGCCGCACGCCGTCGCAATCCAATCTTGATGAAATGGATGCCCTATGGAACGACGCCAAACGGATTGAACGCAAGTAGGTCATGCTCGCGCTGTCGAAGAGCTATTGAACCACGCGGATCGCTTTGGCACACCGCTGCCAGCTATCTTCATCGCGTGCAGCTAGATACGGCGCGCCGAGCATGGCAGGGCGATAATCAATACCTTGATCAAGGCTTCGCAATACGCCACCGGCTTCATGCAAGATTAGAGATCCAGGCGCATGGTCCCATGGCATCATACGATGATAAGTCACAAGATCATGTCGCCCGCGCGCCAGATCAGTGTAATCCCATGCGGAGCAAAGATTGGTCGATTTACGCGGCACAGTGTCTGCAAAAAGCTCGACACGGTCGCGCCATGTCTCAGCCATAAACCGCACGTTAAACGCACCGCGAAGGTTCAGAACCTCATCAGGCGCGCGACCAGCCAGCATTTGCTCCGACCGTCCACCGAAAAACCAGAAGGCGCCCGCGCCCTCTTCCGCGATCGCCATAGCGCCTGAAACCGGCAGATAGATCCAAGCTTGCCGCACCAGCCCATCCCGCACCAACGACACCATCACGCCGAACGTCTCACGCCCCGCGACAAAATTTCCTGTGCCGTCGACCGGGTCAACAGTCCAATAGGGTGCATCACCCTTTACCAGATCCAGCAAATCGGGCGACGCCGCTGTGGCTTCTTCACCCAAAACAAGTGAACCCGGTAGCAAATCCATCAGCCGAGGTGTCAACCACAGCTCAGCATTGCGGTCGGCCACGGTCACAAAATCGCCTTTGGATTTTTCCTCAATATCGCTATCGGCAAGCGCACGAAAACGCGGCAAAATTTCCTGCGTGGCAACCTCGCGCATCAAATCAGCAACAAGTTCGATCTGGGACGCCATCACTCAGCAGCCTTAGCCGGCAAAACAAGGCGCGCATATAAATCAGGAAACCGTTTCTCCAGACGACCTATATCCGCTTCAGGCAGGATCAGCTCAAGCAAGGTGGCCCCATTCTCCTCAGCAGTGCGACGCCGCACTTGACCGTGCTCATGGAGCCAAGCCAGCGCTTCGCCTTCTTCGGCACTCAAAACCATGCTGAGCGGCAGGCCGTTGTCGATTACCTGCTCATCGATGAGCGCCAATAGCCCGTCAACACCCTCACCCGTCAGCGCCGATACGGCAACAGTCAGGGCATCGCGTGAAGTTGAATTCACGACGGCATCGCGTTGTGCCTCACCCATCACGTCGATCTTGTTCAGCACTTCGATCAAGGGGCGCGGAACGCCAACAACTTTTTCACCCACCAGACCGAGCGAAGTCAGCACGCCGTCAACATCGGCCTTCTGGATGTCCGTTTCTTCATGCGCGGCATCGCGAACATGCAAGACAATTTCAGCTTCCAGCACCTCTTCAAGCGTGGCGCGAAAGGCGGCAACAAGATGCGTCGGCAAATCCGAAATGAAACCCACCGTGTCGGACAGGATGATTTTCCGCCCACTCGGCAAGGTGACCGCACGCATGGTCGGGTCAAGGGTCGCAAAAAGAAGATTTTCGGCAAAGACATCGGCCTGCGTCAGCCGATTGAACAGCGTCGACTTTCCTGCGTTGGTATATCCAACCAAAGCAACAATTGGATATGGCACCTCGCGCCGTGTCTTGCGATGCAACTCGCGCGTCCGCTTGACGGCCTCAAGCTGCTTTTCGATCTTCACAATCCGCTCTCGAATGACGCGTCTGTCCGCCTCAATCTGCGTTTCACCCGGACCACCCAGAAACCCAAAACCGCCGCGCTGGCGTTCCAGATGGGTCCAGCTGCGAACTAGGCGGCTTTTTTGGTAGTTGAGATGTGCCAACTCTACTTGCAGCGTACCTTCACGCGTATTGGCCCGCTCGCCGAAAATTTCAAGAATAAGACCGGAGCGATCCAGAATTTTGAGGTTCCAGGCTTTCTCAAGATTGCGTTGCTGAACCGGTGACAAATGGCCGTCCACGATCACCAGTTCAATGCGCAGTTCCTCAAACAAGCCTTTGAGTTCTTGAACCTTCCCCTCCCCGATCAACGTTGCTGGGCGCACATCGCCGATCTGCGCAACGTTCGTGCCAACGATGGCAAGATGGATCGCCGCGGCAAGCCCAACAGCCTCCTCCAGCCGCGCCTCTTGCGAACGAAAGGCACGCCCGCGCCGTCGTGCGTCGTGCTCAGCCGACTTCAGCCAAGGCACAAGCACGAAAGCACGCGTCGCGTCGCGCGACGGATCGATCAGGGTATTGTTATTCAATCAAAGTCTCACATACGCCCAAATGTCAGGCCTCTTCGCCATTCCCATCCGGCTCAAAAAGCTGGACTGGCGAAGCTGGCATGATTGTCGATATGGCGTGTTTATACACCAATTGCGAGTGACCATCTCTGCGCAACAACACACAAAAATTGTCGAACCAAGTCACAACGCCTTGAAGTTTCACACCATTCACAAGGAAGATAGTAAGTGTCACCTTATGCTTTCGCACATGGTTCAGGAAAGTATCCTGCAAGTTATGAGTCTTTTCACTCATGGGTAAACCCCATTTGTCGCGTTGGGTTGGACCGGTGCGGCCGCACCGACCGGCCTCATCATATTGTCTCTGCCCCTTGGGAGCGAAAGTGCGGCATCCCTACCAATCTGGGCATTTTCCCAATTGCTGCAAGTGCGAAATAGCGTTACCTGCCGAATATGTCGAGTTCTTCGCAAAAAAATGGCACCAAAACGCTAAACCTAGCTGAATTCAGCAATGGTTTCGTAAGCGGCGCGAAACTGCAAGGTAATCGAGCCCGGCGCACCGTTGCCAATCACATGGCCGTCAATCTTCACGACGGGAAGGATAACGGCTGACGACGCGCTGATAAACGCTTCACGCGCGTTGCGCGCCTCTTCAACGGTGAAGGCTCGCTCCACAAGCTCCAGCCCATCAAGCGCTGCAGCTTCGAGCAAGACGCGCCGTGTCACACCGGGCAGGATGTCGTGGCTCAGTGGGCGCGTGACGATCCGGCCCTTAGCATCCACAATCCATGCATTGGTTGAAGACCCTTCCGTCACACAACCATCCTGATCAACTAGCCATGCTTCATAGGCACCTGCTTCGCGCGCCGCCTGCTTTGCCAGAATATTGGCCAGCAACGAAATCGATTTAATATCGCGGCGTGCCCATCTCTGATCGGCCATCGTGATGACCTCGATGCCGTTCGCCACCGCTTGCGCGATGCGGGCTTCATTGAGGCGTTTGGCTGTGATGACAAGCGCAGGACGCACTGCCGGATTTGGAAACGGATGGTCGCGCCGCGCCACGCCACGGCTCACCTGCAGATAGACCATCCCATTTTTGATACCGTTTCGGCGCACCACCTCGCGCAATACCTGTCGAAGCGCCCCAAGAACCATCGGCATTGCAATCCGCAGCTCACCCAACGACCGTTGCAGACGCTCCAGATGGTAAGTCTCATCTATCAGCAGCCCATGGCGCACGCCACAGACCTCATAGACGCCATCTGAAAACTGATAGCCCCGGTCTTCGATATGGACGCTGGCATCTGCATGGCGCAGATAGCGACCATTGACATAGGCAATGCGCGACAAAGCGGACCCCTGCTCTTGTTATGCGACCACGTCAGAGCGATTGGTCGTCGCCACACTCAGCGATTTGAGTTTGCGATGAAGCGCTGAGCGCTCCATGCCGATAAAGGCCGCCGTGCGCGAAATATTGCCGCCAAACCGGCTGATTTGCGCCATCAGATATTCCCGCTCAAACGTCTCGCGCGCCTCACGCAATGGCAACGCCATGATGTGCTCGCCGCCAGACCCATTGACCGTGATCTGGGCAGACGATCCGACTTCCGCCGGCAACATATCTGCCGTCACCATGCCCACCGGATCGCCAGAGGTAAGAATAAGCAAACGCTCAACATTGTTGCGCAACTGCCGGATGTTGCCGGGCCAATCATGCGCCTGTAGCGCAGCCATCGCATCTTCGGCAATTCCGCGCGGCGGCAGGCCCGTGGCTTTAGAAATTTGACCCATGAAATACTCAACCAGCATGGGGATATCTTCACGCCGCGATGACAGCGGCGGCACCTGAATGGGCACCACATTCAAACGATGAAACAGGTCTTCGCGGAACCGCCCCTTAGAAATTTCGTCATTCAAATCGCGGCTTGATGACGAGACAACACGCACATCGACCTTGACCTTTGACCCGCCGCCAACGCGCTCGAATGTCTGATCCACCAGCACGCGTAAAATCTTGCTTTGGGTTTCAAGCGGCATCTCGGCCACTTCATCAAGAAACAATGTGCCACCATGGGCTTGCTCAAATACGCCCACCTTGCGCGGCCCTGTCGCCGTCGCTTCGGTGCCGAAAAGCTCAATTTCCATACGTTCAGGTGCCATAGTCGCGGCATTGATCGCCACGAATGAGTAGCTCGCACGTCGCGACCGCGCATGCAGAAGTCGCGCCACCACTTCTTTGCCCGAACCCGACGGGCCGGTGATCAGAACGCGACTGCCCGTCGGCGCGACTTTATCCACGGTCTGACGCACATGCGCAATGACAGGCGACCCCCCAACCAAATTCGTTTCATCTCCAATACGCGTCTTCAGCTCTGAGTTTTCCCGGCGCAACCGAAACGCCTCGATAGCGCGGCGCACAATCAGGATCAAACGATCAGCCTTGAAGGGCTTTTCGATGAAATCATAAGCGCCCTTCTTGATCGCCGACACGGCCGTCTCAACATTGCCATGCCCGCTAATGATCACAACCGGCAGGTCGGGGTGACGCTCATGAATGACATCGAGCAATTCCAGACCATCTAGGCGACTACCCTGCAACCAGATATCCAGCACGATCAGACCCGGGCGCCTCGCTTCAATCGCCGTCAGCGCACTGTCGCTATCCCCAGCAACGCGCGTCTCATAGCCCTCATCCTTCAGAATACCCGAAACGAGTTCACGAATATCTACCTCATCATCAACAACTAGAATTTCAGATGCCATCTATCGCCTCATTTCCGTCTTTCGGTCTGGTCGCGACATGATGCACACGCGGGAAGGTCAGACGCACAAGAGCGCCCCCTTCCCAGCCGTCAGCATCCGGCGCGTCTTCCAGTTCCAATGTTCCGCCGTGGTCTTCCATCACCTTGTTGACGATGGCAAGGCCAAGGCCGGTGCCTTTGCTGCGCGTGGTAATATAAGGTTCCGTTAGCCGTGTCCGATTGGCCGACGGCAATCCACAACCTGTGTCACGCACTTCAATAAAAATGAACTCGGGGTCTTCGCTCAGCCGCACCAGAATGCGGCCCAATTCGCCATCCTTGGTTCCCTGACTTTTCTCATCATCAGATTCATGGCCACGGATGGCTTCGACCGAGTTTTTCAAAATATTCGTCAGCGCCTGATTGAGCAGGCGTCCATCACAGTCAAACCAGACAGGCGTCAGCGGTAGATCGAGGACATATTCGATTTCCGGATGGGCAATGCGTTGAAGGAACGAGGCCTGACGCACGATCTCATTGAGCTCAATCGATTTGATGACCGCTTCCGGCATCCGCGCAAAGGACGAAAATTCATCTACCATGCGGCCAATGTCGCCGACCTGACGAATGATCGTCTCTGTGCATTGCAAGAAAACCTCAGGATCTGACAAAATCTCTTTGCTGTACTTGCGACGCAGGCGCTCCGCCGACAATTGAATGGGGGTCAACGGATTTTTGATTTCATGTGCAATACGGCGCGCAACATCCGCCCAAGCCGACGTACGCTGTGCGCTGACAAGCTCAGTGATGTCGTCAAAGGTCAGCACGAAACCGCCGACACCGGAATCTGTGACCTCGCGCGTCACGCGCAAGCTCAAGGTCCGCTCAAGTCCATCACGGTGGATAACAATCTGCGCCCTAGCGCGCCGCTCCGAATGGGTCTGCGCCTCACGGAAAATCTCCGCCATTTCAGGAACAACCACGGCAAGCTGGTGACCCACCATGTCCACCTCGGATAGATCGAAAAACCGCAAGGCCGCACGATTGGCGTGATTGATATTGCCTTCATTGTCGAGCCCGAAGACGCCGGCACTAACACCAGACAACACCGCTTCTGTAAATTGCCGCCGCTGGTCGAACTGATAGTTGGCCTCGACCAGCTCATTGCGCTGGCTTTCAAGCTGCGAGGTCATGCGGTTGAAGGCTTCGCTCAACATATCAAGCTCGTCGCCCGTCTCCCCCGGCTCGACCCGCGCAGAAAGATCACCCTCGGAAATCCGTTCAGCCGCATCCACCAGCTTGCCGATCGGATCAATGATACGATTGGACGCCCAAAGACCTAGCCAGATGGCTGCAAGCAATGTGACCAGAGCAACGGCCACATAGATGAGCGCAAATGTAAGCTGGAAGGTAATCCGCCGCTGCTCAAGGCTCTTATATTCGTTCACTGCCTCTCGCGTCTGCGCCAAATGATCGAGCACACGTGCATCCACCGGCCGCGCCACATAGAGATAGGTGTCGTCCAGCGCCGACAGCTTGACGAGTGCCCGAATTTGATCGACCGAGTCGACCGTAAAGAGCACCGCCTCGCCCTTTTTAGCGGCTGCAAACTGCTCAGGTGACGGTAAACCGATGGGCGGCATCCCGGCGACAGTCGCCCGTGCCAGCACGCGCCCTTGCTCGTTAATCAGATAAGCCGCAGGCAATGAGCGCAGCGCCGCTTGCGTGGCGACCAATTCCTGAAAATGCTCTGGGTTGGACGACATGAACGGTGCCGCCCGATCAAGGTCGGTGGCCATCGCCAAGGCGTCACCGCGCAGAACGTGGTGATGTTCGGCGAGATAGGCCTCTGCCACCGTCTGAGCATTGGAAATGATAACCTGTGTGCGCTGGCTGAACCAGGCGTCGAGCCCCCGGTTGAGCGTTACCGCTGCAAAGACAGCGACGATGATGGCAGGCATGACCGCCACAATCGAGAACATAGCCACCAACCGGGCATGGAGCTTGGAGCCAGCAGCCCCGCTCACACGCGCCATAATAATCCGTATTACTCGCCATGAAATGAGGGCAAACAGCACCAAAACGACGGTCAGGTTGGATAGCAGCAGGGCGACGACCAAACCGCGGCTCGGCTTGAGCGGCGTCAGCCCGGTCAACGTCATATAGGTAAAAGAGCCCAAGCAAATGGCAACAATAACCAGACCGATCGCCAAAGCACCTGAAAAACCACGCTGCGACATAAGCCGCCACACACGCGCTTCCAAGCTCACTCCGCCACGGCGTTCGACTGTTGTCATATCGCGTCCTGAACTCGGCCCACATGCCGATGTTGAACGTGAAATCCCCTATACGACAACGACCTACCCCACACTGATCCGTGCCAAATACGCAACATGCTGCTTCCAGCAGCGCGCATAGTGGCCTGAAAGGCACGACCGATCAATCACAACGTTGCAAGTTTACCACGGCTTATCGTGTGAAGGCAGTCAATCCTATTTCAGGCCCCGCACGACCTGAACGTCCAGATCGCGCAGCTTTTTCCGCAAGGTGTTGCGGTTGATGCCCAGCAAATGCGCTGCTTTTATCTGGTTGCCGCGCGTCGCTGCCAGCGTCATGCCAAATAGGGGCTTTTCGACCTCCCGTAGGATACGGTCATAAAGACCCGGTGCCGGTAGATCGTCCCCCGCACTGGCAAACAGCCGGTTGAGCGCCCGCTCCACCGATGATGTCAGCGGCTCATCGATCGGTGCGTCCTGCAAGGGGCGGCCAAAATCGGGCTCGGCCAGTTCCACTTCAAGCACCGAAACGCTAATGGCTTCCTCGGTATAGAGGGCCGCGAGACGGCGAACGAGGTTTTCCAATTCACGCACATTGCCCGGCCAGCGATAGCGTTTAATGAATTCCATACCCTCGCTATCAATAGTCTTAGGCGGCAGGCCTTCGGCTTCGCCCTGGCTGAGAAAATGCCTAACAAGATCGGGAATATCCTCGGTCCGCTCACGCAACGGCGGCAGGCGGATGGGGACAACGTTCAGACGGAAGAACAAGTCTTCACGGAAAAGACCCAGATTGATGAGCTGACGCAAATCTCGATTTGTCGCCGCCACGATGCGTACATCCGTCCGGATCGCTGTGCGCCCGCCAACCGTCGTGTACTCACCCTGCTGCAAGACACGCAAAAGCCGCGTCTGCGCCTCCATGGGCATGTCGCCGATTTCGTCCAAAAACAGCGTGCCGCCTTCGGCCTGCTCAAACCGACCGGTGGCGCGCTGGCTGGCCCCTGTAAAGGCACCCTTTTCGTGCCCAAACAATTCGCTCTCGATCAATTCACGCGGGATCGCCGCCATATTGATGGCCACGAAAGGGCCGTTGTGGCGCTTGCCATAGTCATGCAGCGCGCGGGCGACGAGTTCTTTGCCGGTACCGCTCTCACCTGAAATCATCACCGTGAGGTCGGTCTGCATGAGGCGCGCCAGCACGCGATAGATATCCTGCATGGCGGGCGAACGCCCGATCAGTGGAATTTTGTCGTCTTCGGGCACCGTTGAGCGCGGCACGGCGCTTTCGCGCGGCGCGGTCAAGGCGCGGTCCACGACGCGGATCAACTCATTTAGGTCAAAGGGCTTGGGCAAATATTCATAAGCCCCGCGTTCAGCCGCCATGATCGCTGTCTTCAAGGTATTCTGCGCACTCATTACAATGATCGGCAGATCGGGCCGCATCCGCTTGATACGGGGGATAAGGTCGAACGCATTTTCGTCGGGCATCACAACATCGGTGATGACAAGGTCGCCTTCGCCTTGCTGCACCCAACGCCAAAGCGTCGCCGCGTTGCTGGTTGCCCGCACGTCATAGCCGGCCCGCCCAAGCGCTTGATTGAGCACGGTGCGTATCGCCGCATCATCGTCCGCCAGCAGAATAGTGCCGCTCGCCATGAACCTTTATCTCCTAGTGCAAATCGGAATGGCCGGAATGTGATGTCGCATCGCCCATATGCATGGGCAAAAGGACGCGAAAGACTGTACGGCGGGGCTGGCTTTCACACTCAACGATACCGCCGTGATCGCCAATAATCTTCGCGACAAGCGCAAGGCCGAGGCCGGTGCCCGACGATTTTGTGGTGACAAAGGGGTCAAACAAATGCGGTAGAAGGTCGTCAGGCACACCCGATCCGTTGTCGATCACACAAATTTCTAGCGGCAAGCTAACGCGATCCCGGCTACCTGGCATCGATAGACGCACGCCCGGTCGATAGGCCGTCGTCAGGATGATCTCACCGTCTGAATTGCCAATCGCCTCCACCGCATTCTTAACGAGGTTCAACAGCACTTGGATCAACTGGTCCTTGTCGCCCAGCACTGGCGGCAACGAAGGATCATATTCCTCATGGAAATTTATCCCCCTGCCAAAGCCGTTCATCGCCAACTGTTTCACATGCCCGAGCACGATATGGATGTTCACCGGTTCGCGCGGCACGGGGCGCTCGTCGGAGAACACTTCCATCCGGTCAACAAGTTTGCAGATACGGTCTGTCTCATCGCATATCAGCCGCGTCAACGTGCGATCATCACTTGATGCATTTAGCTCCAATAATTGCGCGGCCCCGCGAATACCAGACAATGGATTCTTGATCTCGTGCGCCAGAATGGCCGCCATGCCGGTGACCGAACGCGCGGCACTGCGATGCGTCAACTGGCGGTCCATCTTGTGCGCCATGGTGCGCAACTGCAGGATAAGCAACACGCGACCGGGATATTCATTGATCGGCGTCACCTGGATATCCACCGCCCGGTCGCCAGCCTTCGGCGTGCCAATCTCAACACCATATTCATTCACCGACACACCATTCTCGATGACCTGTTCGACCAGCGCCAACGCCGGACTGCCAAAAGCCACAACATCATTCAGCGGGTGTCCTAGCAAAACCGCCGCGCTCATCGCAAAAAAATGCTGGGCGCTGTCGTTTACATATTCGATGCGCATATCCCGATCGACCATGATGACGGGATGCGGCATGGCATTGAGAATGGCCGCCGCTTCGGGCAGCAAGGGCACAGGATTTTGAACCGCAGCACGGCGCACCACTAGGCAGCCTCGCTGGTCTGGCTTTCGTCCATGGGGACAAGCGCGGCGCGCTCATAAAAGTGATCAACTGCGGCCAGCACAGCGAGAGGCTCGCGCATCCGCACGACCTGACTTTTCACCGCCATCGCATCATCAGGGAAAAACTGTGAGGCTTCTTCGAGATACCAAACGAGATGTTTGCGCGCCATGCGCATGCCCAATTCATGGCCGTAAAGACTGAGCATATCGCGGTAATGCGCGGCCACGATCCGGCCCTTCTCGGCCCATGACGGCGGCGCGAGATGTTCACCTGTCTCCAGAAAATGTGCCACCTGCGCCAAAAACCACGGGCGGCCTTGTGCCCCGCGCCCGATCATCACGCCGTCTGCACCTGATTGCTCAAGGATCATCTTGGCGTCTTCACAACTCAGCACATCACCATTGGCAATAACTGGAATAGACACGGCCTCTTTGACCTCGGCGATAAAGCCCCAGTCGGCGCGGCCTTTGTAAAACTGGCAACGTGTGCGCCCATGCACCGTCACCATCTGAACACCAGCGGCTTCCGCCCGCCGTGCTAGCTCCGGCGCATTGCGTGAGGTGTCGTCCCAGCCGGTGCGCATTTTGAGTGTCACCGGCACGGACACAGCGCCAACAGTGGCTTCAATCAACGTCAAAGCATGGTCGAGATTGCGCATCAAGGCCGAGCCCGACAGGCCGGAGGTCACGGTCTTGGCGGGGCAGCCCATATTAATATCGATGATATCAGCCCCAGCCGCCTCGGCGAGCTTTGCGCCTTCGGCCATCCAATAGGGCTCGCGCCCCGCAATCTGGATGACGAGCGGGTCCACTTCGCCCGCCCCGGCCGCCTTGCGCACGACATCGGGCCGCGCGCGGACCAGTTCATCGCTCGCTACCATTTCGGACACAACGAGGCCGGCGCCAAGGTTGTGAGCGCAGCGACGGAACGGCAAATCAGTGATTCCCGCCATCGGGGCCAACAAGACAGGCGATACCAGCGTGTGAGAGCCAATAGATATGGTCAAAATATAGGCACCGAATTAGATTGCACAAATTTTCAACAATTTATCGCAGGGGCGAAGCCTGCGCAAGCGGTTCCGTTAGCAGGTTCACACCTGATCGGCACATACCCATTGCACAGCCGACATTTCGCGCTTGCGCCCATTGAAGCCGAATGCGACCAACACTGCCATGACACATGCGGCGCTCATCATGGCCGCGGGCCGGGGCACACGCGCCGGACCGGGCGGCCCAAAACAATATCGGCTTCTGGGCGGGGTCCCCGTTTTGCGCCGGACGCTGGCCGCTTTTGCCCATCATCCGGGCATTGATGCCGTGATGGCAGTCATCCACCCAGACGATCTCGCCGCCTATGACGCGGCCGCCCAAGGCCTACCCAAGCTGCTAGCGCCATGCTTTGGCGGCGACACCCGCCAAGCCTCGGTTGCCAAAGGGCTGGAAGCGTTGAGCGCACATGGGCCTGCCCGTGTGCTCATCCACGACGGCGCGCGCCCGCTTGTCAGTGCCGACATCATTTCGCGCAGCATCGCCGCGCTGGACACACACGAAGGCGCGCTGGTCGCACTGCCCGTGACCGACACATTGCGCCGCGCGCACGACGGCATGGCTGGAGCAACGGTGTCGCGCGATGGCCTATGGCGTGCACAAACACCGCAAGCCTTCCACTTTGGCGCTATTCTCGACGCGCATCGCAAGGCAAGTGGCGCAGACCTGACCGACGACGTAGCGGTCGCCACCGCCGCTGGCATGATGGTCACGATGATCGAGGGAAACGAGGCCAACTTGAAAATCACCAGTGCCGATGATCTACAGCGCGCCGAGCAATTGCTCGCAAGCCAGAGCGAGACGCGCACCGGCTCAGGCTATGATGTGCACCGGTTTGGTCCCGGCGATCACGTCTGGCTCTGCGGTGTCCGCGTGCCGCATACACATGGGCTGATTGGTCATTCTGATGCTGACGTGGGCCTGCACGCGCTGACCGACGCCATTCTTGGCGCGATCAGCAACGGGGATATTGGCCAGCATTTCCCGCCCAGCGATCCACAATGGAAAGGCGCATCGTCGGATCGCTTTCTCGCCCATGCCGTAAGTCTCGCCCATGATGTCAATGCTCACGTCGTGCATGTTGATGTGACGCTGATCTGCGAGCGGCCAAAGATCGGCGCGCATCGCGAGGCTATGCGCACACGCATCGCCGAAATCCTCGGCCTCTCGCTTGACCGCGTCAGCGTCAAAGCAACAACGACCGAAGGGCTGGGCTTCACGGGCCGCGCAGAAGGCCTTGCGGCACAAGCGCTGGCGACTGTGAGGGTGGGCTGATGGCGCGCTTCACCGCCCTTCCCGCTTCGCTGCGTGCGACCGATCCGGTGGCTTTTATTGCGACATGGTTTAGCTCTGGTCTTATCCGTCCTGCACCGGGCACATGGGGCACATTGGCCGCGCTCCCTTTCGCTTTTGTCCTCTTTATCCTCGGTGGTGCGCCGTTACTGATTATCGCGGCAGTCGTCGCATTCGCGGCAGGCATATGGGCGGCAGGCGAATACGCTAGACAATCCGGCAAGCCTGACCCTTCTGAAGTTGTCATTGATGAAGTCGCTGCAATCTGGCTTGTGCTGTCCATTGTGCCGCCAAGCTGGGCCGGCTGGGCCATTGCCTTTGCTTGCTTTCGTTTCTTTGACATTGTGAAGCCATGGCCCGTAAGTCTGGCCGACCGCAAACTCAAAGGCGGCTTTGGCATCATGTTCGATGACGTGATCGCCGCCATCTATGCGATGCTTGTGCTCACCTTGCTAAATTATTTTCTGAAAGCGTTTTGATGTCGATGTTTCCGCGCCCCCTCGTTCAAATGGCTGAACTGCTGCTCGGCGATTGTCGTGATGCCAAACTGAAAATTGCCACCGCGGAATCCTGCACAGGCGGCCTCATTGCAGCATTGCTAACAGAAATCCCCGGCTCGTCCGATGTAGTGGAACGCGGTTTTGTCACCTATTCCAATGAAGCCAAACGCGACAGCCTTGGCGTGCCAGGCGATCTAATTGCTGATTTTGGCGCGGTCAGCGAACCCGTCGCGCGCGCTATGGCCGAAGGCGCGCTCAACAATTCACGCGCGCAAATCTCGGTTTCCGTCACTGGCGTAGCCGGTCCTGGCGGCGGCACGCCGATGAAACCTGTGGGCCTTGTGCATTTCGGCGCGGCGCGACGCGGCCGCAAGATCATCCATGAAGCGCAACGTTTTGGCGATCTGGGCCGCGAAGAAATCCGCATTAAAAGCGTTGAATTTGCGCTCGAAATGCTGCGTCGCGTAATCTGAAAATCACTTATCCGGCGCTGGGCGCGCGCGCTGGTTGTAGAGAATTTTCTTGCGGCGTTCCAATTCGTCGGGCGGCAGCTTGGTGATATCCTCGGAAAGCTCCGCACCTACCGCCATGCCGCGTTCGACCGCCGGGCGCGCTCGCATTTCGTCAAACCAGCGTTTGAAATATTTAAATTCCGCCATGTCCTGACCTTGGGTTTTCCAACCAATGGTCCATGGATAGCAAATCATGTCGGCGATTGTGTATTCATCGCCCGCGATATAGCGCCGATCATAGAGGCGGTTATTCAGCACGCCGTAGAGCCGATTTGCCTCATCGGTAAAGCGCCGCACAGCGTAGGATTGGTCGCCCTGTGTGTCGCCCAACCGGCGGAAATGCCCGCATTCACCGAGCTTTGGTCCCTGATTGGCCATCTGCCAGATCACCCATTGTGTGACCTCATATTTCATCGGTGCGGTTTGCGGCCAAAATTTGCCGACCTTCTCGGCCAGATACATCATGATCGCGCCGGATTCAAAAATACCGACCGACTTACCCCCACCCATTGGATCGTGATCTACAATGGCAGGCATGCGGTGATTGGGATTTAATTTGAGGTAGTCATCCGTAAACTGATCACCGCGACCGATATTGAGCGGCACCACCCGGTAAGGCAGGCCTGTTTCCTCAAGCAGGATGGCGATTTTTTTGCCGTTGGGTGTCGGCCAGTAATAAAGATCAATCATGGCGCTCTCCTCAGGGTTTCATGTGCCTGAAGACTAGACCTGCGATGAGTTCAGGAAAAGAGGCAACCCGAGACGTGACGCAAAAACGCTTACAAATCAGCGGTATTCAGCGCTTTACCCGTGATGCGCTTGAACGCATCAAGATAGCGCGCGCTGGTGGTCGCCACAACGTCGGCGGGCAACGGAGGCGGCGGCGCTTCGCCATTCCACGCACCCACTTTTTTCAAACCGGCGAGATAATCGCGCAATGGTTGCTTGTCAAAACTGGGCTGGCCACGGCCTGGCTGATACTGGTCTGCGGGCCAAAACCGCGAGCTATCGGGCGTCATTACCTCATCAATCAAGATGATCGTGCCATCGGCCAGAGCGCCAAATTCGAACTTCGTGTCGGCAATAATAAGGCCCCGGCTTTCGGCGGCCACGCAGCCTCGCGCATAGATCGCGCGCGTCAAACGCTCAAGCTCGGCGGTCGTCTCCGCACCCACAACGTCGCGCATGTGCGCAATGGTGATGTTTTCATCATGGCCGGTTTCAGCCTTACTGGCAGGGCTGAAAATGGCAGGCGTCAGCTTGTCGCTTTCGCGCAATCCGACGACCAGTTTTTCGCCTGCGAGCGTGCCGTTCATCGCATATTCTTTCCAGGCAGAACCCGAAATATAACCACGGATGACGCATTCAATCGGGAAAACCGTGGTGCGCTTGCAGAGCATGGAGCGGCCCGCAATCGCCGCGCGATGACCTTTAAGCGCAGGTACAGCGGCGATAATTTCGTCGGCATTGGCGGAAATCAAATGATGCGTGACTTCGGCTTCAAGCTGGGAAAACCACCACGCACTGATCTGTGTCAGCACCGCGCCCTTGAACGGAATGGCTTCGTTCATCACCACATCGAAGGCGCTCATGCGATCGGTTGCCACCAGCAAGAGGCGGTCGGCATCGACCTCATAAATATCACGCACCTTGCCGCGCCCCAGCCGTTTCAAAGGCAGGTCGCTCGCCGTCATGGCCATCACACTATCTGACATTCCATTCCCTCAAATCCGGGCCAATATAAAATCTACCCTGTCCGAAATGCACATACGGGGCACCTCGATCAACTCATATCCCAATGGTGGATAGGTTTTCGCCATCACCCGCCACGTCTCATGGGCTTCGACAAAATCCTGCTTTCGCTCGGCGTCCTGAGCAAAAATCTCACGCCAGGGCGGCATGATGAATACCTGTTTATGAGCGCGAAACAAAGTGGCTGCTTTGAGAATATGGGGCGGCGTTTCGACACCGATCAGCGTGCCGTACCCCACAAGGTCAGGAATGCCGCGATCAAGGAAAACTGGCTTTTCGCGCTCCTCCACGGCATTGAAGGTGTAAATCGAGCGCGAAAGCATCAATTCGCGATATTTGAGCCGATCCCCGCCGTGATGCGCATCGCCACCGATCAGCGCCTGTTCACAAATAATCTGGCGACCGACTTCGGCCACACAGACATAGCCGCGCGCGGCCAACGCCTTGATGACGCTGGTTTTACCAGATCCCGGCCCGCCAGTGAAAATGTGGAAATTGTTACGGTCTATGCGCATCCTTCGCCTCCATATGCTTGCCTACTCTACGTCTTGCGGATTGGAGACAATCCGACACGGTGCAATTGCGTGTTGCTCATCTTCTAAAACTACTGCTTTACTGCAGTTATGTAATGCATACGCGGCATGGTGGCTGTCTTCCTACAGGATGGGGGCCCTGCTGCCGCGCGCTTCGCATGGACTGTGATAGCGCAAAAGGTTGCCTGAGTGACGCGTCCAACGATTGACAACAAAGACACACTGAAAGAGGTGTTGCGCCAATGGCTTGGCACAGTGCGCAAGAGCACGGGATGGTCTTTTGAACGCATCGCACGCGAAGCCGATGTCAGCCCGACCACGCTCACGCGCTTCATGAAGCCGGACTATCCGCACCTTTTAGGCCTCGACACCATCCGCAAGATCTCGGCAGCCACACGCATTGCTGCGCCAAGCGAACTCGGCATCGACCTGACGCCCTCGGGCTTTGGCGAAATTGAGCTGAAACACTGGGCACCCGCGCCTGAAAACCAGGACGACACAATAACATCCACCAGCGGTGTGGACTGGTGGGAGGTCCGCAGCTTCCTGCTTGATCTTGAGGGCCTACTGCCCGGTGACAAGATCGCGGTGGACCTCAACAAACGTGCCCAACCCGGCGACATTGTTATGGCACAGGTCGAAAGCCAGGGTGGCCGTGACGTTGAAACCGTGTTGCGGAAATACGAGAACCCCCTATGCTTACCTGCCGCACCACTCAGCGCGACTATCCTGGCCCGGAATTCGTGGATGGCGCGCGCGTCATCATCATGGGCGTCGCTGTATCGCTCCGCCGCGAAATGCGCACGCCTTAGGCAAGCCCCCCGCCCCGTATTTTAGATGATTTCAGCATTTATCCTGCACTGACTTCGCGTAAGTGCAGGAATTATTGCCTTTGAAGTTATAAAAAACTTAAATATACTGCTTTTATGCAGTATACTCCTTGCGGCTTGCTACTGCGATGCCTCATTTACGCAACGACGTCGCAGGTCAATTCAGTACCACTCTTGCGTTCCCGGATTTATCCAATTCCACCAAGAGAGAAACCATTCATGTCCGACACAGATAAACGAAAAAACACTGATGGGACACCGGACCCGAAGGCATTCGACGACGATCAGGCCCTCATCCTCAAATCTCTCCCAATCCTTGAGAAAGTTCACGCGCAGCTTGCACGGAATTTGCCCGATACAGGCAACACGCCCTCACTCAACGAACTGATCAAATCCATCTTCGACGGTGCCATTTTTGCGCATGACAGGGCACGCACGCAGGACTGGTAAAGCCTCGAAAATCAACTGGAGAAGATCGCCGCCGATACGATCATGGCACTCATTCTGCTGCGGGGCAGACACGAAAGTGCCAGACAGTCGAGTGCATCAAGTCCCTGAGAATTGGCGGCGGAACAGGAACAGAACAAGAAAGTGCCTAACCTGCCCGTTTGAAAGTGTCTAACCTTCCAAAAAACGCTGGTACGCCCTAGGGGAGTCGAACCCCTCTTTCCAGAATGAAAATCTGGCGTCCTAACCGATAGACGAAGGGCGCACAATGTATCCGAGCCTCAAAGGCGCCGGACTTGGGCGCTGGGCCCGCAAGGACCGCTGACGGGGCTTATAAGGGCAGGAAAGCACTCTGACAAGGCCGATAAAGGGCCAAAACATGCTTTTCATCAAAGGTTTCTACGGTTGGGCGTCTCGCGTGGCGACCGCATCCTCAATCGTCAGCTGAACGCCGCGTCGGCCTTGCCAATCATCGGCCTTGAGGCGGCCCGCGACATGGACCGGCCCGGTGCCACGATCCAGCAAAGCCTTGCCCAGCGGCGTTTCAGCGGCCCGGAAGGCAATCCCCTTCAACTGTGCACCATCTTCGCCGCTCAATGTGCAGCGAACATGGCCTTTGCCGACAATGCTGGAATAGACAACCCGCATGGACGGCACGGCAAAGCGGGGTTCAGGATTGCCTGCGCCATAAGGTCCCGCCTGCTCTAGCATTTCATAAAGATCGCGGTTGGCGCCGCGCGCTGACAGCGCCCCATCGAGCCGTAAAGCGCGCGATTCGGAAGCGGCTGCGACTTGATCAGCGACGCGATGGTTCAAAAATTCGACAAAATCATCGAGTTTATCTTCGCGCAACGTCAGGCCCGCCGCCATGGCATGCCCTCCTCCGTTGATAAGATGGCCCGCTTCGAGCGCGGCGGTGACGGCGCGGCCGAGATCCACGCCTTGAATGGAGCGGCCCGAACCTTTGCCCTCCCCCTTGCCATCAAAGGCAATGACGATGGCGGGGCGCTCATATTTTTCTTTGAGGCGGGCAGCGACGATGCCGATGACACCGGGATGCCAGCCCTTGGCGCTCGCGACAACCACGCTCGGAAGGCTGTTTTTTCGAGCTGTTTCCTGCAACAAATCGAGCTGTTCCATGGCGTGGTCTAAGACCTCCGCTTCGATGGCCTGACGCTCCTTATTCAGCACATCAAGCTCCAAGGCGATGGCCTCGGCTTCGAGCTTATCCCCGGTGGTGAGAAGCCGCGCACCGAGGTCTGAACGCCCAACGCGGCCACCGGCATTGACGCGCGGCCCAAGCAGAAAGCCCAGATGATATGTCCCCGGTTTTCCATCGAACCCCGCCACATCACCGAGCGCGGCCAACCCAAGATTTCCCCGCTTGGCCATGACGCGAAGCCCCTGCACCACAAAGGCGCGATTGAGCCCGACGAGCGGCACGACATCGCAAACGGTGCCCAACGCTACCAGATCGAGCAGCGCCAGCAGGTCCGGCGCGTCATGCGTGCCATACCAACCGCCTTCGCGCAGCCGCCGGTTGATCGCCACGATAAAGAGGAAAGCGACACCGACAGCCGCCAACGAGCCAAGCCCACTGTCATCGTCGAGCCGGTTCGGGTTGACCAACGCAAAGGCAGGCGGCAAAGCGGGCTCGGCCTGATGATGGTCGATCACCACGATCTCAAGCCCGGCGTCGGCAGCGACACCCAACACACGATGGGCCATGGTGCCGCAATCGACCGTAATGATGAGCTTGATGCCCTCGTCACGCAGCTCCATCAGCGCGGGCGCGTTGGGGCCATAGCCTTCGCGGATACGGTCGGGGATATAGATGCGCAGATCGCTGCCGACGCTACGAAAGAAATGCTGCAACACGGCGCTGGATGTTGCGCCGTCCACGTCATAATCACCAAAGACGGCAACTTTCTCTCCGCCCATGATGGCGTCGGTAATACGGGCAGCGGCGCGGTCCATATCTTTGACGACGGACGGGTCCGGCATCAGAGATTTGAGGTTTGGGGCGAGATAGGCGGCCACATTTTCAGGCGCAATGTCACGGCCTGCCAGCACGCGTGCCACGATCTCCGGCAAGCCTTCGCGCTGCGCGATGGCGAGCGCCGCCCGATCATCGGTCAGACGGCTCACCCAGGAACGGCCTGTCAGCGAGCGGTCAACGCCGAGAAAATGCTTCATGCTGTTGCTTTCACTCAAAAGAGCGCGGCGGAGATTATAGCATCGTGAATGGGGCCAAAGAAGACCCTCACCCTCTGGGAGAGGGTTGGGTGAGGGTCTTTACTTTACCTATTCCTTTTTGAATTTAGCCATCGATGTGTGCTTTGCCTTGACCCAACGCACCGTACCGGACTTGGAGCGCATGACGACGGAGTGGGTGGTGAAGCCGCCGCGGACAAAGCGGATGCCTTCCAGCAGGTCGCCGTCGGTGACGCCGGTGGCGGCGAAGATGACGTCGCCTGTGGCCATTTCTTCCATGGTGTATTTTTTGTTGAAGTCTTTGACGCCCATTTTAGCGGCGCGCGCTTTTTGGTCGTCGCTATCGGTGACAAGGCGACCTTGCATTTGACCACCAATGCAGCGCAGCGCGGCCGCCGCCAGCACGCCTTCCGGCGCCCCACCGACACCCATATACATATCGATGCCTGTCGTCGGGTCCGTCGTGTAGATGATGCCAGCAATGTCACCATCGGTGATAAGCCTGACGCGCGCACCGGTAGCGCGCACAGCGGCGATTATTTTTTGGTGGCGCGGGCGGTCGAGGATGCAGACGCAAATTTGCGCAGGTTCAACGCCCTTGGCTTTGGCGAGCGAGCGCACATTGTCTTCAGGCGAGGCATCAAGATCGACGGTGCCCAAC
The DNA here is from genome assembly GCA_041688015.1 of Parvibaculaceae bacterium. GTDB lineage: Bacteria > Pseudomonadota > Alphaproteobacteria > Parvibaculales > Parvibaculaceae > Parvibaculum. The sequence goes on from JBDNIY010000001.1 coordinate 657,176, forward strand.
GGATAGCCGCCGCCAATGGCGATCTTGTCCATATAGGTGTCCGGCGCATGGAGCAACGTGCCACCTTCGGCCATCGCCAGCACGGCAAGCGAGTTGGCCATCGCCTTGGCGCAGAGCGTCGTGCCTTCGAGCGGGTCCAGCGCGATGTCAACTTTGGGGCCTTTGCCCGTGCCGACTTTTTCGCCAATGTAGAGCATCGGCGCTTCGTCGCGTTCGCCTTCACCAATGACGATGGTGCCATCAATATCGAGTTTGTTCAGCTCGGTGCGCATGGCATCAACAGCGGCCTGGTCGGCGGCTTTTTCATCGCCTCGACCTGCCAGCAGAGATGACAGTATCGCGGCGCTCTCGGTGACACGCGTCACCTCCAGCGTCAGCATTCTGCTCAAGCCTTTATTGTCAGCCATCGATCTTTCCTTCGTCGGACGGTTATATGGTTTAACGTGGTCCGCTATTGTCAATTCGGATCACGAGCGGTGTGCCCGCTACATCTTTAATTCGCGTCAGATTTTTGAGCGCGACGCGCATCGAACCTTCTTCGGTGTCATGGGTGAGGAACACGACGGGCATACGCCCCGCCTCGCCCTCACCTGGCTCACCGCGCTGCACGATGCGCTCGATCGAGACGGCGGCGTCTGCCAGCGCCCGCGTGATTTCGGCCATGCTGCCCGCGCGATCCGACGCACTGAAACGCAGATAATAAGAGGATTTACGCGTTTCTGATTTGGCCTTGGCCGGTGCCTTCAAGTGACTTGTCGGTACGATAAACGGCGGCACAACAAAGCCACGTGCAATATCAACCAGATCGGAGACAACGGCAGAGGCCGTCGGCCCCTCGCCAGCGCCACGCCCTTCCAGCACCAGCGACCCCACCCGGTCGCCTTCAATCGCTACGGCATTGTAAACGCCCGAGACAGCGGCCAGTGGCGACCCGTCGGGCACCAGCGTCGGATGCACACGCTGTTCGATGCCATCAACACCGCGCGTGGCGATGCCGAGTAATTTAATTTTGTACCCAAAATCACGCGCAAAATCGATGTCGGCCGCTGTGATCTGTTCGATGCCTTCGACTTCGACATCATCAAAAGCAATTTCGCGGCCAAAGGCGAGGCTGGCGAGAATGGCGAGTTTATGGGCGGCATCAATGCCGCCAACATCAAACGCCGGATCGGCTTCGGCGTAGCCTAAAGCCTGCGCGTCAATCAGCACGTCTGTGAACTCGCGCCCCGACGCTTCCATTTCGGTCAGGATGTAATTGCAGGTGCCATTGAGAATGCCCGCAACGCTGGTGATCTCATTGGCGGCAAGCCCTTCGCGCAAGGCTTTGATGATGGGGATGCCACCGGCAACGGCGGCTTCATAGTTGAGCGCCACGCCGCGCTGCTCGGCGACACGTGCCTGCGCCACGCCATGACGTGCAATCAGCGCCTTGTTGGCCGTCACCACATGCTTGCCATGGGACAACGCCAGATCGACCACTTCGCGCGCAATGCCTTCGGCGCCGCCGATCAATTCAACCACGACGTCAATGTCGTCGGTTTGGGCGAGCGCCCGCGCGTCTTCTTCCCAACGCACACCGCCAAGGTTGATGCCGCGGTCTTTCGCCTTGTCGCGCGCACTAACGGCCACGAGCTTCAGCACGCGCCCAGACGCAGCGGAAAGAAAATCACAACGCTCAGCCAGAATTTTGACCACGCCGACGCCGACGGTGCCAAGGCCCGCGATGCCAATTCGTAAAGGTTTGCTCACGTCCGGCCTGCTCTCGTAGAATTAGGATGGGCAATGACTTTGCCCTTGATGCCGACACGCTCTTCGTATTCGGCCAAAACCTGATCAGCATTCTGCATCAGGCGCTTGACGCCGCGCGCCGCTTGACGGATGCGCTGCTCATTTTCGACCAAGCCAATGCGGACATGGCCATCGCCATATTCGCCAAAGCCGATACCCGGCGCGACGGCCACATCGGCTTGCTCCAACAGTAATGTCGAAAACCCGAGCGAACCGATGTGGCGGAATTTTTCCGGGATCGGCGACCATGCAAACATCGATGCAGGTGGACTTGGAATGTCCCAGCCTGAACGCGCCATGCTATCGACCAGCACATCGCGGCGGTGCTTATAGGTTTCACGAATTTCCGCGACGCAATCCTGCGGCCCGTTAAGCGCAGCGGTGGCGGCGACCTGAATGGGTGTGAAAGCACCATAGTCGAGATAGGACTTTACGCGCGCCAGCGCATTGACGAGGCGCTCATTGCCGACCCCAAACCCCATGCGCCAACCCGGCATGTTGTAGGTCTTGGACATGGAGGTGAACTCAACGGCACGTTCGCGCGCGCCGGGCACCTGAAGGATCGAGGGCGGCGGATTGCCGTCGAAATAGATTTCTGCATAGGCAAGATCGGAAATGACATAGAGATCGTGCTTGGCGGCAAAGGCGATGATCTCACGATAGAAATCAAGATCGGCCACTTGCGCCGTCGGATTGGAGGGATAGCTGACGACGACGGCCGTTGGTTTGGGGACCGAATGGCGAACGCCGCGCTCCAGCATGTCAAAAAACCCATCAGGGCTTTCAAACGGAACCGAACGGATAACCGCTCCCGAAATGATGAAACCAAAAGCGTGGATCGGGTAGCTCGGATTGGGGCACAAAATGACATCGCCCGGCGCGGTGATCGCCTGGGCAAGATTGGCCAGCCCCTCCTTGGAGCCGAGCGTCGCAATGACTTCGGTATCGGGATTGAGCTTCACATCGAAGCGGCGCTCATAGTAGGCCGCCTGCGCGCGGCGCAAGCCGGGAATGCCGCGCGAGGATGAATAGCGATGCGTCTTGGGATCGCGCACCGCTTCGATCAACTTTTCGACAATATGGGGTGGCGTCGGCATGTCGGGATTGCCCATGCCGAAATCGATAATGTCTCTGCCTTCTGCCCGCGCCTTAGCCTTGAGCCTGTTGACGCTCTCAAAGACGTAAGGGGGCAGACGCTTAATGCGATGAAATTCTTCGCTCATAGCCAAATCCTGAAACAAGGCCCGGAACTAAACCGGAAAGATGAAGGCGAACCCCACGCGACGCCGCCCTTATACCGCCAATTGAGAACTGGAGCCACGGCAAATGGGCAGAAAATAGGGGCTTACGCCATGAGTTTGACCGATCAAAGGCGCTAATCAATCGCGACGAAAACCTGAAGCTGGTCAAGGCTGAACCCGCGACAAGCCGGGGTCAGAGATTATTCGGCATGGGCGACACTTCGACCGGCTCGGTCGGGGCCGCATTGACCCCATGATCCTCTTCCATCTCCGTTTCAGCCTTCTTTGCCGCTTCACTGTCCACTGGACCAGCCTGAGCCGCCTCCATGGCTTTTGCCTGCTCACTGCGAACCTCGGCATAAGTCTTGTGGCCACCACGCGGCGGCATGGGGATGACACCCGGCTCAAGTGTGCTGGCGGTTTCGACCGGCACGCTATCGGCGGCTGGACTGGAGGAGGCGTCGGCCTCGGCCTTGGCCGCATCAACGCTCACAGAACTGTCGCTGAGGGTCGTCTCCTTGGAGACAGGTGCGGGCGCGACCACCGGCGCCACAACGGGCGCTTCGACTTGCTTCACAGGTGCCGGGGCGGGCGCAACGACGGGAGCCTCAGCCCGTTTGACTGGCGCAGGTGCGGGTGCTTCGACCTGTTTTGTGGGCGCTGGCGCAACTGTTTCAGCCGTCTGGGCTGGGGCATCAAGGCCGAGCATCGGCTGGGCATTCATCGCCGCTGCTTCGTCGGCCTTCAGCTTGGCAGGTGATGTGACGGCGCTGGTGGGGGCCGCCCCCTTGCGCAGCGCCTTATCGCCATCACGCGATTGGGCACGATTTTTCGACAGACTTTCGGCAATGGATTTCTGATCGGCGGCACTGGTGACCGCTGGTTTTTTGTCGGGCGTATTGACGAGATCTGGAAAACCCTTGGTGCCCGCAGGCGTCGGGGACGCCGCTGTGTCACCATATACCGCCGCGGGCTTGGACCATTCCGGCATCGCAGAACAGGCGGCTAGGCCACCCACCATGGCCATGACGACAACGGAGCGAACCGCCACCTTGGCCATAGACGGCTTGCGAAAATCACCTGCGTTGGGTGCATTACTCGACATAAGGTCTCCATTCACCAGCGGACTGACGCGATAACGGTCGGCAAACCCAGCCAATTGCTGTTCCGACTGGCACTTTTTATCGCATTTTCATGGGCTGAAGCGCTAGAGCGTATAGTATAAAAATACAAGACAAACCGATAGTCGCATGCCTCGTGGCTCAAGCGACAGATGGGACTAGGAAGCGCCGTGTCTGAAGCCAAAAATCTATCCCTGAGCAAAAATATCTCGTCAGAGAGAAATTCATCACCCGCCGCCCGCGACCCGGCGGCCAAGCAAGTTGCCCCTAAACTGGTGCCGTCCAAGGCAAAAACGGCCAGCGAGGCCAGACCTGCAAACAAGCGGGCAGCAAAGAAAGCGGCACCGAAGAAAGCCGCGCCACGCAAGACTCCAGCAAAGGCAAAAGCGGCCGCGCCCAAAGTCAAGACGATCAAGACTAAGACGGTTAAGGCCGAGGCTCCCAAGGTCGAGACGGCTAAGGTCGAAATAAAGCCCGTCGCGCGAAATTATCCCCTGCCCGACCTCCGCGCATTGGCCTTCAACCTCGTTCAGGTGGCCGCGCTCGCCCAGCAGGCCGCGCAGCAAATGATCAATGGCGAGGAAACCGACGACCTCAAGGAAAGCGCAGACGACGCCAAACGCATCGGCAAGACGATGCTCAGTGTCGCCACCAATTATTTCAAGAACCCGCTGAAGCTGGTTAACGCTCAAAAGCAACTCTGGAACGGCTATATCGGCCTCGTTCAGACGACCGCAAAGCGGCTGATCGGTCGCGAGGTCGAGCCGGTCGTCACACCCGGCCGCACCGACAAACGCTTCAAGGACGCTGACTGGCGCGACCGCGTTATTTTCGACGTGCTGAAACAATCCTATTTGTTGATGAGCCAATGGCTCGACAAACAGGTGCAGACGACTGAGGGTGTGGACGAACACACGCGCAAGAAGGCCGAATTCTATATGCGCCAGATGACGGACGCCTTTTCGCCGTCAAATTTTCTGCTGACCAACCCCGAAGTGTTGCGCACCACGCTGCAAAAAAACGGCGAGAACCTTGTGCTGGGGATGCAGCATTTGGTTGAAGACATCGAGCGCGGCCACGGCAAGATCCAAATCCAGCAAACCGACATGACCGCCTTTGAAGTGGGTCGTAATATCGCGCTGACGCCGGGCAAGGTCATCTTCCAAAACGACCTAATCCAATTGCTACAATATAAGCCGACGACGGCAAAGGTCCACAAACGCCCGCTGCTGATCTTCCCGCCGTGGATCAACAAATATTATATCCTCGACCTAACGCCAGAAAAATCTTTCGTCAAATGGGCGGTGGCACAAGGCTACACCGTCTTCGTGGTGAGCTGGGTCAACCCCGACGCGCGCCAGTCGATGAAGTCGTTTGAGAGCTACATGCTTGAGGGCGCTTACGCTGCGCTCGACGCGGTGGAACAAGCCACCGGCGAAAAAGAAGTCAACGCCATCGGCTATTGCATCGGCGGCACGATGCTATCGTCAACGCTGGCCCATATGGCAGCCAAGGGCGACGCGCGCATCAAGTCAGCAACCTTCTTTGCCACACAGGTGGACTTCACCGAAGCAGGCGACCTCAAGGTCTTCATCGACGAAGAACAGATCAACAATCTCGAAGAGCAGATGGAGCAAAGCGGTGGCCTGCTCGAAGGCTCATCCATGGCCTCGACCTTCAACATGCTGCGCTCCAACGACCTGATCTGGTCTTATGTCGTGAACAACTATTTGCTGGGCCGCGAACCTGTGCCCTTTGACCTGCTCTATTGGAACGCCGACGCAACGCGCATGCCCGCCAAAATGCATTTGTTCTATTTGCGCGAATGCTATTTGAACAACAATCTGGCCCAAGGCGTGATGGAGCTGGGCGGCATCAAGCTCGACCTGTCCAAAGTCAACATTCCGGTTTTCCTGCAATCAAGCCGCGAAGATCACATTGCGCCCTATAATTCCGTTTATAAGGCGACGCGGCTGTTTGGCGGCGACGTGAAGTTCATCGTCGCAGGCTCAGGCCATATCGCAGGCGTCATCAATCCGCCTACGGCGCATAAATATCAATATTGGACCTGCGACACGCGCCCTCAGACGGCAAAAGAGTGGCTGGAAGGCGCAGAAGAACATCCCGGTTCTTGGTGGCATCACTGGGAAGAATGGCTCGGCCCAAAATCTGGCCCCATGGTCCCCGCCCGCACACCCGGCGACGGCAAGCTTAAGGTGCTTGAAGATGCGCCGGGGTCTTATGTGTTGGTGAAGTCGGGGGAGTGAAGGCTGCGTTGACCACGGGGCCTCTATCCTTCGAGACGCGGCCTTGCCGCTCCTTGAGGCATGAGGATTTATTTTTTGCCAAATCAACGCACCACAAAATTTATAACCTCATCCTAAGGAGGACCGCAGGTCCGTCTCGAAGGATAGCCCGTTGGCGCAAGGTCAGTTTCGTAAATAGAGACTGACGGCTGACGAAGAAGCCGCGTAGCTTCTGACGCAGATCAACCGCCCGCCTCGGAGCCCGCCCTGTCCCTTTCCATCACATTGCTGATCCTGCTGGCCGCGTTGCTGCACGCGACATGGAATGCGCTTGTCAAATCCAATGCCGACCGGCTGTCGATGATGGCCTTTGTCGCGGGCAGCGGCAGCCTGATGATGTTGCCACTGCTGCCTTTTACGACGTTCCCAGACTGGCAGGTGTGGAAGATCATTCTGCTCTCGCTGGCGCTGCACACGGGCTACAAGGTGTTCCTCGTGAAAGCCTATACGCATGGCGACATGGGCCAGGTCTATCCACTAGCGCGCGGGTTGGCGCCGGCCATGGTCACCATTGTCGGCTTTATGTTTCTCGGCGAACAATTGCCGCTGACCGCAACCATCGGCATTGCCGTCATCATACTCGGCATCATTTCGCTGGCCTGGCGCAAACGCAAAGACCCCAACGCACCGCATGACCATCGCGCCGTGCTCTACGCCATCGGCACTTCTTGCTTCATCGCATCTTATACGCTGAACGACGGGCTGGGCGGTCGCATTGCCGTCAGCGCCAGCGCCTATGTGATCTGGCTCAGTGCTTTGGATGGTGTTAGCATCGTCGCCATCGCGCTATGGCAACGCGGGCCCACTCTGCTCCGCCCACAACGCGACTGGCTGATCGGCATGGGCGGCGGGGCGATGTCGATTGTCGCCTATTGGTTGGTGATCTGGGCGATGAGCATCACGCCGCTGGGGCCGGTCGCAGCCTTGCGCGAAACAAGCGTTGTGTTCGGCGCGCTGATTTCAGGCTTGATCTTGAAAGAAGGGTTGGGCTGGCGCGCGGTGGTGGCGGCTTGTGTGGTAGTGGCAGGCGTGATGCTACTGAAGATGTGAGGGCTTGCGCGATGTCCGGGCCTCGTCCTTCGAGACGGACCTGCGGTCCTCCTCAGGATGAGGGTTTAAACATTCATCCTCATCCTGAGGAGCGATGCCCTTGTATCGCGTCTCGAAGGATGACCGGCAAGATGCAGAGCGTGCGGTTCTGGATCCCGGGATCAAGTCCCAGGATGACAGTATATTTTTGGCATAGCTTCCTTAAAGCTCGACGCCAAGCCCCTCATCAACACCGATCATGATGTTAAGGCACTGAACGGCTTGCGCCGAAGCGCCCTTGCCGAGGTTGTCGAGCAGCGCCACAAGGCGCGCCTGCCCGTGTTCCTCATTGCCGAAGACAAACAGCTTAAGATTGTTGGTGCCGTTGAGGCCTTCGGGATCGAGGCTTTTTGTGGTCGAGCTTTCTGCAAGCGAAGCGACCGTGACGAAGCGTTCGCCTTCGTAAGCCGCGGCAATAGCCTCATGCACACGGGTGAGCGATGGCTTGCTAGGCAAGGCCCAAAGCTGGAGCGGGACTTCAACAATCATGCCTTGGTGATAGCGTCCGATAGACGGTGCAAACAGAGGGCGCTGCGAGAGCAAGCTATATTGCTCAAGCTCCGGCACATGCTTGTGCTCAAGGCCCAACCCATAAATGCGGAAGGCGTCCGGCGTGTGGTTCGACAGGCTCTTGTCTTCAAACTCAGCAATCATCCCCTTGCCGCCACCGGAATAACCCGACACCGCATTGACCGTGACCGGCCAATCGTGCGGCACGATATCGGCGCGCGCCAAGGGCCGGATGAGCGCAATCGCGCCTGTGGGATAGCAGCCCGGATTGGTGACGCGCTTGGCCCTGAAAATGATCTCACGCTGAATGTCAGCCATCTCGGGAAAGCCATAAACCCAGCCCGGTGCCACGCGATGTGCGCTTGACGCATCAATCACCCGCACCGAGGGATTGTCGATCAGCGCCACAGCCTCTTTGGCAGCATCATCGGGCAAGCAAAGAATGACGATGTCGGCCGCGTTCAGCGCTTCTTTGCGCGCGGCGGCGTCCTTGCGGCTCGCCTCATCAAGACGAATGAACTCAAGATCGCTGCGCCCGTCAAGACGCGCCCGGATTTGCAAGCCCGTGGTGCCCACTTCGCCATCAATGAAAACTTTTATCGCCATGCTATGTTCCAAACTTCAAGCCAGACAAAAAGAAAAAGGGCGCTTCGATATTGCGAAGCGCCCCTGATCGTAATCGAAAAAAACGATTAGCGCTTTGAGAACTGGAAGCTACGGCGGGCTTTGGCCTTGCCGTATTTCTTACGTTCAACCACACGGCTATCGCGCGTGAGGAAGCCGTCTTTCTTCAGGACGCCGCGCAGCTCTGGCTCGAAATAGGTCAGAGCGCGCGAGATGCCGTGGCGGATGGCACCAGCTTGACCCGACAGACCGCCACCAACGACGGTCGCTGTGATGTCGAACTGCTTTTCACGCGCCGCGCAAACGAGCGGCTGGTTGAGGATCATGCGCAGAACGGGACGTGCAAAATACACTTCCATCTCACGGCCATTGATGATGATTTTGCCGGAACCGGGCTTCAGCCAAACGCGGGCGATCGCGTTCTTGCGCTTGCCAGTGGCATAAGCGCGGCCGAATTTGTCGAGCTTCTGCACGCGAGGTTCAGGGGCATCAACGGGTTCGACAATGTCTTTCAGGTCTTCAAGCGAATGGGTCTCTGACATCATGCCACCTTCACATTCTTGCGGTTCTTCGACGCGAAGTCGATCACTTGCGGCTGCTGCGCTTCATGGGGATGCTCAGGTCCAGCATAGATATGCAGGTTGGTCATCTGCTGACGGGCAAGCGGTCCACGCGAGATCATGCGCTTCACGGCAAGCTCAACAACGCGCTCGGGGAAACGACCTTCAAGCAGACGCTTGGGCGATGTTTCCTTGATACCGCCCGGATAGCCAGTGTGGCGGTAGTAACGCTTGTCGTCATATTTCTTGCCGGTGAAGGCAACTTTGCCAGCGTTCACGACGATCACATGATCGCCATCGTCCATATGCGGTGTGAAAGTCGGCTTATGTTTGCCACGCAGACGGTTCGCAATGAACGACGCGAGGCGGCCAACGACGACGCCTTCGGCGTCAATCACGATCCACTTCTTTTCGATTTCGCTGGCTTTCGCGGAATAGGTGGTCATGCGAAATGTCCCAATTCAACATTGTGGTCCAGAGTTGGCGCGTATCTAAGGCAGATCATCCGGTCTGTCAACGACAACCCGCAAAAAAGCCCATTATAACAGCACTTTAGAGATGCGGTATTATATTACCACACATTTTAGGCTGATTGCTGGGATTTCCCCTTAGGCGTCAGACGCGAGGACGACAGGACCATGGCGACAAGCGCCAAGCCGGTGGCAACGGTGAGCGCCACGTGCATGCCAGATTCCCCCATCAGATTGAAGATGAGCGCCACCATGGCCGCGCCCAACGTCTGGCCGGTGAGGCGCGCCGTGCCCAACATGCCGCTCGCCCCACCTGTGCGTTCAGGCGGCGCAGAGGCCAGCATCGTGCGGTTATTGGGCGACTGGAAAAACCCAAAGCCGATGCCGCAGACAAGCATGCGCCAGACAATATCTATATTTGACGGATCAGCGGGCAGAAGCGCCAGCGAACCAAGGCCGAAGGCGAAAATCGCCATGCCGATGCCCCCCAACAGCCCAGCGGGATAGCGATCCGCCAGCCGCCCCGCCAGCGGCGCGACAAACACCAACGCCACCGGCCAAGGCGTCAGCAGCAAACCGGTCGCCACCTCGCTGCGATGAAGCACGCCCTGAAAATAAAATGGCAGGGTGACGAAGGCGAGCATCTGAGCGCAAAAAGAAGCAATGGAGGTGAGGATAGACAAAGCAAAAATCGGAATACGCAAAAGGTCGATAGGCAGCAGCGGAGCAGCACGCGACGATTGCCGCCGGACCAAAAAGTAGCCGCTAACCAGCGCAATCAAAAAAGCCACAGCGACACGGCCAATATGGGCAAAGCCATAGCCGATCTGTTCGACGCCAACGACAAAGCTGCCAAAAGCGGCCGCATTGAGCAAAGCCGACTTCCAGTCAAAGCGATGCCCTGCCCGCGCGGTCAATGGCAGCGCATAAGCGACAAAAAATGAAATGATGCTGAGCGGCACATTGATGGCAAAAAGCCATGGCCAGCTTGCCACCGACAAAACACCAGCCGCAAGGGTCGGCCCCATAGCGGCGGCCATAGCGACGATCAGCGCCATAACGCCAATGCCGCGGCCAAGCTCGGCGCGCGAATAGGTAAAGCGCAGCAGCGCCGAATTGACGCTCATGATGCACGCCGCGCCGACCCCTTGCAGAATGCGGGCGCAGACCAACGTCACCAGTGAATCTGAAAGCGAGCAGGCAAGCGAGGCCACGCCAAAAACCACCAGCCCGACGCGATAAATGCGGGCATAGCCGATGATCTCGCCCAGCGAGGACAGCGCCAGCAGCGAAACCACGATCACAAGCTGATAGGCGTTGACCACCCAAATCGATTCCGCAGGCGTCGCCCCCAATTCATGCGCAATCGTTGGCAGCGCGATATTGGCAACAGATCCGTCCAGCACCGCCATCGTCACGCCAAGCCCAAGCGTGAGCATCGCTAGGAAGCGACGCGAACCGGGAAGGCCGTCAGGATGGATCGTGGTGTATTTCAATAGGCTTCAGTCTCTCGGCGGAATGGAATAGGTGGAAGTGACATGCGCCACGGGCCCATCAAGCCCGGCTTGCGTGATCGTCACCTCGCCCACCGCAAGACGCCGCCCGAGCTTGAGCAACCGGGCTTCGGCCAGAATGTCGGCAGGCGCAGGCTTGCGCAAAAAGTTGATGTTGAGATTGGTCGTGACGGCGAGCGCCACAGGCCCGATGTGGCCTAGGATCACGGCGTACATGGCATAGTCGGCCAGCGCCATCATGGCCGGGCCTGAAATCGTGCCGCCGGGACGCAGGTTGCGCTCGCTAAACGGCAGGCGCATCCGCGCCACCATCGGCTCAATGGCTTCGATCACCGAGGAGCCGTCGCGTACTTGTGGAAACACCTCATCAAGATAGGCGCTGACTTGCTCGGCATTCATGATGGGCTGCTGCATGACGGTTACTCTGAGTGGCCAATTGGGCTCCTTCATGGCAGGCCCCACGCGACCCGCCAACTCGAAAAGCGGCCCGCCAACTCGAAAATCTGAAAAAAACGACTGAAGACGCCCTTGCAAAGTCCGGCGAGGCTCCTACTTCACATGAATGAATGTTCATTCAGAAGAAATATCAACGGGCGTTGCCAAACGCGGCAAAATCCTCAACGCGGCGTTGACGCTGTTCAGTGACCACGGCTTTCATGGCACCTCGATGGCCAAGCTGGCCCATCTGGCGGAGCTGCCGGTCGGCACCATCTATCGCCATTTTGCGGGCAAGGAAGAGCTGATCCACGCGCTTTACGTGGAGATGAAGAAGGAACGCTATGCGGCCATGCTGACGAACTACAGCAATGACCTTAGCGTGCGTGCGCGTTTTGATCTCATCTGGCTCAACACCTATGACTATTGCCTAAGCCATCCGCGCCAGTTCGTCTTTACCGAGCAATATGCCTTCTCGCCTTTTTTGAAGGACGCCTCGGCGGCCATCCACGCCGTCGCGCCGCCTGAACTCGGAAAGTTTTTTGAAGACGGCTACAGCGAAGGCCTGTTCAAGCCGCTGTCGCCCAGCATCCTTTTCGCGCTGACCTCCGGCCCGCTCAATGCGCTGGTCCGCCGCGTCAATGCAGGCTTCACCACCCTTTCCAAAAGCGATTTCGACAGCACGCGCAGTGCCTGTTGGGACGCCATCGCCCTTTGATCCCCTAAACCTCAAGAAGCAAACAGGAAACGCGTCATGCAATACCAACAACTCGGCCATACCGGCACCTTCGTCTCCCGCCTCTGCCTCGGCACCATGACCTTCGGCGGCAAAGGCACCATGTTCGGTGTCATGGGTGGTCTGGAGCAAAAAGAAGCCGACGCACTCGTCGGGCGTTCGCTGGATGCAGGCATCAACTTCGTTGACACAGCAAACGTCTATGCCGCTGGCGAAAGCGAAACCATCACGGGCAAGGCGCTGGGGGCCAAGCGCCAGGACATCATTCTCGCCACAAAGGTCCATAGCCGTATGGGCAAAGGTGCCAATCAGGTCGGCATCTCGCGCACATCTATCATGCACGAAGTTGAGTTGAGCCTAAAACGTCTTGGAACAGATTATATTGACATCTACCAGTTTCACGGCTTTGATGAAGTGACGCCGATGGAAGAATCCTTGCGCGCCATGGATGATTTGGTGCGCTCTGGCAAGGTGCGCTATGTCGGCACCTCCAATTGGGCAGCTTGGCAGGTTATGAAAGGCCTTGGCGTTTCAGCCAAAGAGGGGTTTGAAAAATTCGCGACACTGCAGGCCTATTATTCACTGGTGGGCCGCGACCTTGAACATGAAATCGTACCCATGCTGGAAGACCAGAATGTTGGGTTGATGACATGGAGCCCGCTGGCAGGCGGCGTGTTGTCGGGCAAATTTTCGCGCCACTCCCACGCCAATGAAGGCCGCCGCACGCAGTTCGATTTTCCGCCCATCAATGTCGAGCAAGCCTATGACGTGATCGACGTATTGCAAGACATCGCCAAGAAGCACGGCGTGACAGTCGCGCAAGTGGCGCTGGGCTGGCAGCTTCACAAAACCTATGTCACCACGGTCATCATCGGCGTTAAAAACGAAACGCAGCTCAATGACAATCTCGGTGCCATCGACGTCAAGCTGACAGAAGAAGATCTTGCCGCCATTGACGCCGTGAGCAAGCCCGACGTGATCTATCCCAACTGGACAGATGGCGGAAAAACCGACCGCAAGCCCGGCGGCGTGCGCGATTGGGCTAAGGTGGCTAAATCGACGTTCTAAACCACCAGCACTTTCAAGATGGGGCGGCAGACTTTAGGGTTTGCCGCCCCATCTGTTTTGAGGCTTCCATGACAAACACACTCAAAACTGATCGCCTCATCCTGCGCCCTTGGCAAGCGAGCGACTATGCTGCCTTCTGGGCCATGGGGCAGGATGCAGAGGTGATGGAGTATTTGTTGCCGTTTGCCGATCGTGCGGCCAGCGACGCCTCCGCCGGCAGATTAAAAGTCCATATCGAAACACATGGCTTTGGCTTTTGGGCGCTGGAAGAGAAAGACGGGGCGGCCTTTATCGGCTTTACCGGCTTACTCCATGTCGACGCGGACAAGCCTTTTGCCCCTGCCATTGAGATCGGCTGGCGGCTCGCCCGCCCCTATTGGGGTACGGGCTATGCTAGCGAAGCGGCGCGCGCCTCGCTGACCCACGGATTTGAGACGCTGCACCTCGATGAGATTGTGGCGCTCACCGTGCCCGCCAACACGCGCTCGCAAGCGGTCATGCAGCGCATCGGCATGACGCGCGACCCCGCCGATGATTTTGATAATGCTGCGGTGCCAGATGGCTCGCCGCTGAAGCGCCATGTCCTCTATCGCATCCCGCGTCACGGCTTTCGTCCCTGACTTTGCCTAAATCTCCGGTTATGATTGTCAAAACCAAAGGACGACCGGAAGGAACCTTGATGAGTAAAGCTGCCGAAAAGCCAGCAACCGACGACGCTCTTGTGCTGCGCAACGACGAAAACGGCGTTGCCACCCTGACGCTCAACCGACCCGCCCAACGCAATTGCCTGTCCATTGGATTGATGGCGGCGCTGAGCACAGCTCTGTCCGAAGTTGCCACCGACAAATCTGTGCGCGTGGTCATCATTGCCGCCAACGGCCCAGCCTTTTCCTCAGGGCACGACTTGAAGGAACTGACGGCCCATCGCGCTGACGAAGACCAGGGCCGCACCTTTTTTGCCGAGACCATGCGCCAGTGCAGTGCGCTGATGCAAGCCGTCGTCAACCTGCCCAAACCGGTCATCGCTCGCGTGCAAGGCATCGCCACAGCGGCGGGCTGCCAGCTTGTTGCAAGCTGCGATCTGGCCATCGCCGCCGACACCGCAAAATTTGCCACGCCCGGCGTTAATATTGGCCTGTTCTGTTCAACCCCTATGGTTGCCCTGTCGCGCAATGTCTCGCGCAAACACGCAATGGAAATGTTGCTGACCGGCGAAATGATCGAAGCCACGCGCGCCGCCGAGCTTGGCCTCATCAACCATGCGGTCGCGCCTGCCGCTTTGGAACCTGTGACCCGTGAGCTTGCCGAAAAGATCGCTGCCAAATCCGCCCTGACAGTCGCCATCGGCAAGGAGGCGTTCTACGTCCAACTCGAAAAATCGCTAGCAGATGCCTATGACTATGCCAGCGAAGTGATGGTCAAAAATATGCTCGCCCGCGACGCCGAAGAAGGCATCGGCGCCTTCATCGAAAAGCGCCAGCCGACCTGGCAGGACAAATGAAGGAAGCCCGATGAAACCACTGGAACACAAGCGCTACACACAGGAATTTCTGAAAGAGATTCTGACCAAGACGGAGACCATCGCCCTTGTCGGCGCAAGCGCCAACACCGCGCGCGACAGTCACGAGGTCATGCAATTCATGCAAGGCCGCGGCTATCGCGTCATTCCGGTCAATCCGGGGATCGCGGGCAAAACGCTGCTTGGCGAAACGGTCTATGCAACGCTGAGCGATATTCCAGACAAGGTCGATATGGTTGAGGTTTTTCGCAACTCAGACGCCGCTGGCCCCGTCTGCGATGAAGCCGTCGCCATCGGCGCAAAATATATCTGGATGCAACTGGGCGTCGCCAACGAGGAAGGCGCGGCACGCGCCGAAGCCGCTGGCCTCAAGGTCGTGATGAACCGTTGCCCCAAGATCGAAATACCCCAACTCTTCCACTAAACAAATACAATCTTTCCCTAAACAAACACGACGACCCACCACACTAAGGAATCTTCCATGTCCGATTATAGCTTCGATACGCTCGCCGTTCACGCCGGCGCAAAACCTGATCCCGTTACCGGCGCCCGCGCCACACCGATTTATCAAACGACATCTTTCGTCTTCAATGATGCCGATCACGCCGCCTCGCTGTTTGCGCTGGAAGCCTTTGGCAATATCTACACGCGCATCAACAACCCAACGACAGCAGTGCTGGAAGAACGTGTGGCAGCGCTCGAAGGCGGCGTGGCAGCCGTTGCCGTAGCATCCGGGCACTCCGCCCAGCTTCTCACCTTTCATACGTTGATGAGCGCTGGCGACCATTTCGTTGCAGCACGGCAGCTCTACGGTGGCTCGATCACACAGTTTGGTCACTCGTTCCTGAAATTCGACTGGCATGTCGATTGGGCAGATGCGACGGACCCCACCACGGTGAAAAAGGCCATTGGCCCCAAGACTAAAGCCGTCTTCATCGAAAGCATGGCCAACCCGAATGGCTGCGTGATGGACATTGCCGCCATCGCCAAAATTGCGCATGACGCGGGCATCCCGCTGATCGTGGACAACACGCTGGCCTCGCCTTATCTCATTCGCCCCATCGAACACGGCGCAGACATTGTGCTGCACTCAATGACCAAATTCCTCGGCGGTCATGGCAATTCCATGGGCGGCATCATTGTCGATTCTGGCAAGTTCGATTGGTCAAAGGACGGAAAATACCCAACGCTGAGCGAGCCGACGCCATCTTATAATGGCCTCAAGATTCATGAGACCTTTGGCCCCATCGCTTTTGCCATCGCCTGCCGCGTGCTTGGCCTGCGCGATCTGGGCATGTCGCTGTCGCCGTTCAACGCCTTTATGATTTTGACCGGCATTGAAACATTGCCACTGCGTATGCAGCGCCATTGCGACAACGCTTTAACGGTAGCGAAATTCCTCAAAAAGCACCCCAAGGTAACTTGGGTATCCTTTCCTGGTCTTGAGGGTAATCCATCCCACAAGCTGCAACAGAAATATGCTCCAAAGGGCGCTGGTGCGCTGCTGACCTTTGGCCTCAAGGGTGGCTATGACGCAGGCGTCAAGCTCGTTAACGGCATCGAGCTACTCAGCCATCTAGCCAATCTGGGCGACACGCGCAGCCTCATCATCCACCCGGCGTCGACCACGCATCGTCAGTTGACAGACGAACAGCGCGATGCGGCAGGTGCAGGTGCTGACACGGTACGGCTGTCCATTGGGATTGAAGACACGGCTGATATTATTGCGGCGCTGGATAAGGCGTTGAATGCCTAAACCACGTCCACATCAAGTCTGCTGTCATCCCGGGCCCTCCTTTGATGCAAAGGTGCCCCGGGATCCATATTGATTTCAGCATGTGTCGAGAGCGCTGGGTCCCGGGATCAAGTCCCGGGACGACACTGAGTGTTGTGGGACTGTACCGGCTTAAATGCCGGACGGGTTAAGCCGCCGTGCATGAACGATCGCCAGCGTGAAGACGATGAGCGCGCCCGCCTGATGGGCGGCACCGAGCGGCACCGGCACGACTTCCAGCAATGTCCAGATGCCGAGCCCAACTTGGCCCAGTACCGCCAGCATAAGCCAGCTTGCGCTTTGCTGCGCGGCGCGGTCGCCACTGGCGCGGGTGGCAAACCAGTGCCAGCCGACTAGCGCTGTCACCAGATAAGCGACCATGCGGTGGTCGAATTGCGCGGTGAGCATGTTCTCAAAGAAATTGCGCCACCAGACTTCATTGGCAAACAGGCCCTCTGGGATAAACGATCCATCCATCAGCGGCCATGTATTGTAGATGTAGCCCGCCTTCAGGCCAGCGACAAAACCGCCAAGCAGCATCTGGAAATAGATGAGCCCGACCAAGGCGAGCGCGGCCTTGCGCAAACTCGAACCGACATGGACAGAGGGCGCATCACGCCAGAGCGCCAGCGCGGTCCACATCATGTAAGCGTAGATGGCGGTGGCGAGGCCGAGGTGGGCGGTGAGGCGGTACTGGCTGACATCGACGCGATGCGTCAGTCCGCTTTTGACCATCCACCAGCCGAGCGCGCCTTGCGCGCCGCCGAGCAGGAACATCACGATCAGCCGGGGCGTCATCGAGCGCTCAATGCGGCGCGTCACGGCAAACCAGAGGAACGGCAGCAGAAAAGCAAAGCCAATGAGCCGCCCGAGGAAACGATGGCTCCATTCCCACCAGAAGATGCCCTTGAACTGGGCCAGCGTCATGCCCTTGTTCATCAGCTCATATTGCGGGATCTGCTGGTAGCGCGTGAAAGCATCGGCCCAAGCCACCTGCCCCATGGGCGGCAACATGCCGACAACGGGCTTCCATTGCGTAATCGACAGGCCGGACTCGGTGAGGCGCGTCAACCCGCCTACTACGACCATGAGAAAGACCAAGGCCGAAACGCCAAACAGCCAGATCGCGATTTGCCGCCGGGCGGCCCAATGACGGGCGGCCTGAGTATGTGCTTCATTCATAGGGGAAAGTGATAGCCTGAAGGGGCCCCCGGCACAGCCGAAAGGGGCCGCGACAGAAGGACGCTTCGAGAGGGGCTTGAGGCTTTGCCTCACGCGGCGCAATGGCCTAAATATATGCCATCAAACGGAGAGCCATATGACCCGCCTACCCCTGCGCGCCCGCAAACTCATCGGCACGATTTTTCTGCTGACGTTTCTGTTTTTCTATTCGCTGCTGATTATGACTATCGCGGTGAGCGGCCATGTCTCAGAAAACGGCTTTGCACAATTTGCCTATTACTTGATCGCTGGCACGATCTGGGCGCTGCCGTTCCGCTGGGTGATCATTTGGATGCTGAGGCCCGACATAGACCCAAGCGACGCGAAATAGCCCGCGTCCTCTCTCTCCGCATTCTCTCAGGCGATCTTAGAAGAAGTAGCCGGTCTGGCTCTTGTTCAGAACGAGGATCACGGCGAGGAAGATGAGGATCGGAAGAGTGGCCATGGCATGAAGCTCCAAGAAAACACTGGGAGCCTCAATCTGCCCCAGACTGTCATGTACGAAAAGGGCCAACGCGCCTGTCTCGACGACAAAATCACGTTGGCCCCGATAGATGGTCGGAGCGGCCGGATTCGAACCGACGACCCCTTGTCCCCCAGACAAGTGCGCTACCGGGCTGCGCTACGCTCCGACAAAACCGGATAAAAGGGTGCGAAAGATACGCACCCTTTGGAGGCGCGGAATATAGACGTGGGTTTCGCGGTGGGCAACGCCTCAATCGGCATATTTTCGAGGCTTTTTGTCATCATGCGGCGATAAGCGCCGCCAAAACGAGGTGTCGATGTTGCAGGCGCGCTTATTCTTCATCTTCTTCGTCATCCCAAAGGGTTTCATCGATTTCTTCTTTCAAATCGACAAGGCCTTCAAGTAACGCTTTAAGGGCTTTGCGCGCATTAGCAGACAATGCGCCGTCTGATAGCGCGTCATCCTGCTCGCTACGCCGCACCGCTTCGCGCGCCAGCTCCGCTAGAGACGAATCAATCGTGCCTCTGCCGGTCTCGCTGACGAATTTCACGCCTTGCTCGCGGAAGACCTTTTGGACGCCTTTGATGGTGTAACCGTCATTATAGAGGAGCGCGCGCACACCGCGTAGCAGGTCCACATCTTCGGGCCGGTAATAGCGACGGCCACCGCCACGTTTCAGGGGGCGAATCTGATTGAACTTACTTTCCCAGAACCGCAAGACGTGCTGAGGCACATCAAGGTCGGTGGCCACTTCGCTGATGGTTCGGAATGCGTCAGGTGACTTTTGTATCGACAAACCAGGTCCTTGGCTCCGCTCTTCAATCCCAGGTCTTAAACCAGATCTGGTCACGGGTTGCTCCAGTGCTTATTCGGCTGCTTCCGCTTTGCCGCTCAGAGCCGTGTTGATCCGCTCCTTCAGCACATGACTGGGACGGAACACCAGAACACGCCGCGGCTTGATTGGCACTTCTTCGCCCGTCTTCGGATTTCGGCCCATCCGCCCGCCTTTTTGACGGACCGAAAAGGACCCGAATGACGATAATTTGACAGTGTCACCTTTGGACAGGCTATCGCCAATCTCAAGCAATACGGATTCAACGAGTTCTGCAGATTCATTGCGCGACAGGCCGACTTCCTGATAGACGGCTTCGCTCAAATGAGCCCGCGTGATGGTATCCCCCATAGCCAATCCTCCAAATTCGCTCAAAGCCTATGGCGGGCCGATTATTCCGTCAATATCAATAGGATGCGCGAATCTTCTAAAGTTCATTTATGTGTGACTTCGGGACAAAAATCCCAGTTTTGCCCCACTTACCAGCGCAACATCACCGAGCCCCAAGTGAAGCCGCCACCCATCGCCTCCAGAAGCACGAGATCGCCGCGCTTGATTCGGCCATCGCGCACGGCGGTATCCAGCGCCAAAGGCACCGATGCGGCCGACGTGTTGCCATGCTCACCGACCGTCATCACGACTTTTTCAGGTGGCAGGCCGATGCGTTTGGCGGTGCCATCCAAAATGCGCTTGTTGGCCTGATGCGGCACGAACCAGTCGATATCGTCCACACTCAAGCCGGTGGCAGTGAGTGACTCCTTGATCGTTTCGGCAATATTGACGACGGCGTGACGGAAAACCTCCCGGCCCTCCATGCGCACATGACCGGTGGTGCCGGTCGATGATGGCCCGCCATCAACATAAAGTTTGTCCTTGTAGCGGCCATCGGAATGGAGGTGTGCGGTCAAGATGCCCTGGTCCGCATTGGTCCCCTCGCCTTCCGCCGCTTTGACCACCACCGCGCCCGCGCCATCACCAAACAGCACACAGGTCGTGCGGTCGGTCCAATCGAGCAAACGAGAGAAGGTTTCCGCGCCAATCACCAACACGGTCTTGGACTGGCCACAGCGAATGAATGTGTCGGCAATGGTCAGCGCATAGACAAAGCCCGAGCAAACGGCCTGCACGTCAAAAGCCGCGCCATGATGAAGGCCAAGCTCGGCCTGCACCGTCACAGCGGTTGCGGGAAACGTGCTGTCAGGCGTCGTCGTCGCCATGATGATCGTGTCGATCTCCTGCACATCGATGCCGGCGTGGGCAATCGCCGCACGCGCTGCCTTGAGCGCCAGATGCGAGGTCATCTCGTCGTCGGCTGCAATATGACGCGCATGAATGCCGGTGCGCGCCACAATCCAATCATCGGTTGTATCGACGATCTCGGTCAGGTCGGCATTGGACATGCGGCGTTCCGGCAAATAGCTGCCACAGCCTGCAATAACGCTCCGAATGATACTCACGATGCAGCAACCTCAGATTCGCCCGTTGTGGAATGATCGTCCGCCTTGCTGCTGGTCGGCTTGAGCCCGTCCAGCGCGCCAAGATCGACCATGATTTTTTGCACCAGATCGGCAGCAGCCACATCGACCGCCACATCGATGGCATAGGCAAAGCCTTCGGCATCGGTGCCGCCATGGCTTTTGACCACTAGACCATTAAGACCGAGAAATACGGCCCCATTGGACGAGCGCGGATCGAGCTTCTTGCTGAGGGCTTTGAAAGCCCCCATAGCAAACAGATAGCCAAGGCGCGACAGCAGCGAACTACGCAAGGCTCCGCGCAAGAACTCGACAATCAGGCGCACTGTGCCCTCCGCCGTCTTGAGCGCGATATTGCCGGTAAAGCCATCGGTCACAACGACATCGGTCGTGCCTTTGGAAATATCGTCCCCCTCGACAAAGCCGTGGAAATTTAGCGACAAGCCGGTGTCGCGCAAAATTTGCGCCGCTTCCTTGACCTCTTCAGTGCCTTTGACTTCTTCTTGCCCGATGTTGAGCAAACCAACACTTGGTCGCTCCAGCCCGAATAGAATACGCGCGAAGGCCTCACCCATCACGGCAAACTGTACAAGCTGAAAAGCGCTCGGCCCGATGGTCGCGCCAAGGTCCAACACCACGCTCTCGCCGCGCGCGGTTGGCCAAAGGCCTGCGAGCGCCGGACGCTCAACATTGGGCATGGTCTTGAGCACAACCTTGGACATGGCCATGAGCGCGCCGGTATTGCCCGCCGACAAAGCCACCTGTGCGCGGCCTGTTTTCACGGCATCGATGGCCAGCCACATGCTGCTGGTCTTGCGCCCACGCCGCAAAGCCTGACTGGGCAATTCATCCATCGAGATGGCAACATCAGTATGGATGATTTCGCTGACGGCAGCCACGCGCGGAAACTTGTCCAGCGCGGGGCGCATGATCGCTTCATCACCAAAAATCAAGAAGCGCACACCGGGGTGACGCACCGAGGCAATCTCAGCCCCGCCAATCGTGGTCTCAGGGCCGTGATCACCGCCCATTCCATCTAGCGCTATCGTTAAACCGCTCGTCGTCAACCCAACCTCACTTCTCTGCCCATCCCCTAATCAAGGCGCTCCACGTCAAAGTGGAGACCACCCCCAGACAGTTCGTCCCGAAGATACCGGGTTGCGCTGTCGAGACAACACCTTCGTATTGTCCTACGGGCTTGCAGAATCAATCTTTTTTCTTGAGTTTTTCCAAGGATGCAAAGGGATTTGGCCGCAATTCGACCGCCTCATCGTCGCTCGGCTCGTCAGGAATGAACACAGCACCGGGCTTTTTGGGATAGGGATCAATCGCCACTGACAATTGTTCCGCCATCACTTCGCCAACGTCAAGTCGCCCGCCTTCAATCGCTTCGGGCGGGTCTTCGCTTTCCACATCAACCACAATTTCGCGCTTTGCCGCCGCCGCTGCGTCGCGTTCGATCATGTCGAGAGGCAAGAAATGGAGATTGAAGTTCTCTGACAGATGCGCATCAAGCGGCTCCAGCGTTGCGATGCAGGATTGCACGAGGTCGGCCTCAAACTGCCCCTCCACAACCAAGCCATGACGTCGCCACGGTTTGACATGAACCGTACCCTTGAAGAGATGCAGCGCTACCAAATCAAAGCGGGTCGCCAGCGCCGCTCGCTCGCTTTCGTCGACTTCAAACCGAAGCGTTTTGCCATTGGGCGGCACGTCGTCCATTGACAGCAGCAGGCTGAATTCGGGTGTCGGGTTTTGCGGTGTTGCGCTACTCATGAGGCAAGCGATCCTGGCGCAGCCACAGGTTCTGGCAGGGCTGCCACCGCGACCTCACCCTTGAACAGATTGCTAACGGGCGCCGCAGCCAAAGCCACATCGGCGCGCCGCACATAGGCGGTGAGTGCGGCAAGCGCCTCAGCGGGTGGCGTTTCAGCATAGACATTGCGCGCCAAAGCAGCCGGCAGGATAGCGTCATCCTCGGCGTCAAGCCCCGCATCATAGGCCTCGATACGGCCATAAAAAGCCGAGGCCATGGTCTTGATTTCCTTGCCGACCTTGAGATCGCTGATGCCAATTTCGCGCAAGGTCTGGTCCATATCATCAAACAAAAGGTCAAACACCTTCTGGCCCAACGCCTTTGCTACCTCAGCGTCAGCGGCATCGACCTTTCGCAACCGCCTCAGCACCAAAAAGCTATGCAAGGCCACCATCTCAAAGCGGCCCTCCAGCGTGTCGGGAACCCCGGCATTCAGATATAGAGCCGGTGAGCGGGCTTGCGAGACCGACGCACCATAGATAGCGTAGGCTTCTTGCTCGTGTTCTGATCTGTCAAAAATTCTTTTCCACATCATACTGTTACTCCGTCCGGCCGAATGGCCTCAAGCCCCGGTCAGGTTCGTTAATGAATATCGGCGTGTAAAGAAGCCGATTGAATTTAGCGACCGACAAGGGTAGGTCAACGTCTGAACATCTAGGTCTCGGGAGGGCCGCCACTATGACTTCCAATCGCCTGCGGCACCGAGCCGGTATTTTGAGCTGTGTCGCCCTGCTTATGGCGTCCAGCCCTGCCCTGACGGGTTGTGTTGAACTTGTTGCCCCTGTTACCGCACAGCGTGGCTACGTCGTCAATGAGACAGACCTGAAAAAACTCAAGATCGGTCAAACGAGCCAAGTGCAGGTCCAAGAATATATGGGCTCGCCATCAACCGTTTCGACCATCAATAACGACGCATGGTACTATATCACCAGCAAGACCGAAGCTTTCCTATTCTTCCAGCCAGAAGAAGTCGATCGGACCGTCATCGCGGTCTATTTTAACAAGCAAGATGTCGTTGATGACGTTTCCTATTACGGCTTGAAGGACGGCGAAGTCGTCGATCTCCAGACGCGCACCACGCCGACACGTGGCAAGGAACTGACGATTCTTGGCCAGCTTTTCAGCAACCTTGGTCGCTTCAACAAAAAAACCACCGCCAACAAAGCGGTGCCGCAGCCCGGCGGGCAGCGCTAAGCCAACGCAAGCACCAGACATCATCGACGACAAAAAAGGCCCCGCGAACATGCGGGGCCTTTCGTATTCAGTGTTGCGCTTACTGATGAGCCAGCACAGCGAGCAGCAGCAGCGCCACGATGTTCGTGATCTTGATCATCGGGTTGACCGCCGGGCCAGCCGTATCCTTGTAAGGATCGCCAACCGTGTCGCCGGTCACAGCCGCCTTATGAGCGTCTGAGCCCTTGCCGCCATGATGGCCGTCTTCGATGTACTTCTTGGCATTATCCCAAGCACCGCCACCTGCCGTCATCGACAGGGCCACGAAAAGGCCCGTGATGATAACGCCGAGCAGCATCGCGCCGACCGCCGAGAAGGCCTCTGACTTGCCAGCGATGTTCAAGATGATGAAGTAAAGAACGATCGGTGACAGCACTGGCAGCAACGAAGGAACAATCATTTCCTTGATTGCAGCCTTGGTCAGCATGTCCACGGCGCGGGCGTAATCAGGCTTTGATGTGCCCGCCATGATGCCGGGATCGGCCTTGAACTGGCGACGCACTTCAACCACGACCGAAGCAGCCGCACGGCCAACCGCCGTCATGCCCATGGCCCCAAAGAGATAGGGCAGCAGGCCGCCGAGGAAGAGCCCCACCACGACATAAGGATTGGACAGCGAGAAGTCTGCGACCACGCCTTCAAAGTAAGGATAGATTTCCGGTGACGCAGAGAAGAAATTCAAGTCCTGCGTATAGGCTGCAAACAGCACCAGCGCGCCAAGGCCCGCTGAACCAATAGCATAGCCCTTGGTGACGGCCTTGGTCGTGTTGCCGACCGCGTCGAGCAAGTCCGTGGTCTTGCGCACATCAGCAGGCAGATCAGCCATTTCAGCAATGCCGCCTGCATTGTCTGTAACCGGACCAAAGGCGTCGAGTGCCACAACCATACCGGCTAGAGCAAGCATGGTCGAAACCGCAATGGCAATACCGAACAGGCCGGCAAAGCTATAGGTTGCAAGAATGCCGACCACGATGATGATCGCGGGCAATGCCGTTGACTCCATCGAAATCGCCAGACCCTGAATGACGTTGGTACCGTGGCCCGTCACCGACGCCGCCGCGATGCTTTTGACCGGGCGGAAATTAACGCCGGTGTAATATTCCGTCACCCAGATGATGAGGCCCGTGATCACAAGACCACAAATGCCGCAATAATAAAGATCCATACCAGTGAAGGTTTTGAGGCCAACGGTGAAGCTGGAGTCAAAGCCAACAATGTAGTTGGTCACAAAATAAAGCGCGATCAACGACAGAACCGCAGAAGCCACAAAGCCTTTGTAAAGCGCGTTCATGACGTTGTTGCTCTTGCCCAGACGGACAAAGAACACGCCGATGATCGAGGTGATGATGCATGTACCACCAATCGCCAGCGGATATATCATCAGGTTGAGAGCGTCGGTTCCGACAAAGAAAATCGAGGCGAGAACCATGGTTGCGACCAGCGTCACCGCATAGGTTTCAAACAAGTCGGCCGCCATGCCTGCGCAGTCGCCCACATTATCGCCCACGTTATCGGCGATGGTGGCCGGGTTGCGCGGATCGTCTTCGGGGATACCTGCTTCAACCTTACCGACGAGATCGCCACCGACATCCGCACCCTTGGTGAAGATGCCGCCACCGAGACGGGCAAAGATCGAAATCAGCGAAGCACCAAAGCCAAGCGCGACCAGCGCGTCGATGACTTCACGCGAATTGGGGGCATAACCCAGATAAACGGTGAGAACCGCGAAATAGACCGTGACCGCCAGAAGCGCCAAGCCCGCAACCAGCATGCCTGTGACCGTGCCCGCGCGGAACGCGATGGCAAGGCCCGCTGCCAGACTTTTGCTCGATGCCTGCGTGGTGCGCACATTGGCCCGCACCGACACCAGCATACCGATATAACCAGCTGCGCCTGAAAGCGTCGCGCCGACCAGAAAGCCAACACCGACCTTGATGCCGAGCAGATAAGAAATGATAGCAAAAATAACGATGCCAACCAGACCAATGGTCGTGTATTGGCGGTTGAGATAAGCGCTGGCACCCTCTTGAATGGCCGCCGCAATCTCTTGCATGCGCGCATTGCCCGCATCAGCGGCCAAGACAGAGCGCCCGGCTAAAATTCCATAGATGATCGCTAGACCACCGCATCCGATGATTGCCCACAATGTGGTACTCATTGTTCAGTCCCTGTTGTTCTTCGGGAACACGAACCAGTCCAAGCATTCCTGGATGATTCCTCCCCCCTCGCATATGAAGCATAATTAAGGCGAACGATGCCAAATGCAGAAGGGGAAAGCAACAAGACCTGTTCGCTATGGTGAGGATAGCCCCCGCGCCCAGCCGAACTAGCGGTGACGGAAGCCCAATTGTGGAAAAACCATAGGCTGGCCCTTACCATCCAGTGCGGCTACCCCTTCCCTAGCGTCAATGAGCCTGCCGATTCGCGTTACCGGGGTATTTGACCGCTGCGCCAGAGAATCAATGGCATGGGCAGCATGGCTGGGTGCTGCAAAGAGCAACTCATAGTCATCACCGCCGGTCATCACCGTATCGATCAGGGCCGGAGATGAGGCGAGGCAAGCGGCGACCGCGTCCGACACAGGCAGCGCCGCCGCTTCCACTCTGGCCCCCAAGCCCGACTGCGCGCACAAGTGCGTGAGATCGGCCATCAAACCATCGGACACATCAAGCGAGGCATGCGCTAGCCCGACGAGGCCACGCCCAAAGGCCATACGTGGTTCGGGGCGCCGATAGCGGCTGATCAGATAGGTCGCATCGTGTTCCGCCGGGCTCAAGCGGCCTTGCGCCACAGCAAGACCCAAAGCGGCATCGCCGAGCGTGCCGGTGACATAGAGATCATCGCCCAACTGTCCGCCCGACCGACGCAGCATTTGCCCCGGTTGCACCTCACCAATCGCGGTCAGCGTAAAAGACAAAGGCCCCGGCGTTGAAACCGTGTCGCCCCCCCAGAGCGAAACATCAAACAGCTTTTGATCAGCGCCGAGCCCGCGCGCGAAGGCAGCAATCCATTCAACCGAGATCGAAGGCGTCCAGGCTGTGGTGAGTAGATAACCCAAAGGTCGCGCGCCTTTAGCCGCCAAGTCTGACAGGTTGACGCGGAGCAACTTGCGCGCGATCTCGTCGGCTGGATCGTCGGGAAGGAAGTGAACGCCCTCGACGATGGCATCAACGGTGAACACAAGCTCCATACCGGGTGATGGCAGGAAGCTCGCGGCATCGTCGCCAAGCCCATAGGCCCCCGGCGCAGAGGCCGCCAGTGGTGCAAAATAGGTGGCAATCAGATCGAATTCGTCGGGAGGTTGCGGGGCCATGTCAGCTCCGATCCATTAAGCCTTGCGAGCGGTAGCACCAAGCCGGTCGAGCACAGCATTGACCACGCCCGGCTCATCGCCCTCAAAGAAGGCATGCGCCACATTGACATATTCGTTGATGACGACCTTGACCGGAATGTCCTTGCAACGTCGCAGCTCATAGACGCCTGCGCGCAGCACGGCGCGCAGGGTCGAGTCGATGCGTGCTAGCGTCCAGCCTTTGGCCAGCGCCCCGTTGATCGCCTGATCAATGTCACGCTGCTCGCGCACAACGCCCCGGATGACATCGGCAAAATGCGCTTCATCGGCTTCGGGAAAAGTCTCGCCCTCGATCTCTTTGCCAAACCGATATTGCACAAATTCATCGACCACATCATCAAGCTCGGTGCCAACCATATCCATCTGGTAAAGCGCCTGCACGGCCCCAAGGCGAGCGGCAGAGCGCGCATTGATGTCGAGAGATCCAGCAGTGGGGGTGTCAGAAGCCGAAGACATAGAGGGTATTGCTTTCAAAAGGACCGGGCTCAAGAATTAAGCTGACGCTGGAGGTCTATCATGTCGAGACAGGCGTTGGCCGCGCCGCCGCCTTTGTTTTTGTCGTCAACCTTGGCGCGCGCCCATGCTTGCGCACTGTTTTCTACTGTCTGGATGCCATTGCCAAGCGCCAATGAGCGCGACACGGCAATATCCATCAAGGCGCGAGCGGATTCGTTCGACACTATATCATAATGCGTGGTTTCGCCCCGAATGACGCACCCCAGCGCCACAAAGCCGTCAAACCGCTTGACCTGCCCCCCATGCGCCATGGCGTCGAGGGCAAATTTGATGGCGGCGGGAATTTCCAGCACGCCAGGCACTGATACGCGTTTATAGGTCGCGCCCCGCGCCTCAATGGCAGCGGCCGCGCCGCGCGCCAGCTCGTCGGCTAGATCGTTATAGAAACGAGCCTCAACAATGAGGATATGAGCTTGTGTGTCCGTCACGCGATAGACTCCTTAGATGTGGCGGGGGATGTGGCGGATTTGGAGGCAGAGGTTATAGCGCTGATCGGGCGTTGGCTTGCCACCGAGAGGCCATAGCCTTCAAGGCCAACAATGCTGCGATCAGTGTCTGACAGCAGGATCATTTCCTGGACGCCGAGATCGAGCAGGATTTGCGCGCCCACGCCATATTCGCGCAAGCGGCGTGGCATGCCTTGATCGTTCGCCTCGCCTTTGCGCAGCAGCAGATCAGACACGACGGTCGCCTGCGTATCGCGAATGATAACGATCACGCCGCGGCCTTCTTCTGAAATGATCCGCATGGATTCTTTCAGCATGTCAGCACGTGGCCCATTCGCGCCCAGCAAATCATCAAACACATTGGTCGCATGCATGCGCACCAGCACAGGCCCAGGCGTCGAGATGTCGCCTTTCACCAAAGCGATATGCTCAGCATATTCGACGGTATTGAGATAGACCATCATCTTAAACTCGCCGCCGTAATTGCTTTCAAGCTCCGTCTCGATGGCGCGATGAATAAAGTGGTCGTAGCGACGGCGGTAAGCAATCAGATCAGCGATGGTTGCGATCTTGAGACCGTGAAGCTGGGCAAACTGCACAAGGTCGGGCAAGCGCGCCATGGTGCCATCATCGTTCATGATTTCGCAGATAACCCCAGCGGGATAGAGACCCGCAAGACGCGCAATATCGACGGCCGCTTCGGTATGACCGGCGCGCACCAGCACACCACCATCTTTGGCGACCAATGGAAACACATGGCCGGGCGAGACGATGTCGGTCTGGCCTTTGGTGGGGTCGATGGCGACCGACACAGTATGGGCGCGATCATGCGCCGAGATGCCAGTCGAAATGCCTTCGCGCGCTTCAATGGAGACGGTGAAAGCCGTCTGATTGCGCGACTGATTGTTTGATGACATGAATTCCAGATTGAGCGCCTTGGCGCGGTCACCCGTCATCGTCAAGCACACCAAACCACGGCCATATTTGGCCATGAAATTGACGGCCTCAGGCGTACACATCTGGGCGGGGATGACGAGGTCGCCCTCGTTCTCACGGTCTTCTGCATCAACGAGGATGAACATCTTGCCATTGCGGGCGTCTTCGATGACTTCCTCGATGGAAGAGAGGTATTCCTTGTACACGATGTCTATTCCTTCTTGGCCAGTCTGGCGACATAACGGGCCAGCATGTCGATTTCAAGATTAATTCGCTGACCGACCTTGGCCTTGCCCCAGATCGTGACAGCTTGTGTATGGGGGATGATGTTGACCCCGAAGCGGGTGACGCTCGCGTTAGTCCCGCGGGCCACGTCTTCAATTTCGTTGACCGTCAGCGATGTGCCATCAAGGGTGATCGAGCCTTTGGGCGCAATGAATTGGCCAAGCGCGCCGGGCGCTTCAAAAATAAAACGCTTGCTGTCGCCGTCAGCGCGGATGTCTACGATCTCGCCGACACCATCGACATGACCGCTGACGATATGCCCGCCAAGCTCATCGCCTGCCTTAAGCGCACGTTCCAGATTGATCGGTGTGCCTGCCTGCCAATCACCAAGCACCGTGCAGTCCAGCGTCTCGCGCGAGGCATCGACCGCAAACCAGTTCTGACCGGCATCACTGCCCTTCTCGACCACGGTGAGGCAGCAACCCGAACAGGCAATGGAGGCCCCAAGCAACATGCTGTCAGGCTCATAAATGGTCTCGATCACGAAACGCGTATCACCACGCTTTTCGACCGACCGCACCCGGCCCACATCGCTGACGATCCCTGTAAACATATCAGCTCCGCATCACATAACTGGAAAGCGTATCGGGGCCGAGTGACAATTGATCGATCAGCATCAGTTGCGGCGATTGATCGACCTGCTCCACACCGAGCGCGGCAATCGCGGGATAGCCATCGCCACCAACAATGGTCGATGAGCGGAACCACTCAATCCGGTCCACCAGATGCGCGCGCATGAGCGAGGAGGCAAGACGCGCACCACCTTCGACCAGCACACGCGTCAAGCCACGCTCAGCCAGAAGCCGCATCGCCACTTTCATATCCATAAGGCCAGTATCGTCCACAGGCGACACGTCGATCATCTCAACGCCGCAATCGACAAAGGCCTTGCGGCGATCGGGTTCAGCGCCGGGAAAGGTCAACACCCAAACGGGCACTTTGCGCGCCTCGCGCACAAGTTTCGATGTTAGTGGCAGGCGCAGCCGACCATCGGCAATGATGCGCACGGGTGAACGATCTTCAAGGCCAGAAAGGCGACAAGTCAGCGTTGGATCATCAACAATAGCGGTAGCGCTGCCGATCATGATGGCATCATGAGTGGCGCGCAACAGATGGCCACGTTCGCGTGCAGCGTCGCCAGTGATCCAACGGCTATGACCTGCCTTCGTTGCTGTTCGTCCGTCTACAGAGCTTGCAATTTTCAAGGTAACAAGCGGGCGCGTCTCGGTGACCTTGAGAAAGAACCCTTGATTGATATGGGCCGCACGGGCCATGCAGACACCTTCGACAACGTCGATCCCAGCTTTTTCCAGCATGGCAAAGCCGCGCCCAGCGACACGTGGATCAGGGTCTGCAACGGCACCGACAACGCGCGCGATGCCCGCATCAATCAGCGCCTGCGCACAAGGGCCGGTTTTGCCATGATGGGCACAGGGTTCAAGCGTGACATAGGCCGTCGCACCGCGCGCCTTCGTCCCGGCATGAGCCAGAGCCACAGTCTCGGCATGAGGCCGACCACCGGCCTGCGTGATGCCGCGGCCGACCACCAGACCATCGGCGACAATGACGCAGCCGACAGCAGGATTGGGTGCAACAATGCCCAACCCGCGCTCTGCAAGCGTCAACGCCATGGTCATGTAATCTGCGTCTGTGGCCCTCGCCATCGGTACCCCGAATTTAGTTTCAGGGCACCCGACCCTCAACGCCGAGCGATCAAACAGTCAGTCGTCATCGTCGTCTGACACATTCACGCCCGGGCCACTGATCTCACCCAGGATATTCTCAAAATCCTTCGCCTCATGAAAGTTTTTGTAAACCGAAGCGAAGCGCACATAGGCCACCGCATCGAGAGAACTCAAGCCCTTCATAATTAGCTCGCCGACGACCCGGGACGGAATTTCACTTTCGCCCATGCTCTCAAGACGCCGCACGATACCGCTCACCATACGCTCAACCCGCTCTTGCTCAACTGGGCGTTTGCGCATCGCGACTTGCACGGAACGCATAAGTTTGTCCCGTTCAAAGGGCACGCGGCGGCCATTTGTCTTGATGATCGTCAACTCACGCAACTGTACACGCTCAAATGTCGTGAAGCGCCCACCGCACGCCGTACAGAAACGCCGCCGCCGGATCGAGGTATTGTCCTCGGTCGGGCGTGAATCCTTCACTTGCGTGTCTTCATTGCCGCAATATGGACAACGCATACCTCTGGCCCCCAGCCTCTAGTTGTGTCGCAGCCCTAAACTCAGTTGGAACCGCCATAGATCGGAAAACGACCACACAGGGCCACAACACGGTCCCGCACTGATGCCTCAACGCCAGCGTTGCCCTCTTCGCCATTTTCCGCAAGACCCGACAAAACCTCATTGATGAGTGTTCCAACGAGCTGAAACTCCGAAACGCCAAACCCGCGGCTAGTCGCCGCCGGTGTGCCAAGACGCACGCCCGATGTCACCGTCGGTTTTTCGGGATCGAACGGAATGCCGTTCTTGTTGCAAGTGATATTGGCGCGCTCAAGCGCGGCTTCGGCGATCTTGCCAGTAAGTTTTTTCGGGCGCAGATCAACCAGCATCAAATGCGTGTCCGTACCACCTGAAACGATGGCAAGCCCGGCTTCGGCAAGCGTCGCTGCAAGCGCGCGCGCGTTGTCAACGACAGCCCGCGCATAGATTTTGAAATCAGGACGCAGCGCTTCGCCAAAGGCGACAGCCTTGCCTGCAATCACATGCATCAAGGGACCGCCCTGAATGCCGGGGAAGATCGCTGAATTGATTTTTTTGCCGAGCGCTTCATTGTTCGACAAGATCATGCCACCACGCGGCCCGCGCAAAGTCTTATGCGTCGTCGTCGTTACCACATCAGCAAAAGGCAGCGGGCTTGGATGCACGCCACCGGCCACGAGCCCTGCAAAATGGGCCATATCGACCATTAGATAGGCTCCGACACTGTCGGCAATTTCGCGGAACGCCTTGAAGTCGATGATGCGTGGATAGGCCGAGCCGCCCGCGATGATGAGCTTGGGTTTATGTTCTTTTGCAAGAGTGGCCACTTCATCAAGATCAATCAGATGGTCCTGCGCCCGCACACCATATTGGACGGAATTGAACCACTTGCCCGACTGGTTCGGCGCCGCGCCGTGGGTCAAATGCCCACCGGCGGCAAGGCTCATGCCGAGGATCGTGTCGCCGGGTTTGATCAGCGCCATCATCGCGCCCTGATTGGCTTGTGAACCCGAATTGGGCTGCACGTTGACATAGGCGCAATCGAACATTTTTTTGGCGCGCTCAATGGCAAGCCCTTCGGCGATATCCACAAACTCACAACCGCCGTAGTACCGCTTGCCGGGATAGCCCTCGGCATATTTGTTCGTCATCACCGAACCCTGCGCTTCCATGACGGCGCGCGAGACGATGTTTTCAGACGCAATCAATTCGATCTGTGTCTGCTGACGATGCAACTCCTTGTCGATCGCCGCCTGAATGGCCGGATCGCTTTTCGCCAAGCCATCACTGAAAAAACCGGAGGCAATAGCCTGACCCGCAACTGCATTGCTTGACGACATCAAATGAACCTTCTTAGACGGAAATAGACCACCCGAAATCCAACCAAAGGCCACCTTCGACAATTGCGAGCGATGGAATCATAAGGCTGGGTTCGCGTCATACGAGCGATCCCCGAAGGGCCGTTTTCGCAGAACCGCGTCATACCACATATCGCGACACGGGGCCAACCAGCCACTAGCCCCAAAGTCAAACTTATTTCCGCTGGCGGCCACCAAATATCCGTGAGCGCAATCCAACAGAGCCACTGAACTCCACAAAAATACGGAAATAATCTTGCTAAGATAACAGTAATTAACAAAGAATACTGGAAAGCACACGATTCCATAGTTATTCTTTATTCTGCTAGCGCTCAAACGACAGAAGCAAAAGGCATACTCTAAAGTGAATGCCTTGTTTCTTCCTATTTGTACAAATTTGTCTGCACTAATACCAACGACGACTTGAAGAAATTTGTGTATTTCCTCAAGTATAAGTAGAGTTTTCGATAGATAAACAAACGGCGTAAATTAGCTTTACGCGTTTGATGAAGGACCCCTGCAATGAGCGAGCGAGATCCAAAGTCTGAAGGTGATACCGTTGATCTGTTGAAATTGGCAAGCCAGATCGTTTCGGCCTATGTCAGCAACAACACGCTTTCGACAAACGACCTGCCTGACATAATTCGCGCCGTCCACAACACGCTAAACGACCTAGAAAACGGGCTCGAGCCCCTCAATCACAATCTAACACCTGTCGTTTCCATCAAGAAATCGATTACCCCGGATTACATCATCTGTCTTGAAGACGGCAAGAAGCTGAAAATGCTGAAGCGCTATTTGCGCTCGCAATACGGTATGTCACCTGAGGACTATCGCGCGCGCTGGGGCCTGCCACCAGACTACCCGATGGTCGCGCCCAATTACGCCGCGCAGCGTTCGCGCTTGGCCAAACAAATCGGCCTAGGCAGAGGGGCGAACAACGACGCGCCCGGCGCAAGAAGCAATCCTGATTAGACGATAATACCGCCGCCTCGGTCCCCGCCATTTGGCTTGGTATCGGGTTCGGGTTTTGCATCGCCCCCACTTTCACGCACCAATCGCTTCTTCAGTTTCATCAGGGCCACGCGCTCAAGCTCACGCTGCCCGGCAGACCCAGCAGGCCCAATCACCGAAACTTCAGTACCTGTCAGCAGGTCAACGGCCGTCGCCTTGACGCCGCCGCCCATGGGGATGAATTCAAATATAACTTCTCGAGGACCGCCGGTTGGACCGGGCGGCGTAGGGGGTATCTTCGATCCACCCTCAGGCGGCACGGGAAATCTTTCGCCGCGTCCAGACCTGATCCAGCGCTTTGACAAGATCGTGCATCATCTCATCGGTATGAACTGGACATGGCGTAAAGCGCAGCCGCTCGGTGCCGCGTGGCACGGTGGGATAGTTGATCGGCTGCACATAGATGCCGTGATCTTGCAGCAAATCATCACTGACTTGCTTGCAGGCCGCCGGATCGCCAACAAAGACCGGCACGATATGGCTTTCACACATCATCACTGGCAAGCCCGCATCGGCCATCATCCGACGCAAAGTAACGGCGCGCTCCTGATGTATTTCGCGCTCGACATTGCTCGCCTTCAAATGCCGGACCGACGCCAACACGCCGGCGACCAACACAGGTGCCAGCGAGGTCGAAAAGATGAAACCCGGCGCATAGGAACGCAGCACATCAATCAACACCGACGAGCCCGCAATATAGCCACCCATCACGCCAAAACCTTTAGCCATCGTGCCTTCGATGATGTCCACCTTGTCGAGCACACCGTCGCGCTCGGCAATGCCGCCGCCGCGCGGGCCATAGAGGCCGACCGCATGCACTTCATCGAGGTAGGTCATGGCGTTATATTTTTTAGCCAGATCGCAAATCTCGCCAATCGGCGCGATGTCGCCATCCATCGAATAGACAGACTCAAAAGCAACAATCTTTGGCTGCGCGGGATCAAGCTGCTTGAGCAAAATTTCGAGATGTCCGAGATCATTGTGGCGCCACAAGCGCTTAGGCCCACCGCCGCGCTTGATGCCTTCGATCATCGAGGCATGGTTCATTACGTCAGAGATGATGACGCAATCATTGAAGACGCGCGCCAGCGTGGAAAGCGCCGCGTCATTGGCGGCGTAGCCTGACGTGAACAGCAGCGCCGCTTCCTTTTGATGAAGATCAGCAAGCTCGTTTTCAAGCTCAACATGGTAGCGCGTGGTGCCCGAAATATTGCGCGTGCCACCAGAGCCCGCCCCTACTTCGTCAATCGCCTTGTGCATCGCTTCGATCACGACGGGATGCTGCCCCATGCCCAGATAGTCATTAGAGCACCAGACGACGATTTCGCGCGGCCCTTGTGGTGTGTGAATGACGGCACGGGGAAAGTCACCACGGCGCCGTTTGATATCGGCAAACACTCGGTACCGCCCTTCATCCTTCACAGATTTGAGCGCCACGCCGAGCCTTGCCTGATAGTCCATTGCCGCAATCCTGTATTGATACTGCTTTCCGCGCTAAACGGATCACAGCTAATTTAACAAGCCTGAACAGCCAGACCATAAGCTAATTGTCGCAGAAATCCACACGTTTGGCTGGTTATTTAGGTAGCCCATAGCCCTCTGTCCAGAAGCACCTGCTTCAAAACACCCGGTTGGTCGGTCATCAACCCATCGACGCCAAGGTCGATTAAACGGTTCATCTCGACGGGATCGTCAATCGTCCAGACATGCACTTGCAAACCTTTCGCATGTGCAAAAGACAGCAAACGCTCATCTGCCAAGCGAATGCCATATTGCGCCACCGGGATCTGGGCGCAGCCTGCGGCAAAGCCACCCCAGAGAAAACCCAAAGGCTGCGACCAACTGCCAAACCGTAGACGC
This sequence comes from Parvibaculaceae bacterium, assembly GCA_041688015.1. Classification (GTDB taxonomy): domain Bacteria; phylum Pseudomonadota; class Alphaproteobacteria; order Parvibaculales; family Parvibaculaceae; genus Parvibaculum. The sequence continues at coordinate 692,963 of JBDNIY010000001.1, forward strand.
GTCGTGGCCATCGGTCCCGCGCCTGTGCAAAGCGTCGGCCCCAAGGCCTCGCGGATAGCAGCAATGCGCGCATCGGAGAACGATGTGACACAGACCCGGTCGACAGCGTCACAATCCTTCAAGACGCGGATCAGTGGCTGAACGGCGTTATCGCGTTTGGGGTCAATATTGATGCGTATATCCGGCCAAGCCAGCAACAATTCTTCAAACCGGGGAATGGGCTCCAGACCCGACACGCGTGCACGCGCCACATCGGCGAAATCCATCTCGGCAATTACGCCGACATGATCCGTCACCCGATCAAGCTGATCATCATGAAAAGCGAGCAACACACCGTCCCGCGTTGCATGCACATCCGTTTCGATATAGCGATAGCCCAGATCAACAGCGCCTTGAAAAGCAGGCATCGTGTTTTCCGGCCAGCGCCCGGCACCGCCACGATGGGCAAAGGCCAGAATTCCGTCATGCTCAAGATACGGAAATTTTGCAACTCGCGAAGACGTCATATTTTCCCCAACTACAACGAACCATACCCGCCAAGACAAACTAAACTGACGACGCTCAGCAGACCACAGAGCAGCTCAATTCGCCACCAATCCGGCACCGATCTTAGCGTCGCGGTTGTAAACATCGTCGCGGAAATTGACGACACCGTCCTCGCCCACCCAAGCGGTAAGATACATCAGATAGATCGGCACCGTTGAAGCGAGAGGCACATCCATATGCTCGCCACTGGAAATGGTTTTGTCGATCCGCGCCCGATCCCAGCCTTTGTTTTCCTCCATCAGCCAAGCCACAAGGTCGCGCACATCCTGCACACGCACGCACCCGGAACTAAAATTGCGTGAATTCCGGCCGAATAGAGTTTTGACCGGCGTGTCATGCAGATAGACAGCAAACCGATTGGCAAAGTTGATTTTGACGGTTCCAAGCGAGTTAAGGCGGCTGGGGTCTTGGCGCAAACGATATTGTCGAGTGACGTTTGGGTTCGACCAATCCACCGTCGCAGGGCTCACTTCGGTTGCCGTGTTTGACCACCCCTTGAACACACGGATGCCCATGCGGCTCAGAAACTTTGGATTGGCCTTGATCTTGGGCAACAGATCCTTGGTCGCAATCGACAGCGGCACGTTCCAATAGGGGTTGAGTGCAATGAAATTGACCTTGCTGGTAATCTCTGGCGTCTGGCGGTCTTCCTTGCCGACAATTACACGCTTACGAATGACCACTTCGTCATTCTCGACGGCCTCAACTTCTTGGCCTGCGATATTGACGAAGACATAGCGGTGTCCGAGCTTCGGTGCGACATCATTGAGACGCTTGAGATTGACTTCAAGCTGCAGGATGCGCGTCGCCACCGGTAAATTCAAAGCAGTGACCGTACCGCGTCCGACCACGCCGTCTGGCGCAAGACCATGGCGCGCCTGAAAACGGCGAATGCCCTCAAGCACACTTTGATCAAACAAAAGTTGATCACCCTCGGACGCCGACATGTCGCCCGTCGCCAGTAATCGCTTGCGCAGCAGCGCCACACGCCGGTCGCGCATACCCTTGACCAGCTGCTCGCCTTCGGGAATAGGTGCCCAGCCGCCCCAATTTTGAATTTGACGATACATCGAAATTGCCCGCACCACCGGCCAGAATCCAGCATCGCCCAGCGTCGGCACAGAGGACTCCATGGAAGGGTCGGTTGTGACTTCGGCTTGCGAATTTGGCGCCCAGGGATCGATCCATTGCGTTTCGACAGGATCATAGGTCGCGGCATGGGCCGGCGTGACAAACGCAAAATGGCCCGCGCCGCCGTACATCACGGCAAGCAGAGCAACCAAAGAATATATGTGTCTCAGCCTCACGCTTGAAATCGCCCTTACCAGATCTATCCCTGCGACCGATCTTAACCAAGTTTGGCAACGCCGTCCGCTTTCGGGACAAATTTGCGCGATCAGTCGCAGCCTAGCTTGAATACTGCAAGTTTCATGCGGGGCCGATGGAGCCAAAAACTCAGAGGCGATAGCGAATTTGGTCAGTCCAGAAGCGTTCCAACTTGTGCAACGTGGCGTTAATCTGAACCAGTTCGTCATTGCTGATATCGCCCACTTCGGCAACCGAACGACAATGCTTATTGTAGAGATCGTCAATCGCCTTGCAGATGGCGCGGCCCTTGTCCGTCAGGCGCACGCGCACCGAACGACGGTCAAGGCGCGAACGCTGATGGCTGATATAGTCAGCTTCGACGAGTTTCTTGAGGTTGTATGAGACGTTGGATCCAAGATAATGACCACGCGTGCGCAACTCGCCCGCCGTCATTTCCGCATCACCAATATTGAACAGAAGCAGTGCCTGAACGCTGTTGATCTCGGAGCACCCGACCCGGTCAAGCTCATCCTTGATGACGTCCAGCAAACGACGATGCAGGCGTTCTACATAAGTCAGGGCTTCCAGATAGGCAGGCTTTGATGCGCCGCTTACCTCAGTTGATACAACCGCATTTGAATGCGCGTTCGTCATAGCCATGACATTTATCCTCTAACTTCTTTCGCTGTGATGCCGCTTCGGCTCCTGCCTGAACGACAGACTATGGGCTTTCCTCCTAACGACAGGTTTAAAGGCGCTCCTATAAATTTTAATAGGACTGCGCAAAATCCCTGCATTGCACACTCGACGACAAAGCCACACGCAAATGGCTTTGCGATGCCCCTAAAACGTTTCAAAAATGCACAGTGAATGTGGAAACGTAGCCCTTGTCAGCACATTTACGAAAATTTAGGCATAAGAAATTTTTTCGGCCAGACGCCCGTTTGAGCCTCAGATTTCGCCTTTAATCATCCTGATGATGCCGGAAAAATCCAATCCATCATGACCGGAGGCTTCCATCAACGCGTAGAGCTGGGCGGCCTGCGCGCCGAGCGGCGTCGGCGTTTTGGCGGTCTTAGAGGCATCCTGCGCCAGACGCAGATCCTTCAGCATCATCGCTGCCGAAAAGCCAGGTTGATAGGCGCGGTTAGCCGGCGACGCCGGCACGGGCCCCGGCACCGGACAATAGGAGGTCATTGACCAGCACTGACCAGACGCCGTTGAGGAAATATCAAACAGCGTCTGCGCATCAAGCCCCAACTTCTCGCCAAGCGTGAAAGCCTCGGAGACGGCGATCATGGAAATGCCGAGGATCATGTTGTTGCAGACCTTGGCGACTTGACCATTGCCAGCGCCACCCGCATGAAAAATATTTTTGCCCATCTGTTCGAGCACGGGTTTTGCCTGCGCAAAGGCAGCATCTGTGCCGCCAACCATAAAAGTGAGCGTGCCTGCTTCCGCGCCGCCGACACCGCCTGAAACTGGCGCATCAACCATGGCCATGCCTGCCTTGTCAGCGGCCGCGATAACATCGCGTGCCGACGGCACGTCGATGGTTGAACTATCAATGAACAAGGTGCCCTTGCGCGCCACCGCGATCAGCCCCTTGTCGCCCAGATAAACCGAACGCACATGCTCACTCGCCGGCAACATGGTAACGACGAACTCGACGTCTTTAGCCGCTTCAGCAGCCGTCGCTGCTTTGCTCGCACCCGCTTCCACCAGAGCGACGACAGCCTTGTCGCTCAGATCAAAAACCTTGAGAGCATGCCCCGCCTTGACGAGATTGCGCGCCATGGGACCACCCATATTGCCCAGGCCGATAAATCCGATGGTCGCCATGTCATTCTCCCAATGTCGTTGTCAGTCGAAACGCAATTCGTCCTCGCCAAGCGTGGCAAAATAGGCGTCCACGTCTGCGGCAGACACCGCAGCAAGCGTCGCAGGCTTCCACTTCGGTGCCTGATCTTTATCGATGATGATTGCTCGCACGCCTTCATAAAAATCATGACCGCGCATGAAGCGATTGGTCAAACGGAATTCAAGCCTCATCGCTTCATCAAACGAGAGCGATGCCCCTGCCCTCACTTGCGCATAAGCCACAAGCAAACTGGTCGGCGATTTGGCGGCCAGCACGCTTAGAGTCTTGCTTGCCCATTCACTACCATCAGCCTCAAGCGAGGCTATGATTTTGACAACAGAGCTTTTTGAAAAATGCGCGTCAATTTTAGTGTGCTGAGCTGCAAGCGATGCCTCACCAGCATCGCCTTTGAGGCCGCCCAGTGCTGTATCAAGCGCTTGGCCGGACGCAAGGCGCACTTTCAGCGCGTCAAAATTTTCCGACGCCACAAAGACATCGGCAATGCTTGCATAGATGGCATCCGCCGCTTTCAAACGTTGACCCGTCAACCCCAGATACATGCCGATCTCACCGGGACAGCGCGGCAAAAAATAAGTGCCGCCAACATCAGGGAAAAGCCCAATGCCTGTTTCCGGCATGGCAAAAACCAACCGCTCGCTCGCCACGCGATGCGAGCCATTGACGGAGACGCCGACACCACCACCCATGTCGATACCGTCCATCAGGGCGACATAAGGCTTGGGGTAGGTTTTAATAAAGGCGTTGAGGCGATATTCCTCGCGGTAGAAATCGATCACATGATGGTCGCCTGCTTTGCCCCAATCATGCAGCGCGCGAATGTCACCACCCGCACAAAAGGCCTTCTCCCCCGCCCCTTCGATGATGACAAGTTTGACCGCGTCGTCGGCCGCCCATGCGATCAATTGCGGATGGATGGCGCGCACCATGTTGAGCGTCAAAGCGTTCATCGCCTTGGGCCGATTGAGAGTGATGATGCCCGCCACGCCATCACGGGCGAACAGGACTTCGGGTTCGTCTGGCATACTCATGTCTTCAACAGTTCACGCGCGATAATGACGCGCATAATTTCATTGGTACCTTCGAGAATTTGATGCACCCGCAAATCGCGCACATGGCGCTCCAACGGAAAGTCATTGAGATAGCCATAGCCACCATGAATTTGCAGCGCCTGATTAGCGACTTCAAAACTTACATCTGTTGCAAAGCGTTTGGCCATGGCCGCATGCATGGTGGCATCCGGTGTTTTGGCATCCACCTTGGTGGCGGCCTGAAGTAACAGCAACCGCGCTGCCTCAAGCTCTGTCGCCATATCAGCGAGCTTGAACTGCAAGGCCTGAAACGAGGCGAGCGGTTTGCCAAATTGCTGGCGCTCACCCAGATAGGCTTTGGCGCGGGCAAGCGCTGCTTGCGCGGTGCCGAGCGCGCAAGCGCCAATGTTCAACCGCCCGCCATCAAGCCCCATCATGGCGATCTTGAAACCTTGGCCTGCTTCGCCGATCAGGTTGCCCACCGGCACACGGCAATCATCAAAAATAACTTGCGCCGTTGGTTGACTGTTCCAGCCCATCTTTTTTTCTGGCGCGCCAAACGAAAGCCCCGGCGTACCTTTCTCAACAACGATACAGGAGACACCCTTGGCGCCCTCGCCGCCGGTACGCACCATACAGACATAAACATCGGATGTGCCCGCACCCGAAATAAACGCCTTGGATCCATTGAGCACAAAATGATCGCCGTCGCGCACGGCCTTAGTACGCAGTGAAGCTGCATCCGATCCGCTGGAAGGTTCAGTCAGGCAATAGCTGGCGATCAATTCCATGGTCGTAAGACGCGGCAGCCATTGACGGCGCTGCGTCTCATTGCCGAATGTGTCGATCATCCAGGAGGCCATATTGTGGATCGACAAAAAGGCCGCTGTCGAAGTGCAACCCGCTGACAGCGCCTCAAAGACAATGGCGGCGTCCAATCGCGTCAGCGCCGATCCGCCGACATCCTCGCGCACATAGATGCCCGCCAAGCCGAGTGCGGCTGCTTTGCGTAGGGTTTCGACGGGAAAGAACGCGGTGCGATCCCATTCCGCAGCGTAAGGCGCTAGTTCCTCTGCGGCAAAGGCACGCGCCATGTCCTGAAAGGCCTGCTGCTCTTCGCCCAGTTCAAACTGCATAAGATTTCCTCCATTGGCGCATCTCTTCGCCTATAACTCTTGAGTACTGGCCCCTTTTTGCCCTGTCAACGAAGCGGCAATGCCCGCGCACCTTGACGTTGCGGCACATTGCCAGAAACCTTCGCATTCGCTATGAGTCTGCGCCATGAAAATGAACCCGTCACCCATGTTTCCCGCCACCCGCCTGCGCCGCAACCGGAAGGCAGACTGGTCCCGGCGTCTTGTTTGCGAGAATACGCTCTCGGCCAATGACCTGATCTGGCCACTTTTCCTGATCGAAGGTCGCGACAAACGCGAGACCATTTCGTCAATGCCCGGCGTCGATCGCCTGAGCGTTGATCAGGCCGTGCGCGCTGCCGAAGAAGCTGTGACATTAGGCATTCCCGTGGTGGCGCTCTTCCCGCATACATCGCTGGACCGGCGCAACCCGACAGGAACGCTTGCGCTCGACCCAACCAATCTGGTCGCGCAAGCCACACGCGCCATCAAGGCTGAGTTCCCACAACTCGGCGTGCTTTGCGACGCTGCGCTCGATCCCTACACGAGCCACGGCCATGACGGCCTGATGGACGGCGAGCGCATTTTGAACGACGAGACGGTCGAACTGCTTGTCCAGCAATCATTGATGCAAGTCGAAGCTGGCTGCGACATCATCGCACCATCCGACATGATGGACGGGCGCATCGGGGCCATTCGAACAGCGCTGGAAAAAGCTGGATATATCGACACGCAGATCATGTCCTATGCGGCAAAATTCGCCTCAGCTTTTTACGGCCCGTTCCGCGATGCCATCGGCTCCAGCGGCGCATTGAAAGGCGACAAACGCACCTATCAAATGGATCCGGCCAATGGCGACGAAGCGCTGCGCGAAGTCGCGCTCGACATCGCCGAGGGCGCTGACATGGTGATGGTGAAACCGGGCATGCCTTATCTCGATGTGCTGGCGCGCGTGAAACAGGAATTCGGCCTGCCGACTTTTGCTTATCAAGTGTCCGGCGAATACGCGATGCTGGCTGGAGCAATCGAAAACGGTTGGCTGGACCGCGACCGCGTGATCCTTGAAAGTTTGATGAGCTTCAAACGTGCGGGTGCCGACGGTGTGTTGACCTATTTTGCGCCCGCCGCCGCTCGACTTCTCAAAGACCTTTAGGTCGCCGAAGCACCAAGCCCGACAAGATTGAGCGAGGCGGCCCCATGCAGCGCGGCAAGCCCGCCTGCGTTCTCCGTCAGTTCGGCCAAATGAACCACTTCCTCTTTGCGCTTTATCACCGCCTTGCGGTCTGCCAGCGGACCAAACATCAACTGATAGCGACCGGGAAAGTCCACCGCAAAGCTGAGATAAGCGCGATGGATGCGCCGCGCCCCGCTGACAGATTCAAGATCACCGATCAGCATTTCAAAGCCTTCCAGAGCCACAGTGCCAAGCAATTCATCCAGATTTACAAAATGCCGATAGGGGGCCGCCTCCGACACGCCCGCACGCCGCGCCGCCTCACGCAAGGTCAGCGCGTCATGACCGCGAATGTCGATCAGCGTCAACGCAGCATCAAGTAGGGCACGGCGTAAATCACCATGATGATAGTGGGTCTTCTGACCTCGCAATCTCGCCCGCATGATTCACCGTTCTTCTTTTGTCCGACATCGCACATGTTATTACTGTTAACATAAAAAGCAAACATTAAACCAGAACAATCCGTAAACTGATAGTAAAATCTTGGAATTACAATCCAGATATTGCGCTTGCGCCGGAAACTTGCACTACGGTATCGGTGAAAAAACCGTTGAATCCGCTCTGCATACCGATGGAGTAAGCCCCGAGGCGCGCGAACTCGATCCAGTCGCCTTCCGCAATATTTTCAGGCAGATCGAACTTTACTTTGAACACATCAAGACTGTCGCAAGTGGGGCCAAAAATCCGGAACGGTTTTAAAGCGCTTTCAACGATGTGGTCTTTACCGCGGCCGATAGCGCGGACAGGCGGGCGCAGGTCGGCAAGATGAATTTCTGACAGGCCACCATAGATGCCATCGTTGATGTAGAGATCGTCGCCCTTGCGCAACTGCACCTGCGCCAACACCGAGCACCCGTCGGCCACCAACGCCCGGCCCGGCTCGGCAAAGAGCGGAACGTCGATAGCCAGATCACGCTTGGCAGCGCGGATCACATCGAAATAGGCCTCCAATGGCGGAATGGGGTCGCCATAGTCGGCAGGAAAACCACCGCCGATGTCGAAATAGTCAACCGGCACACCCGCCCGACGTGCCACATCGACAGCGACCTCCATTGATTTGCGATAAGCCATCGGATCAGGACACTGACTACCGACATGAAACGAGATTGCCACCCGAGAGCCACGCCCATGCGCTTCCTTCAACAAGGCAACGGCTTCATCGGGCTGCGCGCCGAATTTCGATGACAGATTATAGACTGATCTGTTCTTGGGCGTAGTAACGCGCACTTGAACCGTAATGTCGGTGCCTACCACCTCGTTGAGCTTGTTCAACTCGCTGATGTGATCGACGACATAATGCTCAATGCCATAAACATCGGATGCTGATTCAAGCGCACCGCGCGACTTGACCGGATGGTTGAAATAACAATGCGCATCGGGAAAGAGTTCCGAGAGCTTAGCGATTTCCGGCAGTGACGCCGTGTCGAAATGGCGAACACCTGCGCGATAAAGCGCCCGCAATACGTGAGGGTCAGGATTACATTTGACGGCGTAAAGAACCCGCCCTGGAAAGCCATCAAGAAACGCTTTGGCGCGCGCCTCCAAGACATCCGGAAATACGACGAAAACGGGATAGGACGGGTTGAGACGCGCAATGACGTCTTCGATAGTGCCAAATTGAAGTTCTTTCATGTCCTTACTTTAGATCGGCTTTATGACTTTATTCAGGCGCGCTATAAGGCTCGAAGTATCCCAACGCTGACCACCCATCGCCTGAACTTCTGAATAAAACTGATCGGCCAGTGCCGTCACCGGCAAATGCGACCCATTGTTGCGCGCTTCATTGAGGCAAATCGCCAGATCTTTGCGCATCCAGTCCACTGCAAAGCCATGGTCAAACTCCCCCGCAATCATAGTCTTGTAGCGGTTTTCCATCTGCCAACTTTGCGCAGCGCCCTTTGAAATCACGTCAATCACGGCGGCAGGATCAAGGCCTGCCCGCGTCGCGAAATGAATACCCTCCGAAAGCCCTTCGACCACGCCGGCAATGCAAATCTGATTGACCATCTTGGTGAGTTGCCCCGCGCCCGCAGGCCCCATCAGCCGCACGGCACGCGCATAGATCGAGATCACAGGCTCCACAATTGCGTAGGTCGCTTCATCACCACCAGCCATCACGGTGAGGACGCCCTTCTCTGCACCCGCCTGGCCGCCCGAGACCGGCGCATCGACAAACCCAAGACCGACTTCGCGCGCCACCCCATCAAGCTCGCGCGCCAGCGTGGCCGATGCTGTCGTGTGATCAACAAAGATCGCACCTCGCTCCATGCCCGCAAACGCGCCGTCAGGCCCCAAGGTGACAGCGCGCACGTCGTCGTCGTTGCCGACACAGGCAAAGACGAACTTCGCGCCTGCCGCTGCCTCGCGCGGTGTTGCAGCGGCGTGTCCACCATGAGTGGCAACCCAAGCATCTGCCTTGGCCGACGTACGATTATAAACCGTAACCTTATGGCCTGCTTTGGCCAGATGGCCCGCCATCGAATGGCCCATGACACCAAGCCCAAGAAAAGCAACGTTCTCGCCCATAGTTAGCCTCATCTGCTTTGATTTATTTTCAGAGAGACTAACAGACCAAGCCCCCTTTGACTTGCCCAAGAAAGCGGCTATTTGACCTCGCCGGTCCCCGCCAGTCGGCCGGACTTGCACAAGGCAGAACTCTCAACGGTACAGGGCGCGTAGTAGAGACGCAGCACGGGACCGTCCATGGTGATGTCGTAGCAATCCTTGGTATTGTAATTGAGCGCCTCTGATTGATGACACCAACGATTGCCCTCCACCCACCAATGGCCCGTCGCGCTTTCGCTACGCGTGGACGAATAGGCCTGGTGATAGGTCTGAAAATAATAATGCGTCAGTTTGATGTCGCTGGTCCCATTCGGGTTAAGTTTGATCACGGTATTGATCGCATTATTGACGCCCTGAATATCGCCACGCCCAAAGATATTCAGCTCAAACGTTCGGCCCGGCATTTGCGTCGAAAGTTGCATCCCGCTCAGTGAATTACCCTTCTTGTTACGAAAGGTCTCCAGCGCCCGCCCCCGTGCACCTTGCCCTGTTCCACCCGCTTTTCCCATCGCGGCCAATTCTTCTTCGAGCGTCATTTCAGGTTGTGGTTCTTCTTTGGGTTCCTCAACAACAGGACGCGATGCTTCATTTTTCTTCTTGCGTGGTGCCGCTTCAATTTTCGGTTTGGGCCTTGGCTTTGGTTTCACTTTGGGCGGCGCCACAACGGGTTTGGGCGTCGTCACCGGTGCAAGAGGCGCAGCAAAACGATCATGCGCGTCTCCTGCCGCCAATTGAAAGGTCAACGCGTCGCCACCGCCCGGCCCCGGCACGCCGTAAATGCCACCAAACAGCACACCAAAGAAAAACAAAATCAGATGTATAACCACTGCCGCCGCAATAAACGGCCAGAGCCGCGGCGAACGCGGCGCTTGCGCATTTAGCACAATATTCATTGACGCCATATTCACTGCGCTTGCTCCGTTTCAAGCGTCACTTGCTTCACGCCCGCCTGACGCAGACCTTCCATCAAAGTCAGAAGGTCGTCGGCCGGCGCATCCTGATCTGCCTTAATCGCAACACGGTCTGTACCCTGTGTTTTCAGAAAATCCTTCATCATCAACCCGCTAAGTTCAGGCGGGATCATTTTCTTGCCGATCCAGACAAATCCGTCCTTGTCCAAATAAAGTGTGGCAGGAAGGCGTGTGTTTTTGTCGCTGATTACACCAGAAGGCAAATTTACACTGACCGGTTCCGATGGCTCCATCGTGCCTGCCAGCAAAAAGAAAATAAGTAAGAGGAACACCACGTTGATGAGCGGCACCATCGTCTCATAGGGCGGTCTGCGGCGTGGTTCATCAAAATCGATCATGGCTTAAACTTGTCCACCTTGGCTGTCGCAACAGTCTTTGCGCCTGCATTGCGGGCCGCCTCAACAGCCGACACAAAAGCCTGTGTGCGTGACCCCTTTTCGGCAAAGATCGACACCGTGAGATCGGTCCGTCCGGCAAGCGCCGTCTTGACGGCTTGCGTCAAGTCTGCAGGCGCAACAGGCTTTTCTGCGACGCGGATAGACCCATCCGCCATCAACCAAATTTCGACGACATTTGCATCTTGCGGCAGCTCACCCTGCGTGGGCGCGGGCGTCGAAACCGTCAACATTTGCGAATGCATGAACGTCGTGGTCAGCATGAAAAAAATCAAAAGCTGAAAGACCACGTCGATCAACGGCGTGAGACTGAAGCCGGCGCGGCGCCTGATCGGCTCGTCGAACATTTCGCGCTCCGTTCTAGTTACTGTGCGCCCTTAGATTGCGGCGAGCCCTGACGGGCATGAAGGCCTGCAATGACACGCGCCGAGGCGTCGCGCATGGCAAGACGCACCTGATCGACCTTGCCTTCAAACAGATTGAGGGCGGTGATGGCAGGCAGAGCGACGACAAGACCAACAGCGGTCGTGAGCAGCGCCGTCCAGATACCACCGGACAGCAGAGCCGGATCGACCTTGCTGCCCCCAGCCTCAAGTTTCTGGAAGGCTTGGATCATGCCGATCACCGTGCCGAGGAGCCCAAGCAACGGCGAGGTATTGCCAATAATTTCCAGCCAGCGGAAATAGCTCTGCAGATTACCAAGCTCAAGCGCACCGACACGCGCAATTTCAGAGGTCACGTCCTCGTCACGCAGATCGCCCCGCAACTTGGCCTTGATACCAGCGGCCATGGCGCGCGCCAACGGCGTGCGCGGCTTAGAAACGATATTGAGCGCCCCATCAAGGTCGCCCGCTTCAATTCGGCTAATCGCCGGATCAACGAAGTTTCGCTTTGACAGGCCTGCCGTCCAGAACTGAAAAATCTTCAGTAAAATGACGGCCGCCGACACGACCGACAAGAAAATGAGCAGAATGACAATCGGCCCACCCTTGTCCACCAACGGCCCCAAAGCATACCAAGGCTCAGCGGCCCCGCCACTGGTCAACGCCGCTATCGCTTGATGAGCTATTGCATCGCCGGTCGATGCAGCCGTTTGCGCCGCATCGGCGGCCACTTGCGGATCAGCCATGTCACTCCCCTTAAATTTTACAAACTTCCACTGTGGATTTGCCGTGACCTCAGGGCGTCTTTTTAGTAAATTTGTATTACGAAACCATCGTGCCGGCCTCTCGTCAAGTCGAACAGACGTGACAATCGTGCTATGCAGACATCTGGTGCTGGGAATTGGCAAAATGACAACAAGAAAACCACCCATGACGCGTGTAACGGCGGAGGTGGACAAACTCGATCCTGACGGGACCGCCAATGAGCGATTCTCGCCGCAGTATCTTCTAAATTTGCTTGTGAATGTCGGCGGGCTTCTCTCCACCGTCTATGATCGACGCAGCCCCCTCACTCGAAATCAGACACGCGTGATTTCCTCATTGTTAAAGACAGACGGGCAAACTCAAACCGACCTCGCTAATGCGCTGGAAATTCACAAAGTCTCCATCGGTATCTATATCCGAGAACTGGAAAGCATGGGGCTCGTCGAACGCCGCCCGCATCCAACGGATCGCCGCGCGAAATGCATCTTTCTGACATCTAGGTTGCACGCCACAAAACATATCGGCATCAGCCAATATGATGCGATCCATCACGTCGCTACAGAAGGTGTGGATCGCAGTTCCTATTTAATCATGCTGGATTGCATCGAATTGATGCGCACAAATTTGGCCGAGCTAGATCAAAAAGACCGCTCGCTCGCCGACGACAAATAGCCGAACAAATGCAACCCTACCAATCGGCCTAGCGTGTGCCGGTTGCTAGGCCCTGGTAACCGCCACGATGATAGAGAAGCGGTCGCCCATCATCGCTATATTCAAAGCGTGTTACTTGGCCGAGGATGATGATGTGATCGCCCGCTTCATAGCGCGCATAGACGTCGCATTCGAAATGCGCCAGCGCCTCCTCTAGAGCCGGACATCCATTGTCGCCGGGCCGGATCGCCAGCCCCTCTAAGCTATGCTCGCCTTGCTGCGCTAGACGATTGGAAACATCACGGTGATCTTCACGCAATATATTGACGGTGAAGCGTTCAGCTGCGCTGAAAATAGACAAAGTGTCAGACGCTCGATCAAGACTCCAGAGAATGAGCGGCGGATCGAGCGACACGGAAGAAAACGAGTTCACAGTAATTCCGATAGGTGCTTTATCGCCAACTTGTGTGGTGATCACCGCCACGCCAGTCGCAAAATGCCCTAACGCGTTGCGAAACTTCCGTTTGGCGTCGTCTATCATCCGGTGACCTTTTATTAACGTATCAGGAGCAGGAAAAGACGGAACTCTTAGCAGAAAAAACGAAAATCTCCTCAATCCTCGCGATTTAGGCCTGCGTTTGTGGCGAGTGCAACACGCAAGATCGCAACTTGATCAATTTTCACGCAAAACGCAGGCGTTAAACTCGGTGTTAACAGGCGTTGACCACAATGCAAGGAGACAGGATGTCAACGGGATTGCTTCGCGCCCGTAATTGGTGGGACTTCAGTAGAAGAAAGTGGCGGACGCGATGCGGCTGGTTGTGGGCTTACTTATCGTTTTGGTTAGCGTGTTTGGCGGCTATGCAGCCTCCGGCGCGCAGATGGGCGTTTTATTCCAGCCATTCGAATTCATTATTATTCTCGGCGCGGCCGCTGGTGCCTTTATTATCGGTAATCCGCCGACCGTTCTGAAAGGCATTTTAGGTGTCTTCGGCACGTTATTCCGTGGACCGCGCTACGGCAAAGCAGCTTATCTTGAGCTTCTGGGCCTCCAGTACACGCTCTTCAAACTAGCCAAGAGCAAGGGCAACCTGGCGCTCGAAGTTCATGTTGAAAACCCCCATGATTCGGCCCTCTTCAACGCCTTCCCGACATTCGCCAAAGATCATCACGCCGTTGAATTCATGTGCGACTACCTGCGCATGATCACACTCGGCACTGAAAACGCCCATGAACTGGAAACGCTCATGGACGAAGAACTCGAAACCCATCACCAAGAAACCGAGCAACTCGTCGGCAGCATTCAGGCGTTGGCCGATGGCACGCCCGCGCTGGGCATCGTCGCCGCCGTGCTTGGCGTGATCCACACCATGGGCTCGATCGACCAACCGCCTGAAATTCTTGGCCATCTCATCGGCGGTGCACTAGTTGGTACATTCCTCGGTGTGCTTTGCGCCTATGGCCTTTTCGCGCCGATGGCACAGTCGCTTCGCACCATTTTTGAAGCGGAATCAAAATACTACCTTTCCATGAAGGCAGGTCTGCTTGCCCACATGGCTGGCTACGCGCCCGCCGTCTCCATCGAATTTGCCCGCAAGGCGCTGATGTCAGATGTGCGACCGACTTTCATTGAGGTTGAGCAGTCAACAGCCAATCTGCAACCCGCCACGAGTTGAGCGGCGTAAGGGATCAGATCATGGCTGACGCACCCATCATCTACAAGAAGATCAAGAGGGCGGCGCATGCCCACCACGGCGGTGCGTGGAAGATTGCCTATGCCGACTTCGTGACCGCGATGATGGCATTCTTTCTGTTGATGTGGCTCATCAGCATGACAACACCAGAACAGAAGCAGGGCCTTGCTGACTATTTCGCACCTGCCAGCGTCAGCCGTTCTACCAGCGGTGCAGGCGGCATACTCGGCGGTACGGCTTTTGATGCCGAAGGCGCACGCATGCCGGGATCGGCACCACGTGTCGTCATGACCATTTCAACACCCGCCGCGCCAAAGAGTCCGGAAACAAACAATCAGCGAACTGCCAACGCATCCGATGGGACACACGAATCCACAAATGCAACGCAGGCCGCGCAAGGCCAGATCAGCACAAACACATCGACGGTTGAGACAAACTCCGTTGAAGAAGAAAATTTCCGCAGCGCCGCCGAAAGCCTGCGCCAAGCCATGCAGGACAATCCTGAATTAGCTGAACTGTCAAAGAACGTCATCATCGACGAGACGCCCGAAGGCCTACGCATCCAGATCATCGATCAGGACGGTCGCTCGATGTTCCCTACTGGTCACGCCGAGCCTTATGAACGCACACGTATGCTGCTCGAAACCGTCGGCAAAATTCTGCTGCGTCTGCCCAACCGCATCAGCATCGCCGGCCACACGGATTCAACGCCTTATCGCGGCGTGCCCGGCTATTCAAATTGGGAACTGACGGCCGACCGCGCCAATGCAGTACGCCGCATCATCGAATCGCAAGGCTTGCCCGATGACCGCATCTATCAGGTCGTTGGCAAAGCAGATTCAGAACCTCTATTCCCCGAAGACACGCGAATGGCCGCCAATCGTCGCTTGTCGATTGTGCTGCTGCGCGAAGCCCCACCAACGCCGCCCAACCTCAAGCCTTAATTAAACGCGGCTCAGGTTTTCCTATTCTCGCTTTTACACTGGAGGCTTGTCGCACTCCGATAGGTTCACTATGTCTCTATCGAATAGGAATAACCGGGAGCTTCCACTCCAATGAGCGAGCAAAATCGCCTTGTCGGCAACATTCTGGGCGAGGCCAATGGCGGCACGGCCTATGTCTGGCCCAAAGGCACGTTTGACGGCATCATTTGGGCACGAAGCCTCGCTTTTCTCGTCGATATCGCCGTTATCATTGTCGCCGCCCTGGCAGCAACCATCGTTTTTGGCATTCTTGGTATTCTCACCTTCGGCCTTCTTTGGCCCGGCATTTCCCTCACGCCATTGATCGCATTGAGCTATTTCACATTCACACTAGGCGGCCCGCAATCGGCCACGCCCGGCATGCGCGTGCAAAACATTGAATTACGCACATGGGACGGGCAGCGCCCCGGTCATGTTCAAGCCGCGCTGCAAACCATCCTCTTTTATGTAACCGTACCGCTGGGCAGCCTGCTGTTGCTGATCGTGCCGTTCCTCAACTACCGCCGTCGCTGCCTGCACGACTATATTTGCGGCACTGTGTTCATTCACGCGCCGCGCTGAGCGGGCATCATCTCCGCCTCGTCAGGACGCACAGACCATTTTATAGTTGGCCGTTCTATAGTTGGTCGTCCTATTGTTGGTCAGCCGGTCAATCTACCGGCAGTTCAGAGATGAGTCGCCCTGTGACAGAGCATTTCGGTAATCGATTTCCTCAGTTTTACATAACTGCGCCCCAGCCTTGCCCTTACCTGCCGGGCCGTTATGAAAAAAAAGTGTTTACGCATCTGTTGGACGAAAATGCGGTTGCGCTCAATGATACGCTCAGTCAGGCCGGTTTTCGTCGTAGCCAGAACATTGCCTATCGACCCGCCTGCGACGGCTGCTCGGCCTGCGTCTCGGTGCGCATTATCGTGGACGAGTTCAAGCCCGGCCGAAGTTTCCGCCGTATTCTGAACCACAATAATGACCTTCTCAGCGAGGTAAAATCAGCCCACGCGACGCCGGAGCAATTTGCTCTGCTGCGCACCTATCTCGACAGCCGCCACCCCGAAGGTGGCATGGCCGACATGACGCCGCTGGACTATGTCTCAATGATCGAAGACACCACCGTCATGAGTTCGCTCGTCGAATATCGACGGCCCACCGGTCCCGATGACACTCCAGGTCAGCTTTATGCCACCGCCCTCACCGATCAGCTACAGGACGGACTTTCAATGGTTTATAGCTTCTTCAATCCACAGGACGATAACCGCAGTCTGGGCACCTATATGGTGCTCGACCATATCGACCGTGCCCGCAGACTAGGGTTGCCTTACGTCTATCTGGGATATTGGGTCGCTGACTGCCGCAAGATGGCCTACAAGATGCGGTTCCAGCCTATCGAAGCTCTCGGCCTCGACGGCTGGAACAGAACACCCGCCTGACACGCACGTCCAATCAGCACATCTCAGGAGATGACAATGGCAGACCGGTCAAAGCCAGACCTCGGCAAACGCATGATGAACCAGGCGCTGATTGTCCTCGCCATGATCGGTGTGGTCATTTATTTTGTTTATTTTGGAGATATCCAGCCCGAAGAAGCTACCACCTTCGATGTGACGTTGACGCAAGCCACACCGACCGCGCCCAGCATCGCCATTCCATTGACCGTGGCAATCACGCTCACGAATAACACCAAGAGTGGCATAGCTCTGACAGCCGACACGCAATGCGCCGTTTTCAACTGGTTCCTAACAGGCACAGACAGAGAGTTCGTCCAGTCCAAGGAAGAGCCGTCAGATTGCGCAAAACAGACCGTCTCGACATGGCTCGACAGCAAACATGTCATGAAGCAGACATTCACGCTGGCGCTTGACCCCGCCCGCGTCCATCCCGGTGACTATTTGCTATTTCTGCGCTATTGGGGGCACGAAGTAATCGAGAAGGTCACCATCAAATAGCGCGCCGTGCAATGTCACGCAGCGCCGAAGGTGCCGCCAAATCTGTAGCCAGATGGATAACCTTTCGGCGGCAAACGACCAGCCTGTGCGCGCTCACCACGCCAATCCTTCAAGTCGTTCGCCGAAAATGTGCGTGCGCGATTTGATCGATCATAAGCGATCAAACCTTCCTTCAGCGTGAAGCACTTAACATCGCCAAGCCCGCCGTCTTTGTATTTCTGGAGCCGCACACCTTTGCCGCGTGTCATCTCGTTGACGTCCTTCAAGGGGAAAAGAACAAGCTTGCGGTTCTCGCCCATCACGGCCACATGGTCGCCGCGCACCACGGTACAAACAACAGCTTCATCCGTCCCCGTTACATTCAGCACCTGTTTGCCCGCGCGCCGCATGGCAATAACGTCGTTCTCCGGCACAATGAAGCCATTGCCTTCATGCGAGGCGACGAGCAATTTTCGATCTGGCTCATGCACAAATATTTGCACGACATCGCGACCTTCATCCATGTCGATCAGCAGGCGCACCGGCTCGCCGTGCCCACGCCCGCCTGGCAGCTTGTCACAGCCAAGCGTGTAAAAGCGTCCATCCGTACCAAACAATATAAGTTTGTCTGTCGTTTCGGCATGGATGATGAAACGGTCCTTGTCACCTTCCTTGTATTTAATGTCGGCGTCCGGCCCAAGGTGCCCTTTTAGCGAGCGGATCCAGCCTTTGGCAGAAAAGACAATCGTAATCGACTCGCGCTCGATCATCGCTTCGATCGGCACAAATTCGATAGAGGGCGCATCAGCAAAACCGGTCCGACGTCTACCAAGCACAGTCGTCTTGCCAAATTTCATCCGTACATCTCGTATTTCATCAGCAATACGTACCCATTGTGCATCGTCGGATTTGAGCAAAGCCTGGAGGCTTTTCTGTTCGGCCGTCAGTTCCTTGTGCTCCCCGCGAATTTCCATTTCTTCAAGTTTGCGCAAGCTCCGCAAACGCATGTTGAGAATGGCCTCGGCCTGATTGTCGGTGAGTTTGAATACGGCAATTATTTCCTTCTTGGGTTCGTCCTCATAACGGATGATGTGGATCACCTCGTCCAGATTGAGATAGGCAACGAGATAGCCCTCAAGCACTTCAAGCCGACGCGCGATCTTTTCCAACCGAAAATTTGTGCGACGCACCAGCACATCTTTGCGATGCGCCAGCCAAGCATTCAACACGCCACGCAGGCTCATCACACCGGGCACTTGTCCCGCAGACAAGACGTTCATATTGAGCGAAAAGCGATTTTCAAGCTCGCTCGCTCGAAACACCGATTCCATCAAATACTCTGGATCGACCGTTTTGGATTTTGGCACCAACACAAGCCGTATATCTTCCGACGATTCATCGCGCACATCGTCAAGTAACGGCAATTTTTTCGCCATCAGCAGGTCAGCCAGCTTTTCAACCAGTTTCGATTTTTGCACCTGATAGGGAATTTCGGTGACGACGATCTGCCAAAGCCCGCGCGGCAAATCTTCCTTCTCCCAACGCGCCCGAACGCAGAAACCGCCACGTCCCGTTGCATAGGCTTCGGCAATTGCTTCTTTGCTCTCCACGATGATGCCGCCGGTCGGAAAATCCGGCCCCTGCACAAACTCTGTTAATTTCGCTGCTGAGGCGTTGGGGTGCTTGATCAGATGCAGGGCGGCATCACAAAGCTCCGCAGCATTATGAGGGGGAATGCTGGTCGCCATACCGACCGCAATACCCGCCGACCCATTAGCCAGCAGATTAGGAAACGCACCAGGCAGGACCAGCGGCTCATTCTCGCTGCCATCATAAGTCTCGCGAAAATCAACAGTGTCCTCGTCCAAACCGTCAAGCAGCAGCGCGGCTACATCTGTCAGACGCGCCTCTGTGTAGCGCATCGCGGCCGCATTATCGCCATCGACATTGCCGAAATTGCCTTGCCCGTCGATCATTGGATAGCGCACGGCAAAATCCTGCGCCAGACGTACTAACGCGTCATAGACCGACTGGTCGCCATGCGGGTGATATTTGCCGATCACGTCGCCAACTACGCGGGCGCATTTCTTGAAGCCTGAACCCGGATCAAGTTTCAACTGCCGCATCGCATAAAGCACACGACGGTGAACCGGCTTCAGCCCATCGCGCACATCGGGCAGCGCGCGATGCATGATCGTCGAAAGCGCATAGGCGAGGTATCGCTCTTCCAGCGCTTCGCGGAGATTAATGTCATGCGCGGGCCCCTCTGGGGGCGTGGCGACCTTTGCCATAGCTCAACTTTCAACAATGCAATTCATTAGCAGCGGCGCGTTTGCCTGCCGCGAAGCCTTTATATCAATGATTCGAGGCGCACTTCACGCGGCGCGTGCTGCAAATCGATGCATCAGCCTGATCCGTGCGTCCGGCAGATGGCGGCCTAGCGGTGCATAGAAATGCCGCTCTAGGAAATGCCCCGTAATCCGCAATCCTTCGGCAATATCGTCGACATGATCAATGCCTGCCTGCGAGCCCACCAGAAAGGCAGGTAGACGAAACAAGCGCTCGGCATAGGGTGCACCAGCCTGACGGCTCACCGCGCCGCCGCTGCGAGGCGACACATAGGCCAGATCATCGCGCACACCCGTTGCCGCACATTGCCGTAAATCGAGCCCAAAGCCTAAATCCTGCAACAAGCCCAACTCCCAGCGCACGAAAATCGCTGGCCAGATATCCACATCCTCCATCGTATCAAGCAGGAAGGAAAACCCTTCATAGAGCGCAGGGTGCGCCTCTCGCTCTGGTAAAACCCCGGCGACAGCGCAAGCCGCACTCAGCCCCGTCAGCGCGAAAGCATCTTCCATCAAGACACCGGCTCTGGGCTTCAGCAGTTCGGCTGTGTAAGTGCCCAGATGTTCATTGAGCCGCGCCCGCCAATGGACCGCCAATGTATTGCCGGGCTGCAACATGCTTTTGTGCCGACGCCCGGCCCCACCCCGCACAAGACCGAGATGCCGCCCATGGTCACGCGTAAACAACTCAACGATGGCACCGCTCTCGCCATAGGTCCGCGATGACAAAACCACGCCCTCGTCACGCCAATCCATGGGAGCCCACGTTAAAGCAGAATCTGAACATAAAGCGATTGTAGCGCATTGTGACGGGTTTGCGCCTCAGAACTCAGCCTAAAGTTCAGATCAAGATTTGGGAAAATCGAGGCCCATTTCGCGATAGCGCTCACGATCATCGCCCCAGTTCTCACGCACCTTCACAAACAAGAAGAGATGGACCTTGGTGCCGAGCATTTCTTGCAACTCCTCACGCGCCAGCGTCCCCACCGTCTTGATGGTTTGGCCGCCATCGCCCAAAGCAATCTTCCGCTGGCTCTCGCGCTGCACGAAGATAATTTGCTGAATGCGGATCGAGCCGTCCTTCTTGGTCTCGTAGGACTCCGTTTCGACCGTCAGAGAATAAGGCAATTCATCATGGAGCCGCAGAAACAATTTCTCGCGCGTCACTTCGGCAGCAAGTGACCGCAGCGGCACGTCAGCCAATTGGTCTTCGGGATAATGCCACGGACCTAGCGGCATCAACCCGGCCACATGATGTTTCAGGTCTTCGACACCATCGCCTGACGAGGCAGAAATCATGAATGTCTCGGAGAACAATCCCGTCTCGTTCAACTCGGTTGCGAGCTTCAGCATCCGCTCGCGCCCCCGCTCCTTCAGTGCATCCACCTTGTTGAGCGCTAGCACGATCTTGCGCTGCCGCCCGCTGCCTGCTCCTTGCAGACCGTCGATCACGCGCGATACATCGGAATCACGTCCGCGCTCGGCGTCCACCACCGCAATGACGGCGTCTGCGTCTCCCGCGCCACCCCAAGCCGCATCGACCATAGCCCGATCAAGCCGCCGCTTGGGCTTGAAGATGCCCGGCGTGTCGACGAAGACGATCTGGGTGTTGCCATCAATCGCAATGCCACGAATGCGCGACCGCGTCGTCTGCACCTTATGTGTCACGATGGCGATTTTGGCACCGACAAAAGCGTTCAACAGCGTCGATTTGCCCGCATTGGGCGCACCGATGATGGCGGCAAAGCCCGAACGTAACTCGCCGTCTTTTGTCTTAGGCGCGTTTGTCTCAGTCATTCTCGTTCCATATTTTTTCTCGGAGCAACATCGCACGTGCTGCCGCTTGTTCGGCCACGCGCTTTGAACTACCCGAACCTACCGCGGGACTTACGTCATCAATTTCGACCTGTATTTCAAACTCTGGCGCATGATCTGGGCCGCTTTGTCCGACCGCCTTATAGGCCGGGATGCCGCGCCCACGTGACTGCGTCCATTCCTGAAGCGCCGTCTTGGCATCGACCCGCCGCGCCGGTTTTGTGAGCAAGGATGCCCATTCCACCTCGATGAACTGACGCGCGGCAGGCAATCCACCATCCAAAAATAGGGCCGCAATCACCGCCTCGCAAGCGTCCGCCAGAATGGCCGCTTTCTTGCGTCCACCGCCACGATCCTCACCGGGGCCAAGCACCAGATAGCGCCCTAAATCAATGCGCGTGGCAACGTCGGCACAAGCCTCTTTGCGCACTAGGCCATTGTAGCGCACAGCCAACTCACCTTCGCTTGCCTCAGGCAAGGCCTTGAGCAACCATTCCGCGATCACAAGGCCAAGAACACGATCACCGAGAAACTCAAGCCGTTCATTGCTGATGCCCAGCGCACCACGTTCCTGCGCGCTGGAATGACGCAAGGCACGATCCAGCAAGTCAGGGTCAGCGAATCTATGCCCCAGCCGCGCCTCAAGCGCCACCGGGCGTGACGGCTTCGCGCTCACTCCACCCAACTGAGAATACGGTTCCAGCGAATGGCGGACGGCCAACGCCAGACCTGCCAGAAATGGGCGCTGCCATCGGTCGAGAAGAAAATTACTTCCGCCTTGCCGACAAGGTTTTCAAACGGCACATAGCCAACAACGCTTTGAACACGGCTATCATTGGAATTGTCGCGGTTGTCGCCCATGAAAAAATAATGCCCCGGAGGCACCACATAGACGCCCGTATTATCCGTGACGCTTTCATCGATCAGATCAAGCGTCTTATAGGACATGCCATCGGGCAAGGTTTCACGATATTGCGGAATACGCTGAACATTACCAAAGTCATCGCGACGCACGAAATCTTCGACACGAACCCGCGGGACGGCCGTGCCGTTAAGATAGAGCACGCCATGCTTCATCTGGATATTGTCACCCGGCAGCCCGATCAAGCGTTTGATGAAATCGGTACGATTGTCCGTCGGCACTTTGAACACTACCACATCGCCGCGATGGGGTTGGCGTGCAAAAACCCGCCCATCAAAAATGGGCGGACTGAAGGGCAGCGAATGTTTTGAATAGCCGTAGCTGTATTTGGCCACGAACAAATAATCGCCGATCAACAGTGTCGGGATCATGGAGCCGGATGGAATATTGAAAGGCTGAAAGAAAAAAGCTCGAATAACCAGAGCAATCAGCAATGCGTAGCCAACAGTCCGGACGTTCTCGGCAAAGGCGCTATGACGCACATTGTTCAATTTTTCAGACATCGACATCTTTAATCCAAAGCTCCAAACCCAGATTTGTCTCCAGGGGGCACAAAATTTAATATCTCAGACCATACCATAATGAATATCCGCGTCTCCCAATGGCATGCTGTGGGGGCGAGGTCAAACGCGGTTCTATTGATTGATAGAAGCCGGTTCCGCCGAAATTATGACGAAAGCCTGAGCAAGAGGGCCGTCATCCGTGATTGTTAGATGAATAATTGGCTTCAAATTCGCAGGAACGAGCGATTTGAGCCGCTCAAGGGCCCCACCGGTCAACTCCATGGTCGGTTGGCCACCCCGCAGGTTCACCACCCCCATGTCACGCCAATAGACGCCCCGCGAGATGCCGGTTCCTAAAGCCTTAGCACAGGCCTCCTTGGCCGCAAATCGCTTGGCGTAAGACGCGGCCCTATTGCGCCGCTTGTCCGACTTCACTTGCTCAATTTCAGTAAAAATTCGATCCGTAAATCGAGAACCAAACCGCGCCAAAGATTTTTCGACACGCCGAATATCAATGAGATCATTGCCGATGCCGATAATCATGCCCGCGCCTCATGCCCCAAGCTGTCTTTACGGGCCTGATCCATCAACGTCCGCATCTGCAGGAGCGTCGGCGTCAAACCTTCAAAGATCGCTTCGCCGATGAGAAAGTGGCCGATATTGAGTTCGCGTATTCCGGCCAGCGCGGCCACCGGGGCCACATTGCCAAATGTCAAACCGTGGCCCGCATGCACTTCAAGTCCCAACGCAGATCCATCGCGGGCCCCGACGACAAGCCGCTCAAGCTCTGCATCATAAAGCAAACTGTCTGCGGCATCAGCAGCATGCGCATAGGCGCCGGTATGAAGCTCAATGACTGGCGCGCCCAGCGATTTGGCAGCCTCGATTTGATGATGTTCGGCATTGATGAAAAGCGACACACGGATGCCCGCGTCGCTGAGCCGCGACACAAAGGGCTTTAGGTGATTGTGCTGCCCAGCAGCATCCAATCCACCTTCTGTTGTCACCTCCTCACGGCGTTCAGGCACGATGCAGACCGCATGTGGTTTGTGGCGCAGCGCAATGGCCAGCATTTCTTCGGTCGCCGCCATTTCCAAATTAAGCGGCAGCTGAATGTCACCCATCAACCGCTCGATATCACGGTCGCGGATATGTCGACGGTCTTCGCGCAGGTGCGCTGTGATGCCATCGGCACCAGCAGCAGCAGCCATCGCAGCCGCGCGAACCGGATCAGGATGATCGCCACCACGCGCGTTGCGAATGGTCGCCACATGATCAATATTGACGCCGAGGCGTAGCGGTAGCACTTGATGTTTCGTCATCCTTGATCCTCCTCGCGCATATCCTTGTTACGCCCGGCGACCCGCGCTTCTAGATTTTCCCGACGGCGCAACTGATAGGCTGTCACTGTACTCTTGATCAGGAAATAGGAGACCAACGCACAGAGCAATCCCAAAGGCACAGACCCGATCGACATCGGTACCAGCACCGGCAAGATCACATCAAATGCCTTAGAACTCATCAAGGTACCGACTAGATCAATATGAGAATTGGTGTTTGTCGCCAATATCCAGTTGCCGAGATCATAAGTTGCCCACCAGATCGCCGGATAGGTCACCGGGTTGCCCACCAGCGTTCCGAAGACCGCCGCCACCAGATTACCGCGAAACACCCAAGCGATCAGCATGGCGACAGCAATATGGAACCCAAGAAACGGCGTGAACGACATGAAGGCACCCGCCGCGATGCCAACCGCAATCGTGTGTGGCGTTCCGCTGAGCCGCCAAATGCGGCGCCAGACATAAATCGTCGCGCGCCGCCAACCGATGCTTGGCCAAAACGCTTCGCGCAACTTGCGCAATGGGTTGAGTGCGACCCTACGTTGAAACACGAAAGGTCCTTCCTCTCGACACTTAGGCCAAACCTCGGCTGCCGGGCTTGGTCGCCGGCATTGCCGCAAGCTCAGGCGGAAGTTTGTCGGCCGGGTAGGCCGGGATATCAACTTGCACCAGCGAAATCAGTTTGACCCCAACTTTGGCTCTGCCGCCCGATCGATCAATCAGACAGGCCGCCGCTACAACGCGCGCGCCGGTTGCCCGGATCGTCGCAATACATTCGCGCGAAGACACACCCGTTGTCACAATGTCTTCAACCATCACGACGCGCATGCCTTTGGCCAAATGAAACCCGCGCCGCAAAACAAATTCACCGTTCTCGCGTTCGACATACATCGCTGGCAAACCCAGATGGCGTGCCGTTTCATAACCCGGAATGATCCCACCGACGGCAGGCGAGACAATCGCGTCCACCTTGCTCATGTCGATTTCGTCGGCCACCTTCGCGGCCAGCGCCTTGCAGAGCTTGGCTGTGCGCTTAGGGTGCTGGAAGACGAGCGCCTTCTGCAGAAACATAGGGCTATGAAGGCCAGATGACAGGATGAAGTGACCATTGAGAAGCGCTCCGGCTTTCTCAAACTCCTTCAAGACTTTCTCTTGTTTCATCTCATCCTCATTGGCATTTCTAGAGCCCGCGCTTTTCGCATATCGGCTTATCAGATTCTCGGCATATCCACACCTGACATGCTGATTTTATCGACGCGGCCGCACCACTTGCGCCACAACAGACACCCCATTCAGCGCCGACATGATACCCGTCAAATGTTTGAAATCACGCACCTCAAGATCAAGCTGCATGTCAAAGAAATCAGCGTCGCGCTGGGTCATGGCGAGGTTGGTAATATTGCTGCCATAGTCGGCCACCAACGACGCGATATGGCCGAGCGAGCCTACCTCGTTGCGCGCTGTCACGTTGAGCCTTGCTGGGAAAAGCTGCGGATGGTCGGGGTCAATGTCCCAAGCCACATCGAGCCAGCGTGTCGTCTCCCCGTCAAACTCCTCAAGCGCAGGCGCATCGATTGGGTAAATTACAACGCCTTCACCCGGCGTGATAATGCCCACGATGCGCTCACCGGGCAGCGGAAAATTGTTAGCTGCCATGCGGATGGCAAGCCCCTGCCCCGCGCCCGTGATACGCACAACAACACCATGGTCATCATGGATCGTATTCTTCAACGATTTGCGACGACCACCCTTTTTGGTCGGTAGTTCAGGAAAGACGATCTCAAGCACTTGCTGACCGGAAATTGTGCCGTCGCCGACGGAGGCTAACAACTCATTGAGATCATCTTTATGCAGCGCCCGCAGCGCGCGCTGAAGAACAACGTCTGTCGCCTCACGGCCGGCGGCCTCAAACACGCCCTTCAAAATCTGCCGCCCAAGGCGGCCGAATTCGGCTTCCTTGGCCGCACGAATAGACCGGCGAATAGCAGACCGTGCTTTGCCGGTCGCCACGAATGCTTCCCAGGCCGGTGACGGACGTTGCGCCTGCGAACGAATAATTTCGACTTCATCGCCGTTGATCAGAACCGAGCGTAATGGCATATGACGCCCGTTAATTTTCGCACCGACGCAACTATCGCCGACCTCCGTATGCACGGCATAAGCAAAGTCGATCGGGGTCGCGCCACGCGGCAAGGTAATCAACATGCCCTTGGGCGTAAAACAGAACACCTGATCAGAGAACATTTGCAACTTTGTATGTTCCAAAAATTCTTCTGGCGATCCGCCATGTTCCAGCATTTCAATGAGCTGACGCAGCCAGCTAAAGGTACCGGCAAATTCCTCTGACCCCTCAACACCGCTCGCGCCTTCTTTGTAACGCCAATGAGCGGCAATACCCAATTCGGCCACTTCATGCATTTTATGGGTGCGCACCTGAACTTCGACGCGCTTGCGGTGCGGCCCGATCATGGTCGTATGGATCGAGCGATAGCCATTATTTTTCGGGGTCGAAATGTAGTCCTTGAAGCGTCCAGGCACCATCGGCCAGTTCTGGTGTAAAATGCCAACCGCGCGATAGCAATCATCGACCTCGTCAACCATCACCCGGAAGCCGAAGATATCGGATAATTGCTCCAGTGAAATGGAACGACGCTCCATCTTGCGCCACACCGAATAGGGCCGCTTCTGCCGCCCGTCCACTTCGCAAGCAATGCCCGCCTCGGCGAGCTTGGCGCGTAGCTCCTCCGCAATGCTCTCAACGATGTCGCCACTCTCGGAGTTGAATTCATTGAGCCGCTTAACCAATGTTTCACGCGCTTCGCAATTCAACTCCCCGAAGGCAAGGTCTTCTAGTTCTTCGCGGATTTCTTGAATGCCCATGCGACCGGCGAGCGGCGCATAAATATCCATCGTCTCCTGCGCGATGCGCTGGCGCTTTTCCGGTGATTTGATGAAATGCAGCGTGCGCATATTGTGCAGACGATCGGCCAGTTTGACTAGAAGAACGCGTATATCGTTCGACATGGCGAGCAGAAATTTGCGGAAATTTTCTGCCTGCTTAGACCGTTCAGATGTTAATTCTATCCGCGTCAATTTGGTCACGCCGTCAACCAAATTGGCGATCTCAAAACCGAACAGGTCGGCAAGTTCGCCTACCGTCGCATTTGTATCCTCAATGGTGTCATGCAAGATGGCGGTGACGATGGTTGCCGTATCGAGTTTCAGGTCGGTTAAAATACCGGCCACCTCAATCGGGTGCGAAAAATATGGGTCGCCGCTCGCACGTTTTTGGCTGCCATGCATTTTCATCGCATAGACATAAGCACGGTTGATCAAGGCCTCATCCGTATCCGGATCATAGCTCAGAACGCGATCAACCAGCTCATATTGCCGCAACATGCGTTCGCAACTCCACTAAAAGACGGTACAAAAATATTACGCTACCCTAGCCGAAAAACAAAAGCGCCGCCCAACCTTGCGGCGGGGGCGGCGCTCAAAATTCGATAGCCCTTCAGGAGTGACAGGATCGCGCCTCCCTTCGCTCAGTCTTCTCCATCCATATCATCCGCGTCGGCCGACTTCTGCTGCGGCGAGTCGATCTGGGTCTGAATAGCGCGAAGCAGTTCTTCTTCGCTCATACGGTCACTGGAACCAGCAGCAGCGCCAAACGTGTCCGGCACTTCGGCGCTTTCACCAGACGTCAGCAGCGCAACCGCTTCTGTCTCGGTTTCCTCGGTTTCGATCCGCTTCTGCATGCTGCCGATCAGATCTTCGCGCAAATCAATCGGCACAATGGTGCGCTCTGCGATTTCGCGCAGCGCCACAACCGGGTTCTTGTCATTGTCGCGTTCGATCGTTAGTTCCGCACCAGCCGACATGGCACGCGCACGGTGCGCGGAGAGCAAAACCAGCTCAAAGCGGTTTGGCACCTTGTCGACACAATCTTCAACGGTAACGCGCGCCATAAATTAGACTCCGGGGTGAAATGGAATTAGGGCGTATGTAGGGTCTGGAACAAAATAAGGCAAGCAGAAACAGGGATTTAGACATGAAATTCGGCGCTTTTCCGCCTCAAATCTGGTGAATAGTTGCCAGAGCCTCCGCTCCTTCAACCGCCGTGAGAGCCCTCAAAAGCTCAGATATGCCCTCACCCGAGACAGGATGACACCAATGAGGGGCTACTTCTGCCAGCGGAATCAGCACAAATCCGCGATACGGCACGCCGGGATGGGGCAAAGCGAGCGGCAGAGGTCCGATTCCAGCCTCCAGCCCCCGAGGACCAACATCCGTGACGATTTGCCCCTCATAGTCCAACAGGTCCAGATCAAGGGTGCGAGGTGCCCAACGCAAGCGTCGGACCCGCCCAAACTGTGCTTCGATATGATGCAATGCACCGAGCAACTCTCTGGCAGGCATGGTTGATTCGACCACCGCCACCGCATTGACGTAAGGCGGCTGAACATCACGCGCCATGGCCGGCGTCTGGTAAAACGACGAACAACGCACCACCTTAATGCCAAGGCTTGGCATGAGCTGAAGAGCTGCATTCAGCGTTGAAAGAGGGCTGCCAAAGACCGTCGCTAAATTGGCGCCCAAGCCAATTAAAATCATCTCGCCCGCCCCATAATTGGCCCAACGCCCAGTTCCAAATCCTGCCCCACTTCTATAGCCTCCAAGGTCAAAAGACGACTGGAGACAATCCTGTCACCCATTTCATAAAATCAATTTCAGGTAAGCCGCATGAATTTCTACCCTCAGGAACGGATCGCCCTCTTCATTGATGGTGCCAATCTCTATTCCGCCACGCGTGGCCTCAACTTCGACATAGACTATCGCCGATTGCTCGAGCATTTCAGATCCAAGGGCACATTGATCCGCGCTTTTTATTACACAGCCTTGCTCGAAGACCAAGACTACTCCCCCCTACGCCCACTAATCGATTGGCTCGATTACAACGGCTATACCGTTGTCACAAAGCCAGCCAAGGAATTCACCGACGCCCAAGGACGCCGCCGTATCAAAGGGAACATGGATATTGAGCTGGCCATCGACGCGATGGAAATGGCCCCCAACATAGACCACCTCGTCCTATTTTCAGGCGATGGCGATTTTCGCCGCCTGGTGGATGCCATCCAACGGATGGGCAAACGCGTCACCGTCATTTCGACGACGCGCTCCCAGCCACCAATGATTGCCGATGAGCTGCGTCGTCAAGCCGATCAGTTCGTCGAACTTGAAACCATGCGAAGCGCCGTCGGCCGCAATCAATCAACAGCGCCTGCCCCGCAAACCGTCAAGCCGAACAAGAATAATGAATACGATGATGACGACGACGAATTCGAGTATGACGACGACGAAGGCGACCTGCCTGCCAAGGTCTAACGGATGCCTATGATCCAAGCGAATGAAGCACCGCAAGACTGTCCGCTTTGCCCGCGCCTCGTCGCCTATCGAGACGCTAATGCGGTAGCGCATCCAGATTGGTTCAACGGAGCCGTGCCCTCCTTTGGCCCAGCGGATGCGCGCCTGCTCATTGTCGGCCTCGCGCCTGGCGTGCAAGGCGCAAACCGCACAGGCCGCCCGTTTACCGGCGACTACGCTGGCGACCTGCTTTACGCAACGCTCAACACATTCGGCTTTTCATCAGGCACATTCGACGCCCGCGCCGATGACGGCCTCGCCCTCGAAGATTGCATGATCACAAATGCTGTGCGCTGCGTGCCGCCACAAAACAAGCCAACGACACTGGAGATCAAGACCTGCCAACCGTTTTTAGTGAACCGGATAGCGGCATTGCCAAATCTTAAAGCCATACTGGCTCTTGGCCGCATCGCACATGACAGTGTTCTCAGCACGTTCAGCTTACGCAAATCGCAATTCACTTTTGCGCACCAGGCGCAGCACGAACTCCGTGTTGGCCTTCGAATGTTCGATAGCTACCACTGCTCGCGTTACAATACGAACACACGCCGACTGACACCGGAGATGTTTGAAGCTGTCTTTCGCGATATCAAAATCTATCTGAAAAAAGCCAAATAAATTCAGCTATAACGCTGTTCTGTCCACGGATCGGCGTCGTTGTGATAGCCACGTTCTTCCCAAAAGCCGGGCTTGTCGACCGGGCTAAATTCGATCTGTCGGATCCACTTCGCGCTCTTCCAGAAATACCATTGCGGGACAATGACCCGCAATGGCCCGCCATGCTCGCGCGTCAAGCGCTCGCCTTCCCAGCTATGGGCGATGATCACATCTAACGCGTTGAACGCATCGAATTTGATGTTGGTCGTATAACCGTCATAGGAATGAAAGATCACATGCCGCGCGTCGGCGGTCGGCTTCACCAGATCGATGATCGCCTGCGCCGACACGCCATCCCAATGATTGTCGTGCCGGCTCCATGTCGTCACACAATGAATGTCGCTAACATAGCGGGTCTGCGGCAACCCCAAAAAATCATCAAAGGTCAACGTTAGAGTGTTTTCAACTGCACCCTCGATGCGCAGTCGCCAATTGGCTAGTGACACATCAGGCTGCACACCAAGATCAAGCACTGGCCACTTTTCAACCAAATGCTGGCCCGGTGGCAATCTGTTTTCATGTGTGTGGTCAAGATGCCCCGTAAGGTGGCGATCTGACGCTGCTGTTTTTTCCTTCGAAGCAATAAGCTTGTCTTTGATCTTGCCAATCAAGTCCGGAATGCCTTCGTCGCTCATAGTGAATCTGTCCTTGCAGCGCCCCCGAACCGACTTTCAGCAAATGCCACACCCCCGAGAATAAGCACCATTCCGATCGCATGGTAGAGATGAAATGGCTCGCCCAGAAACACCACTGCAAGCAGGCTCACCATCATTGGCACTAAATAAAGTGCCACACCAGCCCGCGATGCGCCCAGCAACTCAATACCGCGATTGTAGCAAAGATAAGCAAGAATGGCCGGGAACACAGCGACGTATAGAATGGCAAAGGCATTTTCTTGCGTCCATGGAACAGGGTGCCCGCCCATGCTCTCGCCGATATAGAGCGGCAAAAGCAGCACGGAGGATATGCCAAAGATCGCCACCACAAGGCTTAGCGGATGCACATCCGGCTTCCATTTGATTCCTATCGAGTAACCAGCATTGAGTATCACACCAAGGAATATCCAGAGGTCGCCCCGTGCAAAGACAAGCTGCATTAGCTTATCAAGGTCGCCTTGGAACAGAATGGCGATGACCCCGACAAACGCCACGCACATGCCCACGACCTGCCGCAAGCTGAGGCGATCTTTCAGAATGGGAATAGCCAGCGCCAGAATAGTGACGGGGATGAAGGCCTGAAGCAGGCCTGCGTTGATAGCTTGCGTCGTCTGCAAGCCGATATACATGCAGAGGTTGAAGCTCGCACCACCAAGCGACCCGAGAAGCAACAGAATGCGCCATGAACGCAATAGCAGGGGTAAGTCATGTCGCAAATATCTGGCTGTAAATGGCAGCAAAATCATGAAAGCCAAAAACCAACGCCAAAATGAGAGGCCGATGGGCGGCATCCCGTGTGCCACCACAGCACGTCCAATGATTGCGTTGCCACTCCAGAAGAGCGCGGTGAAAGACAGCAGCAGATAGGGCTGGTTGACGAGCCACAGCCCAAACGCACGCGTAGCACTCACCATGATCAGCCCTTGTCGCGCATCAGCCGTGCTTTGTCGCGCTGCCAGTCGCGTTGCTTTTCCGTCTCACGTTTGTCGGCCATCTTCTTGCCCTGCGCCAAGGCGATCTCAATCTTCACGCGACCTTTGTCGTTAAAATACATTTTCAACGGCACCAATGTCATGCCTTGACGCTGGATGGCCTGTGAGAGCTTGTCGATTTCCCGGCGATGCAGCAACAACTTCCGTGGCCGTCGCGTTTCATGATTAAACTGATGGGCCTGCAGATAGACGGGGATATAGGCATTGACGAGCATAATTTCGCCCTGCTTCGTCGCCTGCGCATGGGCTTCATTGAGGCTGCCTTGGCCGACCCGAAGCGACTTCACCTCAGTGCCATGAAGTTCAATACCTGCCTCGAATGTTTCGCCAACAGCATAGTGAAAGCGCGCCTTCCGATTGTCAGCAATCAGCTTGCGTCCTTCACCCAGCTTCTTCTTGGCACCACCACTTTTTGCAGACATAACCCTAGAACCAGACTTTCAATCAGTTCAACAAGCCCGCGTGACGCATAGCGTCACGGACCTTGACCTGCGTCGCCTCTGTTGCGGGCAACAGCGGAAGACGCAACTCATCTCGACAAAGACCGAGTAGATGCGCGGCATATTTCACCGGCGTCGGGTTTTGCTCGACAAAGAGTGCGTGATGGAGCGGCATCAAACGATCCTGAATTTCCAGCGCGCGCTTGAAGTTACCATTAAGCATCGCTGTTTGGAATGCAGCGCAGAGCTTCGGCGCGACATTTGCCGTCACCGAGACCGCGCCCACGCCGCCATGCGCATTAAAGCCGAGCGAGGTCGCGTCTTCACCCGAAAGCTGGATAAAATCCGGCCCAATCAAATGACGCTGCATACTAGTGCGCGCTAGGTTCGATGTGGCATCCTTGACGCCGACAACGTTCTTTAAGGTCGCCAGTCGAACCATCGTTTCAACACTGATATCCACCACCGTTCGTGCTGGGATATTGTAGAGAATGATCGGCAAATCGACGGCATCGCTGATGGCCTTGAAATGCTGATACTGGCCTTCCTGCGTTGGCCGGTTGTAGTAACCCGTCACGCTCAACACAGCGTCTGCGCCCGCATCTTTGGCAAATTTCGTCAGAGCAATGGCTTCAAGCGTATTGTTAGAGCCCGCACCCGCGATCACCGGTACACGCTTCTTTGTCACGTCAACGCAAATTTCGATGACGCGTCGGTGTTCTTCGTGGCTCAAAGTCGGTGATTCACCAGTGGTCCCGACAGGCACAAGCCCTTGGGTCCCTTCCGAGATATGCCAATCAACCAATTTGGCGAACGCCTCCTCATCAATCTTGCCATCCCTGAACGGGGTGATGAGAGCAACGAACGAACCCTTAAACATTTTCTAAGCTCCAATAGCCCACAACCCATGGCGGGGCGGCGGGCAAGATAACCATAAGCTGGGCAAGCAGCAAGAAAGCTAGGCGCTTCAAGTCGCGTCCGATCTCAATTGAGGTGCTTGTTAGCACGTTGGTAGTCACAAACGAGGATAATTTGAAGGCACTGGTTGACGT
The DNA here is from genome assembly GCA_041688015.1 of Parvibaculaceae bacterium. Taxonomy (GTDB): domain Bacteria; phylum Pseudomonadota; class Alphaproteobacteria; order Parvibaculales; family Parvibaculaceae; genus Parvibaculum. The sequence goes on from JBDNIY010000001.1 coordinate 726,566, forward strand.
TTACAAGGCATGCACTCGGCAGCAGTCTCCTCTATATATGCTCTATACTCTGATTTGCCGCAGCCGGGCGCATCCGGCAACATTTTTTGGACAGGTCACTTCCAGTGCCGGATCGATCAAGCGTTACGCCAGATGGGACCTCAACGTCGCATTTGGCTCTCAAAATCGTACTGGCCATAATGCTCACCTCGGCCTTGAGCGTCTCTCGCTCGACCCTAGGGCTGGCCGAAACCACCCCCGGCGTACCGCTCGCCCAACCACACTTTAAGGCGGATGTTCCGATCCCGGTCAAACCGACCAAAAAAGAACATAAACCTACAAAGAAGAAAATTTCCAAGCCAGCCGTGGCGAGCGTCAATTCCAACCTCCTCTCGAAGGCCGACATTGCTGCCCTTACCGACGCGCTGAACGAGGCAGACCGCAAAAACTGGTCAGAGGCGATGCGCCACCGCACACGGCTGGACAATCAGGCCGCAGCCAAGTTCGTCTTGTGGTACCGACTGACTACAAAGGATTCCGGCGCGACGCTGGCCGAAATTGTGGCCTTCAAAGAGCAAAACCTCAGCTGGCCGCGCATGACCCTGCTTTCATTGCGGGCCGAAGATGCTGTTCTGTCCTACCCAATGTCTGACAAAGACTTAATCACCTGGTTTTCGGCCAACCCACCTCAGACCGGTGAAGGGCGCATTCGATATGGCAAGGCGCTCATTGCCAACGGGCAGACCGATGTTGGCAAAAAATGGATTCAGCGCGCTTGGGCGCAAAACGACTTCAGCCCCAACCGCCAGCGCGAAATTCTTGCCCAATTCGGCACATACCTCACCACCTCGACGCATAAGGCACGCCTTGATCGCCTGCTCTGGGATCGCCGCACGGCCGACGCACGCACAACCGCGGCTCTGATCGGCAACAATGCCGAAGCGCTGGCAGAGGCGCGCATCCGGCTGATGACGCGATCACGCAGCGCACCCGACGCCGTCGCGCGCGTGCCAAGCGCCATGCGCGACGATGCAGGCCTGCTGTTTGATCGCATTCGATATGAACGCAAGTTGGGCAATGACGATGCCACCGTGCCCCTCATTCTGACAGCCCCCGGATTGCCGCATCAAATGGTCGATCCAGATGCTTGGTGGCTGGAGCGCAAGATCGCAGCACGCGTCGCCCTCGCTAACGGGCAATATCAGGATGCTTATGACATCGTCTCCAAGCATGGTCTGAAAGATGGGGGAGATTATGCAGACGCCGAGTTTCTATCCGGATGGATTGCGTTGCAATTTCTGAACAAGCCAGACGAGGCGATGGCGCATTTTTTGAAACTCAAAAATGCAGTCTCTACGCCCATCAGCACAGCCCGCGCCGACTATTGGGCCGGGCGCGCCGCCTCAGCCAAAGGCGACAAGCAAAACGCAGAACTCTACTATCATCTTGCTGCGCAAAACCCGACGACCTTCTATGGACAATTAGGCACAGGCGCCCTCGCGCATCTGCAAGGCAAAGTAGCGCGCCTCCATTTGCCAAACGATCCCAAGCCAACAACTACCGAAATCACCGCCTTCAAGAAGCTCGAACTGGTTCGCGTTGCGCAAATTCTTCATGACATGCATCGCGATGATCAAGCATGGAGCTTCATGCTGCATCTTGCCGACACTCTCAAGGAGCCTCAGCAGCTTGTTCAACTGTCAGACATGGCGCTGGCATTTGATGACCACAAACTGTCCCTGCGCATCGCTAAGACCGCCTCCCAGCGTAATATTATGCTGCCGCAACGGGCATACCCCGTAAACTACATGCCAGCTTTCACCCCCAGAGGGCCAACCGTCGAAAAGGCATTGGTATTGGGGTTGTCACGACAAGAAAGCGAGTTTGACCCCGCCGCCAAAAGTCCAGTCGGCGCGCGCGGCCTCATGCAACTCATGCCTGCAACCGCTAAAATGGTCGCGCGGCAAATCAACGTCCCCTACTCAAGAAGCCGCCTCACCACAGACCCGGCCTATAATGCGATGCTGGGCTCGGCCCATCTGGGAGATCTCATCGAGGATTTTAACGGTTCCTATATCATGAGCATCACAGCCTATAATGCCGGAACCACCCGGGTCGGTGAATGGCAGGGACAATATGGCGATCCGCGTGCATCGACCGTCGACCCGATTGATTGGATTGAGAACATTCCATTTTCAGAAACGCGAAACTACGTTCAACGCGTGATGGAAAATATGGAAATCTATCGCACCCGTCTCAGCGGCAGCGCCCAGAAGATCCGCATTGCAGATGACATTCGGCGCAATACAGGCCAACCCGTAGCATCACCCACGCCAGTTGCTGCTGGAGCCAACCTTGCGCCTACCGTTTCGACAACGCCAATCGCAGAAGCCGAAAATACAACCACCCAACCCAACAACGTTCCTCTCCCTCGTGCCAAGCGCAATTTTGCCAAGCCATGACGCCCAAACCCAAATCATCAACCAGCCGAAAGCCATCTTCAGTCTCCAAAACTATTTCTAGGCCTCCCCGCGATATCTTCTACACATCGCAGGACGGCTTGCGCCTCTATGCGCGCGACTATGGCCAGCGTACAGCCAAGGCGCCGCCGGTCATTTGTCTGCCAGGGCTGACACGCAATTCCAAGGATTTTGACACACTCGCGCGTCACCTTGCACGCAAACATCGTGTGCTCTGTCCCGATCTGCGCGGACGGGGACGCTCGCAGAATTGTGAAAAGTGGACCGACTACACGCCCCAAGCCGAGATGATGGATATTCTCGACCTCATGGGCGCAACCGGCATTCATCAAGCCATCTTTGTCGGAACATCACGAGGCGGCATCATCACGATGCTCATGGCCGCGCATCGTCCCAATGCGCTATACGGCGCGGTGCTCAACGACATCGGCCCAGAAATCAGCTTCAACGGCCTAAAACGCATCGCCAGCTATGTCGGCATCATGGAAACGCCACCAAGCTGGACCGAAGCGGCATTCAAACTGCGCTTGATGAATGAGCGCGAATTTCCAACGCTCACAGGCGACGATTGGTACGATCAGGCGCGGCGCACATTTGCCGAAGAGGCTGGCGCCCCAAAAGCTGACTATGACCCAAAAATCGGCATTGGTTTGCGCAAAGGTCTTGATGCCGCCAAAGGCGCAATGCCCACCATGTGGGCCCAGTTCAAGGCGCTCTCACATGTACCCTTGCTCGTCATACGCGGCGAAAATTCTGATATTCTCACCGCTGAAACCGTCGAGCGAATGGGGCGGGAGCACTCGCAACTTGCGCATGTCACCGTCAAAGATCGTGGCCACGTTCCCTTTCTCAACGAGCCAGAAGCTCTCAGCGCCATCGACGCTTATCTTGCACAATTCTAACCACGCCTGATACGCAGCATCTTTGTCGCCCCTACCTGAAACTCAAAATCGACAGATTGTAGTGTCACTCTATAGCCATCGGTTTCAAGCGCACGGATCACGCCTGGCAAATGGCTGGACGGGCGACCGTCAAGATTGACCAGCGGAAATACCCGCACTTCACCGGCAACCCGCAGCGCCTCGCGCAATGCTGCAATATGAAACACCCCGTCAAGCTCGTCTCCATAGAGAAACAAGAAGTGCGAGATCAAGGCCAGATCAAAGGCACCGTCGTCAAATGCCAGATTCGGCAGCGCCGCAGCAACATAACGACGGGATCCAGCCAGCGCAAAATCTGTCAAAAATAGCTCAAGCGCTGTCTGACGACGTCGGTGAACCTGCGTTTCCGATCCGTAGAAACCCCAATTGAACCGATAGGCCGCCGCATGCATGCCCGCCCGCAGCGCCTTACTGGTGGCGTCGAACTGGGCTCGAATGGCTGGGCCATCAAACGCGTAAATCGGATCAACGGCTGTCACATCAAAACCACCAGCAACAGCCTCCGACGTAAAGGAAGACGGCCCACCACCAATATCAAGGATATTCGCGCTGGGCATTACATCATCAAGGGCAAAAAACGCCCTGTATTCGTCCAGCTGACGCCCCCATGGAACAACGCCGTCGAGGCGGAAGTTTCGTCGATCAGGCGATGTGCGTTGCACAATCTCGTTCATCTTGTTCTCCGTATTCAAACCGGAGACCGCCCTTCAGAGACGCGCTTCATTCAACATGAGAAAACAAAAAAAGCCGCCTCCAAATGGGGCGGCCAAACCGGCAAGTCGATGTACGACATGTTTGGGCCACCCGTCAGGTGGTCCACCAAGCGTCGTTCATGCCAAAAAAATAGGTCATCAATTCTGTCCTGATGTCGTGCTCGTATGGCGAGCAACCGCACAATATCCCAAACAGTTTGCTCATGCCAAGAGGCTTTGATGAAAATGCAAAGGAAAAAGCCCAATATCTGCGACACATGGTCAAACCCAACCAACTTCGCAAAAACCGCCACAGAGGTTATGATGAGCGCATCGTGTTGAAAACGCTTCACTTCAGACAGCAACCACATGCAATTTCGCATTAATTGCCCTGCGCGACGGAGTTTTCCGTCAACGACGTTACAGATAAACCAAGAGTGCATCATATTTACTCTTTTGGTCCTTCGGCAGAACACCTATATCCAGCGGTCCCTGCCTCCCCCGGGACCTCAATTTTTCCATGTATAATTTCTCGACGCGGAGACTCTCATGATGACGAAACGCATGGCTATCATGCTGGCTATTGCAGGATTGATCTTTGGCGGTGTCATCATGGTCCTTGTGGTAAAGGGTATCGCCACCAAGCGGTTCATTGCATCGATGGGCCAGCCACCTCAGACAATCTCCACCACCACTGCCAACTTTGAAAACTGGGAACCAACAATCCAAGCTGTCGGCACGCTGAAAGCCCAAAAAGGGACCGACATCACGCCCCAGCTTGCTGGCATCGTCTCGGAAATTCCGTTTGAATCCGACAGCGACGTCAAGGAGGGCGACCTACTTGTCGGCCTCGCCAATGAGGACGACGTCGCCAAGCTGAAAGCGTTGGACGCGGATGCAGACTTGGCCCGCCTCACCTATAACCGCAGCAAGGAACTTGTACGCAGTCGCGCCGTCAGTCAGGCGCAACTCGACAATGCGACAGCCAATCTCAAGAGCGCAATGGCACAGGTGGCCGCCCAGCAAGCACTGGTGGACAAGAAACAAATGCGCGCGCCTTTCGACGGCCATGTTGGCATTCGGTTGGTCGATATCGGTCAATATCTGGTCGCAGGCCAAAAGATCACAACCCTTCAGGCTCTCGATCCAATCTATGTTGATTTCACCCTCGCCCAGCGTGATGTCAATCTTGTGACTGTTGGCCAGTCAATCTCGATCTCCACGGACGCATATCCGGGTATAACATTCAGCGGCAAGGTGATTGCGCTGGACCCCAAGCTCGATCCCGTCACACGAAATATCGCCGTGCGCGCGCAGCTTTCCAATGCTGACCACAAACTTCTTCCCGGCATGTTCGCATCCGTCACCATCACAACCGGCGTAAAAGAAAAGAAGCTGACGCTTCCCCAAACTGCCATCACCTATAACCCCTACGGCGAAACCGTGTTTCTCGTCGTCAAAGGTAAACCCGGCGCTGACGGCAAAACGCCGCTTGTAGCCCAGCAGAAATTTGTCAAGACAGGCACAACACGCGGCGATCAGGTCGCCATTGTGAGCGGTATCAACGAAGGTCAGACAGTCGTTTCATCTGGTCAGTTGAAACTCAAAAACGGAACACCTGTCATTATCAACAATGACGCGCCCCTGCCCAATGACGCAGCCCCCCAGCCGCAGGACCAGTAAGTCTCCATGCATTTCACTGACATTTTCATTCGCCGACCGGTTCTGGCAACGGTTATCAGCTTGCTCATTTTGGTGTTGGGCTTGCGTTCCGTTTCGCTTCTACCCGTCCTTCAGTACCCGCGCACCGAAAACGCAGTCGTGACAATCTCGACAACCTATTACGGCGCCAGCGCGGAACTTGTATCGGGTTTTATCACGACACCGCTTGAAAACTCCATCGCGCAGGCCAACGGCATCGACTACATGAATTCGGTGAGTTCGCAGAGCGTCTCAACCATTCAGGTCCAGATTCGCTTGAACTATGATAGCGCCAAGGCGCTCACTGAAATCAATACGCGCGTCAACGCCGTCCGAAACCAACTCCCGGCCGAAGCCCAACAACCCGTCATTACAATTGCAGTCGGTGAAACAGTCGACAGCATGTATATCGGCTTTTCGTCCAAAGTTCTGGCTAACAACCAGATCAGCGACTATCTGCTGCGTGTGGTCGCCCCTAAATTGCAGGCCGTCGATGGTGTCCAGCAGGTCGAATTTCTTGGCGAAAAGCGCTTTGCGCTGCGTGTCTGGATGGACCCTGATAAACTGTCCGCCTATGGCTTGACTGCAACCGACATTCGCAATGCACTTGCGCAAAATAGCTTCCTGTCGGCGCTTGGGGCAACCAAGGGCCAGATGGTGCAAGTCGACCTGACGGCCTCCACCAGCGCCAGTTCGCTTGACGACTTCCGCAATCTCATCATTAAAACATCGAATGGTGTATCGGTACGCCTGCAAGACGTAGCCAAGGTCACACTGGGTGCCGAAGACTATGAATCTGCGGGCTATTTCGATGGCAAACCGTCGGTACAAATCGGCATCAAGGTCGCACCAACAGCAAACCTTCTCGACGTCATGAAACGCGTCCGTCATATTTTTCCGGAAATTCAAGTGCAATTACCCGAAGGTTTGCACGCAGCCATCGCCTATGATGCAACGAAATTTATCACTAGTTCAATCGATGAAGTGATTCGCACGCTGGTCGAAGCATTGATCATTGTGACGTTGGTTGTCTTCGCCTTCCTCGGATCGCCACGTTCAGTATTGATCCCAACTCTCGCCATCCCGCTGTCGCTCATTGGCGCCTTCACCTTCATGGTGCTGTTTGGCTTTTCTATCAATCTCCTAACATTACTGGCGCTCGTCCTTTCCATCGGGCTTGTTGTCGACGACGCCATTATTATCGTTGAAAACGTCAATCGACATCTGGAGGACGGCACGCCACCTACTCAGGCCGCTATCATGGCCACGCGCGAACTAAGTGGCCCTATCATCACGATGGCGACCGTTTTGATTGCTGTCTATATTCCCATTGGCTTCATGGGGGGGTTAACGGGCGCACTCTTTACCGAATTCGCCTTCACGCTTGTCGGAGCCGTTACAGTCTCGGCAATTGTCGCACTCACGCTGTCCCCAATGCTCTGCGCCCGCTTTCTCAAGCCCCATAGCGATCCCTCCGTCAGCGCCTGGGAAAAGCGTACCGTCACATTCATTGATGAACGCTTCGAGCGCTTACGTGTTGGCTACAACCGCCTCCTTCACACAGGTCTGGACCAACTTCCTGTGATTGCCGTCTTCGCTTGTATCGTTCTCGTTAGTATTTATTTTTTCTACAGCTTCTCCAAAAACGAACTGGCTCCGCAGGAAGATCAAGGCATCGTCATCGGTTTCATTACATCGTCACCCGATTCCACTCTGCAGCAAAAACAGATCACCAGCGCCAAAGTGTTCGACATTTATGCAAAGCATCCTGAGATGGATCACGTCTTTCAAGCCGTGACCCCATCACAATCATTCGCCGGCCTCGTCACAACCCCATGGGACGAGCGCTCCGTGACGGCAACGCAATTGCAGCAAAACCTACAACAGGAATTGAACAATATTCCTGAGGCCCGCGTGGTGATGTTCCAACCGCCGCCGCTTCCCGGTGCGCGCGGTCTGCCGATCTCATTTGTTATTCAAACGACCGAACCATTTGAGCAACTCTATGAAGTCTCACAAGCCATGCTTACAACGGCCCAAAAGAGCGGCAATTTTGTCTTCCTCGACACGGATCTAAAATTCGACAAGCCTCAGGCCGACCTCATCATAAACCGTGACAAGATCGCCCAAATGGGCCTGACCATGAACGATGTCGGCTCAGCTCTCTCGTCCATGCTGGGCGGCGGCTACGTTAATTATTTCAGCCTTGCTGGACGCTCATACAAGGTCATCCCGCAGGTCCAGCAGCGCTCAAGATTGAATGTTGATCAGCTGGAGAACTACTACATTCAGACTAAGGACGGGAAATCCATTCCTCTGTCCACTGTCGCCCATTTTGAAACCAAGACAGTGCCCGAGACGCTCAACCATTTCCAACAGTTGAATGCGGCCACCATTTCCGGCGTGGCAACGCCAGGTGTTACCACGGGCGATGCGCTTGATTATCTGCGCACGCTCGCCGCCCAGACCTTGCCGCAGGGCTATACGGTCGATTTCTCCGGCCCCTCGCGCCAATATGTGCAGGAATCCAGCGCCATCGTGGTGACGTTCTTCTTTGCCCTTGTCATCATCTTCTTGGTGCTGGCGGCTCAGTTTGAAAGCTTCCGTGACCCCATCATCATTCTGATCACCGTTCCCATGTCGATCTGCGGCGCCTTGATCTTCATCTCACTCGGCGTCGGCGGAGCCAGCCTCAATATCTATACACAGGTCGGCCTTGTCACCTTGATCGGTCTGATCAGCAAGCACGGCATTTTGATTGTGGAATTTGCCAACATGCTTCAGCAAGAAGGTCGCACCAAACGCGAAGCGATCGAAGAAGCGACTAGCATTCGACTGCGGCCTATCCTGATGACAACAGCCGCAATGGTGTTGGGCGTGATGCCGCTCGTTCTCGCAAGTGGCGCAGGTGCAGCCTCACGCTACAGCCTTGGCCTCGTCATTACAACAGGCCTTGCCATCGGCACTCTCTTCACATTGTTCGTTGTTCCCGCCATGTACATGATGCTAGCCGAAGAACATCATGCAGCCGAAGACGACGACAACTTTGTCGAAGCCTAATGGCGTACACTGACTTGCTAACAGGGACTTGATATGACGCGGGCATCAATACACCAATTGAAGCCTGCGTCTTCGTTCCGACCTAAATCTAATGTGCAGATTCTGGACCATGCGATGTTGCGCCAGAATTGGTGGTAGTGGAGGATGTTGGTTCATCGTTCTGCGGATCGCCAGCATTTGTTGTTGCCTTGTTGGGCGTGTCTTTCCCCGGGGCAGAGTCTGGCTCTGGCGCGGAGCCCGGCTGCAGAGCCGAGGCAGGCTCCGCGGGCGCATCAGGCGTCGGCTGCGTCGTGGTTTGCGGCTCTATATCGACCGGAATCACGGTCACATTGGATGCAACTGGAGCCGATGTAGCGGGCGCGCTCTCGGAATCTCTAGCTTCAACGGCAAGCGGCGTCTCGGCAGGCGTCGACGCATTGGAACTGGAGACCGCGTCACCTTTGGCCGATACGGCGGGAGATCCGGTAACGGGTACTTGCGCCGTAGGCGCATCGACAACCGTCGTCGGATGCTCGTCTAGTTTCTTCGTATCAGACGATTGTGAAATGTACGTCGACGCAGCTTCGGTTTCGACCGGTTCTGTATAGTCGTTGACGATGCGTGCCTGCATGCCCTGGATGAGGAGCACGCGCTGTCCAACTTTGAGAGGCACCTTGTCCTTCTGTGTCACGGACAGCAGATCGCCATTCGCCTTACGCACAATATATTCATAGCCGTATGTGTCTCGAGCCTTGTGGCCCACCTCGCTGCCCGTAATGCCGCCGACAACCGCGCCACCCAGTGCACTCAGGGCGGAAACAGCGCCGTCGGCCACCTGCGAACCACCAATGCCGCCCGCCGCTGCACCGGTGGTAGCTGCAAGCGTTGAATCCACGCTGATCGCGACCTTGCGCACGCCGATCACAACGCCGGAATCAACCTTGCTGGCTTTCTGAACGGCCGAGCTAGAATAGGTGTTGGGCGAAAAATTCGGGGCACAGGCCACCAACAGAAAGCCCAGTGGGAGCACTTTAAGGACGTTAATCCCGGTGGAGCGCAGCTTTCTTTTCAACATTCCAGAACTCAAATGGCAGTACTCAATAGAGCAAAGAGGTAACGCCTGATTGTGTCGGCTTTATGCTGAGTCCACGCCCGGCCAATTGGAAAGGCCCCCAAAAATAGAATGCCCGAGTTCTAGGCGGCCTCTAACTGAAAGCATTTGGCTCGGTTAGGCTGACGGCAGGCCTCGCCTCGCAAGCCGCTTGTCGAGCGCCGCACGGATCCTCTGTTGCCGTGCACGGTTGATCGGATAGTTCCAGATGAACAACATGGAACAGAACGAAAGGACGAGGGGCACAATGCAATAGACGATGAGGAGCGCGTTCAACCCGCCAGATCCATGGGTCTCCGCCTTAGGGTCGAAGCCGGCCCAAGCCAGCGCTGGCAGCGCGAGGCCAATGCCGATCGCCTCAAATATCTTGCGCACCATGCCTAAAAACGAAACCAGAAAAGCCACCCGTGGCTCGCCGCTTTGCAACATGTCGAGATCTCCGATATCGGCAAGGATCGAAAGCCCGAGAATAGACCCGGCGCTGCTGGTGAAGCCTTGCACGATGGCAACGGTCAGCATAGCTGGGAAGACCAGCTCCGGTGAAGCGGGTTTCAACCAGAGGATAATGAATGGGACAAAGGCGAAAGCCGCGATGTTGACGCCCGCCGCACAGCCAAGGGCACGATGCTTACTCACACGCCCACCGAGAAACACCCAGAAGGGAGCCCCGAAGATCGCGCAGACGAACATTGCGAAAATAAGCAACGGGGCCTCTGTACTGAGTCCTGCCACATATTCATAGAACAAAATCAGAACACCTGTACCAACAGAAGCCGACAACGCGCCGAACATGGAAGCGATAAGCAAGATTCGAAAAGGCTTGTTCTGGAGCACAATCTTCAGGCCCTTGCCGAAAGGCACCGATTGAATGGCCGGTCGCCTCGGCTCACCAACCGTCGACAACAGCCAGATCGTACAAATAGGGATCAGCATGATCGTCGAAAATCCGAGCCAGGACATTGCACCTCGGCTCGACGCAGTGTTGTCGCCAGCTCCATTCACAATGCTGTAGATCAATGGAATAGAAATCGCCGTGAGCAGACCAAGCTGCATGAAAACCTCGCGCACGCCCGCGATCCGGCTACGCTCCTGATAACCGTTTGAAATCTCGGCACCCCAGGCGACATAGGGAATTGCAATCAGTGTGAACGCGAGATAGATCGCTGAAATCCAGAAAAGAAGATAAAAATTGCCGACCTCGCCGACCGGCCTGAAGAGCATGAACGACGAAATCGCGAGCAACGGCGTACCGGCAACGATCCAAGGCCGACGGCGACCAAAGCGCGTTCGGGTTTTATCACTCAGAAGTCCAATCAGCGGGTCGGTTATGACGTCGCTCAATCGCGCACCCATCAGAATGAAGCCGACGGTTGCCAGACTGAGCCCCAACGTGCCCGAATAGAAGGCGGGAATATAGATACCAATGGGCAGGCCAATGATCGCGAGCGGTATGATGAACTGGCCGTAGCCGATAAGCTGTCCGGCCCTGAGGCGCATGCCCTCGCCGTTTGTGTCGCCCGCCATAAGCGCCGTCCGTTCTGTCAAATTTGTGCTAACCGGAAAAAAGACCGGCCGCAATGTTTCCACTGCGACCGGAATTTCACAGATCAAAAACGCAGACCTGTGGAGGGATACCTATGTCCTCAGCGCAGACCATACCGCCGCATCGCGTCGGGTGAGAACATACTGTTATTGACAATATCGCCCGCCGTGTAGTTGGCATCTGCGGACTTGACGATGATGTTGTCGGCCACATAGCGATCAGCATTCAGATCAAAATAGAAATCTGCCGCGGATACGCAACCTGGCATCTCCGGCGCCATGAGAATGTTGTTTTCTTGGAAACGCCAAAGTTTATCTTTCGTGTCGTAAAGATCGGCGACTAGGGGCGTCCAGGTATCCTCATCAAGAAAGAAGACGCGCTTGCTGAACGTATTACGCCAGTTTGGCTTCACAGTCGCTTCAACCACCCAAACGCGATGCAATTCATACCGGATAAAATCGCGGTTTGGATATTTGTCCTTGATGAGATTCGAGACATCAAGATTTTCGGTACGAAGCTTCGAAGCATTATAGGGAACATAGAGCTCCTTCTTACCAATGATCTTCCAGTTATAACGGTCCGGTAGACCGTTATACATGTAGGTCTGGTCGAAAGTCCGTATATCGTCCTGACCCGGCGTGTCGTAGTTCGCCGTCGGTGCTTTCTTCACACGGCGAAGGCCAGGGATATAGACCCAGGATTCGTTAGCGTCGTCATAGGGCTGCAACGTCATAATGATGCCACCCACATTCGCCGCTGGTGCAACCTGCTTGTAGATGAACTTCGTCATGTAATGATCATCAATCTCACGTGCATTTTTTTCGTAGTAAGGCGAATAAGTGTCGATGATGCCGACATTTTCGACGTAGCTCCCACCTGTCTGCGAAATGGTGCTATGGACCTTGAGGTGAGTGTATTTGCCATTAAAGGCCGTGCGGTAATTGGCAATCGCCTGCAAGCCATTCTGAGGTAGCGGGAAGAGAAACCCTCCAAACCCGGCAAGAATGCCACCTTTCTCACTCAGCTTTGCCCGCCCAACATTCGCCTTGGTCTCATCATAAATACCTTGCGAATAACCGCAGCTACGATGGGTCGGATAGACATCCATGCGGTAGCCTTTATACCGCTTGATGATGTCAACCTGTCCAGGCGATAGTTTGTCGGCATACTGATCGACATTCGACGCATCAATGGAAAAAATCTTTGCATCACCCGCATAAGGATCGACGCGCGGATCGCCGTTCTTCCAGCCTGGCACGGGCGTGACGTCGCCGCCCGTCCATGCAGGAATTGTCCCGGCAACATTGCCCGCACGCTCCGCCCCGATGGGCGTGAGAGATTTGCCAAGATCGCTTACATCCGCCGCGAAGGCGTTGCCCGCAAGGGCGAGCGTCAGTGCGAAAGCCGCAATGCCGTTCATCGGAATCTTTCTTCTAGACATTATTTTCCTCCCGGTCCGCTTTTGACAGACCCCCCAATGGTCAAAATGAATATGATGCAGTGACCGTGATAAAATCGCGGTCAGAATTGCGCGTAACCGTTCCACCACCCATGTTGTTGGTGTAGCTAATGGATGCGGAATATTTGCTGCGAAGATCGGCAGAGACACCCACAGAAAGCGCCCCCGCACCTTCGACAGAGGTGCCTGCAGTCTCCAAATCTATGGCAGTGCCATTCACGCCATACGTAAGGTTCACATTCGGCTTCAGCGTCAGGCCGGACATCAGAACGTTGCTATAGGTGGCGCTCGTGACAAGCGTTACACCCCACGACGACATGTCTTTCGTCAAACCGACGGGCTTGCCACCTGTGAAATGTACGCCACTGACCTCGGAAACCACGTCAATTGAATCCGCACCAATCATGCTGGGTAGCTGCCCAATATAGGCAAGGCTCGGCCCAATGCTAAGCGATGCATTGGCGTCAAAGTTCCAGCGAGGCGCACGCGTGAACCCATCAAACCGACCGGAACCAAAAGCAAAAAACGCAGTTGTAAGTGCTGGAGTTGCGGGGTCATCTACCAAAACTGGAAAACTAGGTTCGTAGGCAACCTCGGCCCCGATAGCGACCGGCCCCAAAGGAAAGCTGAGGCTTGCGCCATAGAGGTCGATATCTTCGGGATAGGCAGCGTAGTACCCAACAGGAGCAACTGACCCGAACGGAGCAGGGGCCGGGTTCCATTGCGCTGCGATGCCAAAGGAAGGTGTCTTGGAATTATAGCGCAGGTAGTAGAGGCTCGCCTCAGTAGCAAGATCGTCAATAAAATAACGCGCTGCAACGCCAAACTGGCCGCTATTCTTCGCCTTGTCATCTGCAAGCCTCGGAACGCCAAGTCCAAATGTTATCAACTGCGCCGCAGTGAAGCCGGTGGAACCGGGATCACCCGCGTAGAACAACCCTTCAGCACCTCTGCCAAGAAGGTCTTCCGTAGAATGGAAAGTACCAACAGGAATGAGTTTCGTTTTCCGCCAGAGAAACTGATAGTAAGCTTCAAGACTGAAACCCTCGAAAGGCGATACGTTGACATAGAGCATCGGCGACGGCAGATAGCCTTCACGTATGTTTGTGCCAGGCGTCGTGAGACGGCTCACGTCTACCGCATTGGTCTGGCTAATGCCGCCGGGGCGAAAGAGCGCCTCACCCCAGTTAATCACCTGATTACCGAGGCGGACCGAGAGCGGTCGTCCCGCAACGTCAAAATTGCCATAAAGATAGGCGTCATAGAGATCAAAGCTGCGACCTGCTTGCTCGCGTGTCGCATCAGAAAGATCGGTACGTCGCGTGCTATCGGCATCATTGTTGATAGCGTCGTAAAAATAGGAAACGCTAACAAAGGCACCGACATTCTGCCAGCTCAGGTCGGCTTCGTGCAGCATACGCATGGAAGCCGTAAAAAGATCGCCACGACGAAAGTTCAGATTACCATCATCAAAGTTAAAAGCCGTCGCATGGCCATCACGGCCACCACTGCTTATTGCAATAAGGTCGCCATCCGGGTTGACCGTGCGCATGCCAATCCCCGCCGATACCGTCGATTTTATATTGAGATTCACATCACCAAAATCCCAGTCGGTCGCCGATGCAGGTGCTGTCGCACCCAGTCCAGCTATCAAGGTTCCCGCCACCAAACACAATGTATGCCGGGCCACAGGTCGTCTCTTCTGCTTATAGGTCATCTCTTTCCCCCTTTTATCCTCTGGCGCCGTACGAAAGGTACGGACCGCTTCTCCCGTTCTTCTTTATGCATCACACCTGCAAGGGCATGAGGTCATTTCTTTGGCTGCACAACGACAGCCGGTGCAAATGCACCTTGAAGTGGTTGCTTGAATTCAAGCACCAGATCAGCACCCTCCTGACGCAAGAAAACTGGACCTCCATCCGCAACAACTTTTCCTTCACCTGCGAGGCTTACGTCCTTGAGACGCAATGTGTCACCCGAAGGGCGGCCGAGCGGAATAATATGAAAGTCATCGCCTCGCCGGGTAAAGCGAACAGGCATTCCTTCGTCGGTCACCGTATCTGAACAGTTAGTGCCATCGCGCCGCCAAACTTGCGTGCTATAAACCGCCGATCCATTCACAGACAGCCATTCGCCAAACACTTTGAGGCGCGCGAGTTGCTCTTGCGGTATGCCCGCGTCATTTGCACGTGGACCAACATTGAGCAGCAAGTTGCCACCTTTCGACACGCCGTCGATGAAATCAGACAGTAGTGTTTCGGCAGACGAATAATCATCTTCGGTGTCGTTGCGGTTAAAGCCAAAAGAATGACTCATGCCACGTGTTGCTTCCCATTTTTTTTCTTGGATCTTTGGGAATCGTACATATTCTGGTGTACGAAAATCACTATGCGGAATGACCTGCGGAATAACGCCACTCACCGCGTCCGGGTGCTTCTTGAGGTAGCGCTGAGCCATATAGTCGAAAACACGTCGTGACAGCCCGTACCGCATCAACTTCGAAAAGAGCCGTGCGTGAACCCAGCGATCATTCACCACACCTTCTGGCACAGCGTTGTAGTAGTCTGCAAAGAGGCCCAACAGGTCATCGAATCCCGTCGGCCATGAAATATCGTTCCAGAGGACGCTTGGTTCATAACGCTCAATCAGCTCGCGCGTCTGCGCCATCGCATAGGCTGGATAATCGCCCCCCGGCATCGACCCTATGAAATCGCCGAGTGTACGCAACGGTTCACGATTGAACGTCCAATCAATGCCGCCAGAATAGTAGACACCGAACCGTAGACCCTGCGCGCGGACGGCACGGGCAAGCTCACCGACAATGTCGCGTTTGCTTGTCCAATTTTTCTCATGGGGATTTTCAATTTCGCTCGGCCAGAGACAGTATCCGTCATGATGTTTGGTGACGAGCACCACATATTTGGCACCCGAGTTGCGAAAGGCTTCCGCCCATTCATCCGGATCCCAATGTTTCAAACCTTCTTCGAAAGGTTCACTAAAGGCGGTATAAGGTGCGTTGCTAAATTCCTTAGCATGGAACTCCGCAGACGGTGTACCTGGCACTTTGATCGCGTTCGCATACCATTCGGTATAAGGCGTCATCGCGACTGCGCGCTTATAGTCCTTCTTAAAGGCATCGGAGATGTTGCCGAGATTCGGCGCAAAGCCGGGGGTTGCCCAGAGCCCCCAGTGAATGAAGATGCCGAACTTTGCGTCGTCGTACCATTGCGGTAGCGGCCGTGCGTTCAACGATTCAAGATTACCCGAATACTGCATTGCGCCCCTTCGTCTCCCGTCCTTCGTCGACGGTCCTTTGGTTTTGTTCGCCGAGCCCCTCGATACCGAGCCGTATCTTCTGGCCTGCACGCAGATAGACGGGCACCGGCTTCATGCCGAGACCGACGCCGGGCGGTGTGCCGGTGGAGATGATATCGCCAGGCTGGAGGCTCATGAATTGTGAGATGTAGCTGACGATTTCCGCCACGCCAAAAATCATGGTGCGCGTATTACCGTTCTGGTGGCGCACGCCATCCACCTCGAGCCAGATATCAAGTTTCTGCGGATTAGCTACCTCGTCGAGCGTAACAAGCCATGGGCCGATCGGGCCGAAGGTGTCGCAGCTTTTGCCTTTCACCCATTGTCCACCACGTTCAAGCTGAAACTCACGTTCCGAGAGATCGTTGATGACGCAATAGCCTGCAACGTGATCGAGTGCCTCTGCCTTGCAGACGTAGCGTGCTTCCCGGCCAATCACAACGCCGAGTTCCACTTCCCAATCCGTCTTGAGCGAGCCGCGCGGAATGACAACATCGTCGTTCGGTCCGCAGATCGCGCTCGTCGCCTTGAAAAAGAGAACTGGCTCTGCCGGCACTTCCATCCCAGATTCGGCTGCGTGGTCGGCGTAGTTGAGGCCGACACAAATGAACTTGCCT
Organism: Parvibaculaceae bacterium; assembly: GCA_041688015.1. Lineage (GTDB taxonomy): Bacteria > Pseudomonadota > Alphaproteobacteria > Parvibaculales > Parvibaculaceae > Parvibaculum. Next base: position 743,443 of record JBDNIY010000001.1, read on the forward strand.
ACACGGCCCACGCAGGGGCCCAGCCGCGCATCTTTGGGCACGAGCGGCAACGACATCGGGTCGAGCGCGGCAAGTCTCGCAAGCCCCTCAGGCATCAACGTTTCACCTGCAATATCGGCCACAACATTCCTGAGGTCACGCATATCGCCCGCTGGGTCGATAAGGCCCGGTCTTTCGAGGCCCGCATTTCCATGACGAAAGAGTTTCATATGTTGCTCCATCCGCCATCTATAGTGATGACGCTGCCTGACATGAAAGCGGCAGCATCGCTCGCTAGATAGACCACCAGCTCCGCAATTTCTTCCGGCTTGCCGATGCGGCCCATCGGCTGACGCGCGATAAAAGCGGCGCGCGACGCCTCATAGTCCGGCTGGGCGCGCATGCGCTCGTCGAGTGACGGTGTTTCGACCGTCCCCGGCGCAATCGCATTGCAGCGAATACCTTTCCCGCCAAAATCCGCCGCAACGGAGCGCGTCAGACCGATCACCGCCCCCTTGCTCGCGCCATAGACAAAACGGTTCGGCACCCCGATCACCGAAGAAGCGACAGATGACATGTTGATGATGGAACCACCGCCCGCTGCGATCATGGCCGGCAGAAAGGCACGGGTCATGCGATAGGCTGCGCCAACATTGAGATCCATCGAGAAATTCCAGTCCGCCTCATCGCAATCGAGAATGGTGCCGTTATGCACGAACCCGGCGCAATTAAAGAGCACATCGACGGGCCCAATCTCATTAGCTATGCGCGCCACGGCATCACGGTCGGTCACATCAAGCTGACGCCGTTCAGCAACATCGAGAGTGCCGAATGCGCTATCGTGAAGATCGGTCGCAATGACATAGGCGCCCTCGCGTGTCATCGCCTCCACACTGGCACGGCCGATGCCCTGCGCCGAGGCTGTCACCAGCACCCTCTTGCCCGCGAGACGTCCCAAATGCTGCGGTTCATTCGGCATGAAAAACCTCCTCCATGCTGGACCACTTCTCGTTTCCCACCCGGCTTTTGAGCGGCGTCTGGCATGGATCGGTAAGCTGCCACCAGCGCTGCGTCGGCTCGTGTTCCGCCATCCGCGCCATATCCGTGTCGAAGTCTTCACCCACATATTCCCAATAGCTGAACAGCAGGTTCTCCGGCTCACGAAGAAAGATCGAGTAGTTATGAATATTGCAGGCGTGGATCATCTCCAGCACCTCTAGCCAAGCGTCCGCATGAAGCCGTTTGTATTCAGCAATCTTTTCCGGCTTCACCGCAATCACCATGCCCATTCGTTGCATTTTCTTTTTCATGACGTTCATCTCAGGCCGCCTCTCGCACAGCATGCGTAATTTCGCTGCGCGCACGGATAGCGTCCCAATCCCAGCCAATGCCGAGGCCTGGCTCGACGGGTGCAAAGGCCTCGCCCTTTTCAATGCGAAGACGTGATGTCGTAATCTCGTCGAGCTGCGGGATATATTCGACCCAACGGCCGTTCGGTACCGCGCAGGCCAGCGACACATGCAACTCCATCAGGAAGTGTGGTGCGACCGCCATGTTGAACGCCTCGGCAAGATGCGCCGTCTTGAGCCAAGGCGTAATGCCACCTACGCGCGCGCAATCGACCTGCACAACGGAGCAAGCACGCTGCTGCATGAAGTCACGGAAATGTCGGACGCCATAGATCGACTCGCCCACCGCCACCGGAATCGAAGTCGATGCAGCAAGCCGGATATGACCATCGAGATCGTCGGCGGGCAGTGGCTCTTCCATCCATGCGATGTCAAAACCTGCAAGCGACTGCGCGCGGCGAATTGCATCGTCAACGGCAAAGGACTGATTGCAATCGATCATCAGTTCGAGATCGTCGCCAATAGCAGCGCGGACGGCTGCCACACGATGCACATCGGCGCGGACCGTTGGCTTGCCAATCTTAATCTTGACCCCGCGGAAGCCTTCTTCCCGCGCGCGCTGGGCGTCTTCCACTAGTTCTTCCTTGGACAGTTGCAGCCACCCTCCCTCGGTCGTATAGGCAGGAATGTGTGTGCGTGCGCCGCCTGCGAGAAGGTGAAGCGGCAGCCCGGCGCGCACCGCCCGCAGATCCCAAAGCGCCGTATCGATTGCCGCAAGCGCTAGCGAAGTGATCGCGCCCACCGTCGTCGCATGAGTATGAAATTTGAGATCAGTCCAAATCGCTTCAATCGCTTCAGCCTCACGGCCAATCAGTTGCGGCAGCAAATGATCAGCAAGCAGCGCAACGACAGACGAGCCGCCTGTACCAATCGTGTAGCTATAACCCGTGCCGAGGCCACCGTCGGCATCGTGCACGCGCACGATCACTGTTTCCTGGCGAACAAACTGTTGGATAGCATCGAACCGAATGACCTTGGGCTCCAGATTGACCAAAAAGATTTCTGCAAATTCAATGCGCGCCATGCCGCCCGCCTCCCGTTACTGGTAGGCGCATATCACGCTCTTTCATCGCGGCGAGCCTGTAGACGCGGCAGGCCGTCTCTCCAAATATATTGTCGTGCGCAGTTACAGACTTGTCTGCGAGCCACGCCTCACAGATCGACATCCACGACGCATAGTCAGCCGCCATCATCACCACAGGCCAATCGCTTCCCCAGAGCAAACGCTCTGGGCCGAAAACCGCATAGAGATGATCGAGATAGGGCCGCAACTCGGCAATTCCGACGCCGGGCCTTGCTTCCGTCATGAGGCCAGAAACTTTGCAGCTCACATTGTTGCTGTCGGCGAGACGCTCAATGCGCGGCGCCCAATTGTCGTATCCCGCCTGCCCGTCCCGGATTGCGGGCTTTGCAGCATGATCGATGATGATTGAAAGATCAGGATGGCGCTCCGCAAGTTCGGGCAGCAGATCTAAGTGGGTGGGTGTTACCAGTGCATCGAATGCGAGGCCGAGTTCTACAAGCCGTTCGTATATACCGTCGAAAACGGGGTTGAGCATCCATGCAGGATCGGGAATGGCTTGAAGCATCGGCCTGATGCCGCAAAACAGCGGATGGCTCGCCAAGCTGTCGAGATCAGCAAGGGCGGAACTGGATTCCATATCGATCCAGCCAACAACACCCCTCACGAAAGACGCATCGTCCGCAAGGTCAAGAAGATAACGAGTCTCCGCAAGTTCTGGTGCGGCCTGCACCAGAACTGTTCCTTCAATATGGTTCGCAGTCAGAATCCGTCTGATGTCGTCCGGTCCAAAATCCGCGTAGATTTCATCTTCCGCAGATGTCGGCCAGTTGCAGAATGGTTTAGAGAGCTGCCAAAAATGTTGATGCGCGTCGATCCTCATGGCAACACCATGCAGATCGCGTCGGAGGGGATGGGTGCTCGTTTATCGAGCAGCCCTGCGTCCTTCAACTCGTCCCAGAATTGCGCAGGAATGGCATAGGCCATCCACTGCAGCACTTGGTCGAGTTCAGCCCTATTACCGAAACCGGGAATGACGGTACGCACGGCCGGGTGAGCCAGAGGGAACTGCAGTGCCGCTGCGGCAAGCGGAACACGATACGTGCGGCAAACCGCATCGAGCGCATGCACCCTGTCAACTATGCCGGCGGGCGCCACGTCATAGTTAAACCGTGCTCCCTCTACTGCGCCAGTCGCCAGAATACCGGAATTAAAAGCGCCGCCTGCAATGATTTGTTTGTCTTCACGCACACAGCGTTCGAGGAAAGGGACAAGCGCACCTTGCTCTAAAAGCGTATAGCGCCCAGCCAACAAGAAACAGTCCCAGTCGCCCCGGTCCATCGCAAGGTCGCAGACCTGCCACTCATTCGCACCGATACCAATGGCCTTGACCGCGCTAGCACGACGTAACTCGTCCATCGCCCGATAGCCACCATCTATCGCAATGCGGAACTGCTCTTCATGCACAGCGCCATGCGTTTTCTCGCCAATGTCGTGCATCAGCAGAATGTCAATCCGCTCCAGCCCCAGCCGTTCAAGGCTCGCCTCGAAGGAACGCATGATACCGTCATAGGAATAATCAAACACCGGTTCATAAGGCAGCGCGTCAACAAAATAATCGCGCTGTGTATGCCAACCCGCATTCGGAACGAGAATACGGCCGACTTTCGTTGAAACGAGAAAATCCTCGCGCGGCTTTTCGCGGAGAAAGGTACCGACGCGTCGTTCGCTCAGGCCAAAGCCGTAAAGCGGCGCGGTATCGAAATAACGCAAGCCTTCGTCCCATGCGGCCTGAAGCAGCGCATGCGCCTCTCCATCCGTCATCGGACGGTAGAGATTGCCCAGCGGCGCGGCTCCAAATCCTAGAGCTGGCAGTTTTTCCCCAGACGAGCTGAGCACACGTAACGGCGCCATTCTTCGTCCTCCCCGTGTTTTATATACACGTTTCTATTTTACAAGTAAATCGATTCCCTACATAAAATAATGAGAAGCCAGCAGCGGCGTTGCGCCCCTACATCACATGCGAAAAAACCCCACCTGCACAAGCAGTCACGTTTCGGCATGCGGAATGAGCTCCGTCTCAGAAGTCTTCCAAGGGTTAGACCGCGCTCAATTTTCCCGAAATTTCCTCCGCCGCCTCGCAGAGCTTGCCAGCAACCTCTTCCTTGCTGAGTTGGTTGATGACCAACCGCACATAAGGCGTGGTTATCGCAGCAACGATTTCCTCATTGCCGGTACTTAGGATCGGGCAGGAAATGTCCCACACCCCTTCCATGATCCGGCTTTCTTCAATGATGTAGCCTTTTTCGCGGATCTGCTTTCGCTCGGCGTCGAGCTTTGCAGTATCAAGACCATTCGGCTGGCGTTTCAAAATCGATAGCATATGCGCACGCTGCACGTTGTTCATATAGGCAAGGATGCAGCGCCCCGATCCCGTTTCGAGGAGTGGCTGGCGATACCCCACGCGCACCGTAACGCCAACAAGGTCAGGCGATTCCGCCCGCGATACGACCACGATCTGCTCATCAGAAGCGATGGCGAGATGACAGGGGTAGCGCGTCTCTGCCGCAAAGCGCTCCATTGCCGAACGGGCCATCTCCGTCAACGCGCGATATTTCGGTCGCCTAAGGCCGATCCTGAGTAGTCGGTCCGTGACTTGATAGTCATCCGTATCGGGGGCGCGCTCCACATAACCACGCGCCTCAAGTACCGCCAACATGCGGAATATCTCACCCTTGGTGCGGCCAATCTCTTCGGCAAGTTGAGCTAACGAATAAGCCCGGGCCCTCCCCGACAGGAACTCAAGAATATCGAGCCCCTTTTCGAGGGCGGGCGCGGAATAGCGCAAACCGCTCTTCGCCCTAATTTCTGCATCCTGGCCAGCAACAGCCTTCACTTTCTTTCGCGCCTTTTCCACCTTCGCCACCTGCCGTATGTCCTCCTCATTATTGACCCCGATGTTTTATATGTGATACAGAATTAATGCATATAAAACACATTTGGAAAAAGCTCTAAAACTGGACCGACGCGTGGCTCAATTAGTCGCTTTATTGCCATGAACTTTAACAGAAAGGCCTTCAGGTGATCGAAGAAATCAGGATCACAGGTTGGCGAACCGGCGACATACGCTTCCCCACATCAAACGGCGGTCACGGTTCAGACGCCATGAATACCGATCCAGATTATTCAGCCGCTTATCTCGTGTTGGAAACCGACCGACCCGAATTTGAAGGGCATGGGCTAACCTTCACCATCGGCCGTGGTAACAATCTCTGCGTAGCGGCGATTGATCTCCTCGCACCAAAACTTGTCGGTATGAAACTCTCCAACATCGTGGCCGACATGGCTGCCTTCTGGCGCTTTGTCACTGGCGACTCCCAACTGCGCTGGCTCGGACCGGACAAAGGCATCATGCATCTCGCGACCGGTGCGCTGGTGAATGCGGTCTGGGATTTGTGGGCGCGTGCGGAAGCAAAACCGGTCTGGCAACTCGTTGCCGACATGGAGCCTGCAGAACTTCTGCGTTGCATCGACTTCCGATATCTCTCCAATGCGATCACGCCAGAAGAAGGCCTCAACATTCTTGAGCGCGCCGCTAAAAACAAGAGCGGGCGCCGCGAGCGACTGCATGCCGAAGGTTATCCTGCCTATATCACCTCTGTCGGTTGGCTCGGCTATGACGACAACACCCTAAGCCGCCTCGCTAACGAGGCCTACGCGCAAGGCTGGCGTCATTTCAAGCTGAAAGTCGGCCGCGACCTTGCCGACGATATCCGCCGCGCTTCACTGCTACGCAAAACCATCGGCCCCGATGCCAGGCTAATGTTCGACGCCAACCAGATATGGGAGGTGGATGAGGCAATAGCATGGATGAAGGAACTCGCCCGCTTCGACCCTTGGTTCATCGAAGAGCCAACTTCACCTGACGATATTCTTGGGCACCGCCAGATCCGGGAAGCGATAGCGCCCATTCAGGTGGCAACTGGCGAGATGTGCCAAAACCGCATCATCTTCAAGCAGTTTATGCAAGCCGACGCACTCGACATCGTGCAGATCGACGCCGTGCGTGTTGGCGGCCTTAGCGAAAACCTCGCTATCATGCTAATGGCCGCGAAATTTGGAAAACCCGTCTGCCCCCATGCTGGTGGTGTCGGCCTCTGCGAATATGTGCAGCACCTCTCGATGATCGACTATCTGGTAATCTCAGGTACGAATGAAGGCCGGGTCGCGGAATATGTCGACCATCTGCACGAACATTTTGTAACGCCCTGCGTCATCGAGAACGGCCGCTATATGCCTCCTATGGCACCCGGTTTCAGCATCGAAATGAAACCAGCTTCGCTCCGTGAATTCGCGCACCGGCCAGATGTCATCTCTTCGTCCCATCACATTTCGACACCAGTTAGGTGAGCGCAGCGATGCGCCCTTGAGTGGTCCAATCCCCTGCCCGCTAAACAGCTTCAGTAGATCACGCTAGCCGTCATGCGCCGACAATCAGCCCCCCATGTGAGTGCTGTTGCGGGAACAGATCACGCAACAAACGCATTTGACAATAATATCAATATGTTATGAGAAATTTTTGGCGGAGACGGAGGGATTCGAACCCTCGATACACCTTGACAGCGTATAACGGTTTAGCAAACCGTCGCCTTCAGCCACTCGGCCACGTCTCCGTGCCCCGTGTATGCCCAAGAATGCGGTCGGCATCAAGAGCGAACTCTCTGGAAAGCACTTTCTTAACCTCGAAAACGAATGAGGCCTTCCTGGGCGACCGACGCCACAAGGTTTCCGTTACGGGTATAAATGACACCCCGGTTAAAACCACGGGCTCCTGACGCGCTGGGGCTGTCCATGGCGTAAAGCAGCCATTCATGGGCATTGAACGGTGCATGGAACCACATGGCATGGTCGAGACTTGCTGTCTGCATCTTGCCCGACAACCAACTCACCCCATGAGGGCGAACACAGGTGTCTAGCAAGGTCATATCCGAGGCATAGGCCATGACACATTGATTGAGGGCAACATTGCCTTCTTCGACTGCTTTGCGCGCTCGAAACCAGACATGCTGAACAGACTCCATCGGCTCAGGATTAATGTATTTTTGCGGATTGATTGGTCGAATTTCAATGGGACGCTCGCGAGCAAAATGCTTGGCAACGTCCGCGGGCAACTGTCGAGCCACTTCCTCACGCAGTTCCATCTCGCTGGGCAGGTCTTCTGGCATTGGCACATCAGGCATCTTGGCTTGATGCTCAAAGCCCTTTTCAGGCACCTGAAACGATGCTGCCAAGTTGAATATTTGCTTGCCGTGCTGGATGCCTACAACGCGACGTGTCGTAAAGCTCCTACCGTCTCGCGCCCGATCAACTTCATAAACGATGGGGATTTTTGGGTCGCCGGGACGGATAAAATATCCGTGCAACGAATGACAGACGCGGTCCTCGACGGTGCGATAGGCGGCAACCAGTGCCTGCCCGATCACCTGCCCGCCGAACACGCGCTGCCAACTTTCATCTGGGCTGTGGCCACGGAACAGGTTTTCTTCAATCTTTTCGAGATCCAATAGCTGGACAAGATCTTCAACGGCGTCGGTCATAGGAGGTCCTCTCAATTCGCGCCCGCAACATAAGCACAACCGCAGAACCTGTCACCCAGTCGCTCTTACTGGACAAGATGAAACAACCAAAACAGAAAGACTGAATTGCAAAATTCTAGTGGGCTGCCAGCCATTCGCGCGCCTGGCGCTGAGCCTCGGCGACTTGCGTGGCATCCATTTCGAGCGCCAGCTCGGCACGCGAATGCCTCGCCGATTCACTCCCCCTGACGGCTGCTAGATTGAACCACTTATGCGCTGTCACCAGATCCACCTCGACACCACGGCCCGTAGAATAGATCAAACCCAGATCATAGAGCGCATCGCATGTGTCTCCCTCGGCCGCCAGCTCGAAGCTCTCGAGCGTTTCTATCTGAACGCGAGCCATAGGCCCCTCTCCTCATCTCGCAGCTCCGTCCGCCCTCAGGTCTGATACGAAAGTCTGCCCACCTATTTGCAAGGTCACCCTTGCCCAACGAGGAGGATTCCATCGACCTACTAAAGAAATGGTTAATATCGTAAAAAGCATATTCAGGTACAGAGACGCTACGTCGTTTCGCCCGGATACTGCCGTCTTTTTATCCTAGCGCGCAGCGGCCACAAATCCCCAAACAAGCCCTCAATACGCTCGACGGTCCATTTGCGACACGCTGGTTACACTTTCGGTACAGCCATACCGCAGTTGCACAGCAGGCCGAGAACCGACCGTCTCAAACCAGCGTCGCGTATTTGCGCCCTCGCCAATCACTTCCGGCTTTGCCTTGGCAATCGTCTCGAAGGCAGGTGCTATCCACGGGTAAGTGATGATGTCGGCAATCGAATAGTCGCCACCAAGATGCGTGGTTTCACCGAGGCGCTTTTCGAGAATGGCAACCAAACGGGCAGCCTCATTCTGATAACGATTAATGGCGTAAGGAATAGCCTCCGGCGCGTTCATAAAATGAAAGAGCTGGCCAAACATCGGTCCGATGCCGCCCATTTGCTACATCAACCACTCCCGCGTCTTGACGCATTGTGCGCCTTTGGGCGCCAGAAACTTCCCGGTCTTCTCTGCAAGATAAATCAGGATCGCGACGGACTCGAAAACCGAAAGGGGCCCCCTCAGCGTCATTGTCCACGGTGGCAGGTATGCGGTTGTTCGGGCTAATTTTTAAAACCGCAGGCGCAAATTGCTCGTCCTTACCAATATTTATTGGGTGCGCCGCGTAATCGAGTCCACACTCCTCAAGCATGATGGAGGCCTTGCGCCCATTCGGTGTCGTCTATGTATAGAGATCGATCATACGGCCCGCTCCTCTGGATCGGTAGTTATATGCGGCGTTCGAGCCTCACTGGCATGCAAGAAGCAGCATCCGCAAATACCAATCCGATCAGTAGGTCGCGGTCACTTCGATATGATGATGCCGGTGCTGCTTACAGACATAAGGGGCGATCACATAGGTTCCCGCGGGCAACGACATGCCGACAGCAGCCTGCGGATCGAGGAAACTCGCCACCTGCCCCCCGTCTTCCGTCTTGATGTCAAACCCGTAAGTGCCATCCATCACCCGAGTGATCTTACCTTCACTCGGCAAAACCAACTTTGTCCCCCACTCGTCCTTGGTATGATAGGCGTCGTGCATCACGACGGTGCTGCTAGCATCGACTTCAGCGGCAAGTGCGCACGAAGCCTGCAAGACCCCTGCTCCCAGCAACATCGCCGCAACGCCAAATCCGATTCCACGCTTGCGCATGTATGACATCCTCGCCCCCCGATTTACGCACTTGCAAAATACCTGCCCGTAAAAACACTCAGCGTGTCCAGTTTCCTGGACACGCTGATACTTGGCAAGGACGAAACAACTTTCGAGACGCCGCTTTGCCGATCTTATTGCGGTGTGTGTTGCCCAAAAAGGATATCGCGAGCCTCCTCGGTGTCTTTGGCTTTGTCCCCGAATGTTCCCCTGCGCATTTTGCAAGCAGGGGCAATTTTTCGCCGACCAGTCCGGCGGACGCGCGTCCGTTCAAACCAATCCGTGAGGGTGGGAAACGCCTCAAACTGCTGGCGCGGGTCTTTATATGGTGCCACCAAACCCCAGCAGACCATTTCAACAATCAACGAACGACCGCCGAAGTCACGCCAATCCTTTACGGACTGCCTCACTTCATTGGTACGATGATTGATAGGAAATGGAGTTTTCTTTTGTGCTAGTTGACGCGGTAGACAATCTTGCCCCGTTTTGAGGACAAACTCATCCATCTGCCTGACAAACCGTCTAGCGACAACCGCAAACACGTTGCCTTTTGCCGCTATCCTCAAAGAAGGCGCAATGGCCTGTTCGCTAACACCGATACTCACCGGCCTTGCCACGAAGGGCAGACCGCACTCCTCTAGCATAATCGACACTTTCCAGCCATGAACGCTCGTCCGGCAGAACAATTCGATCAACTCAACGGGCCCACGCATTGCCGTATCAGGCACAGCAGAACTCGTTCTTTTCGATGAGTACGTGGCCGCCGCAGGGTTTGCGGCAGGCCGGCGACTATCCGTCATTACTTCTTTTTTGCGGCGGGCTTGCGCTTCGCAGCGGGTTTCTTCTTAGCAGCCGCTTTTTTAGCGGCAGGTTTCTTCACTGCAGCCTTTTTGACGGCAGGCTTACGCACTGCTTTTTTAACTGCAGGTTTCCGTACTGCCTTCTTGGCAGCAGGCTTCTTCTTCGCCGCTGGCTTCTTCTTGGCAACCGGCTTCTTTGCTGCTGCCTTTTTAGCGACGGGCTTCTTTGCCGCTGTCTTTTTGGCGACAGGCTTCTTTACAACAGCCTTTTTGACCGCTGGCTTCTTCTTCGCAGCAGGTTTCTTCTTGGCGACCGTCGTCTTGGCGGCAAGCTTCTTCACTGCTGGCTTCTTCTTCGCTGCCAGCTTCTTGGCGGCGGGTTTCTTAACTGCTGCCTTCTTGGCGGCAGGTTTCGCTTTTGCTTTCGTAGCCATGTTTTCTCTAGCTCCTGATGTGCCGATACTATCCGGCGACAATCCATTGACTCGCAACGCACACACTTGTTGCGCCCAAGTACCCCTTAGACGCGACAAATAATATGAGCGTCACCGGTCACCTCTGCAACACACTGTTGCAAATTTGCGCAAGCGAGTGCCCGCCACTTTCAGCAGAAAGTGGTTTACAAATCGTTCACTGGAGTCGTAGATTTTTTTGTCAGCTGTCGGACGAAAGACTCAATTTTGTTTTGAGGATTTCATTGACAACCTGCGGATTAGCCTTACCAGACGTGGATTTCATGACTTGTCCGACAAACCAACCTGCAAGCGCTGGCTTTTCTTTTACCTGCGCAACCTTATCCGGGTTCGCCGCAATGATGGCATCAACCGCGGCTTCAATAGCGCCCGTATCGGTCACTTGACGCAACCCGTCTTTTTCGACGATTTCAGCGGGGTCACGTCCCGTTTTGTACATCGAATCAAAAACATCCTTTGCGATTCGACCTGAAATCGTGCCGTCCGTAATGAGATCAACAAGCTCTCCAAGCTGCTTTGCACTGACCGGAGAAGTTTCAATCGTGTGCCCTTCACGATGCAATGCACCGAACAGGTCGCTCGTCAGCCAGTTCACGGCAAGCTTGCCATCGCGTCCCGGCTTACCGCTTTTCATCACCGCTTCATAGTAGTCAGCGGTCGCCGCTTCGCCGACCAGAACGGTCGCGTCATAGGCCGACAGACCGTATTCCGACATCAAGCGCGCCTTCTTGTCATCAGGCAGCTCGGGCAAACTTGCTGCAATGCGGTCAACATCGGCCTGCTCCAACACCAATGGCAGCAAATCGGGATCCGGGAAGTAGCGATAGTCATGCGCTTCTTCCTTGGAGCGCATCGAACGCGTTTCACCCGCCTTCGGATCGAACAACCGCGTTTCCTGCTTAATCGAACCGCCTTCTTCGAGAATTTCAATCTGGCGACGTGCTTCATATTCGATCGCCTGACCAATGAAACGGATTGAGTTCACATTCTTGATTTCGCAGCGTGTACCCAAGGGCCCGCCTGGACGGCGCACCGATACGTTAACGTCCGCGCGAAGCGAACCTTCCTCCATATTGCCGTCACAAGTTCCGAGATAGCGCAGGATGGTGCGCAGTTTGGTGACATAAGCACGCGCTTCGTCGGACGAACGCATGTCCGGCTTTGAAACGATTTCCATAAGTGCGATACCCGACCGGTTAAGGTCGACATGGCTGGAACCCGGCCCCAAGTCATGCACGCTCTTACCCGCGTCCTGTTCCATATGCAGTCGCTCGATGCCCACAGCCACACTGCGTCCACCGGCAAGATCAATCACAACCTCACCTTCGCCGACAATCGGATACTTAAACTGCGAAATCTGATAGCCCTGCGGAAGATCGGGGTAGAAATAGTTCTTCCGATCAAACACAGAGCGCAAATTGATCTGCGCCCGCAGCCCGAGACCCGTCTTCACCGCCTGCTCAACGCAATAGCGGTTGATGACGGGCAACATGCCGGGCAATGCCGCATCAACTAGGCTCACCTGCGTATTGGGCTCGGCACCAAAGGCTGTTGACGCCCCCGAAAAAAGTTTCGCATCCGAAGTGATTTGCGCGTGAACCTCAAGGCCCAAAATGATCTCCCAATCGCCCGTGGCACCTTCGATTAGGTCTTCGTCGCGCGGATCTCGGTGCGCCATGCTGTATATGACGGTCATGCTGTCCACCATGTCGTTGGTTTGGCCGTGAAAGCCGCCGCTTCTTCCAACGCAAAGGCCGCGCGTAGAAGCGTCTCTTCATCAAATGTCCGCCCGATAAGCTGCAGGCCAAGCGGCAAACCTTCGCTCGAAAGCCCCGCAGGCACAGAAATACCGGGAAGCCCTGCCAGATTGACGGTCACCGTGAACACGTCATTGAGATACATAGACAGAGGGTCGGCTGTCTTTTCGCCAATACCAAACGCCGCTGACGGCGCGGTCGGCGTCAGCAATACGTCGCAAGACTTATAGGCTTCTGCAAAATCACGCGCGATCAATGTGCGTACTTGCTGAGCCTTAATGTAATAAGCGTCATAGTAGCCAGCAGATAGAACATAGGTGCCGATCAGGATGCGTCGCCGTACTTCCGGACCAAACCCGGCAGCACGTGACTTCTCATACATCTCTGTGATGTCCTTGCCTTCAACGCGTAGCCCATAGCGCACGCCATCATAGCGCGCGAGATTGGACGACGCCTCGGCTGGCGCGACAATGTAGTAGGCTGGCAGCGCATATTTGGTATTCGGCAAGCTAACATCGACAATCTCTGCACCCGCCGCCTTCAACCATTCAATGCCCTGCTTCCATAAAGAATCAATCTCGGCTGGCATGCCATCGACCCGGTATTCCCTCGGAATGCCGACGCGCAATCCCTTGATACCCTGACCGAGTACGGCTTCGTAGTTGGGAACCGGCCGGTCAACGCTGGTTGAGTCTTGTTCATCGTAGCCCGCCATTGACCCCAGCATGATCGCCGCATCACGCACATCGCGCGCAATGGGCCCCGCCTGATCAAGCGACGAGGCAAAGGCGACGACACCCCAACGCGAGCAACGCCCATATGTCGGCTTGAGGCCAACCGTGCCGGTGAAGGCCGCAGGCTGACGGATCGACCCGCCCGTATCCGTTGCCGTCGCCGCCAAACAGAGTCTGGCCGCAACCGCAGCTGACGAACCGCCCGACGAACCGCCGGGCACAATCTTCGTCGTATCGCCGGTGCGACGCCAAGGATTGACCACAGGACCGTAGTAACTGGTCTCGTTCGATGACCCCATGGCAAACTCGTCATTATTGAGCTTGCCCAGCATTACCGCACCGTCGCGCCATAGGTTGGACGTCACGGTCGATTCATACGGCGGCACAAAGCCATCCAGAATATGGCTGCATGCTGTCGTGCGCACGCCCTTGGTTGCAAACAAGTCCTTGATGCCCAGTGGCAGACCCTCAAGCGGTCCGCCCTCACCCTTAGCAAGCTTGGCGTCGGACGCCCGCGCCATCTCCAGCGCTTTGTCTGGTGTGGCCAGCACATAGGCGTTCAATTCGTTCGCCTCCTCCATCGCCTTGAGGTAGGCCCCCGTCAGTTCGACCGAGGTAATTTCTTTCGCCTTCAGTGCGTCGCGCGCACCAGCCAGCGTCAGCTTTGTAAGCTCACTCATCATTCCACCACTCTCGGCACAACATAAAAACCATCTTCTGACTGCGGGGCGTTTCCCGTCACATCCTTCTGATGATCCCCAGAGGTCACAACGTCTTCGCGCATCTTCATTTTCACATCAACCACGCTGGTCATCGGCTCAACACCGCTCGTATCGACCGCCGCCAATTGCTCAACCCAATCGAGAATGGTGTTCAACTCGCCTGCGAGCGCGGGAAGCTCATCGTCCCGGACTGCGATCCGCGCAAGTCGGGCGATGCGCCGGACCGTGTCTTGATCGACCGACATATAGAGTGCCTTTGTTCTGGTTCTGAAAGGACAGGCTGGCCCACCCATCGCGGGTCGGTCAGATAGTCCTATATAAGGATTCGAGCGGAACATAACAAAGCCGAGTGCAATGCCGCAACGATGCTCCACTCTATATAAGGAGATATCACGTTGCGCGTCTCCACAGGGGAACTTATGGTCCGACCATTAACACCACCAACTCATGATTAAATTAAGGAAAACAATAACTTGAGTGATAATGTGCAGACACTGAGCGAACTTTGTGAGGGCCTTAAGCGCAACCAGCGCCTGATGGGGCTCGATCTCGGCTCGAAAACCATCGGCTTGTCGCTCTCAGATGTCACTTTAACTGTGGCAAGCCCACTCGAAACCATCCGCCGAACCAAATTCTCAGCCGATGTCACCCGCCTCCTGGAACTCGCCGCCAAACATGAAATTGGCGGCTTTGTCATTGGTCTGCCGATCAACATGGATGGGACGGAAGGCCCCGCCGCCCAATCCGCCCGTGCCTTCGCCCGCAATCTCAACAAGCTGACCCCCATCCCACTGGCCTTCTGGGATGAGCGCATGTCCACCGCCGCTGTGACCCGGACATTGCTTGAAGCCGACGCCACCAGAGCACGACGCGCTGAGGTCGTCGATAAAATGGCTGCCGCTTATATTCTTCAAGGTGCTCTAGAACGTCTGCGCCGCGTATAAGGGACATGCCCACCGCGCTCACTGGAGACGATCCGCATTGACCCAAGTCCCATATCGTCTGCCCCGTGAGCAGCGCTTGCTCCTCCTGCTCGTCGGAAGCTCCCTTTTCATCAACAATTACGATCTCGGAATCTTCTCGCTAGCCCTTCCCCAGATCCAAGCATCACTCGCGATCCCCGAAGAATCCATCGGCTTTTACACCGGCATCATTCGCTTCGGCGTATTGCTCGCCTTTCCGCTCGCCTTCATGGCCGACATTGTCGGACGCAAGCGTCTGCTGCTCATTACGATCTCCGGCATGACCATTGCCACCGTCCTCAGCGCCTTTGCCCAAACCGCCACGCATTTTCTCATTCTGCAAACCTTGGCGCGTTGCTTTTCATATGCAGAGGATATGCTCTGCTATGTGATCGTCGCTGAAGTCATTGACCCACGCATGCGGGGCTGGGCGCTTGGTCGCCTTGCCGCGCTTGGCACGCTTGGCTATGGCATGTCGTCGCTGCTCTACACCCAGATCGACATTCTGCCCCATGGCTGGCGTGATTTTTATCTCATCGGCACCGTTGGCCTTGCCGTCATCATCCTTGCCCGCAGTCAGTTGCGTGAAACGCAAAGGTTCAACGATTTACGCGCTGCCCGCGCCGCTACGCGCCAGACAATGGCCCAGCACCTATCCCCGATCGTGTCGCTTGTGCGGGCCTATCCCGGGCGCTTCGCCGCCCTCGTCGCCACAACCGCCCCCTATTCGTTCGGACTTGCTGCCACGTTCGCCTTCATCTCCAAATTTCTGCAGGACAACCACGGCTACACACCCAAGGAAGTCGGCACATTGCAATTTTTTGGTGGCGCATTGGCCATCATCGGTTATTTTGTCGCCGGACGTGTCAGTGATCGCGTTGGCCGACGCAGGGTGCTGCTTGTCACCATTCTGTCCGTAACGGCGTTCTTTTATGTATTCTATCTAACGGGCGACCCGCGTATTCTTGTTGCAAGTTGGATCTGCGCGCTCTTTTTGTATTTTGCGTCCGAGGTCACCTTGTCGGCGCTTGGCGCGGAACTTTTCCCAACGTCCTACCGCTCAACGTCTGCGGCCGCCCGCGGCGTCATCAATGTTACCGCAGGCATCGCCGGGTTGGCGGCTGAAAGTGCTCTCTTTCCTCTTGTCGGATCGCACGCCATCGCCATCATCATCCTTCTGTCGATAGCACCGTTTGCTACCATCCCCATTATATTCCTCCCCGAAACTGCCGGACGCTCACTGGAAGACGTATCACCAGAAGTTCTGAACGATCTCGAAACCTCACCATCCCCCTTTCCGTGACGCCAACCAAAGAGGCACATAAGTGCTCGCTATCCTTACCTCACTGATCCCGGTCTTCCTCGTCATCGCACTCGGCTTTGCCTTGAAGAGACGTAACTTTCCCGGCGAAGAAATTTGGGCGCCGCTGGACCAGTTGAACTATTACGTTCTCTTTCCTGCCCTCTTGCTGAATACATTGGCAAATGCCGACCTCAGCAGCTTCGACGTTTGGCCCATGGCAGGCGCCATGGCCTGCGGACAATTGTCGATGGTCCTCGTCCTCATCATTGGGCGGCGCTTCTACACAATGAAAGGCCCGGAATTTTCCAGCGTCTTTCAGGGTGCGGTACGCTGGAACAGTTTCGTCGCGCTGGCCGCCATTGCCTCTATGTATGGCCCCCAAGGCCTCACGCTAGCCGCGGTCGCAGTCGCAGTGCTTGTTCCCATCTCCAACACCATGTCCGTCATGGCGCTCACGCGCTATGCCCTGGGCATGACATCGCGTCCACTGGCGCTCGCCAAACTGCTAGCCAAAAACCCTCTGTTAATTGCTTGTGTGATTGGCATTGCCCTCAATGCCAGCGGCATCGGCCTTGCTGAGCCCCTCGACGTTACCGCTAGAATTCTCGGCAGCGCTTCGCTCACCCTTGGCCTTCTATCGGTTGGCAGCGGCTTGCGCATTGGCCATGTCATCGAGGAAAAATGGACAGTTATCTACACGAGCGGCCTAAAACTCATCGCCATGCCTTTGCTGATGATGGGCTACTGCATGGTCTTTGACGTCACCGGTCTGCCGCGCCTTGTCGTATTGATCTGTTCAGCGGTGCCCGGAGCGACCTCATCCTACGTCCTTGCCCGCCAGCTTGGCGGTCACATGGAACTGATGGCAAGCCTCATCACAGGCGGCACTGTGCTGGCCATCATCACTATGCCCTTCATGCTCTGGGTATTTGGATAATCAACGCCGGATCGATGCACGCTCCAATATAGCCCGTTGATCAACACCAACCGGCAACGTCCCGTAAATATCACCCCAGTCGCGTCCCAGTCGCGTCGTGCAGTAAGCGTCCGCTACAGGCGCGGGCGCATGACGCAGCAAGATTGCACCGGCTGCCACTTTCGCCATGACCTCAACGATCTGACGAGAGCGCGCTTCGAGCGAACCAATGTCAGTAAAGGCATCTTTTAGGGCATTGAGTGCACCGTTATAAGCAGTGTTCTGCCCGCGCGAGGCCTCGAACTCCGCCAGCACGACATCAAGCGCCTCCGGTTCACGCGACAGCGCGCGCAATACATCCAGACACATTACATTGCCGGACCCTTCCCAGATCGCATTGACGGGCATCTCACGATAGATACGACCGGCAATGCCCTCCTCGACATAGCCATTGCCGCCAAGGCACTCCATGGCTTCATAGGCAAGGTTCGGCGCACGCTTGCACACCCAGTATTTAGCTACCGGCGTCATGATGCGCTTATAGGCCGCTTCCGCCTCGTCGCTCCCCGCCTTGTCGAACGCACGCGCAACCCGAAAGGACAGCGCCGTCGCCGCTTCGGTTTCCAATGCAAGGTCAGCCAAAACATTCGCCATCAAGGGCTGATCAATGAGCTTCTTCTGGAAAACCGTGCGATAAGAACAATGGTGAATAGCGTTGGCGACGGCTGCCCGCATCATGCCGGCTGACGCCACCGCGCAATCGAGCCGCGTATAGGTCGCCATCTCAAGGATGTTGCGTACGCCACGCCCTTCCTCCCCGATCAGCCAAGCGCTCGCGCCCTGGAACTCAACTTCGGATGACGCATTAGACTTATTGCCGACCTTGTCCTTCAATCGCTGGATACGGATCGCGTTAGGCGACCCGTCTGGCGTGAAGCGTGGCATCAGAAAACACGACAGGCCGCCCGGTGCCTGCGCCAAAACCAAAAATGCATCGCACATGGGAGCTGAAAAAAACCACTTGTGACCCGTGATGCGATATTCGCCACCCGGCCCACCACCATTAACCGGCGCGGCACTGGTCGTATTGGCGCGCACATCTGTACCACCCTGCTTCTCCGTCATGCCCATGCCCAGCGTCACACCCGTCTTCTCAGCGGCGGGCGCAAATGTTGGGTCATATTTGCGCGACAGGATGCGCGGCACCCACTCCTTGGCGAGATCGGGCTGAAATAGCAGCGCCGGAACCGCCGCATTGGTCATGGTAATGGGGCAGCCATGACCGCTTTCGATCTGGGTCATCATATAGGTGCCCGCCAGCCGCGACACGATAGCGCCAGGCTTGGGTGCCGTTCCGTCTTTCAGATAGTCCCAAGGCGAGCCATGCAGACCTTGTTCGACTGAGAGTGCCATCAAGCGATGATAGGAAGGATGAAACTCAACCATGTCGAGGCGATGACCGAACCGGTCAAAATTCTTCAAGACAGGCAAATAAGTATTAGCTTGCCGCCCCAAATCGATCACCTCAGCCGTACCGATCTTGGCACCAAATGCCGTCAATGACCCCATTGCCGAACCACCACCCTCACGTTCAATCGTCTCGACGAGAGCCTCATCGGTGGTAAAGAGGTTATAGCCTTCCAGCGGGGGCGATTGGTTAAAGACCTCATGGGTGGCAAAAGCAGCGGGCTGTGTCATGGCGTCCTCCATCTTCAAGCCCCAAAGCCTATCATGCTGAGGCCCTGCCTTGCCGAACAAGCCCAAAATTTTATCGTCTTCGTCCTTGCGGCCTCCCGAAATCAGACCTATACAATGCAGCTTTAATGACCAACGCGGACACACAGACAAGCATCCCCTTCCCACATCGACATTTGCTGGGAATCGAAGGGCTTTCCGCCGGTGACATTACCTCCCTTCTCGATCTCGCCGATACATATGTCCTGCAAAATCGGCAGGTAAACAAAAAAGGCACAGCCCTTCGCGGTCGCACACAAATTAATCTCTTCTTTGAAGCTTCGACCCGCACGCAAAGCTCGTTTGAACTAGCTGGCAAACGCCTCGGCGCAGACGTAATGAACATGTCGGTCTCCTCGTCCTCAATCAAAAAGGGCGAAACACTGGTCGATACGGCCATGACCCTCAATGCCATGCATCCCGACCTCATCATTATACGCCATGGCGACAGCGGCGCTGTCGAACTACTCGCCCAAAAGGTCAGTTGCTCGGTTATCAATGCCGGCGACGGCAGCCACGAACATCCAACGCAGGCCCTGCTCGATGCGTTGACCATCCGCCGCCGCAGAGGCAAACTCGAAGGCCTCACCGTTGCCATTTGCGGCGACATTTTGCACAGCCGCGTGGCGCGTTCCAATATAGCGCTATTGAACATCATGGGCGCTCGTGTGCGCGTCGTCGCGCCGCCGACCCTGCTGCCCAAAGGCATCGAGCGATTTGGCGTCGAAGTGTTTCACGATATGCGCAAGGGCCTTGAGGGCTGCGACATCGTCATGATGCTGCGCCTACAACTCGAACGTATGTCAGGCTCCTACGTACCCTCGCAGCGTGAGTATTTCCACTACTACGGCCTCGATTACGAAAAGTTGAGCTTCGCCAAACCCGACGCGCTCATCATGCATCCCGGCCCGATGAACCGTGGCGTGGAGATTGACAGCGCCGTTGCCGACGACATCAACCGCAGCGTCATTCGCGAACAAGTCGAAATGGGCGTCGCCGTCCGCATGGCCGTGCTCGATGCCCTCGCCCGCAATCTGCCAAATGAGCGTTCCCTATGAGCCGCACCGGTTTCATTAATGCCCGCCTGGTCGATCCCGCATCCGGCCTCGACACTTTAGGCAATCTGCTGGTCGAAGATGGCAAGATCGCCGACCTTGGGCCGACGCTTTTCAACGACTCCATTCCCGATGGCGTCGAGATCGTTGATTGTCGCGGACAAATGCTATGCCCCGGTCTCATCGACATGCGCGTCTTCACAGGCGAACCGGGTGCTGAGCACCGCGAAACCCTACGCACGGCAAGCCTTGCGGCCGCAGCCGGTGGCGTCACCACGCTCATCGTCATGCCAAACACACACCCGGTCATCGACGACGTGGCGCTGGTGGATTTCATTGAGCGCCGCGCACGCGACACCGCCGTCGTCAACATTCATCCCATGGCCGCCCTGACAAAAGGTCTTGGCGGTACGGAAATGACCGAAATCGGCCTGCTCAAAGAAGCAGGGGCCGTCGCCTTCACCGACGGAGATCGATCGCTCAACGACGCACAGATTATGCGCCGTGCGCTTTCCTATGCCGCTCACTTCGATGCATTGATCGTTCAACATGCCGAAGTTCCCGAACTTGCGCATGGCGTGATGAACGAAAGCGAGTTTGCCAGCCGTCTTGGTTTGGCCGGCATACCCGCAGCCGCCGAAACCATCATGATCGAACGCGACCTCCGCTTGCTCGAACTGACGGGCGGTCGCTATCACGTTTCACAAATTTCCTGTGCAGCCTCGGTTGAAATTATCGCACGTGCTCGCCGCCGTGGACTCAAGGTTACATGCGGCGTATCGGCAGCCCATCTGACACTCAACGAAAACGACGTGCAGTCCTATCGTACTTTTTTCAAACTCTCGCCACCGCTACGTGCTGAAGACGACCGACGCGCGCTCGTCGCAGGCCTTGCTGACGGCACCATTGACGTCGTTGTATCAAGTCACGATCCACAAGACACAGAGGTCAAGCGCCACCCCTTTGCACAAGCTGCCTTCGGCGCCATCGGGCTGGAGACACTTCTCGCTTCTTGCCTGTCACTGGTTCACAATGGCGACCTGCCGCTGATGCGTCTGCTGAGTGCCATGACGCACGTACCGGCAGACCTCCTAAGCCTAAACACAGGGCGGATCGCTGCCGGGCTTCCTGCTGACCTCGCCCTCATCGACATCGGTGCATCCTGGATCGTCAAAGCCGACGCCTTGCACTCCATCTCCAAAAACACGCCATACGATGATCGTCGTTTGCAGGGTCAGATATTGCGCACCATCGTTGGTGGACGGACGGTTTACACACGGGAGTAGATTTATGCGGCTCTATCAGATGCAGAATTCCGGCAATTGCTACAAGCCGAGATTGCTGGCTCATCTTTTAAGCATAAATCTAAAACTGCTGGATGTGGACATACTGAAAGGCGAAAGCCGGACGGAAAATTTTCTCGCCAAAAATCCCAATGGCCGCACACCGACACTTGAATTTGACGACAGGCGCTGCCTCGCTGAATCGGGCGCGATAATCTTCTATCTTGCCGAAGGCACAACTTTTTGGCCCGAAGACCGCCTCGCTCGCGCACAGGTCCTGCAATGGATGTTTTTCGAGCAATATAGCCACGAGCCCTATATCGCCGTCGCCCGCTTCTGGAAAACCATCGCACCGGATTGCCCACCCGCAATGACGGCTCGTTTTCCCGAATGGCACCAGAAGGGCTACGCCGCGTTGGACGTGATGGAAACCCATCTCATCGGGAAAAATTACTTCGTCAACAACACCTACACCATCGCCGACATTGCCTTTTATGCGTACACGCACAAAGCTCACGAAGGCGGTTTCGACCTCGCAAGTTACCCCAACATCCGCAACTGGCTCACGCGGATCGAGACGCACCCGAAACATATTTCAATGGACGAAAGAAACATTTGATGCCCTTCACTTCCCCTCTCCCCTTGGGAGAGGGGGGAGAGGGAGGAGAGGGAGGACCGAGCAAAGCGAGCGGAGGGTGAGGATCTTGCCACGTTTACAGCTCCACAAAAATCCATTCAAATCTCCCCCTAGCATCCCCACGCTGCCCCCGCTAAGATCACATGCAACATCTCTGAGGGGGCCATAATGTTCAGTTCACTGAATGAAACCGCAAACCTGCCTTGGGTTTTCGCGGCACTTGTTATCGGCTATTTGCTCGGCTCCATTCCATTCGGCTTGATCTTCACCCGCATGGCGGGTCTCGGCGACATCAGAGACATTGGATCGGGCAACATCGGTGCGACAAACGCGCTGCGCACCGGCAACAAGAAAGTAGCTGGCGCGACATTCCTGTTTGATGCTGCAAAAGGCACGGCGGCAGTTTTCCTGTTCGCCTATCTCGCGCCTTCGCCCGAAATGGTTTTGCCGCTCACAACACTCGCCGCTGCTGGTGCCTTTCTAGGCCACTTGTTTCCGGTTTGGCTGCGTTTCAAAGGCGGCAAAGGCATTTCGACTTTCATAGGTGTCAATCTCGCACTCTTCTGGCCTGTCGGACTTCTTTTTTGCGCAACATGGCTCGCCGTCGCTGTCCTCTTTCGATACTCATCACTGGCAGCCCTTGTCGCGGCACTCGCTACACCCGTCTATCTCGCGATCTTCGGTCGCTACGATCTCCTGTCGTTGAGCCTCTTGCTCGTTGCCCTCATCTATTGGGCGCATCGTGAAAACATCGCCCGCCTTCTCGATGGCAGCGAATCCCGTATCGGTGGGAAAAAATGAAGGCGCGCCTAAGCGAAGCCGAGCGGTTTGCGCGCCTTCGCCTTGCGCGAAGCGACAATGTTGGCCCGGCGACATTTCGTGACCTTCTCCAACATCTCTCGAGCGCTGTCGCCGCCCTCGAAGCCCTGCCGGAACTTGCCCGCCGCGGCAGCCGTAAAAATCCACTCCGCATCGCGAGCCAGAAAGACGTCGAGCGCGAAATCACGGCAACCGAAGCCATCGGGGCGTCTCTGATTATTTTTGGCGATGAAGCCTATCCTCCAATGCTCGCCGCGCTAGACCCTCCCCCACCAGCCATGACGGTCAAGGGTGATTTGTCTCTACTCACTCGACGTTCCATCGCAATTGTCGGATCGCGCAATGCCTCGGCAGCAGGCGCAAAAATGTCTACAATCTTGGCCCGTGATCTTGGGCAGCAAGGCTTCACTATTGTTTCAGGCCTTGCGCGCGGTATCGACGCGGCAGCGCATCGCGCATCGCTGGATAGCGGCACAATCGCCGTACTCGGCGGCGGTCTCAACATTGTCTATCCGAAAGAAAACCAAGCGCTGCAGGAAGAAATCGCAGAGCGGGGCCTGCTTGTCGCCGAAATGCCTCTTCATACCGAACCCCGTGCAAACCTTTTTCCGCGACGCAATCGCCTGATCTCCGGCCTGTCTTTGGGAGTGATCGTCGTCGAGGCCGCACTTCGATCAGGCTCCCTCATAACGGCACGTTATGCGTTGGAACAGGGGCGAGATGTATTTGCCGTGCCCGGCTCGCCGCTCGATCCGCGAGCGCGTGGCGCAAACAGCTTGATCAAGCAGGGAGCTCCCCTTGTGGAAAATGCTGAGGATATTATTGCCGCTTTCGATCTGCCTGCCATGAAACGTCTGTTTGAACCTGCTGCGCCAGATTTCGCTCTGCCGCGTGAGACGCAAAACCTAGGGTCAAGGCATGACCTGAACGACAGCAGACGACAACAGGTGATAGCGGCCTTGGGCCCAACGCCGATGCAGAAGGACGAAATCATCCGACATACCGGCCTGTCCGCTTCCGAGGTTGGCATTGCCCTGATCGAACTTGCCGTGGCCAACCGATTGCACCGCCATACTGGCGACCGCGTGAGCCTAATACCGGAGTGATGACAAATTCAGGATCAATCCGTGAGATCATTGACCGACCGCCGAACGTCCTTGTGATACGAGCCGAGCCTCTTCTGCCGCCATGCCGATGAGGTAAGCCAGAAATCTGTAACGTCGCGTTACAGCCAGACGGCGTGCAGCGATCAGAAGCTCGAACAGATAACTAGCGGAATCATCCTCCTTCTGAAGTAACAGATCCGCCCCCTTCACGTCCGATCCAGAACTCCTTGTAACCCTGGAGACACTCATCGTTTCCGCAACTACGTTCCGCAACATCCTGCTCTCCTCATGTACGGGTCGTTGTGTAAGAGCCGTTATGTAAAATTTTCTCGGCCTCGAATCATAAAACACATCTAAATAGATATATCCTAAAGTATTATTACACTACCTTATGACTATTAAAATGACTAATTCATGTTAGCGAAATCCGACAATCAATCTGATCGAAACGCTTCGTCCCCTCACGATCTACCAAAAACCCGCCAGTTTCTGCGACATTTGACAGAGACTCGGGTTTTCCCCATGTTCTGGCACGGCTGATTTGGCCCGCGGCGGCTCGGACAATCCAATCCTCAATCTTGCCAGTGGAACGGATTTAGCCACTCGCTGATCCAAATGGATCAGCGTTTGCAGCCGTTCCCTTGGACATTAAAGTGAGTTCAAAAGCCCGATGGACGTCGTCATTGTCGAGTCGCCCTCAAAGGCGAAGACGATCAACAAATACCTTGGCAAAGGCTTCAAGGTCCTAGCCTCCTATGGCCATGTGCGAGACCTGCCGTCAAAAGACGGATCGGTTCAGCCTGACGATGATTTCGCCATGGCCTGGGATGTTGACCCAAAGTCGCAAAAACGCCTGAATGACATTGCGGCGGCCGTCAAAGGCGCAGACAAGCTCATTCTCGCAACTGACCCGGATCGCGAAGGCGAAGCGATTTCCTGGCACGTTCTGGAAGTCTTAAACAAAAAGAAGGTCCTCAAGGACGTCGCCGTTGAACGCGTCGTCTTCAATGCGATCACCAAAAGCTCCGTTCTTCAGGCCATGCAGAACCCACGCGGTCTCGACATGGAACTGATCGACGCCTATCTGGCGCGCCGCGCGCTCGATTACCTCGTCGGCTTCACATTGTCGCCGGTGCTTTGGCGCAAATTGCCGGGCGCGCGCTCGGCAGGCCGCGTCCAATCTGTTGCGCTACGCTTGATCTGCGAACGTGAACTCGAAATCGAAGCCTTTCGCGCCCAAGAATACTGGACTATCGAGACAGACCTGAAGACCGCCGCAGGTGCCCCCTTCACCGCGCGGATCGTCAATTTGGACGGCAAGAAGCTTGAAAAATTTGATATTCCAAACCAGACAACCGCCGACGATATTGTCGCACGGATAAAGTCTTCTCATTTCCGCGTGAAGTCGGTTGAAAGCAAACCAACCAAGCGCAACCCCTACCCGCCATTCACAACATCAACGCTCCAACAAGAAGCCAGCCGCAAACTCGGATTTTCTGCCAGCCGCACCATGCAGCTTGCGCAGCGCCTCTATGAAGGTTTGGAAATCGACGGCGAGACCACCGGCCTCATCACCTATATGCGGACGGACGGTGTGCAGATCGCCGACGAAGCCATTGCGCAGGCACGCACCGTCATCAACAACGAATTCGGCGAAGCCTATGTGCCGTCCACAGCGCGGGTGTACAAGACCAAAGCAAAGAATGCGCAAGAAGCGCATGAAGCCATTCGTCCAACCGATCTGTCGCGCCTGCCATCCAAAGTCGCCAAGATGCTGGATGACGACCAGCGTCGCCTCTATGAACTCGTCTGGAACCGCACCATCGCCAGCCAGATGGAAAGCGTGCAGCTTGAACGCACCACCATCGAGATCGAAGCCGACGAACAACAGATCGGCCTGCGCGCCACCGGTTCGGTCATCGTCTTCGATGGCTTCCTGCGCCTCTATCAAGAAGGCCGCGACGACGATACCGACGACGACGATGACGGTCGCCTGCCCAAAGTCGCCAGTGGCGACAAACTCGGTCTGGCCGACACCCGCCCCGACCAGCATTTCACGGAACCGCCACCGCGCTTTTCCGAAGCAACCCTTGTCAAACGCATGGAAGAGCTTGGCATCGGGCGACCTTCCACCTATGCCTCGACGTTGCAGACCCTGCGTGACCGCACCTATGTGGCTATGGACAAGGGCCGCTTTGTGCCCGACGACAAAGGTCGTCTCGTCACAGCGTTCCTTGAAAATTTTTTCACACGCTATGTGCAGTACGACTTTACCGCCGACCTAGAAGAAAAGCTCGACAAGGTTTCGGCGGGCGAACTCGACTGGAAACAAGTGCTCCGCGAATTCTGGACACCGTTTAAAGCTGAAGTCGGCGAAGCGATGGAATTGCGCATCACTGAGGTTCTCGACCGTTTGAACGACGTGTTGGGCCCGCATGTATTCCCCGAAAAGGAAGACGGCAGCGACGCGCGCAAATGCCCCCTCTGCGAAGACGGGCGCGTCTCGCTCAAGGTTGGACGCTTCGGCGCATTTGTCGGTTGCTCGAACTATCCCGAGTGCCGTTTCACGCGCCAACTCACAGGGGGCGCAAATGGCGAAGGAGCCGACATCGGCGACCGGACGCTTGGCGTTGACCCTGACACGGGCAAGCCTATACTGGTCAAGTCAGGCCGCTTCGGACCCTACATCCAGCTTGGCGAGCCGGAAGAAAAAGGTGACAAGCCAAAACGCTCAGGCATTCCAAAGGCCTTTGGCGTCACCGCCGCCGAAATCACCTTCGATCAGGCAATGCAGCTTCTGTCTTTGCCACGCGAAGTTGGATTGCACCCTGAAACCGGCTTGATGATCACAGCAGGCCTTGGTCGTTTCGGACCCTTCGTCCTGCATGACGGCGCCTACGCCAATCTGGAGAGTCCCGAAGAAGTCTTCACCGTCGGCATCAATCGCGCCGTCGATGCTATCGCCGAAAAGAAAGCCCGTGGCGGCAAGCCCCGTGGCCCCAAGTCCTTGCGTGAACTGGGCAACCATCCCGAAGATGGCAAGCCCATTCACATCATGGATGGCAAGTACGGCCCTTACGTTAAGCACGAAAAAACGAATGCGACGCTGCCAAAGGACGCTGACCTCGAAAAGGTAACGCTTGAAGAAGCGGTCGCCCTGATTACAGCCCGCGAAATGCAAACTGGCGGCAAGAAACGACCAGCCAAGAAAGCGGCTGCAAAAAAGAAGACGCCAACCAAGAAGGCCGCACCAAAAAAATCTACTGCCAAAAAGGCGCCTGCAAAGAAAAAACCAGTCGCCAAGAAACCAACTACAAAGAAGCCCGCTGCGAAGGCTAAACCTCGCGCAACCTCAGCAGCGGATTGAGCGACGTGAAAGAGCACAAACCCTCGAAAAAACCACCAAAGAAAGCGGACGCGCCGCACAAGCGAGACCGTGAACAGGGCTTACCGACACGCGAACAAATTCTTGAGTTTGTATCATCAAGCGTCACCCCTATCGGCAAACGCGAAATCGCCCGTGCCTTCAACATCAAAGGTGCCGATCGCATTCCGCTTAAACAAATGCTGAAGGCAATGGCCGAAGACGGCCTGTTGGAAAAACGCGAGAACAAAAAGCTCAACCGCACTGGCGACCTTCCGCCGGTTTCGATGCTCGAAATCACGCATCGTGACACGGACGGCGAACTTGTCGCGCGACCACTGGACTGGAAGAGCACCGAGGCACCGCCGACCATTGTCGTCACGCCAGACACGCGAAAAACACGCGACGAAGAACCACCAGCCGGCGTCGGCGATCGTGTGTTGGCCCGACTTGTAAAAACGCCTGAAGGTGAGGACACCTACGCCTACGAAGCGCGCATCATCAGACGCATCGGCAAAGGTGCCGAACAGATATTAGGCCTCTTTCGTTCCGCATCAGAGGGCGGCCGCATCGTCTCTGTGGACAAACGCGTACGGTCCGAATTTGAAGTCGCGCGAGAAGATACGGCAAACGCAAAAGACGGAGATCTGGTGCTCGCCGAAGCGCTGCCCGGCAGACGCTACGGACTGGCGCGTGCGCGCGTGAAAGAAGCGTTCGGCAAAAGCAGCGATCCGAAATCGATCAGCCTTATCGCCATTCACACACATGGCATTCCCGACCAATTTCCCGACAGCGTCGTCGCTGCAGCCGAAGCAGCAACACCCCAGGGGGTCGACGGCCGCACGGACCTGCGCGACATCCCGCTCGTCACAATCGACCCTTCTGATGCACGCGACCATGATGATGCGGTCTGGGCGACACCAGACACCGATCCGGCCAACGAAGGCGGCCAGATCGTCATTGTCGCCATCGCCGATGTCGCCGCCTATGTGTTGCCCGGCTCCACCATGGACCGTGAAGCGCGCAAACGTGGCAACTCGACATATTTTCCTGATCGCGTCGTGCCAATGCTACCCGAACGCATCTCGAACGACCTTTGTTCGCTCAAGGAAAATGTTGACCGCGCCTGCCTCGCGGTGCGCATGACATTTGATCGACATGGCCAAAAGAAGGGGCATGAGTTCATCCGTGGCCTCATGCGCTCAGCAGCACGCCTCACCTATCGCCAGATGCAGGAAGCCATCGACGGTGCGCCGGACGACAAGACCGGCCCGATCCTGAAGCCCGTGCTACAACCCATCTGGAATGCCTACAAGACACTGTGCATTGGCCGCGAAAAGCGCGGGCCACTCGACCTAGACATGCCTGAATACAAGGCCGAAATTGATCCCACCGGACGCATCGCCGCCATCCATACAGCCGCCAAATATGAATCCATGAAACTCGTCGAAGAGTTCATGATTCAAGCCAACGTCTGTGCCGCCGAAACGCTTCAGCAAAAGGGTCGCAAGCATATCCTGCGTGTGCATGACGCGCCGTCACGCGAGAAGTTGGTGGCCTTGTCTGAGTTTTTGCACACACTTGAAATTTCATTTCCCAAGGGTCAGGTCTCAAAGCCAGCCGCCTTCAACAAAATTCTGCATGACGTGAAGGGCCGCGAATACGATCAAATGGTTTCAACCATTGTCCTACGTTCACAGGCACAGGCCATCTATTCGCCGGATAATATCGGGCATTTCGGTTTGAACCTGCGCCATTATGCGCATTTCACATCACCCATTCGCCGTTACGCTGACCTGATCGTGCATCGCGCACTCGTCTCAGTTCTATCCAACGGCAAGGCTAAGGACGGGCAATCCGACGAAGAAATTGGCGCGATGGCAGAAATCGCGGAACATATTTCGACGACCGAGCGCCGTTCCATGCTGGCAGAGCGCGACTCGAATGATCGCTTTATTGCTGCCTTCCTCGAAGCGCGCATTGGCGCAGAGTTTCACGGTCGAATTTCGGGCGTCACGCGCTTTGGGCTGTTCGTCAGACTCGAAGAGACAGGTGCTGACGGTCTCGTTCCCATAGCCAATCTCGGCACGGAGTTCTTTCACCATGACGAGGCCGCCCACGCCTTGATCGGCGAACGCTCCGGCCTGACCTTCCGCCTCGGCGAACAGGTCACAGTGCGGCTTGAAGAGGCCGTCCCGGTCACGGGTGGGCTTCGCTTTGAGGTTATCGAAGGGGGACGCGAAGGCAAACCAGCCGGCCGTCATGGCTCCAGCAGACCCGGTGCTGGCAGAAGCAAAGCAGATAAAGACGGCTCGCGTCGTAACAGCGCAAAGCCGAAACCCGGCGGTAGTCGACTGCATAAGGGCTCCAAGAAAGCTAAAGCCAAACCCGGTCGCTCGCCAAAAACTTAGCCAGTCGGTCGCGCGGCAACCTGCCACATTCTTTCGCTGCTCAATAAAGGCCCAAATGCGAAGGTAATTCACGATGAAAAAGCCCGAGCAGTATGAGCCACGTTTTGGATATTGATACACCTGATCTCTATGAAACCACCAAGCCTGAGACACGCTCGGTGTGGTTGTCGATACGGCGCGGTCTAATGATGCGCTGCCCGAAATGCGGCAAGGGAAAACTGTTCAGGAAGTACCTCAAGGTTGCCGATGCATGTCCAAATTGCAAACAGGACCTATCATTGCATCAGGCTGATGATGCACCGCCCTATTTCACGATTTTGATCGTTGGCCATGTTGTCGTTCCAATCATGCTTGCCATCGAAGTGGAATATGCGCCGCCAATCTGGTTGCATGTCATGATTTGGCCGACGCTGGCACTCGGCCTAAGCCTGTTCTTACTGCCACGCATCAAAGGTGCGGTCGTCGGCTTGCAATGGGCCGCCCGCATGCATGGATTCGGCGACGAGCCCGCCGACTGACACACCATCGCGCGTCTGGACACCTCGCCTCTCCAAGGGCATCCTGTCTTCATAACAAAATTGAAGAATAGGGAATAGGCTATGACCGCAGCGCAAACCCCATCAGCGCAAGCTGACGCACAATCAGCAGCATTTGACCCCAAGAAATCACGCGAACAGGAATTCCGTGAAGCATCCATCGGCCGCGCCGTGCGCCCACGCGATGCGGCGACGCTGATATTGGTGCGCAACGACGGTGCTGCCCCGCAAGTGCTGATGGGCCAACGCCATGCCAGCCACAAATTCATGCCCAACAAGTTTGTCTTTCCTGGCGGTCGGGTTGATCCCGCAGACAGTCGCGTTCGCCCGGTCGAGGGCCTGCGCAATGATGTCGCAACACTCCTCAAGGACCGGATGCGCGGCACACCTACCGACAATCGAGCTCGTGCCCTTGCTATGGCGGCCATCCGCGAAACCTTCGAGGAAACCGGCCTCGCTGTCGGCCGCCTGATCGACACACCACAACACAGCAAGCAGGAAGACTGGAACGCTTATTTTGCTCTCGGCGTATCGCCGGCCCTTGGTGCTCTCGATTTTGTAGCGCGCGCCATTACGCCACCCTATCGGACACGCCGCTTCGACACGCGTTTCTTCATCGCCGATGCCGAACACATTCAAGGTGATCCATCTGCTGTCAAGGGTTCAGGCGAGTTGCAAGGTCTGCACTGGATCACCACGAAAGATGCGCAAGACCTCGA
This sequence comes from Parvibaculaceae bacterium, assembly GCA_041688015.1. GTDB lineage: Bacteria > Pseudomonadota > Alphaproteobacteria > Parvibaculales > Parvibaculaceae > Parvibaculum. Next base: position 774,510 of record JBDNIY010000001.1, read on the forward strand.
CCTACCAAATATCACGCGCACCATTCTTGCCGAAATCGACGAGAGGCTTCGTCTCACGCGGGTGGCCCAGCGTGCCCGCGCCGTCCCATTCATCCATTTCAGAAGAAACCAAGCCATCCGCGATATGTTGACCCTGTGATGTCAAACAAGGGCCCAGCGGCGCACAAATTAGTGCGTCCACGCGACGCGGCGAGCCTCATCATCATCGACACACAGCAAGACGAGTTGCGCGTGTTGATGGGCAGGCGTCATGCCAAAATGAAATTCGTGCCCGACGCGTTTGTCTTTCCAGGCGGCAAGCTCGACCCGGACGACTTCAACGCCCTTCCCGCAACGCCCTTGCGTGAAACAGCGCACTTGGGCACGGATTCAAAGCGTCTGGCGCGCTCGCTGGCGATGGCCGCGATCCGTGAGACTTTCGAGGAAACAGGCTTCATCCTCGCAAAAGACGGCCATGTTGGCGACGATGCAGGACCGGGTTGGGCCGAGTTCCGTGAAGCCGGTATTGCGCCCGACCTTGCCGCTATCGAAGGGCTTGCCCGCGCCATCACGCCACCACAAAGCCCTATCCGCTTTCACGCGCGTTTCTTTGCCTGTCAGGCAGAACATCTGACAGGCACGCTAAGGGGAAGTGGCGAGTTGGAAGACCTCGACTGGTATCCGATTTCCCAAGCGCTCAAGCTGCCAGTCATTGATGTCACCGAATTTGTCCTGCATGAAGTGCGCGATATTCATGCCTCTGGCATCAAACGCGAACGGGCACCCTTATTCAGCTATCGAAATAACAAACCCATTGTCCGAGTTTAAGCAGAGTGTGAGATGAGCGAGATCATCGCCAAGCCAGCTCTCTCCCCGTCGGACCGGCGGCGCGGCATCTTCAGCGCCATAGCAAGCCTCACCGCTGTGGCGATGGGCCTTGGCGCGTCGCTGCCGCTGCTGTCACTCGAGCTCGACCGGCAAAGCGTCTCGCCTTTCCTCAACGGCTTGAGCGCCACGTCAGCTGCGTTTGGTGGCCTGTTGATCCTGCCGCTGCTCCCCAGCCTCAACAGGCTGATGAGCATGCGACGCTTGCTGCTCACCTCGCTGTGGCTCTCCATCGCCAGCTTGATGGCCTGTTACGCATGGCCCAATGTCTGGTTCTGGTTTCCTGTGCGCTTCCTGAACGGTGCAGCGCTGGTGGTCCTCTTCGTGCTCAGCGAGACGCTTATCAACCAGCTTGCCCAAGATGCCACGCGCGGCCGCCTGATCGGTCTCTATGCCACCGTCCTCTCTCTCGGATTCGCCATTGGTCCCGGCATCCTCGTCGCGGTCGGCGGCCAAGGCCTGCTCCCCTATGCCACTATCGCGGTGATGATGGCCATCGCCAGCGCGCCGATCTGGTTTGCTGGGCCAGCGATGGGTCATTTTGCTACCCACGAAGGCAAGAGGCATGGGATCTTCGCCTTTATCCGCATCGTCCCAACCGTCACCTTCGCCGCCTTCACCTTCGGCGCACTTGAGCAAGGCACCCTGACCCTGATGCCGATCTATGGACTGCGGATCGGTCTCGACGAACAATCTGCCGCCCTGTTGCTCTCAGCCTTCGCGGCAGGAAACATCTTCAGCCAGTTGCCACTAGGCATGCTGGCCGACCGCATGGACCGTCATCTGCTGTTGGTCCTCTGTGCACTCGTCGGTGCCAGCGCCATCCTCGCCCTGCCCTTCGTGCATGGCTCAATGCTCGTGATGCCCCTCGTTTTCGTCTTCGGTGGCATCACCAGTGGACTCTATACGGTCGGGCTGACGCTGCTGGGTCAGCGCATCAAAAGCAGCGATCTCGCGGCCGCCAATGCCACCTTCGTGATGATGTACAATTTCGGCGGACTGGCAGGCCCCGCCATTGGCGGCACGGGCATGCAGGTGATCCCACCCCACGGCCTCCCCTTCGCCTTTGCCGCCATCACCTTCACCTTCGCCCTGATTGCCGGATGGCGCTACTTAAGCCGACGAAATTCGGCCAAAAACTGAGATTTTCTATCGATATCAGGCCGCACTTGACTTACGCGGCAGCCTGAGTAGTCTGCGCTCAATTCGCGCCTCTTCGGGCGCTGTACAGATTCTTCGCGCGCGCGTCATGCAGCCCGCCTAACTCCGAGGATTTCGCAAATGGCGAAGCCAGCATCAATCAAGATCAAACTCGAAAGCACCGCGGGCACGGGCTATTTTTATGTAACTAAGAAGAACTCGCGCACCATGACGGAAAAATTTGTCATCAAAAAATATGATCCCGTTGCGCGCAAACATGTCGAGTTCAAGGAAACCAAGATCAAATAAGCTGCCTCAAGGCGGTTTACTAAAAAGGCCGGTCCTCAGGACCGGCCTTTTTGTTTCTCATGGGATGGGAAATAGGTAGTCGGTCGGACTCATTGGCTTATCAGAGGAGGCCACTCCACCACCACGTTCCGACCGACCGTGCCTCACGAACCCAAGAAATGCGGCGGACCTGAGCCCCCGTGAGGACACATTTCGCCATCTCAAACCTGCTTCCGTTCACCCCCCAGCAAAGGGATGCAGGCGCGATAGCGAAACCAATTACCTGAAATTTACCACTAGAACTGTCCCAAATAAAGTCATATCACAAAAAAATAATATAAAGGGTTGATTAACCATGAATATTTATGGTTAACACAAACCATACAGACTTGCAGGCTGCCCCAAATGGGATGGTCATTTTTAATTTTAATTTCAGTGAGTTAAAAGACGAAACGTGGGTTTTATATCAGCGATCAGGCCGCTTCGGCGACGACTCTGTTTCGCCCGTCGCGTTTAGCGCGATAAAGCGCAGCATCCGCGCGCTCGAGTAGTTTCTCCGCCGTATCGCCCACGCCCTCGACAACGCCAATGCCGATACTGACAGTGACACACAGGGCCTCTGACCCTTCGACCGCAAAGGGGATTTCGCCAATGCGCAACCGGAGGCGTTCGGCCACCATCATCGCGTAGGACAAATCAGTATCCGGCATGACGACCACAAACTCCTCGCCGCCCATGCGACACGCCAGATCAACGCCGCGAACATTTTGCGCAATGCGCTGTGAGAACTCTTTCAACACCGTGTCACCCGCGCCGTGACCGTAGGTGTCGTTGACCGACTTGAAGAAATCGATATCGAAAATCAGAAGCGAAACCGGCTTGTCGTTCGTCAGCCCGTCTTCAACCATCGCATTCAGATGGCTCTCCATGTAACGGCGATTGTAGAGACCCGTCAGGCTGTCAGTGATGGCAAGTTCGAGACCTTGCTGAAACTTGTCACGCAGATAGTCCTGAAAGCGCTTGCGGCGCAACTGTGTACGGCAGCGAGCGACAAGCTCGTTGCGATCAACGGGACGCACCAGATAGTCGTTCACACCCATATCCAGCGCACGCACCAGACGCGGCGTATCGCCCTCTTCGACAATCGCCAGCAAAGGTGTTTGCCGCGTCGATTCCAACGAGCGGAGTTGTGAACAAAGACGCAATCCATCATGTTCGGCCAGCGTCAGGCTTACGATCAGCAAATCATAGTTACCGATCATAGCCAGTTCCATCATGTCGCTTGGCGATTCAGCAACCGTCACAGTGTGCTCAATCGAGAGCGCCTCACACATGCGCTTCAGCGACGTCGGACGATCATCGATAATCAGGGCCCGCCCTGGCTCGGTCATCAACATCCGTTCAGTGCTGGTGCCAACCAGCGCGCCAATGCGTTGGCCTGTTGCCTCACGCATCCGCAATTCATCAGTCACCATTTTCAGGCGCACGAGGCTTTTCACACGGGCAAACAATGCAAGGTCGTTTACTGGCTTGGTCAGAAAATCATCTGCCCCAGCCTCAAGACCTTGTACGCGATCTTTGGCTTGATCGAGGGCCGTCACCATCACAACAGGAATATGTTCGGTTACAGGTGCAGCCTTCAAACGGCGGCAGACCTCAAACCCGTCCATCCCTGGCATCATGACATCAAGTAAAATAATGTCGGGCAATTGAGCTGTGGCAATTTCGATGGCTTCCGGGCCGGAAGACGCCTTGAGGACGCCAAAATATTCGGCGGTCAGCTTGGCATCCAACAGCTTCAGATTAGCCGGAACATCATCGACTATGAGTACACGTGCCGTCACAGGTCTGTCCCCTTATCGTAGGAACCGCTGAACGGTCTCCAGAAACTGCGTCACGGAGATGGGTTTCGAGATATAGGCCTCGCAGCCGCCTTCTCGAATTTTTTCCTCATCGCCCTTCATCGCAAAAGCTGTGACCGCGATCACCGGGATCGAACGCAGGCTGTCGTCTTCCTTGATCCACTTTGTGACTTCAAGGCCTGAGACTTCAGGCAATTGAATGTCCATCAGAATAAGATCAGGGCGATTTTTCCGCGCAATTTCGAGGGCTTCAATGCCATCGCGTGTTTGAATCGTCTCATAGCCATGAGCGTCCAAAAGATCATGGAAGAGCTTCATGTTGAGCTCATTGTCCTCGACGATCAGTACTTTTTTCGCCATCGCATCCATGCTCCAGAACCCCACTTGTTGCCGAGTCCGTCCGGCGCGCTTCAAGACTGGTATAATCGGGCGTCGGGGATGATTCCCAAGCCTCGTTGTGCCTATAACACTCCAATATCGTTAACTAAGTCTTTAACCTGCCTCTACGAGCCAACCATTTCCTTGCTAACGCCGCCTATGCTTAATGGGAGATTGTAGCATTTACCCCAGCAACTCTAGCGCCGGCACTAGGATCGACCCCAAATGCGCCATCCAGAAAAACAAATGAACGCAAGCCAAGCCGAAGTGATTGCCATTCAGGCACTTGGTCATATTGCAGCCGAAGAAGATTTGCTGTTCGCCTTTGTCGACTTGACCGGGCTTGGCCCCGAAGAATTACGCAAACGCGCGGGCGAGCCAGAAATTCTTGGCGGTATTCTCGATTTCATTCTAATGGATGATCAACGCCTATTGGCATTTTGCGAAATAGCCAATTTGAGGCCGGAAATGCCGGGCATGGCCCGCAAGCTCTTGCCCGGTGGGCAGGAGGTACATTGGACATGAGCAAATCTACCACTCCGCCACCCTATCTGGCCAATCAGGACCCTTTGGCGTTGGACGAAGCTGTGCGCCCGCAAATCGACGCGCTCGATCTCACAGAAGGCCGCCCGCTTATCGTCACCGATTGCGACGAGGTGCTGATGCAGTTTCTGGTCGGGCTTGAGGCCTATCTAGAAACGCAAGGCCTCTGGCTCGATCTCAAGAGCTACGCACTCAGCGGCAACATCAAGCGTCTTGGCTCCAATGAACCCGTACCGCAAGCAGACATGCCAGCTCTGCTCCAAGGATTTTTCGCGATTTCAGCAGGCTCACTTCTTCCCGTCCCCGGCGCGGCGGATGCACTAAAATCCCTGTCGGCCCGCGCCCAGATTGTCGTCCTGACCAACGTGCCGCTGGCTGAAAAAGACGCCCGCGTCAGAAACCTCACCGATCAAGGCATGGCCTACCCCGTCATCGCCAATAAAGGATTAAAAGGCGGCGCGGTACGCCTGCTCGCTGACCGCGTGAATGCGCCCGTCTTCTTCCTTGATGACATCCCGCACAACATCGCTTCTGTTGCCAAAGCATATGAAGCCTGCCATCTGCTGCACTTCATCGCCGATAAGAGGCTAGCAAAATTGATGGGCCAGGCACCCGGCAGCCATTTCCACACCACCGAATGGCCCGACGCGCACGCCTTTATCTCTGGCCGCCTCGACGCAAGCGGTTTCTAGACGGAACGAACAACATGCGTATTGGCATTGATCTTGGCGGCACTAAAATAGAAGGCGTCGCTCTCGCAAGTGACGGACGCGAACTTGGCCGCCTGCGTCTGCCTACGCCCAAGGGCGACTATCAAGCCACCATCGACGCCGTTTGCGCTATCGTTACGGATCTGGAAATGCAGACAGGTGAGACCGGCACCGTCGGCATCGGTATGCCGGGCGCTCTGTCTCCAGCGACCGGGCTCATCAAGAATGCCAACAACCTTTGCCTAAACAAAATGCCTTTCAACGTAGACATTAAAGCAGCCCTGAACCGCCCAGTGCGGCTCGCCAACGACGCTGATTGTTTTGCGCTTTCGGAAGCCACTGACGGCGCAGCCGCAGGCGCGCCCACCGTCTTCGGTGCTATCTTGGGAACAGGCGTCGGCGGTGGCTTGGTATTCAATGGTCGGCTGCTGCAAGGGCCAAACGCCATCGCAGGCGAATGGGGCCACAACCCATTACCATGGATTTTGCCCGACGAAATACCTGGACCAGATTGCTACTGCGGCAAGAAAGGTTGCATCGAAAGCTGGAACTCAGGCCCAGCCTTTGAAGCTGAATACAAAAGCCTCGAAAAGAAAAATCTCACCGCCGAAGCCATCGTCACCGCCGCTCGCAGCGGTGATCGCGCGGCAAAATCCGCCTTGAGACGCTATTCAGACCGTTTGGCGCGTGCCCTATCGCACGTCATCAATCTCGTTGATCCACACATCATCGTGCTGGGGGGTGGCATGTCGAACGTCGAAGAGCTTTACACAGAAGTGCCGTCGCGCTGGGGCGCCTATGTTTTTTCTGACCGCGTCGATACAAAACTTGTGCGCAATATGCATGGCGACAGCAGCGGTGTGCGCGGTGCGGCGTGGCTCTGGCCCAACGAGTAGCCATGAACACAACGAGTGAAATACCCGGCTTCTGCCGCGATTGTTTCACGCCAGTCTCGGCTGACGCCAAACGCTGCCCGTCGTGCAAGCGCCCCCGCCTCCTTCGCCACCCCGAACTTGCTACGCTAAGCATCGCACATATGGACTGCGACGCGTTCTACGCCGCCGTCGAAAAGCGCGACGATCCTTCCATCGCCGACAAACCTGTTATCATTGGCGGAGGCAAACGCGGTGTGGTCTCCACCTGCTGCTACATCGCGCGTATTCGCGGCGTACGTTCCGCCATGCCCATGTTCAAAGCATTGCAAGCCTGCCCGGAAGCTGTCGTCATCAAACCGGACATGGAAAAATATGTGCGTGTCGGACGTGAAGTTCGAAGCCTCATGCGTGACTTGACGCCGCTGGTGGAACCGCTTTCCATCGACGAAGCCTTTCTCGATCTCACCGGCACCGAAAAGCTCCATCACGCCTCGCCTGCCCTTAGCATGGCCCGCCTGCAAACGCGCATCGAACAAGAAATCGGAATTACCGTCTCTGTTGGCCTTAGCTATTGCAAATTTCTAGCAAAGATCGCATCCGACATGGACAAGCCGCGTGGTTTTTCAACCATCGGTCAAGCTGAAGCCGTCGGCTTCCTAAAGGAAAAACCCATCTCGCTGATCTGGGGCGTCGGAAAAGCCTTTGAAGCAAAACTCGCGCGCGATGGACTGACACGCATTGCCCAATTGCAAAGCATGGAAGAAAACGACCTCATGGCGCGCTATGGCGTGATGGGACGCAGGCTTTGGCGGCTCTCACGCGGCCTCGATGATCGTGGCGTATCCAGCGCCGGTATTGCCAAAAGTATTTCCGCGGAAACAACTTTCTTCGATGACATATCGAACGCTGCCGAGCTCAATCAAAAACTCTGGCCTCTCTGCGAACGGGTAGCGACACGCGCCAAAGCGGCTCAAAAGTCTGGTCAGACGGTTGTCTTGAAGCTCAAGACGGGTGACTTCAAAAGCCGGACACGGAGCATAACACTGCCTGATCCGACGCAGCTGGCTGAGGTTATCTTCCGCGCTGGAGCGCCACTGCTGGCCAAAGAGACCGACGGCACAGCCTTTCGATTGCTTGGTATCGGCATTACACAATTGTCAGGCGGCGACTTCGCAGATCCGCCCGACATGCTGGACCCTTCCGCAACCAGACGCGCCGAGGCCGAGCGCGCCATGGATCGTGTCCGCGCTCGTTTTGGTAGCAGCGCCATCATCAAAGGGCGCGGTATGAAATCAGATCCAACCTAGCAACTGCCCGGCTTGAAATACTCAATGTCGGCAAGGTCACCCTTTATCACAGCATCTTCATAGAAGAGCCGCAAGGCGCTGAAAACCCCATTGGGAAAGACAGAATAATCCATTTCAAAACTTGGCACGGCGTCGGACAAACTGCCCGGCGCATTGTCGTTCATATCAAAATAACTGACATGTACGCGGCGTGCTTTCAATTGCGCCAAAGGCATCTCCGCCCCGAGATGCTTGATGACAACACCGTGAACATCCTTTGGCGCATCCTCATCGCGCCCGACAAAGGCTGTCACAATCGACGCAAACGACTGTGCACCGTCAAAAAGCGGTCGGTCGAACAATCGATGCCCCTTTGCAATCGCTTTGGTTAGCGCCAGATTGAAGGCGTTGGGAAACAGAACATTGTCTGGAAGCGCGATGGGTGCACCGTCGCCAAGCGTCAGTGCCACCTTGCCGCCTTCGCGTTTGGCGATACCATTTTCATGGGTCGTCAGCTGGCCATCAAAATATTCAGTACGGTCAAAGCGAAATTCATTGCCGTCAAGGGCCTCCCATGCGTTGAGACGTACATCGCTCAACGACGTTCCACCGGTATCATCATGGATGCGAGTGACAACCCGTTGCTCTGATGTATAGCTATCGCATCCTGGCCCACCGCGCCATTCAACAACCATTCGCCCTTCAAGGCCCGTCACCGAGCTCGCCGAGGTCGCATGATCAAGGCTGAGGTCATAGACAGCGCGATGAGGCTGAGGTTCGGCCATCCAGACATCACGATGAATAGCACCCACAATGACGGCGGATACCGCTGTCACAACGGCCAGCATCAAACCAACAAAGGCAAAGCCTCCAGCATTCCGCATCATATCAAGCTCACACTCATTTTGGTCTCACCCACGTCGACACTGACCTTTGCGAAAATCAACATATCAAGTAAACCAGAAGAACCGCAAAGGCACCATCCACTAGCCCGACCACAGGCCCATTCACAAGCCCACACACTGGTAATATCAGACATCATGGCTCCACGGCTTCTCATCACCCGCAAATTTCCATCGGAGGTTGAACAACGGGCGGCGCGTTCGTTCCAAGTTGAACCAAACAATGATGATGCCTTGATCGATCAGGCGCAATTGATCGTCCGCGCTGCAGGTCAAGACGCCCTGCTTGTGACTGTCACTGATCGCCTCGACAGAACCACCATTGAACAATTGCCATCGTCTGTCCGGATCATTGCCAGCTTCTCGGTCGGCACTGACCACATCGACATCAAGGCAGCCAACGCCCGCCATATCATCGTCACCAACACGCCGGACGTCCTGACGGACGCCACTGCCGACATCGCCCTGCTGCTATTACTCGGAGCAGCGCGCGGTGCCGCGCAGGGCATGGCCGCCATTCGTGAAAATACATGGGCGAACTGGGCACCAACCGGCATGCTCTCCATCTCGCTAACCGACAAGCGCCTCGGCATCTTCGGCATGGGTCGGATCGGTCAGGCCGTCGCGGCGCGCGCCCGCGCATTTGGCATGACGATCCACTACCACAACCGCCACCCGGTTGACCTTCCCGGCGCCACCTACCATCCGATCCTGAAGGACATGTTGGCGCATTCGGATTTTTTATCGATCAATTGCGCCTCTATGCCTGAAACACGCGGCTCGATCAATGTTGAAACGCTAGCTTGCCTTCCCAAAGGCGCGATTATCGTCAACACCGCCCGCGGCGACATCATCGACGACGACGCGTTGATCGCTGCCCTTCAAACCGGGCACCTAGCGGCCATCGGTCTTGATGTCTTTCAGAACGAACCCCACATCGACCCACGCTATCGCACACTCGCGAACGCCTTTCTCTTGCCACACCTTGGCAGCGCCACGGTCGAAACCCGCAACGCCATGGGTCACCGCGCCCTTGATAATCTCGATGACTTTTTTGCCGGAAGACCGCCGCGCGACCGTGTCATCTAGGCAGCAGATACCTTCATATCTCGGCAGATATTGCCGACATGCCATCGTATCTCGGTAAATATTACCGTGGCGGAATATCAAAAGTTTTCATAACTCATTGATTTGAAATGCAGTTACTACATGGCAAGCCATTTGCTACATGCACACCAAGCATTTCACCATGGGTTCGGGGGATCAAATGTCACGCGTGAAAATCAGCATAGCTGCGCCAATACCGTCGCAGACGGACGGGTTGCTCGCCACAAGCGACACAGCAACGACTCGCTTCCGGCATTTTGCCAGCAATGACAGGCTGATCGCTCGCCCCGATCGTCTTCTAGCTGGCGCACTCAGCTACGCCGCCGAGGCCGAACAACGCATCATGGAACTCAATGCGCGCGTCGCGCAGTTGGAAAGCCTAGCCATCACAGACGAGTTGACGGGGCTCCTCAACCGCCGTGGATTTGCCAATGTCATGCAGCGCAACCTGCTCAGCGCCGCTCGCTATAATGAAGCGGGTATCCTTGCCTATATTGATCTTGATAACTTCAAAGACACCAACGACTGTTTTGGTCATCAAGTCGGCGATGAAGTCTTGCGCGTCGTCGGTCGATACTTGCTGCAAAACGTCCGTGCCACAGACTATGCAGCCCGCCTCGGCGGCGACGAATTCGCCATCCTGTTTGTGCGAGCCGAGCAAGCCCCGGCGCGCGAGCGCGCTCGTCAACTCGTTCGTGGCTTGAACAAACTGTCCATCAAGTCGGATGACGGAAAGGTCGGCATACGTGCAAGCCTCGGCCTTGCCTATTACGACGGCGAAATCACTGCTGATGAACTGCTCGACCGCGCGGACCGCGCCATGTATGCCGACAAGCATAAGGGTGGTCGCGCCGCGCACCTCATCATCAACGGTTGAGACTGCTCAAGTGATTATCTCACCGGCAGGCTGCTGCTGGGTGATGCAATGAATGACGCCACCACCAGCCGCGATATCAAGCGAAGGCACTTGAACAACCTTGCGATCTGGAAACGCTGCCGCAATGATCTTGGCCGCAACCTCGTCGTTTGGATCATCAAAACTCGGCATGACGATGCCGCCATTTGCAATATAGAAATTCACATAAGACGTCGAAAGTCGGCGCCCATCGGCACGTGTACGATTGATCTTGGGTTGTGGAACCTCAATAATTTCGAGCTTGTTTCCTCGCGCATCCTTGGCCGACTCAAGCCGCTTTCGATTGTCCTGCATCCGCTTCCAGTTAAGGTCGCTCGTGTCCTCGGGCATATGCAGCAACACACGGCCAAGTCCCGCAAAGCAGCAAATCATATCGACGTGACCATCCGTCTCATCATCTTCCAAACCCTCATCAAGCCAGATAATGCGCCGTACACCCAGATGCAGCGCCAGACGCTCTTCGATTTGCTGACGCGTTAGTTCAGGGTTGCGGTTGTCATTGAGAAGACATTGCTCAGTCGTCAGCAAAGTCCCATAGCCGTCCGCGCAGATGGAGCCTCCCTCAAGAAACATCGGCCCATCATATTTTCGCGCTTTGATGTGATCGAGGATGAGCCCACCCACTTTTGCATCATTGTCATAAGGGCCATAGGCATTGCCCCAGGCATTGAACCGCCAATGCACCCCGGCCACATGGCCTTTGCCGTCGCTGAGAAAAATCGGGCCGGAATCGCGTGCCCAGGAATCATCGATTTCAATTGTCACCAGTTCAATGTCGCGCCCGCAGGCCAATCGAGCCTGCGCCTCATCAGCCGGGCAGCACACCATCGTTACAGGCTCGAACGTTCTGATTGCACGAGCAACGCTTGCATAAGAGCGATAGGCTTGAGGCAATTGCTCGCCCCAAACATCGCCGCGTGAGGGCCATTGCATCCAGCAGCGCGCATGGGGTTCCCATTCGGCTGGCATAAAAAATCCATCGTCAACTGGCGTACGCTTAGAACTCATCATCAATGATACTCCACCCTCGGCCGGTCGCGCCTTTTCGACCATTCCTGTCATCTATGCTAGGTATAGCGCCTCGGAGACAAGGCGCAACCTGAGCCATTAAAAAGGAAAGACCAACATGAGTGGCAAGATCGAAGCACGGCTGAAGGAACTTGGGATCACCTTGCCAAAAGCGGCTGTGCCCGTAGCAAATTATGTCCCTTATGTCATTACAGGGTCACTGGTTTTTATCTCCGGTCAAGGGCCTATGGGGCCAAGCGGCGTCGCCTATGCAGGCAAATTGGGACGCGATTTTGACATCGACGAAGGCAAGGCCGCCGCGCGCCTTGCCGCTCTCAATGTCATCGCCCAATTGAAGAATGCGGTGGATGGCGACCTTGATCGCGTCACGCGCGTCGTCAAGCTGCTGGGCTTTGTCAACTCGACCCCCGACTTCAACCAGCAGCCATTCGTCATCAACGGTGCTTCTGACCTGATGGTTGAGGTTTTCGGCGATGCCGGCCGTCATGCCCGCTCGGCGGTATCAACCCCCAGCCTGCCCGTCGATATTGCCGTTGAGGTCGAGGCCATTTTCGAGATTGGATAGAGCGGCGCGTCGAATTAAGCTTAGATCATGGGTGACGCAGAACAAGCCATCATCAAGGTAGCGCAAGGGCTGGGTGCGGTTGACCCTGCGCAATGGGACGCCTGCGCCAATCCGCCGGGCGAACCATTCAATCCGTTTCTTTCACACGCCTTCTTGCTCGCGCTTGAAGAAAGCGGTTCTGCGACGCGGCACACCGGTTGGATGCCCTATCATCTTTTGTTTGAAGACACATCCGGCGACCTCGCGGGCTGCATGCCCATGTACATCAAGGGCCATAGCCGCGGCGAATATGTTTTCGACCACGGCTGGGCCGACGCCTATGAACGCGCGGGCGGCAACTACTATCCAAAGCTGCAAGTCTGCGTGCCCTTCACGCCAGCAACCGGCCCACGCCTGCTCACCAAACCGGGACCTGGCCGGGCCGCCGCCGAAGACCAACTTCTCGCCGCCGCTCTCGAAGTCGCGCGCCGTACCGGTGTCTCGTCACTACACTTCACGTTCCTGCCCGAACGACAATGGACGCAGCTTGGCGAACATGGCCTGCTGCTTCGCAACGACCAGCAATTCCACTGGATCAATCACGACTACAAAACGTTCGATGATTTTCTCGCTGATCTGTCATCGCGCAAACGCAAGATGATCCGCAAAGAACGCGAAAAGGCCTTGAGCAACGGCGTCGAAGTCGAGTGGGTCACCGGCACCGACTTGACCGAAGCCCATTGGGACGCCTTCTTTCAGTTCTACATGGATACCGGCCAACGCAAATGGGGCACGCCTTATCTCACGCGCGAATTCTTCAGCCTGATCAGCGAGCACATGCCCGATGACACGCTGCTCATCATGGCCAAACGCAATGGACGCATGATTGCAGGTGCGCTGAACTTCATCGGCTCGGAGGTTTTGTTTGGGCGCAACTGGGGCGCCATCGAACATCACCCCTTTCTGCATTTCGAGTGTTGTTATTATCAAGCCATGGACTTTGCCATCGCGCACGGCCTGAAGCGCGTGGAGGCAGGCGCACAAGGCGAACACAAACTGGCGCGCGGCTATCTGCCCGCCAAAACCTACAGCGCCCATTGGATCGAGAATGAAAGTTTTTCGTCCGCCGTGGCAGACTATCTCAACCGAGAACGCCAGCATGTCGAACACGACATGGAAGTACTCAACACCTTTTCACCTTTCCGCCATACCGACAACACAGCACACCAAGAGGATGACTTTTAGAAATGGCCTATGATCCGAACAACATTTTCGCAAAAATCCTCCGCGGCGAAGCGCCCTGCTTCAAGGTTTATGAAGACGATAAAACATTCGCCTTCATGGACGTGATGCCACAAGCCGAAGGCCACACGCTCGTCATCCCCAAATTCCCAGCGGAAGATTTATTTGATCTGGACCCGGACTATGCAGCCGCCGTCGCGCTCACGGTGCAAAAGCTCGCACCAGCCGTGAAGCGCGCCTTTAAAGCGCCGGGCATCATGATCGCCCAACTGAATGGCACCGAAGCCGGACAGACGGTGTTTCATTTGCATAGCCACATCATTCCGCGCTTCTCAGGCCTTGAAATGAAGCTCCACGCACGGCAAATGGCGGACTTTGAATTGCTGAAACAACATGCCGAACGGATCAAAGCGGAGCTGAAATAGGCATAGATTCGCGGGGCGGGGACAAGCGCACTTAAAGCTCGAAATAGGCACGAAAAAAGCTCGGAATTTAGAGCTTTTCCTGCACGAATTCGAGCCTTTCCTGCAAGAAGTCGAGGTGTTTGCGCTCTGAGATGTAAATCTCACGACAAAAAGCGGGCATATGTTTATTTTTTGCAGGATAGACAAAAAAAGGCGCGACCAGCGATGGCCGCGCCTTTCTCATAAGTTGAAAAAAACTTATGCACCCATATGGAAAGCAACGAGTTTGTTGCCGTCCAGATCGCGAAAATAGCCACCGTAGAACGTGCTGCTACGCTCGCCCGGTGCGCCTTCGTCTGTGCCGCCCAGCTCGATGGCTTTGGCATAAATTTTGTCCACATTAGCGCGCGAACCGACCGCCAAGGCGATCATGCCGCCATTGCCGATGCAAGCTGCCTCGTCATTATGTGGCTTGATGATCCCAAGCATCGGGCCTTGGCCATTCGACCAGAGGATCAGCCGGTCGCCATCTTCCATCGCGCGCTTGGCCCCAAGTTCGCCGAGCAGCGCATCATAGAACGCACCAGCCTTTTGGCGATCATTACTGCCGAGGGTTACATACCCGATCATTTCATTCTCCCTGTTGATTTTCGTTTTTTATTAGATCACGGCGCAAAACTGGATCGCGCCTTGATGCCCCAATGACCATTTTCATTAGTCACGACATAGATTGAATCATAGTGCCCAATAACACTTTCGTCCTCGCGATATCGCGTGAAACGCGTGTCAAAATGCACTTTCTCAAGACCGGTGTGAATGACGTCGCGCCGATCCCATCCTGAATGATGCCAGCCCTCACCAAGCGCATTGTCAAACATCGTCGGCTTGTGAAATCCGGGTTCAATGATGGTCAGCGTATTGGATGCCAGACGCACGCTGGGGAAATTAAACGTCTTTTCCCATGCAGGCAAATCGCGCGCATTGAACGCGGCCATGAAGTCATCAAGACAGGTCATAGCCGCATTAATGCTATCTGAAAAATCGCTCACTCTTTCCCTTCCATCAAATGATGCTGATTGTTTCTCAAATATCAATCAGTGTTTATTGGCAAATAAAAATACCTTTTGGAAACGAGAAAAAGATGCCGAAAACGGTAATCCGACAAGCCGTTACTTGCGCCGTTATCGGAGTTTTTTTTCATCCTCTTTCCCACCCGTTCCTACTCAAGTTCGAATGATCTCGGAATTCTATCCTCTGATCAAATAGCCTCATCTCAAAAAATCTACGTCAAAAACATCTACCCGAAAAATTCATTCCCAATTTCTATGCGAATGCCGGTCTAACAATAGACGATCCAAACAACTCCAAATTTGAAGTCACCATCTTACGGACAAATACGAATTCGTATGTCCAGAATCTTAATAAAATTTTCATGGCCGTATCACCTCTACTTCACGCAGCCTTTAAATGCGACGGAAATTTGGATCTGAAAAAGAAGAATTCGTTCGAGATGATTGGAACGATTCCGACCAATAATCATGCTGCCCCATCAAGGATATTCAAGGACACTTGGAAGTTCCAGCTCTGCCAGCACCTCAGTAACATCAATTTCCTAGTCGTCGAGACTCAGAAGGAAATCCAACAATTTCAACTTTTTTACATTGGCAAATCGGCCGCCGATGTTCAACTCTTGATAGACACCAACAACGCCACATCCCTCCTCGCCGCAACCGAACTGGCCAAAGACGGCGCTCATTGATGCGAAGGTTACCGGGGGCTCCCCCGCAGCAGGGCGATGGACCGAAGATTGGAGATATGCGTACTGCCGAAAAATCGGGACCTTTGGCGTGACTTTTTCGCCCTCACCAAATCTGGGTGACCACCGTAGCAACGCGCCCAATGCGGGAACCATCTTTGACGCCAAGCTAAAGAACGTTGAACCCTTTTAGAGCGCGACCCTCATAAAAACGGCCCGGAAAAACATCCGGGCCGTTTCATTTTACCTCAGCCGCGTCTCATTCGACGAGCAGCGGCACTTTCGGTGTTGAGCCGCCGCCTTTGCCACCGATGTTGCCTTTGCCGCCCTTTTTCTTTCTAGGTGGCGGTGGCGAGCGCGGCGGGGCTTCCTCAATGTCGAAGGCCAGCGTGTCATCCTCGCCTAGCTTGACCTTGACGTGTCCGCCCTTAGTCAGCCGTCCGAAGAGGACTTCATCGGCGAGCGGCTTCTTAATCGATTCCTGAATGACACGCGCCAGAGGCCGCGCCCCCATCTGCTCGTCATAGCCACGCGTGGCCAACCAATGATTGGCTTCCGGTGTCAGCTCGATCGTGACATTGCGGTCTGCAAGCTGTGCGTCAAGCTGCATCACGAACTTCTGAACGACATTCGCAATCACATCGGCAGGCAGCGACGAGAAGGGAATGATCGCATCCAGACGGTTGCGGAATTCCGGCGTGAAGAGCTTCTTGATCGCCTCTTCGTCGTCGCCCACGCGCTTGGAGCTGCCAAAACCGATGGCATTCTTCTGCGCTTCTGATGCGCCCGCATTGGTCGTCATAATGAGGACGACATTACGGAAGTCGATCTTCTTGCCGTTATGGTCGGTCAATTTGCCGTGATCCATGACCTGCAACAGAATGTTGAAAAGATCAGGATGTGCCTTCTCGATTTCGTCGAGCAGCAACACACAATGAGGATGCTGGTCCACGCCGTCGGTGAGCAATCCGCCCTGATCAAAGCCAACATAGCCCGGTGGCGCGCCGATAAGACGCGACACGGTATGACGCTCCATATATTCCGACATGTCGAAACGCAGCATCTCGACACCAAGGATCGACGCAAGCTGGCGCGCAACCTCGGTCTTGCCGACACCCGTGGGGCCGGAGAAGAGATAAGAGCCGATCGGTTTTTCAGGTTCGCGCAAGCCCGCCCGCGCAAGCTTGATCGAAGCCGCCAAGGCGTGAATGGCCTTGTCCTGACCGAACACCACGCGCTTCAACTCAACATCGAGATCTTTGAGTTTTTCGGTATCGGTCTTGGAGACGGACTTGGGCGGAATGCGCGCCATGGTCGAAACGACATTCTCGATTTCGACAACGCCGATGGTCTTCTTCCGGCGTGACTCTGGCAGAAGCATTTGCGAAGCGCCCGCTTCATCAATCACATCAATGGCTTTGTCCGGCAACTTACGATCATGCATGTACTTGGACGACAGTTCGACCGCCGACTTGATCGCATCATTGGTGTAACGGACCTTATGAAATTTCTCATAATAAGGCTTCAAGCCTTTGAGAATCTTGATCGAATCCGGCACAGACGGTTCGGCTACGTCAATCTTCTGGAAGCGCCGGACCAGTGCCCGATCCTTCTCAAAGTGCTGGCGATATTCCCTGTAAGTCGTTGATCCGATACAGCGCAACGTGCCACTGGCCAAGGCTGGCTTCAGCAAGTTCGAGGCATCCATCGCACCACCCGACGTGGCACCTGCGCCGATAACCGTGTGGATCTCATCAATAAACATGATCGCGCCCGGATAGGCCTCAAGCTCCTTGATGACCGCCTTGATGCGCTCTTCAAAGTCGCCGCGATAACGCGTACCGGCAAGCAGCGTCCCCATGTCGAGCGAGAAGATCGTCGCATCGAGCAAAACGCCGGGCACCTCGCCATTGATGATACGCAGGGCCAACCCTTCGGCAATCGCCGTCTTGCCAACGCCGGGATCGCCAACGAAAAGCGGATTGTTCTTGGAGCGACGGCACAGGATCTGAATGGTGCGCTCGACTTCCTTTTCGCGCCCGATCAACGGATCAATCTTGCCCGATTTTGCTTTCTCGTTGAGGTTGACGCAATAAGCATCAAGCGCCTCAGTCGAGGGGCCCTTGCTGCGCGGCTTATCATGCGGCGCGGTCTCGTCCTCGTCGCTGGCACCACGCACAGGGCGGGCTTCGTTCATCTCGCCACGCTTGGCTATACCATGGCTGATATAGTTCACCGCGTCATAGCGCGTCATATCCTGCTCTTGCAGAAAATAAGCAGCGTGGCTTTCGCGCTCGGCAAACATAGCGACAAGCACATTGGCCCCCGTCACCTCATCGCGGCCCGATGACTGGACATGAATGACCGCCCGCTGAATGACGCGCTGGAAACCTGCTGTGGGTTTTGAATCCTCGCCATCATCAACGACCAAACTCGAAAGCTCATTATCGATGTAATTTGTCAGTTGCTGCTTCAGAACGCCGGTATCGACATTGCACGCCTTCATGACGGCAGCCGCATCCTGATCTTCCAGCAGCGCGAGCAGCAAATGTTCCAATGTTGCATACTCGTGATTCCGGTCATTGGCCAAAGCCAACGCCCGATGTAGGCCTTCCTCCAGACTCCGTGAAAATGTCGGCACTTAAGACCTTTCCTTCCGCTGCGAGCGAGCCTGCCTGCGACTCGTATCTGCGTTAAACCTTACTCTCTCTCCATCGTGCATTGCAGCGGATGTTGGTGCTGCCTTGCAAAATCCATCACTTGCGTGACCTTGGTCTCGGCGACCTCATAAGTATAAAGGCCACATAGTCCAACGCCGTGTTGATGAACGTGAAGCATGATTTGCGTCGCGTCCTCGCGCCCCTTGTTGAAGAATTGCTCCAAAACAAGGATGACGAACTCCATCGGCGTATAGTCGTCGTTCAGCAGCAAGACCTTGTAAAGCGATGGCTTCTTGGTCTTCGGCTTGGTCTTCGTGACAACGCCAACGTTCACGCCGTCGTCATCATCCCCAAGCCGCCTGTCGTCACCAGACATGCTTCGTTCCTGCGCTATCGCTCAACAACCGGCCGTTCTCCCATCCCGGCAAGCCGGCTTTCGTCCAAACGGGTCCTTAATCGGGACCCAAATTCCAAATCACTCGAAGCAGTTAGCCTCGGTGTCTCTATTACATAGGTTAATCTCGTCAAATTCAAAGCCTGCCTGACGCTCCGCACAAATTTTATAAACGGCGCCTCGATCTAGGCCATCCAAATTTGCCAAATCAAGCGCTACGGCCACCATGCATGGGCGGCCTACAACCCGAATTAAACGCATCACTGCCCGACAGGTCGATGCGCCCCAGATTTGAACGAATCTTTCTTCATGCCTTAAGAAAATCGAAACAGCCGGTCCTTAAACTCTCTGAAACCACAAAATTTACCGCAACCCCCCGGAATATAGACGTTTTTCGGTTTAAATATACCTCTGGGGGGATTCACATTCGGCTCTTATGGGCCTACAGTTTTTCTGCGGGGAAGAAAATATGGAATTCACGGACGCAGACTAAAGCGTCGCGTGACTGGCTTGAACGAGTTAAGGGGTTCTAGGGGTATGCGGGCGTTTGCGTTCACGGCATCGATGCATCGGTTAAAAACCCATGGTATCGATCTGCACAGAATTTCTATTTTCTGCGCGGTCGCTCTCACCGTATGCCTGACTGCGGTCAACGCCGAAGCTCGGACGCACAAAAAACAAGGCTTCGTTCCCAAGTCAGCTTCGCTGGTGATGGATGCCTCCAATGGACGCATCCTCTATTCGAGCAATCCCGACGAACAATGCTACCCGGCCTCTCTGACGAAAGTCATGACACTCTATCTGTTGTTTCAACGGATGGAGCAGGACAAAATTTCGCTCAATACGCGCATGCCTGTGTCATACCATGCCGCCGCGCAGGCTCCCTCCCGCCTTGGGCTGAAGCCCGGCGAGACGATACGTGTCGAAGACGCTATACTGGCGCTCGTTACCAAATCAGCCAACGACATCGCGGTTGTGGTTGCCGAATATGTCGGCGGCAGCGAGAAAAATTTTGCAGCGCTCATGACAGCTCGCGCCAAATCCCTTGGCATGACGCGGACAAACTACGCCAACGCATCCGGCCTGCCCAACAAACGTCAACTGACCACAGCGCGCGATCAAGCGATTCTTGCCAAACGCATCCAAGCTGATTTTCCGCAATATTACCGCTACTTCAGCACCAAGTCTTTTGCTTGGGACGGCCGCGTGTACAAAAACCACAATCATTTGCTTGGGAAATATGAAGGTGTGAACGGGCTGAAGACAGGCTACACCGCCGCGTCGGGCTTCAACCTCACAACATCTGTCCATCGTAATGGAAAGTCCGTCATCGCCGTTGTGCTTGGTGGCAGGACGGCGCGCGCGCGCGACACTCAGATGGTCGCCATTCTGGATCGCACCATGCCAAAGGCTCTTGTCATGCGCGATACCACCGGCGCAATGATTGCCTCTGTCAGCTCGCCTGCACCGACCCCTATCTTACGCCCGAACAGCGACGAACTGAATGCGCTGGTTGCCTCCATCGACGATCCCGATCCCGATGAAGAGTCCTACACAGGCACCGAGCAAGTCGCCAGCCTGACCTCGCCAGCGCCCATTCCCTTGCGTGCCGTAGTCAATGACACACCACCGCTCATCAAGACCGCCGTGACCACACCCGTGGCCCCGCCAGTCACCACAAAGACCGCCGCCCCGCTTGATCAGGCAACCGCCTATGCGCTTGCTGCTCTTGGCAAGGCCGAAGGCCCTGTCCGCCGCGTTGGCCGCGACCTTGGCAACCTGATCGTATCGCCCGCTCAAGCCAGCGAAGGCACGCAGGCCAGCTCACCTGTGGGCCTGCGAACAGTGGTCAATGAATCCACTAAGGTCACGCCGTCACGTGGCTGGACCGCTAACGACCCACTCATCCCTGATGGCACATGGGTCATCCAGATCGGCGCCTACACCGATCAGGGCGACGCCGTATCGCGCATCCGTGATGCGATCAAGGCAGCGCCCGCTGAATTGAGCAAAGCCGTTCCCGTCACCATTCCCGTCAAGGCAGCCGACAACCGCATGCTCTACCGCTCGCGCTTTGGCGGGTTCCAAAGTGAAAAAGAAGCGCGCAATGCTTGCGGCCGTCTGGCACGCGAAACGATCTCTTGCATCGCCATTCCGCCTGCCAATTGGGACATGCCGACGGCCTCGGACGCAAAATCCAAATTGCGCGGTTAATGTCAGCTAGATGGCGCCGACGGTTTTTTCCGCCGCATGATCTTTTTCTTGATTGAAAAACGGCAGCTTGAGTTCATCAAGCAATCCACGCACTTCGGCGCGCGCTGCCACATGCGACATCGACAATGGCGCATCGACCCCCTCTGACCGCAAATCAAGCAAGGTCAGGCCTGAGGGAAACATTTCGCGGAAAATCACTCGCTCGCCGAACCCCGGCGCAAGCCGAAACCCAATCCGGTCTGCAAGCTCATCAAGCACGCCTTCAACGCGGCGCTTGTTCTTGGCCGCCAGTGACGACAACCGATTGCGCATCACGATCCAGTCGATCTGCCCGCCATCGGTCATAAGGCGACGCTTGCGGCTTTCCCAGACCATTTCGCTATAGACCGACGGGCCTTTGATCTTCCAGCTTTGTGGGTCCACGTGCCCTAGCAAATCAAAATCCACGAAACTGTCATTCATCGGCGTGATGAGCGTATCGGCAACGGCATGGCCTAAACGCGACAAAAAGCTGTCGCTACCGGGACAGTCAATCACCACAAAATCATTCGCGATTGCGAGCTGCGTATAGGCACCTTCAAAAGCGGCGCGCTCGGCTGCTTGCGCACCCGCGACGGTATCGAGTTCGGATTTGGGCAAGACCACATGATCCGGCATGACCAGATTGACCTTGGCCCCCTCTGCCCATGCTTTGCGATTTTCGACATAGCGGGTCAGCGACCGTTGCCGTCCGTCGAGGTCCATCGAACCGACCTTGGCCCCTTCATGCAACAGCAGGGCGATAACATGCATGGCAGTCGTGGTTTTGCCTGAACCGCCCTTTTCATTCCCAAGCACAATTGTGTGGGCTGGACCCTGTCCACGCGCCGCAATGGTCATATGGCCCCCAAGCCTGACAGTTTCAGAATGCCGGTCGCCCCCGGAATCAATCTCACCCAAGTTTTAGCTGACAGCAGGTATGCGTCAACCTCGGCACGGGTACCAGAACATTTCCGCCTGCAACTACACACAAATACCTGTGTGAAGCCATCATTCACCAGATGACAAAGTAACTGGAAAGAGCGCAGACTTAAATTATTGGAAAGTCCGCGGCCACTAAAGGGGGGGCTGCTTAATCCAATAAAGTCAAAATCCGACACTAGAAAAATTGCAAATTGCATGATCGTTCGGCGAAATCCGAGCGACTGAGAACTGCATCCCGCCGTTCCAACTTTCTTCCAATACCGCGATTAGTTTTGAGTGAGGCAACTGGTTTCAACCGCAAAGCAACACGAAAACGAGGGGAAGATGAGTACAAATCAAGGTTCTTCAAGGGCTGGCGACATCAACAATGAAGATGTCAAAGTCCTCCACAGTATGGGCTACGCGCAAGAATTACTGCGCAGCATGGGCGGCTTTTCCAATTTTGCTATTTCGTTCTCCATCATCTGCATTCTGTCCGGTGGCATCAATTCACTGGCACAGGCCACCTCCGGTGCAGGCGGCATCGGCATCGGCATCGGCTGGCCGCTTGGCTGTGCCATCTCCGGCGTCTTCGCACTGGCCATGGCGCAAATCAGCTCAGCCTATCCAACGGCTGGTGGCCTCTATCACTGGGGTTCCATTTTGGGGAACCGCTTCAGTGGCTGGCTGACCGCCTGGTTCAACCTTCTCGGCCTTGTCACCGTACTCGGCGCGATCAACGCGGGCACATGGACATTCTTCGAGGGGGCATTTCCGGGCCTTGGCATCGCGAACACGTTGACAAACCAGACAATTTTCCTTGCCATCATCACCGGGTCCATGGCGGCCATCAACCATTTCGGCATCGGTCTGACGGCAAAGCTAACAGATTTTTCCGGCTATCTCATTTTGATAACAGCCGTCGTTCTATCGGCAGTCTGCCTCTATTACGCGCCAACATGGGATTTCTCTCGCCTGTTCACCTTCACTAACTATTCCGGTGACGTGGGCGGCGGCGTCTGGCCGGATGTATCCAATAGCTGGGTCTTCCTGCTGGGCCTGCTACTCCCGATCTACACCATCACCGGTTATGATGCTTCGGCACATACATCCGAAGAAACCGTCAATGCCGCACGTTCTGTTCCACGCGGCATGGTCGCATCCGTTTTCTGGGCTGCCCTCTTTGGCTACATCATGCTCTGCTCATTTGTACTGATGATCCCAGACATGGGTGAAGCCGCCAAACAAGGCTGGAATGTCTTCTTCTGGGCTATGGACACGAACGTGCCAACCGGCGTCAGGACGGCACTCTATATCGCGATTTTCGTGTCGCAGCTCCTGTGCGGCCTTGCCACTATCACCTCGACATCGCGCATGATCTTCGCCTTTTCACGCGATGGCGGGTTGCCGTTCTCCAAGGCGCTGGCCAAAGTCTCACTCGCCTACCGCACTCCCGTCGCCGCCATTTGGACAGGCGCCACCCTCGCATGGCTCTTTGTCTGGGGTGCGTCCATGGTTTCCATCGCAGGTACGTCGGCCTATTCGATCGTCGTTTCCTGCACAGTGATTTTCCTGTTCTTCTCCTTCATCATTCCTATCACCCTTGGACTGTTTGTCTACGGAACAGCAAAATGGCCTAAAATGGGGCCATGGAATATCGGCCGTGGCCTTTATTCGCTGTTTGCCATTCTGTCCTTGATCTCGATGGTTTTGATCTTCGTTATCGGTGTTCAACCGCCTAACGACTGGGCACTTGAAATCACCATCGGCTTCCTGATCCTGACGGCGATTGTCTGGATCGTCTTCGAAAGACGCCGGTTCCAAGGCCCGCCAATCGGTGATGTCATCGCCAAACGACAGGCCGAGATTGCCGCTGCCGAAGCTGCAATACGCGGTAAATAGCAAGCCGCCAAACACGATGAAGCGGGGGGCGCGCCATGCGCCCTCCGGTTTCAACCGGAAACGGACACCGGCCTTAGCTGGAAAATCGTTTCTCTATTCGACCATTAAGGAGTCAGCTCAATGCCGCATTTGCTGCCCGGATTACTTACACTCGACCAACTCACCAATCTCATTAGCAACGGCGAGATCGATACCGTCATCATGGCGATGCCCGACATGCAAGGTCGCCTTGTCGGCAAGCGTATGCAGGCCAGCTACTTCCTCGACACAGCCATCCACGAAACACACGCTTGCAACTATCTGCTTACCGTCGATACCGACATGGAACCAGTGCCCGGCTACAAGGCGGCGAGCTGGTCTAGCGGCTATGGCGACTTTGTGCTCAAGCCCGACATGGCCACGCTGCGACGCATCCCATGGCTGCCGGGAACAGCGCTGGTCATTTGCGACACGCTGGACCACGACGGCAAGGATATCCCTCATGCGCCGCGCTCAATCTTAAAAAAGCAATTGAAGCGTCTCGCGGCCAAAAAAATGATGGCTAACACGGCGTCCGAGCTTGAGTTCTATCTGTTCAACCAGACCTTTGAGGAAGCCCAGGAAAAAGGCTTTCACGACCTCAAGACCTCCAGTAGCTACATTCAGGACTATCACATCTTCGGCACCTCTAAGGAGGAGTCGACCATGCGCGCCATCCGCAACGGTTTGGAAAAGGCCGCCATCCCCGTCGAAAATTCCAAAGGCGAATGGGGTGCCGGTCAGGAAGAAATCAACATCCGCTATGCCGAAGCCCTCGAAATGGCCGACCGTCATACGATCTTAAAAAATGGCATCAAAGAGATCGCTCATCTGCACGGCAAGTCGGTTACCTTCATGGCCAAATGGGACACCGAAAAGGCAGGCTCCTCCTGCCACATCCATGTTTCGCTCTGGGATAAGGCCGCCAAAGAGGCATTGTTTTATGATCCCAAAAGCAAGATCCATGGCCTTTCCGAGCTCGGCCAGCAATTCCTCGCCGGTCAGATCAAACACGCCCGCGAAATGACTTATTTTCTCGCGCCCAATATCAATTCCTATAAGCGCTTCGTCAACGGCACCTTCGCGCCTACCAATATCGTTTGGTCCAACGATAATCGCACGGCAGGCTTCCGCCTTTGCGGGCACGGCAAAAGCCTGCGCGTAGAATGTCGCATTGGCGGCGCCGATCTAAACCCTTACCTTGCTTTTGCCGCGCTGATTGCATCGGGCATGGAAGGCGTCGACCAGAAGATGACGCTGGAGCCTGAATTCAAAGGCGATGCCTATGTCGACGAAGGCGTACCGCTGCTGGCCAAAAATCTGCGCGACGCCCTGAGCGACCTCGAAAAGTCAAAAATGTTCAAAAGCGCTTTTGGCAAGGATGTCTTAGAACACTATCTCCACACCGGCCGCTGGGAACAACTGGAATTCGACCGACGAGTGACCGACTGGGAAGTCGCAAGAGGATTTGAACGCGCATGAGTACCCCTACCCTGAAAGTTGTCTCCCCCGTTGACGGGAGCATCTATGCCGAACTGCCACTTGCCTCGGCAAAGGACATCGACACCATCCTCAATAACGCCAAACGCGCGCAAGCAAGCTGGCGGACAACCTCTATCGCCGAACGCGCCGCTCTCGTCTTGCGTTTCACGGACGCCTTCATCGCCATGAAGGACGACATCGTGCCGGAACTCGCCTGGCAAATGGGTCGCCCTATCGCCTTTGGGGCGGGCGAGGTGAGCGGCTTTGAAGAGCGCGTGCGCTACATGGTGGATATCGCGGCCAGCTCGCTCGCCAACATCGACGTTGGCCCAAAGGAAGGTTTCAAACGCTGGATCAGCCGCGAACCGCTGGGCGTCGTGCTCGCCGTCGCGGCCTGGAACTATCCCTATCTGATCGCGGTCAATGTCGTCGTCCCGGCCATCATGGCGGGCAATGCCGTGATCTTAAAACATTCCGGTCAGACGCCTCTCTGCGCCGAACGCTTCGCCAAGGCCTTCACGCAGGCGGGCGCGCCAGACGGCTTGTTCACCGCACTCCACATGAGCCATGAGATGACCGAAAAGATGATCGGCGATGCCCGCGTCGATTATGTTGCCTTCACAGGCTCGGTTGCAGGCGGCCACGCTATCGTCAAGGCCGCCGCAGAGCGCTTCATTGGCATTGGGCTAGAACTCGGCGGCAAGGACCCGGCCTATGTTCGGCCCGACGCCAATATCCCCTTCGCCATCGAAAGCCTTGTCGATGGCGCTTTCTTCAATTCCGGCCAATCTTGCTGCGGGCAAGAACGCCTCTACGTTCATGCCGACGTCTATGACACATTTGTCGATGGCTTTGTCGATCTGACCAAAACTTACAAGCTCGGCACCCCGCTTGACAGCGCCACAACTTTGGGGCCGATGGTGCGCTCATCTGCTGCCGCCTTCGTGCGCGGCCAAATCGAAAGCGCCACACGCGGCGGCGCCAAGGCGCTGATCGACGAAAAACTGTTTCCTGCCTCAAAAGTCAGCACGCCCTATCTCGCGCCGCAAGTTCTCGTCAATGTGAACCACCAAATGGACGTGATGCGCGAGGAAAGTTTCGGCCCCGTCATCGGCATCATGAAAGTCAGCTCTGACGAGGAAGCCATTCAACTGATGAATGACAGCCCCTTTGGGCTCACCGCTTCGATCTGGACGGAAGACGAAGACGCCGCCACCAGCATCGGCGATAAGGTCGAAACCGGCACATGGTTTATGAACCGCTGCGACTATCTCGATCCTGCCCTGCCTTGGACCGGCGTCAAAGACACAGGCCGTGGCGCAACGCTGTCGCGCATCGGCTATGAATATCTAACCCGCCCGAAAAGCCATCACCTGCGGACTAAAACATCATGATCGACCAATACGCCTCGCTCGTAGGCAACTGGAACTACCCCACCAAGATACGCTTTGGCGCTGGCCGCATTTCCGAACTGGGCGACGCTTGCCGCGCCGCGGGCATGCGTCGTCCGTTGCTGGTGACCGACCCCTGCCTAAAGCCACTTCCCATGATCATGGAAGCCATCGCCACGCTCGAACAAGCGGGTCTGGCCTGCGCGCTCTTTGCTGATGTGCATCCCAATCCTATCGGGGCTGACGTCGAAGCGGGCCTCAAGATGTTTCGCGCCAGCAAACATGACGGCGTCATCGTCTTCGGCGGCGGCAGCGCCATGGATGCGGGCAAGGCCATCGCCTTCATGTCCGGCCAGACGCGGCCCCTCTGGGACTATGAAGACCGCGAAGACTGGTGGACGCGCGCCAACCCCGCCGGCATCGCGCCTGTCATTGCCGTGCCGACCACAGCGGGCACGGGCTCGGAAGTTGGGCGCGCTGCTGTCATCGTTGACGAACGCGACCACACGAAAAAGATCATCTTCCACCCCAAGATGCTGCCGGTCGAAGTCATTGCCGACCCGGAACTGACCACCGGTCTGCCCGCGCACATCACGGCGGCCACCGGCATGGATGCGCTGTCGCACAGCCTTGAAGCCTATTGCAGCCCTTTCTTCCACCCGATGGGCCAAGGCATCGCGCTTGAAGGCATGCGGCTCTGCAAAGAATGGCTACCTGAAGCCGTCAAGAAAGGTAGCAACATCGAGGCGCGCTCGTTCATGCTGGCGGCGTCCTCCATGGGCGCGACCGCCTTCCAGAAAGGCCTCGGCTCGATGCACGCGATGAGCCATCCCTGCTCGTCGCTGCGCGGCACCCATCACGGCCTGACGAATGCCGTCGTCATGCCCTATGTGCTGGTTCACAACAAAGCCATGATCGAGGAACGCCTGACCGCCTCGGCGCGCTATATGGGCCTGAAGGACCAAAGCTTTAACGGCTTCCTTGATTGGGTCTTGGGCTTGCGCGAAGAGGTCGGCATCCCGAACACGCTGAAAGACATCGGCGTCGATCTCGACATGATCGCCGAAGGCGCACCCATGGCATTGGAAGACCCCTCAACGGGGGGCAATCCGCTGCCGATGACGGTCGGGGCCTATGAAAAGCTCTATCACAACGCCATCGAAGGCCACCTCGTCTGACACCACTTACTGAGGATGACCGGCGACCCAATGGCCGTCAGCATCGTTATGCCCGGCAACCCATCCGCGTGACTTAACGCCGGGTGCAAGCGGTGGCGGCACCGGCCCGTCGCTGCGATAAGATCGAACAAATCCGTATTTGCTGTCGTGGCTTGGCACCAAACGCTGCGGCGCGTTGACCTTTGGCAATTCGGCATTGGGAAGGGTTTGCGGCGTATAGACCTGAGGTGTCGCTGGCTCCCATGGAAAATTCTGCGCAAAAGCACCGCTGACAGGTACCAAACTAAGCACCAGTCCCAAAGCCGCATATCTGAACTTTTGTGTGGTCATTTCTTCTATATGGGGATGGCAAGGCACCATGTCCAACCCGTTGAGGGCCCCGGCTTGATCGTCTAAGGTCGCGCCGCTTTGGCCACTTGATCTTGCGAGCCCGCCCATGACCCTCGATATCATCTCCTACAAAATTCCCGTCGCCCGTACCGTGGCCGATCTGCGCGCCGCCGTCGCTGACTGGCGCGCCAAGGGCTTGAGCGTTGGCCTTGTCCCCACCATGGGCGCACTGCACGAAGGCCATCTCTCTCTGATCGATCTCGTCAAAACCAAAGCCGACCGCGCCATCGTTTCGATCTTCGTCAATCCAACACAATTTGCGCCGCACGAAGACCTCGACGCCTATCCGCGCACCGAAGCCGCCGACGCCGAAAAACTCAGCGGGCGCGGCGATCTGATTTTCGCGCCCAGCGCCGATGAGATGTATCCGCACGGCTTTTCCACCACGATAAACCTTACCGGCGTCACCGGCCCGCTTGAAGGCGAAGCGCGGCCTACGCATTTTGCAGGTGTCGCCACGGTGGTCGCCAAGCTGCTGCTGCAAGCGCTCCCCGACATGGCCGCCTTCGGCGAAAAGGACTGGCAGCAATTGCAAGTGATCCGCCGCATGGTGGCTGATTTAAATATCCCCGTGGAAATTTTCGGCGGTGCGATCCTGCGCGAGAGCGACGGCCTCGCCATGTCGTCGCGCAATGTCTATCTGACACCGGACGAGCGCAAAGCTGCTGGACAACTCAACGTTGTCTTGCGTGAAACAGCCGATCAGGTGGCATCAGGCGAAAATATCGACGAGGCCACAGCCCAAGGCGCGGCGCGTATCCTCGCGCTCGGGTTTAGCACAGTGGACTATCTGGAAGTGCGTCACGCCGAAACGCTTACGGCTTTTACGAGCGGCAAAGCTGGTGAGACTGCGCGCATCCTTGTCGCGGCTAAAATAGGACGTACACGTTTAATTGATAATATGCCGGTCTAGACCTCGCCTCAGAGATGCGCCTTGAACCAATCGCGCTGGGCGGGCGCAGACATCGTGAATATGTCACCGGTATAGGCCTCAAAATGCATGCAAGGCAGCGCCAGAAACTTTTTAGGTTCAAGCGCCGTTTCAAAAGCCGCCGCTGTCATATCGTATGGCGCTAGATGATCACTAAGGGCGGCCACCATCATCAGCGGCGTTGGCGAAATGCGGGGAATGTAAATGCCCGGTTCATATTCGGTAAAAAGTTCGACTGAATGAAGCGTGATGTCGTTTTCCCATGTCGTATCACTGTGCGCCTTCGCATAATCGACAAAGAAGTCATAAGTATCCGCCGTCGGCAGCGCGCAAGGCTGACCATCAGGTGCCGTCACCGCGATGCGCCCAGGCGCCTCGCCGCGCAATCGCGCTAGCCGGTCTGCATCAAAACCCGCCCGCAACCCCGGCCAATAGTCACCGCGAATAAGCCGTCGCGCGCTTTCAAACCCGCCGACCAATGGCACTTGTGAGACCACGCATTTAACGCGCCTGTCAATTGCCGCCACCACCAGCACATGGCCGCCGCTATAGCTTGATCCCCAAATGCCGATGCGATTGCCATCCACCTCGGGCAGTGTTTGCGCAAATGAAATGGCGTCACGATAGCCGCTGATCTGCTCGGCAGGGACAATGTGACCACGTGGCGTCCCATCGCTCGCGCCTAGATTTCGATGGTCATAAACCAACACGGCCATCCCGGCGTCCGCGAAGAATGCCGCAAAATCGTCGAGGTACATTTCTTTCACGGCAGAAAAGCCATGCGCCATGACGATGAGCGGCGAAGGCCCCTTTGCGCCCTTGGCCGCATAGAGCCAACCTCTGAGCGTCACTCCGTCCTCAGTCTGGAATTCAATATCGCTGCGCATGGCGGTCTCCCCATTATTTTAGGAAAGCGGATCACGTCACGGCCGATCTGTCACCCCTCCTTTTGGGAAGGTCGGCTAAAGCAAGCCCAGCGCCTCAAGCTCCGCGCGCATTTCATCGGGCATATCGTCGTCCACGTCACTGATTTTGGCATCCGGCGGCGCGTCCTTGCCATCGAAATAACGCCAACCTTGAAATGGACGTCGCTCGCGCCGCCGCGTGGCGACAATTTCGCGGTCCAACACCAGCTTGCACCGCTTGATGCCCTCGCTATCGACAAAGGACTCGATATCTAGCAACCGTTGGCGGCAACGGATGTGGCCCTTCATCACCCAATAGAGCGAACCACCATCGAGCAACTCTGCGGCACGCGTCGGCGTCATGCGCGTCACATGCACCACCACAGGTTTTTCTTTGTTCTTGCGCTTTTCTTTGAGTCGCGCCGTCTGCCAAGTGCGAAGGTCCTCGATATCTTCGGCCCCCACACATAGCTTGATCATATGAAGCGTCACGCGTCTGCCTTTTCCTCAAACACTACCAAGGCGGCCCCGGCTTCTACCTGATCGCCCGCCGCCACATTGACCGAAGCTATGACGACATCGGCAGGCGCTGCAAGCGTCTGTTCCATTTTCATAGCTTCCATGACGACAAGCGGCGCACCCTTGGACAAATGCGCGCCGACAACCGCCAATACTTGCACAATCTTTCCCGGCATTGGCGCTTTGAGCGCACCTGTATCGCCCGACGATGCGACATCGACATCCAGCGGATCAATGGTCTGAAAGCGGTAATTCACGCCTTGATGCACAAGCGTGAACCCTGAGGCATCACCAATCATCCGGGCCTGAACACGACGGCCATTGACGATCGCGGTCACCGCACCATCGTCATCAAGATCGCCGGAAGCGCCGCAAGACTGGCCGCCAAATGTGAAATGCGCCGCGCCATCTTTTGATGTTGCGGAAACGACAAGCAATTCGCCGTCATGCATAAATGTAAATGTCTCGCTGCGATGCCCGCCAAGCACCCATTCATCAGTTGCGGCCCAAGGCGACCAAGGGTCGCTTGTCCGCGCCTGCGTGTCGTGCGAGGCCCGCGCGCGCGCCAGCACATGTCCGATCAATGCCGCCCCCACCACTTCGGGCGAGAGGACATGCGGGGGCACAAGAGCGGCGAGGTGCTTGTCGATAAAGCCCGTATCAATGTCCGCTTTTTCGAATGCCTCATGGCCGAGCACAGCGGCGAGGAAAGCCAGATTTGTTTTCGGCCCAACCACTTCCATGCCCAAGAGGAAATGCCGCAAGCGCGCCAAGGCCTGCGCGCGCGTCGGTGCATGAGCGATGATCTTGCCGATCATCGGATCATAGAACATCGACACCTCATCGCCCTCTTCCACGCCCATATCGGCGCGGATGCCATCATCGTCGCCCGCGCGCAAACGGGTGAGCTTGCCCGTCGATGGAAAGAAACTCTTGGCGGGGTCTTCGGCGTAAAGGCGCACTTCGACGGCATGCCCCATCAGTGGAATGTCGTCTTGTGACAACGGCAAAGGTTCACCCGCCGCCACCAGCAATTGCCATTCGACAAGATCAGTGCCGGTGATCGCTTCCGTCACGGGATGCTCGACTTGCAATCGCGTGTTCATTTCCATGAACCAGAAGGCGTCGGCCCGGAGCCCACGCGAGGCATCGGCAATGAACTCGATGGTGCCTGCGCCACGATAGCCAATAGCCTTGGCGGCGGCGACGGCCGCCTCGCCCATCGCGCGCCGCATATCCTCTGGCATGTTGGGCGCGGGCGCTTCCTCGATCACTTTTTGATGGCGGCGCTGCAACGAACAATCGCGCTCATGCAGATAGACCGCATTACCATGCGCATCGGCAAAAACTTGAATTTCGATATGGCGCGGGCACGACACATATTTTTCGACCAGCACACGCTCGTCGCCAAAGGCGGACCCTGCTTCTCGCTGCGCAGACGCCAGCGCCTTGACGAACTCTGCCGGATCATCAACGCGGCGCATGCCCTTGCCGCCACCGCCAGCCACCGCTTTGATCAACACCGGGTAGCCGATCTTGTCAGCTTCTGCGGCGAGAAACGCACCGTCCTGATTATCCCCGTGATAACCGGGAACCACCGGCACGTTCGCCTTCTCCATCAGCGCCTTGGCAGCATCCTTCAAGCCCATCGCCTTGATGGCAGAGGCCGGCGGGCCAACAAAAATAATCCCCGCCGCTTCGCAAGCCTCGGCAAAAGCAACATTCTCCGACAAAAACCCATAGCCCGGATGGATCGCGTCAGCGCCAGTAGCCTTCGCCGCCGCGATGATCTTGTCGATCACCAGATAGCTTTCCTTGGCAGGGGACGGCCCGATATGCACCGCATCATCGGCTTCGCGCACATGCAGCGCATGGGCGTCGGCGTCGGAATAAACCGCAATGGTGCGAATACCCATTTCGCGCGCCGTGCGCATGACCCGCACCGCGATTTCGCCACGATTGGCAATGAGAAGAGATTTGATCACAAGCACATTCTCCGCGGCGCGTTATCTTCTTTTCCTCCCCCTTGAGGGGGGAGGTCGGCGCGCGTAGCGCAACGGGAGGAGGTGAAGCCACAGACGCAATTCTCTCGAAGAGGCCCACCCTCCCAACCCTCCCCCTCAAGTGGGGAGGGCTTTTGCTGGATAAACTGCATCGTCATCTCCTCACATACGAAACACACCGAAGCGTGTGTCCGGTACGGGTTGATTGAGTGTGGTGGAAAAAGCCAGCGCCAAAACGCGGCGGGTCTCGGACGGCGTGATGATGCCATCGTCCCACAGGCGGGCGGTGGCAAAATAAGGATGCCCCTCTTCGTCATAGCGTTGGCGAACCGGCGCTTTAAAGGCTTCTTCTTCCTTAGCGCTCCATGTCTCGCCGCGCCCTTCCATGCCTTCGCGCTTCACGGTCGCCAACACGGACGCCGCTTGTTCGCCGCCCATCACGGAGATGCGCGCGTTGGGCCAAGTGAACAGAAACCGGGGCGAATAAGCCCGCCCGCACATGCCATAATTGCCCGCGCCATAAGAGCCGCCGATCACCAACGTGATCTTGGGCACGTCAGCGCAAGCCACCGCCGTCACCATTTTCGCCCCGTCCTTGGCGATGCCGCCGGTTTCATATTCGCGGCCCACCATGAAGCCTGCGATGTTTTGCAGGAACAGCAACGGGATGTGGCGCTGGCAACAAAGCTCGACAAAATGCGCCACTTTGAGCGCGGACTCTGAAAACAGAATGCCGTTGTTAGCGACAATGCCGATGGGCATGCCGTGGAGATGCGCAAAGCCGGTGACAACCGTGGTGCCATAAAGCGCCTTGAACTCGTCAAACTCGGAACCATCAACCAGCCGCGCGATCACCTCGCGCACATCATATTGGATCGACAAGGCATGGGGCACGACGCCATCAAGCTCGGCAGCATCGTAAAGCGGCGCGCGTGGCTCACGCAGCGGGATATTGACGTTTTTCTGGCGATTGAGCGTGCCCGCAATCTGGCGTGCAATGGCAAGTGCGTGTGTATCGTCCATCGCATAGTGATCGGTGACGCCGGATTTGCGAGAATGCACATCCGCCCCGCCCAGATCTTCGGCGGTGACAATCTCGCCGGTGGCTGCCTTCACCAGCGGAGGCCCGCCGAGAAAGATCGTGCCTTGCTTGCGCACGATGATGGTCTCGTCTGACATCGCGGGCACATAAGCCCCACCTGCCGTGCAAGAACCCATGACGACGGCAACTTGAGGGATGCCTTTGGACGACATGCGCGCCTGATTGAAAAAAATGCGCCCGAAATGTTCACGGTCAGGGAAAATTTCCGCCTGATTGGGCAGGTTCGCGCCGCCTGAATCGACCAGATAAAAACACGGCAAATTGTTTTCCAATGCCACTTCCTGCGCGCGCAGATGCTTCTTCACTGTGACTGGATAATAAGTGCCGCCTTTGATCGTCGCGTCATTGCAGACGATGATGCTTTCTTGGCCCGCCACACGGCCAACGCCGGTAATAATCCCCGCCCCGTTGATCGCAGCGTCATACATGCCATTGGCGGCCATCGGCGAGAGTTCTAAAAACGGCGAACCGGGATCGATCAACCCATGCACACGGTCGCGCGGCAACAGCTTGCCACGCCCGACATGGCGATCACGCGAACGCTGATCGCCGCCCAGCGCCGCCTTGGCGCGCTCGGCCTGTAGCGCCGTCACAAGGCCCGCCATCGCTTCGGCGTTTTCCTTGAAACGGGCATCGCGCGGATTGATCTGGGACTTCAAGGTAGCCATGAGAAAACCTGTGCTGGATTTTTTATAAAAACGATCATACGTTCGTTTAATTAAGGTGACAAGACGAGTGTGAAACCAGACTATCACCTGTCTGAAACGATTGCGAAATCAGGGACATGGCCAGAACCGCAGGCTCATCAGGACCAAAGACGCTCGCCGCCATCCATGAGGCCGGGCTGCAGTTGATCTATGCCAAGGGCTATGACGCCATGAGCTTGCGCGATCTGGCAGCCAAGGTGGGGCTGCAACCCGGCTCGCTCTATAACCACATCACGACCAAGCAAGCCTTGCTGTTCAAGCTTATCGACAACCACATGATCGCGCTGCATGAGCGCATCAGTGAAGCATTAGACGGCATCGATGATCCACGCCAGAGGCTCGAAGCCTTTGTCGCTTTTCACCTCACCTATCACATCGAACGCAAGCGCGAGGTTTTCATTGGCTCAGCCGAACTCCGCAGCCTTGAACCCAAGAACCGCAGACGCATCGTCACTCAGCGCCACGCCTATGAAAATATTCTCGCCGATATTCTGACGGCAGGCGTTAAGGCCAAGCAATTCAAGACCGGCGATATTCGCGTCAGCACCTATGCCATCCTCGCCATGCTGACGGGGATATGCACCTGGTATATGCCCAAGGGGCGCGTGGATCAGGAGGCGTTGATTGCCACGCATATGCGGCTGGTAATGGCAGGGGTTTGTGGGTGAGGCTTGTCCTTCGAGACGGGCCAAGCGGCCCTCCTCAGGATGAGGTCACTTTTTTAGATTTACCCTCATACTGAGGAGGCAGCACTTGCTGCTGTCTCGAAGCACAAGCCGCAATCACATCAGTTCCACAGCCATCGCCGTCGTTTCACCACCGCCTTCGAGACGGGCCAAGCGGCTCACCTCAAGATGAGGTCATTTTTTTAAATTTACCCTCATGCTGAGGAGGCAGCACTTGCTGCCGTCTCGAAGCACAAGCCGCAATCACATCAGTTCCACAGCCATCGCCGTCGCTTCACCACCGCCGATGCAGAGCGAGGCAACACCGCGTTTGCCGCCATTGCGCTTCAGCACATTGAGCAGCGTGACGAGGATGCGCGCGCCTGATGCGCCAATCGGATGGCCCAGCGCACAAGCGCCGCCATAAACGTTTACGTTATCATGACTCAAGCCAAGCTCGCGGATCGCCAGCATGGCGACAACGGCAAAGGCTTCATTGACTTCAAAGGCATCGACATCGCCTTTTGACCAGCCCGTGCGCTCAAACAATTTGTTGATTGCAGAAATGGGTGCCGTGGGAAAAAGACCCGGCGTGTCGGCAAAACTCGTTTGCCCGCGAATAGCGGCGAGTGGATGCAGGCCGCGCCGCTCGGCTTCACTGAGGCGCATCAACACAAGCGCTGCCGCACCATCGGAAATCGAACTAGAATTGGCCGCTGTCACCGAACCATCTTTGGCAAAAGCGGGCTTCAAGGTAGGGATTTTTGCCGGGTCCGCTTTGCCGGGCTGCTCATCGATCACCACATTCACCTCACCCTTGCGGGTCTTGATGGTGACGGGGACAATCTCGGCGGCAAAGCTGCCATCCGTGCTGGCGCGTTGCGCGCGAGACAGAGACTCGATGGCATAAGCATCCTGCATGTCGCGTGACAATTGATAGGCCTGCGCCACCTCCTCGGCATAGGCGCCCATCAGACGGCCCTCATAGGCGTCCTCCAGCCCGTCGAGGAACATATGGTCCTTCACCTCGCCGTGGCCCAGCCGCATGCCGCCACGCGCCTTAGGCAGCAGGTAGGGCGCATTAGTCATGCTCTCCATGCCGCCTGCCACGATCACATCGCCATGACCCGCCACGATTGCGTCATGCGCCATCATCACGGCCTTCATACCTGAGCCGCACATCTTGTTGACGGTCGTGCAAGGCGTGCCCTTGTCGAGACCAGCATAAAGCGCGGCCTGACGCGCGGGCGCCTGCTTTGTCCCCGCTGAGAGGACGCAGCCCATCAGCACTTCATCGACGGCGGCGGATGC
Organism: Parvibaculaceae bacterium; assembly: GCA_041688015.1. Lineage (GTDB taxonomy): Bacteria > Pseudomonadota > Alphaproteobacteria > Parvibaculales > Parvibaculaceae > Parvibaculum. The sequence goes on from JBDNIY010000001.1 coordinate 811,070, forward strand.
AACACCGACCCGCTCAACCGCTGCCTTAACGGCCACCGCGCCAAGCTCTGGTCCGCTCATGTCCGACAACACACCTTGAAAGCCGCCCATGGCGGTGCGCGCCGCACTGACGATGACAATGGGATCAGCGGCGGGGTCAGACGCAAAATTGGAATGTGACATAAGAAATCCTCGGGCTATTGTCTTAGGCATAAGCTGGCAGGCCGGAACAGCCTTGCCATGAAATCTAGCTCAAAAAACACGGTTCGGGGGAACGACTTATGGATTTTTTACACAACATGGAATGGGTGCTGCCTTTTCGTAGCGCGCCTGCAACAATGCTCGCCAATGGTTTCACCTGGCTCGGCTATAGCACTTTTTTCCTGATCGCCTTGCCGCTCGCCTATTGGCTGTGGAACCGGACCATCGCTATGCGCCTTGTCGTGTTGATTGCCATCACAGCCGTCATCAATAGCTGGCTCAAGGACTACTGGCAGGACCCACGCCCACCGCGCGACCTCTGGCTCGACCAACGCGTCGAAGGCTCCTATGGGCGTCCTAGCGGCCACGCACAAGTCTCCTTTGCCATGTGGATGTGGGTCGCTTATGAAATCAAAAAATCATGGGCTTGGGCGCTCGCCATTATCGTTGTGACGGGCGTCTGCTTGAGCCGTCTCTATCTTGCAGTCCATGACATTGACGACGTTCTGACGGGCCTGTCGCTCGGCGTCGTTGGCATGCTTCTTTTCATCTGGATGCAAACCTCCGCCTTTGCCCCCATTCGCAATCTGCCAACCATTGCTCATTTGGCCATCATCGTGGCCGTAGGCGTCGTTCTCATGCTGACATGGCCAAACGGCCATGACGCCACACCAACCATCGGCTTGCTCGCACTGCTTTTTGGCTGGTTCATCGGCGCGGACATGGACCATCGCCTCGCCCCAAGCACACCGGTTCTTCCCGGTTGGATTGGGCGCGCTATCATGACCGTGGTCGGAATCGTCGTTCTATTTGCGCTTCAAATCGCGCTCAAAAAAGTCACTGCCGCATTCGGCCTGCACGGCGCGATGACAACCTATGCCGTTTCCGCCATTCTCGGCTTCTACATGACAGGTCTTGCCCCCTTGGGCTTTCGCGCGGTGAAACTCGTCAAATAAGGTTCAGCGCTTTTCGATCACAAGGCTCTGCGTACAACGACCGAAATAACCACGCTCATCGGCAAGGCGGCCCGCCGCCATGCCGATGCCTGCGGGGTCAACCCATGTTTCGGCATCGAGCAATATCCATTCGCCCACTGGCATCCGCGCAAGATTGATCGACAGATCGCCATTGAGAAACGTCCAACCCTCACCCAATACCGACGACACGCCGTTTGAAAAATCTGCCGTCATCACCGCCCGCATCAAGGGCGAGTTTGTCTCGCCCGCAATGATCGGCCGCACGGAGCGAAACCAACAAGCCGCTGGCCCCATTCCGCTCACCAAACCGAACTCGCCCCGCGCGCTGCGCAATTCCATGCCAGAAATAAAGCCACTGCTGCGGTGCAAGGCATCGGCGATAGGCTTTGACTGCGCAACGCTCGGCACATCCGCTTTCTGCTCAGTCATGCCGCCAAGGTCGGGAATATCGCCGGTGCGAATTTTAAGCACGCTGGCGCGCGCGCATTCTTTTTCACCTGTGAACAACGAGGCGGCGCAAAGCTGTATCTTCCTTCCCTCACGCACAACCTCACTTCGGATTGTCAACGGCCCAACCGGCACGGGGCGCAACAGATCAATCGTCATGCGCACGACCTGCATTGGCACGGCGGTCGGGATCGCCTCGACCACATGCGCAATCAGCGAAGAAGGCGCACCGCCATGCTGCATTGAGGGGTCCCAGGGACCGGCCGCATGAGACGTGGCCAAGGCCACGCCGTCTTTCATTTCAAAGACAGCATCAGTAGACATGGAAAAACTCTTTACTTCGTTTCGTTGAATAGCTCGCGCCCGATCAGCATGCGGCGAATTTCGCTTGTGCCCGCCCCAATCTCATAGAGCTTGGCATCGCGCAGCAACCGCCCGGTCGCATAATCATTGATATAGCCATTGCCGCCCAAGGCTTGAATGGCTTCGAGCGCCATCCATGTCGCTTTCTCGGCTGAATAGAGGATCGCGCCCGCCGCATCTTTGCGCGTCGTCTGGCCCCGGTCGCACGCCTTGGCCACCGCATAGACATAAGCACGACAGGCATTCATGGTTGAATACATGTCAGCCAATTTGCCTTGCATCAATTGGAACGTGCCGATGGGTTCACCGAACTGCTTGCGTTCATGCACGTAAGGCACAACGGCATCCATGCAGGCGAGCATGATGCCGAGCGGACCGCCCGACAGTACGGCGCGCTCATAATCGAGCCCGGACATCAAAACCTTGACGCCCTCATTGAGTTTGCCGAGCACGTTTTCCTCCGGCACCTCGCAATCAATGAACACCAGCTCTGCTGTGCTTGAGCCGCGCATGCCGAGTTTGTCGAGCTTCTGCGCGGGCGTGAACCCCTTCATGCCCTTCTCGATCAGGAACGGCGTGATGCCCTTGGGCCCCGCGCTGGGATCGGTTTTGGCATAGACGATCAGCGTGTCGGCGTCGGGCCCATTGGTGATCCACATCTTATTGCCGTTGAGGATAAAGCGGTCGCCCTTCTTTTCGGCCTTGAGGCGCATCGAAACAACGTCAGAGCCCGCACCGGGTTCCGACATCGCCAACGCGCCAACATGCTCGCCGGAAATCAACTTGGGTAGATATTTGTGCTTCTGCGCTTCACTGCCCCAACGGCGCAACTGATTGACGCAGAGATTGGAATGCGCGCCATAAGAAAGCCCGACGCTTGCCGACCCGCGCGAGATTTCTTCCATCGCCACGACATGCTCAAGATAGCCAAGCCCTGCCCCACCGAACTCCTCTTCAACGGTAATCCCCAGCAGACCAAGCTGGCCCAGCTCCGGCCAGAGATCGCGGGGGAACTCGTTGCTGGCGTCGATCTCGGCAGCGCGCGGCGTAATTTTTTTGGCGGTGAAAGCGCTCACCGTGTCACGAATCATGTCAGCGGTTTCGCCAAGATCGAAATCAAGCGATTGGAAGCTCATGCCAGCCATAGAAATTATCTCTTCTTCTTATTTGTCGGAATAAATATCGACCACATCAGACGACGTGAAAACAGTGTAGACGCCCGCGCCGGGCGCCCCGCCCACGACAATAAACTTGCCGCGCGTGCCCGCCGCAATCGACCCATGGCGCGCCATCGGCAACGGCGCGGCCTTGCTCCACTTGTTGGTCTTCAGATCAAGCACGAAATGGTCGGCATAGGATCTTGGTGGCGAAATGCTTTGACCACCGCTCACATGAATTTGCCCATCAAGCAGCGCGGCCACATGCCCCTCACGCGGCAAGGGCAAGGCCGGGCCATTGCGCCAGACGCCCCGCGCCAGATCGAGGATATCGACGCGGGCGCTGGCGCTATTGCCAATGCTCCCGCCAATCACATAGATCGCATCGCCAACCACAACGGCGGCACTGCCGACACGCGGGGATGGGTTGGAAATTTTTGAAACGCTCCAGGACTTTTTGCCGAGGTCATAAACGAAGATGCGCGCCGCATTGGGGCCGCGTCCGCCGATCGCATAGACTTTGCCGTCAACGCTGGCCAGTGTCAGCCCGACACGCGAACCGGGCATGTCCGGCCCCGATGTCCATGCACCGCTGCTTACATCAAAAATCCAGAACGCATTACTCTCCCGATCATGCGTTCTCTCGGCACCAGAGGTTTCGTAGCCACCGGCCACATAAATTTCATTACCATCCGTCGCAGTGCCAAATTGCTCAAGGCCGACCGGCAGTGCAGCGGCGGCGCGCCAGATATTGCCTTTCGTATCGTAAACTTCGGTCAGTGAGCGCGGCCCAGACGTGCTGCTGCCACCAATCACATAGAGATCGTCGCCCACCAGCGCGCCGCCTGCATTGGCGCGCGCGGTCGTCATTGGTGCGCCTTCGCGCCACCCTTCAGCAGAGGCAGCGCCCGCCATCACAAGGCCCGCACCCAAAAAGAAAACGGACGACCAGAATACACGGCTCACATAACGCATGATCGACTTCAAACTCCAGAACAGCGCCCGGCACAAATCAGGGACGATGGAGGGGGAGTTTGCTTGATTTAGGCGGTAAGGGCCAGAGGAAGGACCGCGTCCTAAAAACGAAAAAGCCGGTTTCTGCATGAGGTCAAGCAGAGAACCAGCTTTCCGTATATCCATCTTAAAGACATGGTGCGGTCGAGAAGACTCGAACTTCCACGGGTTGCCCCACAGCGACCTCAACGCTGCGCGTCTACCAATTCCGCCACGACCGCGCATGTCTTTGAAGACGCGCCGATGTATCAAACCCCACAGAGTACATCAAGCTGCAAATTCACCTCGGCCCGCTTTAGATGCCGTCGCCATCCGTGTTGCCCGGCAAATGAATACCACATTCGTCCTTATCACGGCCAACCCAGCGCCCGTCACGGTAGCTGCCGCCCTCGGGCACCTTCTCCGTGCAAGGCATGCAGCCAATCGACAGATAGCCGTCTTTGACGAGCGGATGGCGCGGCAAGCGATGGGTTTCGGTATAGGATTCAAGCTCCTCCTGGCTCCAAAAGGCCAGTGGGTTGATCTTGAAACGGGTGCCCAGCGAGCCGACCTTGACGGGGCCGCCGGTGCCGCGAATGGCTTCTTCCTCGATGGGATGCATGGCAGCACGCGCATGGGTCTGGAAGCGCTTACGGCCCGTAATCGAGGCCGAAAAGCCCGCCAATGCCCGCTCCAGCGGCAATACCTTGCGCACATAGCAGCAACCATCAGGGTTGGTGTTCCACAAACCCCCATTGGGGTCTTTGGCCTGCAAATCAGACGGATGTGGCCCTGCCGCACGCACATCGGTGAGCCCGAGGCGCTCTTGCAAGCGGTCGCGATAACGCAAGGTTTCGCCAAACAGCTTGCCGGTATTGAGGAAAATTACCGGCGTCTCAGGGTCAATCTCGGCAACCATATGCAACAAGACCGCTGATTCTGCGCCAAAGGACGAGACAACGGCAATATCGCCGGGAAAGGCACGCCGGATCATCGCCTCAAGCAGATCACCGCCTGCGAGGCCAGGATAAGTGTTGCGAAGTGATTCGAGGCGCGGGGACAAAGAAACGGGCGGCGCATCCATGACAGCTGCGCGGCCTTCATGGGCTTTGAGGTTCAACACAGTCATGGGAGCCAACCCTTTTCTTCGACATAACGATCTGTACGGCGGCCAATTTCGGCCATTCCCAGATCCTGGCGACGCCAGTCGTCGCGCTTGTCAGCCAGTTCATTCAATCGTCCAGCCCATTCCGGCCCGAACATATTTTCAAGGGCACGGCGCAATCGTCGCGCCAAACCGGGCGACTTGCCGCCGGTCGAAACCGTTAGCATCAGATCGCCGCGCCGCACCGTGGAAGGCATGTGAAAATCACACAGCGCCTTCACATCCTCGACATTCACGAGCCCGCCAGAACCGCGCACAATCGCTGCGATTTTGGCGCTTTCCACCACATCAAGCCCCGCCACAAAGACGATTTGAGCAGCTTCCAAGACATCGGACGCCGGGCGCTTGCCATCGGTATAAACGGCGACATGCGCGCCATTCCCATCCGCTGTCAGAAGCGCCAAGCGCTTTGAAAACGCCTCGCCCTCGCCTGTCAGGACGACCTTCGCCAAGGTGAGATCGAGAAGGATCGGGACCATGTGCAACCTGACCAGACGGGCCACACACTGCAGACCCTTTGTATTCTCCGTAGAAATAGGCCAGAGCGCCCGATAATTCAATACCAGAATGTATTTATCGAATAATAACTTATTTTAAGTGTGAAATAAGAAGGTGAGTCCGATCAAACTGGGCGGCTGCTGTAGAGATCAATCGGCGGCGCGAATCGTCGAAGTGATTGAAATGGCTATCTTTTCGCTCTGCACCGTGATCTGTCCACGGGCAATGGGTACATTGTTGGCAAGCAGCCAAACTTCTTCGCCCGCATTGGCATCAAGCTCAATCACAGCGCCGCGCCCCATCTTCAAGAGCTGATGAATCGGCAAAGTGGCCCGGCCGAGGACAACGGAGATTTCTACAAAGACATTGCTGACAGCGTTCACTTCGAGCCCCAGATTACGCACCGACGACTTCACCAAGCGTTTAATTTCGCATGCTAGAGTTACCTCATGGTTAAAACCGCCCCACAGACCCAAAACCAAATCATCACGCCAGACGCGGTGGAGTGGCGCATCTCCGATAGCCCCGTGCCCTATGAGCTCGCCAGCTCGGAAATGGACACGAGAGTCCGAGGTATTTGCGAGCATTTCCTGCAAGAAAACGTGTGGTTGCTCGAGCATCCCTCGCTCTACACCGCAGGCACCAGCGCAGACGCCAAAGACCTGTTATCCCCGGATCGCTTTCCCGTTTTCAAGACCGGCCGCGGTGGTCAGTACACCTATCATGGACCGGGACAGCGGGTCGGCTATGTCATGCTCGACTTGAAAAAGCGGGGACAAGATGTGCGCAAATATGTTGGCGACCTCGAAGCCTGGTTGATTGCAACACTCGCCGAATTCGGCGTGACCGGCGAGCTGCGCGAAGGCCGCGTCGGCGTCTGGGTGCGCCGCCCCGACAAAGGCGAAGGCCGCGAAGACAAAATCGCCGCCATCGGCGTGCGTATCCGCAAATGGGTAACGTTTCACGGCGTCAGTTTGAACGTGGACCCTGACCTCTCCCACTTTGACGGCATCGTGCCTTGCGGCATCAGCCAGCATGGCGTGACGAGCCTTGCCGACCTCGGCATCACCGCGACAATGGAAGATGTAGACGTGGCGCTGAAGAAGACATTTGGGCAAGTGTTTGGCGCCTAACAAATCCGTTTCGGATATACCGTCCAGATTTTAGGCAATTTCGAACCGCTGGGCTCGCTCTCCTACGCTCAGACATCGACGGACTCCTTCACGGTGCTCGGTGCCAAGGTCGATTTTGAAGACGCAAAAAGCCTGAAAGGTAGCCTTGGCGCCCGCTTTGGTCGTGTACTGAACAAATCTGAAGGGGCCATCGTCACCGCCTCGCTGACGGCTAAGGTCTGGAACGAGTTCTTGGGCGACAACAAGACCAACTTCAACTTTGCAGCTCAAACGTGTGGCGACTTCGGCGGTGCTTACGGCGATGTCGGCGGCAATTGTGAAGTCACGGGCATCAAGTTCAAATCCGACTACAAGGAATCAAGCATCAAAGTTGGTGCACGCTGGACCTTCTGATCTAGCCAACGCGTCTATGTGAAGCCCTCTTCCCGGTCCTGATGTGCTACATTGAGGCCGGGAAGAGGAACGCATATGGCCACGAAAAACATGAAAATTGCCATCATCGGGGCAGGCGCATCGGGCATGATGGCGCTCATCAAGTTACGCGAAGCGGGCATCACCGATGTCACGGTTTTTGAAAAAGCCGAGACGCTGGGCGGCACTTGGCGCGACAATCGCTATCCGGGCCTGACCTGCGATGTGCCTTCGATGGCCTACCGCTATTCCTTTGCGCCCAATGCTGAATGGACCCATGTCTGCGCACCGGGACCCGAAATTCTCGATTATCTCAAAGACATCGCGGCCGAATACGACCTTGAGAGCGACATCAAATATAGCTGCGAAGTCCTAAAAGCCGATTTCGCCGATGGCCAATGGCGCATCGAGACGAACGCGGGCGATGAAGGCGCGTTTGACGTGGTGCTGGCCGCCGCTGGTGTGCTGCACCACCCCGCCCTGCCCGACATTCCCGGTCTTGACACATTCGCAGGCGACGCCTTCCACACGGCGCGCTGGCCACATGACTTCTCACTCAAAGGCAAGCGCATCGGCCTGATCGGCACTGGCTCGACAGCAACGCAGATCACCGGCGCGATCATCGACGTGCTGGTGCTGGCGACCGGCTTTGACGCGCATAAGATCATGTCGCCCATGGTCATTACGGGCCGCAACGGCAAGCGCCTTGACGCGGCATGGGCCGACGCACAAGAAGCCTATCTCGCGGTCACCATCCCCGACTTTCCCAATTGGTTCATGATCGGCGGGCCAAACAGCCCCGTCGGCAATTTCTCATGGCTGCAAACGGCTGAGCTACAATTTGGTTATGCCTTGCAACTCATCGAGTTAATCCGCAACGGCAATGCACGCGAAATCGCGCCCAAGCCTGAAGCCTTGCGGCGCTTCAATGACGCCGTCATCGCCAAGATGCCCGACACGGTTTGGGCGTCGGGCTGCAAGAGCTGGTACATCAACAAGGACGGGCATGTGGCGTCTTGGCCATGGACCTTCGAAAAATTTGAAGCCGACATGAGCAAGCCGAAACTCGATGACTACGAGATCGCTTAAACGACACATAAGCTCGATCAAGCCGTAATGCGCGAACGGCCAACCAGCGCCATCGCGCCAATACCAAAGGCCACAGCGGCATAACCGATCAGGCTGCCGATGCCGGGCAGACCAACGAACAACCGCAATAAAAACGCAGCGACAATGACGCCTGCTAGCCGCCGCATCAGGCTTGCGTCAACAAAGGTGAGCCGCCGGTCCACCATGCCGCCTATCGTCAAAATAACAGCGACGATGCCGGCCAGAATAGAGAGCGGCCAGAGCAGCAGGATGATAAAGGCAAGCGGCAGGCCGATGATCGTGAAGGCCGCGACAACCGCCAGGATCGGTGACGCGACGAGCCAGAGAAAGCCGAGCATCAAAGCGGCAAAGGCCTGACGATTGACACCATCGACAAGGCGCGCGCTGGCCGTGGGCCAGAGCGCCACAATAAGCCCCGCCGCTATGCCGAACCACACAGTTCCCCACCAAGATAGATTGTAATCTGCTGAGGACCAGCGTTCGCGCTCGGTAAAGCGCGAGCCATAATCTGGCGTCGGCAATACGTCCGATGCAAAGGGCGTGCTGCGCAACACGCTCGACTTCACCGCACCTTTGATTTTTGCACCCGCGTCGATCTCAGCAGGCAGGCCGGCAAAATAATCAACATCGCCATTCACCCGCGCGTCCGGTCCGAAGGCGAGATGCACACCGTAGAAACTGACATTGCCTTTGACGACGCCGTTGATCAGTGCGTCCTGCGAACGGATGGACAGATCGCCGTTGATCGTGCCTTCGACGGCCACATGACGCCCAGCAATCCAAGCATCCTTGGCCACCGTGGTTTCGTGGCTAATGAAGATCGTCTCGCCCGTCGCCGTCAGCGAGCCGCGGATCTTGCGCGTCACATTATAGTCGTGGCCAGCGAGATAGAGGCTCGAGCCTACCTGCCACTCGACAGCGCCAGAAGCCGGATCGGCACTATCGGCCTGCGCGCTCACGCCACCGACCATCGCCGAAATGAGTATAAAAAACCCGACCAGAAATCCGCTGCGCATTGTGCCTTCTCCTATTGGTGACAGGTTAACGCGGGAGGGAGATTGGAGCAATGGAGGGGGGAAAAAGGAAAGCGAGAAAGACCCTCACCCAACCCTCTCCCACCTGCGCGTAGGCGCAAAAAGAAAGAGGGGGAGAGGACCTTTATCTTTCCCTCTCCCTCTGGGAGAGGGAGGAGCGCCTCTTAGCGCAGAGGGTGAGGGACTTCTTTCTCTCTACGCGTCGAATTCCATAATCACCGCATCAACGGCAAGGCTGTCGCCTGCCTTGGCCGAGATCGTGGCAACCGTGCAGTCTTTTTCTGCACGCAGAATGTTTTCCATTTTCATCGCCTCGACGACCGCCAGCGTGTCGCCGACCTTGACCTCTTGGCCTTCAGTGACCGCAATCGACTTGATGAGGCCGGGCATCGGGCAAAGGAGGAATTTAGACGTATCGGCGACCACTTTTTCGGGCATCAAGGCCGCGAGGCGATGACCGGCGGCGGTGCGCACCACGACCAGCGCGTTGGAGCCGCGATAGGACAAATGATAGCCCTGCTTGGCGCGCTCAAGCTGGACAACGATGGGCTGCCCATTGACCTTGCCCACAAAGACCGACTGGCCCGGATGCCAGTCACTCGTGACCAGATGCTCGCTCACTTGGCCGCCCTTGTCGCCGCTGAAGGTGACTTCCAGCCCGGCGTCAATCAACTGGGCCCGAACGGGCATCGCCCAATCATCGATCTGCACCACCCATTCGTTCGGCAGCTTGCGCGGGCGACCTGACAACTGACCGGTGATCTGCACGGCGCGGTCGGCATGTAGCTTGTTCACAAAGACAGCCACCGCCGCCAATTTGATCTGGCGTGCCTCAGACAGATCAACGCCACTAAAGCCGTCGGGAAATTCTTCCGCGATAAAGCCCGTGGTGATATTGCCGGACTTCCAGCGCGGGTGTTCCATGATCGCACCAAGGAACGGGATATTGTGGCGGATGCCCTCAATGTGGAACCGATCAAGCGCGACCGACATATGCGCAATGGCCGCGGCGCGGTCGGGCCCATGCGTGCAGAGCTTGGCAATCATCGGATCGTAATAGATCGAGATTTCGCCGCCTTCATAGACGCCTGTGTCATTGCGGATGGTGAGGCCGTTGACCGTCTCTTCCTTAGGCGGTTGATAGCGCACGAGGCGGCCGGTGGACGGCAGGTTATTGCGATAGGGGTCTTCGGCATAAATGCGGCTTTCGATGGCCCAGCCGTTGATCTTCACATCAGATTGTTTGATCGTGAGCTTTTCGCCATAAGCAACGCGGATCATCTGCTCGACAAGGTCAATGCCGGTGATGAGCTCGGTCACCGGATGTTCAACCTGAAGGCGCGTGTTCATTTCGAGGAAATAGAAATTACGATCCTTATCGACGATGAACTCGACCGTGCCCGCGCTTTCGTAATCAACGGCTTTTGCCAGCGCCACCGCCTGCTCGCCCATCGCCTTGCGGGTTTTTTCGTCAAGGAAAGGCGACGGCGCTTCTTCGATAACTTTCTGGTTGCGGCGCTGGATGGAACATTCGCGCTCCACCAGATAAATCACATTGCCATGCTTGTCGCCGAGCACCTGAATTTCGATATGGCGCGGCTGCGTCACAAATTTTTCGATGAAAATACGGTCATCACCAAAGCTAGACTTGGCTTCCGATTTTGATGAATTGAAACCGTCGGCGACTTCAGCTTCAGACCATGCAATGCGCATGCCCTTGCCGCCACCGCCCGCGGACGCCTTGATCATCACGGGATAGCCGATCTTGCCCGCCACGCGGATGGCGTCGGCGGTGTCTTTGATCACGCTCAGGTCACCCGGCACGGTGTTGACCTTGGCCGCGTTGGCGAATTTCTTGGACTCAATCTTGTCGCCCATCACCTGAACGGCTTTAATGTTCGGCCCGATGAAGGCAATGCCATTGTCGGCAAGCGCCTGCGCGAATTTGGCATTCTCCGACAGAAAACCATAGCCCGGATGGACGGCTTCCGCGCCTGTCTCTTTGCAAGCGGCAATGATCTTGTCGATGACGAGATAGCTTTCAGAGGCCGGCGCATCGCCGATGGCGACAGCTTCGTCGGCCATCTCGACATGCAGCGCATCCTTGTCGGCGGTGGAATAAACCGCCACCGTCTTGATACCCATTTTACGTGCCGTCTTGATAACGCGGCAGGCGATTTCGCCTCGGTTGGCGATCAGGATTTTCTTGAACATTAGCAACTGCCTCGTGGCTCAATACGATTAAGCCCTCCCCCCCAATGACCCATTGCGCCTACGCGCAAGGTGCGGGGGAGGGTTGGGAGGGGGGGTATCTTCGTAAAGACAGAATATGCCGCTTCACCCCCACCCGTCGCGCCTTGAACAGGCGCGCCGACCTCCCCCCTCAAGGGGGAGGCAAAGAAAGCGCATGTGTCGTAACCACTCATCAAATTTTCAAAGCGGAATGTTGTCGTGCTTCTTCCACGGGTTCTCGACATCCTTGTTGGCAAGGAGCGCGAGCGCGCGTGACAGGCGCGTGCGTGTGGAATGCGGCATGATGACTTCGTCGATATAACCGCGTTCGGCCGCGACGAAAGGATTGAGGAAACGGTCTTCGTAAGCCTTGGTGTGGGCCGCGATTTTTTCAGGGTCCCCAATGTCGGCGCGGTGAATGATCTCGACGGCCCCCTTGGCACCCATGACAGCGATTTCGGCGGTCGGCCAAGCGTAGTTCAGATCGCCGCGAATGTGCTTGGACGACATCACATCATAGGCACCGCCATAGGCCTTGCGTGTGATGACCGTGATCTTGGGCACTGTCGCTTCAGTGTAAGCAAAGAGTAGCTTGGCGCCGTGTTTGATCAGCCCGCCATATTCCTGCGCCGTGCCCGGCAGGAAGCCCGGCACATCGACGAAGGTGATGATCGGGATATTGAAGCAATCGCAGAAGCGCACGAAGCGCGCGGCTTTACGGCTGGCGTCGCTGTCGAGCACACCGGCCAGCACCATCGGCTGGTTGGCGACGATGCCCACCGTCTTGCCTTCGATGCGGGCAAAGCCAGTAATGATGTTTTTGGCAAAGCTCTCTTGAATTTCAAAGAAGTCAGCTTCATCCACCGTCTTCAAGATTAATTCCTTCATGTCATAAGGCATGTTGGGATTGGCCGGAATCAGCGTGTTGAGCGACATCTCAACGCGATTGGCATCATCAAAGAACGGCCGCTCGGGTACATCTTCCTTGTTGGAGGCGGGCAGGAAATCGATCAGCCGACGGATCTGCGTCAGCGTGATGACGTCATTGTCCCATGCACCATCGGCGACCGAGGACTTGGTGGTGTGGATCGACGCGCCGCCGAGTTCTTCTGCCGTGACGGTTTCATTCGTCACTGTCTTCACAACGTCAGGGCCGGTGACGAACATGTAGGACGTATCACGCACCATGAAGATGAAGTCGGTCATGGCGGGCGAATAAACATCGCCACCAGCACATGGCCCCATGATCACGGAAATCTGCGGAATGACGCCTGACGCCATCACGTTGCGCGTGAAGACTTCGCCATAGCCGCCCAGCGCATCGACGCCTTCTTGAATGCGCGCACCGCCCGCATCAAACAGCCCGATGATCGGCGCACCATTGCGCAGCGCCATGTCCTGAACCTTGGTCATCTTGCGGGCATGCGCCTTGGACAGCGAGCCGCCGAACACGGTGAAGTCTTTGACGAAAATATAGACCGGCCGCCCATTGACCGTGCCCCAGCCGGTGACAACGCCGTCGCCGAGGATTTTCTGTTTTTCCATGCCGAAATCATGGCAGTCATGCTCGACGAACATATCGAACTCCTCAAAGGAGCCCTCGTCCAGCAGCAACTCAATACGCTCGCGCGCCGTCAGTCGTCCGCGTCCATGCTGTGCATCAATACGCTTTTGACCACCACCCAGCCGGGCGACCTTGCGGCGCTCTTCGAGCTGGCGAATAATTTCTTTCATTCTGCCCCCAGAAATCCCATGACAGCCGCCAAGATACGGGCCGGGAAGTGCGGATACTCAAGGCGCCAACCGGTGCCATATCTGGAGCTTTGAATAGCACCGTAAGTGCTAAATTGCCAATGCCTTGGGGCGGGGTCCTGAGGCCTGAAAAACCCCAGTTTTACGCGGCGTCGGCAACCAGCGCCAAAAACCGAGCGGTATCAGCAAGCTCGTCGCGGCGTAGTGCAAGGCGGGTCGCCTCATCTTCGTCCTCGCCGCTGAGATAGGCCTGCCAAGCCTCATCGACATGGGCCGCCTCAAACGCCTGATCGACAGTGAGCCGCCCCCGCAGGAGCGCCAAGCCGATGACGGCAGAGCCCGTCAACGTCGTCGCATTGTGAAGGCCCGCCAGCTCAAAATCGCTTGCCGCCTCAATCGCTACGCGCAAGGCGACGAGCGCCGCCTCGTCCTGTGCCACATGAATGAGCCCCGGCGTCACCCGCAGCGACGCCCCGAGTTCCTGTTCAGCCCAGACAACCAGCGGTGCCCAATGAGCGGCCTGACGCTGCGCCAGACCGATCGGATAGTCCGCCATGTAGCAAATGAGGTCGGTGCCAGAAAAGGCGGCAAGCTCGGCCACCACCGCGCCACGGCGCGGCGTCACCCGATCAATCACCGTGTTGGCAAGTTTGGTGAGCCACATGGTCCGCGGATCAATGCGCTCGCCTTGACGCTCCCACTCGGCCGCCATCGCCTCGGCCAACGGCTGTGTGGGCACCACCAGCAGCGACTTGGCCGGTGTCTTGACGCTCTTGCCATCCAGCACCACGGCAAAGCCATCATCGACGGGCGCAATGCCCGCTTGCTTATAAAAACGCTTGGGCAAATTGCGAAACGGATTTTGCCCCGGATGCTCGACCTGCTCGTCTAGCGCCTTGTTACGGCCAAGGCCCATATTGAAGACCGAATTATTTTCGTCGTCACTCATATCCAAAAACTCATTTGAAGAAACCGCCAAGGCCTTTGGTCAGACCCTCAACAGCACCGCCGACGTCTTTGATGACCGCTTTGCCCGTCCCTGTTACACCGCCGACAAGGCCAGTATCTTCAGCCGCCTTCGCCGCCAACCCTGCACAACCGCCCGTACCGGAATCTGAATTACCGGTGCTCATCAAGGGAAGCAACGCGCCAATGCCGCCCGTCAGCGCCACGCCACCTGCTGCCGTTGCAAGACCAAGCGCCGCGCCGGTCCTGTCGATACCAGCCGACGGGGCCGTCAACGGACCCGATACCCGGATCGGAAAGGCAAGGCTCGCAATGCTGGCATTTTTCGGCTTGGGCTTGAGGAGAAGATCAATTTTCTCCGTACCCAGATTAACTGTACCGCTGCCCGTTGTGATCAGACTGTCGGTTTCCACCGCCAAGGCCTTTGACGTGCCAACGCCACCCTGAAAATCAAACCGGCTCAGGGCGCAGGAGAGCCTTGCCGTGTCACCACTGCCGCCCGTCGGAACGACCGCTTTGGCCAGATCGTTAGAAACGATGGCAAACATCTTGGAATTGATTGTGCCCTGCCCGACCACGAGATTAGTTTGGCCAGCCGCACTCGCCGCAATGGCATGCAGCGAGCCGCCACGGCCTGTAAGTTTCACACCGATGTCAGCCTTGGCCACCAGCATCTTGGTAACATCAAGGTCGGCAAACAATTTGCCAATGTCGAGCGCATTTGCTTTGGCATCAATGCCGAGGCGGTGCTGCACCCCATTGCCTGAAATGGTGGCATTGATCGGCGCACCACGATAAGCTACATGGGTCGGCACCGTGAGGACGCCGTCATGAAGTTTGATCGGCGCCACGAAATCCTTGAGTGCAACCTTGCCGTAGGTGAGCGTGCCGACGCTGATCGTGAGATCGGCATTGACAGCGGACAGTTGATCAAGCGGCAAGGGGTCGCGACTGAACAACGGACCGGCCTTTGAACCACTGCTGCGACCACTCGACGCAAACGGCGTGAGATCGAAGGCATCGCTCGACAGCGCACCTTTGATGCTGGGCGTACCAGCAAGGCTCACATCAATATGGCCTGTAATGCTGGTCGAACCAACGCTGAGAATTGCATTGTCGAGCGCAATATCATCACCGGCCTGTGACACGTCAGAGGTAAAATCAACACTGGTATCGTTCACTGCGCCAGCCACTGTGGCATGCACACCATTGCCTTTCGGCGCGATGGCTACATCGTCAAATTCTGCTTTTGTGGTCTTGCCTGTATTGCCGTCACGATAGGCTAGCTTGAGGTCATGCATCTCAACAGCGGGGATGCCCTGAAGGCTCATGCCACCACCCGATGAAGGCGCGGACGCGGGTTTGGCGCTCGACGTATCGAACACCCAATTGCCGACGCCGTTCTTGTTTATCTCCACCAGAATATCTGCGCCGTTCAGTGTCACTGATTTGAGCGCCACCTTGCCGGATAGAAGCGGTAGGAGGTCGAGTTGCAGCGATAGCTTGTCGGCCGTCACCATATCGGGCTGTGAGCCCCAACTGGCATTGGCAAAACGAATTTTTTCAGCGACCAGCGAGGGCGAGAGCGACACGCCGATATGAAGCGGTCCCTCGATCTTCAAAGTGCGCCCTGTGGCCTGTTTGGCTGCCGCTTCGATCTGGGGCGCAAACCGGCCCAAATCGACAAAACTCAAGGCGACCAATGCGCCGCCCAACACAACAACAATGAGGAGAAAAAATCGAACCAGAAATCTCATCGGCATATCCCCCGTGGGGTAGAAGGCCAAAGCTCATCAAGCGCCGGTAAAAGCTCATCAAAATGGGTCAACACACGCCCCGCACCAGCACTGCTCAATTCCACACCCGCATGATAACCCCAATCAACGCCAAAGGCATATGCCCCGGCGTTGACCGCCATCTCAATGTCATAGGTCGTGTCGCCAATCAAAATGGTATTGGCAGCATCAACGCCTGCCTCGCGCATGGCCTGGTGCAGCATGGCAGGATGCGGCTTTGACGGCGCATCATCGGCGGTTTGCAGGGTGACAAAAAACTGTGCCAAATCATGGGTTTCCAGCATATGCCGGAGACCCCTTTGTGACTTGCCGGTGGCAATACCGAGCAGCGTGTCAGGCCGCGCAGCCAGCGCCTCAATGGCCTCGCGCGTGCCAGGAAAAAGCGGCTCGGCTAAGTCAGGCTTGTCTCGCAGATGGAAGAACGCATCCTTATAGCCCTGCGTGATCAAGCGGCGCTTGTCGGCGGCTTCATTTGGGATCAGCGCGAACAGTGCTTCATCCAGCGACAAGCCGACAATCGACAAGACCTGTGCGCGCGGCAAAGGCGCAAGCCCCTGCGCCTCAAAGGCATGGGCCATGGCGGCCACAATCATGTGCTGGCTGTCGATCAAGGTGCCGTCGCAATCGAACACGACGAGGCGGGTGGGGTTAGTCATAGGCGCCCTCTTTTCTACCACCCTCCCCTTGAGGGAAGGTCAAATGTCCGCTGGACATTTGGGGAGGGGTCGCTGCGGTACGACACATATCATATTCACGAATAATCGAGAGACCGAGCCCCCTCCCCAAACGGCGAGACCCCGTTTGACCCTCCCTCAAGGGGAGGGTGTTAGAAAAAGATGCCACACTCGCTTGCATCACAATTCCAGCCCGTCAAACGCACCCTTGGCGTCGCGCTCTTCAAAGCCGAGCAACTTCCAGGTCGCTGCCATATGGGGCGGCAGGGGCGCTTCGATATAGATGCGTTTACCACCGCCATCGGGATGCACGATGGAAAGCGAGCGCGCATGGAGATGAAGCTGGTTCGGGATTTCGCCGCCGGGGTGGCTATCAAAGTTGCCATATTTGCCATCGCCGACAATCGGGCAATCAATCGCTGCCGCATGGGCGCGAATTTGATGGGTGCGGCCGGTCATGGGCATGAAGGCGACCCATGAAAATTTGGTCGAGACGGTGGTAACAACCGAATAATGCGTCACCGCGCTCTTGGCATCCTCGTCCTTTTCGTAAGCGGGCGTCACACGCTCGGCGCGCGGGCCTTCTTTTTTGACAAGGGCAAGGTTGATCGTGCCACGCAAGGGTGACGGCGCGCCGACGCAGAGCGCCCAATAAATCTTTTGCGCATCCTTGTGCTGAAACTGGCGCGCCAAAGCCGCTGCCGCTCGCGTGGAGCGCGCCAACACGATGACGCCGCTGGTGTCCCGGTCGAGGCGGTGGACGAGTTTCGGTCGCTCTTCGGCATCAAACTGAAGCGCATCCAGCATACCGTCGAGATGGCGATGAGTGGAGGTGCCGCCCTGCACCGCCAAGCCTGATGGTTTGTTCAGTACAATGACGGATTTATCTTTATAGATGACGCATGAGCGGATCATCTCCGCATCGGCATCCGAGACCGGCTTCACCATCTTGGGCGCTGGCGTCATGCTATCGCCAAGCGGCGGCACGCGGATCGCTTGGCCCGCCTCAAGGCGCGTATTGGCCTTGGCGCGCGCACCGTCCACCCGCACCTGTCCCGTCCGCAGCAGCTTTTCGAGCCGCCCATGGGTCAGCATCGGAAAGTGACGTTTGAACCAGCGATCAAGCCGGACGCCATCCTCGTCGGATGAGATTTCGTGCGTGGTAACGGCGTTCATGCAAGAACGGTCCTGACGGCGTAAAGGCCTAAAAAGAGGGCGGCAATAGAGCCAACAACGGAAGCAGCGACATAGAGACCAGCAAGACCGAAATCATTACGCTCGATCATATTGCTCGCATCCAGCGAGAAGGCTGAGAAGGTCGTAAAGCCGCCCAGCACGCCTGTCATCAGAAAGCTGCGCATATCGGCAGAGACATTAAAGCGCAGGGCAAGACCTTCGGCCATGGCGCCCATGATGAAGGAGCCAATGATATTGACGCCAAAGGTGCCCCAAGGAAAATTCGTACCCAAAAGACGCATCATCTGAAGATTGAAGAGATAGCGCCCGCTGGCCCCAACCGCGCCGCCAAGGGCAACGGCAAATAGACTGTTCATCCGTTCTTCTCCGCTCGGAGTTTCTGCCAATAGGCGAGCCGCTTGACGATCTCGCGTTCAAAGCCGCGCTCTAGTGGCTCGTAAAATTTTGTGCGGGCCATCTCGTCGGGAAAATAATTCTGCCCCGAAAAGCCTTCCGGCGTATTGGGGTCATAAACATACCCCTTGCCATAGCCAAGCTCTTTCATCAGCCGCGTCGGCGCATTGAGGATATGAGCGGGCGGCGCGACGGAGCCTGTCTCGCGGGCCGCCTGACGCGCGGCGTTAAAGGCCATATAGGCCGCATTCGATTTGGGCGCGGTGGCGAGATAAATCACGCATTGGGCGAGCGCCAAATCACCCTCAGGCGAGCCTAAAAAATCCACCACATCTTTCGCGGCCAGCGCCTGCTGCACGGCCTGAGGATCGGCCAAGCCGATATCCTCGTTGGCCATGCGCACCAAGCGCCGCGCGATGTAAAGCGGGTCTTCGCCGCCTTCCAGCATTCGCGCCAGCCAATAGAGCGCCGCATCGCAATCGGACCCGCGCACGGATTTATGCAGTGCACTGACGAGATTGTAGTGCCCTTCCCGGCCCTTGTCGTAGAGCGGCGCGCGGCGCTGAATGGCACTGATGAGGCCCGCGGTATCAAACGGAGCTTCGGCCCCCAGCGCATAGACCTCCTCCACCAGGTTGAGCGCATAGCGCCCGTCGCCATCGGCCATGGCGCGCAGTGTGGCGCGCGCGTCATCGTCAAGCGGCAGCGGACGCTTCATATGCTCTTCGGCACGCGCGAGCAGCAACTCCAGCGCCGCATCATCAAGCCGATTGAGCACAAGGACTTGGGCGCGCGACAGCACGGCGGCGTTCAACTCAAACGAGGGATTTTCGGTGGTTGCGCCCACCAGCGTCACCGTACCGTCCTCCATGACGGGCAAGAAACTATCCTGCTGCGCCCGGTTGAAGCGGTGAATCTCATCGACGAACAACAGCGTGCCCTGCCCGGTGGCGCGGCGGCCACGCGCTGTTTCAAACGCCTTCTTCAGATCAGCCACACCGGAAAAGATCGCCGACATGGGCTGGAACTCCAACCCGACACGATCAGCTAGCAGCCGCGCGATGGTGGTCTTGCCGGTGCCGGGCGGGCCCCAGAGAATGATGGAAGACAGATGCCCCTGCGCCAGCATCCGGCCCAGCGGGCCCTTGGGGCCGATCAGATGATCTTGACCCACCACCTCCTCGAGCACTTGCGGACGCAAACGATCAGCCAGCGGGCGCGGGGCGCCCACATCCATACCCGCTGCTTCAAAGAGACTGCTCATAGGGACTGTTTAGCATGAAATAGTGGAAGATGGCGCTAGTAAGGCCCGCACCCTACCCGCCCACGCTGGCAGTAAACGTCCGGTCACTGCGCTTGATGGCGAAGTCCCATCGCGTGCGACTGGCGGCCACAACTGATTTGAACTGGCTAACCGAAGCGATTTTATCATCGCCAATCGCCACCACAATGTCACCCGGCTGGAACTGAATGCGATTTGCCGTTGAGCCATCCTTGACAGCCATGATGACAACACCCGTGCCGCCCATCGTTTCAAGGCTCATCTCATCAGCAATAGCAGGCGACAGATTGGCAACCGTCGCACCGTCAAATGGATTGCGGCCTTTGATGAACGTCTTGTCGGCGGCGGGCACTTCCGGTGGGCTTTCCAACGCCATATCGGCTTCAAGGGTCTTGCCGTCACGCAGATAGCGTAAGCGCACCTTGCCACCTAGCGCCTTGGTGGCAAAACGATAGCGCAGCGCCTCGGGGTCGCTGACATCATTGCCGTCGATGGAGCGGATCACGTCACCTGCCTTGAGGCCTGAACGCGCGGCAGGGCCCTTGGGATAGACATCGCGCACCAGCGCACCGCCGGGACGATCAAGCCCCAGCGTGGAGGCCAGCTGGGCGTCAATCGCCTGCAGCTGCGCGCCTGTCCACGGCCGCTTGATGTGGCCACCTTGGCGAGCGCTATCGACCACCAGCTTGACCATATTGGCCGGGATCGCAAAGCCGATGCCGACGCTGCCGCCCGACGACGAATAGATGGCGCTGTTGATGCCGATGAGCTTGCCGTCTGTCGTCACCAGCGCACCACCCGAATTGCCCGGATTGATGGCGGCATCCGTTTGAATGAAAAACTGATAGTCCGATACGCCGACATGCGTGCGCGCCAGTGCCGAGACGATGCCCGTTGTTACCGTCTGGCCGACGCCAAATGGATTGCCGATGGCAAGCACCAGATCGCCCACTTCAACGGTGTCGGAATCCTTGAACGTCAAGAAAGGCAGTTTTTCGCCTTTGGTGTCGATCTTCAGGATAGCGAGGTCCGTGCGCTCATCGGCCAGCACCACCTTGGCTTCGTATTCGCGCCGGTCGGCCAGCGCTACACGAAACTCGTCGCCGCCCTTGATGACGTGATAATTGGTGACGATCAACCCATCGACATCGACGATGACGCCGGAGCCAAGCGACTGCTGCACGCGCTCACGCGGTACACCAAAGCTGAAACGGTCACCGAAGAAACGCTGAAAGAACGGGTCATTGGCGAAGGGCGAGGTTTGCTGGGTTTGCACGGTACGGCGCGAATAGACATTGACGACGGCGGGCGCGACACGCTTGACCACAGACGAATAGGAAAGCGTCACGTCTGACGCCGAGCTGGGCAGCGCGCGCGTGGTGTCGGCATGCGCCGCCCACGGAAAGAGCGCAAGACCTGCCATGAGGACAAGAGCGGCCGCGCTCATGACGAGCCCACCAAATATATTCGACTGAGACATCAACTCCAACACCATCATGCGCGCCCCCGACCCAAGGACGGGCGACAAGCCCCTTACTCATGAATTGTCCCGATCTGGCGCTGCGAGGCAAGGATGAATTGGCCAGAGAAGGGTTACGTCTTCGTCATGGTAGAGAGCAGCGGCAAGCGGTCCTCCTTCGAGACGTGGCTTTGCCGCTCCTCAGGATGAGGCATAAATAGACATATCAACCTCATCTTGAGGAGGACCAAAGGTCCGTCTCGAAGGATAGCCACGGCCACAAACAAAAAAGGCGACCCCGAGGGACCGCCTTTTCAAATCGCGCGTTGCCGCGAGAAATCTTATGCCAACTGCAAGGCGGCTTCTTCTTCACCCTCGGCGAAGACCGGGCCTGAATCCTGGCCCTTGGCGCTCTCGTCGCGGTCAACGAACTCGATGACGGCCATCGGCGCGTTGTCGCCGAAACGGAAACCTGCCTTGAGGACACGGATGTAGCCACCCGGACGATCCGCATAGCGCTTGCCAAGTTCAAACAGCTTAGCGGCCCATTTCTTGTCGGGAAGCTGCGCATAGGCCTGACGGCGCGTATGCAGGCTGTCGATCTTGCCCAGCGTAACGAGCTTTTCAACATAGGGGCGAAGCTCTTTTGCTTTCGGCAACGTCGTCACAATCTGCTCATGCTTGATGAGCGCGATCGCCATGTTTCCAAACATGGCCTTGCGGTGGCTGGCTGTCCTATTGAGCTTGCGGCCGGCTTTACCGTGACGCATGACCCTGTCTCCTTAATTCCGTTGCGGCGTCACCTGACGCGGCGATCAATACTGGTCTTCGTAGCGCTTTGCGAGTTCTTCGATGTTCTCCGGCGGCCAGTTCGGCACTTCCATACCAAGATGGAGACCCATCTGGGCGAGAACTTCTTTGATCTCGTTGAGCGACTTGCGGCCAAAGTTCGGTGTACGGAGCATTTCCGCTTCCGTCTTTTGGATCAGGTCGCCGATATAAACGATGTTGTCGTTCTTGAGGCAATTGGCAGAACGCACCGAAAGCTCAAGTTCATCAACCTTCTTGAGGAGCGCCGCATTGAACTCAAGTTCAGGACGGGTTTCTTCAACATGCTTCTGCTCAGGCTCTTCAAAGTTGACGAAGATCTGGAGCTGGTCTTGCAAGATGCGCGCGGCATAAGCCACAGCGTCGTCCGGTGAAATGGCACCGTTCGTCTCAACCTGCATGGTGAGCTTGTCATAGTCGAGGATTTGACCTTCGCGGGTGTTTTCGACCTTGTAGGACACGCGGCTGACCGGGCTGTAGAGGCTATCGATCGGGATCAGGCCGATGGGCGCATCTTCAGGGCGATTGCGGTCCGACGAAACATAGCCTTTGCCGAGTGCGACGGTGAATTCCATACGAATGTCTGCACCCTGATCGAGCGTGCAAAGCACCAGCTCCGGGTTCAACACTTCGATATCTGAGCCCACAGTGATGTCACCAGCGGTGACAACGCCCGGACCGGTCTTGGACAGCGTCATGCGCTTGGGGCCTTCAGCATGAAGACGAAGCGCCAACAACTTGATGTTGAGGATGATGTCGGTCACGTCTTCGCGCACGCCCGCGATCGACGAAAATTCATGTAGCACGCCGTCGATCTGTACCGCTGTCACAGCTGCACCCTGCAGCGACGACATCAGCACACGACGCAGCGCATTGCCGAGCGTCAAGCCAAAGCCGCGCTCAAGCGGTTCTGCGGTCACTGTCGCAAAACGACCGGCGTCATGCCCCGGATTGATTTCGAGCTTGTTCGGCTTAATCAGCTCTTCCCAGTTCTTCTGGATCAATTTAGTACCTCATGCCGTTTATGGCCGCTTACACGACCGGCGGGAGACATCCGCCACCTGATCTCTTTAACGTCCGCCCCACCATTCAATCGTGCGAGCCGACGGGGCCGGCGAACCGGCCTGCATGAACAGGCGAACCTGTTAACGCTCTGAATTAAACGCGCCGACGCTTGGGCGGACGGCAACCATTATGCGGAATGGGCGTTACGTCACGGATCGTCGTGACGGTAAAACCAACCGACTGCAACGCACGTAGCGCAGACTCACGCCCCGAACCCGGCCCCGTTACCTCAACTTCGAGGGTGCGCATCCCGTGTTCCATCGCCTTCTTGCCCGCATCTTCAGCGGCCATCTGGGCTGCAAAAGGTGTGGATTTACGGCTACCTTTAAAGCCCATGATCCCGGCCGACGACCAAGCAATCGCGTTGCCCTGCGCATCAGTAATCGTGATCATGGTGTTGTTGAACGAAGAATTCACGTGGGCGACGCCCGACGAGATATTCTTGCGTTCCTTACGCTTAACGCGTGTCTTTTCCTTGGCCATCCGTCTCAAACCTTAAATACGCCCGAGCAAGCCGCTCGTGCAAAAATACCGAGTGACTTACTTCTTCTTGCCAGCAATCGCCTTGGCCGGCCCCTTGCGGGTGCGCGCATTAGTATGCGTGCGCTGACCATGAACCGGCAGGCCCTTGCGATGGCGCAAGCCGCGATAGCAGCCAAGGTCCATCAGGCGTTTGATGTTTATTGCGACGTCACGTCGCAGATCGCCTTCGACCATATATTCCTGATCGATTGATTCACGGATCTGAATAACTTCCGAATCCGTCAACTGATTCACGCGGCGTTCGGCAGGAATGCCCACTTTTCCGCAGATTTCCGATGCCTTGGCATCGCCAATGCCATGAATATAGGTCAGTGCAATAACGACCCGCTTATTCGTCGGGATGTTGACACCAGCAATACGAGCCACTTCTATTCTCCTGCTTCCAGCGCCAGAAACTCAGTTTCGGCGCAAGCCTCACGTCACACATGAGGGAATCGCTTAAGCAACGGTTACGTCAAAACCCGGTAGAACCACATAAAATCCGCGGAATTCCGCCAATTTTTGGCCCAAACCGGTCATCAACTTAACAACACCGTCACGAAGGCCGGGATTATAGGATTTAACCCCGCTCCGTCAACCGCTTAAGCCTGCTTCCCCATTTTCTTCGTCAGTCCGAGAACCGCTTCAATTTGGCGGGTCACGTCGTCCATATCGCTCATCCCGTCAACGCCTTTAAGGACGCCGCGCGACTTGTAGTAGGCGGCCAAAGGGGCCGTCTGTTCATGATAAACCGTCAGACGCTTTGCCAGCGCCTCGGCATTGTCGTCGGCACGCGGGCCGCCAGCAGTCTGCGCCGCGCGCGCTTCGATACGGCCGAGCAAAATCTTGTCGTCCACTCCTAACTCAACCACAGCGTCGAGTTTAACGCCACGCCCTGCCAGCATGGCGTCCAGCGCTTCAGCCTGCGCCACATTGCGTGGAAACCCGTCCAAAATGTAGCCACTCTTGGCATCCGGCTGCGTAATGCGATCCGAAATGATGCCGACCACAACTTCGTCGGGCACCATATCGCCACGCGCCATAATGGCCTCAGCCTGCTTGCCGACCTCTGTGCCCGCCTTGACCGCCGCGCGCAACATGTCGCCGGTGGAAAGCTGGATGAAGCCATAAGCCTCTTGCAGACGCTGGGCTTGTGTACCCTTGCCCGCGCCGGGTGGTCCAAGGAGGATCAGTTTCATCGGCGCCCGCCGCGCAGTTTTGATTTTTTGATAAGGCCTTCATACTGGTGGGCCAGCAGATGGCTCTGGATTTGCGCCACCGTATCCATCGTCACCGAGACAACGATCAACAGCGATGTGCCCCCGAAATAGAACGGCACTTTATATTGAGCAACGAGGAACTCAGGCAGCAAACAAACCAGCACGAGATAGACGGCGCCTACAGCTGTCAGACGGGTCAACACATAGTCGATATAGGCTGCCGTGCGCTCACCAGGCCGAATGCCGGGAATGAAACCGCCGTATTTCTTAAGATTATCCGCGGTGTCCTTCGGATTGAAGACAATGGCGGTATAGAAGAAAGCGAAAAACACGATGCCCGCCCCATAGGTCAGCATGTAAAGCGGCTGGCCATGACCGAGCCATGCCGTGACTGTATTCAGCCAGTCGGGGCCCTGCCCAGCGGTGAAATTGGCCACGGTGAT
Source organism: Parvibaculaceae bacterium (assembly GCA_041688015.1). Taxonomy (GTDB): domain Bacteria; phylum Pseudomonadota; class Alphaproteobacteria; order Parvibaculales; family Parvibaculaceae; genus Parvibaculum. Next base: position 836,367 of record JBDNIY010000001.1, read on the forward strand.
CGGCAAAAGAAGAAGCGATGAGGCAAAGATCGGCGGAATGACGCCTGACGTATTGAGCTTCAACGGCAGATGCGAGCTGTCGCCACCATACATCTTGTTGCCGACCTGTCGCTTGGGATATTGCACAATCAATCGTCGCTGCGCGCGCTCGATAAACACGATGCCCATAATGACAGAAATGATCATGACGATCAGGATGAAGATGACGCCCGTCGAAATAGCGCCCTGACGTCCCAACTCCAAGGTACCCGCAATAGCCGTGGGAAGTTGCGCGACAATGCCTGCCATAATGATCAACGAGATACCGTTGCCAACACCGCGCGCGGTGACCTGCTCACCAAGCCACATCAGAAATATGGTGCCACCAACCAGCGTGATGACCGTGGTGGAACGAAAGAAGAAGCCGGGATCAATCACCACATGCTGCGCGCCCTCAAGCCCCACGGCAATGCCGTAGCCTTGCAGCGCTGCGAGGAGCACCGTGCCGTAACGCGTATATTGGTTGATGGTCTGCTGGCCCTGCGTCCCTTCCTTCTTCAGCGCCTCAAGGTGAGGCGAGACGGAAGTCATGAGCTGAATGATAATGGACGCCGAAATATACGGCATGATGGCGAGCGCAAAAATCGCCATGCGACCGACAGCGCCACCAGCAAACATGTCGAACACGCCAAGAATACCTGACGATTGCTGCTTGAACACCTGAGCCAACGCCGTCGGGTCAATGCCAGGCAGCGGAATATAGGTGCCTAAACGATAGACGATCAGCGCGCCCAACGTGAACCAGATGCGCTTCTTCAGTTCATCGGCCTTCGCAAAGGCAGAGAAATTCAGATTTGCTGCAAGCTGTTCTGCCGCCGATGCCATTTAGAACCTACCCTGTACGCCGCATAAAGACCGGCGGAACAACTGTCCCGCCTGCATCATGGTCGGTATTATTCTGCTGCCGGCTTCTTCTTGGAAACAGGCACCTTGCGTTCGATAACCTGCACAGAACCACCCGCCTTTTCGACAGCAGCCTTAGCTGATTCCGACACACCTGCAACGACGAAATTAACCTTCGCCTTCAACTCACCGGTTGCCATCAGACGAACGCCAGCCTTGGGACGACGCAACACGCCGCCAGCCACCAGGGCTGCCACATCGACCGTCGCCTTCGCGTCGATCTTGCCTGCGTCAATCGCCTCTTGGACCTTGCCCACGTTGATGACGTTGTAATCCAAGCGGAAAATGTTTTTGAAGCCACGCTTAGGCAAGCGCATATGAATCGGCATCTGGCCGCCTTCGTAGCCCTTGATCGCCACACCGGAACGTGAGGTCTGACCCTTGACGCCGCGGCCGCCGGTCTTGCCTTTGGTGGAGCCAATGCCACGACCAACGCGAATACGCGGGCGGCGGGCGCCTTCATTGTCGATAATTTCGTTCAGTTTCATCGGAATGCCTCGTGAGCCAAAAGCTCAAACAAATTAAGCCTCATCCACAACGCGGATAAGATGGGCCACTTTTCTGATCATGCCACGAACCGCTGGCGTGTCTTCCAACGTCTTGGTCCGGCGCATCTTGTTCAGACCAAGACCCACCAGCGTCTGACGCTGGTCAGGCTGCCGCCGAAGCGGGCTGCCGGTCTGCTGAACGGTCACTGTCTTACCGCCGCTCTTTTTCGCTGACATTTCCCGATTCCTCTAATTCAATTCTTACTCGGCACTGATATCAGCGGCGCCATCGGCACGGCGACCGACAATGTCGGACACCTTCTTGCCGCGACGCGCTGCAACCATGCGCGGGCTCTGTTCATGCTTCAGTGCGTCGAACGTCGCGCGCACCATGTTATAGGGGTTGGACGAGCCGAGCGACTTAGCAACCACGTCCTGCACGCCCAGCGTCTCAAAGACAGCGCGCATTGGGCCACCAGCGATAATGCCCGTACCAGCAGGAGCCGCACGCAACACAACGCGACCGGCGCCATGGCGACCGTCAATGTCGTGATGCAATGTCCGGCCTTCACGCAGCGGCACACGGATCATAGCGCGCTTAGCGGCTTCCGTTGCCTTACGGATGGCTTCAGGGACTTCGCGCGCCTTGCCATGACCAAAGCCAACGCGGCCCTTCTGGTCACCAACGACGACAAGCGCCGCAAAGCCGAAACGACGGCCACCCTTGACGACCTTGGCGACGCGATTAATATGGACAAGCTTGTCCACAAATTCGCTGTCGCGTTCTTCCCGGTCTCGTGATCTTTCGCGTGCCACAGATAATTCCTCTTAAATAGAACGGCGCCGTTAAAAGTTCAGGCCGCCTTCACGGGCGCCTTCAGCAAGCGCTTTGACGCGCCCGTGATAGATGTAGCCACCGCGATCGAATACAACGTCCTTGACGCCCTTCTCGGCCGCGCGCTCAGCGACGAGCTTGCCGACTTCGGATGCGCCGCCAATATTGCAGCCTTTTGCCGCAAAGCCTTCTTCCATGGAAGAGGCCGCCGCAACCGTCACGCCCTGCACATCGTCGATGATCTGCGCATAAATATGCTTCGACGAACGATGAACCGAGAGGCGAAGCCGCGCATTTGCTGCTTTCGCAAGCTTGATGCGGTTTCGCTGCGTCCGGCGCTGAAGATGATTTTTGAATTTGCTCATAGCCATTCGCCTTATTTCTTCTTGCCTTCCTTACGGAAGATGAATTCGCCGGCGTATTTCACGCCCTTGCCCTTATAGGGTTCCGGCTCGCGATAGGCGCGGATTTCCGCGGCCACCTGGCCAACTTGCTGTTTGTCCATGCCCGACACTGAAATTTCAGTGGGCTTGGCCACCTTCACTTCAATACCTGCCGGGATGTCATAGAGCACTTCATGGCTGAAACCCAGATTGAGCTGGAGCTTCTTGCCCTGCAATGCGGCGCGATACCCAACACCGTTGATCTCCAGGTTCTTCGTGAAGCCGGTCGAAACACCTGTCACCAAGTTTTGCACCAGCGTCCGCGACAAACCCCACATCGCACGGGCGCGCTGCGTATCTTCGCGCGGCGCCACAATGATGCCGTCTTCGCCTTGTGACACGGCCACGTCATCGACGAGCGTCAGCTTAAGCTCACCCTTCGGACCCTTCACAGCCACTTCTTGTCCATTGAGGGTCACGGTGACCCCTTTGACAATCTCGATGGGCTTCTTACCAATTCTCGACATGACAGTCTCTTTCCGTCGTCTCTATCTTGAGTGTCGTTCTCTAAACCGTCTTAGAAGACGCGACAGAGAACCTCACCACCAACATTTTTTTCACGTGCGGCGGCATCTGACATGATTCCCTTCGGAGTCGAAAGGATTGTGATGCCAAGGCCATTGTGAACAGTCGGGATTGTTGTCACACCCGAATAAACACGCCGCCCTGGCGTAGACACACGCTCGATCAATTCGATGACCGGTCGGCCTTCATTGTATTTGAGTTCAATCTCGAACTCGCTCTTACCGTTGGGGAAATCAACCTTGGCATAGCCACGGATGAAACCTTCATCGGCCAGAACATCGAGCACCCAGCCGCGCACCTTCGAAGCGGGCGACGCAACTTTGCTTTTGCCTCGAAGTTGAGCATTGCGGATACGGGTGAGCATATCGCCCAGTGGATCGGTCATCGTCATTTACGAATGTCTCCTCACCAGCTCGACTTGACCATGCCAGGGATCTGACCACGGGATGCGAGATCCCGGAGCGCGATACGCGACATGCGAAGCTTGCGATAATACGACTTGCTACGGCCAGTAAGCTCGCAGCGATTGTGAATACGGGTCTTCGACGAATTCCGCGGAAGTTCCGACAGCTTCAACTGAGCGTTGAACCGTTCTTCGATCGGAATTTTAATGTCCGTCGTCATCGCCTTCAGCTTTGCCCGTTTGACAGCATATTGAGCTGCCAGCTTGCGCCGCTTCTGGTCTCTATTAATGGCGCTCTTCTTAGCCATCCAAACCTCCGTCGGGTCTACGATTGTCGCAGACCACAGAAAACTTATTTAGCGAAAGGGAAATTAAACTCACGCAGTAACTCGCGCGCTTCGTCATCCGTATTCGCCGTCGTGCAGACGATAATGTCCATGCCCCAGACCTGATCGACCTTGTCATAATCGACTTCCGGGAACACGATATGCTCTTTCAGACCCATGGCGTAGTTGCCACGACCATCAAAACTCTTCGCATTCAGACCGCGAAAATCTCGAACGCGCGGCAGCGCAATCGTGACCAAACGGTCCATGAATTCATACATACGATCCTTGCGGAGCGTCACCTTCACACCAACCGGCATGCCTTCGCGCAGCTTGAACGTCGCAATAGACGTCTTCGCTTTGGTGATGACCGGCTTTTGGCCGGCAATCGCCTGAAGGTCTTCAAAGGCACTTTTGATCTTCTTGCTATCGGCAACGGCTTCGCCGACGCCCATATTCAGAACGATCTTTTCGATCCGCGGTACCTGAATCTTATTCTGGTATTTCAGACGTTCCTGAAGCGCAGGACGAATGGTTTCCAGATACTGCGTTTTCAGACGCGGAATGTAGCTAACTTCAGCCATCGATCATCTCTCCCGACACCTTAGCGACCCGCACTTTGCGACCGTCGTCGAGCGTCTTGAACCCGACCCGCGACGGCTTGCCCGTCTTGGGATCTTCAATCGCGAGGTTCGACAAATTAATGCGAGCCTCACGCGACACGATGCCGCCCGTCGTCGTCTGCGACGGCTTGGTGTGCCGCTTCATCATATTCACGCCCTGAACGAGCGCCCGGTTTTCCTTGGGATAGACAGCCAGAACGGCACCCTTCTTTCCCTTGTCTTTTCCGGTCAGGACGACAACCTTGTCGCCTTTTTTAATTTTCGCCGACATCAAAGCACCTCCGGCGCAAGCGATACGATCTTCATGTGGTTCTTGGCGCGCAACTCGCGTGTCACCGGGCCAAAGATACGCGTGCCGATAGGCTCGCCCTGACCGTTAATGAGCACAGCTGCATTGCGATCGAAGCGGATCACGCTGCCATCGGCACGGCGAATTTCCTTCGCAGTGCGCACGACGACAGCTTTCATCACTTCGCCCTTCTTCACCTTACCGCGCGGAATAGCTTCCTTGATGCTGACGACAATAATGTCGCCAACGGATGCGTATTTCCGCTTGGAGCCGCCGAGAACTTTAATGCACATCACGCGACGCGCACCGGAGTTGTCGGCTACCTCTAGGTTTGTCTCTTGCTGAATCATGACTTCATCTGCCTTGCTGGAATGAAACCTTAAACCTTGTCAGGCTCAGGCTTCGTCCCTGAATACTTCCCACTTTTTCAGCTTCGAGATCGGGGCACATTCGCGGATCTTCACGATGTCACCAACCTTCACCGAGTTCGCATCGTCGTGCGCATGATACTTCTTCGAGCTACGCACAATTTTTTTGAGCACAGGATCGGAAAAGCGGCGCTCGACCTTCACCACTATCGTCTTGTCGTTCTTGTCGCTGACCACGACGCCTTGCAGGATTCTCTTAGGCATAATCTATCCTCAGCCTTTCGCCGTCGCGTCAACGCGCTGGCGCTGAATGGTTTTGACGCGCGCAATATCGCGACGCACAGCCTTCATGCGCGATGTCTTTTCCAACTGACCGCTGGCACCCTGAAAGCGCAGGTTGAACTGCTCCTTCTTCAGCTTCAGGAGTTCGTCCTGCAACTGGTCCGGCGTCTTGTCTTTTACTTCGCTGGCCTTCATGGCCTTACCCTTTCGTAGCGCCGCCAATAAAGCGGCTTATTCTTTAAGCGTGTTCGCCAGGACGAACAACAAAACGTGTCTTGATCGGCAGCTTTGCCGCACCAAGCATCAAGGCTTCCTGCGCCACCTTCATCGGCACGCCATCGACCTCAAACATGATGCGCCCCGGCTTGACGCGAGCAGCCCAATATTCAGGCGAACCCTTACCTTTACCCATTCGCACTTCTGTCGGCTTCGACGACACTGGCACGTCCGGGAAAATACGTATCCACACACGACCAGCACGCTTCATGTGACGGGTGATCGCGCGGCGAGCCGCCTCAATCTGACGCGCCGTGATACGATCCGGTTCCTGAGCTTTGAGGCCAAAAGCCCCAAAGTCGAGATTCGTGCCACCCTTAGCATTGCCATGGATGCGGCCCTTATGGGCCTTGCGGAACTTAGTGCGCTTCGGTTGCAACATGATCGAAACTCTTCTTTATCGCTCAATTCTAATCGGTAGACCTGACCCTAAGGTCTCAGCCCCGATCCTCACGGCGCTGACGGCCACCGCCGCTATTGCCATCGCCAGCACCCTCAAGGGCGCGACGCTCGGATGCCATCGGATCATGTTCAAGAATTTCACCCTTGAATATCCAAACTTTGATGCCGCATGTGCCGTAAGCAGTTTTTGCTGTCGCCACACCGTAGTCGATGTCGGCACGCAGCGTGTGCAGCGGCACACGACCTTCGCGGTACCATTCGGTGCGCGCAATTTCCGCCCCGCCAAGACGACCCGCGCAGTTGATGCGGATGCCACCGGCGCCCAGACGCATGGCCGACTGAACGGCCCGCTTCATGGCCCGACGGAATGCCACGCGGCGCTCAAGCTGCTGGGCAATATTCTCGGCGACAAGCGTCGCGTCGATTTCAGGCTTGCGCACTTCAACGATGTTAAGATGCACTTCAGAGGTCGTGATCTTGCCGATATCCTTGCGGAGCTTATCGATGTCGGCGCCTTTTTTGCCGATCACAACACCCGGACGCGCTGTGTGGATCGTCACACGGCACTTCTTGTGCGGACGCTCGATCACGATCTTCGAAATACCGGCCTGCTTCAACTGAGAGGTCAGCTGTTCGCGGATCTTGATGTCTTCATGCAGCAACCTGCCATATTCCTGACGCCCCGCAAACCAGCGCGAGTCCCAAGTACGGTTGATGCCAAGACGCAGACCGATTGGATTGACTTTATGACCCATCAGGCCGTCTCCTCGACTTGCCGAACGACAATTGTAATCTGGCTGAACGCTTTTTCGATGCGTCCCACACGGCCACGCGCGCGAGCATGCCAGCGCTTCATCACCATGTTCTTGCCGACGAAGGCCTCGGCGACGATGAGATCATCAACGTCGAGGCTGTGATTGTTTTCCGCGTTCGCAATCGCGCTCTGTAGAACCTTCTTCACATCACGTGCAATGCGCTTGTTGGAGAAGGTCAGATCGGCGAGTGCGCTATCGGCCTTCTTGCCGCGAATAAGCTGCGCGACCAGATTGAGCTTCTGCGGGCTGATGCGAAGCATGCGACCAGTGGCCAGCGCTTCGCTGTCAGGCAGTCTCCGCTTGTTTGCAGTTTTGCCCATGACTTAACCCTTCTTCGCTTTCTTATCGGCCGTGTGCCCAAAGAATGTGCGGGTCGGCGAAAACTCGCCAAACTTGTGACCCACCATGTCTTCGTTCACCAGCACTGGGATGTGCTTCTTGCCGTTATGCACGGCAAAAGTGATCCCTACGAACTGCGGCAGGATCGTGGAACGACGGCTCCAGATCTTGACGATGTCTTTACGGGTCGAGGCGCGAGCAGCATCTGCCTTCTTGAGCAGGTAGCCATCCACAAACGGACCCTTTTTAACGGAACGTGCCATATCAGTTACCCTCAGCCCTTCTTCTTATGACGGCTGCGCAAGATGTACTTGTCGGTCGCCTTATTGGCGCGCGTCTTCTTGCCCTTGGTCGGCTTGCCCCATGGTGTCACCGGATGACGACCACCAGAGGTACGGCCTTCGCCGCCGCCGTGGGGATGGTCAACAGGGTTCATGGCCACGCCACGCACCGAAGGACGCTTGCCGAGCCAACGGTTACGACCCGCTTTCGCCAGCGTAATGTTGGAATGGTCCGGGTTCGACACAGCGCCAATCGAGGCCATGCATTCGCCACGCACCATGCGCTGTTCGCCTGACGACAGACGGATGAGCGCGTAACCCTGATCACGACCGACGAGCTGCACATAGGTGCCAGCCGAGCGTGCAATCTGACCACCCTTACCGGGCTTCAGCTCGACATTGTGAACAATCGTGCCCACCGGGATCGACGCCAACGGCATCGCATTGCCCGGCTTCACGTCAACCTTCTTGCCAGAGATCACTGCGTCGCCGACAGCCAGACGCTGCGGGGCAATGATATAGGCCAGTTCGCCATCGCTATATTTAATGAGCGCGATGAACGACGTGCGGTTCGGGTCATACTCAAGGCGTTCGACAGTCGCCGGGACGTCCAAGCGCGTACGTTTGAAGTCCACCATGCGGTAAGACCGCTTGTGACCACCACCGCGATTGAAAGCCGTTATCCGCCCGTGGTTGTTACGACCACCAGACTTCGACAGGCCTTCTGTAAGAGCCTTGATCGGCTTGCCCTTGTAGAGCGCCGACCGATCGACCAGCACAAGGCCGCGCTGGGCAGGGCTTGTCGGTTTGTAATGTTTAAGTGCCATCGGTTCGAGCTTCTCTTTAGAGACCAGTCGTCACGTCGATCGAATAGCCCTCTTCGAGCGTCACGATCGCTTTTTTGAAATCAGCTTGCTTGCCAGCAAACCCACGGAAGCGCTTGGTCTTGCCCTTCCGCAACAGCGTATTCACGGCTTTGACCTTTACGTCAAAAAGCTTTTCGACAGCTTCTTTAACTTCCGGCTTCGTCGCGTCCCGAGCCACTTTAAAAGTGACCTGGTTAAATTCAGAGGCCATCGTGGCCTTTTCAGTGATCACCGGCGAGACGATGACGTCGTAAAAACGTTCGTTCATTTGAAACGCGCCTCCAGGCTCTCAACTGCGGCCTTGGTCAGCACGAGCTTCTCGCGGCGCAGAATGTCGTAAACGTTGATGCCCTGAACCGGCAGCACATCCACATCGGGAATGTTACGAGCAGCCAGCGCGAAGTTTTTGTTCACTTCGGCACCATCGATGAACAACACCGACTTGAAACCGAGTTTCGCAAATGTCTCTTTCAGGGCCTTCGTCTTGGGCGCATCGACATTCGTGTCTTCGAGGATCACGAGATTGTCAGACTTTACCTTGGACGACAGCGCCAGCTTCAGCGCCAGCGCGCGAACCTTTTTAGGCAGATCAAACGCATGGCTGCGAACGACCGGCCCGAAAGCCTTACCACCGCCACGAAACTGCGGCGCCTTGCGGTCACCATGACGAGCGCCGCCAGATCCCTTCTGCTTCACGAACTTCTTGCCCGTGAGCGAAATTTCCGACCGGCCTTTTGTCTTATGCGTACCGGCCTGACGTTTGGCGAGCTGATAGTTCACCATACGATGCAGAATGTCGGCGCGCGGCTCAAGACCAAAAACCTCGTCGGATAGATCGACGGTGCCGGTTTTCGCAGCGGCGAGTGTTGTCACGTCGATTTTCATTCCGCACCCTCCTTCTGGGCGTCATCGCCAGCATCGACCGGAGCCTCAGCAGCGGGAGCCGCAGCAACTTCACCAACGCGACGGAACGCGCCCGGTGTTGGAACGCCTTGCGGCAATGCTTTCTTCACAGCGTCGCGAACCAGAACCCAACCACCCTTGGAGCCGGGCACTGCGCCCTTCACCATGATGAGGCCACGTTCCACATCCGTGCGAACCACTTCAAGGTTCTGCGTCGTAATGCGTTCGGCGCCCATGTGGCCAGCCATCTTCTTACCCTTAAAGACCTTGCCCGGATCCTGACGTTGTCCGGTTGAACCATGACTACGATGGCTGACTGACACACCATGCGATGCACGAAGACCACCAAAGTTGTGGCGCTTCATAACACCGGCAAAACCCTTACCGATCGATGTGCCCGACACGTCAACGAGTTGACCCGCCACGAAATGATCCGCCGTAATTTCGACGCCCACATCGAGCATGTTGTCTTCGCTAACACGGAACTCAGCGAGTTCGAGCTTCGGTTCGACCTCAGCCCGCGAGAACTGACCACGCTGCGCGCGAGGTACGTTCTTCACTTTGGCAAGCCCCGCCCCGAGCTGAACGGCTGTATAGCCGTTCTTCTCTGGCGTGCGCTGACTGACAACTTGAACATTGTCGAGTTTCAACACGGTGACCGGTACATGGCGCCCGTCGTCCATAAACAGACGGGTCATTCCGACTTTTTTGACTATCACTCCGGAACGCATGGTCCCATTCCTCATATTATCGGCAAATCAGCTTCAAATCGTCCAAAGCTGTTGTCAGAGCTTGATCTCGACGTCCACACCGGCAGCTAGGTCCAGCTTCATCAAAGCATCGACCGTCTGAGGCGTGGGATCCACGATGTCGAGCACACGCTTGTGCGTCCGAATTTCGAATTGCTCGCGGCTCTTCTTATCGATGTGCGGGCCACGAAGCACTGTAAACTTCTCAAAACGCGTCGGCAGAGGGATCGGTCCCAACACCTGCGCGCCTGTGCGCTTCGCCGTGTTGACGATCTCGCGCGTTGAAATATCGAGCACGCGGTGATCGAAACCTTTCAACCGAATGCGGATTTTCTGCCTTTGCATAGTCATTCCTCGTGCCTAACGGCCGAATAAAAAGGGGCGCAGATTGGTCCGCGTCCCGATACGCTTATTACTTAATTACCTTAGAGACGACGCCGGCGCCGACGGTGCGACCACCTTCACGGATGGCGAAGCGGAGCTTCTCTTCCATCGCGATCGGCGCGATCAGCGTTACGTTCATTTTGATGTTGTCGCCCGG